>NZ_JBXAFY010000015.1:0-112783 GCF_058793575.1 Shinella sp. GW835-FHT14H05 | reverse complement strand
AAGGCTGGCCCGCGTCTGACATCGAAGCCCTCATGCCCTGGAACTTCAGGTCCGACGCCATCGGCTGACCGCTTACGATCATGTAGCGGGCAGCCCGCTTCTTCATCATCGCACTCTGCGTCGTCGCGAAGCTATGGGTGACATGGCGCCGGGCGCTGGAGAACGTGCCCATGTAGGAGGGCTCGTCCTTCCGTGCCATGGCACGCTTCACCTGATCATACGTGAGCCCCGGATAGACCGGGACAACCGGCTGTTCGTCCGTGAACAGGATCCATTCGCGGGTTTTCTCCGGAAGCTCCCGCCACGGCCTATCGACGTCGATGCCGAGGGTGATGAGAATATCCCTCAGGTTCTGCCCGCCCCATGCCAATGGCCATGCCGCCACCGCGCGCTCGCGGATGGTCAGCGAGGGATCCGGTACCATGGACGCCTCGGTCACCTCGTGGACGCGACCGAGACCGTGGCACTGCGGGCAGGCACCCTCTGGCGTATTCGCCGAGAACGACTCTGCATCGAGGTGCGGTTGGCCCGGCGGATAGGTGCCCGCCCGCGAATAGAGCATCCGAAGGAGGTTCGAGATTGTCGTCACACTTCCGACCGAGGAGCGCGCGGTTGGCGATCCGCGTTGCTGCTGCAGGGCGACAGCGGGGGGCAGGCCTTCGATCTGGTCGACGTCTGGCACGCTCATATGCGTGAAGAGACGGCGAGCATAGGGAGACACGGATTCCAGGTAGCGGCGCTGGGCCTCGGCATAGAGCGTACTGAATGCGAGCGAGGATTTTCCGGATCCGGAGACGCCGGTGAAGACCACGAGCGCGTCGCGTGGAATGTCGACGTCGACGTTCTTGAGGTTATGTTCCCGTGCGCCTCGGACGCGGACAACGCCTTCAAGCTTCTGGGTTGGAGCCACTGCATCATCGATAGGGCGCTTCGTCATCAGATTTCCCGCAGTTGCACGTCGGACGGAGATTGTTCATGAGAGCCTGCACTTAGCGGAGACCGTCGCGCCGCAAGGATAGTCCCGGGACTTTGGACACAAATTGACGGTCGTCAACTACGACGACCGTCAAACACCCTATTGTTGCTCACATGCCGAAGGACTTGTCATGCGCGGTCATCAACTTCGGGCCCGACTCTGCAAATCTTGCCCCTTGAGTGGTGAATGGGACCGCCGACCGCAATATGTTTCGTGTCTTCTGTCGCGATTTCAATAGCTGGAGGAAGCTTCACGGTGGACGAGGACGAACGGCACCGAATCGAGTTGGAAGATGTGCCCATGCAACGGCCCGACGTCAACGATTGGCCAAAAGGCGTCCGAAAAATCGGGATCGACGAACTGGATTGTCTGGGCATTGACAAGCACGGCGGATTTTATTGGCAGGGAAAGCAAGTCAACGTCAAACATATTGTCTTAACTTTCGGGCAAAAGGTGTACGCTTTTGTCGGGATAACAGCCGCTGCATTGGTGGCTATGAGTGCCATTGTTCAAGGAGTGGTTACTTACAATCAGTGGGCATGCACGGTCCACTGGATGGCGATATGCCCTCCATGATGGAACGTTTTGTACGAACACGGAATTTCCGGGTTGAAGTGCCTCCATTTTCGACTGGACACTCAGCCAGTCACACGGCCAGTTTCCAGAACTGGAGGTCGCGAGTTGCGACGCCAGCAAGGCGATCCGGGGGGGCGGCTATCGCTTGACGCATAAGCAGTTAGATCAGTCCCATCCCAACTCGGGCGGCCTGGCTTCCTCCACCTTCAGTGAGCCCCGCGATAGCGGCTGCAATAACTCAGCCGGGGACCTTTTTAGATCAAGCCATGCCTTCCAATCACTCGGTCGGAGGACCACGACTTGCCGATTATGGAAAGGCTTCACATCAAACCCAGGGTATGTCGTTAACATCGCGAACGCCGAAGGCTGGCTTTTCCACCCGCGCCGCCAGATCGCGGCGATCGCCATAAACGGCGCGTCAACGAGCTCAAAGCGATATTTGGCCTTCGAGTTCTTACTTCCGGTATAATCCAAGAATGCGCTAGCCGGAACGAGACACCGGTGACCATCACTGAAGCTTTTCCCCTGCGACCGAATGTTGAATACCGCGCCGCGCTTCCGGGCCGGCGGAAAGCCGAACTTCATCTGTGTTAGCCCGACGGTATTGTCGCCACACGGCGTTTTACGGGAGCCATATCGCCGATCTTAATCAAGGCATGCGGCGCCAAATCCAGTTCCGATTGTTGTGTCGGGATTCCAAGTGCCAGATCTTGCATCACCTTGCTGTATTTTGCGTAGCAGATGCGTTGTTCGTATTCGCTGCACATCTTCAAACCTGATCATTTTGGATGCTCCACAGAGTATCTCTGTGAGAACCGGGTAAAAACTGCGCCGACGCTACTCAGGCTTGGCGACGCCTGCCGTCAGCAAACGACGCCGCATCCTCCGTATGATGACACTCGATCAAGACAGCCGATACTGGGATCGGCAACCCACACCGGCTCAAACAGCTTGATTTGCATACCGTTTGGCATCGGATATTAACGATGCGGATCCGTTCGATATAGGCTTCATACCTTCCGAGTTGGCCGAAGAGCCGCTGCCGATTGAGCAGAGCGCCCGATCCCTGCAGGGTGTTTTCGAGAAGGCACGGCTGATCAACGCATGTCGCGACACGTGCTGTCGGTTTGGACATGACCCGGAAGAGACCTTTACACACCATCGCCGCAATGTGGAGACCACGCGCTTTGTTGCGTACCACAGAAATTCAGGGCTGCACTGACGTCCGTCAGCATTAGGGAGATAATCAATGTCGGTAGATTAAGGGATTTTACGATACGCAGAGGTCCCTAATTCCCTTTCGAACAAGCAGGGCGGATATCAAGCCTTCGGCATCGTCGAGAAAGTGGATTTATAATGGTTGACGCTCTGGGAACTCCCATCGCCCTGCATCGCCTACCAGAAGTGCTGACGGCAGAGCCGGCAAGGCTCCGGGCCCTGTCCCACCTTCGCCGCTTCCGCCGCGAGCAGGATATTTACGTCCAGGAAGAGCGCACCGACACCTGGTACCGTGTCGTTTCGGGGGCAGCCTGCAAATATCTGATGCGTACCGACGGGCGCCGGCAGCTTGTCGATATCTACCTGCCGGGAGATCTCTTCGGGTTTACTGCCCGTCTCCTTCACAGATTTGCTGTCCAGGCCGTCACTGACGGGACACTTGTCGCCTGCTACCCGCGCCACCGTGTAGAGGCTCTCGCCGAAGAGGACGCGGAGACGGCACTCGAAATCAGAATCCAAATCGTCGAAGCGCTGGAACGGTTGCAGGAGCAACTTCTGGTGACCACCACAATGACGGCACAGGAAAAGGTCAGGGAATTCCTGTTCTACTTTCACCGACGTCTATCGGCGGGGACGGGCAACGGTCTCGCGTTGCCCATCTCGCGATACGATATCGCCGACATTTTGGGGATCTCCGCCGAGACAGTCTGCAGGGCCTTCACGGACCTGCAGGAACGCGGCGTAATCTCGCTACAGGGCCCGCGCCACATAAGAATTAATCGGAGGTAATCCAGATGGGCGAGGCGTACGATGTAGAAAGGCGTGTTATCCGTGAAGTGGCCGCCGTGTTCCATCTGGAGGAGATTCTCGAAGACGCGGTGCAGACACTGCTTCACACAGGATTTGATCGCTCCGATATCGACATCATGGGCGATATCGAAACCGTCCGCCGGCGCCTGGGAGAGCTCTATGTGCCGTCCGAAGAAATCGCTGACGTCCCAGGCGCACCGCGTCGCGCGTACATCACGCGCGACGATATCACCACCGCCACCGCTAGCGTTGCTGGGATGCTGTTCTACCTGGGTGCCGCCACGGCGGCCATGACGGTCGTTGCTTCGGGCGGAAGCTTGGCGCTGGTTGCTGCCATCGCCGCGGCTGCAGGAACCGCTGGCGCTGGCATCGGCGCGGCGGCCATTCACCATCTCGGAAAGAAGCAGGCAGAAGACTTGGAGCTTCAGCTTATGGCGGGAGGCATTGTGGTTTGGGTGCGCGTTCACAATCGCGAAATGGAGGAACGAGCACAGGAAGTCCTGGCTAAGTCAGGCGGTGAATCCATCCGCGTGCACGAAATCGAGATCGAAAAGCGACTGGACGATCTCCCGCTCTCAAAATTCAATCCCGACCCATGGCTCGGTAACGAGCCGCCCGCCCGCCACTGACCGAATTGGTTTGAAACTGACGACCGTCAGGGCCGGGATCTGCTTATTCGGCAAGACTTTGCATGTGGCGCGGCAGTGACGCTTGTGCCCAATCTCGGGAGATACGGCTATGGCAGGCAAGGTGATCGGTATCGATCTAGGCACGACAAATTCCTGCGTCGCAGTGATGGAAGGGGGGCAGGCCAAAATCATCGAGAACGCAGAGGGCGGTCGTACCACCCCGTCCGTCGTTGCGTTTACCAAGGATGGGGAGATTCTCGTCGGCCAGCCGGCAAAGCGCCAGGCGGTGACCAACCCCGAAAATACGATCTTTGCCGTCAAGCGTCTGATCGGCCGCCGGTACGATGATCCGATGGTGGAAAAAGACAAGAAGCTTGTCCCCTACAAGATCGTAAAAGGCGACAACGGCGATGCCTGGATCGAGGTGGCGGGAAAGAAACACAGCCCGAGCCAGATCAGTTCTCACATCCTGGTGAAGATGAAGGAGACGGCAGAAGCCTATCTGGGTGCTAAGGTGAGCCAGGCCGTCATAACCGTACCGGCCTACTTTAACGACAGCCAGCGCCAGGCGACGAAGGATGCGGGAAAGATTGCCGGACTGGATGTGCTGCGCATCATCAATGAACCGACCGCGGCCGCTTTGGCCTACGGGTTGGACAAGAAGGACGGCAGCAAGATCGCGGTCTACGATCTCGGGGGCGGCACATTTGATATCTCTTTGCTCGACATCGGCGACGGTGTGTTCGAGGTGAGGGCAACCAATGGCGATACGTTCCTCGGTGGCGAGGATTTCGACAAGCGGATCGTGGACTGGCTTGCCGACGAGTTTCAAAAGGACCAGGGAATTGATCTGCGTAACGACCGGCTGGCACTCCAGCGACTGCGCGAGGCAGCGGAAAGGGCCAAGATCGAACTTTCCTCCGCCTTGGAGACGACAGTTAGCCTTCCCTTCATCACCGCCGACCAGAACGGCCCCAAGCATCTCGAGATCAAGCTCAGGCAGGCGAAGCTGGAAGATCTGGTTGATGATCTTATCCGGCGCACCGAACAACCCTGCAAGGCGGCGATGAAGGATGCCAAATTAAAGCCGGCTGACATCAACGAAGCTGTTCTCGTCGGTGGCATGACGCGCATGCCCAAGGTGCAGGAAGTCGTTTCAGAAATCTTCGGCAAGGAGCCTAACAAGAGCGTCAACCCGGACGAGGTGGTGGCAATCGGGGCGGCTATCCAGGCAGGCGTGCTGCAGGGCGAGGTCAAGGACGTGCTGTTGCTCGACGTCACGCCGCTGTCGCTCGGCATCGAAACGCTGGGCGGCGTGTTCACACGGCTGATTGAACGCAACACCACCATTCCCGCAAAGAAAAGCCAGGTCTTCTCAACGGCAGAGGACAACCAGAACGCCGTCACGATCCGCGTCTTCCAGGGGGAGCGTGAGATGGCGGCCGACAACAAGCTGCTCGGCCAGTTTGATCTCGTCGGGATTGCGCCCGCGCCGCGTGGAACGCCGCAGATCGAGGTCACCTTCGACATCGACGCCAATGGCATCGTGAATGTGACGGCAAGGGACAAGTCCACTGGCAAGGAGCAGCAGATCAAGATCCAGGCCTCCGGCGGACTATCGCAGGCTGATATCGACCGAATGGTGAAGGAGGCCGAGGCGAATGCGGAGGCCGACAAGAAGAGGCGCGCTTTGGTCGAAGCCCGCAACCAGGCAGATGCGCAGATTGGGACCAGCCAAAGAGCGCTGGACGAAGCCAAGGACAAGTCTCCGTCTGCCGACGGGGCTCCCGTTGAAAAAGCTATCGACGAGCTGAGGTCGGCAATAGCCGGAGACTCGGCAGACGAGATTGAGGCGAAGACCAAGGCCTTGCAAATCGCTTCGGTAAATTTCGGCGCCAAGGTGCACGAGGCTTCTAGCGCCTCGACCTCTGGGTCGGGGGAACCGTCGGGTAGCGCATCGGGCGACGATGTCGTCGATGCCGATTTTGAGGAAGTCGACAACAAGGACGGCCAGCGCCATGGCTGACACGGATCATCGACAAGAGCCAGGGCCAAAACCTGCAGAATTTGGACCCGGCGCCGAGGCGCCGGTATCTGGATCCGAAGTTGAAGATGGCTCGCGAGAGCATCTGCAGGGTGAACTCGCCGACACGAAGGACAAGCTGCTGCGCGCCCTGGCGGAGCAGCAGAATATCCGACAGCAAATGCAGCGCCAACGCGAAGAAGCGGTGAAGTTCGCCGCGTCGCAGTTGACGGGGGACTTGCTGGAGACACTCGACAATCTCAGGCGGGCAATTGAGAGTGCGCCCCAAGATACTTCTAGCCGTGACGCGGTCAACCCCGTCCTTAGAGGCGTCGAGGTTACAGAAGCCAATCTGTTGGCGACGCTTGCTCGCCATGGATTGCAGCGCATCGACCCGCTCGACAATGCTTTTGATCCGCACTTTCATCACGCCATTCGCCAACATCCCGACGCGACAGTCCCGGAGGGCACCGTCATTGAGGTGCTGCAGCCAGGCTACATGCTTCACGGTCGGGTGCTTCGTCCCGCGATGGTCGGTGTTGCAGTAAATGGAGATCATGATGGCGAAACCGCTAACCCCTGATTTCGGTTGCACCGCAGGTTTACTTCGGTTGAAGGTCAGTTGGTCGGGTTCGATACTGTTTTTAGCGAGGTGCTCGCGATCCTAGCTTGGTGAGCTTCCTCAGCTTTTGTGCGTCGGTCACTATGTGGCGGCGGACGCCCAGTGGCTGTGCTTCCAGGGCCTCGATTAGACTGTTGCATGCGAAGCGCAGGCTATGGAGTTGGTCGAGCAGATCCAGAACCACATCGACGCCCTCCTCGTTGATACCGATGTCAATTGTCAGATCTTTTATCAGCTTGGCTCGAGCGACGTCGATATCCCGAAAAATTGGCCTTCCGTCGATGACCAGCGGCGATATCCAGCTCCGGTCGACGAAAACCCGCAGCCTCGCCATATCGATTTGAAGATCGCGCGCAAATTCTTGATGGTCCATAATCTATACTCCCATCCCCTGTCGAGGATTGTATTCTTTGCCGCCAGACCAGCCAGCCACGAACGTCTTTAGTTCGGCGTCTGGATTTTGCGGGAGCACGATCTTCAGAGTGGCGTAGACGTCGCCCCGGCTGCCGTTTTGCCGAGCCACCCCCTTTCCCTTCACACGCAGCGTCCTGCCGCTCGACGAATTCTCGGGCACGGTCGCCACCACAGGGCCGGCAGGTGTCGGCACCCTGAGCTTGCCGCCAAGAACTGCTTCACTGAGCGTAATCGGGAGTTCCAGGCGGATGTTGTCACCCTCGCGGCGGAAGAAGGAATGAGGATGAACGTGGAGCTCGATCAGCGCATCGCCCGCCGCCGCTCCCCCTTCACCAGCACCGCCTTTGCCACGCAGCCTGAGTGTCTGGCCGTCTCGCGCGCCTGGTGGTATTCTGATTTCCAGCGTTTGGCCGTCCGAAAGCGTAACCTGGCGTGTGCCGCCGTTGACCGCCTCCAGAAAGTCGATCTCCATTGAGTACCGAACGTCGGCGCCAGCCATGCGGAAACCCCGACGCCCGCGGCGGGAGAAGAATTCGGCAAAGATATCGGCATCGCCGGGCTCCCCGAAGCCCCCGCTATTCTCATAGGCGCCGCCTTTGCCGGCCTCGGCGAAATCGCGATAGTATCGACGTTCTGGCTGTTCGGCGCCGGTTGAATCGATCTCGCCGCTGTCGAAACGGCTGCGTTTGTCTTCATCACGCAGAATCTCGTAGGCTGCCGACAGATCTTTGAAGTCCCGTTCAGCCTGCTTGTTTCCAGGGTTGAGATCAGGATGAAGCTTCTTTGCCCTGCGGCGGTAAGCCGACCGGATGTCGTTCTGGTACGCGTCTCTCTTGACGCCAAGGATTTCGTAGGGATCGCCGTCGCTCATTGCCATCGATGCAGACCTGTCCTTTGTGAATGCTCCCTCGGCGGGAGGAAGACCGCTAGTGACCTAAGCCATGACGACAAAAGCAGTTACATGGATTTTTCCAACTTTAAACTGACGGTCATCAATGTCGCCTCGGCGGCTCCGATGCACCTTGTGGAGACATCGACGCTTCATCCGACACAACAAGGGAGATCGGCATGCTGCACAAAATCGAGAACACGGGAAGAGGGTTCGACCCGCTGCGCCAGATGCGCTCCGCACAGAGTGATATGAGCCGTCTGTTTGACAACCTCCGTCTGGCGGCGGCGCCTGAATTCCCCTTGATGAACATTTGGGCAGGCGCTGATGGAGCTGTGATCACGGCTGAGATACCTGGCGTGATACCAGAAGAACTCGATATCTCCGTCCACCAGAACACGGTTACTCTGCGTGGCAGGCGACCGGCCGAGTCGCTCGCGGACGCAGTCATCCACCGCCAGGAACGCACCACCGGCGCATTTGCCCGAAACCTCATCCTGCCATTCCGCGTCGATGGCGACCGTGCGACGGCGAAGTTCAAGCAGGGAGTGCTCCGTCTTGATCTACCCCGCCCGGATGCGGACAGGCCGCACAAGATAACCGTCAACCGCGCTTGAGGAGAACGCCGCAATGACCGACCACGAAAGCCAGGGCACAATGTCCGCCGAAGCCACTCGGGCAGAGCCTGTCTTCATCCCGCCGACCGACATTGTTGAGGACACGAAAGGCGTCCGAATGTTGCTCGACATGCCGGGCGCGGATCCAGAGAGCCTTGATGTCACACTCGACAAACGTGTCCTGCGGATCTCAGCGAGATCCGTTTCCAGCGCGCCTGAAGGTTATACGCTGGTGCACGCCGAGTATCGCGATGGAAACTATGAACGCAGCTTCATGGTCTCCGAGCCTATCGAGACCACAAAGATCGAGGCCGTGTTCCGGGACGGCGTGCTTGAGCTTACACTGCCGAAAATGGCGCCTTCGCCCGCCGCCAAGATCAGCGTCAAGGCAGGATGAGGGAGGTTTCGAAATGAGAATCACAGATCTCGTTCCATGGCGGGGCTCCAGCCGCGACGTAACGTCCCGTTCTGCTCCCCCGGACCCCGTAAGCGGGCTGCAACTTGATGTCGATCGCGCTTTCGAAAACTTCTGGCGGATGATGCCATTTCCGTTTGCTGCGATGGAGGGTCTGCCACGGGCGGACGATGTTCGTGTGGATGTCACCGATAATGGCAAGGAGATCACGGTGACGGCAGAGTTGCCGGGTATGCGTGACGCGGACATCGATGTGTCTATCAGCGACGGTCTGCTGACGATCCGTGGCGAGAAGAAGTCCGACCATGAAGCCGAGACAAACAGCATCCTTGTCAGAGAGCGGACATGTGGCGCCATGGAGCGGACCGTGCCTCTTCCAGAAGGTATTGACCCCGACGCGGCAACGGCCAGTTTCAGAAACGGTGTACTGACGCTTGTCATTCCAAAGTCGCCGCAATTGCAAGCCGACACAAAGCACATTTCCGTTCAGGCGGGTTAAGCTGTCCTCCCCCTCTCAGCCCGCCGAATTGTCCGCAACCGCCTCCCGGTTGCGGACTTTTTTATTCTGCGCCGGCCCGACGATCGAGACGTTGCCAGGCCAAAACTGATGCCTGTCAAGGTGGGAGGCCATGGATGTGAGCTAGCTTCGCATTGCTGCGCAGGCAAGACCGCCATTACAGCGTAGCTTAATCACCCAACCGGAGGATTGCGAGATGACAACAGATGCCGACATCAAACGTGATGTGGAAAGCGAACTTAAATGGGATCCGGACATCGACGCCACTGACATCGGAGTGGCGGTGAAAAATGGGGTCGTCACCCTGAGCGGCTTTGTGCGCAGCTTCACCCAGAAATATGAGGCTGAGAGAGCGACAAAGCGGGTTAAGGGCGTCCTCGGCGTCGCTAACGACCTCGAGGTTCGGCTGCCGTCGGTCCACGAGAAACCCGATCCGGAGATCGCGCGCGCGGCCGTCGAGGCACTCAAGTACGAGCTTCCCTACTCCCACGAAAACATCAAGGTCGTTGTCAAGAACGGCTGGATAACTCTCGAAGGCAGTGCCGAGTGGGAATATCAACGCAACCGCGCCGAAGCGGCCGTGCGAAAGGTCAAGGGCGTCAAGGGCATCTCGAACCTGGTGACCCTGAAACCGCGCGTCACGCCAACGGAGGTCAAGTCTCAGATCGAGGCGGCACTGAAGCGAATGGTCGAGGTCGATGCGAACCGCGTGACCGTGACAGCCAGCGGAGGCGAGGTGACCCTGACGGGCACCGTGCGGTCCTGGGCTGAACGGCAGGAGGCGGAGCGTGCGGCCTGGCGGGCGCCGGGCGTCATCAAGGTTGAGAACCGGATCACCATTTCACCGTAATCGATCAACGTTGATAGCAGCCGGGCTTTTACCGGACTGGCTGCTATCTCTCGACGAAGGAGTTTGTGGCTTGAGCCGTACACCGAACCTCGGAACTCATCAGGCGGGGACCATGGAGCCAGACCAGATTGAACTGGCCAGCATGGATTCGTTTCCCGCGAGTGATCCCCCGTCATGGATTCCTGTCCATATCGGCCGCCCCCACACACCTGCAGGACAAGTTCCCCCTGAAATGGCTGGCACTCGGCAGGACGACCCTCACGCCGACGCCTTTGAACGCCGTCGATGTGCTTACAAAGAATCAGCACATCCAAAAAGCGCCCGTCCCAGAGCGCCGAGGTAGCAATGCACGATTTACTGGCCCGAACACTGATCCTCATCGCCGCGTCGGGGCTCGCGATCGGTCTTCTCAGCGCATTCGGGATGCCCGCCGTCACGGGATATCTGCTTGTCGGCTTAGCACTCGGGCCGCATGGCTTCGGCGTGTTCGGCTCCGCGGAGGATACGCGGTTTCTCGCAGAACTCGGCCTGATCTTTCTGATGTTCATGGTCGGCCTTGAATTCTCCATTCCAACCGTTCTCGGCGCGCGATGGGATGTGCTTGGAGCCGGCAGCCTGCAGGTCGGCATGACGATCGCTTTCGTAGCGACCGGGCTTGCCGTGACCGGGGTAGCGGTACAGCCGGCAATCATCATGGGCGGTGTCATTGCCATGTCCTCGACAGCCATCGCGCTTAAGCAACTCGCTGAGCAGGGCGAAATCACCAGCCGGCATGGGCGGCTCGCGCTCGGAATATTGCTTTTTCAAGACTTGGCCACGCTCCCTCTGCTCGTCCTGGTAGATGCCTGGTCCCAGGACGGAACGCTGGCTCCGATGGCAATTCTCAAACAGATGGCGGTTGCGGCCACCGCTCTTCTCGCTGCAGCCGTCATCGCGCGGCCTCTGATCCGCTTTGGGTTCTCGTGGGTGCTCAAGTCCCGTTCAGCCGACCTCTTCCTGCTGTGGGTGCTGATGACCGCGCTTGGCACCGCCTACGTCGTCCATCTTGCGGGGCTGGCTCCTGCGATCGGAGCTTTTGTTGCCGGCATGGTCATCGGCGAGAGCGAATTTCGCCATCGTGTTGAGGAAGACGTGCGGCCATTTCGTGACGTTCTGGTGGGCCTGTTCTTCATTACCGTGGGCATGGGTATCGATCTGTCGGCAATAACGAGCTTTCCGAGCTCGATTATCCTTTGGGTGCTGGTGTTCATCCCTTTAAAGGCGCTCCTGACCTTCGTGACAGGCCTGATCGCCGGTGCGCACCGCGAGGCGGCGGCACGGACCGCCGTCATTCTCGCGCATGGCGGAGAGTTCGGATTACTCCTCATGGCGCTTGCGCTTCAGTCTGGCGTCGTCTTACCCGAACTGGGCCAGCCCATGCTGATTGCTCTTGCGGTAACGATGGGCCTCGCGCCGCTCGTCATCCAGCGCAACCATTGGGCAGAATGGCCTTTCGGCCGTCGTGATCGCCGCTTGGCGGCGACGGAGGCATCGATCCGTACGCAAAGCGGTGACTTCCATGATCACGTCATTCTGTGCGGTTGCGGTCGCGTGGGCCGGCTCGTCGCAACGGTCCTGGAGTCGGCTGAAATCCCCTACATCGCCATTGAAACGGATCTGTCCCGTTTTCGCGCCGCGCGCCGGCAATCTCACGAGGTCGTTTTCGGCGACGCAAGACATCACCGCATTCTTGAGGCGGCGGGGGTGGAACGAGCGCTCCTGGTTATCATCACCTTCGATCACCGCAACACGGTGGAAAGCATCCTGCATCGGATAAAGGCGCTCGAACCGGCGCCGGCTTCCCTCGTGTCGACCGCCGACGACCTCGATCTAGCGGACTTTGCGCGGCTCGATGCAACCGCGGTGTTCCCGGAAAATCTCGCGGCTGGCTTGGAACTGGCGGATCGGGCGCTGCTGCTTTGTGGAAAGACGCAAGACGACGCCGCCCGCGTTGTGAACACGGTCAGGGCGGAGCTTGCTCAGGGATAGGGAGACAAGCCGAGACCCAAGTGTGCCGCTGCCAGTTTGACTGAACAAACGTAACCGATGGAGGAAATGATCATGATTAAGAAAGCGCTCTACGTGCGATTGGATGCAAAGCCGGGTTTCGAATCCAAGGTCGAGGAGTTTCTCGCGAGCGCCTTGCCGCTTGTGGAGGCAGAGCCGGCAACAAAGGCCTGGTTCGCCATCAAGATAGGTCCCGCTACATTCGGCATTTTCGACGTATTCCCGGACGATGCAGGTCGCGACGCGCATCTGGCGGGAAAGGTCGCCGAGGCATTGATGGCGCGCGCGGGAGAATTGCTTCTTACGCCGCCCCAGATCGAAAAGATCGATGTGATTGCGGCCAAGCTGCCGTGAGGCGGTACTGCCGAACTAGATTACTCCAGCGGCTGCTTGCCGCCCGGTGGCGAGAAGCCGCGTTATGTTCCTGCTGATTTCCTAGGGGAAGCCGCTGTCAGGCGCGACGCGGCTCTTCCGAAAACGCGGAGGTCAGCTCGATATATGAATTACGATCGGGCTGCTACCTCGTCGCCAGTGGTGATGGCTGCCAAGTTGATCCTGTCACCACGATCATAGTCGCAGAAATCGCCAAAAACTGACGATCATCACGGCCCGCGCGGCGCGGCCATCATATCGTTCGTGTCTGGCGTCCTGAGTATCGACAAGCGTCCCCCGAACGCGAACGGAGAGCACAATGACGAGCATCCCATCAACCGATAGCCGCAAAACCAAGGAGATGAACGACGTGCTTGCCAACAATTGGTGGGCCGTCGCGCTGCGAGGCGCCGTCGCCATCCTCTTCGGCATAGCCGCATTCGCGATGCCGTTCGTGACGATGCTTTCGCTTGTGGTGGTTTTCGCTGTATTCAGTTTCATCGACGGCGTCTTCGGGGTCGTCATGTCAGTGCGCGGTGCGCGCAAGGGCGAGCGCTGGGTCTGGTTGCTGCTCAGCAGCATCCTCGGCATCATCACAGGTGCGGTTGCGCTGCTGTGGCCCGGCATTACGGTCCTTGCCTTCGTCATATTGGTGGCGGCATGGGCGCTGGTGTCGGGGACGTTTATGCTGGTCTCGGCCTTCCGGCTAAAGATCGACCACGGCCGCGTCTGGCTGGTCATCGGCGGCATCGCAAGCGTCGTGCTCGGCATTCTCCTCGCCATATCGCCCTTGATCGGCGCATTGGTGCTGACTTTCTGGATCGGTGCACATGCCCTCGTGCTGGGCGCCACACTGCTCGTCCTGTCTTACAAGTTGCGGTCCCGCCGCACTGGCCTACCGGGCACTTTTGCCACGTCCGCCACGGCGTGACCGTTTGAAGGGAGAAAATGGATGTCTTCTATTCTTACTTCGGGAACAAAAGCACCCGGTTTCACGCTACGCGTGACGCCCGACCAGACCCTGTCCCTGTCGGAGTTTGCGGGTCGGCGCGTGATCCTGGCATTCTATCCAGCGGACTGGAGCCCTGTCTGCGGCGACCAGATGACGCTCTACAACCACGTCCTTTCCGAGTTCCGCAAGAAAGATGCAGAACTTGTCGGGATTTCGGTGGATGGCGCATGGTGCCATCAGGCCTTTGCTCGGGAGCGGAACCTCCATTTCCCATTGCTTTCGGATTCCCATCCAAAGGGAGAGGTTTCGCGTGCTTACGGCGCTTATCGCGATGATGTCGGCGAGAGTGCCCGCGCACTCTTCGTTATCGATGAGCACGGCACCATTGCATGGAGCCATCTGTCCCCGATCGCCGTCAATCCCGGTGCGGACGGTGTTCTCGACGCCCTCGACCAGATGCCAAACCTGGAGAAGAAAAATGTCGACGCTTAAAGTTCCTGTCAATCCGCGCGACCACAGGCGTGGCGGACCGAACGCTACCGTCACGCTCGTGGAATATGGCGACTATCAGTGTCCCTACTGCGCCATCGCCAATCCGATCGTCCGATCCCTGGAAAACCGCTATGGCCAGTCATTGTGTGTCGTCTTTCGGCATTTCCCGCTGGTCGAGATCCATCCGCTCGCAGCGCCAGCAGCGGAGGCAGCGGAGTACGCCGGAGATCAGGGCCGGTTTTGGGAGATGCACGACGCTATCTATTCGAACCAGCATCGGCTGAGCACACAACTCCTGTTCGCTATCGCCGGTACGCTGCAGTTGTCTCAGATGGAGCTTCGCGACTCCCTCGCCCGCTCGCTGCATGCCGACAAGATCCAGGCTGATTTCATCGGCGGCGTCCGCAGCGGCGTCAATGGGACCCCGACCTTCTTCGTCAATGGCATGCGACATCAGGGTGGTTTGTCCGCACCGGAGCTCGCCGCTTCGATCCAGGCAGCAATGGACCTCCTGGCTCCCGTGCGTTGACGCCCCGAACGCGAAGAAAACTGACGGGTGTCAAGGCCGTCGCGGCTGCGTCGTTCGAATATCACCTAACCCGCAAAACTGAAGGAATGGGATGATCCCCGTCCGCCAGAATTGCTTCAAAGCCGGAGGATTAGAGATGAAATACAACAGCGCTTCAGAGACATATCGCAATGCCCGCCTGGCACTGGCAATCCGTATGAGCATCGTCTCGACGGTGGCCGTTTTCCTGCCGTTCCCAGTTTCGGCAGTCGCGCAAAATGTCGTGGTCATCGATGTGGATGTGAAGGAAGTCGCCAAGGGCTACCGCGCTACCGAACTGGTGGGTGCAGATGTTGAAAACAGCACGGGTAAGACGATCGGTTCAATCGATGACCTTATCGTCGACCGCGAGAAGGTCCTGTTCGCAATCCTGCAGGTGGGTGGCTTTCTTGGGATCGGCGGATTCCTCGTCGCGGTCCCCTACAATTCGTTGCAGGTCAATGCAGACGGATCCAAGATTGTGCTCGCCCAGGGAAGCAAGGAAGAGCTGCAGAAACTTCCGGAGTTTAAATACGAAGGAAAGTAATTGTTGCACCCCACCCGTCGAAAGAGCGGCGGGTGGGTCGACGATCAACGGAGCCTACGTCGCAGGCTTCATAAGTCGCCCGTTCCGAGCGTAGGCTTGGACCGTTCGTTAATGCAGATACTTGCGGTCGGCCGCCGCCTGAATGGCGAGAGATTTATAGAGCAGGGCAAATCCTTGCATCAAGGGTAAGTAATCTCCATGGCGCGAGGCGAAACCATGTGCCATCTGCATGAGCTCGGGATTGTTGCGCTCCAAATCTTCGATTGCGCGAAACGTGAACACTTCTGAGCCGTTTGCATCGATTTCACGCACGAGCGCCTTGCGCGTCTCTGCTGTGACGCAGGGCAGGGCATGCATGACGCGATCATCGGTGCCATCTACGGACTGCGAGACCAGCAACTGATAAAACATGCCGAAGCCAACCATGATCCGGGGCTCATCGCCTATGTCGGCTGCGCACTTGCCCGCCATCTCTAGAAACTCCGGATTTTCTCGCGCCAGGCACGCGGTGATCTCGGCTACGCACGCCTCCGGGCCCAAATCATCGAACTGCCGGCACACGAATTCTCGGGTGACTTCCGTTACGCGGGGAAGAAAGCTCATAGGCGGCGTTGTCCTTGCGCATATTGTTGTTCTGCCTATGAAGATAGGCGAAGGCTTCGCGGATTCAAACTTACAAATCCGTAACGGCAGGGCCGATGACACTATCGAATGTATGTTCCTTCTAGGCTCGTCCAATGGCGTCTACGCCATGGTCGCCCCTTGTAAGGAGAACACCGACTTTGCGGACGTGTGGAGACGCAGAAAGGGGAGCTTCCGCTTTTGTATCAAAGATCTGGGTGGAGCATTTGCGCCTCGGCGCTTCTAGAAGCGCGTGAGAATGCCGAATGATCCAGTGCACGTCCATCAATGTAAGTATCGTTCACCTCGTTCTGCCAAGCTCGCTAGAACAGAAAGCCGAACCGCTTGGCCTAGTTGCCGCACGCCCAAGCGGTCCATCATGCGCGAACGGTGAACCTCGACTGTGCGCACACTAATACCGAGGCTGAAGGCAATGACCTTATTCGGGTGCCCGGCGACCAGTGCTTCGAGAACTTCCCCCTCGCGTGCACTGAGCGTGCCGATCAACAACGACGCCGCAGCAATATCATTGGCTCGGTCCTTCGCTGCACCGGTCTTCAGTGCAGACTCAAGCGCCGCTATCAAGGCTTCGTCACTATAGGGTTTTTCGATGAAATCGACTGCTCCTGCCTTCATCGCTCGGACGGCTGTCTGAACGTCGCCTTGAGCGGTTATCACGATGACCGGCAGGTCTGGGTTTATCAGTATAAGACGAGCTTGAACTTCAAAGCCGTCCATCTCTGGCATGCGAAGATCCAGCAGAACGCAGCCCATGGCCAAGTCGTCCGCAACACCGAGGAATGCCATGGGCGTAGCATAGGACGACACCCGGAAACCAACTGCGTCGAGTAGGCGTTCCAGCGACCGGCGGATCGCCGGGTCGTCATCAACAACATAAACGAACGGAGCGGTGGTCATCATCGAGTCATCGCTCCAAGGGGACTGGCAGGGTCAAGCAAAAGATTGCGCCGCCGCCGCCATTCGGCTCGTAGCGAAGCTTGCCGCCATGCGCCTCGACAATCGTGCGGCAGATCGACAGTCCCAACCCCATCCCATCGCTTTTTGTGGTGTGGAACGGCTCGAAGAGGTATTGAGCAATCTCGTCCGGAAGGCCGGAGCCACGATCTGCCACAGCGATCTCGATCGAATCGTGATCGAGCCGCGACGTCGTCACGACCACCTCGCGCTGCTCACTGTCCGCCGACGCCTCATGGGCGTTGCGTATCAGGTTGAGCATGACTTGCTGAAGTTGAATCCGGTTCCCTACCACCGCATCCGCGCGCGGATCGAATCTCAGCTGGGCCCGCACGCCATGCGCTCCAGTTCCCCCTGAAGCTAGATCGCTCGCTTCGCGGATCAAGTCGGGGAGTCTTTCGATCCGCTTCTCCGTCTCGCCACGTGTCACAAACTCTCGCAGACGCCGAATGATCTCGCCAGCCCGAAGGGCCTGTCCTGCGGCCTCGTCGAGCACTTCCCGAACGGTCTCGACTTTATGCGTGCTCTTTTCCATCATCCGGCGTCCAGCGTTGACTGAGTTGGTGAACGCGGTCAGCGGCTGGTTTAATTCATGCGCCAATGCGCCGGCCATCTGCCCGGCTGCACTCAGCCGGGACGCATGAAGCAGCTCCAGCTGCAGTTCCTGCGCGCGGACATCCGCGCGCTCGCGTTGCTGGGCTTCCAGCGTCAATTGCTCTAGGGCTTCCGCCAACTCCGATGTCCTGTCAAACACCCTCGTCTCAAGCGATTCATTGAGGCGGCGAAGATTTTCCTCGAGCATTTTCTGGCCCCTAAGATCGCGGCTGACGGTCGCTATGTTCATAGGGCGGCCCGTGCGCAGGTCGTCGATGCGGAACCAGTCAACCAGGAAGGGAATGTCTTCCCCCGTCTTGAAGTGCCGGAAATTGAGTTCGCCGAGCCAGCGTCCGGTCGCCATCACCAGAGGCATCAGCTCCTCGTGCGCCCGAGATCGCTCATCGGGAGCCAGAAAATCGAAAATGGCATGCCGACGCGCTTCCTCATTGTCGAAAAGTCCAAGTAACTCGCAACCAGCCTTATTGAGATATTCCACCCCGCCCCCTAAGCCAGCGACACCGACGAATTCGGACGATCGCTCGATCAGGCTCGCCATACGCCGTTGCTGAGCCTCCGCATGCCAGCGTTGAATGGCCAGTGTCGCATGGCTTGCCGCAATTCCGAGAAGCAGCCTATGTGTCTCGGTCGGAAAATGCCGATTGACGAAACCAGCGACAATCCCGGCGTCGCTACCGAAGCCAATTGGTACCGCCGCGATTTGTAATTCTCCCTCGCCAAGGGGATTGTCGATCGCGAACGTCTGCTCGCGGCTTCTGAGCCACGCTCCGCGGAGACTTTGTTCGGCGGTACCGGACGATCCCGCGGATACCGCCTGGCTCGTTCGCATAACCTTCACGGGAGCTTCGTCGCGTAGCCCCGGTGCGGACACGTAAATTACGTCGGCATTGAGCATAGAGATTAACGCCGCCGCCACACTGTCAGCGATCTGCAGCGGGTTGTAGTCTTTCCAGATTGCCGGCAGCGTCGAAAGCGCGACGAGGTCGCGGATGCAGTGCCTGAGCTCTTGCGGCTCGAAAAGCTCGTCAACCCTGCGCATTTCGCCTGATCCAAATACAGGACGCACATCGGATCCTCAGCGCATGTCCATAACGCCAAGGCGGAGCGGCAGAGATTAACCTCAGAAGTTGCCGGGCTTTGCGCCACCCGCGGTCGCGAAACTTTTCGCGCAGGCCTAATGCGCAATTTCCAATGTTTGCTGAAAGTCAAGAAACATTGAGGCGCCGCAGCAACCGCGCCCGGCGTGGACCATACACCACTCGCGTCGATTGCCAAGCGAATTAACGCCAGAGGTACGAAGGCGGGCCCCGACATCGGACGCAGAGCATAGCCGAGGTCGAGCGTAAGCGCCTGGAATTTCCTAGACGAACAAGAACTACCAAGACAATTACGGAAAATTGCTTAATTGTCCCGGCAGCCAGCCCGCCTTACACTTTTTAACCTACTCGGTCGCAATAGCAGAGCTCTCAGAGGCACGGCGATGGCAAAACTTGAGCATTCGCTCGGCTCTGCGATTGGGCAAAATATTGATGTGGCGCTACAGCGGCTCAGAGACTCCGAGAACCCCAGTCTGGACCTGATGCCGGTTCTCGATATCGCGATCCGTTTAACGGGCGCCGAAATGGGTACTATCCAGCGCTTCGACGAAAATGCAGATTGCCTTTATCTCGTTGCCAGCCATGGATTCTCGCGCGAAGCCATGAGCTTTTTTGGCATCGTGCGTCGGGATACCAACACCACTTGCGCGGCCGCGTTAACACGGCGTATGCGTGTGTTTGTCGAAAACGTCTCAACGAGTTATCTGTTTGTGGGCACTCCCGAGCTCGACATGCTGACGGCCAATGGCGTTGCTGCCGCGCAGTCCACGCCGCTAATCAGTCGCAATGGCCAATTCTTGGGTATGATCTCAACACACTTTCAGAAAACGCAAATCGAGAGAGCGTTCGACCTTGTTTCACTCGATCACCTTGCCGGCCAGATCGCTGACAGCTTGGAACAGTTAAGGATCTGCTCCAAGCCGCATTCCAATGGAAGATAAATCGGGGAAACCGAGATGAAATCGACGACACAGCCCATTCCGTTCGCTGAAACCATGCTGCGAGAGCATCGGCATGTCTGTGCGTTTTTCAACTCCGCGGTGGAAGAATACGACACTTTGCTTCCGTTCGTCTGTGACGGTATCAATTGTGGCCAGCGAGCTTATCACGTCCTACCTGATCATCATAAGGAGGATCACTTTCAGCGGTTGCGCAACGCCGGGATCGATGTCGAGGGGGCCCTGATAAGCCGCCAACTCGAAGTCGCTGTTCCGGAGGACACCTATCTCAGAACCGGGCGCGTCAACAAAGACGCCATGCTCGTCCTCATCCAGGACGCCTTGAAGGCGGGCGCTGAGCTCGGCTTCCCATTGACGCGGATGATCGCACACGCCGAAGCTGCCGTAGACGACTGGAAGAGCAGCAACGAATGGGTTGAATACGAAATGCGCCTCAATGGCGTGCTGCCAAATTACGACGATCCGGTGATCTGCACCTTTGATGCCAATCTGCTGACCGTGCCGCATGCCATTGATATCCTTCGTACACATCCGATGGTGATCATCGGTGGCGTCCTGGTCGAGAACAGTTTTTTCACGCGCCCACAGGAATTCATTCGAGAGGTCCAGTCGCGAACCGAACCAAGCCGATCCTACCGGGGTTAGGCCGGCGGCCGCACCAAGGCCGCACTGGTAAGCCGATCGACTAACGTCGGAAGGAGAGTCGTGATAACTTCCTGTGGTATCGCTCCATACTCGCCACAGCCGGGCCACACAGACCGGAGCTGGGTTGAGGTCGGCGAAGCGCGCCGAGATCTAGCCTGATTATGTACACATCCAGAACGCGTATGTAGCGTTCGACGACCTCAACGACGTAATCCGAAATCCGACCCATGCGGGTGACCACCGTAAGCGCTGCGGAAGGCCCAGCCCACCTTTGAAAATGCATTTTAGGCAGTCCTCTGCGCATCCCTTCATGCAGACATATGCGGACTGAATTCGAATCCGGAGGCGATGGAATTCCGATGCGGATCGTCATCTTCGTGCCAGCGGACGTGCATTCCCTGGAACTAGCCGGGCTCATGGACGTGTTCGCGGAGGCGAACACTCGCGTGGACACACCACACTACGAGGTCACGATCGTGGCGGAAGGCGATCGCACGATTCGCTGCGCATCAGGGCTCAGGGTGATGCCCGATTGCGCTTTCGATAAATACCCCGGTCATCCGGACACCATACTCGTGGCTGGGAGCGTCGGAGTTCCGCATGGCTTGAGCAGGCAGGTCGTCGACTGGCTGATCGCCATGACCTCGCAAGCGCGGCGTTACGGCTCCGTATGCACAGGAGCATTTATACTCGGCGAGGCTGGCCTGCTCAAAGGCCGCCGTGTCACGACGCACTGGCAGTTTGCCGCTCTCCTTGCCCAGCGCTTCCCCGAGGCGCGTGTCGAAGGCGACCGGGTCTTTCTACGCGACGGCAGAATGATCACCTCGGCCGGATCGAGCGCGGCCATCGATCTTGGCCTCTCCCTCGTCGAGGAGGATTCTGGCCGCGAGGTGGCACTCTACGTTGCCCGCCGGCTCGTCGTGTTCCTGAAGCGACCCGGTGATCAATCTCAGTTCAGCGTGCATTTGGCGGCGCAGGCGGTGGACCGTAGCCGTCTACATGTCGTCCAGCAATATGTCCTGAATCACCCAGCGGAAGACCTTTCAGTCACAGCACTGGCAAAAATAGCGGCGATGAGCGCGCGGAACTTCAACCGTGTTTTTTCTCAAGAAGTTGGCATATCGCCATCGGACTACGTCGATCTAACGCGGATCGATGTGGCCCGCTTTCTCTTGGAGGGGAGCCGGCTCTCGATCGCATCGATCGCCGAGAGAAGTGGCTTTGGATCGGCACGTGCAATGCGGCGTGCCTTTATTTCGCATGTTGGCGTGGCGCCATCCGACTACCGCGATCGCTTCCGTACGTCCGGCGACGGAGCAAGAGGCAGTTTGTCCGAAAACGGCTGATGATTGTCTCAAGACTGCCTAATCTGTGGGTTGATCCGTCTGGTGTTCGGCATCCATGCTTCCGTCATGGAAGAATTCGAAAATACGCTATCATACCTCTTAACGCGCGTGTCCGTGATGAGCGACGACACACATCCTAGCTCTGAAGCGATCCTTAAAATCCTTCCGACACTAGTCGAGGAATTAACGGAAGGGATCGCGATCGGCCGGCGTTCAGGCGCAAATACTCCGCTATTCTACGTGAACAAAGCCTTCGAGCGTTTAACAGGCTACCCTCGCAACGAGGTCATCGGAAAGGATTGCCGCTACCTTCAGGGCAACGAGCGCGACCAGCAGGAGATTGCTCGTATTCGCAAAGGGATCGAGGCTGCGGAGCCCGTCGATGCGACGCTGCGCAACTATCGCAAGGACGGAACGGCGTTCTGGAACAGTCTCAGTCTAAGGCCTGTCCAAGTGGGAAAGGAGCTTTTCTACGTCGGTATAGTGCGCGACGTCTCGGAAATCCGCCAAGCCAACAGCGCTCTGGATCGTCTCGCCAACCTGGACGGCACCACAGGATGCCTGAACCGTCAGTCCTTTCTCGTTGCAGCCGAGGAACGTTTTTCGCCGCATTCAGATTTGACAGTTCTCGTTGTGAAACTGGATATAATCGACTTTCACGACCTCAACACCGGATACGGTTTCGAAGTCGGGGATGCCGTTCTTTGTGAGGCCGGACGACGGCTAAGGGAGGTGGGTGCTTCGCTTGTGTCCCGGATGGGCGCGAACGAGTTTGCTTTAGCGTTCGAGCTTCCGGATGAAATGGACGTAGACGCAACCGTTGCGTCGGTATCCGCCTCGCTTGCTGCAGAGTTTGCGGTGGCAGGCGCCAGGGTCTCCCTACGGTTTGCAATCGGATATGCGATTGGCAAGCCTGTAAGCAGCACCATTTCGCTGATAAGGAACGCCGGCACCGCACTTTGGGCAGCCAAGTCCGACCCTCTAGCTGGTCCGCGCCAGTTTCGGGACGAGGACGATGAGCAGGCGCGCCGCCGTTTGAGAATGACGCGCGAATTGAAGGTCGCGGTTGCGAATGACGAATTCGTCTATCACTTTCAGCCTCAAGTGGACCTCCTCACAGGTCAGTGGGTGGGCGCTGAAGCATTGATCCGCTGGAACCATCCGCTGTTCGGCACTCAGCTTCCCGGCAATTTCATCGAGACCGCGGAGCGATCGGGTCTGCTGCTCGATCTGACCGAGAAAAGCCTGGCAACCGGTGCGGCATTCGCCCGGCAGATAAACGCGCAGCGCGACAAGCCACTGCGTCTCGCGGTGAATGTGTCAGCCGGAGAGTTCCTGCGGCATGACATGGCCGATATGCTGGAGCGTGTTCTGCGTGCAACCAGCGCCGACCCGGCATGGCTGACCCTTGAGATCACGGAAAGCATGTTCCTCGGCGATACGCCCGGCGTGATGGACGCGTTCCAGCGACTGCGACAGATCGGTGTAGGGCTTTCGGTCGACGACTTCGGTACTGGTTACTCGAACCTACGCTCTCTCGAGACTTTCCCGGTGACAGAGATCAAGATAGATCGAACCTTTATCAGCGAACTTACGACCAGGCCTTCGAGAAGGGTCATCGTCCAGGCCATCATCGACCTCGGACGGGCTCTGGACTTGACGGTAATTGCGGAGGGTGTGGAGACTGAGGACCAGCGCGCAACGCTCGCTGACATGGGTTGTCAGGTTGGACAAGGCTATCTGTTCGGGCGCCCTAGCGATGCTGAAACTTTTGCAGGCGGCCTGACATGAAGTACGATTGATAAAGGTTGCAGCGGGCACGCGAGTTTATCTTTAGCCCGAAGTTGACCGTTAGCCATTGACGCTGCACGCGATCAGGTCCTGATGGCTTTCGCCGCCTTAGGAGACAGCTTGCTTGCTTTAAAAGTTCCCTGCGCCAGTCGAGAGTGGGTCCAGGGAGCCTTTGTTTAAAGAGCAGATCCGGTGGTTTTCCCGAGCCATATAAGAAAAACAGACACTGGCCTGCTGCCGGTTTTTCGGACACCGAGTTAGGCTAATCCCACTTTGATTTCAAATTCCATCGGGCTGAGATAGCCCAGTGTCGAATGCCGACGCTTCGGGTTGTAGAAGCGTTCGATGTAGTCGAATACGTCCGCTTTTGCATGATCTCTGGTTCTGTAGACCTTGCGTGCTGTCCTTTCCGTTTTGAGTGATGAGAAGAAGCTTTCCATTGCGGCATTGTCCCATACATTGCCGGAGCGGCTCATCGAGCAGGTGATGCCGTGATCGGCCATGAGGCGCTGGAACTGCTCGCTGGTGTATTGGCTACCCTGGTCCGAATGATGCAACAGCGCATCCGGCTTGCCTCTGCGCCAGATGGCCATGATCAGCGCGTCGGTCACGAGTTGGGAGGTCATGCTGTTGTTCATCGACCAGCCAACGACACGACGAGAGAACAGGTCGATGACGGCAGCCACATAGAGCTAGCCCTCAGCCGTCCATAGGTAGGTAAAATCGGCCACCCACTTCTGGTTCGGCCGACCCGCTTCGAACTGCCGGTCCAGCACGTTCGGCATGATGACCGGGCGCTCACCGCCATCTTTCGGCAGCCCGCGTCGCCTCGGCCTGGCCCTCAGAGCATTTTCGCGCATCAAGCGTTCGATGCGATGCAGGCCGCAGAAGAAGCCTTCGGCGAGAAGGTCGTGCCAGACACGTCGGGCACCATAGGTACGGTCACTGTCTTGGAAGCTGTCCTTGATCTTGTCGAGCAGAACCTCATCTTGCCTGGCATGTCGGCTCGGAGAACGGTTGAGCCAGGCATGGAAACCAGAACGAGAGACCCCCAGCGCTTCGCAGAGCCATGCCACCGGCCAGATCGAACGGTGCTTTGCAACGAACGCGAACTTCATATCACGTCCTTCCCAAAGTAGGCGGCGGCCTTTTTTAAGATATCACGCTCCGCCTTCAGCTTTGCAACTTCCTTGCGCAGCCTCTCGATCTCAAGCTGCTCAGGCTTCATCTGTCCGTGGCCGGGAAAAGCCTGCACAGGGTCGGAGCCATATTCCCTGACCCATTTACGCAGGACGTTCTCGTGAACATCCAAATCCCGGGCTGCCTGCGCAACACTGACGCCCCGCTCTCGCACCAACTTCACCGCCTCAAACTTGTACTCGCGGCTGAACTTCCTTCGTTGCATTCATGCGCTCCAGCTTCATTGGAAACACCTTAACTCGGCGTCCATGAAACCGGCAGCAGGCCACACTTATTGACTTACTGAAAGTGGAGCGCTGGTTCGAGTCCTTTCAAGAGCTTAATTAGCACATGGCGGCGCGAAAATGGTTTGAGTTCCACTCTGGCGTTCGTCATGCAATTGCATTACTATCTCCTTAGATATGGGAGATAGCTATGGCTGCAAACGCTCTTGTCCAAACACGCATTGATTCCGACGTTCGGGACCGTGCCTCCGCCGTGCTTGAGAGCATGGGACTTACGGTATCTGATGCGGTCCGTATTTTGCTAACCCGTACAGCCAACGAGGGTGCGCTGCCACTTGAGCTTCTTTCGAGAAGTGAAGCGCATGATGCTTGGTTTCGCGCGAGGGTGCTCGAAGCGTTGAGCGATACTCGACCAGATGTGTCCGATGAAGAAGTCGGTTCGCATTTTGCGCAACGTCGAGCGGCGGCCCGTCGCAAATCCGTTGCATCCAAATTGTGAAGCTCACTTGGTCTGCGTTTGCATTATCGGATCGCGACGGCATTTTCACATATACTGAGGCAGTCAATCCTTCAGCCGCCATCTTGATCGACGAACGGATCGTGGGCGCCACTCGTCGCCTAATCGATTTTCCCGCGAGCGGGCGCGTTGGTAGGATTGCCGGGACGCGCGAACTTGTGATCAACGGCACGCCTTATATCGTGGCATATACCGTTGCCGAGACAACAATCCGTATTCTTCGCGTCCTACATGGTGCGCAGGAATGGCCGGACTCATTGCCAGGCGGGTGATTCGACTCCAATCGGCGGGGCGGCAGTTCGTATCCCTCCTAGACCAAAAGAGATCTCGCAGCCATTTGGATTTGAGTTTCTCGCCGCAGTTCCCGTCATGGACGCGTTCCTATCCCTAGCCTCGCATGACCAATTGCCAGCCGCTCCCGACAGCGGCCGACATCGCTAGGACCGCGATGACGGACACGCAGAGACGAAAGATGGCGAGCGCTGCCAACACGGTCAGGACCAGCGACGGCAGGAGCAGCGATCCGGGGACAGGCGCGTCGAAGGTGAGCGGACCTAGGGCGACAGACTTGACCTTGGCGAACGGCACGTTTGTGCCGAACCAGACTGCGAGGTTAGGAATGACTCCGACGACCGCCGCCGTGATTGCCGACATCGCGCCGCCGAGCGCGACGTTGCCGCGCATTTTCTCGATGAGGGGCGCCCCGGCGAATATCCAGAGGAGCTTGGCAGGGAGGTCACCCAGGTCGTCAAGATCGCGCCAAACGTCGCCGCTGCCAGAGGAGACAGTGCCCCCGGATCGCGATAGCCCGCGAGAAAACCGACAAACTGCGTCACCATGATGAGCGGACCGGGCGTCGTCTCGGCCATGCCAAGGCCATCGAGCATTTCTCCCGGACGGAGCCAGCCGTGGTTTTCCACGGCAGCCTGAGCCACGTAGGCAAGGACCGCATAGGCGCCGCCGAAGGTCACGACGGCCATCTGGCTGAAGAACAGAGCGATCTTCGAGAACACGGTGTCCCAGCCGAGCGCCAGGACCAGCCCCGCGACGGGAATGAGCCAGAGCGCCGCCAGAGCACCGGAGGTCTCGAGCGACCAGGCGAGATTGGGCCTGGCGTGATGCGGGATATCCTCGCCGAGAACGGAATTGCTGTCTTCCAGTATCTTGCCCGATCCCGACTTGTGCCCAGCCTGCCTTGAACGCGGGAAGACCCGCCCGCCCGCCCGCCCCCCGATGTAGCCTACAAGCCCGGCCGCGACGATGATCAGCGGGAAGGGCACGTCGAGGAAAAAAGAGCGCTACGAACGCTGCCGCCGCGATGGCAACCGAGACGTTGTTTTTCAGCGCCCCACTGCCGATCAGGAAGACCGCCTGGACGACGACGGCAAGGACGCAATCGTGGTCGCGCTGACTTCAACGGTTTGAGAGGCGCATGGACGATTGCGCTCAACTCCGCGATTTCCATCTATGCACGCCGACAAAATGCGCCAAACCGACCATCAGCAGATAATTTGGCAGGCTCGACAGTAAGCTTTAAAGTGTGAGTAAGTCCTAAGAATGGGCGGTGCCTGGCTTGCCTTTGTGCGGTTTCATTAGTTGCGTTTCACATGAACGGTGAGAGCGCCGCGGGGATACCGAGAACGATGGTGAGGCTCAGGACTATGCTCATTGCCAGCTTCAATCGATTGCGTTTACGCGTCGTTTCGCCGGTCCAGTCGTAGGCCATAGTTGTCCCTTCATAGGCATGCAAGCCGCATACTGATTTGCGGAAACGCAAATCTGTCCTCGGCATCGGCGTAAGACAACCCGTTAAATCTTGGGGCTCGGATGGTGGATAGGGAAAACCCGGGAGCGCCTCGTGACGCTCAACCGGGTCCCTGCGGGATCGATCTGATCTAGGTATCGAATCGATCCGTGCAGCTCGTGTGTTGGAAAGTATGGGGATAGGGGGCCCCACTCGCTTGGAGCAGCGGGCATGTGCCTCTCCCAGAATTCGCCGAGCGCGATAGGCGTCAAATGGAATGGGCTCGTTGGCGTGTCTAATTTGCTCAAGTCGTTTATCTATATCGGCAATTGCACGAGCCAGATCGTCGGCCGGCGCGTGTTTTGGCGCGATGCGGCGAAGGTACCGGTGCGGCATGTTCATTCCTCGAATCAGGCTCCATCCTGGAGCCCGGCCAACCTATCCTTCTGTTCGATCGATCCAAGCTACCGGAGATTGCGCAAGGCCTTTTGGTCTTCAAAACCTTAATTCCCTCGAGCCGCTGTCGATATTCGTACTAATTTCATACACCGTTTACACAGGATTGAGTGCCGGCAACGATCGACTTAAGGGGCGGTCATAGAAGTGTTCGAGTACACCTGATGCCCATCGACCGGCTGATTTTGATCCCGAGCTTCTTCATGACGGTGTAAAAGAAAATGGCTATTGAGGCATCCCAGTGCTTACGACATAGGCCTTTACCATATAATCGAGTTTTTGCTTCCGCCAGGTCCGTGTCAAAGCTGCCAAGCGGAGGAAACCAATGACCATCACCCCAGTGAAAGTCACGGTGAAGCATGCTGTTTTGGTCGAGGGATACAAAGTCCATTACGGAATCTACGTCGGACAGAAGATTTCGGGACCTGAGATTGAGCAACAGCATCACCGGAAGCAGCTCTTTTTTGCTGCATTTAGTCGAACCGGCCCGTGGGAGGACGTCAAAAATCGTAGAACGGTTTGACGTCGACGTTACCGCCCTTGTCTCCACTGGGGCAAAAAGCCGATAAACACGGAAGCGGATACGATAGGCAGCTTTGGGTCGGGTCATATGGCCTAGGCGAGCCACGGAAGACATTTCGAAAACGTGCCGATTAGCAGACCAATTGTTGGTGTTCCTTGAAGTACCGTCGTGTGATTTCTGTTGCATCGACTGGTTTGCTGAAGAGGTAACCCTGGAGACGGTCGCAACCCGACAGGCGAACGGCCGTAGCCTGCGCTTCGGTCTCGATTCCTTCTGCCGTTACAGGCAGATTCAATGCGTTCGCAAGGGCTATCGTTGCATGCAGCACAGCTCCGCCATTGCCCTCCTTGTCAAGGTTGAAGACGAGGGAGCGGTCGATTTTCATGCTATCAAATCCGAACTCTCTTAGTGTGCCAATACTGGCATAGCCGCATCCGAAGTCATCGAGTGCGATCTTGACCCCCAGTTTACGCAATCCGTCAAACGCTCGCTTTGCCTGGTCTGGATTAGAGATAAATACCCCTTCAGTTACCTCGATTGTCAGGCGAGCGGGGTGGAAACGATATTCCTCGAGCACCTCTTTGATCTGCCTGCAGAGATAGGGGTTCTTTAGTTGAAGAGGAGAGATATTCACGGCCACCCCTATAGACGGCCATTGTGCACTCTCTTGAATTGCCATTCGCAAGACCTGAAGACCGAGTTGATCGATCAAACCGGCCTTTTCAGCGACGCCAATAAAGGTCTCTGGCGATATCGGTCCTCGTGTCGGACTGGTCCATCGTGCGAGAGCTTCCACGCCTCCGATCTCGCGGGTGGATGCCTCGATCAATGGTTGGAATACGACGTGGATTTCGCCTGCCAGGAGACCCAGGCGCAGCTCTTGCTCGAGTTCAGCATGCCAAATCGCTTCTTCGTCCAAGCCGGGTTCGTATTCAACCGCTACACCTCGCCCGACGCTCTTTGCCCGGTATAAAGCGAGATCAGCGCGCCGGAGAAGTTCAGTGCTGTCCAGCGCACCGTTCCCGGCCCTTGCCCAGCCGATACTGCCACCGATCTCTATCGTTCTCCCCTCGATTTTGAACGGTATCGATAGCGCGCGGAGGATGGTTTCATGCACGGTGAAATTGGATCCGATATTATCGGTTGCGCTCAGTACCGCGAATTCATCGCCACCGAGACGTGCCACGATAGCGCTTACAGGAAGGCCCTCTAGGAGTCTCACGGCAACTGCGTTAATCAGTTTATCGCCAACCGGGTGTCCCCACGCGTCGTTAACTGGTTTGAAGCCGTCAAGGTCAAGGATATATAGGTTTGCATTGGATCCTCCAGTCTCGGGACGTAGCATTTCATCGAGCTGTTCCAGGCACCCAGCTCGGTTCCAAAGGCCTGTAAGGGCATCATGGCGTGCCTTGTATCTAGAGACCTGTTCACTTTTCCGCAGGCCACGAAATATCAAGAGTCCGCAGATCACCACAGCTAGGAGTACAGATACGAGCACTATTGCAGCTAGGATAATCGTTGGCCGCGCACGATTATAGCTTGCAGTCCCAGGATGCATCGGCGGCCACGTCACCCTTCCGATCTCATGGCCGTCAATATCCAGCACGTCTGCATGCAGCATCGCTGGGTTTCCCAGCCCAACCTCCACTGCCAGACCTGCAATACTGAATGTCCGAGCGATCTCGGCTACGACGTTCGCACTCATCTGCTTAGAAAAGAGGAGCACGTTGGCGTTTTTCATGTCAAATTCGGCATCATCGGCTGGCTGAATTGCCGCCGCGCCAACCAGTGCCATCCCCTCGCTCGTTTTTGCAAAAGCGACAGGAAGGTCGTCCGCGGCATATTCAACATCACGCGCGGCGGCAACGATTTTGGGAAGCTTACCGAGAAAGAAACGCTCAACAGCTTCGTCGGTCAGGGTTATGCCCTTATGGTAGGCCATTAAGGCGCTACCTGCCGCGTCTAAAACGATTGCGGTATCATACAATGGGTAATCAGCGGTTGTGGCTCCCCAGTTTTCAGTTGCCCAGGCCTGCGCTCCATTTCCCTTAAGGCTTAAGTAAGCGTCGTCCCAATAGGCGTTGTCTCTGACGGTTGCGCCCAGTTGTTTTCTCAACGCGTCTAAAGCGCCTTTCGCTGCTGCGAGCGCGCGCATATCGTCCATCTCGTCAGCCGATGCAGCCATGGAGGAGATTGCGGCTGACACGACATATGCTAGTCCACCGAGCGTTGATAGAATTAGTGCGCTCGTCATCGAGACGGCAAAAAGGCGGGCGCGAAGTCGCGGAGTAACGGTCATAGTCAATCCATGACGACAAGGATGCCCACACATCGGGCGGTTGCTCGGCGTCATGCCTGCGTTCAGCGTCAGCCGGCAACCGTAGTACAGGTAACTGAATCGTCCGTTAAGCGAGCTCTGTACGGTAGCGGACCAGACGCCCAGCATTTTACCGCCGGGGAGGGCAATCTTCTAATCCGGACTGTTCGTTCGGCGAAACCGCTTTTCGCGCGTCACCCAGATCGGGCGTGTGGACCAACCGATACCGTGCCTCGATAAGATTGTATCCGCCAAATGAGAATAGACCTAGTGCCGCCAGTACATAGAGGATCCCTCCAAACGGCAGTTGACGCAACCAAATGAGTGCATCAGCAAGGCTGCCTGCTTGTTGAGGATCGAGAGTGAACGCCGCATAACAGAAGAACACACCGGCGACCGCAAACAGGACGCCGCGAGCGCCAAGCCCGTACACGCAGATGATTTTTATCAGCGTGCTACCCCTTGCCTGCGGTTCAAGGTATCGCTCGTATTTTCCCATCACGCCTTTTGCGACCGTGACCACGCCCCCGACCAAGAAACCGGACCCGATCAACGCTGCGAAGTAGCGACCAAACGGTTGCGCCATTGCCCAACCGGCGAGGTCCTTTTCACCGTCGGAGCTTCGTGCAGCCGCAATGCCAAACGCGTGGTCAAAGCTGTAGTACGCGAGGCTTATGTAAACCGCCGCGCTGCCAAACAACATGGCCCTGACCGTGTAGCCCTTGAAGTCCTGCTCGTGATTGTCAGCGTTAGCGATCGATTGCGCCAGTCGCCAGGCCACGAACCCAACAAGGCCTAAGCCAATCAGCCCAAGCCATAACCGGCCGAATGGTTGGTCAAGCAGGGAATCGAGCGCAGAATTCGTCGTCGCAGTTCCCGTGTACAGTGCCAAAGCCGCCAGAAGAAGGAACACGATCCCTCGAGCGACATAACCACTGCGTGCCAGGATTTGAAAACCAATTCGTCGATTCATGGGTCACTCCCCGTGTTCGCGTTTGGAACGCGAAAGGAGGCGTCTGGTTCTCTCTATATCGTGAGACCGGCTGTCAAACGCTCAAAATTGTGAATGCTGCGCCAGCGGCGTCGTCGTCCTTGCCGCGTCTTCGAAAGCGCTTCCGCACTGGCTAGTTTACTTCCCCCGTTCGTGACGGTTCGCTTGCGCCGGCACGATCTGCTCTCGCCATGAGAATTGTCTCGATCTTTCCAGCTGGGACATCATCGATGATCTTGATGGTGCCGGACTGGTGGAGTTGAGCGAGCCCCTCCGGGATCGGGACGTTGCTGGCAGCTAATATTGCCTTGATGTCCTCAATCGTCTGCTCGAGCGAAGCGATCGTTGGTTCGTTGTTCTCCAACCGTGTTAGGAGATACCGATAGAGAGACCTGCTCATTTGCCTGAACTCCAGGGGTGTTGTGGACATATGTTCGAACGCGAGGGACAACATCACGGGTTTCCGTTAACGTCCGAGGCCAGATACACCTTCGTTGAAGGCGGCGGGATCTCCACACCCAGAACAGCAAGATAGGCGGAAATTCCAAGCATGCAGAAGACAATAATTCCTACGGGAAGGCCTACGCTGAACTCTTGATCGGCCGACTTATCGAACGCGCGTTTCGCCATAATTTAGTTCCTTTTCGGAAGTACGAAGGGGCGGTGATGCTCGCCCCTTCTCCAGGGTCTCAACTCGTCGATCACGCGGCGATGACGTAAACCACCTCCAAAGTGCCAGGTTCGACGATGATGATGCGGCCATCGGCCAGCACGAAATATTCGTAGCTGCGGTAGGCCGGTACGATTTCGATGATGCGGGACGGCAACGGACGAAGCTCGACCGTCCTGGGAACGACGACGCCGACATTGACCTCGATATCGAGATCAACGGGCTCCGCCTTGGTCTTGACGATCACGTTGCGAATCTCTGCGCGCTGCTCGGTCGTAATATCGATGCTCGCCGTGATTTCGTTCGACGGCTCGCTTGTCGCGGCCTCATTGGATTGCTCGGTGGCTGGGGCGTCAGCCGAAGCTTTGGCATCTTTTTCGACAGTTGCGGCCGTCGAGGGTTGCCCGTTGGCGTCAAGCTGTGGGGACTCGGCATTGCCTTCGTCCACGCCGCTACCCGCCGATCTGGCTGTCTCGGAGTTGCTGCCGCTGCTCTCGGACTGCGCAGAACTTTCAGCTACAGAACCGTTTTCGACTTTCTTTGACGCAGCAGCATCGGCGCCAACTTCACTTCCTTCCACCGAAGTGTTCGCGCCGGCCCTTGTGTCCACCTCGCCGGACGCTCCGTCCTGGGGGAGAATCACCTTTGCACCGTTCTGCGACTTCCCGGCGCCATCTACGGACTGGTCCTGTGCGATGGCCGTTCCACCCATGAAGGCAGTGCTGCCCAGCAGGACAGCAGCGATCGCTTTTCTCGAGACGATATTCATGAGGCTCATTCCTTCCGATTGTTGCTCTGTGCGCTTAGAATGCACACGGAGCCGTCAACGGAAGACCGCTGGCGGTGTTCCAGGGATTAGGCTTCTGCCGAAGAGGACAGGACTAAAGTCTTTCCCAGACTGGACCGATGGACCGGTCATTCCGACATCAGTCCCGACTTCAGCCACATGAATGAACGTATAATGTTCTTACGCGTTTCATCGGCAAGAACGCAGGATGTGTATGATGAAGCCCTACAAACCCGCAACCGCAGTGTTAACGATCAGCATCGCCTTGGCGGTCGCTGCAGTACCCGTTCATGTCAGGTGGAAGGCAAGCGCCCCCTCCATCACGCTTGCCAGCGCGGATGCGAAGAACGGCGGCGGCGGGGGCGGCAAGGGGGGATCTGATAGCAAAGGCGGCAAGGGCGAGTCCGACGGCAAAGGCAAGGGGCCAAATGGCTCCAATGGCAAAGCAAAGGGTCGCGCTGCCTCCGTAACCAAGAAGGAAGTCACGCCCAATTCCGTTGCCGTTCGCTATCGCAATGGCTACCAGGAGCAGGTCGTCAAAGGCCGCTTCATCATGAAAGATCCGAGAGGTCGAACAATTGTCAACCGAAGGGCAACCGCGCAGGACCGTATGCGGCTTTGGCTCAAGACGATCATGCCCTAACCAGCGGATGGCCGGTGCGTTTCACCTGCATCCCGGAAGGCCATCGCCGCCTCGGTCCGGTTGCTGACGTTCAATTTAGTGAATATACGCGTCAAATGATGTTTAATCGTCTTCTCATGAAGGTCGAGATCGCGCGCAATTCTTTTATTGCTCAACCCCGCTGAGACGAGGCGCAGAACGGCGTGCTCGCGCTCCGTCAGTTCCCCAATCCCTACTGGTCCTGCAGAGGCCGCTGTGTGCGACAAACCTGCGATCATCCGCGCGGATAGGGTTGGCGAGAGGTACATCTCCCCGCCCTGTACAGCGCGCAAGATTTCCGAGAGCATTCGAGATCCGACACCTTTAAGCACGTAGCCCTTGGCTCCCAGCTTCAATGCCGTTGCGATATCTGAATGACATTCCGATACGGTTAGCATGATGAGTTTTTGCGCCGGCCGCCGATCCAGGATCGAGGCCAAAGCATTGAGGCCACCTCCCGGCATCGAGATATCTAACAGCATGACGTCGGGATCAACCTGTTGTGCGATCGCCAGGGCATCGTCACAACTTCCGCCTTTACCGACGATGTCGTAACCACCAATCTCGATTAAGCAACTCGCTACCCCCTCCCGGAAGATGGGGTGGTCGTCAACGACCGCAACGCGGATGGTATTCATGTCGATGTCTCCATGTCGTGGAGCGGCAGTCTCATTGTCACTATTGTGCCAGCGGGGGCAGTCGCTACGCTGAATGCACCACCTAGGCTTTCAACTCGGTCTCTCATTCCGGCCAAACCGATGCTGCTACCACCTGAGCTCTGACGTAAGAGCCCAGGCCCTGCGTCGCCGACTTGGACCTCGATCCCATCACCATAGGGCGCTATGGCGATCCACTGCCCTTCCCCGGCAGCGTGTTTGTAACCGTTGTTGAGAGCTTCCTGAATGAAACGATAAATGCAGATTTTTGCCGCTATCGGCAAAATCGAGACTATAGCACGATTGTGTAGTTCGACTGCCGTGCCGGTGCGCGCGCCATAGCTGTTTAGCAACTCTGCCAACATCTCTTCGAGACTGATTGATTCGATATGCGGCAGCACCAGTCCGCTGCATATCGTGCGTATCTCAGTCATAGCCTCATCAAGACTGGTCTTGATGACACTGACTTCTTTCTCCCGGCGTTCCGTGGAAGTGGTGGGATCAGTCAACAGACCGCTATCGACACGCAAAGCGGCGAAGGCGACCAGTTGCGCCGGACCGTCGTGGAGGTCTGCTCCGAGATTGCGAAGATAGCTTTCGTTCAGGGCAGTTGTCGCAGCGGCTGCGCGCTGAATTCGAGACTTCAAAGCGTCATTTTGGCTGAGAAGCTGTGTGAGTTCCGAAACGCGAGACTGAAGCTCCCTACTTTGGTGGTCGATTGTCCTGCTTCCTCGGAAAACGATTGCTGACAGCGAGAGAAAGAACGCAAGCGTGACAGTCGCCACCGCGCTCCAACTCTGCCATCGGGCCACGGACAGATCCGCCTTCAAACCCTGTGCAACTTCGTAAAATTCCGTGACAGCAACAACTTCACCGGACCATGGTTGCAGAAGCGGGCTATAGATCTCGAGCAGCGGAAGGCCAGACTCCCGCTCGGCCGCACTTTCGATATCGTCGAGTTCGTCGAACTCGGCAACAAGCTCTCCGCCGAATGCCTTTTTCAAATCCTCACTTGGCGTAAACTGTCCTCCGATTTGAGACGGGTCACTCGAATACAGGATCCGGCCGTCACGAGCCCATAGACGAAATGCTTTTAGCCGCTCGCCCAACGGACCTTGCGCAAGGGTTTCATCAAGGGCGCGGCTACTCGTCTCATCGAGAATATCGTTGCTCGCCATATCAGGGAGGAGAGGAGCAATTATGCTATCGACATATAGAGCTGTGGCAGAGGCGGCATTGCGAGTAACAGTCTGCTCGATAAGCTGTGTCACGAATAACCCGACAAGGGCCATCGCCGCCAGGGAGAATGCGCTGCCGGCGATGAAGAACTGCCGGGCGAGGGTTTGACGCCCCCAAAAAGAATAATGGGAGGTCGGTCGTTCCGATCCTGTACACGCGGGATCCGATGCGTTCACGCGCGTTAGCACCTTCTGTTCCCTTCGCCTCCATACAACACACTACCCAAAGATGATCCGACAAACGAGCAAACGAGGGGTTAGTTCCATGTGGGGGACCGCCTGCCGTCGGTAAGGATGGCAGGCGGAGTTGCGTCAGTTGAGTACCTGCACCACCGTGTAAGTGCTGGGATCGACGATGACCCTCTGCTTGTTTACCACAGCGTAAGCGTAGGTCGGGTCTTCGGGGATCGGAGTCAGCACCACGGTCTTGGGCAAGGGCTTGCCGACTTCCACCACTTCCTCGACGACGATCGTCTCGGATGGGATAGGTTGCTGCTCGACATAGGTAACCACCTTGCGCGGCGGCGGGTCAAGCGCAGTGCCTGCTATAGCGCCGACAACACCACCGACCACGGCTCCTACCGGACCACCGACGACTGCACCAGTTACCGCGCCACCGGCAGCACCGGTGACGGCGCCATCATTATCGTCATCGGCCATCACCGGCGATGTGAAGAGAGCGGCCGCGATAGCAGCCGATGCAAGAAGGTTGAGTTTCATTGTTCCACTCCTTTAGGTTGGACGGCAAAGGAAGCGGTTTGAGTGAGGAAGGTTCCGTCGTAGGACCAATGCCGATCCGATAGGGACAAAGGTCTGATCCGCGCGCCAGACCGGAACTATTTTTTCGGCCCGTCATTTTTACAGCGCGACATAACCGTTCGAAATGAGGACGTTACCATGAAAAAACTTTTCCTAGCCGCAGCGCTTGTCGGTGCGTCGACCCTTGGCGCCTTTGCTCAGACGTCCACCACGACGACGACGGAAGGCGACACCCCGGCGGTTGCTACACCAGATACCAAGAATGCGACCGCGCCGGTCGAGGGTGCCAATAGCTTCACCGAGGACCAGGCGAAGGAACGCATAAGCGAAGCAGGATATGCGGATGTCACCGGCCTGACGCTCGATGACAAGGGTGTCTGGCAAGGCAAGGCGATGAAGGACGGTAAGGCTGTGGCCGTCGCGCTCGACTATCAGGGCAACATCGTCGCCAAATAACCTTCACGATTCAGGAGATTTCCAATGAAAACCGTTACCGGACTGTTCGACGAGTATTCGGATGCAAGCGCCGCCGTCAGCGCCCTTGAGGCACGAGGCGTGCCGTCCAAAGATATCAGCATTGTTTCCAACAATGCCGACAAGCGACATGGCAATGACAAAAATGCCGCGGAAGGTGCGGGCACCGGCGCCGGAATCGGCGCGGCCGTAGGCGGCGTTGGCGGCTTGCTAACCGGCCTCGGAATTATGGCCATCCCCGGCGTCGGTCCCGTCGTTGCTGCAGGGTGGTTGGCGACAACGGCTGCAGGTGCTGTTGCGGGAGCTGTGGCTGGCGGTGCCGCCGGTGGCCTTATCGGGGCCCTTACGGAATCTGGCGTGCCGGCAGAACACGCACATGTCTATGCGGAAGGTGTTCGCCGCGGTGGAACGCTGGTGACAGCGCGCGTGGACGAGAGCGCATACGCGGAAGCTGAGGCCATCCTTCGCCAAAATAACTGGGTCGATCCGACGGCGCGCCGCGCGGCCTATTCTGAGCAAGGCTGGTCGCGCTTTGACGACAGTCTCGACCCCTATGGCCCGGCGGAGATCGAAAAAGAGCGGCTACGATATCGCCGCTAGCTTAAAAAAGCAGGCGGCTCTGGAGCCGCCTGCCATCGTAGTCTGGATAATACTCAAAAATCGGAGAACAGTCATGAATCGCATCATTTACATTGTTGGCCTCATCGTCGTCGTCCTTTTAGTTCTTTCATTTCTCGGCCTGCGCTAAGCCGCCAAATGCGAACTGCGCCAGGCGCTCCATGGAGGTGCAATTATGAAAACGTTGGCGGCCCTCATCGCGGGCCTTCTGCTTTCAGTTGTTACATTTACAGCCGGTGTGCTCGGTTCCGTTTTCTATCTCTCAACACCTGAACAGGCTTCGATTTCAGAAACTTCCGAAATATCGGATTTGTGGACCACAGAGCCCACCGTCGTCACGCGCAACGAGCAACAGCTGGAACGAGATGCTGCTCGCCAGGAATCTGTTTTGCACACCGGATCGATCAGCCCAGACATCGAGAGCGTTGAACGAGAAGTTTTATCGAATGACGAGTCGGACGCGCTGGTTTCTGGCTCGATCGACGAACAAGACAACCAACGTGCCATGACCTTGCCGCGCGAACATGTGCAATGGTGTATGTCGAGGTATAATTCCTACCGAGTCGACGATGGCACCTATCAACCCTACCACGGTAAACGCAGGCTTTGTGTTTCTCCCTACATGGCAATTGATAGCGAAATGCCTCTTGAGGAAAATGGAGCCGCCGACGAGGTGCTTTCGAGCGCACGCCGTGCGCTTGGCGACACGGTCGTGACAGAAATCGTCGCGGAATTGGACAGCCATGTCTACAGGTGCAGCAAGCGCTATAGGTCTTACCGCCCTGAAGATAATTCATACCAGCCGTTCGACGGGGGCCCCCGGCGTCAGTGCCGGTAAAACCAATGCGACCTGTGGTAACCACTTGTTTCCATGCTCAACTTCAGCGTCGGGCGGAATACGGCGAACGCTAAGAGGAGCCCACAGGAGGCTATGTATGCTCAGCATAGCTTAGCGCCAAAGTGGGTATTTGGATCACTGAAGCGTTGATGTCGGCGGTCGGGTCTGTCAAGACCAAGACTATCCACAGGTATTCGATCTCGCCCATCACGCGTGATGGAACGCTACGCAGCTTGCGCTTTTCGTCCTTAGTATGAAGTCCTTTTCCGCAAAGAGAGCGTCGCGAAGGGATCGTTACGATTTATGTTGAAGCTGACAGACGCCCAATCGAATGGTCATAACGTATGTCTGTTTCGCTCCGGACCAGTCGGTCATCAAACCATCTGGCGCTCAGCAAGAGTCTCGGCCTAACGGTTGTCGTCGAGGGCATCGAACCGAAGCACAGCGAGTTCGCGTGACCGCTAAAGCTCCCGATTCGTTGCAGGGGTTCATGTTCGGACGTCCTGAGATCATGAATCGAAAATCGTCGCTCCAGAGGAACAGTCGCACGCGACACCCAAGCCGCGCCCAGCTTTTACGCGTCGTTAACCATGATCCGCTAGTTTGGAATTTCCGACGCGATCTCCTCCCTACGCGTCGATGAGAAAAGCTTGGGCCGTGAGACATCGTCTCCGGCCCTTTTTTCATAATTCGTCCTTGAAAGCCGCCGAGGTGACCCAATTGGCCAGCTAACTGACGGTTGAAATAAGGAACATCAAATCTAACGACGGTCGACAAGATGGGCGGAGGTGCTGCCGAAACACTGGATATTAGAGAGGCTCTGCCGAAATTAAATCCATGCACCGCCGCTACCACACCGGAAACTGTTCGTCCTGTCGCCAAGGGCGACTGTTTCTATTTCGCAATCTATCTACAGATGACATTTACGCGCACTGTGAAGAATGCGAATGGGCATACCTTACCCCGGCGGAGATCGATAAGAGGGGCGGATTTCTCACTCTTCTAGAAGAGTTCGACGCCGTGTACGCCGAAAGCGACGAGATCTCCCGGAGCGTCTGGGCCAATTACACAGTCGTGGCGGTTGATGTCCAGGATGAAACACGAGATTGCGGCAGGGCTTAAAAAATTGGCGATGCGATCACGATCTCTACGCCGCAGCAGTCAAGGCTATTGCACCGCACATTCAACGCCGGAAGCACTACGATGATCGGCACCTATATCGACAACTTCATCGTGTTTTGCGCCGGTTTGTGGATGATGCGCGTGGCTTCGGGTATTTGGCCTTGTCGCGAAACCCGGTGCACGAGTTACCGGTGGCGCGTCACTTTAAATAGATGGGCCTCCTTTGCTGCTCGTCATCACCATTGTCGTAGGAGTTGCGTCATGGCCTCAACCTCAGAACGTGTGGGATAATCACGAGACTGAAGAATGCCGCTGGCGCACATGCCGACTGCGTTATCGTGTACCGTATTAGTGGTAGCAGGCTGGCGCCTGGCGTGGTTGGTGGGCCGCGCGCCATGTTTTGGACAAAGAGGCTGCGCCGCGATGTTACGCAGCCCCCTGAGGGCGGCCGGCGGGGAGGGGCTTGATTGGAAGCACTGATTCGGCTGCACTGTCACAACTGTGTTCGGCGTCGCTTGCTTCATAGACCGGTGGCCCGATTTCCTGTCCGAGCGATGAAAGATGGATAATGCCGCCACCCAATCAACCCTGCAAGGACGCCGTGCTCGTCGAACTGGGCGCGGTCGGATGCACAGCCAAGAACATCGTCGACCTCCAGTTGGTCGGCCACCTGGTTGCCGCGTTACAAGCAGCAACAGATTGTCAGCGCTCTCGACATGCTCGCCTATGCGAAGCGCCTCGATTGCATTGGCGGGAGTCGGGTGCGGCTTTGGCGGTAACTGAAAGGGACCGCATTCTGCATGAAGGTGCCCCAATCGACCTTAGTGCTGCAAAAGACGCTCGTTCGAACGGTTTTGCCAGGTTGCACAGGCTAATCGCGAATTTGGCACGTGTTCCTTGAGAGGGGCGGCCTATTCCTGGTCCACTGGGTTTCCGCCAGCGTCGATATTGATTTCAACACGGGCCTTGTCGCTTGTGCGGTACTGGATCTCATAATACCCGCGGTCGCTCCACGACATTTCGTCGAGGCGCGCAAAGTCGGGCCTTGCTCCGATAAGCGATAAAATTTCCGACGGTTTTTTCCCCGCCTGCGGAGAGGATTTTTCGGCCTGCTGCTGGGCCTGTGCTGGCCACGCGCAGATGGCGACGATACCCACACCGAATATCAAATTTCTCATAATGATCTCCGTTTCAATAACGGAGGCGAAACGAAGATCTCGGACTTAGGTTCCCATGCTCGATCCCAGGAGTGTGGGAAGCGCCCGGGTCTGGAGGCGCAGGAAATGAGCGGCAGCGCCCGTTTTTCTCAGCTCCAGTAAGCCAAGGCGCCCGGAATCAAAAGGGCCGCAGAATACCGCGCCCTCGAACGTCCCGTCAGCTTACCTGACTGCTAGTACGGCGACACGCATTTCGCCCTGACGCCTGCGTAGGGGATGTAAGTGTTGTCGTAGGCGCGATAGGTTCTATACCGGTTGGCGCACCATTGAGCGTGCGACCCGCCGCTGTACGACGGTTGATTGCTGATAGCGCCACCAATTATCGCGCCTGCACCAAAGGCGGCCAGCGGGTACCAAAAGCCATCGCTGTTGCGGCAGCCTGCGCGGCGGTCGCGATAACCGCGATGCCCATTCCAATCCCGCCGTTCAGCGCGCCAGTTGTTACCGCGACGATTGTCATGTCTGTCCCATCGCTGGGGTCTCATTTCCCTATATTGAACCGGCTCCACGTCCGATCCAATCTCCACCGGAGGGGACCAATGGGGGCGGCGTAGACAGGGCCACGGACGTCATGGCCATTACGCAGCCACGACGCCTACGGCTATTATGGAAATAATATTCATTATGGTGCCACCTTGCTTCAATTCCGTTGATAATAAAGGGGCGCAATGAACGTAAGGTGAAAGGCGCGAAAGGCGTGTCGGATATCAACGTAAAATGATCTAGGATGCTAGGGAGTTCTCGCCCTAAACTAAAAGGGCGCGGCTGTGCAGCGAAGCTCCATCGACGTTTTCCAAGACGGCAACGAGTGGGTTGTCGTGCCTAGCGCGAAGGTTGATTAAGCCCGGGGTCCTAGTTTCCAAGCTATGCTGAAAAACATTTAATAAGGCGCGGAAAGGCCTTAAGTTCATAGAGCCCGAGCTTGTTAGCAGGATGTATTTTAAGGCAAGGTTCGCTTCGCTCTCGCGGATCGTCAAGACCTCGCCATCGATTGAAACGACGAGCGCGGGTATGCTATTGCTGCTTGTCCATTCCAAATCCCTATGTTTGGTGTGGACATTGCAGCAGGCGGGGACTCGCCTCGAAATCTTTTCCCCGCCTGCTGCTGCTATCCGGCCGAAGCTGGCATTTCTTCCCCCCTCACACGCTCCATCCGTACGCTTCCACGTATGATTTCGCTCTTCTGTGAGCTTCCATTGCGACGCTCCACGGAGGACCGTGTTTCCAAATTCACGTGAGTTTCGTGATAAAAAATGTACTTCAGCCGGATCGGGCTTGAGTTCCTGGAATAGGCAAAACCTATGGGGACCAGCATGGCGGGCTTGCGTTATTTCGCAGGCAACTGCGGCTTGTCGCTAGGTGATCTGTCGCAAAAGTCGTTCGATCTCAGGTGACAACGGCTCTGTATCGGAGTTCTCAGGCTGAGACCGGATCCGTGCTATCGCATCCTGCTCGTACCAAGCGACAAGAGCCGATGCTATGCTCTCAGCTGCTAAAGAGTCTCTGGCCGCACCGTTTTCTTCGCACCATGCGCGAAGGATTCTCTCGAGCATCTCCAGATCTCCGGGCGACAGGGCTGCCTTTGATGTTGCAGTGGGTTGATCGCTCATATCAAGCTCTCGTTACAAGCTAATTCGGGCAGCAGTGCTAGAGTGTAGAAACTATCAGTACCGCCTTACCCGAGGCGTACCTTCTTTCATAAACTTCCAACGTCGGTTTCATAAATCTGGTTGCGCGCCGAAGTCCGTCTTATCATGCGCTTATCCCATCGGAGCAAGGCGTCGGCGGTTCAGATCCCTTCAAGAGCTTAGACGCACATCTATGACCGCCTTGCCGTCCTGATCGAAATTGTCAGGGTAGAGCGCCAATATTTCGCGCGCCACCAGCTCTTGGAGGCGCCACAGGTTGCGGTCATGGATCCCGTGGTCTTCAAGCTTAGATACGGTGTGAAAGAGGTATTCGGCGCCCGAGCCGACATGGCCACAGGCTCGGGCCAGTGTCCAAGCAACCTGCTGGAGAGGAAGATGGCGGCTAACGCCGACACCTCGCGGTGCGGCATAAAAGACCAGCGCTCGGATCGGCCCTTCATTCGTGTTCACATGAAGCCATCGAACGGAACGAATATCCTCGCGATATCCAATTTCACGGTCGACGAGTTCATAAATGGCAGTCTCCCGATCTGCTTCCGGCACCCGGTAGGCGAGGCCGGTACAGGATCCACCATTGTCCAATGCCATCATCAGGCCAGGCTGAGCTCGGCTCCCCCGCCAATTCTGCAATTCGAGGCAAAAAGAACGATGCCATCCGTAGGCAACTGCCCGGCGCTTCTCAGCATATTGAAAAATAGGCTTCCAAATAAGCGAACCGTAGGCAAATACCCAAAATGGACCGCGTCCGCTTTCAATGACGAGACGCTCGCCGAGGACGACATATTCCGCATCACTCATTGGTGTGAGCGCGGGATTGCGGCCTTCGTCCTTCTCGGCTCGCCAACACCGAACGACAAGATCTTCCGTAAGAGCCATCACACCCTGACGCATCGCCTAGAGTCTCGTTTGCGGGTCCCAAAGTTTCCCCGGAGCTTCAATTTCGGTCATTATTTGCCGTTCCCGAGATTTGCCGCTGAAGAACGCTCGTCCCGCATACATCCCGCCCACGAGCTCCAGCTCAAGGCGCGCGCCATCGCGTCTTCGAAGATCGTCTGAAAGACGCGAGAGCTCTTCCGGTGTGGCTTCGAGAGCCTCAAGAGCTTTACTGCCGAGCATCATGGCGGACTCAAAGGTTTCTCGCACTTGGACATCGGCGCCTGACCTAATCAATTCGAGCGCATGTCGCCGATCCGTCGCGCGAGCGACGACTGGTTTCAAAGGAAACTCGGACTTGAGCAGGCGAACAACAGCGGTCGCATCATCACCGTTGTCTACGCATACAACGATCAACTTGGCCCTTCCTGCGCCAGCAGCTTCGAGAATATCGAGACGTGTTCCATCACCGTAGTACACATCGAACTGAAACTCACGAGCGACATTGATCATTTCGACATCGGTATCGATGATCGAAATCTCATGACCTCGGGCTAACAGAAGCTGGCTCACCACCTGTCCGACCCGGCCGAAGCCGATGATCAAAACACTCCCTTGCAAATTTTCGGGAATTGCCAGGTCTTCGACCCGTAACGAACTTGCACTTTCGAAACGCTTTAACGCCCAAATCATAAGTGGGGTAACTACCATCGACACGATAATGATCGCTGTCAGCACGGCATTCTGTTCCGATGTGATGATCCCGAAAGAATAAGCCGATGCATAGAGCACAAAGGCAAACTCGCCACCCTGGGCCATAAGCACTGCTCGTTCGGCGGCTTCCCAATGTGAACTTCGGAGCAAGCGAGCACAGCCGTAAACAGCTATCCCCTTCACGATCATGTATGCCGCCACATAGAATGCGATCACCTCCCAATTGGCCGCCACGACACCCAAGTCCAATGACATGCCGACAGCAAGGAAGAAGAGGCCCAGAAGGATGCCGCGAAATGGCTCGATGTCTGCCTCGAGCTGGTGTCGGAAAGTTGACTCGGACAGGAGAACGCCAGCCAGGAACGCGCCCATCGCCATGGATAGTCCACCGAGCTGCATCACGTAAGCCGCGCCGAGTACGACAAGCAACGCCGCCGCTGTCATTACCTCACGCGCCCGCGCGCCGGCTATAACCCCAAAAAGAGGATTTAGAAGATATAAGCCAGAGACCACGACCCCAGCTATCGCCGCAACACCCACACCTATCGCGACCCAGTCAATTCCTTGCCCGCTCGAAGCCGAACCGGGAACGATTGGGGCAAGAAAGGCAACCAACGCAAGCAGCGGTACGATCGCCAAATCTTCAAGGAGCAATATCGATACAATGCGCTGGCCAGGCGGCGCAGAGATAGTGCCTCGCTCCTCAAGGAGTTGCATCACGATCGCTGTCGATGTCAGTACGAAACCGGTCCCGGCAACGAATGATGGAGCGATCGGAAAGCCTGTCGCTATGCCCACGGTTGTGAGACAAAAAATGCAGATGCCGACCTGAAGAACACCGAGGCCGAAAATCTCCTTACGAAGTTCCCAAAGTCGGGACGGTCGCATCTCAAGACCGATCAGAAACAAAAACATGACAACGCCAAGCTCAGCGAAATGTAGAATGGATGTCGGCTCCTGCAATACGCGTAACCCGAATGGGCCAATGACAACACCCGCGGCGAGATAACCCAGCACAGAGCCGAGCCCCGAGCGCTTGAAAATCGTGGCCGCGACAATCCCGGCGCCGAGGAGTGCTATGACGGGTAGGAGGTCCGGTCCGTGCGATTCCACTGCCATCGAACTACTCCCACTTCTCACCGTATTGCTTAATCGATCGCCATCTAAGCGGGGACTTGGAAGTCTGTGGAGACGGAGACATGCCTCCATTTCTTGATAATCTCTGAGTCCGAAACATGCTTGGCCTCTATGGCAGTAACAGTGTCGCTGCCGAATGGCATTCTGACGGGAGGTTCCTGCACATCGGCGAATGCGACGACTTGTCGAGCAAACTTGTCAGGGTCGCCTGGCTGATTATGGTTCATCGCTGTGGCGTGCTGACGGGGGGCTCCGGCAGTACCCTCGTAGTCGTCGATATGATTGCCGCTCACAGACAGGGAGCTAGTGTCCAGGAACTCGGTCCGGAAATATCCGGGTTCAATCACGGTTACATGGATACCGAGTGGAGCTAATTCAGCGTGCAGAGCTTCCGACAAACCCTCGACCGCGAATTTCGTTGAGCAGTACACGCCGAAGCCGGCTCCTGAGCGATAACCGCCGATCGACGAGATGTTCAGAATGCGCCCCGATCTTTGGGCGCGCATATAGGGAAGAACGGCTCGAGTGACGGTCAGAAGGCCGAAGACATTGGTCCGATAGAGTCGTTCCACTTCGGCGCTAGTTGCTTCCTCGACGGCTCCGAGTAGTCCGAATCCCGCGTTGTTCAGAAGGATATCAATGCTACCGAAGCGATCGGCAGCCGCGGAAACGGCGCTCTTGGCTTGTTGTTCCTCGGCTACATCGAGTGGCAGCGCCAAGAGATTGGGCAACTCTCCGAGAGCATGGGTTATCGACTGGGCGTTTCTGGCGGTGGCGACAACGTTGTCGCCGCGCTCCAGCGCGAGTTGGGTTATGCGGGCCCCAAAGCCGCGTGAGGCCCCGGTTATGAACCATGTTTTCATAGCGGTCTCCAAGGATGGTCCAGTCGTTTCCTACTGCACTGTTACCGGAAGTTTCCAAAGCTCGTCGAAAGCTATGCTGTCGAAGAATGCAGAGGCTTTGACGATCTTTCCGTCGGCAAGATCCAGGAACCAGGCGTAGGTATTTTTGTAAGGCTTGCCGTTTTTTGCGGTTCCGGCAGCATCGAAAAACACGATGACTGTATCTCCCTCGGCGTACATGTTGCGGATCGTGGGTTTGAGCCCGACGCTCATGCGAGCGTTAAACGGTTTGATCACCTCGTTGATGAAAGCGTCCCGGCTAGGATAGGATTTGGAAGCAGCCGAGTTGCCCGTGATCGTCCACGTGACATTATCCGCCAAAAGGTCATATGGACTTCCCGTGCCGTCCGCCCAGGCGTCGAAAGCCTTTTGCACCGCCGCTTTGTTTCCAACCTCGTCAGACGCAACTGCGTTTGCCAGAGGCATGCATACCGAAAAGGAAGCTGCGATCGCGATACTCCGCAAAAATTCTGAAAGAAGCACTCCGTTGCTCATCTCTTAACTCCCTTTAATAGGATCGGGGCCGCCGGAAATCGCCGGCGGCAGATGCGAATGAAGGCCCGCCTAAATCGTGGCTTCCCACGCTTTGAGCTGGTGATCCTTCAGCATGTCCTCGATCACCTTCGGGCAGACGTTGCGGAATTTGCCCATATCGGCAGGAACAATCTCGATCATGCGCTCGATCATTTCCGTGGGATCCATTCTGCCCTCCGGCGTTGCGAAGAAATCATCAAAGCCTTTTCGGAGATCGGCGCGCTTCGTGAAGTTCTTGCTGTCATCCAGCCATCGGAACGGATTGTCGGCCATCGTCTCGTTATAGCCCGTAAAGTAGGCGCCGGGATTGATGGTCTGAATCTTGATGCCGTAGGCAGCAAGCTCCTGCTGCAGCGCTTCTGCAATGGATTCGAGCGCATGTTTCGTCGAAACATAAGTGCCCCAGTTTGCAGGAGTGAAAAGTCCCCCCATTGAGGAGGTGAAGACCACCTTCTTCCCGTGGTGGTTGCCTTCGCGGATCCAGCGCTGGATAACGCCCTGTGTGAGTGTGAGTGGCAGGAACACGTTCATTTCGAAATTGCGACGGACGATATCAACCGGAATTTCCCAGACGGGACCAGGCTCACCCTGGCCGGCATTGTTCCACAGCACATCGAAATCCCAGCCCAAAGCCTGTCGGATATCGTAGGGATCGGTGAGGTCGAGGCGTTCGACGCGAATTCTTTCGGCAAGGCCAAGTCTGGCGACTTCTTCACGCATCGCAGTGACCATTGGCGAGACTTGGCAGGTCGCGATGATGTTGTGGCCGTTCCTGGCCATGCCTATGGCTGCCGCCTTGCCAAAGCCTGAACCACCGCCAGTGATGAGAATGGTCTTGGACATGCTAATCTCCTCTTTCTTGGTTTGATTGGTGTGGACGGCATCAGGTCGGTTCGAAGATTGAGAGCGCAGCGCGGGCAACTTCCATGTCCTGCTGCACCGCGCCCCCGGAAACGCCCACGGCACCGAGGAAAGTTCCGTCAGGTGCGAAGATCGGAAGCCCCCCGCCGAAGACCACGAGCCCGCCGTTGGTCTGCTCCAAACCTGGCGACCCTCCGCCGGGCTTGCAAAACTCTCCGACCGCCTCTGACGTCATCTGGAAAAGCGCCGCCGTTTTAGCCTTGCCGACAGCGATGTCGATCGAGCCTAAGAGCGCTCCATCCATCCGACTGAACGCCTTGAGCTGTGCTCCTGCATCGAGCACCGCGATGTTGACCGGAACGCCGATCGTCGTCGCTCGGGCTTCCCCGGCTGCGATGATCGAGCGAGCTTGATGGGACGAAATCTGCATGGTCATCCCCACTGTTCGAACGCCACCCTGCGTCCACGGATCGGAAGATTATCCAGCATTTCCGCGGTGGCGATGTATGTGGGTGCTGTTTTGTGTACGAGAGTGCTGATTTGCAGCCGGTCTGGAAGCCCCGTTTCGAGGACCTCGAGCCTCAAGCAGACGGGCTCGCAGCCGTCACATCTCCTACTTGCGCTGCCATGTCCGGGATGACCATAAAAAGCAGATCAGAGGAGCTACACCTTCCGGGCGCGACGCCATTCCCCAGGTGATACACAATAGCTCCTTGTAAACACTTTCGAAAAGTGACTTTGATCTGCGAAGCTACAGCGATGGGCGATTTCCGAAACCGACAGCGTGGATGTCAGCAGCAAGTCGCTTGCTCTTTCCAACCTCTGCTGTTGGAGCCAGGCCATAGGGGACCAACCAGTGCTGGCCTTGAACGAACGGGCCAGATGAGCGCGAGAAACGCCGCACTCGGCGGCGAGCTGATCAAGCCCGATGTTCCCGCTCATGTTCGCTAGGAGCAGCTCCTTCACACGGCGCTCCTGCCATGGTGCCAGACCGCCTCGGCGCGACCGAAACTCGATCGGTCGGTAAGCGTGTACCGAGCTCATATGCACGAGCATAGTTATCATCAGTTGGTCAAGGAACAGCCTTGACGTCGTGTCCGGCGACTCGAAAGCGGGGATCAGGCACTCCATCAGATTGCTGATCATAGGATCCGTGTAGGTCGCGCCGAGCGCGACACGCAGGCCCGCAAAAGCGGGAAGTCCCTGCTCGCGATGAAAATCGACGAGGGAGTCGTGTGATGTGAAAACAGAGAGGCAATCCACCTTCAGAGGGCTGATTGCCCGATAGTTCCGCCGTAAATCCAACAACATGAACTGGCCGGGCGCGACCGGATCGTTGGCCAGTCTTTTGCCATCGACCCACTCCTGTCTAACCGGAAGATGGACACGCTGGTAGCAGACCATATACCCGTCGATCTGCTCCATCTGGACGGGTACGCCTCCAACATCCTCCTGCCACTTCAATCGCCCGGCCGTAGCTCCGCTCAAGGCGATGTGGCTAAGCTCAAGCGACGTAGGACATTCGACGCCGTGGAAACGATCCGGACTGCGAATCCTTTTCTGCATCAGTCTTGCCCCCAATTGATGCCGTGCAAGCAGGATACCAAAGCTTCCTGAAAACTACAGACTTAATGTCCGCGACGCGCAGAGCGAAGCAGGGGCTGGCTACGGCGGTTAAACCGATTTTGTAAATTTTGCTCAGGAAGCGGACAGTCCGCTCCCGGCGGATAGAGGACTTCGTCGAACCGCCGCGGTCGGGCTGCTTTCGTCTGTTGCGCTCGGGAAGCTGTCAGACGCATGCGGCCCCCTATCAGCCATTCCCAGCGTAAGTAGATGCCCGTAAACGGAAATTCGGCGCAAACGCATCGACCGAACGACGGGGTCGACGGTTCGACTCCCTTCAAGGCGTATGCTATCGCACGGACGAGCGAAATGCGGTGTCGGCTTCTGTTACGCTACCAAGTCTTTCGCAAGTTCGCTTACGACACCCCTAAGCCACCGATGCGCGGGATCGTGGCGATATCGCACATGCCAAGCCATCTCGACCGGGAAAGTTCCAAGATCGACAGGTGCTTCGACGACCTTAAGCCGCGGGTCGCGCTCGAGGCTGCGGCAGATCAGGCGCGGCAATGTTGCGCAATAATCGGTCACCGCGACCATCTCGGGAACTGACAGGAAATGTGTGACGGAGACAGCAACCTCACGCTTGAGGTTCTGCTGCCCCAACGCCTGAAATACCCCCGCGCGAATCCGACCCGGCGGCAAAACGTTGACGTGTTTCAGGCTCTCGTAAATATCCCGCGTCAGGCTGGCACTGACGTCCGGATGGTCGTGGCGCACGATGCAGGCCAATCCATCGTCCATCAGATGCTGGACAACGAGGTTGTCTGGTGGGTCAATAATCCTTCCCAGAACCATCGCCGTCGTCCCCGAAATCACTCCGGTATCGGCGAGATCGTTGCCGAAAGGCGTCATGCGAAGTTTGATCCCCGGAGCTAGCTCTCGCAGCCTTGCCACCAGCGCTGGCATTAGCACCAGTTCGACGTAGCTGTTCGGCGCGATCAGAAACAGACGCTCCGCGCTTGCCGGATCAAAATCCTGCTGATGGACGACGAGATCGTCGAGCTGCGCCAGTGCTGTCTCGATTGTCGGCGAAATCTCTTCGGCAAGCTGTGTCGGCCTGATGCCGTAGCGTTCGCGGATGAAGAGCGGATCTTTCAGCATTTCGCGAAGCCGATTGAGCGAATTCGACAGCGCAGGCTGGGTGATGCCAAGACGGCCGGCAGCGCGGGTGACGCTCCGCTCCTCCATTAGAGCCAGGAAGACGGGCAGAAGGTTCAGGTCATATCTCATCCAGATATAATGTCATGTGAATATCTAGAATCCAACAAGTAAATTTCTCAAATATCTCTGCGGATGACATGATCACTTCATCGAAAGGCCAGCAGCGCTGATCGAAATCCTAGGCCGATCTGGCCGCCATCATCAAAGGATAAGACGATGAAAGTTCTCATGATACTGACTTCGCACGATACACTCGGCGACACCGGCCGCAAGACCGGGTTCTGGCTTGAGGAGCTGGCAGCTCCCTATTACGTCTTCAAGGACGCTGGCGCCGAGATCACGCTCGCTTCGCCCAAGGGCGGCCAGCCGCCGCTCGACCCGAAGAGCGACGAACCGATGTTCCAGACCGAGCTGACGGCTCGTTTCAAGGCAGACGCCGACGCCAACGCGCAGCTCGCCCAGACGGTGCGCCTGGACGGGGTCGACCACAAGGATTTTGACACGGTCTTCTATCCCGGCGGTCACGGCCCGATGTGGGATCTGGCTGAAGACACGAACTCCATCGCGCTGATCGAATCCTTCATCGCCGCCGGCAAGACCATCGCGCTGGTCTGCCATGCTCCGGGCGTGCTGCGCCATGTCAAGAATGCCGATGGATCGCCGTTTGTTCAGGGTCGCTACCTCACAGGCTTCACCAACACCGAAGAAGAAGGCGTTGGCCTGACCAAGGTTGTCCCTTTCCTGGTCGAGGACGTGCTCATCGCCCAGGGTGCTGTGTTCTCCAAGGTAAAAGACTGGGGTGTTCATACGGTCGTGGATGGCCAGCTCATCACCGGGCAGAACCCGGGATCTTCCGGTGAGGCCGCCGAAGCTCTGCTCACCGCCCTGCGCCAGCCCCGTATACGGGCAGCCTGATCATTGAGCATCGTGGCCGACCGCCAGCAGTCGGCGGTCGGCTCCTCGCAGCGAGCGTGCATTGATCGCGGCCACACAGGTTGCATTTGGCGTCAAGTCCGTTTCAACAGCCGTCACACAGGCAGCCTGGCACACGGTTTCTTCCTTCGAGGTTGTGACGGACGATAAGGTGATCCCGCCGCAGCTCCAGCGAGATCAGGTCAAGCGGATCAAGGCGACAGCCGTCGAGGTGGCTGCCAGCCATGTCGTCATGCTGTCGCACCCGGACGTGGTGGCGAAGCTGATCATCGAGGCTGCGAAGTAACTCCCATGTCATGGTGGCTTCGTCCTTGCCTGCCATGCCCATCAGTCTGCTTCTCGCTCTGGAGATCCCCGATGACGCATATTCTTTCCACCCGTCCGTTAGCCCACTATCGTCTTCGGGTTATCGAGACCGATGCTGCCACATCAGGTGTTCCGGCAGCACGCGCCCGCCCGGCGCTTTCGTTCGCCGCCACCGTCGCTGCGATCGTGCTGGTCGCCATCGATCTTCGTCCGGGGATCGTATCAATCGGACTGCTGCTGCCCCCTACGGGCGACGGGCGCCAAGCATGTCGCCGTGCATTTTGAGCTCGACGTCCTAGACGTAAACCTGTTTCGGTCGCCGACATTTTCGAAGCCTGGCGCGCCCGCTTTAACGGAAGACGACATTCAGCCCGGTTGCATGATGCTCGCCCAGGTCGTCAAATTGCTGTCCGACGTCGCAGTACAAGTCGATGTCTTTGGACTTGGCATTACCGAGTATACCCCATGGGATGCGATTGCGCTCCGCGATGCGCTTTTGGAATTACCTATCGTCGGCAAAACGCAATGACAGGCTCGGAGTGGCTTTCACAGCGATTGGCAAGCGCGAAAGCTAGGCTGACGCCGCGCAAAGGGCCGAAAATCTCGGCCCTTTGCGCGGGATATTTGTGACGTGAAATCGACTTCAAGCGTTGAAGCCGGCGTCCACCGTCATCACCGATCCGGTCATGAAGTGGGCCGCAGGGCTTGCCAGGTATGTCACCGCAGCGGCTATGTCGGCGGGCTTGCCATAGCCTCCGAGTGAGGTAAGACGGCGGTTAGGCTCGGCCCACGCGCCATTTGCAGGGTTTTGATCGGTATCGATAGGGCCCGGCTGAACGAGATTGACCGTGATCCCCTGAGGACCGAGCTCCCGCGCAAGGCCTCGGGTAAAGGCAATAAGCGCGGATTTGGACATCGAGTATACAGTCAGGTTCGGATAAGGGACTCGCTCGGCAAGGCAGGAGCCGATCGTGATAATGCGCCCGCCTTCGCTGAGATGCGGAATGGCGGCTTGGGCTGCCAGCACTGCCGAGCGGGCGTTGACGTTGAAGACATCCTGGATATCGGTGAAGTTCATTTGCGCCAGCGGCCCCCCGCGGGAGATGCCGACGTTGTTGACGAGGATGTCTATGCCACCCAACGCCTGTACGGTTTCATCGATCGAACGACTGACAGCCGAAGGGTCGCCGCTGTCTGCTCTAACCGAAATCGCACGACGGCCTCTCGCCTGGATTGCCTGCACGACGTCGGAGGCACGATCCGGTGAATTGAGATAGGTGATCACCACATCGGCGCCCTTGTCCGCAAGCGCAAGCGCGATCCCTGCACCTATTCCGCGGGATGCTCCTGTGACGAGTGCGCGTTTTCCTGTGAGGTCGTTGCTTCCGACGGCTCGCGTCGTCTGCGCCCTGGCGGTGCCGGCGGTGGCGAGAGCGGCTGCTCCTGCGGCGGCGCCTATCAGAATGTTACGTCTGTTGTTCATCATGGATCTCCGATTAAAACATTGTGACAGGTGTTGTTGGGCCGGAAAACACAGATTGTTTCTTCAAACCCTGCTGGCTATCTCATTCGGAAAGCCGTCCGCCGGCTACGCATTCAGGATCAAGGGTCGGCTTGATTCTGTCAGCATTGCCAAGCGATTGACGTAAGAAACACCGGGCAAGTCGCGGGCTTCAACGGTTGAGAGCGGCAGACAATTTATTGATAGAAATTGCATAACTCCCGATGGCGAAGAATCCCCATCTTCCGAGGACTGGCGTCAGATGGCGCCACGAACCAACCACCATCGGAGCAAGAGACATGTCGGACATGAAATTTCGCGTCGGGATCATCGGGGCAGATACGCAGGCGAGTTGGGCAGGCGCTTCCCATATACCCGCGCTTCAGGCGCAGCCATCGCTGGTTCTTGCGGCGATTGCGACGCGTCGGGAAGAGAGCGCTCGGGCCGCAGCCGCCGCCTTTGGGGCGGAGCGCTGGTTCGCCGATCCCTATGCCATGATCCGAGACGAAAACATCGACGTCGTCACGGTCGCCGTGAAGGTTCCGGCCCATAAGGATCTGGTTTTGGCAGCGCTCAAGGCAGGCAAGGCGGTTTATAGCGAGGCCCCGCTTGGGGTGAGCGTGGCCGAGACCGAAGAAATGGCCGCAGGTTCTGGGTCGCTACACACGGCGATCGGCCTGCAAGGTCGCATGAACCCCTCCGTCCGTCGTGCAGCCGAGCTGGTCGCGTCCGGAAAGCTGGGCCGGCTGATGTCGGCGCGTGTCAGCGCCACGACCTTCGGTTATGGTCCGCAATCCCCGAAAGCCTACGACTACTTCAACAAGGCGGCGTCTGGCGCAAGCTTCATGACCATCACGACGGCTCACGTACTTGACGTGATCGAAGCAGTGCTCGGCAATATCACGGAGGTGGACGCACGCACCGAACTGCTTTGGCCGACGATCGAGATCGTCGATACCGGTGAAACATCCATTCGCGACATTGCCGACCACGTCGATCTGATCGCCAAGACTACAAGCGGCGCGCCCGTCTCGGTTCAGGTTCTGGCAGGCGTTCCTGCGGAGGACGCGAACTTCGTTTTTGAGATTCGGGGAGCGGGCGGCTGGCTGAGGTTGACCGGCAACCATCTCGCCGGTGTGCAAGTCGGCGATCTCACTCTGTCTGCCAGCTTCAACTTTGCCGCCCCTGACGCACCTGTCGCCACAGGCGTGGGGCCGACTGCGGCTCCCTTCTGGGCGGGCGCCGCGATCAATGTCGGCGAGGTTTATGCCTCGCTTGGCCGCGACCTTGTGGCCGGGACGTATGACACACCGGGATTCTCGCACGCGCTTCACAACAGCCGTCTGGTTCAGGCTGTCGAACGTGCCGCCCAAACGGGCGAGCGGCAGCTCATCCTTGCCTGATCTGAATAGGTGCCGGTGCCTTCAGAGGGCGCCGGTCTACCGTGATCGACGGCGCTGGCGGCGGCGCCATCAAAAATCTCTCATCATGGAAAGAGAACGATCATGCGAATGCGTAAGCTTGGTGAAAGTGGGCTATTTGTGTCCGAGATGTGTTTTGGTGCGATGACCTTTGGCGGCACTGACGGCATCTGGGGCCATGTGGGAAAACTGGGGCAGGAGGAAGCCGATGCTCTGATCAGGGCTGCACTCGAGGAGGGCATCAATCTTTTCGATACGGCGAACATCTATGCCAACGGGCGCAGCGAGGAGATCCTTGGGAAATCCCTTCGCAATCTCGGTGTCGCGCGAGACGACGTGGTGATCGCCACAAAGGTCGCGTCCGCGATGGGCGAAGGTCCAAACCGGCGCGGCGCATCGAGGGGGCATATCCTGAGTGAAGCCCGCGCGAGTCTTAAACGGCTTGGTCTCGACCATATCGATCTCTATCAGATTCATGCGTTCGATCCGGACACGCCGATCGAAGAGACGCTGGAAGCACTCGACACCCTCGTGCGGTCCGGCGACGTGCGCTATATCGGATTGTCGAACTGGGCGGCCTGGCAGATCATGAAGGCAATCGGCATAACCCGTGCGCGACATTTCGCTCCGATCACTTCGGTTCAGGCCTATTACACGCTTGTCGGTCGCGATCTGGAGCGCGAGATCGTACCGCTTCTCACGTCGGAGCGGGTCGGGCTCATGGTGTGGAGTCCGCTTGCCGGCGGTTACCTGACCGGCAAATATTCGACCGGCAGCAATGCAGATGGCGGCCGGCAAACCGGACTGGATTTCCCACCCATCGATCGCCACCGCGGCGAGCCACTCATCGACGTCCTTAGAACGGTGGCCGCAAAGCATGGGCATCAGCCGGCCCAGATCGCTATTGCTTGGCTGTTGCGGCAGCCCGTCGTTTCGACCGTGATTATCGGCGCCAGGCGCGTCGAGCAGTTGCTTGAAAACATTCGCGCTGCCGATATCTCGCTGGACGGCGACGACATGGCGACGCTCGATGCAGTTAGCCGCCTCCCGATCGAATATCCCGGCTGGTTGCTCAATGCGTAGAGCAACTCGGATCTTTGACACCCAATCGGGCGCGACCGCTTGAGGCCCGAGGTCAGATCGCCATTTGCTTAAGGAGAAGGGGACAATGCTTCTCCGAGAGCCTTGCACCCGCTTCCTTCAAGCCATGCCCGGAATGATAGGATCTCCGGATTGATCTGACGCAGAAAAGTCAGATCCGCATGTTCGGAGAGTGGCCCATTTTCCAGACTTGCAGCCATCTGGCGAAGATCGGCGTTTTGTTCGAGCACATGATCCGCAAAGCGGGAGTAGGCGATCGGACGCCCCACAACCGCGCTGAGTGTCGCCGCCAGCTCAACGCCGGTCACGGTGTCGCTCGCGATCTTCAGCGTCTGGCCGGCAAACCTCGGCCTGTCGGAGAAGATCGCGGCGACAAATTTTCCGATGTCCTCCACTGCGGTGAGCTGAATGGGCTTGTCAGGGACCATGAGTGAAACGAGTTGCCCCTTGTCGAGCCCAGAACCTGGCCGCACCAGCATGTCCATGAAGATCATCGGCCTAACGATGGTCGAGACGATCGGCAGGTTGCGAATATACGCCTCGATCCGGGGCTTGGAATCGAAACGTGCCACGCCGGTCAACGTCTCTCCGACGCTCGCTCCCGACGAATACACGAGATGGGCGACACCGCTTTCAGTCGCGATATTTGCAATTTCGGTTGCGTACTTGACCTCGTCCTCGGCCGACAGGTTGCCCGGCAAGACGATGAAGACGCCGTAGGCATTTTTCATCACGGCGGAAATCGCACCTCTATCGTCAAAAGATCCCGAGAACAGGTCCACCCCCGCTTCGCGAAGCGCGGCAGATGCGGGGTTCGCTGCATTCCGCACAAATGCCCGCACACGCCAGCGCTTCAGCAGTGCATTAACCACCGACCCGCCTTGTCGGCCGGTTGCGCCAAAAACCAGGATCTGCTGACTGTCATTTGTCATCGAGAGGCCCTCGCGTGTTGATCAAGGGAGCCTCATATATACACTTGATGATCTGCCGGAAGACGGCACATATCTTAGCATCGGTTACAGGGATGATACTTTTGGCAAAGACAAAGCAAGCCTGGAGCGATCAGAAAGCCGGCGACTCAACAGGTTTTCGCCCATTGCCGTCCAACGGCTTCTGCACACGCCTCGGCGACAAATGGACTGTCCAGGTCGTCTGGCGTCTTTCGCTGGCGGATGAGCAACGGCTTCGTTTCTCCGAACTCAAAGGCGAGGTTGGCGAGATCACCCAGCGCATGCTGACGCTTACGCTCAGAAACCTGGAACGTGATGGACTTGTGAAACGCCACTATTTTCCCGAGGTGCCTCCGCGGGTCGAATATTCTCTCACCGAAATGGGCAATGGGGTGCTGCAAGCACTCGAAACCCTCAACGTCTGGATACGGGACAATCTTCCGCGTGTCGAAGCAGCACGTCGCCTCTACGACGACGGGACATCCGATACGCAATGAAGTTGTCTGCCAGCCGCTGCAGATCAGCGTTGCAAGTCCGCGACAGGGGAGCTGCCGAACATGCTCTTGTACTCGCGGCTGAATTGCGAAGGACTTACATAGCCGACCTCAAAGGCAACGCTTGAGACGTTGGCGGCGCCGGCTGCCAGCAGCTTTCGGGCTTCCAGCAGTCGAATATGGCGTTGAAAGGCCAGCGGGCTGAACCCGGTGACGGACTTAAAGTGCCGGTGAAACGAGGTGACGCTCATGCCGGCTGACGCAGCCAGATCGGGGATGTTCACTGGCGCGCTGTGGTTGGTTGCGAGCCAGTCGGCGGCCGACTTTAGCTGTTGGAACCGGCCGTTGCGCTGGCCGATCTGGCGAAGCGTATCACCCATCGGGCTCTGTAGAAGTCGGTAATACAGTTCGGCCTCATAATGCGGCGCGAGCATGCCAATGTCGCCGGGCGTGCCCAGGAGCCCCACCATGCGAGCCAAGGCTTCGCCGACCGTTCCGCTCAGGTCCCCGGCCGCCACCGCGCATGTCCAGCGATCATCGGATTTGGGCATATTGAGCATGATGCGCGTGAGCATGCCGATATCGATGTGGAGGCTGATCCCGACATAAGGGAGGCCTGGCGAAGCACCGGTCAATTGATGGATGTAGGGCACACCGAAGGACGATGCCGCGCAGGCACCCGTCACAAGGTCGAAGCGATTGGCGCCCATGATCAAGACCTTGATGCCGCGCAAGACCGCGTAAAACATAGGCTCGAATATTGCGGGCGTCGGTAGGGTGTCACGGGTGCTTGTCCACACCGTCAAGCGTGGCACAGGCGTTGGAACACCGACGGTGCCCATATGTGCAGCGATAAAGGGAGCGACCTCTTCCAGGAGGCGCTTAGTCGTAACCATAGTATCAGCCATGATTGCATTATGAGACGATTTGGAAGGATTAGGCAAGTCTCTGGTAAGATCGGAGATGTTGCTTCTGTGGCGCGTCCTTACCTTCATGCTGGAAGGAGACGTTGGTGACGGCGTGACCGGTCCCGGAGCTTCCAAAGACAGACAGAAAAAAAGGATGAACTATGATTGATCTCAAGAACAAGCGTGCGCTGGTAACCGGCGGGTCTCGAGGTATCGGCGCCGCAATCGCATTGGTTTTGGCAGAAAATGGCGCGGACGTTGCGATTACTTATCAGAATTCGCCCGAGCGTGCGAATGGCGTTGTGTCAGAGATCGAAAAGCTGGGCCGCCGCGGATTGGCCGTCAAGGCAGACAGCGCCGATCTGGACGCCGTCAAGCGGGCCGTTAGCGAAACTGTCGAAAAACTCGGCGGCCTCGACATTCTCGTCAATAGTGCGGCCATTGGAGTCGCCGGACCATTGGCCGATCTCGATCTCGAGAAATTCCAGGCGATGATGGACGTCAACGTGCGCGGCCCGGTCGCCTTTGCGAAGGCGGCGATACCGCATCTGCCCCAAGGCGGTCGCATCATCTCGATCGGATCGGGTCTTGGAGATCGCGTTCCTTTTCCGGGTGTGACGGCCTACGCAATGTCGAAATCGGCGCTGCTGTCGTTTACGCGTGGCCTGTCGCGCGAACTTGGGCCAAAGGGTATCACCGTGAATCTCGTCTCGCCCGGATCGACCGACACCGAGGCCAACCCGGCCAACGGCGAGGGTGCCGATTTCCAGCGAAGCCTCACGTCGATAGGCCGTTTTGCCGAGCCACGTGAAATCGCAGACGTTGTCGCGTTTATCGCAAGTCCGGCCGCGAGCATGGTCAACGGTGCGGTGATCGCAGCAGACGGAGGCGCAAACGCCTAAGCCGCTCCAGAACTGCTTCAGCGCGCAGCCAACAGAATGTGTTCGAAATCCTTCAGCGCAGCAGAAGCGGTTGCCATCGGCTCCGCACCGGAGCCGATGGCAACGATCTCGCCCATCGTGTCGGTGCTGATCCGGATCGCCTTGCTCTTGCCCGCGACCTGCGAAAAAATATCGGATGCCGGCAGCGCTTTTACACCGACCATCGCGCTGGAGATGCCGTCGTTGCGGACAATGGACCCGATTAGTTTCGGCACCAACTTGGCGCCCTTCCACGCTTTGACCTGCGCGTCCGTCACGTTCTGAATGCCATCGACAGCGATGTTGTCCATGGTCAGGCCTGCATCCAACCCGAAATTTGCCAGGATCAGCAGCTTAGCTGCGGTGTCCCAACCTTCCGTGTCGTTGCGGGGATCGCTTTCTGCGAAGCCGCCTTGCTGGGCCTTCGCCAGAGCATCGACGAAACTCATGCCGTCGTCCATCATGGCGCTCAGAAGGAAGTTGGTGGTGGCGTTCAATATGCCTTCGATACGGATGAACTCGCAACCCTTCAGATTATAGTCGAGCAGATCGATTGTCGGCAGCGCGGCCGCCGTTGCCCCGCTGACCTTGAGAAACGCGCCGGTTTTTCTGGCTCGATCCTGTAGCCCCTTGCCGTCAAAGACGAGTGCTCCCTTGGAGATCACGATCGCATGGATGCCCGCATCGAGCGCGGATCCGATATAGCCATGGCCCGGGCTGCCGGTCCTGAAATTGGAAGGACCGGCTTCGATAAGCACGTCCGGTCTGGCAGCCATCAGGAAATCAGGCCCTGATCGACCTTCGATCAGCCGGTCGAAATCCTGGAGTTCCAATCCGTCAGTGCTGGAAAGGCCAGCCCTAGAACCGCAGACCGCAGCAAGACGGACATCGACGTCATAAAGGCTGCGATAGCGATCTCGTCTGGCGAGGAGAAGACCGGCAACAGCGCGGCCGACGCCCCCGAAACCGGCGATCGCGACATGGATATGTTTCACCGTACTGATCTCCTGATAGTTACTTGGTAGAAACGTCTCGAGGTCGATCGGACCCTTCATCTCGAAGGTGCCACCATCCCTGTGAAGCGGATCTCCGGTTTGATGCGACCCTCTTGGTTGCACAGGTTCGTTTTCACCGACACCTCTTAAATGCGGTTTGATAACTTCGTATGTGATCTTGATAGAATTTGCATAGCGATAGGACCGCGGATCGGGTGAAATGTATTCGTATTGAGGCTCCGGAGCAGGCGACCCTGATGCTGTCTGCCATGCCATGAGAGGTGATTGCGTGATCTGTCATTTCGGATCAGGTAAGTTTGAGGAGATCTGATGCCGATGCTGAAGCCGACTTTTTCCGACCTGCTTGAGGTCATCGAGCATCACGCCAGGTATGATTACATCACGCCTGTTCCAGGCTTGAAGGTAGGACGAACGGATTCACCTACCGAGGTAGGGCATTCGATCTATCAGCCATCGTTTGGTCTGGTCGGGCGGGGCGTCAAGGAATTGATGGTGGGGGAAACCCCGTTTCATTACGCAGCCGGCGAATCCCTGCTCTGTGCGGCAGACGTTCCCGTGACGTCCCAGGTCACCGAAGCGCATCCTTCCGCTCCCTATCTCGCCATTCATCTCGACATCGATCCTGGGGTCGTCGCGGACCTTTTGCGGGAACAATCCGGTTACCGCCCCAAGGCACCGGATAATCTGGTCGCCGGCAAATACCGTCTTGATCCCGAGCTTTTCGATCCTCTGATTCGGCTTGTCTCGTTGATCGAGAGGCCACGGGATATTCCCGTTATGGCGCCATTGATCAGACGAGAGATCGTATGGCGCCTGCTGCACACCGAACATGGGCCTCTTCTGAGCCAGCTCGCCTTTGCCAACGGCCACGCTGCACGCATCGGTCGGACGACGGCGTGGATCAGGGAGAACATCTCCGAGACACTGAGCATCGCCGATCTTGCCGCGCAGGCGAACATGAGCATTCCAAGCTTTCACAGGCACTTTAAGGCAGTGACATCCATGTCCCCGGTCCAGTTCCAGAAGCGTGTTCGCCTGCAGGAAGCCCGACGCAATCTGTCCGGCGCCAGCACCATCTCGGCTGTCGCCTATGACGTAGGCTATGAGAGCATCTCGCAATTCAATCGCGATTATCGCCGCCTGTTCAACCTGACCCCAAGCAACGACGCAGCGACTTTGCGCGCCACCCTCAAGCGCGAACTGGGCCATTCCACTCAGCATTAGCCCTGCATTTCATTGATAAGAGCCCTTTACATCCGACCCATCGAACGGTGGGCGTGGAGAGCTACCTGCGTCGTACCGATAGATCGAAACCACAAGGATCAACACCAGATGCGCACTCGACCAAGATTTCGCCCAAGCCGGATCTACCTGGCTCTTCTGCTTTTCGGTGCAGGTGTCTCCGATGCGGTCGCCCAGTTGGATGGGCCACAAAAAGACAGCTTCGAATCGGACCGCGGAGAGATCGTCGTCAGTCAGGTCAGGCAGATGAGCGTGGTGATCGAGACCCCAGGCGGCGTTATCTACACCGACCCGACCGGGGGCAAAGCCCGCTATGCAGCTCATCCGGTGCCGGATATAATCCTGATCTCCCATGAGCATCACGAACACTATGATAAAGATACGCTCGAAGAGCTTGCAGGGCCCGGGACCCGGCTCGTCGTGCCGCTCTTCGTGATGGATCAGCTTTCCCCAGGTTTGAGACGCAAGGCTGTACCGCTTGGAAACGGCAAGCTATCCGAATTGGGTTCGATGACGATCGAGGCAATCCCGGCCTATGGGCTGACGGGACAATCTGCACAATGGCATCCCAAGGATCGCGGCAACGGCTATGTCGTCAAAGTTGATGGGAGACGCATCTACATCGCCGGGTCATCCGATGCCACGCTCGAAATGCGGGAGCTGAAAGACATCTATATCGCCTTTCTGCCGCTTTACCCGCCTTATGCGCTGGGTGTCGATGACGCCATAGACGCCGTCTCGTCGTTCAAGCCCGAGGTCACCTATATCTATCAGTATAACAGCGTTCGCACTCGCGACGAGTTCGTCGAGAAGATGAAGCTTAAGCCAAGCGCTACGACGATCATCGCTCGCGACATCGGTTCGTAAGGAGCAATGTCCTCATAAACGAGGACTGTCTCGGTTGCTCCGTCGTCGCTCGATGGCTATTTGCATAACCAACGGTTATGCCGGCGATTACCCCATAAGCTATAGCGTCGTTTGCTCGGTTGTGTTGTTTCTCTCCAGAAACCAGTTCCGCTCCGGCGCTTTTCAACCAGCAGCGAATATTTGCAGATGCAGCCAGACACCATGACATTATCGCGCCGCGCTTTTTTGATCGGCTCATTATCAGCAACGGCTGCCATGTCCGGATGCGCGACAAGCAATGTGCCCGTGGCGCAACCGGTAACGGCGACGCAGCTCGAACCTTTCCCGAATCTTGGAACGCCCGACGCGGAGCTTGAGGCGCGTTATGCGGCATTCGAAGACGGCGGGCATATCGTGCCGGCCATTCCCTATCGGCAGATGGATCCGAGATACTATCGACAGCAGGTGGCAGATCCGACGGGTGAGAAAGCCGGGACGGTCGTGGTCGATACCCCCAACCGTTTTCTCTATCTGGTCGAAGAGGGCGGGACTGCCATGCGCTACGGGGTTGGTATCGGTCGTCAGGGATTTTCCTGGCAGGGAGAGGGTATCATCCACTGGAGGCAGCATTGGCCGCGTTGGAAGCCGCCATCAGAGATGATTGCGCGTCAGCCGGAACTGGATCGATATTCTGTCGCCAACGGCGGCATGGATCCCGGAGTTACGAACCCGCTTGGCGCACGTGCGCTCTATATTTTCCAGAACGGCAACGACACGCTCTATCGTTTGCATGGCAGCCCGGAATGGCAATCGATTGGCGAGAGCGTGTCATCGGGATGCGTGCGCCTGACCAATCACGATATCGTCGATCTCTACCAGCGTATCCCTTATCACGCGCGCATCGTCGTGCATCAGGCGCCGACCTTCAGCTGAGACCCCGCAGCATTTCGACTCTGCCTCCTTTCGCGGCGAGGTGTCCGCGGAAGGGTGGAGCGCCGAGCAGTGCCGGATTAAAAAGCCATATTGGTGTTTATCCTTGCACTACGAACGAGTGCACCTTGATCGGAGGGCAAACCGTTTGCAATGTTAATCGCGGGAGGTGTATCGTGGATATTGCGGCAGCCCTGAAGGCTTTTGTGCGCACGGTGGAGCGTGGATCGGTGACCGCCGCGGCGCGTGATCTCAAGCTGTCGCAGCCGGGCGTCACCAAACACCTCCGAAATCTCGAACGGCATGTCGGTGCACGATTACTGGAACGTTCATCGCGCATCGTAAGGCCGACGTCGCAGGGGCAGGCGCTTTATGATGCAAGCCGTGAAGCGCTGCTCACAATAGATGCAGCGATTGAAGGCGTCAGACAGGATATGGGAAAGGTGGAAGGCCACCTGCGGATCCATGCGCCGTCCTGTATCGGCACGAAGCACCTGCATGGCATCGTGATGGCATTCCAGCGTTGGTATCCGGCGGTGACAGCAGACGTTATTCTCGAAAACAGAGACGCCGATCTCATTTACGAGAATTTCGATGTGGCCATAAAATATGGTCGGCCCGTCAATCAGGAACTCATCATCAGGCGGCTTGGATCAATCCGCCGGATTATTGTCGCTGCTCCGAGCTTCCTCGCTCGGCATGGACCTATCGAGACAATCGAACGGCTCTCGCAGGTAAGCATGGTTGCCAGTTCCAGATCATTGACGTTGCAAGATACGCTGATGCTTTTCCACCGCGACGGAGGAACAGTCGAGGTTCCAATCCGTCCGATCATCCGTACGAACAGCGCTGCCATCATCGCATCGACGCTGATGGAAGGACACGCAGCAGGAGCGGTGCAGCAACTCATGGTAAACGAGGAGCTTGCTGAAGGGCTTCTTGTGCGCCTCCTGCCGGAATACGTGGTCAAGCCCACGGAGGCATTTCTTGCCTACCCGTCCCTTCGGTTCATGAGCCTCGTCGTTCGGGCATTCAGCGAATTTACGGTGGCGGAACTACGATCGATAGACGGTATTTTCGACAGGCCTTCACCGGAGAACCTGGCGGATGCGGAACTTGTCCAGACACTAGCGCCCGTAGCGGGATAATAGCGCCAGATCGGTGGGGCATTTGACCTCTACACGTCGTCGCGGGTTTTACTCTCACGAAGATGGTCAATCAGTGCTCGAAATGCGGAAGAGGTTCTGCGACGGCTGGGATAATAGAGGCTGAAACCTGGAAGATCAGTGACCCAGTCCGCGAGTACCTCTTGAATGCGGCCAGCGTCCAGATCAGCTGCGACCTGTGATCGAAAGAGAAAGCCAAGTCCCAAACCATCAATGACGGCTGCGCGGATAGCGTCGCCATCGTCAAACACGAGCGTACCATCGGTTTTATATTCGATCTTGCTTTTGCCCCTCGCGAGAGGCCAGCGATACAGCCTCGTCGATGTCAAAAATCGGTAGGAAATGCATCGATGACCGGCCAGGTCGTCAGGGCTCATGGGGATCGGACGCTCAGAAAAATATGCAGGCGATCCGGCAATCACGACGCGGCTCGATGTTGTCAGCGGAAGTGCCACCATATCCTTTTCGATCAGGGTGCCAAAGCGGATGCCGCCATCGAAGCCCTGCGCAACGATGTCGTTCAATCCCTCGTTGGTGGAAATTTCGACGGACACATCCGGATAACGTTCGTAGAAACTCCTAAGCTTTGGCCGAACTATGGTTTCAAAAGCGACGGGTATCATCGTCAGACGGACCGTCCCCGTTACAGATGCGCGCATGTCTTGCAGTTTCAGCAATTCCTCGCCGATATCCCGCAATGCAGGGCCGAGCGTTTCGAGCAGCCGCCGGCCTGCATCGGTTGGGGCGACGCTGCGCGTGGTGCGGGCTAGCAGGGCGACCCCGATTTTCTGCTCGAGTTGGACGATCGCGTAGCTCAGAGAGGACTGCTTGACGCCAAGTTCAGCTGCCGCATCGGTAAAGCTGCAATGGCGCGCAACCGCCTCGAACACCGCAAGGTCACGCAGGACGAAGCGATCCATTTATCGATCCTCTCTATAAGCGCTAACGATCCGTAGCATCTAATCGAGAGCTGCGCACTGGTTTATGGTCGAGTGGCTTTAAGGAGGCTCCTCAATGACAATCGCAAAAACAATCCTGGCCGCCATGCTGTCCGGTTCCCTTGTTGGTCCGGCAATGGCCGATGCAACCAATGTCGTGCTTGTTCACGGCGCGACCATGGACGGTTCGGGATGGAGAGCGGTTTACGATATCTTGCGGGCTCGAGGTTTGACGGTGAGCGTCGTCCAGTTGCCGCATACCAGCCTTGCCGATGACATCGACGCCACCCGCCTTGTGCTCCGGCAACAACAGGGCTCGACCGTGCTTGTCGGCCATAGCTACGGCGGAGCCGTGATCACCGAGGCAGGATCCGAAACAAACGTGAAGGCACTGGTTTATGTCGCGGCGCTGCAGCCGGATGGGGGCGAAAGGCTTTCGGAGCTGTCGAAGCGCTATCCGATGAAGATCGACATGAAGATGATGGGCAATGACAGGTTCGTTCCCGATCCTACGTCCTACCATGATACGATCGCGGCGGACCTGCCACCAAGCCTGACGGACTTTATGTCTGCTTCGTCGACACCGATGCCGGTCGCCACCTTCGAGATGAAGTTCGGCCATGCGGCTTGGCGGGACAAGCCGAGTTTTGCGATCGTGGCGACGCAAGACAGGGTCATTCCGCCTGATCTTGCCCGCTGGATGTATCAACGCTCTGGCGCCCAAACGACGGACATCACATCCAGTCACATGGTCTACATATCTCATCCGGAAGAGACCGCCGCGGTGATCGTGCAGGCGATCGAGGCGGTAAAATAGACCCGAGGTCGCGCAGCCACATTGCAAAGGCAGAAAAATCATGAAGGCAGCGGTCTACGATACCCCTGGCGCTCCTAGTGTTCTCAAGTACATCGATATTGCCGATCCGGCGTTGGCCCTTGACGAGGTGCTGATTTCCGTCGAAGCGATCTCCATCGAGGGCGGTGATCTGATCAACCGGCGCTTGAAGCCGCCGCCGCGAGCACCCTGGGTCGTTGGTTACGCCGCTTCAGGCGTGATCGTCGCGGTTGGGGCAGAGGCGAAGGAACGCAAAGTCGGCGACAGGGTTGCTGCCTTCGACATGCAGGGCTCTCATGCTGAACTCTGGGCGGTCCGTGCCGCGCGCACTTGGCGGATGCCGGATGACGTGGATGCGGTTGATGCAGCGGTGTTGCCGATTTCTTTTGGCACCGCGAGCCATTGCCTCTTTACCAGAGGCGGGCTCCAACGCGGCGAAACCGTCCTCATCCAGGCGGCCGCCGGCGGCGTTGGCCTTGCCGCCGTCCAGCTTGCAGCCCAGGCCGGCGCAAGGGTGATTGCCGTTGCAAGCGGAGAAACGCGCGCAAGCCGGTTGCGCTCGCTCGGGGCCGATCATGTTGTCGATCGAGTGTCGCATGACGTTGCCGATACTGTCCGCCAGATCACCGACGGTATGGGTGTCGATCTCGCTCTCGATCCGGTGGGGACGACGCTGCCGACATCCATTTCTGCCCTCGCGGTGGAGGGTCGTGTTGTGTTCGTCGGAAACGCGGGCGGGGGCAGCCTTTCAGTCGATCTGTGGTCCCCGATGCAATCCAACCAGACACTCCTTGGAGTGTTCATGGGGCCTCTTTTCGAAAGGCCCGATGTTCACTCGATGGTAGACGAACTGTTTGTGGCGCTCGACGCAGGGCGTATTCAGGTCGTAATCGATCGGACCTTTTCGCTATCGGAGGCCGCCGCTGCGCATGATTTTGCCGAAACGGCAAAGCCGCTGGGCCGCATTATCATGAGGCCGTGATCCGGATTCGGAACACCTACCAGAGGATTGGGATCCATGCGGCCTTGGTGGTGCCGTAAACGGGCGTAGATTTCAACAGGTGTCCCGAGAGACGCTTGGTATCGCCTCGAGATGCAGCTGTAGTAGCCAAGCCGCACATGGAGCTGAGATGGGGAACCGGAATATTGCGGGAATCGATTTTATTGTCACTGGGAATGGCCGTCACCCTGTTTTCGGCATCTGAATGGCCGGAAGTGAACAGGAGGTTCGCTCCGGCGAACTCCGCGGCACTTTGACAATGTCGTGCTGGAGTGCCGAGAGTTGAGACTGCGCCGCGCGGTAACCGGCCATGAGCGCGGCGAACGATGCGCCGAGTTGGAGGAGAATGGCACTTGTCATCGCGTCGTCCCCGCCTCAAGCGCGCCGAAGTAGGCCGACTTGGCATCACGGGCGCGCTGGTCGACCTCACCGACAAGAACACCCGTTCCCGCTCGTCATCCGGCAAAACGTAAACGCCGGCAATAGGGGATGATATTGAGCAGCTTTCCGATTATCGCGACGATTCTGTCGATGGGCCTACCTGTGACCGCCTCTTGCTTGGCCTCGTCACGGTCTTCCGCATCTGAAAAACGTCTCCACTGGACTGCTCCTGCGCAACGGCTCAAATCTGCGTCGTTAACATTACCAAAGCTTAGACGCATCAAAACCAGTTATGTCCATCGACTTGTAACGCGAGAAATGCAACATCATCCACGTCGAACTCACATTTAATCTAGGACCTGAACATGAAATTGAATAACGCACGCCTGGGTTTTGTTGCTATCGCTTTCAGTGCCGCAGTAAGCGGTGCTATCAGCACGTCGGCTTACGCCGCAGAGTTTTCCTTTACAGCAACCAACACGACCAATACCGCCATTACCGAAGTATTGGTCTCTGAGAACAAAAAGGATTGGGGCTACTTTGACATCGGTAGCGGCATTAAGTCCGGCGCAACTGCGAACCTGGTTTGGGACCAAAGCACAAATAGCGAAAACTGCGCTCAGTGGGTTAAGGCAAGCTATGCTGACGGGTCCGAGTCGGAACCGGCTAAGTTCGATTTCTGCGAAGACGGCCTGGAAATCAACTTTTAATCACTTCAGCGCGTGACGGTGTTCTCGGCAGGTCACAAAGAATGACCTGCCGTTTGCGTTGTAGACTGTTCGGCCGGCTGTGTCGGTCGCCGCCTAACGTCCGCTCTTGTGGAAATCGACGCGAACGACATTTTCTTCCTGAGTTACCGAAGGCTGCTCAACCACCGGCCCACGTTTGTGACTATTTCGCTGAGAAAGAATGTATTGAAGTTCGTACGTCCGGGTTTGCAGGAGTTCGAGATTTTCGCGCAGTTCTCCAACCAGCCTTGCGTACTGCGCCACAACTCGCTGGTGTTCACTGCGCTCGATATATTTCGCTCTGAACCATCCCCGCATCGTACCCTCCTAGATCGGACAGGCACTAAATTCGCAGCCGAACTCCTAGTTCCAAAATCCCCGGCTCATTAGTTAACGCTTGTTTTCATCTCTCCAGTTTCATGGCCAAGCTATTAGCAATTCGGCATGACGACCGGGTATTTTGCTACTCACAGCGTGGCCATCGATCAAAACCGATAGCCGTCCAAAAAAGGTATGTGAAGCTGACCAAACGTCTGCGCGCCCATACAGGGTTGAGGCGCCCAGGGTAAAGGAAGCGGCTGCGGCGGCATGAATCTTGTCTACTTAGCCGCCAAACATTCGGGTATACGGACTCACTGGCCAGCTTTTCACAACCAGAAGCCCCTGAACATCGAAATCCCGCTAAACATTCCCCTTGCCGGTCCTTGAGCCAAACAAGCGCATGCTAGTCTAGCGGGACGAAGGAACCGGCCGCGATGCCATGGCATTCTCCTCCAAAGCGGAGAGCATCCATGATAAAGCCAGAAAACGACAACTCACTCATGCCGACGTCTGAAGCATCTTCAGATGACGCGGTTAGAACCAAAGCCGCCGACCCCACAACATCCTCTATCCCGCCCGTGAAAAACCTTGAAAGCGAAGTCGCCGCCGCACTCGGGGGTGCAAACGCCGAGCCCGCGAATGTTGGTCCCAACGGCCCGGTGGACGTTGCGGGCGTTCTCGACGAGTTGGAGGAAAGACACGGCGAGAAGCTCGATTGGCGAGAATCCCTCTCAGATCTGCTCACGCTCCTAAACCTTGATACCGGGCTTGCCGAGCACGAGAGGTTTGCGGTCAAGCTTGGATATGCCGGCAACACGGACGACAAGGCTACTATGGACGAGTGGCTACACAGCGCGCTGTTGAAAGCCATTGCAGAGAACGCAGGCAAGGTTCCCTCCAACCTCCTCGAATAGAGGCTGAGACGGAGCGACGCTGGCTGGCAAAAATATGAACGCTTATTGCGGACACGGAGAGGCGCGCATCTTCTCTCGACGGCAAGCTCATAGTTTTCCTCTAGAAAGGCTCGCCTCTGGCGGTGAGGCGAGCCCGTATGATCAATCAGAAATCCTTCCCAGCGCCGGCAGGCAGGGCGGGGGCGGCGCCCTTCTCGGGCTTCTCGGCGATCTGGCGCACCGGACAATCTCGATACCGACCTTCTGGTACTGGTTGGCGGTTGCGAGATTGTCGAGTGCCTTGACGGCGCGCAATAGCGCAACACCACCGCCCGGCAGGATACCCGTCCCCTTGATGTCCGCTCTCGCCTTTCTATATCCCAACATCGCACAGTCGGCACACGGCCTGAGACGGCCGGAAGGGCGTAGCCCGAGCGGGGGTCTCAGGCCGGCGCGGCGATTTTCGAGGGGGCTTCAGCCAGCTTTTCGGGCGCGGCTTTGAGCGAGACGATAGCTGTCGCCGTTCATCTCGAGGATGTTGACGTGGTGGGTGATGCGATCGAGCAGCGCGCCGGTGAGACGTTCGGACCCCAGTGTTTCCGTCCATTCGTCGAAAGGCAGATTGCTGGTGATCAAGGTGGCGCCGCGCTCGTAACGCTTGGAGATCAGCTCGAACAGCAATTCCGCCCAGGTCTTCGACAGCGGCACGAAGCCCAGTTCATCGATGATGAGCAGCTTGTAGGCGGCCATCTGCGTCTGGAACCGGAGCAGACGCCGCTCGTCGCGCGCCTCCATCATCTCGCTTACCAGGGCGGCGGCCGTGGTGAAGCCGACGGACAGGTCGTTCTGGCACGCGGCTAGGCCGAGACCGAGCGCGACATGCGTGTTGCCGGTTCCACTGGAGCCGAGCGCAATGACGTTCTCGCGGCGCTCGATCCATTCACAGCGGGCCAGTTCCAGCACCTGCATCTTGTTCAGCTTCGGAATGGCGGCGAAGTCGAAGCTGTCGAGGCTTTTGACGACCGGGAATTTGGCCGCCTTGATCCGACGTTCGACCTTGCGGCGGTCCCGTTCGATCATCTCCCGCTCGGCAAGCCGGAACAGGTAGCCGACATGATCGACGCCTTCGGTGGCGCATAGCCGGGCCAGCTTCTGGTGCTCGCGCTGGAAGGTCGGCAGCTTGAGGGTTTTGAGATAGTGGCCAAGCAAGATCTCTGGCGCGTCGCTGCTCATGCCGCTTCTCCCGCATCAGATGACAGGAGGCGCATACGCCTTTTCCGACGTCTTCTCGACAGTCGCCCTCGGCAGGTAGGGATAGATCGCCAGGTCCAACCGCGGCGGCCGGCGCTCGACCCGGCACAGGATCAGATGCTTGACGGCGTCGAAGCCGATCGCGCCGAGCTGGATGGCCTGCTTCACGGCCGCATGCAGGTCGGCAAGGTCGAAGCTCTCCAGAAGACGGAGAACCTGCACATATTCCCGCCGCCCATGTTTTGCCATGCGGCCTTCCATCAGCCGGCGCAGCGTCGCGAACTCGTCCGGCAGATCCCAGCCCTGGAGTGGCGCTGCCTGATCCAGCGCATTGATCTTTTGCTCGATCAGCGGCAGGTAATGGACGGGATCGAAGACGACGTCTTCCCGTTCCCAGCATCGCGGATGACGCGCGATGATCTCGCCGCGGCAGCCGATCACCACCTGATCGACATAGCCCCGGACCCAGACGTCCTGATGGCCGTAGGCTACCGGTACGGAATAGTCGTTCGTTTTGTAGCGCACCAGCGACTGGGCTGTCACAACAGCGCTGGCCTGGTCGCAGGCATCAAACGGCGATGCCGGCAAGGGACGCATGGCCGCAAGATCGCGCTGCAGCCGTTCGCCAATCGTCTCGCTCTCGCCCCGCAGCTTGTCGCGCTGGCGTTTGCGGCACTGCTCTTCCAGAAAGGCGTTGAACGCATCCCATGTCGGGAACTGTGGGATCGGTACCATGAAGTTGCGACGGGCATAGCCCACGAGACCCTCGACATTCCCTTTATCGTTGCCCTTTCCCGGACGGCCATAGCGATCCCGGATCAGGTAGTGGGACAGGAAGCCGCTGAACAGCGCTGCCCGCTTGCGTGTGCCGTCGGGCAGGATCTTTGCCACCAAGCAACGGTCGTTGTCATAGACGATCGACTGCGGCACGCCCCGAAGAACGCAAAGGCGTGGACATGACCATCCACCCAGGCTTCGGCCACTGCCGCCGGATAGGCACGCACATAGCAGCCGTCGCTATGCGGCAGATCGAGGACGAAGAAGCGCGCCTTCTGCTCGACGTCGCCGATCACCACCGTCGCCTCGCCGAAGTCAGCCTGCGCATGGCCGGGTGGATGCGACAGAGGCACGAACACCTCTTGGCGACGCTGATCCCGCTCGCGCATGTAATCCTTGATGATCGTGTAGCCGCCCGTGAACCCGCACTCGTCGCGAAGCCGGTCGAACACCCGCTTGGCCGTATGGTGATGCTTGCGCGGCACCTTCAGGTCTCCATCAAGCCAATGTTCGATCGTTGACACAAACGCATCCAGCTTCGGACGCCGGATCGGTGATCGCCGCTGATAGCCCGGCGGCGTCGAATAGGCCATCATCTTGGCCACGCTGTCGCGCGATATATTGAAATGCTTTGCTGCCTGGCGCTTCGTCATCCCTTCCGAAACAGCCAGCCGAACCCTCAGATAAAGTTCCACGGTGTAGATCCCCTGTCCCTCCTGCGTTCATTGCAGAAAGGAAATAGGTGGCCGGATTTTACTCCGCCCGCGGCTGGACTATTCCGCCGCTAACGTGGCCGACTTTTCCACCGCCGCTCTCATGAAGGCGGATGTGTCGAACGAGGGGGACGTCGCCCGCCTATTCGAAGCGGCCGCCGAAAAGCTCGGTGGGCTGGATGCCCTCGTCAACAATGCTGGTATCGCCGGCCCAACGGGTGGGGTGGACGAGATCGATCCGATGGAATGGCGCCGGACGCTCGATATCTGCCTGACGGGCCAGTTCCTGTGCGCGCGCGCCGCGGTGCCCGTGCTCAAGGCGACGGGTGGCGGCGCGATCGTCAATATGTCCTCATCCGCAGGCCGACACGGTTATGCCTATCGCACGCCCTATTCTGCGGCGAAGTTCGGTGTGGTCGGCTTCACTCTCAGCCTTGCCAAGGAACTTGGCCCCTCCGAAATCCGAGTCATCGCGCTTCTGCCCGGCATCGTCGCCGGCCCGCGCATGGATGGCGTGATCTCGTCGCGCGCGGCGCAGGTGGGTGTGCCGGTGGAAGAGATGCGTGATCGCTATCTCCAGAATATTTCGCTTCGCCGCATGGTCGATCCAGAGGATGTGGCGACGACGACGGCGTTTCTGCTCTCGAAGGCCGGGCGCAACATTTCCGGCCAGCTTATCGGTGTCGACGGCAACTTCGAAACTCTCTGATCACTCAGCCAATACGGATCGCAGCAATGTCCAAGGGTCACCCCGTCATCATCACCTGTGCCCTGACCGGCTCCATTCACACGCCCAGTATGTCGCCGCATCTGCCTGTAGCGCCGGAGGCGATCATCGCCGAAGCGCTTGCCGCCGCAGAAGCCGGCGCCGCCATCCTTCATATCCATGCCCGGAACCGCGTGGACGGTCGGCCGGACCGGAGTCCCGAAGGTTTTTGCGCAGCTCCTGCCGTCGGTCGCGGCCGGTACGGATGCGGTGGTCAACCGCACGACCGGTGGAAGCCCGTTCATGAAGGTGGAGGAGCGTGTCCTTTGCGCCGGAACTCGCTTCGCTCAACATGGGCTCCATCAATTTCGGCCTCTGTCCGCTTCTCAACAAGTACAAGACGTTCCAGCACGAATGGGAGCCGAACCATCTGGAGAGCACACGAGACCTAGTGTGTCAATGCCGCGTGAATTTTCCCCAGAAGTGCCGAAGTAAAATTCCCCAGTTATGCCGACGTGGACTCGCTCACTCTCGTGTTGTACGGACGGACGGCCAGAGACGTGAGACGGTGCACTACGATGGTGGTGTCGTTCCGCCCGGCGCGGTCTTTCTCCATTCCGAGTTCCCGGGTGCGTTCGACAGCCGGTACTTCGGTCCTCTGCCGATGGATGGCATCCTTGAATTGGCGCATGCGGTCTGGACCTATGCACCGTGAGTTCTTCCGAACGGTTGTCCTCGTCGCATTATCAGCCGGCGCCGGATGGATCAGCTGGAGCGGGCATGTGCTCCTTCTTCCCGTCGCAGGTGCCTTCCCCGTGCTTTGGTCCCTTGCACGGACGCGGCTCCAGGCGACGGCGGTCTCTGCAGCCTACTTCCTCGCTGCATCGCGTGGATTGCCGCAGGGTGTGGCAAACTTCTATTCATCGCATATCTGGCCCGGTCGGCTGCTCTGGCTTGTCGCCACCTCCGCCTTCGTGGTCGTCCATGTGGTGCTCGGGACGAATCGCGAGGGGTGGCAGAAACCGCTCCGATACATGGCTGCGTGTGTTGTAATGGCAGTTCCACCTTTTGGCATTCTGGGATGGTCACATCCGATCACCGCCGCAGGTGTTCTGTTCTCAAGCGGGGGATGCTGGGGTCTGGCAGTCATGGCAGCCGGCCTGGCCGTCCTGGCGACGCCTTATAGGCCGGCTGCAGCCATGGCCTTGGCAGGCTTATGGCTCTGGTCCGCCGCTGAGTGGACGCCGCCGATTCTACCTGCGTCGTGGACCGGTGTCGACCTTGGAATGGGCATATCTCTCGACCGCGAAGCTGGCCTCCAGCGGCAACAGGACCTGATTGATATCGCTCGCGCCCGACCGCCCGGCACGAGGATCGTGTTGCCAGAAAGTGCTCTCGGTTTCTGGACGCCGACGGTTGCTCGCCTCTGGCAGAAAGGGCTCACCGGGACCGATGTCACGGTCATCGCTGGAGCGGCACTCATCGATGGTCGCGGCTACGACAACGTGCTCGTGACGATATCCGCTAAGAAGACGGAGATTCTCTACCGGGAGTGAATGCCGGTGCCTGGATCCATGTGGCAGCCGTGGCGAGGTTGGAGTGGCGGCGGTGGCGATGATGAAGCTGGCGCGCGGGCACATTTCTTCGCCAACCCCGTTGTCGACGTCGGTACTGCAAAAGTCGCGCCGCTGATCTGCTACGAACAACTCCTCATCTGGCCGGTTTTGCAATCGGCATTCCACCGCCCCGACGTCATAATCGCAGTCGGAAACGGTTGGTGGACCGCGGGGACGTCGATCATCGACATTCAACGAGCGAGCAGCGAGGCCTGGGCCCGCCTGTTTGATCTTCCTCTCGTCACGTCATTCAACATTTGAAACATGGAGCTCGCATGCTGGATGCTGCGTTGATCGAGGAATGTGCCGATCCTTCGTTGAAGCCTGCCATCGTCGTGCAGTTCGTCCAGGCGGTCGGCTCGGACGATCCGCTTGCCATCACGGTGAAGTCCGGGGGCCGTCTGATCCTGATTCCCCAACCGAAAACACCCGAGGAAGCGATCGAGATCGTCCGAGAGAACATTGCTGGCTCTATCGTGCGGGTTGGTCTCACCCAGATCCCGGCGGGTATAGGGGTGAAAGACGCGTCGGAGCTGCAGGTGGATCTCGTCGATCCCTGCGCCAATCTGCGGATGGGCACAGCGATGTTCGCCAAGATCCTCCGCATCGTTGCGAAGTGGTATGGAAATCCGACAAGCGAAGAGGTGTTCCCGCAGCTGTTCGATGACGCGTTCCACGCCTGGCGGACCGGCAAGTTCGAGCGTGAGAGCGTGTTCCAGGCTGAGGATCCGGGTGGCGCGGTCGTGCAGCGTTCGAAGGTGGAGGTCGAGAATGCCGATAAAGTCCAGAACCAAGAACGTCCTGAAATGCCGGAGGAAACGCCGATCAAGCCCGACAATGCTAGCATCCGGATCGATCTGACGAGGATTGGAGGCCGAAAGTGATGATAATCAAATTTGGACGCTTTTTCGATTAAAAATGGACGGCATTCCACTTTAAAATAGACGCTCAATCAGTTAAGAATGGCCGTATGAACGAGCACTCGAATTCTAAGTCCCTTGTTGATCGTAAAGCGCTGCCTCTCGTGGAGGCAGCTCTGGCCGACACCCGTGTCGTATTGATATCGGGGCCACGGCAGGCTGGTAAGACGACGCTCGCGCGCATGTTCTCGGACAAGGATCGACCATACATCACATTGGATGATGCGGGTACCTTGAACGCCGCGAAGGCCGACCCGACCGGGTTTATCCGCGGGATCAAGCGCGCGGTTGTCGACGAGGTCCAACGAGCCCCCGATCTGATGCTTGCAATCAAGGCAAGCGTGGATGACGATCAGGAGCCGGGACGGTTTCTGCTAACGGGCTCCGCCAATCTCGCGACCATTCCGGCTATTGCCGACTCCCTGGCCGGCCGAATGGCAGTCATTCCGCTTCTTCCCTTCGCGCAGGCCGAAATCCGATCGAGTCCGGGCCTCATGCTCGACAGGCTGTTTGCGGGGGACGAACCGGCCGTAGAGGGTGAGGTTGTTCTGGGCAAGGACTTGATGAGCATGATTCTGGCTGGAGGCTATCCTGAAGCCTTGAGGCGAACCACGTTGGCCCGGCGCGTCTCGTGGCTCGAAGACTATGTCACTCTGATCCTAGATCGTGATGTGCGCGACGTTGCCAACATCGATCAGCTCGATCGTTTGCCGCGCCTCCTGAACATCCTTGCGGAACATGCCGGCCAATTGATCAACAATAGCAGCTTCGGTTCCGCACTGGGATTGTCCGGCGTCACCGCTCAGAAATACATAGCCATTCTAGAGCGGCTATTCCTTATCAAAACCCTGGTGCCATGGTCGAACAACCGGCTCAGCCGGCTTGTCAAAACGCCAAAGCTTCATTTCATCGATACAGGACTTCTGGCGGCTTTGCGCGAAGACGAACTGGCCAGGCTATCCGACGACAAGACCCGATTTGGCGCCCTGCTGGAGAGCTTCGTCGTCTCCGAACTGATGAAGCTGGCATCCTGGTCCGAGAGACGCGTATCGTTTTCGCATTATAGAACGAAGGATCTGGATGAGGTCGATGTCGTGATTGAGGATCGGCGCGGGCGAATCATCGGTATTGAAGTGAAGGCGTCTGCGACCGTCAAGGCCGATGATTTTCGCGGGTTACGTCAGTTGCAGGCAGCGGTGGGTGACCGTTTCGTGCGTGGCCTCGTCCTGCATGATCATGACCGGATCACGCCGTTTGCCCAACGCCTTCAGGCTGCGCCCCTCTCGATCCTCTGGTCGATGTGAAGTGGGGACTTCAGTCGTCCTACTATTCAGCAGTGATACCGGCAGTTGACAAAAGCTTGCCGATTTGACTGCCGCCACACCCGACCTGCTGGAGCAGAACGAGGCGGCCTCGCGGCTCAAACGCCTGACTCACCCTATGCTGAAACGACGTGCAGAGATTTCGCACCCGGCTTAGGATTCGGGATTACGCCGGGTACGCCGTCCCCAGGACGGTCTGAAGCGGCTCGCCCTGGTCACCGGGAGTTCCGACTACACCGAAATCTCCAGTCTGCCGAATGCGCGACGCGATGCGACCGTGATCGCCAACCGTCTGGCGGACATCGGGTTCGACGACGTCGAGATCGTTGAAAATCTCAGCCGGGCAGACCTGGTAACGCTACCTGCCTAAATTCCAAAGGGCGGCCGGTGTCGATATCGTGGTCGTGTTCTATGCCGGTCACTGTGTCGAAACAGGCTGCGTCCGCTACCTTTTACCCGTCGACACGGTCGTTCGCGACAAGGAAGAGCTACGGTACGTCGCGCTGACACGGCACGATCTGACGGCGGCGGTCAGCAGGGTGCGGAAGGGCGCTCTGCTGATAGTCGATGCCTGCCGGGATAATCCGTTTGTCGCGGCAAAGACGATTGGGAAATCCCGTGGCCCCGCGCGCCCGTCGAACGATCCGATTGCGGAGCGGATGCGTATGGGTCTCGCCGCTTCACCGACGCCGGCAGACAACAACATCGTCCTCCACCCCACCCCACCCCACCCCACGCAGCCCGGCAGCACGGCGGGCGATGGGGATGCCATGGACAGCCCGTTCTTCATCATATTACTGCAGACATTGTCCGCGCCCGGCCCGACGCTGGATGAGGTCGTCGCCCAGACCGCGAAACGTGACGCCGACATAATGGATGGCAGTCAGCGTTCCGCGGCCTACGGGGAGACTGCAACTGTGCTTATCCTGCCGCTTTCCAAACAAATCTGCTGGCTTTGAATGCTGGCGTCGAAGCCGCCCGTGCGGGTGAAGCGGGAAAAGGTTTCGCAGTGGTCGCAAAGGAAGTCCGTGAATTGGCTCAGCGCTCCGCCAAGGCGGCGAAAGAGATCAAGGAACTGATAAACGCGTCAAATGGGCACGTGAAGAGCGGCGTCACACTTGTGGGCGACACGGGCAAGGCTCTCGAGGAAATTGTAACGCAGGTCGTTCAAGTCGACAGCAATGTGGGCGCCATTGTTGAAGCCTCGAGGGAACAAGCGACTGGTCTCAAAGAGATCAACACCGCCGTGAATACGATGGACCAAGGAACGCAACAGAACGCAGCGATGGTTGAGGAAACGACGGCTGCAGCCCACAGCCTTGCGCGTGAGGCCGAACAACTGTTTGAACTGCTGGGCCAGTTCAACGTAGGTGCACCGGCTAAACATGCGCCCGGTCTTGTGCGGCAGTCGAGCGTAGGTTCGTTTTCTCCAGCCCGTGGTACGGACACAAAGGTCATGAGTTCCTTTAGAGGCAACGCTGCTCTTAAGGCAGATTATTGGGAAGAGTTTTGATGGGACGTAGACGGCGTCTCATACGATGATGATCTCAATTGACAAATTCGCATTTGCTAGGAGCGAAGTTGACTGGGTCGGGAGTTCGATCCCTTTCAAGAGTCTATCGCTAGCTCGACATGAACCGGCTCCGCGTGGTCTCGTCGAGAAGAAATCGAGTGATCCCGCCAAATACCCATTCTCGTAGGCGGCTATGTCCATATGCACCCGTCACGATGAGGTCTGCGCCGCTCTGATCGACAAACTGCAGCAGTCCGATCGTTTCATCCGCGCTCTTGGAGATATGAGGCCTGGCTTTCACGTTGTGACCGGCGAGGTAGGAAACGACATCCGCATTGCTCTTTCGCAGCGAAGCGTCGGGTTCGGAGCTGACCGAGACGACGGTCACATCCTTGGCCAACGGAAGCAGGGGAATGGCATCGATCACTGCGCGCCTTGCCTCGCGCGTGTCATTCCAGCAAATTACGATCTTTTCCACCGGTATCGCATTTTTCCCGCTTCCCGCAACAAGCACGGGGCGACCTGCGCGCAGCACGACACTGGCCGGATCAGCGGTTCTATAGGAATCCCCAGAATGCGCACCTTCCGCTGCAGCCATGATAATCAGGTCGGCGGCGCGGGCAGCTTCAACAATTGCCTCGGTGGGCGCCCTCATCTCCGCGCGCCATTCGAGTTCGACCCTACCGGCCGCCGTGGCATGAAACTTTTGATGGACCTGCTCCATGCGGTCTTCAAGGTCCCTGTACATTTGCTGCATGGCGATCGTTGCCGCGGAGCTAGTCGCTTGCACGGCGAACGGAGAAAGGAGGGGCTGGGCAGCACACAGACCGATCAGTCGCGCACCTACTTGCGATGCCAGGTCGACCGCAGCATTTGTGATCGGCTTGACTGGGCGATCGATGTCCAGGGTCACGAGAATGGTACGATAGCTCACGGTTCCGCCTCCGCCGACAGTTGGAATATCATGAGACTAGCGTGCGCCGCGCCATGCGCGTTGACACCGGTCAAGTAGGCCAGTTCAGGATTCTCTTTTGACGCAGATCATCGCGGCGTGCATCTGCCCAGAGCAATCTCTCCTTCATCGCATCCATTCTGGTGAAGGAGCTCAGAAATGTCGTTCAGGACCATACTTTCGCTCATCGGCACGACAAGTGCCGATGCAGATATCGACAAGGCCGTCGCGCTGGCAGCAGAAAGCGACGCGCACCTTTCCGTCTTGGCGCTGAGAACGGCGAAAACGCCTTTCGGGGCCGACTACCCGGCCGCAGCCGCCTGGCTGAATGAGCGCCAACGGGAAATCGACGAGGTGGTGGATGTTCGACGCATCGCCGACGAGCGCTGCAGGAAAGGTGGCGTATCGTTCGATGTCGACCATATCTACGACGATCGCTTCATTATCGAGAGCAACATTGGCACGCGGGCAATGTATGCAGACGTGGTCGTCGCCGGTGAAGGTGTCCGCTCAGACACCGAGCTTCGCAAGGCTGCAATTGCGGCGACAGCGTTCAATGCCGGTACGCCTCTGATCTTGGTGCCGAAAACCGGTCGTGCCACCTTGAAGCCGAAAAACGTGCTTCTGGCCTGGAATTCCCGCCCGCAAGCGGCCAGCGCCGCAAAGGCGGCTATCGAGATGCTGAAATGCGCCGATACGGTCCGTCTCGTCGTCGTCGATCCGGATTCGTCTTACTTCGAGAATGGTGGAGAGCCGGGCGCCGACATGGCGGCGTTCCTGTCGCGCCATGGCGCAAAGGTCGTGGTCGAGCAGATCGCGAGCGGCCAGCGGCCGACGGAAGACGCCATCCGTCAGCATGCGCTCGAACTCGGCTGCGACATGATCGTCATGGGAGCCTATGGCCATTCACGTCTGCGCGAACGTGTCTTTGGGGGTGTTACCGCTTCGATCCTCGACAAATGCGACGTGCCGGTCTTCATGGTGCGGTAAGAGAGGGAGCGCCCCAATGCTCATTTTGCAATGGGACGCTCATCCCGGTTCACTAGCGTCTCCGGTTATCGTTCAGGCGCCTGTCAGCATGACGACCTAATCCCCGATGGAGTTCCAGCCAAAAGGAAGCTGACATGAATATCCGTCGCAATATCCTCACCGCGCTCGCCGTCGTCGCAATCACCTCGCCTGCATGGGCCGCGAAAACCGTCAAGGTCATAGAAGGTGGCGAAGGCGGCGGTCCGATGACGCTCACACTCGACCACTCCACGATAAAGGCTGGAGAAACGACGTTCGTGGTGCACAACGACGCGGTGACCGAGGAGCACGAAATGGTCCTGGTCAAGCTGAAGTCGGCCGATCAGAAGATCGATGTGATCGCGTCCAAACATCGGGTGAATGAGAAGCAGCTGAAAAGTCTGGGCGAAGTATCGGACCTGAAGCCCGGCACAGACGGGCAGCTGAAGGCGAAACTTGCCCCTGGATCTTATCTCCTGCTCTGCAACATCAAGGGTCACTACGAGGTGGGAATGCACGCCCTGCTGACGGTGACGAAGTAATCCCCCTGATGCTATCACACGAAACAAGGCGAACCACGCCCGTGGCTACGACCGCATCGCTTTCCTTTTCCCTGCCGCAGCGCGTCTTGCACTGGCTCACTGCGGGGTTCGTCTTCTTCAACCTGCTCTTTCCGGACGGCATGAATGCGTGGAACCGGAGCATCAAACAAACCGGTGCGGCGAGCGCCAAACAGGTGGCAAGCGCCAACATCCATGCCTATGCCGGTATTGCGATCCTCGTTCTCCTGGCGGCTCGCCTTTTGCTCCGGCAGGTCCAGGGCGTGCCGGCTGCACCATCCGAGGATCCACAGATGTTCAAGTTGGTTGCGAAGGTTTCCGAATGGACCCTCTACCTTCTTCTGCTCGCAATGCCGGTTACCGGCGCCGCTGCCTACTACATCGGATTCGAGGGCGCGGGCGACCTCCATGCCGATGTTCTCAAGGCCGTGCTGTGGGCTGTTGTCGGCCTTCATGTCCTCGGCGCGCTGGCGCATCAGTTCTATTGGAGGACGAATGTGCTGCGGCGCATGACGATTGGCTGATCGTCCTTTCCTGTGCTCGGCGGCCACGCCGTCGAGCGCGCTTGTCACATTCCGGCGATAATGGTGTGAACGGCAAACGCTGCCGCGCCGGCGGTGATTGTGAGGGCGACAAAAGTTTTGCTGAAGGTCGATGGTCCGAGGACGGTTGCGATGCCTGCACGGCATACGGCATTCGTTGCTATGGCGATAAGGATTGCCTCTCCAATCACGTCGATAGGCATGGCGTTCCGGCCCACTTGCAGAGCAGCCAGTACGGCGACATCGACATCGACCGTGCCTGTCAATGCGCTTGTGGCCAAAAGACCCGAGCTACCGAAGCGCGAGACGAGAACAGCGCTTGCAATGGCGGCTGCCGCGAAAACCGTCGAGAAGATCAGGAGCGGAGCGATCTCGAAGGGGTTGCTGGCCGGCACGTCCGCGATTTGCTTGTCCTGCCGCCAGTAGAAGATAGTGAGCCCAGACCCGGCGAAGACGATCGCTACCGTGGCAGCAGTCGGGCCGACGGCAATGATCGCTGCCGGATCGATCAGCAGGATCAGGCCCATCACGCGCAGGATGGACACTGCTGCGCCGAGCGCCGCAGCGCCGGCAAGCGGAAGCGGATCGGAAGAGCGTTTCGCGGTTCGCGCGAGAACCATGGTGACGGCGGTGGACGAGACGAGGGAGCCGGCAATCCGCGCTCAGCACGAAGCCCTTGCTCGCTCCGAAGATCCTGACGGCAATATAGCCGAGGAACGAGAGGCTTGCGGTCAGAACGGTGAAGAACCAAACCTTCCAAGGATTAAGCCCTCCCCACGGGTCGGTGGGCTCGTTCGGCAGGATCGGCAGGACCACCGCCGTCATGACAGCAAGCATCAACGCAGAGCGCAGTTCCATCCAGGTCAGGCGCTTCAGGAAGCCATGCAGGACGTTCCGACTTGCAAGCGTGGCTGCAAGGGCTGCGCCGCCCGCTGCCGCTGCTTGCGCATCGCCGGTGACCGCCAGGCCGCCAAGCGCCAGAACGCCGAGACCCGCCATGACGGTGGTGACACTATAATCGGAATCCGAACGCGCCTCGCGCAGCTTGAACACGCCCAGCGTCACGGCGAAGCCCAGGAACCCGATTGCAAACATCATCGGAGAGTTAAGGGTCTGAGCGAGGGCCGCCAGCACGCCGCCAAGCAGTCCCGATATCCCGAACGTGCGCATGCCGGCGGTTCTGCTGCCCTCGGGAGCCTCCCGCTCCTGCCAGCCACGTTCGAGTCCGACCAGAAGGCCGATCGATAGCGCGAGACCCAATCTGGCTATGAGCGTATCCATTTGCAGAACCACAAAGAATGAACCAGCCGGCCAAGTCGCGGTGGTCGCTTATTGCATTGTAGAGAAATCGCCGCTCCCGGAATTGATCTTGCGCAAGGCGACTGCAACCGTGGTTGGGCTTACTCTCTTTGCATTCTGCCGATAGGAGCGGGGAACGTGCCACAAACCGACAACGGCCTCTGGCAACGACATTCGAGCATGATCTTTGTCGCCATCGCCGCCGGTGGGTTGGCGATCGGGTTGGTCTTGTCGTGGCAGGCCGCTCGCTACGCGCATCTTGTCTGGAGCGCCGCGACGCTGGCCGTCCTTATGAGTCTGCTCCTCCAGGTTTTCAGTGCATTGCGCCGGGGCGATGTCGGGCTCGATATCGTTGCGGCGCTTTCCATGTCTGCGGCAATCGTATTCGGCGAGCCGCTTGCCGGAAACGTCGTCGGCTTGATGTACGCGGGCGGCCAGTTGCTGGAATCCTTTGCGCAAGGGCGTGCGCGTCGGGAGATGACGGCTCTGATGGGGCGCGTCTCGCATTTTGCGATGCGCTATGGTTCTTCCGGGCTCGAAGAAGTCGCGATCTCCCGAATACAGCCAGGCGACCGGTTGCTGATCCGGCAGGGCGAGGTGCTGCCGGTGGACGGGATCGTTTCCGGTGATGGTGCTGCACTGGACATGGCGGCCTTGACGGGAGAGCCACTGCCGCAGCCCGCTCAACCTGGAACCGAGGCGCTCAGCGGCTCGACCTGCGTGGGCGCGGCCTTCGATCTTGTCGCCAACCGGACGGCCGCCGAAAGCACCTATGCCGGGATCGTCCGGCTGGTCGAGGCCGCGCAGGCGAGCAAAGCGCCCATGGTCCGCATGGCAGACCGTTTCGCGATGGGCTTCCTTGTCCTGACCCTCATCATTACGGGCGCCGCGTGGTACTTTTCGCAAGATCCGATCCGTGCACTCGCCGTCCTTGTCGTCGCGACTCCCTGTCCCCTGATCCTTGCGGTTCCCGTCGCCATCATTTCCGGCATGTCGAAGGCGGCGGGTATCGGCGTTCTCGTGAAGAACGGCGGCATGCTTGAAATGCTGGCGCGCGTGCAGACGGCGGTTCTCGACAAAACCGGCACGCTCACCCATGGCCAGGCAGCGGTGGTCGATATCAGGACGAGACCGCCTTTTGCGGCGGAGGCCGTACTGCAGGCTGCCGCAGGCCTCGATCAGGCTTCCGGCCATGTCGTCGCCGATGCGCTGGTCCGCGTGGCAGCCGAAAGAGGCCTGCCTCTTTCGAGGCCAGAGGGTGTGCGCGAAGTGCCAGGCACTGGCATCGAAGGCTATGTCGACGGAAGGCGGATTGTTGTCGGCGGCAGCGATTTCGTGCAGCGCACGTCCGGCTGCGACGATCCGCATGAATTGATCGCACCCGAAATGCGCGCCTCAATGACGGTAGCAGTCGCCATCGATGGAGCGCTCGCGGGAATGATCGTTCTGAAGGATCAGGTCCGCATGGATGCGCTGTCGGTTCTGAACGATCTCCGCGCTGCGGGCGTCCGAAAGCTGGTGCTGGCTTCCGGCGATCGTACGGAGATCGCCCAGTCCGTGGGCAAGGTGCTTGGTATGGATAGCGTCTTCGGCGATCTAACGCCGGAAGCCAAGGTCGATGCTGTCAGGAAGGAGACCGGCAATGGCCCGGTCATGATGGTCGGCGATGGCGTCAACGATGCGCCTGCGCTCGCTGCGGCCGACATCGGTGTCGCCATGGGCGCGCGCGGTACGGCTTCATCGTCGGAGGCTGCCGGTGTCGTGCTCCTTGTCGACGAGCTTGCGCCGCTGGCCAAAGCAATTGCCATTGCGTGCCGAAGCCGCCGGATCGCGTTGCAGAGTTTGTCGGTGGGACTGACGCTTTCGGTCGGGGCGATGGTTGCGGCGGCATGCGGATATCTGCAGCCTGTCGAAGGTGCGATCCTCCAGGAGGCGATCGACGTGGCCGTGATCCTCAATGCGCTGAGGGCCCTTCGGTGATGTGAGGCTGAAAACCCCGCTGGAGTTCTCAGTGCGACAGTTCGGTTGTTTCGCTCACGGCTTCTCGCCCGCTCACCCCGAGGATTTCGAGTTCAAAGAAGACGTGGGGCGAGGTGGTCACGACGGGTTGCGGCTGAGGCTTGAGTGCGCCCGGCTCCCACCAGTCGAAATCCTTTGCGAGGAGAGCCCAGGCTTTCAGGCGCTCCTCGTGCAGTTCTTCAGTATCGGGAAGCTCATGAAACAGGGCGTCAACGATGACGCTCTTCCATTTGTGCCGCGCTTCCAAAGCGTCGACGAGCAGACATGCGCGAGGATTGGCGTGCAGGATGTCAAGCTTCTTGCCGGGCATCGAGAATGCAAAAAGCCGGCTTGCCGAATAAGCATAGCAGTTCGGGACGACGTAAGGACTGTCGTTTTCGGCGCAAGCCAGTCGCGCCAGCCGTTGAGCCGCAATCGTCGCTACGCATTCGTTATGGGTCATTTCGCGGATCATCATCGGAAGTTCCTCCTTCGATCCGTGCGCGGATTGATGCCACTTTCGTCGACTTTGATTCCCAGCACATGGACGCAAGGCAAAGGAGTTCACGCATCGCCCAATCGGGCGGAAATGCTCTAGGCTTTAGCCGACCCGCTACTCCCATTACCATTCGCGCTTCCAGACCATACCTTTCGGACCACTGCCTTCTCGGATTCCAGCACCGCCATCGTGATCACGCCGATGGCGAGGATGAGCAGTCCGTCGGGCAAGGCGATGGGAGCCGTGCCGAAAAGCGCGTGCATGAACGGCGCGAAGGTGAAGAGGAGCTGTGCGGCCACAACGACTGCGATGGCGGCGGGCACGGCAGGGGTACCCTTGGTGCCGGCCAGGCTCGCATCTCCCCCGCGTGAGATGCGGAAGCACACGACACTGAGCTGCGATCTCCGAAGGGGATCCGAGTGGAGCCCTCTGGAGTTAGAAACGAAGATCTCGAGATTACCATGAGCATTGGAAGGGGCAGGTATATCCTAAACTGATCGGCGGAACCCAATCGGCATTTTGTCCACGAGTTCCCTCAATGCGTGCCCGACCTGCGTCGCCCCGTTAAACCCGCACGCAGATGCGATGGCAGGAATTGAAAGCTGCGACCCGGCAAGCATTTCCTGAGCTTTTTCAATTCGGCGGCGGGTAACATATTTATAGGCCTGTTCTCAGGCGGTGTTCTTTTATTCTACTTGTTCATATCTCGAAAGATCGCCAAGGAAGGTGTCGCACCAGGTGAAGACATCGTTCGCACGTAGTGCGTTCATCATGCTTTTCCATCGGTCACGGCGTTCATCCAAGGGCATGGTCAGGCTGCGCGCGATAGCATCCGCAGTTCCTTCCACATCGTAGGGATTGACGAGCACCGCGTCTTTCAATTCGTGTGCCGCCCCCGCGAACCGCGATAGCAGAAGCACGCCCGGGTCCGCTTCGTTCTGCGCTGCGACGAACTCCTTCGCGACAAGATTCATACCGTCGCGAAGCGGCGTGACGAGGGCGAGCTTGGCCATGCGGTAGAGGCCGGCCAGGGCCGGACGCCGGAGGGAGCGGTTGATATAGCGGATCGGTACCCAATCCACAGTTCCGAGCGCGCCGTTGACGCGGCCGGCCTGCTCGGCCACCGCCCGCTGCATCGCCTCATATTCGGGGACTTCAGAGCGGGATTTTGGTGTGATCTGCAGCAGCGTCACCTTGCGCTGGCTATCGGGATTTCGCTTGAGAAAGGTTTCGAAGGCGTCGATGCGCTGTGTGATGCCCTTGGAATAATCGAGCCGATCGACACCGATGATCAAACCCTTGCCGTCGAGGCTGTCTAGCATGCGTTTGTGAAGGGTGGTCCCCGCCGCGCGTTGCGCCAGCGTCACAAACTCATTCGTCTCGATGCCGATCGGGTAGGGCCGTGCAGTGAATGTCCGGCTGCCCAGCGCGAAATGCGCCTTGTCAAGCCGGTCGCCGAGCCCTTGCCGTGCAAGACAAGCCGCGAAGTTCTCGCGGTCGTGTTCGGTCTGGAAACCGAGCACGTCGTAGGCGGTCAGGCTGGAGAGGATTTCCTCGTGCACGGGCATGGCAAGAAAGACGTCCGGCGCCGGCCAGGGGATGTGCAGAAAGAAGCCGATCCGGTTTTTCACGCCCTGTCGGCGAAGCTCCGCCGCAAGCGGGATCAGGTGGTAATCGTGTATCCAGATAAGGTCGTTCTCTCCGATCAGCGGTAGGAGACGGCTGGCGAAGAAACGGTTTACGCGGAAGTAGCCGGCCATTTCACGCCGGCCATATTCGGCAAGGTCAAGACGGTAGTGGCAGATCGGCCAGAGAACACGGTTCGCAAAACCCTGGTAATATTCCTCGACATCGCGCTCGGTGAGGTCCGTTAGCGCATAGTCGATATTGCCGTCCCGCAGCATCTGCAACGGCCCGATACGGTCCTCCGCGCAGGACTGTCCCGACCAGCCGAGCCACAATCCGCCACGCGCTTCGAGTGCGGATTGAAGCGCAACCGCAAGGCCGCCGGCAGGCGCCGTCCCCGTCTTGTCCGGAATGGGAACGCGGTTGGAAACGACGATAAGATGACTCATGATGTTACGGCACCAGATTTTTCGGATGGGCTAACCTTCGCTGGGCAGAAGGCCAAGGAAGGAATGTCTCGCAAAAGCGAGGTGCCATCGCACTTTTATTGCAGTGCATTGGAAACCTCTTGGCGGCAAAAAGGTTCCGAAATAGCCACAGGCCTGCATGCCGGCTGCCATCGCTCGTCGTACCCGATCCAGCGAGTAGCAGCCTGGAGTAGATGCCACTCGCCGATCTAATGCCCGCGACGGGAACCATTTCATGTGTGGTGGCTTTTATCGCGCGATAACACTGACGGGGCCTTTATGCAGGAAAAGGATCAGCAACGAACCGACGCCCGGGATGCGGGCAATCGTCTTGTCGCCGGACATGTCAGCGAGGATCCTTTCGCGGCCGCCTTCAAGGCAACCCGCATGCCAATGATTGTGACGGACCCCAATCAACACGACAATCCGATCATCTTCTGCAACGAGGCGTTCAGAAGGCTGACGGGGTACGGCGACGATGAGATCATTGGCCGCAATTGCCGCTTTTTGCAGGGGCCGGAGACGGACAGGGCTACGATTGGGAAGATCCGTACTGCGATTGCCGTCGGTCAGGACGTCGCCGTCGACATTCTCAACTATCGAAAGGACGGCAGCACATTTTGGAACGCCGTCTTCATCAGCCCCGTGCGGGACGAGGCGGGTGCGATTGCCTATTTCTTTGCGTCGCAGCTCGATTTCACAAATGTCAAAAGCCGTGAAGCCGATCTGGCAGCCGCACGGCATGAGGCGGAAGCCCAGGTTGCCCAACACACGGCCAACCTTCGTGCAGCGCTCGAGGCACGTACGCTGCTCGTCCATGAAGTTGACCACCGGGTGAAGAACAACCTGCTTACGATGGCTTCGATCGTGAAAATGCAGGCCAGAATCACGACGGACGCTGGTCGAAGGCAGACGCTGATGTCCGTACTCAACCGCATAGAGGCTCTCAGCACGGTCCAGCGAAAATTGTTCACGCTCGACGACGTCTCAAAATTCGACATGTCCGAATTCGTGCGCGAGCTCGTGACGGACCTCGTGGACGCGACCGGACGTAAAGATATCCGGCTCTCGCTAGAGCTTTCGCCGCTGCTGGTGCCGGCCGTGAAGGCCACGCCGCTTTCCCTGATCGTGAACGAATTGGTTGGCGATGCCGTGCGCCGCGGCTTAAACGACGGCGGCGGCGACATCCATGTCGTCGTCCGGCGGCTAAACGGACATTTCCTGATCAGGATAGAAGACACGTCGGAGCCTGTGGAGCCGGACATCGAGAACGCTGAGCTCGGCCGATTGCTGCTGGAGGCGTCGGCGCATCAGCTCGGCGCGCAGATTGAGCGAAAGCGTGAAGGCAACAAAACGATCGTCGACGTTGTTCTGCTTGTCGGCGATGATCAGGAGAATGCGCATTGAAAGTCATGATTGTTGAAGACGAAGTGCTGCTCGCCATGGAGCTCGAGAGCGAAGTGGAGATTGCAGGACATGAGGTGACGGGCATCGCCATGAGCAGCAGCCAGGCACGCGAGAAGATCGGTGCGTCCAGACCGGACTTCGCATTCGTGGACATCCATCTGAAGGACGGTCCGACCGGGATCGAAGTCGGACGAGAATTGGCCGCGGCGCGCATTCCCTACGTCTTTGTCAGCGGGAACATCAAGAAGATCCCCCAGGATTTCGCCGGTGCTGTCGGCGCGATCGAGAAGCCTTACACGATGAATGGGATGAAGAACGCGCTCGCCTATGTGTCCGCGATCGTAGCGGGTGACGATCCTGGTTTGCCGCCTGTAAGCCTCGTACTGGCGAATGCAAGCGCTGGGGCGGAGCCGGGCTCGTGTAAGGCTGATCCTCACTACAAATACGGACTTGGTGGTCGAAGCTAACAGGCGCGGTGGCAACGTGCTACCAAGCAATAGATTGGCCATCATAGGAGAAGAAGCCGCCGGATTGATGCGGTTGAAGTCTTTCGATGGTCGCTAATAGCCTCGCCGCTGCATCTTCCGGCGATGTAGCCTGATGGCCGCTTATGAACGGATGCGACAATTGCGTCGCGACTGTTCCCGGATGAAGTGCGACCACGATGGCTGCGGGATGCGTGCGGGCGATCTCCAGCGAGGCTGTCTTGACGATCTGGTTCTGGGCCGCCTTTGCTGCCCGATACGAGATCCAGCCGCCCAGGCGATTATGATCGATCGAGCCGACGCGGGCCGACAGGGATGCGAATACGCTGCGCGCATTCCGCGGCAAAAGCCCATGGAAATGTTTGAGCAGCAGTGCAGGACCTATGGCATTCACCAGAAACTGGTTCATCAAGGCGTCGACCCTGATCGCCTTGATGGACTTCTCGGGCACGCTGCCGTCGATGACGAGCGCGCCCGCCGCATTTATGATCAGGTCGAAAGCGTGGTGCACCTGTTTCATTTGGCGGGCGCAGACTGACACTGAGTTCTCGTTGCTGATGTCGAGGCCATCGGCGCTTCGCGACAGCGTCGCCACCGTGTCAAATCGAGTGTCAGCCCTCAGGCACTCCGTCAGCGCTTTGCCAATTCCCCCGGACGAACCGATGACGAGTGCCTTCATGCGTGCGGCCTAGTTCTGATCGTGATGACGGGGAAGATAGATTTTGACGGTCGTTCCAGAGCCCAGTCTCGAGAAAATCTTCACTTGCCCGTTCGACTGTCTGACAAAGCCGAATATCTGGCTGAGGCCGAGACCTGAGCCTTTGCCTACATCTTTCGTGGTGAAGAACGGATCGAACGCTCTCGCGACCGTGTCTTCGTCCATTCCGATGCCGGTGTCGGTGACGGTCAGCACTACATATTGACCGGCTGTGATAGCGTTTTCCGTTGCGTATTCTTTCGAGATGTTCGCATTTGCCGTCTCGATAGTGAGCTTCCCGCCGTCAGGCATCGCGTCTCTTCCATTGACGGCGAGGTTCAAGAGCGCATTTTCGAGCTGGCTGGCATCGGCTCGTATCGTCCAAAGCCCCGTCTGCATGCGGATCTCGACGTCGATCGCCTGCCCCAGAGCGTGCTCCAGCAAATCTTTCATGCCCTGCACCAGTCGATTGGCATCGAGTACAACGGGTTCAAGGGACTGCCTGCGGGAAAAGGCGAGGAGGCGGTGGGTAAGCGATGCGGCGCGATTGGCGCCGTCCATGGCGGCCTCGATGTAGCGCGTCAGGTCCGTCTCGCCGCGTGCTGCTCGCCTTTCCAGCATGGTGATCGCACCGAGGATCACCGCCAGCATATTGTTGAAGTCGTGCGCAATACCACCCGTCAGATGTCCTATCGCCTCCATTTTCTGGGCATGGCGCAAATGCGCTTCGGTTTCCATCAGCTTGGCTGTGCGATCCGCAATCTCTCGCTCAAGATCCCCACGCGACTTCGCCAGAACTTCACGAGCATCGACGATCTCCTGAATGTCGGTGCACGAGCCGTACCATCGGGTGATGGTTCCGTTGTCGTCATGAACCGCTTGGGCGCGCCCGAGAACCCAGCGGTATTGACCGCTATGATGTCTCAGCCGGTATTCGATGTGGTAAGGCTCTCCTGTCTCAAGACAGTGACGCCAGGTTGCCCAAGCGCGTTCCTGATCATCTGGATGAAACATATCATTCCAGGCTTCGCCGTCAGTGGAGCCGTAAGGCACGCCCGTGAATTCGTACCATCTTGAGTTGTAGAAATCATGAAAGCCGTTGGGTTTGGTCGACCAAATCATTTGATCGATGGAGTTCGTTATGGCGCGAAAGCGTTCCTCGCTTTCGCGTAGCGCGGTCTCGGCATTCTTTCGTTGCGTTATATCGAAGCTGATGCCCGGAAAGCGAAGCGGCGTGCCATTCGGGGTCAGGACAGGTCGGCCTTCCGCAATCACCCAGCGCACGGAACCATCCGCGTGAAGAAGCCGGTACTCTTGCGAAAAGAGCGTGCCGGCGCTTATCGCAATCTCTACGGCGCGTCGCAGCTGGGGCAAGTCTTCTGGATGAACGCCTAGAAAGAACTCCAAGATCGAGACGCCCTCAGCCGCGCGCGCCTGATCCACACCGTAAAGTTTTGCAAAACGCGCGTCTGCAAATACCCTGTCATTCGGAACGTCCCAGTCCCATGTTCCGACGGTATCGGTCGCTCCTAGCGCGTATTCCAGCCTTTGTTCGCTCGCGCGCAGCGCCCGTTCGGCTGACAAGCGAGCGGTCGTCTCGTTCCCCTGATTGAATATGCCGACTACGGCTCCATCTGCGTCGTGGATAGGCGTGAAACTATAGTCCCAATGCGTCTGTTGGATACGGCCGCCCCTGCTCATAGGCAGCATCTGATCTTTTACAGAAAAGCCTATGCCTGTTTCGAGCACGGCATGAAGTTGAGGTTGAATGACATCCCAGATGTCAGACCATACCTCCTGTGCCCGACGCCCCAGCGCCCACGGATGCTTTTCGCCCGCAATGGGAGCCCACGCATCATTGTAGAGCAGGCGCAAGTCCTTTCCCCAATAGATCGCGGTGGGCATCGTCGTGCCAAGGCAGAGGTTGATTGTCATCTTGAGTTCGTCCGGCCAGCTTTGAAGCGGGCCGAAATCCGTCGCCTCCCAGTTGTTGCCGGCGATCCGCTCACTCATTTCCCCACTTGTCGTTCTAATAAAATGCATGGTGCAGGATCTCTGGCTCGTCAAAGGACGGTATATGCTCCCTTCGCGCGATTTTGGAAGCGGTTGATAGGCAATGATCAATCTTTGTCAATTTAACCTGCGTCGCAAGAGGGCAAGGCCCGATCCACCCGGTGAAAGCCCAAAGCTTGTTTCGCCCGTTGCCCTTGCATGCAGGGGACACAGAGCCGTCTTTTGCTTTGCAAATCCACACCGCTTTTATAAGGTGCACCCGATTAGATGAGGGTCACACGTGAGCACGCTTCTTCCAAGACTTCGATCGGGCATCGCCGGGCTAGACGATATTTTGGGAGGGGGCTTCATCGAAGGCGCTTCCTATATCATCCAGGGTCAGCCTGGTGCGGGAAAAACGATTTTTGCAAACCAGGTTGCGTTCTCCAACATTTTGAAGGATCGCAAGGTCCTTTATGTAACGCTGCTGGCCGAGACTCATGACCGGCTGTTCCAATCACTAAGCACATTCGATTTCTTTGATCGCGCGCGGCTCGGGCGTGACATCACTTATATGAGCGTGTTTCAGACGCTGAGAGACGATGGACTGAGCGCCGTCGTGAAGCTTCTGCGGAAGGAAACGCAGCGTCATAATGCGTCGCTTCTCATATTCGATGGATTGTTGAACGCCCGGGATACCTCCCATTCAGATCTCGACGTCAAAACCTTCGTAGCGGAGGTGCAAAGCCAAGCCGCATTTGTCGGATGTACCGTGCTTTTTCTGACGAGTGCCCGGGTTAAGGAAGAAAGCCCGGAACATACGATGGTTGATGGCGTCATCGAACTGCATGACGAACTGGCCGGCGTGCGCTCGGTCCGGCGGTTGCAGGTCAAGAAGTCGCGTGGCAGCGCAGCGCTGGGAGGCTTTCACCAGTTTGAGATTGCTGCAACCGGCATCTCGGTCTGGCCGAGGCTGGAATCGATAGGGAGCGGATTGGAGGACAAGGTCTTCCACAATGCGCGCGTACCGTCAGGTATTCGAGGGCTCGACCGCCTGCTGGGGGGCGGTGTTCCAAGTGGCTCTGTGACGTTGTTGTTTGGCCCCTCGGGAAGTGGGAAAACGTCGTTCGGCATAAACTTCTTGCAGCAGGCGAGCGAAGAAGAGCATGCCCTGCACTTTGGTTTCTACGAGACACCGGCCAGACTGTTTGCGAAAGCCCGCGCGTTTGACATCGACCTCGAGGAAAAGCACACATCGGGCCATCTCGATTTCGCCTGGCACCCGCTGACGGAAAATATCCTCGACAAACTGGCCCATGATCTCTTGCAGCGCGTGACCCGAAACAACGTAAAACGCCTGTTTATAGATGGGCTGGGCGGCTTCGAAAGAGCCGCAGTTTATCGGCCGCGGCTGGTGGAATTTTTTGCTGCTTTAACAAACCAACTTCGCGCTTTGGGCACGACAACCGTTGCAACGTGGGAGTTGCGGGACATTTTCGGCCCGACAGTCGCAGCTCCGGGACCCGAGATTTCCAGCGTTGTCGATAATCTCATCATGCTGCGCCACGTGGAGCTGGAGTCTCGACTGAAGCGCGTCATATCCGTTCTCAAGGTCAGAGACGGCGAATTTGAGCCGATAATCCATGAAATTGCGATTGGGAACCAGGGGGTCAAGGTTGCGTTACCGCTCCAACCGGTGGCAGGCGCGGCGACAGGTATCGCCCAACCTTTGGAGCAATGACCCTGTGAGACACTCGAGCCGAGACGAAACATGGCGGTGATCGTAGTCGCCGAGGATGAATTCCTGCTGGCCGACATGCTGGTGTCGTTCTTGGAAGATGCTGGGCACGAAGCTTTGGCGGCGCCGAACGGGCTGGCAGCACTTGAGATGATTCGTTCGAAGAGTGTGGATCTCATCGTCACCGACTATATGATGCCTGCGATGACCGGACTTGAGCTTGCTCAAGCCGTCCGCGACAATGCAGACAAGAAGGAACTGCCGATCGTTCTAGTAAGCGGGGCGCAGGCATCTATCGGCCGTGCACATCCTGGACTTTTCGACGCCGTTCTAGACAAGCCGTACCAACTTGGTACCATGCTTACCATCATCGAAGAGCTTCTCTCTGACGGGCGCTCATGAGGCAGATATCAGATCTTGCAGACGCACGCGATGCTGGCACAACAACGCTCTGCGCGTAAACGCACCCACCTTGAAATCGATGCCATAATAGATGCCCGTCATGGGCTGCTCTTCGTAGAAAAAAATCAGCGGCGGACGCAAGCAGGCAGAGAAGCGCGCCACACGTAGTATCGCTGGAAACTCGCTTGCCGATCGCGTTCATGTGCGCTACTGCTGTTATTCAATGATTCAATGATTATTGAAATATGGACGAGCGTCAAGCCCTCACGTCATTCGCGGCCCTGTCGCAAGAAACCCGCCTCGCCATCGTCCGAACGCTTGTCGTCGCCGGACCTGACGGACTTGCCGCCGGCCTGATCGCTGAGCGCATGGGCGTCTCGCGCTCGAACGTGTCCTTCCATCTGAAGGAGCTGGAACGGTCGGGCCTGATCGCGCAGCGGCGGGAATCGCGCTCCATCGTCTATAGCGCCAGCTACGATGCCCTGGCCGATCTTGTGAAATTCCTCATGGAGGATTGCTGCGCCGGTCATTCAATGGTCCGCGATGTGCAGCGATCCGATGGCTGCTGCAAGCCGGATGCTGCCCAGAGCGAGGGCGACGCCGTTGCGTGATCGGAATGTACCTGTCGGTATCGTCGCCGCGCTCGGCCTTACCCAGATCATTGGTTACGGCACGCTCTATTACAGCTTCAGCATCCTGGCGCCCGGCATGGCGGCGGATCTTGGCATCACCGTCGCGCAGGTCTTTGCCGTCTTCTCCGCCTCGCTCTTCGTTGGCGGTCTATCAGCGCCCTACATCGGCCGGCAGATGGATCGCATGGGCGCCGCGACGGTTATGGCGATCGGCTCGGCATTGTCCGCGCTGACCTTGATCCTCTGCGCCTGGTCGCCATCAGTGGCCGTCTTCGCGCTGGCCATCGTCCTGTTGGAGATATCGTCCGGCATGGTCCAGTATCAGGCTGCCTTCGCGGCGCTGGTCGAGGCCGATCCCCGGTCAGCATCGCGGAGTATCACTTATCTCACGCTGATCGCGGGATTTGCTTCGACGATCTTCTGGCCGATCGCCACGGCGCTGCTTGGCTATCTGTCCTGGCGAGAAATCTACCTCGTCTATGCCGGTCTCAACCTTCTCGTCTGCATGCCGTTCCACGCCTGGATCATGCGGAAAGGCAAGGTGGCCGCGGCCGGTGGGCAAAGACCGATGCGCGATCCTGTCATCGGGGCCATTCCGCGCGAGCGTCGGCGCGGCGCGGTGGTCGTCGTGTCGGCTGCATTCTCGCTGATCAGCTTCACCCTTGGCGCGATGCTGGCGCATATGGTGCCGATGCTCGGAGCGCTCGGCTTCGGAAGCGCCGCCGTCGTCATCGGCTCGCTGTTTGGCCCGGCCCAGGTTCTTAGCCGCCTGATCAACATGATCTTCGGCACGCGGCTCGCACCGCCGGGCCTTGCGGTGGTCTCCGCAACTCTCATGGTCCTGAGTGTCGTCATCCTGGCGCTGTCCGGCAATTGGCTTCCCGGTGCCGTTGCCTTCTCGATCTGCCTTGGCCTCGGATCGGGCATCAACAGCATCGCCCAGGGCAGCTTGCCCCTCTACCTGTTCGGCTCCGACGGATACGGCGCGCTGACCGGTAAGATGGCCGCCTCAAGACTGGCTGCAGGCGCAGCAGCCCCCTTCGCCTTCGCGGCGACGATGGAGCAGTTCGGCATAGGCGCGTCGCTCATCTTGAGCGCGGCTCTCGGTTTTATAGGCATAGCTGCCTTTGTCTCGGTGGCGATGGCGACGAAGCGGACCCTCGTCGCCAGCCCGAGCCCGTCAAATTGACCGCAACGCCACGCGCTTCTCAAGTTCGGCCGCCTGTTCCTTGCGCTCGCTATAGCGGTCGGTGAGATAGGCCGAAGCATCGCGCGTGAGGATGGTGAACTTCACCAGTTCTTCGCAGACGTCCACGACCCGGTCGTAGTAGGGCGAGGGCTTCATCCGGCCGTCAGCGTCGAGGGCGTCAACCAGCTGTGTCTTCTCCCGATTACTCAGGAGTTGCAGATCGACGCCCGGACCTTTTTTGGCAGTTCATTGGCCTTCTTCAGCAGATCATGCTCGAGCTGCAATTGTCGGACATCGCGCTGGAGGGCCTCAAGCTGTCGCTCGAGCTCTTCACGCTCAGGTGCTGGCGCAGAGGTTTTGCGGCGTTTCATCGATGAGGCAGCCTCATGACCGAGTAACTCATTCTTCCAAGCGTACAACGTCGGCCGGCATACGCCTATCCGGTCGGCTACCTGCTGGGCACTTTCCTCTCCACTGCAAAGATCGAGCACAGCGACCTGCTTCAACGCTTCAGGGTAACCCGGAAGCCAGGATCGACCGACCATCGAAGTCCTCGCCTCAGGAGACACCTCTCGAACCCATGCTGTCAAAGTCCCCCGACCTGGATGACCCAGCGCCCTCATCGTCGCAGAGATACAGCGACCGTGGGTGCGGTGGTGCTCAAGCGCCGCCTGCTTCTGGGCCTCGGAAAACTTCGGCGCGCGTGCCGCACAACGAACGCGCAGGTCTTGATGCTGCTGGTATTCGCGATACCAGTTCCTCATCGCATTCTTGGTCGGATACCCCAATTGGCGGATCGTCGCGTTAACCCGCTTGCCGAGCTTGAAATACAGCTCGACCGCGCGAATTCTGTCAGCGTGGGAATACATGAACTACCTCCTGGTGGTCCAAGTTTTAGTCCGCATCCCCTATCAGGCCACGCCGGGTCACGTATGGATGCCCCCGTTCATGCAAGCAGTTCGTCGAGCGGCTTTGAACGTGTGATCGGGTGCGGTCATGTATCAGGCCTGTTGTGCGGCCCGAATACGACCGCTGGCCGGTATGGAGCTACGCGGACCTGGTGCAAAATCAGCTCTACGAGCTCGTGGCTCACTGACCCGGATGCATTCCCAGACCCACTCTCACCGATCTTCGTCCTTACCGTTCGCTGACCTCCTCACACGCCGACGATCTGTCCTGACTTCAGCTCAGCCATCTTACGCTGCAGCCAGAGCGGAATCCTTGTAATCTTCGTTCCTGGTCATCATTGCCCAGATGGATCGAGCCATTTTGTTGGCGAGGGCGATCGCGACGAGCATGCGAGGTTTGCGCGCCAGCATTCGTGCCAGCCACGAGTTCTCGGGTGGAGCCTTCCGGCATGCCCATCGAATGACGGTCATCGCGCCAATGATGAGAAGCCGGCGGATGTCGCGTTGTCCCATCTTCGATGTTCGGCCTAGAACCTGCTTTCCTCCACTCGAATGCTGCTTTGGCACCAAGCCGAGCCAGGCCGCAAAGTCTCGCCCCCTGCGGAAAGTAGCCATCGTGGGCGCGAAGGCCTCAACTGCCATGGCGGTAATTGGTCCCATGCCGGGCATGGACATGAGGCGAGCGGTGCTCTGCGAACGCTTCGCTTCCGATCTGAGGGCCTTTTCCAGCGATGCGATCCGAGAGGACAGCGCGTCGATTTGGTCCAGATACAGTCGCCCGGTCTCTACAACGATAAGTTCGAGGCCGGCCTCGTGATCTTCAATAATCTCCGCCAACAGGGCCAGGTTCGCAACGCCTTGAGGTGCAATAACACCATGCTCGGCCAGATGTGCGCGAAGGGCATTGATAAGCTGTGTTCGCTGACGAACGAAGAGGTCCCGCGTCCGGAAGAGCATGGAGCAGGCCTGCTGGGATTCAGTCTTCGGAACGACGAACCGCATCGACGGCCGGGTCGCTGCTTCAACGATCGCTTCTGCGTCGGCCGCATCATTCTTCTGCCGTTTGACAAACGGCTTAACGTAAGCCGGCGGGATCAAGCGAACATCGTGGCCAAGTTTGCCGATCTCGCGCGCCCAGTAGTGCGCTGTGGCACAAGCTTCCATCGCGACCGTGCATTTGGGCAGTTCCGAAAAAAAGGTCACCACTTGGCCGCGAGACAGTTTCCTGCGCAAGACCACACCGCCACCGCTTCCGGCGGCATGAACCTGAAACACCCGCTTTGCAAGGTCCAGGCCGACGATGCTAACTTCCTTCATGGATGCTCTCTCCTCTAAGTGACGTTCTGGCGAACATCACTCTGGCACATTGCAATGCCGTCGGTAGGGGGCATCCACTCCATCAGTTCTCAGTGGCAATCAACACTTTGCCCTGTTGCTGCGTGAAAAGGCTTTAGGTGTGAGGCGCATCATCGCGATAGGGTTGGGGGTCGCCGGCCTAATCGTCCTATTCTGGCCATCCACGACAGTTGCTGCATTGCCTAAGCCGGAGGCCTTTCCCGGCGCAAGCTTGGTAGGTGACATGGGGGTGGCGTCGGCCGCATTCACCTACGGCTACGGATCGGTCCTGGCCCCCCCCGCTTCTTCGTGCTTATCCAGCATTATTGATTGCAGGGATCACGACCTTCGTGGGGGACTGGGCCTTGTCGTCGTGGCGGTGATATTTGAGACCGGTGCTATGACGGCGCTTTCAGGGCATTGGGGATCTATCGCCTGGATAAGCTGGCTTTTCCTTGTCGTCTTCGGCTCGCCTATTGGTTACACCACCTACATGCGCCTCCTAAGAGATGTCGGAGCTTCAAGGGCAGGCAGCTATGCGTTTGTCTCGCCTGTCATCGCCGTGGCGCTTGGAGCGATGTTGTTCGCCGAGGAGGTTAAGCTGCTAGACATCATTGGCATCATAGTGATGCTCAGCGGCGCCAATTTCGCTATGGCGGATGCACCAAGGCACCGTAAATACACTGCTAGAGGTGAGGCGTGATTGGGTCCACTGCCGCAGAAGAACTGGAACTACTGTCGCGCACGGGGTACACCGCGCTGCCTACACCGGCTGATCATCAGACGGAGGCAGCGTGTTTAATTCAAGGCGAACCGACCGCATAGCCGCTTGTAAAAGCTCGTCACGATCGTGCGTGCCCCTATTATAGAGTCTCGCGACCGCTGCGGTCAGCCTGCCGATCGCAGCTGGATCCCGCGCGACGCCTTGAGCGCGCGCGACCTCCTTGACCACACTCGCACAAAAGCGCGCATCTTCTTTCGAGATCGTTGCTGGCACTTTTTATCTCCCCAAGATGGCCCACCCCACGAATGGGGCAGGCCACAGCTTATTTAAAAGTCCATGCTCGGGCCAGCGGGGAGGGCGGGGGCGGCGTCCTTCTTCGGCTTTTCGGCGATCATCGCTTCCGTCGTCACCAGGAGGCCGGCAACCGAGGCCGCATCCTGGAGAGCGGTGCGGACGACCTTGGCCGGGTCGATCACACCCTGCGCGTAGAGATCGCCGTACTCGCCGGTCTGCGCGTTCCATCCGAACGACAGATCGGACTTTTCTCGAAGCTTGCCAACGATAATCGAGCCTTCGGCGCCGGCATTCTCAGCGATCTGACGCACAGGTGCCTCGATCGCCCGGCGGACGATATCGATACCGACCCGCTGATCGTCGTTGGCAGTCGGCAGACCGTTGAGTGCCTTCACGGCGCGAAGCAGTGCAACACCGCCGCCCGGGAGGATGCCTTCCTCAACGGCAGCACGGGTCGCATGCAGTGCGTCATCGACGCGGTCCTTCTTCTCCTTGACCTCGACTTCGGTCGAGCCGCCGACGCGGATGACGGCGACACCGCCCGCGAGTTTGGCGAGACGTTCCTGCAGCTTTTCGCGGTCATAGTCGGAGGTGGTCTCCTCGATCTGCGCGCGGATCTGGGCCACACGTCCGTCGATCTCGGACTTGGAACCGACGCCATCGATGATCGTCGTATTCTCCTTCTCGATCGCCACCTTCTTGGCACGGCCGAGCATGTTGAGTGTCACGTTTTCGAGCTTGATGCCAAGGTCTTCCGAGATGACGGTGCCGCCCGTCAGGATCGCAATGTCTTCCAGCATGGCCTTGCGGCGGTCGCCGAAGCCCGGAGCCTTGACAGCAGCGATCTTCAGGCCGCCGCGTAGCTTATTGACGACCAGCGTTGCGAGCGCCTCGCCTTCGACATCTTCCGCGATGATGAGCAGAGGCCTACCGGACTTCACCACGGCTTCCAGCACCGGCAGCAAAGACTGAAGGTTGGAGAGCTTCTTTTCATAGATGAGGATATAAGGCTCTTCGAGCTCGACCCTCATCTTGTCCTGATTGGTCACGAAGTAGGGCGACAGATAACCGCGGTCGAACTGCATCCCTTCGACGACTTCCAGCTCGGTCTCGGCAGTCTTGGCTTCCTCGACGGTGATCACACCCTCATTGCCGACCTTCTCCATCGCTTCGGCCAGATACTTGCCGATCTCCTCGTCGCCATTGGCCGAGATGGTGCCGACCTGGGCAATTTCGGAATTGCTGGTGATCTTGCGGGCGTTGGTCTTCAATTCTTTGACGACAGCGTCGACGGCAATATCGATGCCGCGCTTGAGGTCCATCGGGTTCATTCCCGATGCAACCGCCTTGGCGCCTTCCTTAACAATGGCCTGGGCGAGCACAGTTGCCGTGGTGGTACCGTCGCCGGCGAGATCATTGGTCTTCGATGCGACTTCGCGCAGCATCTGCGCGCCCATGTTTTCGAACTTGTCTTCCAGTTCGATCTCTTTGGCGACGGAAACGCCGTCCTTGGTGATGCGTGGCGCGCCGAACGACTTGTCGATGACGACATTTCGGCCTTTTGGGCCGAGCGTGACCTTCACCGCATTGGCGAGAACATCGACCCCACGCAGCATGCGTTCACGGGCATCTGTGTTAAATTTGACTTCTTTCGCAGCCATTTGTTCACTCCTTCAATAGGCAGTTTCTTGACTGATGGGCGGTAATGTGTGATTACGCGGCTTGCTTCTGCTCGGCCTGAGCTTCGATAGTGCCCAGGACGTCGCTTTCCTTCATTATCAGGAGGTCTTCGCCGTTGATCTTGATTTCGGTGCCAGACCATTTGCCGAACAGGATCCGGTCGCCAGCCTTGACGTCGAGCGCCTGGGTCTGGCCGGCCTCGTTGCGTGCACCAGGGCCGACGGCGACAACTTCGCCTTCCTGCGGCTTTTCCTTGGCAGTATCAGGGATGATGATCCCGCCCTTGGTCTTTTCCTCGGATTCGACCCGGCGGACAAGAATGCGATCATGAAGCGGTCGGAACGACATGTTTTCCTCCGTTGAGCAAAAATGATGACGTTGAAGACCCAGGCCGGACCGGATGACCAGTCCGGGCGGGTGAGAACCTCGTAGAGCGTTCGCAGGCAAAATTTATTTTCGAGATTTTTTGATTTCAAGAGACTCGCGAGAAAAAATCAGCACTCGATGTCGCTGGCTGCTAACATGCTGGAAAGGAACAATAACCTCCCTTGAAGATTTACGAAAACCGTTGATGGATGCATGATGTTACGCCACCTTTGGCAGTGTCATGAAAGGAGATGAAGCATGCAATTCTCGTCGGATCTGGAGCGTCAACTCAACGGTTACGGTCTCACCACCGCGCATATCCTCTATCGCATTCCCGATTACGAATCTGTCCTTCAAACCTACGTCTGGCAAGATTACGACCTCGCTCCCGACTTCCCCGAGATGCGCAAATTCTTGGACTTTTGGCGCGACAGCCTCGACGGGCCTCTCCACTCTGTCCGCTATACACACCAGCGCCTGATTGGACCGAACGAATGGCGCCGTGTCGAGGGCGAGTTCAAGCTTCAATGAACTCTTGAATTTGATTTTTCCGCTTCCTAGCTGATCGACCGCCGAGGCGTTGACCTCGGTGTCAGCGCCGATTGCGTATGGAGTGACACCTTTATGGAAGAGAATATCAACATCATCAAGAGCGCTGGTATCGATGAACGCGAAGAGATCATCGTCGATTTCGCCCGATGGCTTGGCGCAGCGTCGCAGGGCGCACTGGTTCACGGCGAAGGTCGCTTTGCCATGATGTCGGCCAGCATGGCGGAAGCAATGCGGGTCAATGCCGACGAGCTTGCTCGCGATAATCCTGAAAAGACAGAAAGTGTGCTCCAGCAGGCTAGCGCGATGATGGCGCAATTCAAGGCTGCGTATCCTCATCGGGTTATCAGTCGGTCTGTTCACTAAGGATGATGAGGCAGACGTGGTCTCGGGCCTTCGTCGAGGCCGGGGAATTCGGCGGCGAGAGCGAAAACATCGAAATCAGCTGAGCCTACTTGAGGCAAAATTTTTCGCGCCGCGGATCTTGAATTCAGAATTCTCAAAAACCAAATCGTCCGCCGCCAGCTGCTGAACATAGAGCTGGCCTTGCTGGGAGCGCCGTCTTTCCGCGCTTCTGTACCCATGTTGCTTCAAGGAGGATATGGCTATGGCAACATCTGACTACGCACCGCTTTTCCGTTCGAGCGTTGGCTTCGATCGGGTCTTCAATCTTCTCGAAAACGCCCAGCGCGCCCGCTCGATCAGCGACTGGCCGCCCTATGACATCGTCAAGACAGGCGATGACGGCTACCGAATCTCGATTGCGGTGGCGGGCTTCACCCAGGACGACCTCGAAATCACTTTCCAGTCCAACCTGCTGACTGTCACCGCCAAGAAGCAGGAGGCCTCTGCCGACGCCTACCTGCATCGCGGGATCGCTGGGCGCCCGTTCGAGCATCGGTTCGAGCTTGCCGACCATGTGCGGGTGAACGGCGCGGATCTGAGCAATGGTCTCCTGTCCATCGATCTTGTTCGTGAAATCCCGGAAGCCCTGAAGCCCAGGAAGATTTCGATCCAGAGCACGCCTGCTCTAACTTCGGCCGCTCCGGCTCAGATCGAAGCACATAAGGCGGCTTGATCGTTAAGTTCATCCAGTAGGTCAGGGGCGCCATTGCGGTGGCGCCCGTCAACATTCCGGGTTGGAAAGGAGAGAGCGATGAAACCCGATATGTTCAGACAACCTTTCACCATTCTTGTCGGCTTGGGCTTCCCTGCGGAGGTTCGTGGCGTGCTAGATGCATACCGACACCTGGTCGAATGGCCGGTATCGTTCAAAGACGCGGCGCATTCGGTTGCCCTGAAAGCGTGTCGGGCGGCGCTTCACGGGGAAATCGAAGCAGAGACGGCACGCGGCCTGTTCGCAGCATTTGCGGCGAAGCATGATCTGCTGGCTCCCGAAACGTCAGCGATTGCTGCCTCTCGCATGCGGCGCGACCGCGATCCCCACGTGCAATGAGGCCATGCCATGGAAAACGCCATCTTGCAGCAGGCGATCGACTGTGCAGTCACCATGGGCCCTGCCGTATTGATGCCAGGCATGCAACTCCGGCGGCCGATCGATGTCGTGAGAACCCCATCTCTCTCGGTCGATGACAAGCGCGCCATCCTTGCTGCGTGGGCATCCGACTTCTATGCGGTCGATTCAAAGCCGGCTTTTCGACAATTGCCAGGGATGAATGAGCCTGTCTTAATCGACGAGATTCAGTCTGCGCTCAAAGAACTGGACGGGCTGCATCATTCGTAGAGGGGCCCCACGGGTGTTCCAGGTCGCGGACGCGTCCGAATTTCGAGCGACCCGCGACCGTTCTTCCTGGTGGTGGTTTATTCAGCGCTCGATGAATTCGGCACAATTGGCCGTTACCGTTTATTTCGGCGCTGGCGTTCAACACTTGCGCGCAGTCGAGGGCTGTCAAAAAACTAATCGTTGACGGAACGTTACAATTCGCATAATGGTGCGTCATCGATCTTTTGCTTGCCGAGCTTTGTCTACCGCGCGATTGGCACCGCGCTCTAAGCGAACTTCTCTTTCAAAAATAGTCGGTTTACTGCTGCGTGGCGCTTGCTTCGCGGTCCCTCACTCTATGCTTGAAAGGGTTCATCATGACCACTGGCACAGTAAAATGGTTCAATTCCACCAAGGGCTTCGGCTTTATCCAGCCTGACAACGGCGGCGCTGACGCCTTCGTTCATATTTCCGCTGTCGAGCGCGCCGGAATGCGCGAGCTGGTCGAAGGCCAGAAGATTGGCTTTGAACTCGAGCGCGACAACAAGTCGGGCAAGATGTCGGCCTGCAATCTGCAGAACGCTTAATCGGTATCTGCTTCCCTTTGACCACGGATGTACTGGCATCGCCGGAAGCAATTATCAGTTTAAGGCCAGGCACTTCGCCTGGCCTTTTTCGTTGGCCTCACAGCCAAGATCCAGGACATTCAATGACAGAGACTTATAGTAAATCCCGCCAGCGGGCAGAGACCGCCTTCGGCAATCTCCAGACCGAATTTTTCGCCAAGTATAATGCGGCGGAAGAGCTCGATTCCGTGGCCCAGGCGCGCGATGTCAAGACGTTCAGGCTGCGCGAAGCTCGCCTCGCCAAGGAGCAAGCCGACCGGATGTCTGCAACATCTGCCCTGCGTGCCAAACGATCCAAGGCCGGCTGATCATCCCAAATACGAATATTAGGATAAAAATTTGAGACACGCCAGAAACAACGAACTTACCGACCGACGCTCCGCTGCTGCGGACGCAATGACAGCTCTTCTCACAGCCTACCGAGCTGCAAAGACGGCGACTGAGCCGTCACAGGCCACCAGACAGGCCGAGCGCATCTCCCTTTTTGAAGCGCGCGAGGCGCGCCGTGCGGAACGGGATCGACTGAAGCATGAGGAGCGTAACCGGCTCGAGATCCTTGCGGCTCAGGAACAGGCGGCCATCGAGGCAGCAGCTGCGACCGAGATCGAGGCCCGACAGGCGGCGGAGAATGCCCGGATATCACGGGTCGTTCAAGATGAGGCCGCTCGCAAGGTTGAACCCGACAGACGTTATGCCGCCCGCAAGGCTCGGCAGGCTTGACGTTCACGCACCCACCCTCGGCTGGATGGGTCCGTAAAATCAGGCATGACCTGGTCATGCCCGAACTTACTCATTCCTCAGGAGCCGCCCATGGCAGCTGATACGAACGAACTTCAGGCAATAGACACAGCTTGGCAAATCGCAATCCAGGAAATCCTGCGCATGGTCATTCGCGACATGTACCGCGCCGGCGGAGAGGAACATTTCAAGGAGCAGATCGCGCGCATCGAAGAGGCCGCGGTCGACAGCATCCATACTGATCTCCGGCTTCGGGGAACCACCGAATGGACCGAGGTGCTCGTCAAGGAACGAGCGAGCAATTTCGTGACCACGCTGCTCACCTCCTTTACCTTCGACCGCGCCTAAGTGACGAACTGTCATCGGCAACCAGTCTTTGGGTGAGTACGATGTTTTGATTGAAATTCTTATGGTCCGCGAGGTTGACCTGTCAGGCGTCCGCCTAAATCAAACTATCGAATCCGTAGCAATACAAGCGGTCTTACGTGGAAGAGCACAGCGCAGAACGGCTCGCAGCTATCGTCTAGTCTTCCTTCGACGCGATCATCAATAAGCATCTTTCCGGCACGATTGTAGCTGAAATAAGGCGGCCGAACGCATGTTCGGCTATGCGGAAACCGAGGCGGCCTGAAAGTCGATCGATCTGATCATTCCCGATGACACACGGGATGAACAGGCGACATCTTGCTCCGGCTGAAGATGAGCGAGCGGATCGAACCCTTCCAGACGACGCGCCGCTATCGAGACGGCCGGAAGGTGCCGATCTCGATTACCATCTCCGCAATCAAAAGCCGTGGCGGCGAACTCGTCGGCGCGTCGAGCACCCGTGAGGGAACACAGGCTTCGGTCACTGTTTTCGGGCCGGGCGCGGTTTAGCGCTGCGGAAGGCATCCGCACCGCTGTCCTGTCACATATGGGCCTCGCGGTCGCGTCCGACTGGATGTTTGCGCCGGAACTGGCAGACGGTACGGTGCGGCGCGTCCTTGAAGACTGGGAACTTCCACGGATCGATCTCTGGGCGGTCTTCCCGACCGGCAGGCTGGCAAGCGCGAAAGCGCGCGCTTTCGCCGGCTTCGCAGGATCGATCGTTACCGCGCAAAGCGTGTGACCGAGAATGCCGGACGTCCTGTCCTTCAGCAACAACAGGTCGGTGGTTCGATACGGTTCAAGAACTTAATTAGCACATGGCGGCGCGAAAATGGTTTGAGTTCCACTCTGGAGTTCGTCATGCAATTGCATTACTATATCCTTAGATGTGGGAGATCGCTATGGCTGCAAACGCTCTTGTCCCAACACGCATTGATTCCGACGTTCGGGACCGTGCCTCCGCCGTGCTTGAGAGCATGGGACTTACGGTATCTGATGCGGTCCGTATTTTGCTAACCCGTACAGCCAACGAGGGTGCGCTGCCACTTGAGCTTCTTTCGAGAAGTGAAGCGCATGATGCTTGGTTTCGCGCGAGGGTGCTCGAAGCGTTGAGCGATACTCGACCAGATGTGTCCGATGAAGAAGTCGATTCGCATTTTGCGCAACGTCGAGCAGCGGCCCGTCGCAAATCCGTTGCATCCAGATCGTGAAGCTCACCTAGTCTGCGTTTGCATTATCGGATCGCGACGGCATTTTCACATATTCTGAGGAAGTCAATCCTTCAGCCGCCATCTTGATCGACGAGCGCCACTCGTCGCCTGATCGATTTTCCCGCGAGCGGGCGCGTTGGTAGGATTGCCGGGACGCGCGAGCTTGTGATCAACGGCACGCCTTATATCGTGGCATATACCGTTGCCGAGACAACGATCCGTATTTTTCGCGTCCTACATGGTGCGCAGGAATGGCCGGACTCATTGCCAGGCGGGTGATTCGACTCCCATCAGCGGGGCGGCAGTTCGTATCCCCTATGGCTGAAGCAAATGCGAACGTGAATTCTGTGTCTTGTGTCTTTGGGTCAAAAAAATGGGTCAGTATCCTTCTGAAAGCCAACCGCTATGACAACCCCACCAATGTCGCATCGCTTTGGATGGCGACAACCACTCTTGCCTTGGAAGCCGGCTATGGCACGGGCGCGGCCGTCTCGTGATGGTATCTATGGCAGGTTGCGCCAATCGAGCGAGTTAGAATTTGACAGCCTTCAATCCCCTCGATCACCCTTTCTCGAAAGAATGCGCCTCCGGCCGACACTGATAACGTTCTCCATCGCTTGCCGAGCGCCCATCTCGTCGCGGCGTCGGATTTCTTCAACGATCCGCATGTGATTGGCCGCGACGTCGCCAATCTTTCTCCGGTCGCCGGCCGGTGAACTCAGCTTGAACACCCCGGCAAGTGCCGCCTCGATAAGGTTTCCTACGGTGCGCATGAATGGATTATGCGAAGCCTCCATGACGGCAAGGTGGAAGCGCAGATCGGCGAGCGCCAGCGTTTCCGGGGTATGATCCGGATCGCCCATGGCTACTGCAAGGTGCATCATCTGGTTAATTTCTGCTTCGCTGGCCTCACGGGCGGCCAGTGCTGCGGCATGTGGCTCGAAACCGCCGCGAATATCACTGAGATGCAAGAGGAAGTTCTCATCCACGCCAGCGGCGAAATGCCACGTTAGGATGTCGCCGTCGAAGAGGTTCCACTGGTCTTTGGAGGTCACGCGCGTGCCGATGCGGGCACGCGGCACAATGAGCCCCTTGGCCGCAAGCGTCTTCATTGCCTCGCGCAGCACGGTGCGCGACACCCCGAAGCGGGTTACAAGCTCGACATCGCGGGGCAGCGTGGCTCCGACAGGAAACTCGCCGGAAACGATGGCTTTGCCGAGTTCCGTGACGACCTGCAAGTGGCTGGTATGTGCCACCGCTCCGCTTACCATCGTTTCGAGCAGGCCCTTTTTGCGCACAGCTCCGCCCTCTCCTAAGCGCTGAAACGTCGTTGCGAAGGCGCATCCGTCAGGCATATCGCCTCCGCCGCGCCGTGAGCTGGATCAGGCCCTTCTGGAGCAGGATGAAGGCGAAGAGCAGCAGGCCGATTAGGATTTTCGTCCACCAGCTCGAGAGCGATCCGTCGAAGGTGATGTAGGTCTGGATGAGGCCCTGGATGAAGATGCCGACCAGCGTGCCCGCCACGAAACCGGAGCCGCCCGTAAGCAGCGTGCCGCCGATGACTACGGCAGCAATGGCATCGAGTTCGACGCCGACCGTCGCCAACGAATAGCCGGCGGAGGTGTAGAGCGAGAAGACGATGCCGGACAGGCCGCCCAGAAAGCCGGACAGCGAATAAATCAGGATCGTCGTGCGGCCGATCGGCACGCCCATCAGCCGCGCCGTCGCCGCCCCGCCGCCAAGCGCATAGACATTGGCGCCGAAGCGGGTGCGGTGGGCGATCAGGATGCCTGCCGCGAAGATGAGAAGCATCAGGCCGCCGATCAGCGTGATGCGCCCGCCGCCGGGCAGCTTGTAGTAGAAGCTCTTCAGCGTCGCATAGAAGGGGTGCTTGATCGGGATCGAGTCGATCGACAAGACGAAGGCCATGCCGCGCGCCAGAAACATGCCAGCGAGCGTGACGATGAAGGGCGGCATTTCGAGGTGGTGCACGATCGCGCCCATCAGCGCGCCAAAGGCCGTCGTCAGCGTGAGCGCCAGGGCAAAGGCGACGAGCGGATGGATCGCCGTCTGTTCGAGCAGCACCGCGAGGAAGACGCCGGTAAAGGCGATGACGGCGCCGATCGACAGGTCGATACCGCCGGATAGGATGACGAATGTCATGCCGACGGCGGCGATGCCCAGAAAGGCATTGTCCGTCAAAAGATTGCCGATCACCCGCGTCGACAGCATGTTCGGGTATTGGGCGAAGCAGACAGCATAGGCGATCAGGAAGATCGCGACGGTGGCGACGAGCGGAAGGTAGCGCGGGTTCATTTCGCCTCCTGCTCCGTCTTCTCCGCCACCGCTCGTGGACGCGACAGGAAGACGAAGGCCGACTGCGCGCGCGGCGACTGGATAACCAGAATCAGCACGATGATCGCCGCCTTGATGATTAGATTGAACTCCGGCGGGAAGCCGGACAGAAGGATGCCGGTGTTGATCGACTGGATGATAAGCGCTCCCAACAGCGAGGCCGCGATGGAAAAGCGCCCGCCGAGCAGCGAGGTGCCGCCGACGACGACAGCAAGGATCGCATCGAGCTCCAGCCAGAGGCCGGCATTGTTGGCATCCGCGCCGCGGATATCGGCCGCCGCAATGATGCCGGCAATGGCAGCGCAGAGGCCGGAGAGCACATAGGCCGCGATCAGCAGCACGCCCGTCGATACGCCCGACAGCATGGCGGCGCGGCGGTTGATGCCGAGCGCTTCGATCAGCATGCCGAGCGCGGTACGGCGCACGAGGAGCGCCACCAGCAAGCCGAAGACGAGCCAGATGACGACCGGCATGGGCAGACCGAAGAACGAGCCGCTGCCGAGGAAGATCAAGCCCGCATCGTTGAAGGTGAGGATAGCGCCCTCGGTGATCAATTGCGCGATGCCGCGGCCGGCGACCATCAGCACCAGCGTGGCGATGATCGGCTGGATATCGAGCACCGCGACGAGGATGCCGTTCCACAGGCCGCAGAGAATGCCGGTGCCGAGCGTGATGAGAAGCGTGATAGCAAGCGAATGGCCGGATGTGATGCAGGCGGCGGCGACCGCGCCGCAGATCGCCATGACGGCGCCCACAGACAGGTCGATACCCTTGGTGGCGATGACCACCGTCATGCCGATCGCCAGCAGCGCCACCGGCGCGCCGCGGTTGAGGATGTCGATCACGCTGCCGTACAGCCGGCCGTTCTGCATTTCGAGCCGGAAGAAGCCGGGAAAGGCGATCGACACCATAACGAGAATGACGGCGAGGGCTGCGACCTGCGGGAAGAGGCGAATGGCATAGGTTTTCAGTGTCGCGCTCATGCGTCCACCTTCCCGGCGGAAGCGGCGATCGCTTCGACGATGCCATGCGTGGTGACGCGCTCGCCGGTCAGTTCCGCGACATGCGCCCGGTCGCGCAACACGATGACACGACTCGAATAGGCGACGAGTTCTTCGAGTTCGGAGGAAATCACGATCAGCGACATGCCTTTTTCGCACAGGGATTCGATGAGGCGGATGATTTCCGCATGCGCGCCGACATCGATGCCGCGCGTCGGCTCATCGAGGATCAGAAAGTCCGGATTGGTGGCGAGCCAGCGGGCGAGGATCGCCTTCTGCTGGTTGCCGCCGGAGAGCAGCTTGATCGGCTTTTCACGGTCGCTCGTGCGGATATCGAGTGCCTTGATGTATTGGTCGGCGAGGCGATCCTGCTCGCCACGGCTGATCGGCCGCGCCCAGCCGCGTCGGGCCTGCAAGGCGAGCGCAATGTTTTCGCGCACGGACAGATCGCCGACGATGCCGTCCACCTTACGATCCTCCGGGCAGAAGCCAAATTTTTCGCGGATGGCGGCGCGCGGCGATGAAAGGTCGAGTGCGCGGCCGTCGGCCTCCGCCGTGCCGCTGTCGGCACGCTCGGCGCCGAACATTATTTCCGCCGTCTCGGTGCGCCCCGAGCCGAGCAGGCCGGCGATACCGACGACCTCGCCCGTGCGCACGTCGAGATCGAACGACTGGATATGGCCCTTGCGGCCGAAATCGCGGAAACGGAAGCGCACCGCGCCGTCCTCGCCTTTCGGTCCGTGTCCGGCGGCGACTTCCTGCACCAGCTCGCGGCCGAGCATCATGGCGATCAGCTCCCGACGCGGCAGCGCCGCCGTTTCGCGCGTGCCGACGAGCTGGCCATTGCGCAGCACGGTGATGCGGTCTGATATCTCATAGACCTGTTCGAGGAAATGCGTGATGAAAACGATGCCGAGGCCCCGCGCCTTCAGCCGCCGGACGATGCCGAACAGCATCGTGACCTCATGCGCATCAAGGCTCGCCGTCGGCTCGTCGAGGATCAGCACCTTGCCGGAGAGATCGACCGCACGCGCAATTGCCACCACCTGCTGCACGGCGACAGAATAGGCGGCAAGCTCAGCGGTGACATCGATTTCGAGTTCGTATTCGGCAAGCAGCGTCCGCGCCCGCCGGTTCATCTCGCGCGGGCTGACGAGGCCAAACCGCTTCGGCTGGCGGCCTAGGAAGAGGTTCTCGGCGACCGTCAGGTTCGCCAACAGGTTCACCTCCTGGTAGACCGTGCCGATGCCCAGCGCCTGGGCTTCCAGCGTGCTCTGCGGATCGACATCCGCGCCATCGACGAGAATGCGCCCGCCATCCCGGCGGTAGGCACCCGTCAGGCATTTGACGAGCGTCGATTTTCCCGCGCCGTTTTCGCCGAGCAACGCGTGCACTTCGCCGTGCCGGAGCGAAAAATCTACCCGGCTGAGCGCCTTGGCGCCCGGGAAGATCTTGTCGATCCCCGTCGCCGAAAGAACATAGGAACTGACCGGCTGCATGATCCCGACCCCGCATGAAATTTTTCGCGCGCGCTCCACGCCAAGTTAGGAGCTGGACGTGGGGCGCGCTGGGGAGAGATCAGTAGCCGAGGCCCTTCTTCGCCTCGTACACCTTCGCCGGATCATCGGCCTGAGTGTAGAGCTTCGATTCGGTCTGGATCCACTTCGGCGGCGCCTTACCGTCCTTAAGGAAGGCATCGAGCGCGTCGAAGGCGGGGCCTGCCATGTTCGGCGTCAGTTCGACGGTGGCGTTTGCCTCGCCGGCAGCCATAGCCTGGAAGATATCCGGCACGGCATCGATCGAGACGACGAGGATATCCGTGCCCGGTTTCAGGCCAGCTTCCTTGATCGCCTGGATGGCGCCGACGGCCATGTCGTCATTATGGGCATAGAGCGCGCAGATGTTCTTGCCGCCGTTTTCCGCCTTCAGGAAGCTTTCCATGACTTCCTTGCCCTTCGTGCGTGTGAAATCGCCGGTCTGGCTGCGGACAATCTTCAAGTTGTCTTTACCGGCCAGCGCTTCCTCAAAACCCTTCTTGCGGTCGATCGCCGGCGAGGAGCCGGTCGTGCCCTGGAGCTCAACGACATTGCAGGGTTTTCCGGCAACCGTGTCCACCAGCCACTGGCCGGCAACCTTGCCCTCATGCACGAGGTCGGAGGTGACGGCGGTCATGTAGAGGTCGTCGGACGCATCGACCGTGCGGTCGAGCAGAATGACCGGGATTTCCGCATCCTTGGCTTCCTGCAACACCTCATCCCAGCCGGTTGCCACGACGGGCGCCACGAGGATGGCATCGACGTCTTGGGCAATGAAGGAACGCAGAGCCTTGATCTGGTTTTCCTGCTTCTGCTGCGCATCGGCGAATTTCAGGTCTATGCCGCGCTGCTCTGCCTGCTGCTTTGTGAGCGTAGTTTCCGCGGCGCGCCAGCCTGATTCTGAGCCGATCTGCGAAAAACCGACGGTAAGTTCGGCAGCGGATGCGGGGCCGAACATCGAGGCAGCAAGGATCGTTGCACTCGCGAGTGCGATTTTGATTTTCATGATTTCCTCCCAAAGAAAGCTACCGCTCGGCAGCATCCTTAAAACATCATATTGTATTACTATTGTAAACCATCAAAGTTCGATCAATCCTCGAAAGGCTCAGTTACCATGGGTGACGGAGCAAGTTTTGTAATGAAGTGACAACGCCGCCTTCAAGCGATGCGTCGATCGTGACGCCTAGCAACGCGGATGTCCGCAAACTTACACGCGGGCATACGCGAGCAATCCGATAACGACGCAACGCTAGATGTGCTGAGCAGCGGGTTCTCGGTTGAGCGTTAGCTCCCCACGATGGAACTGTCGCAAGGGACGGCCAAGACATCGCCAATCAAGTGATCGCCGTTCAACCGGCAAGCTTTAAAAAGTCATTGAGCCGGGAACTCGAGCTTTCTAACATCATAGCCGAGCTCGCTCGCCTTTCGCACCATCCGCTCTAGCCTCTTTTTCGAAGGAACGGCTCGAGAGTAGATCCAAAGTTCCTTCATCGACGGACTAGCGCTAATGAACCAAGAATTGTCCGGGGACTTGTAGAGGACCCAGTAGTTGAATTTGATCAGCAGCGGATAACGGACACGCATCTTGGCGTTTGTTGTCCCGAAATCTTCTATTTTTCCGCTACCGGTGACAGTCTTCAAGCGGCCTTTTGGGGTATCGACGCGGCAACCGTCTTCGACCAGGACTTCGTCGGGGGCCCTACCCTTCCGGTAGGTCGAATACCCTGCGACGCAACCGTCGGTCAAGAACATGGGCGTCCGCGCGATTTCGAGCCACGTGCCGCGATAGTGGTCAAGCCCAACCTTGACCACTTTTGGGGAGGCACTAGCACTGGCAGCGACTCCCGCAGTCAGGCTGGCCGCCAAGGCCAGAATAACTAAGAAGCGAACTTTTAATGGCATGGTCGTTTCCAAAGCAATTGTACGCAAATGCAGGCTCCCACGTTGGCGGCAGAAGGATGCGGTCTTTCTTGTCGATCGTGCGCATAAGCGCATTCGTTCAACAGCGTCCATTACGAGAATTTTTGCGCACCGGTTCAGTCGCACCGTCCCAAAAAGCCTGCCTTTCAAAAATTTGAGGTATCGCGAAGAGTGCTGCCGCATGCGGTTGGCGTCCTCGGCAGCGCGGAAGAGATACTGCGGTTCGGAGGCGTGGCGGTGATGGTTGCCGAGCTTGTGCGCCTGCCAATGGTGGCATCTCGCCG
>NZ_JBXAFY010000014.1:0-126110 GCF_058793575.1 Shinella sp. GW835-FHT14H05 | reverse complement strand
AGCATAGATGGGGTAATCGGCTTCGTGCCCCATCTTCGCGATCGGAGGAAGGTGCTGCACTCCGAGCTGATGATAAAACGTGGTCTGTATGAAGCAGCCACAAGCATCAGAAAGTTGGAGCGCAGCCATGAAACATTACGCCGGCCTCGATGTGTCTGTCAAAGAAACCAGCGTTTGCATTGTCGACGCAAACGGAAAGACCTGCCGGGAGAAAAAGGTCGTATCTCACCCGGGAGATTTGGTCGCCATCCTGAGTGATCCCATATTCAATGTTGAACGGGTGGGCCTGGAGGCCGGGCCAATGTCTCAATGGCTGTTCGAGGGACTGGCAAAGGCAGGCCTTCCGGTCTTCTGCATCGAGACACGCCACACGAAGGCCTTCCTGAAAGCTTCGCAAACGAACAAGAGCGATCGCAACGACGCACGCGGCATTGCGCAGATGATGCGGGTGGGCCTTTTCAAGAATGTGCATGTGAAGACGCTCACGAGCCAGAAGCGTCGCGCCCTGCTCACAGCTCGCGCGCTGTTGCAGGAAAAGGCGATCGCCTTGGAGAACGACATGCGTGGACTACTGCGTAACTTCGGGCTGAAGGTCGGCCCGGTCGCAGGGGGTAAGTTCGAGGAGAGGATACGCGAACTCGCCGAGACCGACCCCGATCTGCTGGACATCATGGAGCCTTTGCTTGCTGGGCGGCGCAAGTTGCGCCAAGAGTTCGCCAGACTGGACAAGAAGGTTGTCCAGGAGGCAAAGCATGATGAGGTTTGCAAACGCCTGATGACGGTGCCTGGGGTCGGCTCTGTTGTCTCGCTCGCCTATGTCGCGACGATCGACGTACCCAAGCGATTCCGCCATTCGCGGGCGGTGGGAGCCGTGCTGGGGCTCACGCCGGTGCTCAACCAATCCGGCGAAAGCAAACGGATCGGTCATGTCTCCCTCTGCGGGGATGCCATGATGCGAGCGCTTCTATATGAGGCGGCGCAGACGATGCTGACGCGTGTGGCGAAATGGTGCTGGCTCAAAGCGTGGGCGATGAACATTGCCAGGCGGCATGGCAGAAAGAAGGCCAACGTTGCGTTGGCGCGTCGGCTTGCGGTGGTGATGCACCGGATGTGGGTGGACGGCTCGGAATTCCGCTGGACGCGGGAGGAGACGGTCAGCGCCATGCCCGCATAAAGCAGTCGTTCTCAACGTAATCAAACAAAGAGAAATTCAAAGTTCCGCCGCGCGGCGGAAAACGTCCTTCGCGGACGATGGTGATGCGAGCTCGTGGCCGGCGCTTATACCGATGGCGATAGGCCATCAGGATGCAGCATAGATTGGGCCGCATCATCTACTGAACCCCATGATGGGAGGGCTGAATGCTGATCCCGGAGAGAAGCGCGGGCCGCGAAGAAACGTTGAACGCCGCAAAAGTGGAAAGCTCGAAAAGCGCTTGACCTCAACACGCCGATTAGAGAAGCGACGGCCGCAGGCCGGGATTTCGGGAATTCTCGACGCGCCGGTGCGGGAAGCAGGGCAGCCGCAGGAGCCTCAGCGCAGCGGCTCGAAGAGAAGGCGGGACCGACTGCCCCCCGCGCCGGCGCCCCCTATCCTCAGACACCGCACATCCCCTCGCATTCGTTCGGCCAGAGGTCGAGCTGTCCACGGTCAGAGGCGGTCGACAGGTCGGCCTCGCCCAGCGGCACGCACGAGCGATGCAAGAAAATCTCGCCGCGGATACCGCGAACGCCGTTACGTAGCGCCCTGTCGACCTCGATGGCGTCGGCCCATGACGCAAGATCGTGGTCACGCATGAAGCGCCACCGAGCATTGTCGTGAAAAGGGCACCCGACGCAGGCGCTCTTTGGCGGATCGGGATAGCCATGACGGCGCAGCCAGGCGAGGCAATCCCGGCGGCTCATGCGCTTTTCGATGAGCGGAAAGCGCTTGACCTGCCAGGGCTCGAAGCTGGGCTTCGCCCGCACAATCTCGTCGCAGCTGATGCCGATCCATTGCTCCACGACGGCATGGTCAGGGGAACGCTTGCGGGTGAGGCCGGCAAGCTCGCGGACCTTTCTCCGGATCGGGACTATTTTATAGTCCGTAGTGCATTGCCTGCGGATCATACCGATCGACACGGTTTCGCGTGCCGTCGCGCGCGTGCCGATTTCAATCAGCTCGCCGTCATCGTCCTCGTCGTAGACCGGGACGACCACACCAGCGGGCGTGACCGTCTTGGCGAAGGCCGGGATGGACGCCCAGCGTTTGCCGTCGCCGGCGCCAATCAAGTCGTCACGAATATTGCCGGCGGAGACGATATGAACCGGGAACGGCAGCACGTTCCCCGACATGAGCCAGTCGAGATGGTCATAGACGGCCTGCGGCTCCCAGCCCGTGTCTGCGAAAATCGCACAATCGGGCATCGGCCCAATCTCGCCGTGGGCGGCCATCAACGCGAGCGTCGTGGATTGCACGCCCGCACCGAGGCTGAGCGCGCGAAGGCGAATGGCGGAGGAGCTGCCCTCCGCCGGTTCGAAACCAAGCGGAGAGAAGAACATCAGCGCCCCTCCGCAAATTCGTTGTGCAGCCAACGGCGAAGGTCGCGCCGCATGATACCGATCGAGCCGTTGATCTCGGTGATCCGTGCATCACCGACGATATGGCCGCGTTCGCGGAACAGATCGACGAGACGACGCATGACATCGAGATAGAGATGGCCGCCGACGAGGGCGATATCCGAAAAGGGAACGCGCCCATAGCCCGTCAGAGTCGCGATGTGCATTCCGGGATGCTCGCCGGAGGCCATGACAAGACGCGTGGTCTTCTGCTTCGGCCACCGCGTGCCGAGATCGCCAGCCTTCATCTCGGCCGCGATCGCCGGGGTCATGCGCGCGTCGTAGATTTCGATCGGCGTGGCTGCGGCACGGAATCCCAGGCGTGCGGACAGGAAGGCGACCTTTGCCTTCTCGCCACGCGGGTCGACCGATCGCAGCGTCCGCCAGAGGGGGCCGTCATAGCGCTCGATGGCCGGCATATAGGCCGGGCCGTCCCGCTTCGTCGCCGAGCAGGCGAGGATCAGGAGGCGGTTCGCGGGAAGGGGAGTCATCATGCTGCCTCCCGCTCTTCAGCCGCGGCCGGCTGCAGGCCGTGAAGATAGGCGACGGCGCGCTGCGCGTGCGCGGCGGCAGCGAAGATCGCCCGCTTATCATCGGAGAGCACTCGCAACCACGACTGAAGGTAGGAAGCGTGATCGGGGCGCGGCTCCAGTTCGGGCACGATGCCGAGATCGGCGCAGAGGAAGCAACTGCCAAGCTCAGCAATCAACTCCTCGCGGGCGCGCTCGCTGCGATCCTTGCTGTAGCGGCTGAGATCGCGGCCGACGCGATGCGCCGGCGCCGTCCAGTGCGTGGCCTCATGGCTGAGCGTTGCCACGTAGGAGGCCGCGTCCCTGAAGCTCTCGACGAATGGCATCTGTATGTGGTCGGTCGCAGGGCTGAAGAAGGCCCGGTCGCCACCATGACGGATATGCGCGCCGGTGTTGCGGAAGAACCGATCGGCATGCTCGATCCGCTCGACGGGATCTGGAACAGGCGCTGCGCCTTGATAGTAGCGGTCCGGCAAGCCGTCGATCTGCGCGACGTTGAAGACGGTATATGCCTTCAGGAAGGGGATCTCGCGCTCGATCTCGCCGCCATGGCCATCGGATTCGGACTTGCTGAAACGGCTGGCAAAGACCACGGTCGCACCAGACTCACCCTTGCGCACGGCCGCGCCAAGCTCCAACGCCTGCTTGAACGTCATCCACATCGGCGAGGAGAACCCCCGCGCGATGCCCTCCGACCACAAGAGCAGGACGTTCATGCCGCTATAGGGAAGGCCGTTGTGACGTAAAGGCCGGGTGATCCGGCCTTCCATGTTGGACGCGCGCCACGGTTGGACCCATGGGCGGACACCGTTCGAGAGATCCTCGACGATCCTGTCGGTGATGCGCGTGTAGATGTCGACGCGCTGCGTTTCGGTCTTTTTCCTCATTTTCCTTACCTCCGTTCCAGAGGTCGCGCCTATCGCGACCCCGTCACGGCGGTCCGGAAGCCGGAGCCATAGGGGGACGGCGCACGCATGGCGCCGGAACGAAGTGGAGGAGGGCGAAGCCCTTGCGCGGAATCCCGGTTCCGGCAGGACCGAAGCCGGACGGGTCGCGACGGCGAGCGCTCCGCGCTTTGGCCGCGACATAGAAATGCCCACCAACGAGGTAGGCATCCATGCCCCTCACTCGGTGGGATTTATGCGGGCAGGTCCGCCTCCAGATCTTTCTCGATCCGGCGCGTTCGTCCCATCCAGGGCTCCGGGCGAATGGCCTTCACCCAGTCCGCAAACGACGGGATGAGACCTAGATCCTCGATGACATGCTGCTCGCCAACCCATCGGGTCGGAATGATCCGGCCAGTCGAGAGCCTGATCGTTGGGCCGAAGATCGTCTCAGCCATGAATATGCCTTCCGCGTGGTGCCGCAGCGCACGGTGACGAAAATCGGCGGTGATCTCCTTACTGGCATCGAACCAGGAGTGGATCGGCATGTAGTCGTCAACTACACCGCCCCATTTCTTCACGGAGGAGAGGGAATGGTGATATGGATGCGCCATTGCCATACTCCTTAAAACTCATGAGAAGACTGTGCGCTCTCGATAAAGCGCTCGTTGAAATCAAGCAGAATGGTTCGCTTCGCGACATCGAACACGAACTCCCCGTAAGCACCTTCGCCGTCCTGCCACCCGCCGTGACTCTCGCCGAGGAGATCATAGATCATGGTTTCGATCGCGCTTTCCAAGGACTTGCTGGACTCCCTGCCGTTGGCATTGACGATCACGACCGTTGCATCAGGCAGCTCAACCGGCTCGTCAGCTATTCTCCCCTCCATCTCCGTGAGCTGGCCACTGTCCCCATATCCGTCAAATGTCACGACGACATGGGTCAGCCCCTGTTCCAACAGAGCTGCGAAAACGTTACTCTTGTTTCGTGAATGAATGTGTTGACCGTTCATTTGAGATTCCTTTTCTCCTCGGAAGCCGCGTCCATCGCGACCCGTCACGGCGGTCCGCAAGCCGGAACCATTGGGGGACGGCGCACGCGAAGCGCCGGAACGAAGTAGAGGAGGGCGAAGCCCTTGCGCTGAATCCCGGTTCCGGCAGGACCAAAGCCGGACGGGGCGCGTGGCACTTGCCTTGCCACCTTTTCCTTTCATGTTCCGATCTGGCGCCGGAACATCGAACCTGCTATATATCTGACCATCTGACTAGGTGACGCGAATGGGCAAGCAAACACAGCTATCTGGATCCAACAGGCCGGTGAACCCGGCAATGAGCGGGCGATGGAAGCTCGAGGACGCGAAAGCGCGCTTCAGCGAGGTCGTCCGGCATGCGCGTGAGGACGGTCCGCAACGCGTGACCGTTCGGGGACATGATGCGGTCGTCATCATGAGCGTCGAGGAGTTCGAACGCCTGACACCTGCCGCGCCTCGCGTGCCGTTCGTCAACTTCATGGAGGCTTTGCATCTCAGTGGCCTGGACCTCGAACGCGAGGCCGACCATGGCCGGGATGTAGAGCTTTGAGGGGCTGGCTGCTCGATACCAATGTTGTGGCCGCGCTGATCAATCCGCAGGGCGCACCCTCCGTCAAAGCATGGGCAGCAGGCCAGGACGAAGAGACGTTCCATCTCAGCATCCTGACACTCGCCGAATACGACAAGGGAATCTATAACCTGCCAAACGACCATCCCGATCGTTCGCGCTATATCGCATCGAGGGATGCTCTTGCGGATCGTTTTGGCGATCGCGTGCTTTCCCTGCGCGACGAGGCCGTGCGGCTCTGGGGACGCATATCGGGAGAGGTCAAGAAAGACACCGGGCATCCGCCACCCGTGATCGATACGCTGTTAGCGGCGACCGCAATCGAGAATGAGCTCTATCTCGTCACGCGCAACGTGAAAGACACACGCCATTCAGGCGCGGCTATTTTCGATCCATGGGCGGACGATCCGGCTGGCTTTCCGCTGAGTTCGAAGTCCAGAAAACCACGATAGCGAGAAACCGCTGACCAGGGTATTCAACCGGCAATCGCGGGGCATCCAAGCCTCGGCGACGATGTGTTTGAAGACTGCGGCGGCGCCATCGCCCAAGCCAAAAGAAGACGGCCGCAAAGAGCGGCCGACGCTGGCGGTTTGCCGATTGCGCGTGATTTGAAAGGTCAGCTGTCGCGCTTCCCTCGGGTCCGGACGTTATAGATGAGCCTCCCCACGAGAATGACCAAGGCGTATGCGGAGAATGTCATAGCAACGGTCCCGGTGATTGCGGGATTCCGGAGATCATTCGCGATGGTCGTTCCAACTGGCTGGTCGCGCAGGAGGTCGATAATTGCTGAGGGCGCGAAGAGTAACACCAACACTACGACACTGAGGCCCAATCCCCACAACCATTGTCCTGCAGTACCTCTTGCACTCAATTCGGCCTCCTCGGAATCCATATCACCTCGAAACTCGCCATTCGCAGGCCTATGGCACTGCTTGTAGCCGCAAGCCCAGGATATCACAATATCGCAGCTCTATCCGAGACGGCGGCGGTCAACGGTGGCACAAAAGAAAAAGGCGGGGCCGAAGCCCCGCCTGATCGCTCAACCGAGCGCATCCATCTGCGCTTCGGCCGCTTTGCGGTCGAGCGTCTGGCCGGGATTGTCGACCGGGCGATCGAACGGCTTCCAGCTTTCCCCGACGGCGTGTTCGTAGGCCGCAACCGCGCCTTCGGCGGCCATGCGGAGCGAGAATGCCTGGATTCCCATGTCGGCGGCGAATTCCCGCTTGCGCTGGGCGGAACTGTCGTAACCGACAATGCCGTCCCGGTCGTCGTCGCGGGCGTCGCTGGCGGCCTTGGCCGTAGCGTCGCGGGCTTCCGTCACGGCGCGCGAGTAGAACTGGCCGGCGCCATGGGCGGAACCGACGTAGGCTCCGACGATGCGTTGCAGGTGGATCTGCATCGCGCGCTCTGCGAGACCTTCGGAAAGCGCCTCGACGGTTTCGAGGATGAGGCGCTCGTGCGTGTCGCGCACGCCGTCGCCGTCGACGACGGCGGTCCCGAAGCTTTCGGCGATCCGCATCGCCTGGGCGGCATCCGGGCAGGTGAGCCGGACCATTTCAAGGGTTGCCCCCTTGCGGAGCTGGACGACGCGGGCGGACGGGCGGGAGGTTGCTGACTTGGCCATTTCGATTTCCTTTTCGGTTTCTTCCGAAGGCTTGCGCCGACCCCTTGCCGGAGCGCCCTTCGGTGCGGTCGAGAAAAGCCGGCGGTCAGACGGTCGCTTTCACAGGTCCGGGGCGCCTGAGCGAGAAAGGCGGGCTTGCGGCCAAGCGGGGGCACAGCCCCTGCGCGGGACGCGGGCTCGCCTTGCGAGGGGAGGGTGAACCGGCCGCAACGCGGCGCGCAGCGGCCTTGAAACGACCGGCCGCCGGATTACGACCGTGCTGAACCGAAGGGTGCTCCGGCAAGGGGTTGGCTCATCGCCCGAACCGAAAGGAAATCGATGGCCGCAAACGTCCGCATCCGCACGCCTCTTGCGCCGATCAGCCGCGTATGGTCCAACCCGGTCCGGCCGAACCAGATGCCGCTGGCGATCAGTCCGGATCGCAATGCGGGGACCGACATCATGTCGTCGAGCATTGGCTGTGCGTGGCCGCGCTCGACTGCCTCGTCCTTAGAGACTGCCGACAAGCTCGAAGGAACCCTCAAGGAGAGCTTGCAGCATCCCTACCGATCGCATCGGCCTTTGCCAGGACCGTCATGGCGCGCGGCAGCCAGGTCCTGAACTGGTGCTCCGAGATGCCCATCGGCTGCGCCGGCTCCCGCAGCAGAGCGACGAGTTCCGCGAACAGCTCGGCCTTGCGATAGACCGTTTCACCGAACGCTTCGGGAACCTCGACCGCCGGCCCGGAATAGGCCGCATCGGCGCCTTCCCATGCGCCGGTGACGTAGGTTTCGCCGGCAGTCTCGAAATCGGGATGCGCGCCGGTCCAGTCCTCGTCGGCGATGGCCAGACGGCAGGCGTCCTCTACGGTGTCAGCAGAGTGGGTCCTCTGGCGATAGTTCGGCACGCGGTATGTCGTTTCGATAGTATAGGTCTTCATGGTCTCCTCCATGGAAACTCGCGATGATGATGGGGATAGACACCGGCACGGGGGGGCGGGCGGCGCTATAAGTCGAGGATGAGCTGCCCGCCCTTCGGCGGCGCTGGAGCGCCGACCGGCCCAGGGCATTTTCGAAGAACACCGGCGGCGAGTGCGGCATGCTCACGATCGATATGCAGCTCGGTGGCGCGATGCCCGGACGGCCGGAGGCACCATCTCCCGACGCCCACCCTGCAGGTAGGGCAGGGGACGCGGGTGACGGGATGGTCCGGCCAGGTTTCGCCGCAGCGGTCGCAGGAGAAGATCATGACGGTCTCCGCCCGGCAGGTCGCTCGCGCAGAGCCTCGATTGCCCGGTCCTGCCGGGCGAGCTTGCGCGATAGCGCATCGATCTCCTGCTGCCGCTCGGCCGTGATCGCGGCGAGGTTGGCGCGATAGCGGGCAAGGAAGGCGCCTGCTTCCGGCGGCTGGCCTCGCCGATAGGAGCGCCGGCGCGGATGCAGGTGCGGGATGACCGCCGTCATCCGGCGAATGATCTGCCGGTCGATCAGGTCGAGCTGGTGCTGGGTCTGCCGACGTGCCTCCTCCATGCGGGACAGCAGCGAGCGGCAATCGGAAAGCGGCTTCATGACGCTTTCCTCCGCTCCCATCCGACGAAGGACGACGGGCCGTCATAGCCGGCATGACGCCCTTCATCGATAACGAAGCCGAAAGGCCCGCGTCCTTCGTATTCTGTCTTCGGCACCAGAAACCGCCGCTCCACGACATTGGCGCCACGTCGACCACCGAGGACGGCGACCACTTCGATCATGCCAGGATGATGGCCGGAGGTGATTGCCGACGCGACGATCCAGTCGCCGGCATGACGGCGCTCGAAGGCGCGGCGGTCCTTGCCGCTCGATTCTCCCGGCTGAAGCGGACGTCCGAAGATCGCCTCCCATTCGTCCGGCCATTTGTCCTTGATCGTGCGCTCCGCGAGCTTGCGCTCGTAGGTCGTGAACAGGTCGGGGAAGCTGAAGGCGACAATCGCCCAGGCTTCATCCTCCTCGTACCAACCCGAACTGATCCGAAGGGACCGGACGATCCGCTTGTTTCGCTCGGCGGAGAGGCGAAAGCCGCCATGGCCGGCGGTCATATGTGCGACGATGCCCTCGGCATAGATCGTCGCAAGCTGCGATGGCCCCCAGGGCGTGCTGCAGACCATCCGGGACTGGAGACGCTGAAGTCTCGACAGTTCGCGCTTATGCTGCGCGGTTTCCAGGACGCGCGACCGGAAAGCGGCCTCATCGGCAAGTTCGCCATCGTGTCCGTAGAAGTGCTCGCGCCGCAACGTCGACAGCGGTTGCGCCAGGCGCCAGGCGCTGGCGAGGAAACCGCCACCGGCGGCGCGTGGCAGCATGGCGAGCAAGAGATCGCCGAGACGGGCGACCGGAAAGCCTTCGCTGCTGGAGCCGAACTCGACCCCTGTATCCTCAAGGGTCGAAGCAGAATCGTCGGGAAGATCGGTCGCGCTCATGCCGCCGTCCTCCCCTCGACATGATCAGCCGCCAACTCGTCGGCCGTGACTTCGACCGTGAAGGCATCGGAAAACGCAGTGTTGTCAGCGAGCCAGGCGCTGGCGGCGTCCCGGTCAACGGCGAGATGAAGCATCAGCGCCGCAGGATCGTCCCTCTCGAAGATCCGGACCGATCCGATCTTCGGCCGGGAGGCAACCCGGAAACGATAGTTAAGGCCGGCGGAAAACGTGCGAAGGTCGTCTTCGCAGCGGAGCATAAAGAACGGCGCGACGCCGGGGCAGTCCTGGCCCATCTCGCCGAACTTGCGAACGAGAAGGCCGGCGCCGTTGTTGCGCTTCCAGTGATAGAGCGTCGCCACATGGTGTTCCGGGGGACGGGGGTTCCCATCGGACCATTCGACGACGGAACCGATGGGCGCGAGCGAGATGATCAGGTCCGCATTCATAGCGTTCTCCTGCAGGATCGAGGTTGCCGGACACACCTCCGCCACCGGTGATGCCGGCAGCGAAGTTGTCGAGTGGGAAAGGGAAGTGCGGCGGCCTATTCGGCGGCGATCGAGTAGGCGGTTTCTTCCTCGATGACGGTCTCCTCCGCCGGGGTGTCGCCATCCGCCTGCGCAGCGTCGGCATCGATCACCTCGGGGGCGGCTTCAGCGGTGGAATCGCCGTCTCCGTCGCCCTCGGATTCGCCCATGGCTAGATCGCGAGCCTTGAGGAGGTAGGAAAGCTCGCCCAGTTCCGGTGCAAAGCGGGCTGCAGGATGGACGAACACCCCCTCCTTGTAATGCTCGACAAGCGCGGCGCGCGTTTCGCGGACACGCTTACCCGGAAGGACCGACGCTGCGGCGCAGGATGATTCCAGCGCCGGGCGCGACAAGCATTCCACGAATGCTTCCGTCGCCATATTCGCGATGAAGCTGTCAGCTCCGATGGCATCGCCGGCGATGCGCGCGACGACACCGCTACTGGTGTGGCCCCTACGGCAAGACAGGGTGTCGATCAGCGCGGAACGGGCGGCGACGCGCAGGGTGTCCACGTCGAAGTCGAGCTTGCCGTTTTCGTCGAGCAGCATCGCGGCATGCCGGTTGAAGCGGTTCGTCCCGTACATTCCGTTGGAGGACGGCGACTGGACGTTCACATTGGCGCCGGCGAAGGCGAGAATGAGCAGCGCCATCAGCGTGTCGTCCTCGATTGGAGCACGGCCGAGCGCCTCGCGGAGCGCATCCGTGCGGAAATCGCCGATGATCTTGTAACCATCCTGCGTCACGTCGGGGCGCGGCTTGGTAACAATCACCTCGTCGGCGCCAGCGACTGCGCCGGAGGCGTCCTTGCCGGCCTTGGCTTTCGCCTTCTTCTTCTCGTCGGGCATCCGGTAATGCACAGTCTGCACCTTGCCGGTACGGTCGAGATACATGGCGGTATGGTCGGATTTCTGCGGCTTGGTGTAGACCTTCTCCGCCTTCTTCGGAAGTTCCGGCTCGCCGTAGGTGTTGACTTCGACAATCGCGCCCCGCTTCGGCAGATTGTTCGTCATCCATTCATGCTGGGCGCCAAGGTAGGCCTCGACATTGGTGGTGTAGCGGTTGTCCTCGTTGCCCGGCGCGAACAGGTCTTCGGCCCATTCGATGCCATAGGCCGCGGCGAGATCGTCACCGAAGCTGGCATCGCGCGCGAACATGCGCCGCTTGTTGAGCGCGCTGGCGATGTACGGCCAATGTGCCGTCTCGCCCCGCTTCGGCTTGTTGGCCTTCCAGACCTCGCCCTGCTCTTCAAGGCTCGCCGCCGCGATGAAACGCAGCTGCTGCTCATTGGGCATATCGCCGAGCGCCATCTGGTCGAGCATCGCGGGCAGGACGTTGGCGAGCAGTCGCAGCTTGCGGACCTGGCGGACCGGCAGGGCGAGCGCAAGTGCAATGGCTTCCTCCGTCCAGTTCTCGGCGACAAGGCGTTCGATTGCGCGCCACAGATCGACAGGGTTGAGGTTTTCACGCGCGAGGTTTTCGACCAGGTTGCGCATGCCGCCGTTGTCGTTAGCAGCCTCGATGACCAACACCTCGATTTCCGAGAGGCCAGCGGCGATGGCGCCGTCGCGGCGACGATGGCCGTTGTCGATGACGAGGCCGTTTCCACCATTGGACTCAGCGAAGACGATCGGTGGCACGACGATACCGACCGCCTTGATGGTCGCGACCATCAGCGCATCGGCCTGGGGCGATGATTTCGTCCGGCGCGACTTGTCGGGGTTGTCCTTGATCGAACGGGGATCGACGACTGCAACACGCATGGGATGGTCCTTTCCGGGGGTACGGACGCGGCTCTCTTGCCGGTCCTTCTCGTGTCTTCTTTTTTCCGAAGACACCTCCCGGACCGCAGGGCGGCCGGACCGCCGCAACTGCGGCCGAGCGTCCCTGCGGCGACGGACAAGCAGGGCCAAATGCCCTGCGAAGGACGAGTTGCCGGGATGCGCAGGCGGCGATTGAGCGAAGCGCCGGCGGGAGGACCGATCTGCGATCGGGTTCCTTCCCCTCTTTCTCCCTTTCCTTCCCCCTTTCCGTCCTTTCGCTATCGACCATGTTCTCGCCCGGATTGACGGCGAGCATCGTCGTCGGACGAATTGAACCGAAGGAGAGAGCGTGCGGACCACCACGGGAATGATATTGGCGCTGGCGACGGTAGCGCCTGCCTTGGCGGCAGACGGCGCGGCACAGCCGCCGGCGGGCGTCGACCCTAACGTGATCGCCTGCCAGAAGGTGACGGGCGCCGAGATGGAGCGGTTCATCGGCGCACCGGCGACGATCCGCGAGACAAGCGCCAACCTCTGCTCCTGGCAGGGCGGGAAGGCTGATGCCTACGCGCAGGTGATGTATTTTGCAGGAGAAAGCCAGGGCGTGCCGGCCGGCAGCGAGCGGGCGTATTTCGACCAGATGATCGAAGGCCAGAAGGCGCAGGCCAAGCCGGGGGAAATCGTCGAAGTGCCGGATGTCGGCGACAGCGCCTGGGGGCTGAAGCTCGGCCAGAACGAGACGGATTATTACGCCGTCTATCTGTTCAAGGGGAAAGACAACATCACGATCACCACGAACGGGATCGGGTACGACGCGACCGTCGGGATCGCGCGGCTGGCCGCGTCTCGCATGTGACCGGCCAGGACATGGGCAAAAAAAATGGGCCTGCGAAACCGCGGCCCATTGAAGTGTGAAGGTCTAAACCTCCAGAGGGGAACAGCTGACGCGGCGGCACTGGGAGGAGAAAGACCGCCATGTGCATCAACTGCGAGCATAATGCCCGTTTCTTGACCAAGTGGAAAACATTTATTGTGCAACGCAGCTATGCGACGGGTGCGTTGCTCCCGTCATGATCGTCGCGGGCGTTACGCCGCTTGCGCGACCGGCTCGGCGGTGGCGCGGACTTCGGCGGCCAATGCCTCCTCGACCTCCTCCAGTTCCCGGCGCTTCGCCGCGAGTTCGTCGGCAAAGGCGAAGGTGCCCGTTTCGTGCGCGCGATAAGAGGCGAGCCGGCGGTTGGCGTCTTCCAGATGCTGGCGCTGGCGGTAACGCTCGCCCTCGAAATCATCGAGCGCATGTTCGAGACGGGAGATCGCTCCGAGTGGCGTGACGGTGACCGGCAGGTCGACCTCGTAATCCGCGCCGGTGCGTTGCAGGACGGTGCGGTAGTGATACCGGTCCTTGCCGAAGCGCTCTCCCTTGTAGATGACGTCGAAGCCGCCGATCGAGCCGAGCTGCGCCTCGCCCGCGTGCTGAAGCTGGACGAGGGTGAGGATTTCCTTCATCACCGCGCGCCCGGCGTCCTTGCGCTCAGCCTGCTGTTCGCCGAGGACGGTCATCATGAATGCCTCGCCGGAGGTCGGCACCAGCCGCGCGATGTCCTTGCCGATCTCGTCGATCCGGCGCGTCGCGACCTCGATGTCGCGTTCGGCTTCCCGCAGCCGCCGGCGGACCGAGAAGAGATCGTCGTCATGGGCGGCACGCAGGCGCTCGAGGCGGGCGATATCGGCCTCCAGTCCGGCCTTCTTCATCAGCCGTTCGTCGCCGCTTGCAATAGCCTTGGCCATGGCAAACTGGTTAGCGGCACCCTCGCCGAGATCTTCCAGTCGGCGGATCGACGTGTCGCCGGAGAGTGCCGCAGCAATAAACCGGGCCTTGCGCTCGTTGTTCTGCCACATGCTGGCGTCGAGACTGCCTTGCGTCGCATAGGCGAAGATGTCGACAATATCGTGCTGGTTGCCTTGGCGGACGATCCGACCCTCACGCTGCTCGATCTGCGACGGCAACCACGGCACGTCGAGATGGTGAAGCGCCTTGAGCCGGAGCTGGGCGTTGACGCCGGTGCCCATCGTCTCGGAGGAGCCGATCAGAAAACGGACGCGGCCAGCGCGAACGTCGCCGAATAGGCGTTGCTTCGCCTCGGATTTTTTATAGCCCTGCATATAGGCAATTTCGCTGGCGGGCACGCCGAGCCGAACCAGCTCGTCGCGGATCCAGCGATAGGCCGAAAAGCCCCGCGTCTTTTCCACATTGATCGTACCGAGATCGCTGAAGATCATCTGCGCGGCGCCGGGAAGGTCGTAGCGCTTGCCGTCCGGACGCACGAACACCTGGTCGGCCGTTGCCTGCCAGATCCGGAAGGCATTCCCGACGAGCAGATTGAGCTTGTTGTCCGGCTCGTTGTCGTTGGCGGGCATGACCAGGCGCAGGTCGATCGCCGCGTGACGACCGTCGGTGATGACCGAGAGCAGGATATCGTCGCCCGGCTGCGCTGGCCCCTCGCGCATCTCGATCGCCTTGATGCGGCTGTCGAGGATCTGCTGGTACATCTTGAATGCCGCGGTCGGCGTCGCGGTGACGATCTGCCGCCCACCGGTGGAGATGGCCGGAACCCGGACATATTCCCGAAGATCGGCGGGCATCACCACATCGGCAAACGAGCGGAACATCGAAATCATTTCCGGGACGTTGACGAAGGATGCGAACCGGCTGACCGGCTTGTATTTGCCCGAAGGCTGGATCTCCAATTCGGTGGTCGTCTCGCCGAAGGTGCTCGCCCAGGCGTCGAACTCATGCAGGCCGCGTTCATGGAGAGCGTCGTAGCCGAGCAGGCGCTGGACGGAGAACATCTCGCCGAGCGTGTTGGTGATCGGCGTGCCGGAGGCGAGAACGAGCGCGCGGCCGGGGTTCTTCGTTTCGAGGAACTGGGACTTTACAAACAAATCCCATGCGCGTTGCGAGCCGTTGGGATCGATGCCCTTCAGCGTCGACATGTTGGTGGCGAAGGATAGCTTGCGGAATTCCTGCGCCTCGTCGACGACAATCTGGTCAACGCCGATTTCCGAGATGGTCAGCAGATCGTCCTTACGGGTAGCCAGCGCTGTCAGCCGCTCCTCCAGACCCTCCTTCAGACGTTCGAGACGCTTGCGCGACACGCGGTCGTCGGGCTCGACCCTGGTCAGCAGATCCTCGTAGAGCTGCAGCTCGTCCTGGATCATGCTCTGCTCGAAGGCGGAGGGGACTGCGATGAACCTGAAGGCCGAATGGGTGATGATGATCGCGTCCCAGGTCGCCGTCGCCGCGCGTGACAGGAAGCGTGCTCGCTTGTCCTTGGTGAAGTTGCTCTCATCGGCGACGAGAATGCGGGCGGAAGGATAGAGCGCCAGGAACTCGCGCGCCGCTTGGGCGAGGCAATGGCCGGGCACGACGAGCATCGCCTTGGCGATCAGGCCGAGCCGGCGCTGTTCCATGATGGCGGCCGCCATGGTCATCGTCTTGCCGGCGCCGACGGCATGGGCGAGATAGGTCGCGCCATCGGCGATGATGCGCCAGATGCCGCGCTTCTGGTGAGCATAGAGTTGGAACGCGGCGGAGGCGCCCGGCAGCTGGAGATGCGAGCCGTCGAACTTGCGCGGCGCGAGATTGTTGAAGCGCTCGTTATAGACGCCGGCCAGCCGGTCGGTCCGCTCCGGGTCGGTCCAGACCCAGCGCTCGAATTCCGTCTTGATCTTCTGCAGCTTCTCGCGGGCGGCTTCGGTATCGACGACGTTCAGCACGCGCCGTTCGCCGCCGACGTCCTTGATGGTGTCGAAGATCTGCGGCACGCGGCTGTTCAGCGCATCGGCGAGCAGTTCGCCGGCGTGGCGGCGGCTGGTGCCCCATTCTGAGGTGCCAGCGGCGCGATAGGCGAGCTGGCGGGCTTCGACGGTCCAGGAGCCGAGTTCCGGCATATGGTGGATCTTGATATCGACGTCCATCGTCTGCTTGACGAAGGCGACGACATCGGCGGCCGGGATCCATGGCGCGCCAAGACGCGCGGTAATATCCGAGGGACGCAGAGGCGAAGGCTGGACAGCCAGCAGCGCGCGGACATTGCGCTCGAAGGTCGGATCGAGGGCCGCCGCGGCTTCAGCGGCCGCAAGCTTGGTGCGGACCGGGCCGGAGAGATAGGCGTCGGCGGTCTGCCACGCGCCGTCGGCCGGGTTCTGGAACACGGTGTCACCGAGCTGGTCGACCACCTTGTCGCGGTCGCAATGCAGAAGCTCGGCGATGTGGTCGAGGTCGACGCGACCGCGCTCGTTGAGCACGACGGCAAGCGCGTCGCCGGCATTCGTCACCACCGGCGGGGCAGGGGGCGCGATCACCCGCTGCGAGAAGATCGGACCGGGCTTGGCCGTGTCGGTGTCGAGGTCGTAGTCCTCGATGGAAGCAACCAGCCAGCAGTCGGGATCGTCCCGGAAGGGCTGGAGGTTCGGCTGGCGATGCGTCTCGCGGGTCTCGCCGGATTCCACATCCTCGGTGATACTAACGGTCGTGTGGTTGATCGGCCCGAAATCCCTGACGAAGCTCGACCAGGCGATGCGCAGCCGCACCTGCAGGTCGCGCCATGGTCGGCCGGTTTCCTGTGCCTTCAGCACCTCGCGCACCGCGTCGCGGACGGGGATCAGCTTCTGGATGGTACGGACATGCTTTTCCGTCAGACCGTCGCCGGTTCGGCCCTTCCTGACCTTGATCACCACGGGCTGGCCGTCGACGATCTGCATCAGGCCCTGCCTGTTGTCGACGAAGTAGCTGCCTTCGCGAACATTGGCGTTGCCGGGCCGCAGGTCGACAATCTCCGCCAGCTCCTCCTCGAGATCGAGATCGATCTCGGTCGGCTCGCCGTCATAGAGGTCTTCCGGCAGACGGCAGACGGCGGCGTTCAGCAACACGGCGAGATCCTCGCCGGCGCGGGGACGGCAGGTATAGGTCTCGCCGAACGGACCGGAGGTCAGCGCATGGGTGCCGAGAACCATACCGGGATTGTCTGCGAACCAGCGATTGACGCGGATGGCGCCTTCATCCTCGGTCGCGGAACGGATTTCCTCGATGTCGAGCCACGAAACGTCGTCCTGCGCCTCGGCGATCTTGCGCTTGCGGAAGAAGAGGATGTCGACGACGCTGTCCGTGCCGGCGTCACGGCGGAAACTGCCCTCCGGAAGCCGAATGGCCGCGACTAGGTTGGCCGATTTGGCGATATGCGCGCGCGCCGTGGCGTCCCCCTTGTCCATCGTGCCGCTGCTCGTCACGAAGGCCGCCAGCCCGCCGGGCTTCAAGAGGTCGATCGAGCGGGCGATGAAGTAGTCGTGCAGCCGAAGCGCAAGCGGTCGATAATGATGGTCCGACCGGACCGTCCGGTCGGAGAAGGGCGGGTTGCCGATCACGAGGTCATAGACGACGCCGAGATCGGTGCGGGCGAAGTCGCCGTTGACGATGCGCGCCTTCGGCTGCAGCAGCCGCACGATGCGCGCCGTGACCGGATCGAGTTCGATGCCGGTGACATGGCTGGTGGCGCGATAGGCCGGCGGCATGAGCGTGGGGAACAGTCCTGTGCCGATGCCCGGCTCCAGCACGCGCCCGCCGCGCCAGCCGAGACGCTGCAGCCCGGCCCAGATCGCCCGGACGATGAATTCGGGGGTGTAATGCGCATACTGGGTGCAGCGGGCGAGCGAGGCATAGTCGGCCTCGTTGACGGCCGTCTCCAGCGAACCGCCGAGATCGTCCCAGCCGTCGCGAAACTCCACCTCGCCCGGCCGGCGGAACATGCCGTTGGCAAGCTCCGATGCGCCGAAGCCGGTGAAGCGGATGAGTTTCTGCTGTTCCTCTGATGTCGCCGGTCGCTCCTGTTTCTCGATTTCGCCGGCAATCAGGATGGCGGCGACGTTCGCCTTCGCCCGTTCCTTCCAGCCGGCGGCGAGACCGCGGCCCTCGTCGCCGAGGTAGAAATTGCTGCGCGCGCCCTGTTTGCGCGGGGCCGGCTTGCGCGCCGCGGCGATCGGCAGAGCCGGGGCAGGGGCGGGTGGCGTCGGGTCCAGATCGTCGTCATTGGCGGCAAAGGGATCGTGGCCGCTGAACGCGGACATACCAAGGCCGAGGCCCAGGCCGGAGGTCAGCGCGGTGTTGCCGAACATGTCGAGCGTGAAAGGATCGTTGCTCATCGAGATCTCCTTATGAGCAGGCGTGCGCCATCGCCCGCGGGAAGTGGTTCCAGCAGGGTAGGGCGCGTGCGATGGGACGAGGGGGGTGATGCGGTCCGAAGCGGAGCGATGTCCTTCCTTCTTCAGACCTTGACTTGCACGATCCGGAGCCCGCATCGCGGGCGGCCGGTCAAGGGCCGCTTCAGCGGCAACGCCTGCCCTTGACGGGCCGGACGCGCATGCGGGAAGGCGTGTTCTTCCTTTTCTTCTTTTTTTCCGGCCGGCGGTCAGGAGCTGGCAGGCGACGTCCGAGGAATGACTAGGCTGATGCCTGCTTCCGCCTGTGCTCCTCCAGGATCTTTTCCGAGGCGGCTTTAGCGCGTGCCCGTGACTGCGCAGCGCGTGCGGGCAGGTCGCGGGTCTTGACGTCCTTCAATTCCTCGACGTCTCTCATCACGGTTTCCCTGGCGATATAGCTCCAGATGTTGGCGGCCAGTTTCGGGTTCTTGAGCGAGCGCCGGTAAACGGCCACAGCGACCTCCGTGGCATCGTCCATCTCGAAGCAGGTATCGAAATGTCGGGTATGGCCACCCTTCCGGGAAATGACCGTCGCGGCATAGTTGACGCGTCCGGCGAAGTTGTCGGTGCGGTAAACGCTGGGCATGCATATGCTCCTCAGTGTGGGGGAGAAATGGTCTGTCGGAATGGATGGGAGAGGTTCACTCGTCGCGCTTTGCCGCGAGCCAGTCCTCTTAGCCCCGCCGGGTGTCGCCGTTAGTAACCTCGTACTGCCAGTCCTCGATCGGGAACTGAACGTCCGTCTCGGGATCCGCCGGATCGAGGTTCGATAGAGCGTCCTCGGCGTCGGTGAACGTCATCATCTCCATGACGGCGACCGCGTGCATCCAGGCCTTACGGCTTCGCGGATCTCGCCCCTCGTAGAATTTCCAGGTGTCGGGCACCTGGTAGCCTGTGCCGATCAGCTCAGACATGAGATAGCGGGCGAGCTGGTTCGTCTCCTCGATGATCTGGCTATCGCTGCGCCCTTGCAGGGCGGTTCGGATATCAGCGAGAAGCTGATCGACACCCTCCTGCCGCTCATCGCCCTCGAAGCCGGCAATGAAGCGCTCGGCGCGATCGAGCGCGTCAAGGAGGAGAGGCGAAGGCGATGCGACCCGCTGGCCTCGGACCTCCTCCAGATCGACGACGGTGACGACGCCGTCCGGCGCTTCGACATTGTAGACGTTGGCTGAACTGGCCGGGCGCCGAACGATTTCGTGCGCCTTGCGCGCCGCGTCGATCGGCGATGAGGCATCATCGATGTCGATGTCCCATGAAACACGGTAGGTCATCGGCGCTTCTCCCGATAATCCGCCAGCTTCCCCAAAACCTTGAGCGCAGCCTCCTCGGTCGATCCGGGAAGCTCAGGGCCGACTTGCGTCCAGGAGAGAATTTCGATGACCGCCGGCACGAAATCGTGGTCGAACGGCGTCGGCGGTCCGACCAGGCGCTCGTGTAGATGATTGTGGATCTTGAGTGCCAGACCCGCGACCTGGATGGCCCACCGGCGCATTCCAAGCGGTCCCACCAATGCCCAGACCTCGACCATCTTATGGACGCTTTGCGAAATCGGCTCGTCATTCATGAACCGATCGTTGAAGTCGAGCATGGCTTCCCAGCAGGCGAGCGTCGTCTCCAATCGCCGTTCATCCTTGTCGACTTCGACAGGAACAGGTGCGCCGAAGGACTCGACGAAGCGGCGAATCCTGGTCAGAGAATTGTGCCCGCGCGGGTCCAGGATGAAGTTCTCGCTCGGGAACTTGCCGTCCCGCTGCAGGTCGATGACGTCGCGCATCCGCTTGACGGCCGGTTCGGCGCCGGCAAGATCGGGAACGCCCGGCGATCGCCTGATACCCTCGGCCGGTCGCTGGATCTCGGTCTCGGCGCGCATCTCCTCGAAAAAGTCGTCGCTGTTCCTGCCGGCAATCTCATTCGCCGTCACCAGCATGATGTTCATGCCGAAACTGTCCGGGTTCTGCGAGGGATGCCGATACCACTCCAGCACCCTGATCTCTGCCAGGGCCGTGGAGCGTGCAACGATATCTTTCAGGATGAACTCCCAAGATGTTTCGCTCAGGTCGACCGCAACCGTTTTTCCCGGCTCGTCCTCTTCGCACCAGGATTTCCAGACCCGCGCGATGATCCGGTTGATCTCGCTATGCGGAACAGTGCGCGACATCATATAGGCATTGGTGAGTTCGTGTGCCGGGATGCGCAAGTGGCTCGCCGCGCCGCGGTCGCTATAGAGCAGCAGACCGCTGTCGGTCTCGCCGGCGTCGAAGACATGCGAGAGCACGAGGCGTTCAAGCAGGGTCATGTCGTCGAGCGGGATCGCCGGCGTGATGACGACGGTCGTTTCAAGGTCATTCATGGGTTTCTCCTTCCGGAAATGGAAAACCCGGCGCTATGGCCGGGCTAGTCGATGGTTTCGAGATGCAGTTGGGACGCCTATTCGGCTTCACCTGCCGGTTATGTCGCGTTCACGCGGCGGCCACGTCCGGCAGGTAGCGCAGATGCACCGGGAGCTTGGCGGCGATCTCCTCGTCGGTCATGGCTTCGAGCAGTTTCGGGACGCTGCCCAGTTTGCCACCGAAGAAGTGAACAGTGCGCCGGCCGCGCGATGCATGAGGCCAGCGATAGTCGGCATAGCCGCGATAGAGTTCCGCAGTGCTGCTCCAGATGTGCTCGAGACGTTCCTCCCGCGTCATCGCCTGCACCGGCCGGCTCTCGCGTTCGATGATGGCGAGACGCATCCGCTCGACGGAGACATCGTCGGAAAGATCGCAGTAGCCATGGAAGTAGCGGATGGCATCATCGATGCGCAGCGCGAAAAACACTGATGTCACCGATCCGGTGAGGAATTGCCGGAGCGCGAACATCGAGCCACGGATCCAGAGGGGCGGCTCCACAGCGAACATATAGTCGTGCTCGGCCTCGCCGATCTCGAACCATTCCCCGGCATAGAGCACTGTTGCGTCATCAGCGCGGCGGTGGACGCGCCCGGCATGGCGGTCGAACATGCGATACATCTGGCGGCGGTCAGCAATGCCCTGGAAAACCTTGCGGATTGCGGGTGCTGTGGTCATGTACGGCTCCTTCGGGGTTGTCGGACCGAAGCGCGGCGCAGCCTTCTCGACCTCGCCTTTTCCTTCAGTCCTCTGTTACCCCTTCTCGACCGCCGGCATCGCGATCGGCCGGGTCAAGGGCCGGCTCGCCGGGCAAAGCCTCCCCTTGACGCGGACGGCGCGCATGCGGCAAGCCTCCCCTTCTTCCTTTCAATCCTTTCTTCGCTGCTCTTTTCCTTGAGCACCTCGTTCCAGTCCTCGGCCAACGGCCGCAGCCGTTGCCACCTGCACCCAGACACCTCGGCGAGCGCCCGCAGGCGCTCCGAGAAGGTCTCACCTTGCGCGTTGGCATCCGTCGCCGCAACCAGAAGCGCACCCGGTCGTGTGGCAAGGTTGCGGAGAGCGGCGTCGGTTTGGGGCGACCAGCCACCACCCGTGCTGACATAGACCGTCCCGTCCCGGATGCCTTCGATCGCCGCAAGGCTCATTGCATCAATCGCGGCTTCGGCCACGCAGAGGCGCAACGCCGTTGGCGGGCCAAACCGGAAGAGCGTCTTCGTTCCGCCGCTGGAAAAACCTCGCCATTCAGGACCGCGCTCCTCCCATCCGCAAACGACACCTCGCCCATCGACGTGCGCCGCCCACATGCTCCCGCAGGGGCCCTCGCGAAGGAGATCCGCCGAGACCACGGCTGCAATGATATTGACGGGGAGATATCGTTGATCGGAGAGATAGCGCCAGGTGTACGAACCGGGCCATGGCCGCCGACGTGCCACCCATCGCTGCGGCACGGACACGTCCGGCAACCGAGGACGCAGACTCTCACGCCAGGTCGGCGCCTCCGACTGAAATCCGACCAGGGCGGCGGCCCGAGCATAGCCTTCGGCGAAGCCAACGCGATCCAGGCGTTCGATCAGGGAGAACACATCGCCCTTATCGTCGCTGAGTGGATCGAACCACCCTAGTCCGCCATGAGTGACGATGACGATCTCGCCGCCGCGGCGGAATTTGACCGCGCGGCGCGTACTCTCCCTGAGGTCGATGGCGAAGCCGGCGCTTTCGAGCACCGCACCACAGCTCACCTTTTCTTTGACTGCCTCGATTTCGGATTTTTTCATTCTTTCTCGGCCGCGCTAGCGGCCCCTCCTTTTTTCCTTCCGGCGAACCTCTCGCCACTCTCACCAAAGGCCGCGAAGAGAAGACCCCTGCAAGGGCGCGGCTGGCTACTGCCGAAACTTGCAGTCAAGCCAGCCGGCCGCGGCGGAGCCTCCCTTGCGGGGGGCAGCTCGCTCGCGGCAACCGAGACGGCAAGGCCGGCTCAATGAGCCGGCCAGAGGAAGAATTCATGGACGACGTCAAGATTGTCATCAGCGTCGATTTCGCCGGAGGGGACGACGCCGTATTCTCCGCCGATCTGTAAGACCGTGACCGGGTCCAAAAGGTCGCGAGAGCGCTGGAATGCGTGGTATTATGCGAGTGAAAGGTCGTGTAACATCGTTTTGGCTCGATCAGAGAGCGGGCCAATTCCCGCTCGATGGCGCCTTGACGGACCGGGACGGGTCGCGATCACCGTGAAGTCCCCGATCGAAGGGACCCAAGCTTGCCAGCTGACCACGAAGCGGGTTGATCGCCTGAGACCCGAGCTTGGCTAGAACGTCATCCCAATAGAGCGGGATTGGTTCACAGAGTGGCAACGCTGGAGGCCATGCTGTTTACGACCATCATAACACCGCAAACCTGGATCGAGGAAACGTCGGCTGCGGCTGCAAGACCATCTTGAGTCGAGCGGAGTTCTGCTAGTCCACGGTGGGTCTTGGTGGATGAGTTAGATCACCTCACGCATCTTGGCGTTCTCGATCGCTTCCACAAGTGTCGATGCGCCTAATTTTGTCAAAGCGCTTGAAAAAAGAGAGGCGACCATCTCGACGGGCACGGCTTCGAGCACCGCTATGTCTCGGGAGCCTTTTCCTTCAGCTGCCCATCGAAGGCAGATTGCCTCGCAGACCGAAATCTTCATATACCCACCATCGGCACGAAAACTAATCTGATAGACGGGCGTGCTCTGTCGGAATCAATCTGATATTTAACCGCCATTCGCTCCATCACGAATTCAGCACCTTGCTTGTCAATTGCCCTGTGCGCCAAATCGATCGCTTCGACACAATGGCAGCGCGTAGCTCTTGCCAATGACATCAAACGCGGTTTCGCTTGTCTGGGCGTAGTCTTTGATTGTTCATCGTGTTCCAGCGTTGGAATCGCGGGCGGCAAGCGCCTTCAACTCTGCAATCGTTCCCGCATCATCCCACTCCTTGGGACCGATCCAGCGCTTGAGCTCAACGCCGTCCGCACCGATGAGGATCGTCGTTGGCAGGCCTGTCACCATCAAACCTCGCATCACGGCGCTGTCGGGATCGACGTAGATTCCGAGATTTCGTATGCCGATCTCCTCGTAGAACGGTCTTACGCGTTGCACTCCACCAAGGTCGATCGACAACGCCACCACTTCAAATCCATTCGTGCTGGCTGATGCCTGTAACCGATCGAGCGAGGGCATCTCTTTGCGACACGGCGTGCACCACGTCGCCCAGACGTTAAGGAGGGTGGGCTTGCCCCCGAAATCGCCAAAGCCCCTCTCGCGGCCGGCTTGATCGGTGAATGTCAGCGAGACAGGCTCTGCGACCCCGTGGTCGACCATGCCGCTGCCAAGAGCCCACATCCCCCCGATAACGGTACCAGCTAGGAGGGCGACTGCCACGCCCCCAATTTTCATCGTGTATTTCACTATTCCGACATCTCTCGCCAAGCGGTTACATCACGCCGTACGCCCTCTACCAACTAGAGGGTCAAGACGAATCATTCTGTGCCCGTTGACCCTGAAGCCGCTTCAGCCTTTAGAAGACCAGCCAGATCGCAAGAAAGTGGAGCGTTTTGCATGGCATCGAAGACTTTGAGGATCGTGAGAAGGGTCACATGGGCGACGATCACGATCCTTGCTGTTGTGCTCGCCGTGCTGACCTGGACGCTGCAATCCGACAAGGACCGCCTCTCGCAGCAATCCTTCCCCCTGAACGGTCCATTCTCGATGGAAACCCATACGGGGGAAACGTTCAATTCGACGTCGTTGGCCGGAACGGCATACCTCGCGTTCTTCGGCTTTACGCACTGCCCCGATATTTGCCCTACGACCCTTTTCGAACTGACCGACATGATGAAGGAACTCGGGCCCGCGGCAGACAACCTCAAGGTGCTGCTGATTTCCGTCGATCCAGAGCGCGACAGTCAGGAACTGCTCTCTCAATACATGACGGCATTCGATCCGCGCTTTGTCGCCTTGCGCGGCACGCGCCAGCAGACCGACGACGTCGTCAAATCCTTTGCCGCCTTCGCAAAGAAAGTTCCCCTGGACGGCGGCCAGTACACGATGGAGCACACGGCTGGCGTCTACGTAATTGACGCGGATGGCCGCTTCGTCAGGTTGTTGCGGATGGAGGAACCTCGTGAAGAGCGGATGAGGCTCCTAAAGGATGTCACCTCGTAAAAGACTGCCTTTTTCGATATCCCGGCCTGCGCCAAAGAAGAGTGCTGCATTTCGCGGTCATGAGCGTTCTGGTAGCCGCATAGCGACTTGCCTACCGAGTCAGATAAGATTGATAAACACCACGAAAAGTGCCGCTATCATGAGGCCTGTCGCGCAGAGAGCGATGCGGACGCGTTTGATCAGATGAGGCGACGCGTGCCTCTTTCGATTGGTCCGCACCACGCTTCGGAAATGCGGATCCTGCCTATAGATCTTCTTCTTGCCGCCCACTTGATTTCTCCGACCGGCGCGAAGGATAGGTCTGGTAAAGCGCTATGAGAGGAGATTGACCGCCGCAAGTTAGCGGCGGTCCTGTGTGGTCTTCGGCACTACTTCTGCCGGATCAAGCGTGAAGAATTCGCAAGAATCCCGATGTCCGGTATCGACTGCATCGCGGCGGCGAAGATCGGCGGAATGACCCCGAACGCTGCAAGCGAAAGACCGACAAGATTGTAAAGCGCGGTAAAGGCGATGTTCATCCTGACCACCCCCATCGTGCGTCGCGCGATGCGGAAGGAGTCGGCGACGAGCGTCCAGTCTTCCCGCATGAGCACGATATGGGCCGCCTCCATCGCGACATCCGTTCCACCGCCCATGGCGATGCCCACTTCGGCCTGCGCGAGCGCCGGCGCGTCGTTGACGCCATCCCCAACCATTACGACCCGATGGCCCTTCTCCTGCAGCTCCTTCACGACGCGGATTTTGTCCTCGGGGAGCAGGTTCGCCTGGAAACCGATCCCGAGCGGGCTCGCGATGGCAGCGGCCGTGCGCTCGTTGTCCCCTGTCAGAAGCTCGATCCGCGCAATACCAAGCTTGCGGATTTCCGTGATCGCATCGGAGACTTCCGGTCGCACCGTATCCATCGCCGCAAAGATTCCGGCCGGGCGGCCATCGACAGCCATGATCAGAAGTGTCTTCCCCTCATCTTCCAAGCGAGCGACATCATCAAAGCGCTTGTCCACATCCACCAGCCGCCGGTTCCCAATCTCAACAACCTGCCCATCGACGGTGGCGCGAATATCCTTGCCCGGAATTGCCTCGAAACGCTCTGGCTCACCACCCTTGACGCCTCGATCCTTAGCGTGATTGCGAACGGCCTCGGCCAAGGGATGTTCGGAATGGCGCTCGGCGATGGCCGCAAGCTGCAGAAGTGCTTGCTCCGGCGTGCCATCCAGCGACACGACATCCGTCACACGTGGCTTTCCCGTCGTCAAAGTGCCCGTCTTGTCCATAAGGACGACATCCGCGACCTTGATGGCTTCGACATACTTGCCGCCCTTGATGAGCAGGCCACGCTTCGCTGCTGCGCCGATCGAGGCCATCATCGCGATAGGTGTGGCGAGTGCAAACGAGCAGGAGCACGCGACGACCAGGACGGCAACAACCGAGAGGACGTTCCCACTCAGCAGGTAGGTAAGAATCGCGATCGTCGCGACGACCGGCAGATAGTATCCACTGAACTTGTCGGCGACCCGCTGCACCTCGCCGCGGTTGGCTTCCGCCTCCTCGACGAGCTTGATCGTGCGACCGAAGGTCGTGTCACGACCGATCCGTTCGGCCTCGAGCTTGAGATGTCCCAGTTTGGCGAGCGTGGCCGCAAAAACCTTGTCTCCGGCTTCCGCTTCTACGGGCATGCTCTCGCCCGTGATGGCCGCCTGATCGAGGGTCGCCTGCCCTTCGATCACGATACCGTCGACAGGAACGCGCTCGCCCGGGCGCACGATAACCGTGTCGCCGACCGCAACCGCTTCGATCGTCACCTCGATCTCCTCTCCACCACGCAGCACGCGCGCCTTTTGCGGCGCGAGCGCGGTCAACCCCTTCAGAAGCTGCCGTGCCTTTTCGCTGGTGAAGCGCTCGGCGAACACACCAATGCGCATGAAGAAGACGACGATCGCCGCCGTCGCCCATTGGCCGGTGACCAGGGCCGCGACGGCACCTACGGACATAAGCGTGTGGCTCGTCACCTCCAGGCGAAGGGCCGAGCGACCAGCATCGAGGAAGATCGGCGCACCAAACGCGAGGACCACCGCCGTCCCAAGCCAGAGAGGGACGCGATCCGTAACCACGTCGAACAGACCAAGGCCTTCCCCAATAACGACGAGAAACAGGATGACGCCGAACAGCACGCCAAGCAGCGTAAAGAGCTGCCGTTGCAGCAGATTGCCTTGAATCATATAGGCTGTATCGGCCGCCTGAGGCGCCGGGACGGTGAAGCCGACCTTTTCCACCGTCGCCTGTAATGCCTCGCGCGTCACGAGTTTCGGGTCATGGTCGATGACGGCCTTTTCAGCACTCAGGAGCACCTCGACATTTACGACGCCGGGGAGCTTCTTCAGGGCCCGCTGGACTTTCTTGGCACAGGCGGCGCAATCCATGCCGCCAATGGGAAGCTCAAGCGTGATCATCGCGGAACGTCATACCCTGCGTCCTCGACAGCTTCGACGATCGCATCCTGCGACGTAAGGGCAGCATCAAAGCTGATTATCGCGTTGTTATCGGAAAGGGAGACCTTGACCTCCTCGATGCCCGGCAGGGCATGAACCGCCTTCTCGACTGTACTGATGCAATGGCCGCAATCCATGCCTTCGATCTTGAGATCGATGGTGGTGAGGGAAGAGGTCATATTCTGCTCCTTTGGAAAATACGCTCGAAGTGCACCGATGGAATGTGCGCTCTGTAGTCGCTACAGGGTCAAGAGCCGTCCTTCAGCTTTCGATCGTTGGGCGGTAAAGTGAAATTGACTGGCGCGCCGGGACGATTGCCCCTATCTAAAGACTGTAGTCAGTACAGGGATAAAGCTATGGCAAACCGCCCGCTGACCATCGGGGCGCTGGCGCAAATGACCGGCACGAAGGTCGAAACTATCCGGTTCTACGAGAAAAGCGGCCTTCTACCCGCACCAGCGCGTACGGGCGGCAATTACCGGTCCTACGAGCGCTCGCACCTCAATCGCCTAAGCTTCGTCCGGCGTGCACGCGATCTCGGCTTCTCGCTCGATCAGATTCGAACACTGCTCGATCTTTCAGACGACAAGAGCCGGCCGTGCGGAGCGGTCGATGCGATCGCCAAGGAACATCTGCTGGAGGTCGAGCGGAAGATCGCCGATCTGAACGCATTGCGGAGCGAGCTCGATCGGATGCTGTCTCAATGCTCGAGCGGCACGGTGGGCGACTGCCGCATCATCGAATCATTGTCCCCATCCCACGAGAACATGACATGACGCTTTCAAAGCGGAAGCGCGGTGACGCCGTCGCCATCATTTCGAACAACAAGAGTTGAGTTTGCGATCATCCTCGCCCGGGCTAGGCTTGGATGGAGGTGAAACATGGCCAAGGCGATCAGGTCGTCCGCTCTCTTTCTTGGTCTTGCCCTGCTCGGCATTCTGGGTGTCAAGCTGGCAATGCTCTTCGTTTGCTGGGCGACTGCTCACACGACTCTCGAAGGCCTGTTCGGCGTTGTTGCGCCTCTCGTCATCGGTCCTCTCATCGGAGCCGAAGGCTTCTTCTGGTTCCGAATACTCCATGGCGATTGAACTCTTATAACAGACTTTGGAAAAACGACATGTTGACGATTGGTGATCTTTCGAAGACCTCCGGCGTGAAAATCCCGACAATCCGCTACTATGAGCAAATGGGTCTTCTTCCCCACGCGGAGCGCTCCGAAGGCAATCAGCGCCGCTATACCAAGGAGGAGATGGATCGCCTGACCTTCATAAAGCACTCCCGTGATCTGGGCCTTTCGATAGATGCCATACGATCCCTTATCGAACTCAGCCATCACCCTGACAAACCCTGCGCGGATGCCGACCGCATTGCCCTTGAGCAACTTGCCTCCGTTCGCGACAAGATCGCCAAGCTCCGGAAGCTTGAAATCGAACTAGAGCGCATAACCTCTCACCAGCACAACAATCATGTGCGGGATTGTTATGTGATCCGGGCGCTCGCTTCACACGACCTATGCTGCTCGGATCACGATTGATCCGCGTCATCAGGGGCAGACCAGCAGACGACAGAAAGCCGCAGGCGTCCGGGGTCGATTGACCCTAAAGCTGCTAGAGGGTGTAGAGCGGGGTCGCGGGCCAAGGTCCGGATCGCGCTCCTTACTCAGAGGCTGACATGAAACGTCTTTTCACCCCTGTTCTTATGTTCACGCTTTCCCTCGCAGCAGGGCCCGCCGCATTTGCGCATGATTATAGCGCTGGTGATCTGCAGATCGATCATCCCTGGTCGCGTGCAACGCCGATGGTAGCTCCCGTTGCCGGCGGCTATCTGAAGATCACGAATACCGGCGCCGAATCTGACACATTCCTTGGCGGCAGCTCTCCGATCGCAACGGCGGTTGAAGTGCACGAGTCGACTCTTCAAGATGGCGTCGCCCGCATGCGACCACTGACCGCAGGGGTGACGATCAAACCGGGTGAAACGGTCGAGCTTGCGCCAGGCGCTACCCACCTCATGTTCATCAAGCCCACGAAGGTTTTCAAGGAAGGCGAAAAGGTCGAGGCGACGCTCCGTTTCGAAAAGGCTGGCGAGATCAAGGTTGAATTCGCGGTTCAGGGCATGGGCGCGAAACAGCCGGCTGAAAACGAAGACCATCAGGGCCATGGCGCAACCCCATGACGTCGATTTACAGCCGACGTGCGCTCTTCAGATCCGCAATCGCCGCCCTGTTGGTTGGCGGCCTCGTCTCCGGAGCTCTGGTTCTTGCGAATATGGCCGAAACCGAGCCCACCGGCGGGATCGGCGGCCCGTTTGAACTGACGTCCCATCGCGGCGAGGCCGTGTCGGATAGAAGCCTACGCGGCAGGCCCTACCTCGCATTCTTCGGCTTTACGCACTGCCCGGACATCTGCCCGACCACGCTGTTCGAACTGACGGATCTCATGAAGGAACTCGGTCCGCAGGCCGATGCGTTCAACGCGCTTCTCATATCCGTCGATCCGGAACGTGACACGCAGAACCTGCTTTCGCTGTACATGGAAGCATTCGATCCGAGGATCATCGCGGTGCGCGGCACGCGGAAGCAAACGGATCAGGCGCTGTCAGCGTTCCGGGCAACAGCCAAAAGGGTCGATACCGAGGGCGGCAGCTATACAATGGACCACACAGCGGGCATCTTTCTCATGGATGCGGATGGTCGGTTCCAAGGTATGCTGGACATGCACGAGCCGCGAGAAACCCGTCTGAAGAAACTGCGCAATCTCGCGGAAGTGGGCGGGGCGTGACCTTCAAACTTTCTCGGCCAAGGCAGTTGCTCACCCTATCGACCTCCAAGCATTGGTGAGGGACATCGAACCTACCACCAGCCGTGAAGCGCCCTACAGGCGGACAAGCCGCGATTTCTTGCCAGAGCGCTGTCAACTCGTCTTGTCGACTTCGCCTTTCACCAGATCGATCAAGCCCTGCGGGCTGAAATTGACCAGCAGCTTGCCGTTGACGAAGAACGTAGGCGTCTGTTCGACATTGTTCGCCTTGACGTCCGCTAGATCGGTCTGAAGCACCTGATCAACTTCCGGCTTCACGCTGTCGAGACGGGCGCCCATGAGTTCCAGACCCGCCTCACCGGCAATGTTCCAGGCCCGCTTCATGTCAGGCTCCCCGTGAGTAGCCCACTCGGGCTGCTTGTCCACAAGCGCCGCAAGGACCGGCTCGAACTTGTCCTGTTTGCGTGCCGCCTCGAGGATGCGCACGGCTTCGTCGGAGCCCTTGTGGAAGGTGGTATAGCGGATCACCACACGCACATCATCCGGATAGGTCGCCAGGATATTCTTCACAAGCGGAAAGAAGGCGCGGCAGGCCTCGCATGAGGGGTCGAAGAACTCCACGATCGTGACGGGTGCGTCTTCCTTACCCAGAATCGGCGAATGCGCGCGCACGAGCGTATCCGCCGACGCTGTGACAGAAGCCGCATGTTCTTTCTGCTGCGCAGTGTAGTAGTAGGCACCTCCTCCAAAAACACCGAGCGCGGCAAGCGCGGTGAGAGTGATGACGAGCGCTCGGTTCATCGGGCATGCTCCCTTCGGTCGATGAGGAGGAGGAATGAAATCGCGGCGAATGCCAGAAGTGACAGCACCGGCAGCGGGATCACCTCGAAAATGGTCATCTTCGCATCAGTACAGGAGGGCCCCTTCCCACAAGGAACGACTGCCTCCGGAATGAAGCCGTAATATAGCAGGACGTGGTATGTCGCGATCAACAGACCTGCTCCACTCAGCGGCAACGCATAGCGCCATACGCCACGGTCCATGCGAAAGGCGGAAACCGCCAGGACTAGCGCCAGCGGAAACATGAACGCGCGCTGATACCAACATAAGATGCACGGCGTCTGGCCCATGACTTCGCCGATGAAGAGAGCCCCGAGCGAAGCGATAAGCGCAACCATCCATGCGAGGAACAGCGTCAGCCACCCATCGTCTTCCGATCTCTTGTCCCGAACGCTCATACAATGTCCGATATCGCCATGATTCCCGAATTATGGACCCTCAAGCAGCTAGAGGGTCAAGCAGCGTGACTCCGATCAGAGCGCGCCACTCTCGTCATACAGCAGGGACTGTGGGCAAAATTGTCGTGGGATCGGATCTGCGAAAGCGAACTTCAATGCCACGAACGCTCCATCGTTGGATGAAGCGCCGCGCCCCCTGCCGTAGGCACATCACGGTCAGGATAGGTCAAGCGCGGCCGGGCGGCCCCGCCTTGTCGAGGAAAGCCTTGAAGACGGCAAGCGTCTCGTCGCTGACATGGTGCTCGATGCCTTCGGCGTCGATGCGCGCGGCCTCTTCTCCAACCCCGACGGCGCGCAGGAACCCTTCGACGATCCGATGTCGCTCTCGGCTCCTGGCCGCCAGTGCCTTCCCGGCTTCGGTCAGGAAGATGCCGCGATAGCGCTTCTGCTGGATGAAGCCGTCGCTGGCGAGACGCTTGAGCATCTTTGCGACGGTCGGCTGCGCAACGCCCAGCCTCTGTACGATATCGACCTGCCGCGCCTCTCCGCCATGGAGGATGAGGTCATCGATCAGTTCGACATAATCCTCGATGAGTTCGTTGCGCCGGTTGGAGCGCGTCTGGCGGAAGCTTTCGACATGGGTATCGGCGTCAACGAGCGAGTGTTTGTTTGCCGATTTCCTGCGACTTGCTGTCATCATGCCCTTCCCGAGGTTTTATCCAGTTTATTGCGAATTCATAGCCTGCACTATGATTTTTCTGCAATCATCATCTTTTCCGGAGGCGACCGAAGCATCAGCAGTTCCGAACATAGCTATTGCTATAACTAAGAGCATGTGCTGTTATTGCTATTAAGAACGATTATCAAAAGGACGGGACAATGCGAAACTGGCTGCCATTCAACCTCGGACGCCGAAAGCTGCTCGGCGCGGGCCTGGCAGCGGCCGGCGGCGCAGCCCTCGCCGCCCGTTCAGCGCTGAGCCAGGATGCCGCCGCCCAGCACCAGGGCCACCAGATGTCCGCGACGACTGACGGCAAAGCCGGCACAAGCGATGCCGCGCCGCCGCATATGCAGGCACATGGAGCGATGATCACCGTCGGTGACGTCGATAACGAGCGCAACGGCTTCGATCCGACGTCGATGCTGACCGACTGGGATCTCGGGACCGTCTCCACCCTCCCCGACGGCCGTCGGCTGCGTACGTTCGAAGTCGAGGTCGAGGACAAGGAGATCGAGATCGCGCCCGGCGTCATGTTCCCCGCCTGGACCTTCAACGGTCGCGTGCCCGGGCCGTCGCTCCGCGCGATGGAAGGAGAGCGGCTGCGCATCATTTTGCGCAACTACGGTTCTCATCCGCACTCCATGCATTTCCACGGCATTCATGCCGCGCGCATGGACGGGATTCCTGGCGCGGGCGTCATCAACCCAGGCGAGGAGTTCGTCTACGAGTTCGACGCCCGCCCCTTCGGCTGCCACCTCTACCACTGCCATGCCCTGCCGCTCGCGCGGCATATCCACAAGGGCATGTACGGTCTCTTCGTCATCGATCCCGATCCGGAACTGCGACCAGAATTCCGCGACGTGGCGCTCAGCCGGCTGCACGGCTCGCCCGAGAATGCGAGATGGCAGGAACTCGCCATGGTGATGAATGCCTTCGACACCAATTTCGACGGCGAGAACGAGTTCTATGCTTGCAACACCATCGCCCACTGCTACGCCAAGAAGCCGATCCGCATCGAGAAGAGCCGTCCGGTGCGCATCTACCTCGCGAACCTCACCGAGTTCGATCCAATCAACTCCTTCCACATCCACGGCAACTTCTTCGACTATTTCGACCAGGGCACCACCCTGACGCCGACTCTTAAAACCGTCGACCTCATCATGCAGTGCCAGGCGCAGCGCGGCATTCTGGAGTTCACCTTCGGCGAACATGCGGACCATGAACCGGGCCTCTACATGTTCCACGCGCACCAGTCGGAGTTCACGGAGCTCGGCTGGATGGGAATGTTCGAAGTCGTGGAGGAAGTGGCATGACCGACGAAACCGCTTCGAGCCAGGCCGCATCACCTAGCCGGCGCGCCGCTCTCCTCTGGACCGTCATCCCTTTCCTGGTTTTGGCGGCGGCCATTGCCTGGCTCTTCGGTACCAATCCGCTCCGAAGCTTCGAAAACGGCGCGCCGCCCGTCGAGAACCTCACCTATGAGCGCACAACGCTCGACGGCGGCGGGGTACGGCTTCTTGTACGCGCCGGCGGCTCGGAGCCGCTGAAGATCGCACAGGTCCAGGTCGATGCCGCCTATTGGCAATTCACGCTCGACCCGCCCGGCCCGCTTCCCCGCGGGCAGTCGGCCTGGATTTCCATTCCCTTCCCCTGGGTTCTCGGCGAGGCGCACCGTGTCACCGTCGTCACCAGCACCGGCGCAACGTTCGAGCACGAGATCCCGGTCGCGGTTCCCACGCCGGAGGTGACCTCGAACGGTCTCCGGTCGCAAGCCATCCTCGGCGCCTTCGTCGGCATTCTGCCCGTCGCCATCGGCCTGATGTTCTATCCGGCGCTACGCGGCGCGGGACTGAGCGCCATGCGGTTCCTGCTCGCGGTGACAGTCGGCCTCCTCGCGTTCCTCTTAGTGGACGCCGTAGCGGAGGCCTTCGAGCTTGCCGGCGCATCCGCACCCGTCTTCCAGGGTGGCGCAATGGTGGTCTTTGCCGCCGCCGCGTCCTTCCTGTTACTAATGGCCGTCTCGCGGCGGGGCGGACGGCCGAGCGGCGTGGCGCTCGCCACCTACATCGCAATCGGCATAGGCCTGCACAACATGGGCGAGGGCCTTGCCATCGGAGGCGCCTTCGCGGCCGGCTCCGCAGGTCTCGGCACCTTCCTCGTCATGGGCTTCACGCTGCACAACATCACCGAAGGCATCGGCATCGCCGCACCGCTCCTCAAGATCAGACCCACCTTCCGCCAGTTCGTACTGTTGACGCTGATCGCCGGCGGCCCGGCCGTGCTCGGCATGTGGATCGGCAGCCTCGCCTACGCCCCCCATTGGTCGGCACTTGCGCTCGCGATCGGTGCCGGCGCCATTCTCCAGGTCATCATCGAGGTGACGCTGTTCATGCTCCGCAACGACGAGGACCGTACGGACATCCTGTTCTCGAAGGAGGTCCTGGGCGGCTTCGCCCTCGGCATCGCAGTCATGTACGTGACCGCGATGCTGGTGAAGATCTGATTGGTCTATGCGCTCGCAGTGAGGAACAGGTCCCGGCGCGCTTTCTCGGCAACACTATCTGGCCGATAAACGCCCGGTGCAACGCTGGCTGTAGGCGCGGCGCAATCACGAATGTGACGCCGTGCCCACAATTGCAATATCCTATCCAGGGGGATAGGTTATCCATATGAGCGAGCACAGGCACAAGACCCATCCCGAGATCGTCAAGCGGCTGAAGCGGGCCGAGGGACATCTGAAGAGCATCATCGCGATGATCGAGGATGGACGCCCCTGCCTCGATCTCGCACAACAGCTTCATGCCGTCGAAAAGGCGGTCACCAATGCCAAGCGCGCGCTGATCCAGGACCATCTCGACCATTGCCTCGAGGATGCGGTCGGCCCCCTGCCCGCCGACCAGCGAAGCGCCATGGCCGAGTTCAAGGCGATCACCAAGTATCTCTGACCGATCGGAAACAGCATGCTCGGCGTCCTCCAGAACCGAACCTATCGCCACCTTTTTCTGGCGCAGGTCGTCGCGCTGGTCGGGACAGGTCTGGCGACGGTCGCCCTCGGCCTGCTCGCCTACGAGATCGCCGGACCTGACGCCGGCGCGGTGCTGGGTACGGCGCTCGCCATCAAGATGATCGCCTATGTCGGCATCGCACCGATCGCGGGCGCCTTCGCGGAAGTGCTTCCACGGCGGCCGCTGCTGGTCGCACTCGACCTCGTACGCGCCGCCGTCGCCCTCTGCCTGCCCTTCGTCACCGAGGTCTGGCAGGTCTACGTCCTGATCTTCGTCCTGCAATCGGCCTCGGCCGCCTTCACCCCGGCCTTCCAGGCGACGATCCCCGAGGTGCTGCCGGACGAAAAGGACTATACGCGAGCGCTATCGCTCTCCCGGCTCGCCTATGACCTCGAAAGCCTCATCAGCCCCGCCTTGGCTGCAGCGCTCCTGACGATCATCTCTTTCCATTCGCTGTTCGGCGGCACGGTCATCGGCTTTCTCGTATCCTCGGCGCTCGTCGTCTCCGTCGTGCTTCCCGCGCCTTCGAAGACCGAGCGTCGCAGTGTCTACGAACGGACCACGCGGGGCCTTCGTCTCTATCTGGCAACGCCGCGGCTGCGCGGCCTTCTCGCGATTTGCCTTTCGGTCTCGGCCGCCGGCTCGATGGTGATCGTCAACACGGTCGTGATCGTGCAGTCCACCTTCGGCCTGACCCAGGAAAGCACGGCCCTTGCGCTCGCCGCGTTCGGCGGCGGCTCGATGCTGGCGGCGCTCTTCCTTCCAAAACTCCTCGACACTATTCCCGACCGCCCGGTCATGCTGGCTGGAGCGGCGGTCCTGATTGCCGGGCTTCTGGCAGCCTCGGCCGTCGACAGCATCCGCACGCTCTTGCCGCTCTGGTGTCTCCTCGGCATCGGCTATTCGATCGCCCAGACGCCCTCCGGCCGGCTGTTGCGGCGATCCGCGCATGCGGAAGACCGACCGGCCCTGTTTGCGGCGCATTTCGCGCTCTCCCACGCCGCCTGGCTCATCACCTATCCGCTCGCCGGTTGGCTCGGCGCGACTATCGGCCTGTCCGCAGCCGCCCTTTGCCTCGCACTCCTCGCGACATCAGGCCTCGCCGCCGCGATGGTGCTATGGCCATCGGACGACAATGCCGAGATCGAACACGACCACGACGACCTGCCTGCCGATCACCCGCACCTTGCGGAAGGAGCGCGGCGTGGCGGACATCGCCACACCCATGCCGTCGTCATCGACCGGCTGCATCCAGAGTGGCCCTCAAGGCCGTAAGCTGTCGAACCGGTGGCTCCGCCGACACGCTTTCATGAAGATTGGCTCGTTGCAGTGTCTCTTTGGAAAGAAGCAACCGCGATCATGACGCCCGCACCAGCCACGATGGCCACATCGGCAAGGTTGAACGATGGCCAATGCCACTGTCCCGCATAGAAATCCAGATAGTCGGTTACGTGGCCGTCGGCATACCGGTCGACGAGATTGCCCATCGCTCCTCCCGCGACCATGCACAGTGCCAGCCGCTCAACCATCCGGCGCGAAAGAGCGGCCCACGACAGGAGCCCGGCAACGATGCATGCTTTCAGAACGGCAAAAAGCTGTGGCGCCGCCGATATCCATTCGGCGAACATTCCGAAGCTGACGCCGGGATTGTAGACGAGCACGAGATTGAAGAACGGTGTGACGGGAATGATCCGCGGCGGGTTCATCACCGCCGTGACCATGAAGTGCTTGAGAGCGATGTCCACGAGGAAGATTGCGGCGCCGAACGCAAACAAGGCGGCGAGCTCGCCTTTTCTTTCAACTACCAACCGCATGATCTACGTGCGTACGACAATGCGTGCCTTGGAAGGCACGCGGGTGTAGAGGTCGATGACATCCTGATTGACCAACCGCACGCAGCCGGAGGACACGGATTTTCCGATAGAGTTCCACTCACGTGTTCCGTGCAGACGGTAAAGCGTGTCCTCGCCATTCTGGAAGATGTAGAGCGCGCGGGCGCCGAGCGCATTGTTCGGCCCTGGCTCCTGTCCACCGTTCTCGACAGAGAATTTCGCAAGCTCGGGTTGGCGCGCGATCATTTCCGCCGGCGGCTTCCAGCGCGGCCACTTCTGGCGCCACTGGATGACCCCCTCGCCTTCCCAGGCAAATCCCGCGCGGCCAAGACCGACCCCGTAGCGCATCGCCGTGCCGCCGGGCTCCACGACATAGAGAAACTTTGAACCGGTATCGACCACCACAGTGCCGGCTGGCTCGCCCGTCGTGTTGAGAACACGCTGGCGGTAGAACTTTGAATCGATTTCCCGGAAGGGAACGGCCGGCAGCTGATGACCGCCATCCTCGATCGCGGCGTAGCGAGCCGCCAGTTCCTCCTCGCTCGGCACGCCCATCGGACGGCGTGCGACGCTGGGCACTGCGGAGGGGGATGTCGTGGAGCAGGCCGCCAGCGCCATGGAAAGTGCCCCGAGAAGGAAGCTGCGGCGCGCGACTGTCTTTGTGTCTTCAAGCATGTTCGTCCCTTTTCTCGACGCCGACTATTTACCGGTTTCAGCAGCAGCTGCCGACGGTGTCGACGTCTTCATTTCGCTGCGAATGTGAAAAGCGCTGTAGGCAATGACAGAGACTACGAAGCCCAGCAGAACAAAAAGCATGACGCGGTTCTTCCGCCGGATCATGCGCGCACGCTGTCGAACGTCACTTGGATCAGTCATCCGACGCCCCGCTGAAAGCAGACGTGCCCGAATAGGGATCGGCAAGCGCAGCCTCCGGCCGACTGACCGGATATTTTTTGATCGAGATATCCTCCGCCAGCTTCGAGGCCCCCTGTTTCTTCAAAAGAGCCCGGAAGCTTGGATGCATGCCGCCGTCCACATAAGCGAGCGCCGCGGCCGACTTTTCGGCGGCAAGCGCCGCGTCCACCTTGCCACGCTCCGTCGCCACCATTGACAGGAGGTCGGCCGAAGCCCCGCTGGACGATACCGGACAGGCGGCGAGCGGATTGCGCGGATCGCCCCCCTCGAACTCCCTGTTGAACACATAGCGCCGTTCGCAGGCCGCGACCTTCGGCTGGCGCTTCGAAAAAGCGAATTGGTCGTAGCCCTCCTTGAGGGTGAGCCAGAACGGCATGTTCGAATCCCCTCGATGCTTGGCGAGGTTCTCCGCGGTCATGCGAAACGGATAGGCTTGGACCTGAAAGCTGTCCTGACCGCTTTGCAGCGCCTTCTGAGCGATGGCATAGATCTCACCGACGCCCTGATCGGTCATGGCGTAGCAACCCGACGACGAGCAGGCGCCATGGACCATCAGCGCCTCACCGGTGTAGCCGAGCGCAGCTTCAAGACGGTTGGGATAACCGAGATTGAACGAGACATAGTACTGCGACTGCGGATTCAGCATCCCGGCCGAGACATGATAGAAGCCTTCCGGCGCCTGGCGATCGCCTTCTTTCGTCTTGGGGCCGAGTTTGCCGGACCAGCGGCACATCGGATAGGTCTTGAAGAGCTTGTAACGGCCTGATGCATCCGCCTTCCACACCTCCAGCTCACTCTCCTGCTTGAATATCCGCACAAGGACAGGATCTTCAGGCCGCATACCCTTCTTCGCCATCGCGGCCACGACGGCGGCGGAAAGCTTCGGCGGCTCGCTGGAGAGTTCGGCGAGCTCCATGGCAACGCATCCCGATAGCATGATCGCGATGAGAGAGACGGCGAGGAATTTTGGCAGCAGAGAATGGAGCGACCGCATGAGATGCCGGGACACGAGAATAATGAGAACAAGGGAACGGGATTGCACGAAAGAAACGATAGAGTTGCGCTATTCCCCGCCCTCGGCACCATGCTCGTGTCCGTCATCCGATCCCTCAGGCATCGCAACATCGGGCACGAGCTTCTCTATCCGCGCGGCCGCCTTGAGGTCAGCGACGATCTTGCTCACCGCCTGGGCTTCCATGCCACGGCGCAACTCCGTCGACACAACCTCGAATGCCGGTGGTTCACGCTTGCGCCGCTCTTCAAGTTTTACGACATGAAAGCCGAAGGGCGTCTCCACGGGCTTTGCGGCAATCTCACCGGTCTTCATCGTTACGATCGCCTCTCCCAGCTCCGGCGGGAGTTGTTCCATGGTCAGAAAGCCAAGATCACCGCCGCTCTTCTTCGACGTTTCATCCAGCGAAACGCTCCCGGCCACCTCTTCAAAGGACTTGCCCGCGGCTATATCCCTCATCGCCGCCTCAGCGCCAGCCCTGTCCTTCAGCAGGATGTGCCGGACGCGAACCTCTTCGACCGACGGCATGGCGGCGACCCGTTCGTTATAGACCTTGCGCAGTGCGTCCTCGGTTACAGCGGCGGCGGCAGCCTTGGCGAGATAGGCCTGCCGAAGCGCCTGTTGCCTCAGGAACACCATCTGCCGCTTGAACGTCTCGTCGTTCTCCAGCCCGTCCTTGATCGCGGCGTCAGAGACCACCTTGAGGTCGATCAGCGCATCGACGACCGCGGACTTGCGTGCCTCGGGTGTTGCCTTGGGATTAGGATCGCCGAGGAACGAGGTTGCGAACGATACGTCGGATTCCAGAATCTCGGAATCTCCGACGCGAGCTGCTACCTGATCCGCCCGTTCCTCGGCGAAGGCTGGAACAGCGACCAGAAAGAGCGCGGAAAGAAAGACGTTCCTGATTTTCAGCAGCATCACTTCTTTGCTCCCGCGACAATCGGTTCGATGACGGCGCGCAATTGCTCGATCGGCATTACGCCGGTGTATTTTTCGCCGTTGATAAAGAAGGTCGGCGTCGAATCGACGCCAAGTTCCTGACCTCTGGCCGCGACCGCATTGACTTTGTCGAGCAGCGCCTGGTCGCTAAGGCAAGCCTCAAGATCGGCTTCCTTGAGACCGGTCATCGACAGGACCGAGAGGAACCCTTCCTTGCCGTCCTGAGCACGCGCCCAGCGCGGCTGGTTACGGAAGAGGAGGTCGACCGTCGGATACCATCTGTCGTCACCCGTGCAGCGGGCGAGCATGAAGGCGGCGGTCGCGCGCGGATCAAACGGGAACTCGCGGAGAATGAAGCGGACCTTACCCGTATCGATGAACTCTGCCTTGAAGGCTGGCCAGATACTCAAGTGAAAGTTGGCGCAATGCCCGCATGTCATCGACGCATATTCGATAACGGTAACCGGTGCGTCGTCGCGCCCCAGAATCCGCTCGGGCAACGGCCCCGGCTGCAAGAGGTCCGTCGCCGAGCCTGTGGCGGCCGTCTGCGCAACAACGCGGTTTGCGGCCAGCAAGGTGAAAGCTGCCGCGGTCGATCCCAGAAATTGTCGCCTGAACATCTCGTCTCCAAATCAAAGGAGCCGGATCATAAAACCTCTAGGTACTTGAGGTGCAAGAGGCGTAAACGCGCGCCACGATTTTTACGACGGATTCAAACGAAGGGTCGGATTCAAGCCCGCCGGGGCCTATGCCGATCCATCAGTATGCCAGAATTGACGTCGTCAGCATCACGTTTGCCAGACCCGCGTGATCAAATGCGCCAACGCGATCACGAACGCCGCGATGCTGGGGAGCGCAGTCAGGGCCATTCCAAACGCACGGCCACCGGCCCCTTTTGAGTACCCGACTAAGAAGCAAACGCGGCCGACACCGAACAGGACCACAGAAGCCGCGATAAACGGCATCATCGCCGCGCCTTCCAGCATCACGAGCGCGGATAACGTCACGGACGCGATGACGAATTGTTCGAGCGTGTTCTGAAGAAAAGCGGCTGCAACGGCAATTCTAGAGCTCGGGCGAGAGTATGCCGATCCGCCGATATCTTCCGCAGAATGACGTCGGCCTCGTGCCACCATGGCGACGCCTATGATGACCCAAACGACGAGAAGCAAGTTCGCGGCGGCTATGAATAATAGCCGCGATTCCAGATTTTCGTCGGGGAAAACCTTGGCGCCGCGTAGAAGGTATTGCGTGCCACCGAGGGCCAGCATGCACACCATGGCAGCCGCACCGCTTCTCAAGAGGATTTTGCGCTGCTCTTTCCGAAGTTCAGCTTTGGACGCCGGGACGATTACCATATCAACACTCCGCACCGTATGAGCCTGAACGTAAAGCTCTTACTGTCAGGACCGCTCGATCGCGGGTGCCAGAGCTTTAAGTTCCGCTCGGCATGGTTTGGATGACCAGCAATTCGGCGGCTGCTGCGATTGTCGCCGTGCTCGTGCGCAGTTTGGTCGAGACGAAAAAAGCTCTGCAGACGAAACCTCCTCGACCCCGAACTTCAGTGAACGGAACCGACCAGCGGAGCGTCGCCGTCTCGAATGGACACCCAGCGCCCCGTATGGTCGAGCGCCTGTCGCTTCAGGTAAGTGTAGCCAGTTTCGTCCCAGTTCAAGACGGCATCCGTCAGATTATCAAGAATGACGTCTCCGATGTCGGTTCTCACCGTCAGAACGGCGTGCCCCTCACCGTTCGGTCGACGCAATACCGTAATGAGCACCGTTGACGACGGGATACCATCCTCGATCAAAACACGACGTTTTGCGAGCACATAGTCCTCGCAATCGCCTGCATCGACTGGATAGGTCCAGTATTCTTCCACTCCGTATAGATCAAAATCACTTATGGGCTTGATTGCCTTGTTCACTGAAACATTCAATTGTTGCAACTGCGCAAGGAACTCGCTCGACATTGGCAATGGCGCCGTTTTCCTGGAACGTAACGTGCATTCTGACGCGTTTCGCTTGCAGAACTCAAAATGACCGATTGGTTGAGACGTGAAATTTCCCGTGACCATCGCGGACGGATGAGCCCATGCGCCGTTGCCGACAAAAGACCAGAGAGCCGATAGGCTCGCACCTGCGATCAACCGTCCGAAATTCATCACCACTCCGATTCATTCCTGATCAACGTGTCCAGATTATTAATGATTCCCGTCTCGCGCGTCCATGCGCCTGACACTCGGAGAGCCGAAGACACCGCTCAACGTGGTTCGAGCGTTCCAAACCATGCAACCAGCGCAACGGCCAATAGCCCAAGCGCGATCTCGAGTCTGGTTGCTCTCGCGAGCGCCGACAATGCGTCGGGCCTGTCCCGAAGACGCGGCACCAGGAAGTAACGATTGCACACCGCAAGTCCGACCATGGCCATTGTCACGAACACCTTCAAAGCCCAAAGCAGCTGATAGCGAATGCTCCAGTCAAGCGGTATTCCTTCGAAGATCCAAAGAGTAGCAATCAACCCGGTCACGAGCAGAAGCGAAACCCAAAAATGGCCCTCGCCTGAATAACGGATAAGAATCATCTTCGCGTCAAGCTTTTCCACGTCCGGCAGAAGCCGCAAGACATACGGCAGCGCACCCAACCAAGCTCCCGCAGCGATCTGGTGAAGCACGTCATTCGCCTGCCGCACATACCCGAATACGCCTTCGGATGCTGCGGCATGTCCGGTCATCGATTGGGCAATGAACACGATCACTATCGACAGCACGGTGGCCCTTGTCCATTGCATGACAAATGCAAACGCAGCCACCGTGATCGCCGCCGCCTGGAGAGCCCACGACCTTCCGGGCGTGGTGAAAACTATGACATCCCGAAGAAGGCCCGGTTCAAAAATATCGCCCCACCCGTCAGAAACCCGGGCCGCCTGTGCCGGCAGGAGAATAATGACCGCGACAACCAGGCACAGAATCATCCAGCCCTCGAAACGCATCCTCTCTGCATGAGGCTGGAGGCGCCAGCGAAACAATGACGCCCCCCAGATCATAAGGGCTGCTCCGAATATTGCGCCCCGGCACAGGATGAGGACAATTACCGGGTCCGCCATTCACGGCACCTCATTTGACGAGAAAGCTGAAATTGCCGTTTATCTTATGACCATCCTTGGAAAGAGCATCCCATTTGACATCATACCTGCCTGAAGGCAGCGGCTCCGGAAGGGGCGCAAGAAGCGTATGACCATCCTGCGAATTGATAGGCTTGCCCACTCGCACCGCCGCACCATCAGGCCCGATGAGTTCGATATTGCTGAAGCGCAGGTTGACGGTTTCGGAGAACGTGAGCTCAAGTGACCTTGGTGCTTCCACGGTTGTATCGGCACTTGGCGACGAATTCTTGAGCACGGAGTGCGCCGTTGCCGGGGCGGCTGTCAGAACTGTCATTGCAAACGACGTTAAGAATAAGGCTTTGAATTTGTTCATGTCGCTGCACGGTCCTGAATATCGGGTCGCCGTCATCAACGATGACAGCGGGTTGATAGGATGATTGGGGCGGCGGAGCGCCACGCCGCACGGCTACACGCTCTTCTCGCCTCAATCAGCGATGATTGCCTATCCTGCGCACAAAGTCGCCGAGCCGGACGACGTGTACCGTTGCGCACAGATGCATAACGGTCATGGCATGACAAGAAGCCGGCTCGTGTGTGGCGTTGCTTCAAGAACTCACGTCGTCGGCACCTGCGCCAGCAGTTCCTCGAACACCTTCTTTGCCTTGCCTATATGTTTCACCGTCCTGGCCTGTTCCAAGTTGACCGGCTGCCCCACCGCGATGAGCGCCACCATCCCCATTCCATAGTGCGGAAGGCATTTTACACCATAGATGCCTTCCTGCTCGACGGTTACCGTGATCTGCTCGTTGATTTTGCCTTTGAACGCGTTCGCTCCATCCGGGATCAATCCCTTGATGGTCTCGGCATTGTGGCCCTTGTCGACGGGCACAAAGGTCACTGTATCGCCAGGCGCGGCCAAAATGAAATCGGGCTCGAAGACCATCGCGCCCTTCTTGCCTTTGTTGAGCATCATCACCTGATGGTCTTTCGTTGCCGCTCTGACAGGCAGCGCCGTCAACGCTATGGTGCCAATCGCTGCGCCCAGCAATACGTCTCGTCGTTTAAGCATGTGGTTTCTCCTTCACAATCTTGCACGATTGCAGGATATCGCCTGCCTGTTCGGAACACTTTGGTCAATCGTAACCGGCAAAGCGAGATGTCGCGCGGCGAACTGCCGCTCCCCAGCCGCCCATCATCGCCTCCATCGCCGGCGGTGTTCAATCCGCGGTTGGACCGTCTGTGAACGATCGCCCTCAGTGCCCGACTATCTGGCTGAGAAACGCGCGCGCGCGCGGGTTTCGCGGCGACTTGAAAAACTCCGCCGGCCGGTTTTCTTCGATCACTTTTCCGCCATCCATGAAAACGATGCGGTCGGCAACCGCCTGCGCAAAACCCATCTCATGCGTGACGCACAGCATGGTCATACCGTCGTTGGCGAGTTCGATCATTGTGTCGAGCACCTCCTTGATCATCTCCGGGTCCAGCGCCGATGTCGGTTCGTCGAACAGCATAATGCGAGGTTTCATGCACAGCGCCCGCGCGATCGCCACACGCTGCTGCTGACCGCCCGAGAGCTGCCCGGGATACTTATCGGCCTGCTCCGGAATGCGGACCTTTCGGAGGAACTCCATCGCAATCTCCTGCGCGTGTTGGCGCGGCATTTTGCGAACCCAGATTGGCGCGAGGGTGCAGTTTTCCAGTATGGTCAAGTGCGGGAAGAGATTGAAGTGCTGAAAAACCATTCCAACTTCCGATCGGACTTTCTCGATCCCCTTCAGGTCACCGGTCAATTCGATCCCGTCAACGATGATCCTGCCGCGCTGATGCTCCTCGAGCCGATTGATCGTGCGGATCAGCGTCGACTTGCCAGAGCCGGAGGGTCCACAGATAACAATCTTCTCGCCTTGCGCGACAGAGAGGTTGACGCTCTTCAAGACCTCGAAATCGCCATAGGACTTCCCAAGATTCTCGATACTTATCGCGAGTGTTGCAATGGGAGTGGCAGCCATCAAAGCATCTCCTTACCGCGGCGTTCCAGGAAGTCGGCAAAACGAGCAAAGGAAAAGGCGAGAATGAAGTAGATCAGACCGATGAACAGGAAGGTCTCTGTCGATGGTGCTGGCCAGTCCGGATCGGACAGTGCCGCCTTGCCGGAACTGATGAGATCGAAGAGGCCCACCACCAGAACCAGGCTGGTGTTCTTCACCATCACGATGATGGTGTTGGTCAGCGCCGGGATGACGATGCGGATCGCCTGCGGCAAGATGATCAGTCGCTGGGTGTTCCAATATCCGAGGCCCAGCGCTTCTGCCGCTTCCGCCTGGCCCGCAGAGATCGACTGGAGCCCACCCCGTATCACCTCCGCGAGGTAAGCCGCCGCAAAAACCGTGAGCGCAAGAAGCGCACGGACGAATTTGTCCGGGAGGAGCCAATCCGGAAGAAAGAGCGGCAGCAGGATCGAGGCGACGAAAAGAAGGCTCAGAAGCGGAAGACCGCGGATCGTCTCGATGACCAGGATACTCAATGTTCGCACAACAGGCATATGCGACCTGCGGCCGAGAGCCAGAAGCACTGCCGCCGGGAATCCGAGGCCGATGGCGAAGACGGTGAGGATAAGCGTCACCGGCAGGCCGCCCCAGGCGCTTGTGGGCACGTAGGGCAGACCGAAACCGCCGCTCATGAGCCACAGCACGACGATCATCATGCCCGGCCAGGCCAGGGCGAGCCAAGGCCGCCATGACGACGGCCTTGCGGAAACCACCAGTGTCGCGAGGATTAATCCGCACACCAGTGCGGCGCGCCACCGTTCCGAGGGCGGATAGATGCCGAAGAGGATCTGCCCATACTTGGCGAGGAGAAAACTCCAGCAGGCGCCTGTCGCCGCCTGGCAGGTCTGGGGCTCGGCGGGAAGCACGGCTGCTTCGAAGATCGCCCAATCCGCAAGCGGCCACCCGATACGGACCAAAAGCGCGACCAGCGCTATCGTCAAGACAGCATTGAGCGGCGTGCCGAAAAACGGCGCCAACCGTCTCGTGAGAGGGCGACTGGTAAGCGCCGGTACGTTGTAGGCGATTTCGACCATTTTCAACGCTCCACGATGGCGATGCGCCGGTTGTACGCGTTGAGCAGCGCGGACAGGGCGAGGTTGACGAGGAGAAAGACGCCGAGGATCATCGCGACGCCTTCGATCGCGTGGCTGGTCTTGTTGATCATAGTGCTCATGACCGTCATGAAATCCTGGTAGCCGACCACGATCGCGAGGGTCGAATTCTTGATGACGTTGATGTACTGGCTATTCATCGGAGGGACGATGCTGCGCAGGGCAAGCGGCAAGACGACCAGCCGGTAGGTCTGCGCCCGAGTTAAACCCAACGCAGTGGCGGCTTCCCACTGTCCCCTGCGTACCGCGACGATCCCCCCGCGAACGATTTCCCCGACGAAACCCGCGGTATAGAATGTAAGGCCGATCAGGATGGAGGTCAGTTCGGGCGTCAGCGACCAGCCGCCGACAAAGTTTGCACGGCGGAATTCCGGCAACTCGATCGATAACGCATTGCGATAGAGCATGAGAAGCAGGGCCACGCCCGATGCCACGGCAATCCATGCCCATAAGACATAAGGCGGGCGCCGGCCCGTACGAGACTGCCGCCTGTGGGCGGCGCGGGATGCCGTGAACACGCCCAGGAGGCCGGCGCCAACGAATGCCAGCGGCATTACCCCCGATGCCGACCAGTGAAGCGCCGGCATGGAAAGTCCCCGCACCGAAAGATGCGTGCCGGGGCCCAGCTTCCACGCTTGCGAAGCGAGAGGCAAAACCTCCCACCAAAGCGCGTAGGTGAAAATGAGTAGGACGACGAGCGGCGTGTTGCGGGCGATCTCAACCCAACCACGGCAAAGGCCGCTCATCAGGGGGTTGTTGCTCAGGCGCCCGATGCCGATGAAGAGGCCAATGACGCTGGCGATGACGATCACGAGGACTGAAATGAACAGGCTGTTGGCGAGGCCGACGACCGCCGCCCACCAGTTCGGATCGGAGGACGAATAGGGAAGGATCGTCTCCGCGATCTGAAAATTCGCCGGTTTCCAGAGAAAGCCAAAACCGACGGGTATGCCCCGAAGCTGAAGGTTTTGCGCCGTGGCGGAGACCAAGGCGATCCCGAAGGTCGCAACGCCAGCCAACAACATCAGCTGAACGGCAGCCGCACGAAAGCGGGCATCCTGCAGCATGATCTGAATCTCCTCTGCATGCATTGCCCGGCCGCTGCGACCGGGCAATGGTCCGGTTCGGTTACTTGAACGCAATCGGGAATAGGATGCCGCCATCGCGCGGGAGGGCGTTGAGACGGCGCTCGGCCTTGAGCGCGCTCTGTGCCCCAAGATTGCGGTCAAAGACTTCGCCGTAGTTTCCGACCTGCTTGATGACATTGTAGATCCAAGCGTCGTCCAAACCGAGCGGCTCGCCGATGCCGGGTTCGGCCCCCAGCGCCTTGCGCGTTTCTGCATCGCCGCTCGTCGTTTTGATTTCATCGACATTCTGCGAGGTGATGCCGCGATCTTCGGCCCAGACCATGGCGTTGAACGCATAGCGCACGATGTCCAACCAGCGGTCGTCACCACGGGGGATGGCTAGAGCGAGCGGCTCGGTGGTCGCGCCGCTATAGAAGATGGCATGCTCCTCCGGATTGCCAGCGACAGACGCACGCTGGCCGGCAATGGCGAAGCCGTCGCTCATATAGCCGTCGCAACGTCCGCCGAAATAGGCATCCCGCGCCAGGATGGTCGAATCGAAATAGACGCGTTGGACCTTGACGGCATTGTCCTGCTCGATCGTGTCGAGCGCGTTCTCGACCAGGCTGCCACCGCCCTGCAGGCAGATCGTCAACCCATCGAGGTCAGCCGCTTTCTGGACGTTCAACGCCTTGCTCAACATGATGGCGTCGCCGTCGACGAGGTTGATCGCGACGAAGCGGACCGCGGTGTCGCGTGTGTAGGTCCATGTCGTCGTCCGGGACAGGACATCGATCTCGCCCGTCTGAAGCGCAGGCAGGCGCTGGGCCGCGTTCAGTGGAACGAACCGTGCCTTTTTGCTGTCCGCGAACACCGCGGCGGCAACGGCTCGGCAACTGTCGACGTCGAAACCGGTCCACTCTCCCTTTTCGTCGGGGCGTGACAGGCCGGGCACCCCCTGGCTGGCGCCGCAGCTCACATATCCCCGTTCCCGGACCTTGTCGACGATGGATTGGGCGTGAACCGGCTCGCCGGAAAGTATAGCAGCAGCGATGGCGCTGGTCAGCAGAATTGCGTACTTCATCGTTCTCTTCCTCTTGTTGTGATTGTTCCCTCTTCATCAATCCAGTGCTCGTGCACCACATCCGCGACCAAGGCATTCAGGGCCGCCTCGATATCCGCCTGCAGGTCCTCGACCGGCTCTAGACCGACCGAGAAACGGACGATCCTGTTGCTGCCCGGAACAGGCAATGCCTGGTTCGCGGATACATCCAGTTGAGGCGTGACGATGCTTTGCGTGCTTCCCCAGCTTGCACCGATACGGAAGACCTTGAGCGAGTCCACGAAAGCGGAGACATTGGCTTGGAACGGTGGTGCCAGCCTCACCGAGAAAAGGCCGCTGGCACCCTGGAAATCACGCCGCCAGATCGAATGGCCCGGGTGGTTCGGCAGGGCAGGATGCAGCACATCGCCGATCTCTGAACGGCACTGGAGCCAGCGCGCGAGCGTCAAGGCGGATATCCCCTCCCGCTCCAACCGCAGCGGCATCGTCTGAAGCCCGCGCAGCGCGAGGCTGGCGTCATCGGCCGAGATGCCGAGACCCATGGTCCTGCCGGTGTCTTTCAGCCGCCGGTACAATCCTTCATCGCGTGTGACCAGGGCACCGAGCAGAAGATCCGCATGCCCACCCACATGTTTTGACAAGGCTTCCATGACAAGATCCGCACCGAGATCAAGCGGGTTGCAGTTTAGCGCAGACGCCCATGTGTTGTCGGCGAGCACGCAGGCTCCGGCCGCACGGGCGGCGCCTGCGATCGCCGGTATGTCCTGTATCTCGATAGTGTTGGAACCGGGCGATTCCACCACGATCACCCGCGTGCGCTCGTCGATCAGGCGAGCGACGCCTGCTCCGGCGGCTGGCTCGTAGAGAACCGTTTCGACACCGAACCGTGAAAGCGTGTCATGGCAGAAGCTGCGTGTCGAACCATATGCGGCGGATGTGACGAGAACGCGGTCGCCTGCTTTCAAAAGGGAGGTCAATGCGAGCGCGGTCGCCGATTGGCCCGACGGCAGGCAAAGGCAGTGGTCCGCGTCGTACAACTCGGCGAGCCGTGCCTCAAGCGTACGGGTCGTCGGCGTGCCGTACAGGCCATAGGTATAACCGTCATAGAACCGGTCGTAGCGGCGCTCGAACGCGTCGGAAGACGGAAAGACGATGGTGGAGGCACGCGTGACCGGCGTGGAAAGGCTCCTGAACCCTTCATCGCTTATCGGTCCGGCATGCAGCAGTTTGGTTTCTCGGTTCACGGCTAAACTCCCTGAACGAGATATAGCGTATCGTCACTATGTGCGATAATGTCTCAGCCATAGGCACTTTATGCGCGGATGTTATAATGCACCTGGGAGAACTCGAGGCCTTCGACGCGGTGATGCGTATGGGAAGCACATCGCGAGCCGCTGAGTTCCTGGGCATCAGCCAGCCGGCCGTCAGCCGGGCGGTTGCCCGCCTTGCCCGCTCGACGCGACTGACCCTATTCCGCCAGGTCGGCGGCAGGCTCGTACCAACGCCAGAGGCAATTGCCTTGCACGAGGAGGTCGAGCGGGCTTTCATCGGGATGGACCAGCTGCGCGCGCGTGCGGCGATGATCCGGGAGTTCGGCGCCAGCGGACTCCGCCTGGCATGTTACCCTGCGCTCGGGCTTTCGTTCGCGCCGAAGGCTATCCAACGCTATCGCAGCAGGGACCGAACCGGCCATGTCACACTTCTGATTGCCGGCTCGAATGCCGTGCGCGATATGGTCGCTTCCGGCCAGGCGGATGTCGGTCTTACCGCCGACGAAATCGACACGTCTCGCGTCTCCGTGCAACCCTTCATGTCCGCGCCGGCCGTTTGCGTCATGGCGGCCAGTCATCGGCTGGCAGGAAGGGAAAACGTAACGCCCGCGGACTTGGAGGGCGAACCGTTCATCGCGCTGTCTCCGGACGACACGGTGCGCAGACGGATTGAACGGACCCTTGAAGAGGCGCAACTGCAAACCCGCACTGTCGTCGAAACGCAATATTCCGAGGTCGTCTGCAATCTGGCCCTGGAGGGCGTCGGAATCGGCATCGCCAATGCAATGACCTACAAGGCCAGCCAGTTTGAGAGCCGTGGCCTTGTCGCTCGCCCCTTCATCCCTGCGATCCCGTTCCGCGCCCTCATCCTCACGAGCAAGGATCGACTTAAATCCACAAGGGCCGAGACGCTTATTGCCGCGCTGCACGACGCCCGCAACGACATCGGCATCAAGGTCGGCACTATCGAGACAGCGGTCAGTATGTAGAACTTTTGCCGAGTGCGACCCGCCGCAAAACGCCGAACGCGGGATGCCATCGTGATTGGCACCTGCCGATGTCATGACATCAAACGCACGGGATCAAAATCACTTGCGATTTCAACGGGTCGTGCGCGAAGGCAGGAATTTCGCCTCCACGCTGCACACACCGGTAATCGCCTGTTAAGCATAATGCCGTGAGATAGGTCTTCGAAAATGCAGCGATCCGGGCATTACGCACATGCACCGCGCCCTCATGAAGTTGATCATTGTCTTCCTTATGTCGCTCGTCGTCGGAGCAAGCACCGCGGCGTCGGTGGCGGCGCGCGGCCACGCGCTGTCCGACCCGTTACAGAGCAGCGTGAGCCTTTTGGCGATAGACACTGATGATTCAGAGCTTGACCATCCGGCGAGCCTAGAGACCTGTCACGAAGCCTGCAGCTGGCTGGTCGCGTGGTTCTGGCCGGTGGCCGCACCGGTCCGCCGGATTCGCCCCAATCAAGCTTTCGACACGCAATCGTCAGTTCCAGCCCGGCTGATTCTGCCTCCCCCTCGCTCGGCTTGAACCAACCGGGGACGCACGCGCGCGCGATGCGGTCTCCGGTGACGCGACCGCGGCATACGCTCGGCCGCTCACCCACCATTCCCATTTCAAAGCCGATTGCAGACCGCCAAGCGACCCCTGCCCGTGCCAAGGAACACTTCCATGAGACGACTTTCAAACCACGATACCGAACAATCCCCAACAGCGGAGCGGCCGGCTTCCCCGGTTCTGGATCGACGGACCTTCGGCCTTGCCGCCGTCGCTCTCCTTGCCTCACCCGCGCTCGCCTTCGCGCAAGGCAGGAAACGCACGATCGACATCGATGAGAGATTTCTGCCGCAACTGGTGACATCTCCCTATCCGGAGACGGCCGGTACCATCATCGTCGTACCGAGGGATCGCTTTCTCTATCTCATCGAAGAAGGGGGCCTTGCCCGCCGCTATGGCGTAGGTGTCGGGCGCGCGGGCCTGGCGTTCTCCGGCACGGCGACTGTCGGCCGGAAGGCGAAATGGCCAAGCTGGCGCCCGACCGACAACATGATCCGGCGTGATCCGAAGAAATATGCACGCTATGCCGACGGCGTTCCCGGCGGGCCGAAGAACCCGCTGGGCTCGAGGGCTCTCTATTTGTTTCGAGACGGCAGAGACACCCTCTATCGCATCCATGGCACGACCGAGCCCTGGACGATCGGCAAGGCGGTTTCGAATGGTTGCATACGGATGGTCAACGGTCACGTCGAAGACCTCTATGAGCGCGTCCCGGTAGGAACACGCGTCGTGGTGGTTTCGTGACGGCGCGGCAGGTGCTTGTCATCGGAGCCGGCCAGGCTGGCCTTGCCGCAGGGTACTACCTGCGCAGGGCCGGTCTGCCTTTCCTGATCGTCGACGCCCATCCGCGCGTCGGCGACAGCTGGCGCAGCCGCTACGCTTCGCTGACCCTGTTCACTCCACGCCAGTTCAGCGCCCTTCCAGGCCTGCCCCTTGCCGGCAACCGGGAGCAATATCCGAGCCGCGACGAGTTTGCTGTCTACCTGGAAGACTACGCCGCGCGTTTCAGCCTGCCGGTGCGATCGGGAACACGGGTCGCGCGCTTGTCGCGTGCGAACCGGGTCTTCCTCGCAGAAACGGACTCGGGCGAGAAAATCGAAGCTAGTGAAGTGATTGTCGCGACCGGGGGTTTTCAGAAACCGATAGTCCCGTCCATCTCTAGCGGCTTCGGATCTGAGGTGCTGCAGTTGACGCCGCAAACCTATCAGAACCCTGCGGGTGTGCCCGATGGACCGGTCCTCGTCGTTGGAGACGGCGCAAGCGGTCGTGACATCGCACTTGAATGCCGGACCCTGCAACCTGTGATGCTTTCCCACGGCAAGCCTCGAAAACTGTTCCCCGAAGGGCTGTTCGGGAAGTCGATCTGGTGGTGGCTCCGCTTGCTCGGCATTCTGAACGCCTCGCCGGAGTCATGGATCGGCCGCAAGGTGCGCGCTGCCGATGCCTTTCCCGACCGAGGGCAAGGAGACAAACACCTGGCGCAGGCAGGTGTTCGGCTTGTGCCACGCCTTGTCGCCGCCTCAGGCGAGACGGCCACGTTTTCCGACGGCAGCTCCGCCACCGTGCGAACGGTAATCTGGGCGACCGGCTATCGCGATGAGACGGGTTGGGTGGAGATTCCGTCGGCCGTAGGACCGGATCGTGCGTTCTCGCACACCAACGGCGTTTCCGCTGTGCCTGGGCTCTACTTCGTGGGCCGGCCGTGGCAACGAAACAGGGCATCCGCTCTCGTCATGGGTGCCGGGCCGGATGCCGGGCGCATCGTCGAGGAGATTGTCCGCCGGCAACACCGTCAAGGGGCCAAGCGATGACCACCAGGCATCAACGGCTTCTTAAATCTTTGTTGACCATAATCCTCGCCAGCAATCTGCGGCGAGACGTCTCTGCCGCCCCGTGAAGTTTCTCGTTTGGATCGGAACTGCTGTGTCTGAGTATCCTGTGACTGCGTTTCTGGCGCGCCTGTTCCACGCTGCTGCCGACAAGGGAATCGAGACGATTGCGCGCTGGGTTGCGCAAGCCTCCACCATCACGGCCGCCGCCGCCTCTGTCGTCGCACTGACCGCTGCCACGGCTGCCGCGGAAGATCGATCGCTGAAACTGTTCTTCACCCACACCGGCGAGCGGGCGACGATCACCTTCAAGCGCGACGGCAGGTTCGACCCGAAGGGTCTCGCGCAGGTCAACCGCTTCCTGCGCGACTGGCGCCGGAACGAACCTGCTCGCATGGACCCTCGCCTGCTCGACCTCGTCTGGGAAGTCTATCAGCGCAGCGGCGCGAAGGATTACATCCACATCGTCTCCGCCTACCGCTCCCCCGCCACCAACAATATGCTGCGCGGTCGTTCGCGCAGTTCGGGCGTCGCCAAGAACAGCCAGCACACGCTCGGCAAGGCGATGGACTTCTTCATCCCTGGCGTGAAGCTGGCAAAGCTCAGGGCCACCGCCATGCAAATGCAGGTTGGCGGCGTCGGCTACTATCCGAAATCGGGCTCGCCCTTCGTGCATCTCGATGTCGGCAATGTGCGCGCCTGGCCACGGATGTCGCGTCAAGAGCTTGTGCGCATCTTCCCGAACGGCAAGACACTGCACGTTCCCGCCGATGGTCGCCCCCTGCCCGGCTACAACGTGGCCATGGCGGACTACAAGCGACGCGTCGGCTCGAAATCGATCGTGGCCGCGAGCTCCGCCGGCGCTGCACTGTCCGAAGATGACACCTCGCCGAACAGTCTCGTGACCGCGTTGCTGCCGACACGCAAAAGCCGCGCGGAAAAGGCGCTCGAGGTGCAGGCCGCGGGCGAAATGACCGTCGAACAACCGGCGTTCTTCGACCTGGCGACCATCAGCGCTCCGCTCCCCACGTTTCGAGCAGCTGAAATCGAACGCGTTGTGAGTGTAAACACCTCCGCTTTCATTCCCTCCTCAACGTTCAAGGCCATGGGAGGCCTCGGCATCACGGGGCGGGTATTGCGCCAGCCCGCTGCCGCCGAATCCGGCCTTCTTGACCTTCACCAGGCAAGCGCATGGACGGTTTCCGACAAGGCGATGCTCGATTGGGCGCTTGCACCGGCCGAGGCGCTTCAACGGCTGACGCTTCCGGCTAGCCTGCGGCGTGCCGTCGCAAGCGTCGACGATACGCGACGCGGTTCGCAAACAACACGGGCACTTGATGCGTCGAGCACCTTCAACCTGGACCGCTTCGGATCAGACGGCTGATTGAAGGGCACGATCACGCGTGCCGGGCGAGAAGCGCGCCCCGCGGGTCCACCTGGACCGTGACATGATCGATGCCGTGCCCTTCCTTGAGAAAGGACGCGACGACCGACGGCAGGGTCAATGGGTCGATCCCCTCCTTAGGGCTGACGTGGACGGTCGCGACGATGCTTTCGTCCGTCAAGGTCCATGCATGGAAGTGGCCCGCCTCGGCGATGCCCGGTAGATTCTGCAGGCCCGCTTCGATTTCATCGGCATTGATGCCTTTCGGCGTGGCCTGCAGGAGCACGCGGATGGAATCGGAAACCAGCCCCCAGGCCGAGCGGATGACGAGGCCGGCGACCAGCACCGAGAGAAGCGGGTCGAGAACACTCCATCCGGTGAGCATGATGCCGATGGCCGCCACAATGGCGCCGACCGATCCGAGAAGGTCGCCGACGACGTGAAGGAGCGCGCCACGCAGGTTGCTGTCACCGCTGTCGCCGGACCATAGCGCATAGGCGCCGATAAGGTTCACGACGAGACCGATGGTCGCGACAACGAGCATCGGACCGGCGAGGATCTCCGCGGGCTGGTTGATGCGCTGCACCGCTTCCCAGGCGATCCATGCGACAAGCAGCAGCAGGGTCGCGCCATTGGCGAGAGCAGCCAGGACCCGGACACGGTGAAAGCCGTAGGTCCGCTGCGCATCTATCGGCCAGCGCGCCACACGATAGGCCACCAGCGCAAGCAGCAAGGCTGCCGAATCCGAGACCATGTGTCCGGCGTCCGCGATCAGCGCAAGAGAACCTGCAAGCCAGCCACCAATTGCCTGCACCAGCGCATAACCGGCGGTCAGGATGAACACGAGCCTGATCCGGCGCTCGTTCGATTGCGTCACCTCGGCTCCGTGTTGGTGGTCGTGATCTCCATCGGAATGCGCATGCCCCGGCTCGCTGCTCATCATCTTGCGCCCTCGCTACCAGCTTTATCGCGACTGCTTGGAAACTGGTGCGGTAGCGGGCGAACGTCAATCATCCATGTAGATGGTCCGGTGTCCATATGCCGCATTTGTGAAGGACAGTGCGTCATTATTCCGGCGAGAATTCTGGTAAGACAACATCCGGATCAAAAGTCGGAGAACCTGGGCCATGCGCATGATCGCCTGCGCTGCGACAATGTTTGCAACCACGCTGCCGGCTTTCGCCGCCGGCGCTTCGGACGATTTGTCTCTCCATGATAATCCGCCTCGCGCCTTGCTGGTCGAGCACGCCGAACTCCTCGTTGTGGATCAACAAAGCGGTCAGACCAAGGGGTTCCTGACGATCTGGAACGGGACGGACGGCGAGATGCGTCTGTCGTCTGTCGCAAGCGAGACCTTTCGATCGGTTTCGACGCTGTCGTCACAACCCGCCGATGATGTTTCCCAGCAGCGCCGCTTCGAGGATTTCGTTCCGATCCCCGCTCATGCCGAGTTGAGAATGCAGCCAAATGGCATTCGGCTCCTTCTTGGGGATCCAGTCTCCGACATGACGGGGCGCCAGGCCGACCGCTTGACGCTGACCTTCGACGACGGCACGAAACTGGAGGTGATCGCCAAGATCGTCAGCTCCCGTGACGAACTCGTCAGGCACCATCACGGTCAGGTCGAAGCCGATCCGGGTTGAATCGTCTTGTTGGCGGCAGCAGAGTCGAAAAGGAGCAAACACCCGTTGTGCCAACAGAGTTGCTGCATTGTCGGCGCCGGCCCTGCCGGCCTCATGCTGGGGTTGCTTCTGGCACGCGCCGGCGTTCCCGTGACGGTGATCGAAAAGCATGACGATTTCCTCCGGGATTTCCGTGGCGACACCATTCATCCCTCGACCCTCGAGGTCATGGCCGAACTCGGGCTGCTCGACGAATTCCTTGCCCTGCCGCATCAGCAAGCCCCTGCCCTCTACGCCGAGATCGACGGCCGGACGGCGAAGATCGCCGATTTCTCCCAGTTGCCGACCCGCTGTAAGTTCATTGCCTTCATGCCGCAGTGGGATTTTCTCGACTTCCTTGCCCGCAAGGCCGCCGCCTATCCCGGCTTTCGCCTTCTCATGGGCTGCCAGGTCGTGGGCCTCGTGGAAGAAGACGGTGCGGTGCAGGGTGTCCGGATCATCGAGAGGGGGAACGAGAAGACGATCCGCGCGTCGTTGACCGTCGGTGCCGATGGACGGGAATCGATCGTCCGGCACGAGGCCGGCGTTGAGATCGAGGACCTTGGCTCGAATGTCGATGTGCTGTGGATGCGGGTTTCCCGCCGGCCGGACGATCCGGCGATGCCGATGGGCCATGCCGGCCCCTCTCAAGGGCTCGTCATGATCGACCGCGGCGACTACTGGCAGATCGGCTTCGTTATCGGCAAGGGACGCTTCGAAGACGTGAAAGGCGACGGGCTTCCAGAACTGCGGAAACGGCTGGCCGCTGTTGCGCCCCTACCCCTCGAACGTTTCGAGGAGATCGCCGGCTGGCCGGATGTTCATCTGCTGCGGGTTCGCATGGACCGCGCCAGGCGCTGGTGGAAGCCGGGCCTGCTCTTTATCGGCGATGCCGCCCACGCGATGTCGCCGATCGGCGGCGTCGGGGTCAACCTCGCGGTGCAGGACGCCGTCGCCGCCGCAAACATCCTTGCCCGGCCGCTGAAGGACGGGACGTGCTCCTCTGGGCATCTTGCCGCGGTTCAGAAGCGTCGCGCATTCCCGACGAAGGCGACGCAGAAGGTCCAGCTGATGATGCGTCGCAAGCGCGGTCCCGCGGCCGACGCGTCCCAGCCAAAACGGCCGCCGGCCTTCCTGCGGTTCATCGCACGCTCCCGGTTCCTGCCTCATCTGACGGGACGGCTGATCGGGATCGGGTTTCGCCCCGAACATATTCGCGGCTGAGCGCAATCAACGATCATCGACTCCGATGACATCGGCTAGATTGAATTTCGGCGTCGACCGCCCGTCCCGAGGTCTCTTAGGCCGCGCACACTTCTCCCAGATTGGTCGGGTTCATCGATGCAGGAGAGCGCGTCGAGAGCACACAAGTTTTGCGCGAAACGCGCGTCAGGGTGTCTTGTCCCACAGTGTTCATCATCAAAGCTTGGCGCGACTAGCGTCCAATGAGAAGCCGGCTAGAACAACTCCATCGGGTTCCAGACCGCCAGGACGCCGATCACACTGAACACCACTGAGATGCCCACCAACGCGAAAAGTACGGCAAAAACAAATCTTCTCAGCACAACACCCAAGAACCGAATTGCGATTATGGTAGGCTTGGCGATCAAGCCAACAAGCTTCATTATCTACTCTAACGATGGCGGCGTGACCACCTCCGCCTTCACATGGCGAACCTGTTTTCTCACCCAGATATCGGCTGGCACTCCCATATCTCCCCGCTCGAACGTGAGTTCACCTAGTCAAGATGACCCGGCATATCTTTCCGTCTATCCACGGAGAACAGAGGACTCAAGCTTCCAAAATGACAAGCGACCCAGCAGAACTGACAGCTGCGGAGTTATCGAGACAGATCTCGTCGGGAGAGCTGTCATCCGCAGAGGCTGTAGATGCGTTTCTTTCTCGGATCGCATCGCTGGATGGAAGGTTGCACGCGTTCGTAGATGTTTATGGAGATGAGGCGCGAAAGGTAGCTGCTTCTGCTGATCGCGCCATTCGTCAGGGGCGTGCGATAGGCCCATGGCACGGCGTGCCTATCGCGTTAAAGGATTTAATCGAGATCGAAGGAAGGATCACAACGGGAGGTTCTGCTGAGTGGCGGAACAGACGTTCAGACCGAACGGCGACCATTGCACGCCGCCTTCTAAACAGAGGCATGATCTTCCTTGGCAAGACCCAAACGGTGGAGTTTGCAATGGGTGGCTGGGGCACAAACCAGCACATGGGTACGCCTTGGAATCCTTGGGATCAAGCGACAGCAAGAACGCCGGGGGGATCGAGTAGCGGTTCCGGTGTCGCGGTTGCGGCGCGTATGTCGCCTTGGGCGATTGGAACCGACACGGGCGGCTCGGTCAGGCTTCCAGCGGCATTCTGTGGCATCACGGGTTTGAAGGTGACGTCTGGGCGCATCAGCTCGTATGGAGTTATGCCGCTGAGCCCGACGCTCGACACAGTGGGACCAATGGCCCGGACTGCTGAGGACACCGCCCTGCTGTACTCCCTTCTCGAGGGGATCGACCCGCTTGATCGTGCAACGTGGGGCACCCCTAGAAGCGATGTGCTGGCTGGCCTCAAGGGAGGGGTTGAGGGTCTTCGGCTTGCCCGCATACATCGAGATGAAAGAGAGGGCGTCGACGAAGAGGTTCTCGCTGCATACGATGCATCGTTGGAGTGCCTTGCGAAGCTTGGCGCCGATATCATCGGCCTACCGTTGCCATTCCGATTCAACGCCTGCTTTTCCCCTCAAGATGCAATCACAAAAGCCGAGGCATATGCGTTGTTCGGTCATCTTGCAAATGACCCAACCACAGCGCTCGGCGACCTTGTTCGTGAACGAATCCTGTCGGGGCGAAATCTCTCTGCCCAGGACTATCTCGTGGCAATGTGTCAACGAGAAAAACTGGGGCAGGAAATGCAAGCAGCGATGATTGACGTGGACGCGCTTTTGACGCCGACGACCGAGACGCCGGCACGCACGCTTCACGACCTTGACGAATCCTACGCAGCGTCACGGTTCACCAAATTTGTGAATACGTTCGATATGTGCGCGTTAGCAGTTCCGAACGGATACACCCGTCATGGACTTCCGACATCGCTACAAATCGTCTGCAAGAGCTTTGCCGAAGATCTGGCCCTCAGAATCGGCCATGCATTCCAGTTGGTGACGGGTTGGCACCATAAAGCGCCCATGGTCGACACAGTTCGGGCGCGATCTACCTAGGACAAAGGGAACGCTGCTCGTCTCGACGGCGCCAGCAGCACCGACATCTCTCGCGGGATCTTGGCCTCAGGTGGGCTCGCCGCGGCGAAAAGCCACACGCCCGCTTCCGCACGGCCGGGCGCTGCTGGATCACTTGGACTGATCACTCAACTCATCTTTTTGGCAGTTTCAGGAACATGAGACCGCCGGTAAGAAGAAGGCTTGATCGTATTCAGGCGGCCCAGGCGCGGCTAGGACGAAGAGGAGTGCGCATTTCGAATGGATGATCGCTCGTACCTATCGCTCACGCTCGGAGAGCTACAGACCCTGTCGGAACCTGGCGAGCTATCCGGTGCACTCCATGCGGTCAGAACTCGCTATGGTTTGTCACACATGACATTCATTGTCGTCCGGAGAGGCGCTGGCCCGTCGGCTGCTCCCTACTACTGCAGCACCTATCCAGAGGAATGGATCGCGACCTATTTCGCCAACGACTACCTTGCAATAGATCCTGTTATCGATATTGCGCGCTGGGGACTGCTCCCGGTGGACTGGTCGACGCTCGACCAAAGAGCCTCACGGGTCCGCCGGCTGTTCGACGAAGCTCGGGCCTATGGGGTAGGCCCGAACGGCCTCACCGTCCCGATCCGTGGCGCAAACGGAGAGCGCTGCCTGTTTTCGGTTACTTCCGAATGGTCAGGTAGCGACTGGTTGGCCCTCTGCGCTGCAAACCTCCACGACCTGCATATTCTCTCCCACTACCTCCACGAGAAAGTGCTCACCCTCTCGGGGCTGCGCCGCCCCGTTCTTGTCCGAGAATTATCGAGGAGAGAACGCCAATGTCTCCAACTTCTTGCGTCCGGCAAGATCTATAAACAGATTGCCGTCATCCTGGGCATCTCGGAGAGTGCGGTCCACCTCTATATGCGGTCGGCCAGGCGGAAGCTAGGCGCCACGACTAGCTACCATGCCGTGGCCAAGGCGAGCTACTTGGAACTGGTCGACGTCTAGGCACATCGCAGCGTTTTAGGCCAATCATCACCTTGACGATCTTCTCGTCACTCTCTGGCAATCTGGCGATTTCGATAGGTTGCGCCCCCCTCCTCTCGCCCCGAAGATTGTCCTTCCGCAACAGCATCGACCCTCGTGTGGCGAGCGGGCAAAGGCGGTTCAACTCTCGCCTGGTTGGTTCGCGTCGGCGGTCGATCAATGGGAGGCGATGATGACGGTGGACCCGGAAACAATAGAGCGCTGGCGAAACGCCCCGCGGCTGACGTCCTTCGCCCCCTTCTTCGAAAGAACGGCCAGTGGTCGAGGCGGGGCGCCGGATCTTGCACAGCCACAGCCTGACTTGAGCCTGATGGATTTCGATCTCGACTGCGCTGTCTTTGCGGACACGCATACGCGCTTGTTCGGAATTTTCGACCAGCACTATTACGCCAGCATTCCTTACCGGCTCGAAGAAGAATGCCGTCTCGGGGCGGCTGTCCTTTCGTTCGCACTGCAGAACTGGGCTCGAGCCATGATGCCCACGACGATCTATACGCTCGGCACTGGCACAGGTTGCCTTGCACGAAGCCTTGCGGCGCTTGGCGGAGGGCGCATCAAGACGCTCTGTTGCAGTCCAACGCCCGCCAACCGCGAAGCTTTTCTCGCGAGACGGGGAAGCGAGCACACACATTTCTTTCTCGGGCCGTTTTTCGAACTCGATGACGATCGCTACGCGAGCGATTCAGATCTCTCCCCCTTCCGGGACGGCTTTGATGTCTTGTTCGAAGATACAACCTTTCAGATGTACGATCAGGATCGCGTAAAGCAGCTCGAGTTCGTCGTCCCTCGTATCCGGCAGGGCGGCGTCCTGGTGCAAGTGCAGAAACTCGCCCATGAAGATGCTGCCGTATACGCTGAGCGGGAGCGCCAAAAGGATGAGCTGTTCAAGGCCCGATATTTTTCGCAGGAGCATATCTCCGAAAAGAAGGCCGAGATCCTAAACACCATGACGGCCTGTCAGGTGGACCTTTCGACCACGACTGCGGCGCTCAGGGCGTTCTTCCGCTATTCCGTGGTGACCTGGAACAGCGGCAATTTCTACATGATCGCTTCCTCCAACTCGCGGGCCTCGTTGGTGGAACTCATCTCGCTGATGCTGAAACCGGCTATGCCGCCTGCGTTCTGCTACGAGCCTCTTCCTCTCGTTGTGATCGACACGGAATCCGATCCGCTCGGCCCGGAACTCTCTTGGCGTAGTGCCACCGCGACGGCGGCTGTCGCTCCGAGACGGTCGTTGAGTTCTTGAGATGGATTCTGAGGTATCGGCTGATCTCAAGGAGCATTGCAGCGTAGCCGATGTACGCCGCTGTCTCTCCTACCTGCTGCCACATCTGGACGCCTTCTGGGCGCAGCCGCTGGCTACCTACGCCACGGCCCTTTACGATGTCGAGCCGTTCTCTTGCGGAGATGAGGTGCGCGTGCATGCCATGGATCGGCTGCGCGTCTGCGTCGAGCGGGCTGCGCGCCGGTCAGGATATGGCGAAGAAGACGCCCTCAGCGCAAGCGCCGAAGTCCTTTCCGCGCCGGTCATGCAGACCGGGCCGCATGCAATGCTGCTGATCGAGCCGGACGCATTCTATACGCATATGTTCAGCCTGCTCGGCCTCATGTCGCATGGCCGGCAATGGCACATCACCTACTCGGTCTCGACGTCGGCTTTCAAGGAAAGCGCGAAGAAGGGACCGGGGTGGCTGAGGGTAGGCGGAGAAACCCTCAATGTTTTCGGCCTCCCACGCAAGCGCCTGATCGGAAGCAGCATCGGGTGCCTAAATGGCCCCTACCGCTACGCTTTTTCGAATTCGAGGCACGAGGTCGCGCCGAATGCGTCGGCCGCGCGCCTGTTGGCCGAACTCCCTGCCGCAGGATTTCCATCGGGCGCCGAGGCCATCAAAATGGGAAATCAGGCTCTTTGGCACGGAAAGCTCGCCGCGCCGGCGAAACTGCTGCAGCTTGACGATTTCGATATGGCCGACCTGATCGCGGATCATCTCGATGATAGGAAATCATGGCTGTCGGCGCACTTCTTCGATGGAGTGATGGCCGCGCTGTCGATCCTGGAAGAGACCGACCGCCTGAACGCTGGTCCATGGGCGGGCTGGGTTCGCCGCACCACCGATCTCTTCTGGGGCCTCGAGAAAAACAGGGTGGTCCCGTTGCATCTGGAGGGCGGCGCACTCAAGTCCCTGCGGTCACCGAGCTTCGAGGTGAAGCTCACTCCGAAACGACTAGCCGCTGCGCTTCGCGAGCGTGCAATCCTGCCCGGGATGTTCATGACCTATCTGGTGGTTTCGACCCTTCCAGGCGTCAGAGCTCTCGGTGGGTGCCGGCAGACAGTGTATCTTCCGCTTATGCGGTATCTGGCCTCTATAGGCGTCCGGCTTTCAGGTGCCGCGGGACTGCTCGCTGCACTTGAGAGGGACAAGCTGCCGGGAGTATGGGGACATCGCGTTCTAAAGCCTGCCGATACTGATCCTTTTCAGGAAATCGAAGCTGCGGGCGGAATCTCCCCTCTCCTTTCGACGTACGCGAACCTGACGCTGGAGCAGGCCAGCGGCGACCTAGCGAGCTTCACAACCGATCCCATCTGGGCCGAGATGTCCGCGCATATCGACGATGGCACAATCAAGCGCATCTCAAGCGAGTGGCTGTGGTCAGGACCGTGACGCGACACGGCATCCCGGCCTTTGGGTACTGCGTGATGGCAATTAAAGCTCAGGACGGGTTTCGGAAGCGAACGCCCACACCACCGCCGTCCGCGGGAATGAACTCTATTCCTGCGTCCTCAAGTACCGCTTGAATCCGTGCGAGCGTCGTTTCGCGCAACTCCTCCCCGCGCTCGAGCCGAACTACGGTTTGCGTTGAGACCCCTGCTGCCTTGGCAAGGTCGACAACTCCCCAGCCCAATGCTGTGCGGGCCAATCTGCACTGAATTGGCTTCATATCACCATACGATGGTGATTTATGTTGCATGTCATGGGCTCTTCCTGTAGGTCTTATCATGCAAGCGGCCAGATGGCGTGTTGGAGCACGCAATCTGACCTGACCATAATCAAGCTGGTAGGAGCTCGGATCATGGCTGATTCTGAGATTAGCAGAACTTTGCCTGCAATCATCCATGGAAACCTCCTCTCCACAAATGTCCGCATCTTCATGCAGCCGCTGCAGATAAGAAGCCGGATCTAAAGCTATCACAACCTCGCCCACCTGCCCTTTGCGACGACTGAATTCGTTCAACGGGAGCGGAAACGCGTGTGGTGAAGAAGCCCTTCATCTCGGCAGGCCGGGCGCAAAAAACCAAGGAGGGACCATCGCAATGCCATTTCTGCATCAATTCCGCTCGACAGTGTTTGCCGCGGCACTCGCCGCGACCGTATCGGCGGGCTTTCTCGAGAGCGCCGCCATGGCGGAAGATCTGCGCATCGGGACGCAGTTCAAGCTGATGACACTCGATCCGCACTATGCCGATCTCGGCGAGAACAATTCCCTCCTTTCCCATATCTACGAGCGTCTCGTGACCCAGGACGCACAGATGAACCCTGTGCCGCGGCTCGCGACATCCTGGAAGCGGCTCTCGGAAACGCAGTGGGAGTTCAAGCTGCGCGAAGGCGTCAAGTTCCACGACGGCTCGCCTTTCACGGCCCAGGACGTGATCTACTCGATCGAGCGCATCCGGGACTTCCTCAAGCCGCCGAGCGGCGGCTATCAGTCGTATACGCAGGCAATCAAGTCGGTATCGGCGCCGGACCCCTTGACCGTCGTCATCGAGACGACGAGTGACATTCCCACCCTGCCGCTTCTGATGACCCCGATCTTCATCATGCCTCACAAGGCGGATGGCTTCGCAACGACCGAGGATCTCAATGCCGGCGCGCGGCCGGTCGGGACGGGCCCTTACAAGTTCAAGAGCTGGCAATCAGGTGAAACGCTCAACCTGGAGTGGAACGACGCCTACTGGGGCGGAACGCCGGCCTGGACGAACGTCACCTTCCGCGTCATCGAAAGCCCTGCCGCACGCGTGGCAGCATTGGCGACCGGCGACGTCGACGTTGCGGACTCCATCCCGGCACGCGACGTCGAGGGCCTCGAACAGCGCGGCGTGAAGGTGGAAAGCGCCGCTGCCGCCCGTTCGAACTTCCTGCAGTTCGACATCGGCGGAGAGAAGCCGCCTGGGCTGACCGACAAGGCGGGTGGCGAGATCAAGAATCCCTTCCAGGACAAGCGTGTGCGGCAGGCCCTGACGCTGGCCACCGACCGCGCCTTCATCGCCGACAGGATCCTGCTCGGTTATGGCACCGCGGCCTCCCAGCTTTTCCCGACCGGCCTCGCCGGAACGTCGGCAAACCTGAAGGTGACGCCCCCGGACTATGAGAAGGCAAAGGCACTTCTCGCTGAAGCCGGTTATCCCGATGGCTTCAAGGTGGTGCTCGCCGGCCCGGCGGGCCGGTACCCCGGTGACGGCGAGTCCCTGCAGGCTATCGCGCAGAACTGGGCAAGGATCGGGGTAAGTGCTCAGCCCGAGGTGGCGCCGTTCTCGGTATTCGCCACCAAGCGGTCCAACGGCGACTATCCGGTCTGGTACGGCGGATGCTCCGGCGAGGCGGTGACATTCTGCCTCGGAGCGCTCCTTGGCTCCTCCGACAACGAAGCGGGCACGGGATCGCTCAACTACGGTAAGTACCGGAACCCGGCATTCGACGAGATGCTGGCAAAGGCGATGGCCATGGATGAAGGCCCCGATCGGAATGCAGCGATCGCCGAAGCCACGGAGTTCGTCATGGCAGATTATCCGATGATCCCGCTCTACCATTTCCATCTGATCGTCGGACATGGCGAGAAGGTCGGCTCCTATGCCGTGCATCCGCGCGGCTGGACGACCGCGATGCAGGCCGTACCCTCGGGTAAGTGAGGGGGACTGCCATGATGACCACCATCGTTGGAAGGCTGTCACAAGCCTTCCTCCTCCTCCTCGTCATGTCGGTGATCGGCTTTGCCGGTATCCATAGCGTGGGCAATCCCGTCTTCAACATCGTCAACATCGAAACAGCCACCGCCGAGGACATCCGCAACGCGACGATTGCCCTCGGCCTCGATCAGCCGCTCTGGTGGCAGTATTTCCTGTTCATGGGCAACGTCGTCACCGGCAATTTCGGGACGTCCTATATCTACCATCTGCCGGCCTTTTCGCTTGTCATGAGCAAGCTGCCGGCAACGTTCGAACTCGCGTCGACGGCCATGCTGATTGCCGCACCGTGCGGCACTCTGCTCGGGCTTCTGGCCGGTCGGCGGCAAGGGGGATTGCTTGACCGCATCGTCCTGAACGCGAGCGTGTTTGCGCTTAGCATCCCTTCCTTCTGGCTGAGCATGATGCTCATCCTCCTCGGCGCACTCGCCATGGGCTGGTTTCCCTCAAGCGGCCGTGGTGAGACAGTCTCGCTGCTCGGCCGGGAGTGGAGTTTTCTCACCTTCGACGGTCTCAGCCATCTGGCGCTGCCTGCCCTCGCCCTTGCCATTCCGAAGATCGCGCTTATCGCGCGACTGGCGCGGGCGGGCACTATTGAGGTGGAAAGCCAGGATTTCATCCGGTTTTGCCGGGCAAAGGGCCTGTCAGCGCGGCGGGTCCTGTTCCGGCATACCCTGCCGAACATCAGCATTCCCATCGTGACCATCGTCGGCATGCAGTTCGGCGGGATGCTGGCCTTCGCGGTGGTGGTGGAAACGATCTTCGCCTGGCCCGGCGTCGGCAAGCTTCTGATCGACTCCATCCAGCTTCTCGATCGGCCGGTCGTGATGGCAACCCTAGCCTTCGTCGCCGTCGCCTTCGTCGGGCTGAACGCCCTCGTTGACCTCACCTATGCCGCGCTCGATCCGCGCGTGCGCCTTTCCGCTTGAAAGGGGAACTCATGAAGGCCGAAACACTTCGCACATTGTGGAGGTATCCGTGGCAACACCGCTTCAGCCTCTCGCTGGTGCTGCTTGCCGCCTACATTCTGCTGGCGCTCGCAGCACCGTTCATCGCGCCGCAAAACCCTTATGACCCGCTGCAGATCCAGGCGTGGGAAGCTTCGTCCCCACCAGGAACCGTCAGTGGCGTTGGCTACGCCTATCTGCTCGGAACGGACGGACTTGGGCGCGATATCGTCAGCACCATACTCTATGGCCTGCGCCTGAGTCTTCTCGTTGCGGTCACCAGCACGGCGATTGCCGCCTTCATCGGGCTGACGCTCGGTGTCAGCGCCGCTTACTTCGGCAAGTGGGCAGACGCCCTTATCATGCGCATCGTCGATCTCCAGCTAAGCCTGCCCACCATCCTGGTGGCCCTCATCGCGATCGTCACGCTCGGTCCCGGCGTCGACCGCATCATCCTTGCAATCGTCATCGTGCAATGGGCAACCTATGCCCGACTTGCGCGTGGGGTGGCGCTCAGCGAGATCGGCAAGCCGTATCTCGATGCGGCCCGGCTCCTGCGACTGCCGACCCATCGCATCCTCTTTCGTCACCTCCTTCCGAACAGCATCGCCCCGGCCATCACCCTGATCCCGATCGAACTCGGCCATGCCGTCGCGCTAGAAGCCACCCTCTCCTTTCTCGGACTCGGAGTGCCGATCGACAAGCCGTCGCTCGGCTCCACCGTCGCAAACGGCTTCCAGTACCTGCTGACCGGCCAATACTGGATCAGCCTTTTCCCGGGCCTTGCTCTGTTCGGTCTTATCGCAAGCATCAACTTCGTCGGCGAAGACCTGCGGCGCCGGCTGGATCCCAGGAGGCGTTCCCATGGCGCATGACAACACGCGTGATCCTTTGCTGATGGTCAGCAATCTCACCTTGAAACACCGCACTCCAGCCGGCGCCACGACGATCCTCCACGATGTCAGCATCAGCCTGCAACGCGGCGAAGTCCTTGGTCTGATCGGCGAGTCCGGCGCGGGAAAGTCGACGCTTGGCAACGCCATCCTTGGTCTTCTTGCCGCAGATTTCGAGCGAACGGCCGGCACCATCCTCTTCGATGGCAAGACGCTCGATGGAATGGACGAACACCAATGGGCCGAAATCAGGGGACGGCGGATATCTGCGATCTTCCAGGATCACACCGCATCTCTCGATCCGCTCATGGCCGTCGGCCCCCAGGTTGAAGAAGCTATCCTCGCCAACAATGACAAGACGCTGCGCAAGGAAGCGCGGGCCATGGCCCTCGATTTGCTCGTTCGCGTCGGCATTCCGGATGTGCGCGAACGATATGACAACTACCCCCACCAGTTCTCGGGCGGTCAGCGCCAGCGCATTGTGATCGCAATCGCACTTGCCGGCGCACCCGATATCATCATCGCCGACGAACCGACCTCCGCCCTCGATGCGACGGTGCAAAAGCAAATCCTCGCGCTCCTGCGCGAACTCGTCGACGAGACCGGCGTGTCGATCATCCTTGTCACTCACGACATGGGCGTCGTCTCCGATATAACCGACCGGGTGGTTGTCATGCGCCACGGCAAGGTTGTGGAGTCCGGCGTCACGGCATCGGTACTGGACGCCCCACAGCGCACATATACCCGCAGCCTCCTCGCCGCCGTCCCCAGATTGCGGTTGTCGGATAGTCCAGCGGAGCATGTCGCCGAGACCGATACGCCGCCCATCCTCGCCGCCCGGGGCGTCGCCAAGACCTTCTCCAGCGGATTTGCCTGGTTCAGGAGGAAGGCCCACAAATCCGCGTTGCGCAACGTTTCGGTGGTGTTGGAGCGCGGCGCGATCACCGGCATCGTCGGGGAAAGCGGCAGTGGCAAGAGCACGATCGGCCGGATCATCGCCGGGCTGGAGACTGCCAACAGCGGCAATCTCGATATCGACGGCAGGCGGTTCGACATTTCTCGGCCCGGCCGTCGGAGCGGTCTGCTCGGTGAGGTCCAGATGATCTTCCAAGATCCGGCGATCTCGCTGAATCCGCGCATGCCGATTGGAGAGACGCTACGGGAAAGTGTCCGGTTCGGAAGTCGCCAATCGGGCGACCCGAGGCAGGATGTGGTCAATATGATGGATCGCCTCCAATTGGCACACAGCCTTCTCGGCCGATATCCGCACCAACTGTCGGGGGGACAGAAGCAGCGTATCTGCATCGCACGCGCCCTTCTCGCCGGCCCGCGGATCATCGTTGCCGATGAGCCCACGTCAGCGCTTGACGTATCCGTGCAGGCGGAGATTGTCGCGCTGCTCAAGGAGAATGTAGCGGAGCGGGCCATTTCGATGCTCTTCATCTCGCACGACCTGGCGCTGGTGCAGGCGCTTTGCAGCTCAATCTACATCTTCAAAGATGGCGAGGTGGAAGATGCCGGTCCCTCGGAGTTCATCTTCTCGCGCTCGCAAAACCCGTACACGCGCAGCCTGATCGACGCGCGCCCGAAGCGTTTCACGCATTGACGGCAGCGACGTCGCAGGCATTGGGCACAACTCGAATTTGCTCTTCATCTATCTGCACGCCGCGTCCATGCGCAGCGAGGAAAGGTCTGTCATGATAAACAGGTTCACGATCGCCGTTACCGGGCAATCACTCATCAAACACGATACCCGCGACGTCAGCACGCCCGGTTTCAGGGAAGTCCAGGAGGTGCTCCAGCGAGCCGACTTCGCTTTCACGAACTTCGAAAGCACGATACTCGGCAACCATGGAGGATGGCCGCTCAAAGGTGCGGTATTCGGCTGCAGCCAGCCTAATGCTCTGGACGCATTGCAGGCACTTGGCTTTCAAGGGCTTGCGCTGTCGAACAACCATGCGTTCGACCTCGGTCCCTCCGGCGTTCTTTCCACCCTGGAGGAGGTGGAGAGGCGCGGGTTCCTTCACGCCGGCATCGGGCGCAACCGGACGGCGGCGTCGCGCGCTGCGAAGGGCTTCGTTGGCGGGCGGAAGGTGGCCCTTGTCGCCATGGACGGGGGACCTGGACCTGACTTCATGTACGCCGCGGATGCTTCCATCGGCCGTCCTGAACGCCCCGGCGTTAACCGGCTGAAGCTGTCGAAGGTGATCGATGTCGACGCCGAGGCTTTCGAGCAGTTGCGCGCGATCCGCGACAATGTCGGCTACACAGCGATGGACCTCGCCAATGACAGCCAACCTGACGACACGCCACATGTCGATCCTGAGGTTGAGCTGAGCATCGCCCGCGCGATATTCAGGCGCTCCGATCGGTTCGGCCGAAACGTCAAAATCGACGAAGACTCCCTCTGCCGAAATCTCGCCGCGATCACGTCAGCGTCCGAAGAAGGGTGCCTAGTCATCGCGTACCTGCACCACCATCACTGGGCCGCGGACTGGTATCAGGTGGCTGAATGGGTGGGGGCCGTCGCGAAGAAATGCATCGACGCGGGGGCGGCCATGTTCGTGAGCCATGGCGCTCCCGTCCTTCAGCCGATCGAAATCTACCGCGGGCGGCCGATATTCTACAGTCTGGGCAATTTCATTTTCCACGTCAAATCCGTGAAATCGAAATGGCGGGCGCGTGAAGTGTGGGAGAGTGTGATTGGCCTGTGCTCGTTCGACGACGATGGCCAGGTTGCCGGCGTTTCATTTCACCCGGTCGTTATCGGTGGTGCAGAAGCCTTGAAAAGCGAAGCTTTGGAAGAGCGCCTTGCACCAGAGCTTGCCCACGGTCACGACGCGGAAAGGATTCTCCAGCGGTTTCGGGAGCACTGCGGAAAATTCGGCGTGGGCATTGAGATTTTGGACGACACAGCGCGCATTCGCATCTAACCCTCTGCCGATCGACCACATCTGGGTGTGGGCGATCAATGGAAATTTCGACTTGTGACCTTCAACCGATCGATCAGCAAGTCCGGCACGTATATCTCACGTGCCGGCACTGCCTCCTTTGGCCGCCCACGCGAATCTGGCGCGCCATTGCCATAGGCGAATTCGTCGCCTCGTCCGTGGCGCAAGGGAAACTGGTCGTCGCGCTCACCCAACCGGCCAAGGTCCTCCGAAAGATCGAAGATCCGTTGCGCAACCAGGTGCACCACGTCACCTTCGCGCTGAATCTTCCCGTTGATCGCCAACATCGAGCTTGAGAGAACGAGCCGTCGCTGGCGCTCGAACACGTTTGGCCAGACAACCACGTTGATGATGCCAGTCTCATCCTCAAGCGTCATGAACATGACCCCTTTGGCCGAGCCGGGACGCTGGCGCACAAGGACGAGTCCACCGCTCATCAGCCATTGGCCATCCCGAGCGGCGATAGCTTCGGCGCAGGTCACCATCCTTTTCCGGCGAAGATCCTCGCGGAGAAAGGAGACCGGGTGCTGACGGAGGGTCAATCCGATATGGGAATAGTCCTCGACAACTTCATGCCCCGCCCGCATCGAGGGCAATTGCACGTCAGGCTCCTGGGCTTCGCCGACCTGGCGGGCTTCGCGCTCGGCGGCTGCGGTCCAGAGGGCGAGCGGCTCATCGCGCAACGCCTTGATCGCCCAGAGCGCGTCCCGGCGCTGAAGGCAAAGCGAGGGCAGAAACGCATCCGCTTCCGCCAGCTTCACCAACGCGGCCGTCGGAACGCCGGAGCGGCGCCAGACGTCATCGACGGAGGTGAACAGCTCATCGGCACGCGCCGTCACGATCCGGGCAGCGTCGGCCGTCGAAAGCCCCTTCACCATACGCATACCCAAGCGAACAGCCTTGTGTCCGTCACCTTCATCCTCGAGCGTGCAATCCCATCGCGAGGCATTGACACAGACGGGCCGGACTTCGATGCCATGTGCCTGCGCATCGGACACGATCTGGGCCGGCGCGTAGAATCCCATCGGCTGCGAATTGAGGAGCGCGGCACAAAAGGCATCGGGATGGTGGCATTTCACCCAGCTCGACGCATAGGCGATCAAGGCAAAGCTGGCGGCGTGGCTCTCGGGAAAGCCATAGCTCCCAAATCCCTCGAGCTGGCTGAAGGTCCGCTCGGCGAAGTCCGCCGAATAGCCGTTCTTGACCATGCCGGCGACGAGCTTGTCCTTGAACTTCGAGACGCCACCGGAGAACTTGAACGTCGCCATGGACTTTCGGAGTTGATCGGCCTCGCCGCCGGTAAAGCCAGCGCAGACCATTGCAACCTTCATCGCGGACTCTTGAAACAGCGGAATCCCGAGGGTTTTCGATAGAACGGCCTCCAACTCCGGCGTGGGATACTCGACCGGCTCCTTGCCCTCGCGCCGACGGAGATAGGGATGCACCATGTCGCCTTGGATCGGCCCCGGGCGGACGATGGCCACCTGGATGACGAGATCATAGAAGGTGCGCGGTTTCAGCCTTGGAAGCATCGACATCTGCGCCCGGCTCTCGATCTGGAAGGTGCCCAGCGTGTCGGCCTTGCGGATCATCGCATAGGTCCGCGGATCTTCGGCGGGAATGGAGGCGAGATCGCGCACGTCGCCCTTGTGCTCCGCCATCAGCGCGAACGCCTTCGACATGCAGGTCAACATGCCCAGGGCGAGCACATCGACCTTCATGAACTTCAGCGCCTCGATGTCGTCCTTGTCCCATTCGATCACCTGGCGATCGTCCATGCGCGCCGGCTCGATCGGCACGAGATTGTCCAGCCGATCCTGGGTCAGGACGAACCCGCCCGGATGCTGGCCGAGATGGCGCGGGGCGCCCATGAGCTGCTGCGCTAGTTCAAGCGTCAGCTTCAGCCGGTAATCGGCCGTGTTGAGATTGTTCTCCTTCAGCTGGCTTTCGGAAAGGCCATCCGACCATCTCCATATCCCCGACGAGAGCTGCCCGATCATGTCTTCCGGAAGACCGAGCGCCTTGCCCACGTCACGCAACGCGCCCTTGGCCCGATAACGGGTGACGGTCGCACATAGGGCCGCGCGGCTCCGGCCATAGGTCTCGTAGATCCACTGAATGACCTCTTCGCGCCGTTCGTGTTCAAAATCGACATCGATATCGGGTGGCTCGTCTCGCTCCTGGCTGATGAAACGCTCGAAGAGCAAGTCGTTGGTGTCGGGATCGATGGAGGTCACGCCGAGGCAGTAGCAGACGGCCGAGTTCGCGGCCGATCCCCGTCCCTGGCAGAGGATGCCTTTCGACCTGGCAAAACGGACGATCGAGAACACCGTGAGAAAGTAGGGCGCGTAGTTCATCGTCCGGATCAGCTCCAGCTCGTCGCGCAGGGATTTCCGCACCTTCTCCGGCACACCCTCGGGGTAGCGCCCATCTGCGCCTTCCCACGTAAACTTCACCAGCGACTGATGCGGATCGAGACCGGGCACGATCGCCTCTTCCGGATATTGGTATTGGAGCTCCTTGAGATCGAATTTGCAGCGATCGACGATTTCGCGGGTGCGGGCCAGCGCTTCGGGATAATTGGCAAAGAGCCGCTGCATCTCATCGGGGTGTTTGAGATGCCTATCGGCGTGGCGCTCGCGGTCGAAACCGACGTCGTCGATGGTGGTGCGCGTGCGGATGCAGGTCACAACGTCCTGGAGCTGGCGGCGGCCCGGCTCGTGGAACAGCGCATCGTTGGTGACGATCGTTCTGACCTTGTGACGGGCCGCCGTCGTGGCGATGCCGTGCAGACGCAGCTTGTCGTTCGGCCGGCGGCGCAGGCATAGGCTCACATAGGCGCGATCACCGAAGAGATCGGCCATCTTGCGCAGTTGCACCGCGCAGGTCTCGTCGGCCTCATCCGGGACCAGCACGCCGATCATGCCGGCGGCGTGCTCGGAGACATCCGCGAAATCGATCAGGCAATTGCCCTTGCCACCGCGCGCCTTACCGAGCGACAGCAACCGCGTCAGCCGCGAATAGGCCGGTCGATCCATGGGATAGACGAGAACCGACATGCCGTCGGTGAGATCGAGCCGGCACCCGACGACGAGGCGTACGCCGCTCGCCTTGGCGGCCTCCCAGGCGCGCACAACGCCGGCGAGGCTGTTGCGATCGACAACACCGAGCGCTTCGATACCCAGCGCGGCCGCGGCGGCGAACAGCTCGTCGGCGCTGGAAGCACCGCGCAGAAACGAGAAATGCGTCGTGACCTGAAGCTCTGCATACCGCATCACCCGAAGACCCCATGCACAAACCAAAGGTGCGAGCCGGTCTCCGGATCAATGCCGTCGCCGGCGCGATAGACCCAGTAGCGCTCGCCAAGCTCATCCTCGACGACGAAGTAGTCCCTTACCGCCTGGAACTCGCGCGGCCGCATCCACCATTCGCCGAAAATGCGTTCCGGGCCGTCGGCTCGAACGACCTTTCGCCTTTTGCCGCGCCAGGTGAACACGACCGGCGGCTGGTCCGGCAGGAGCGCCATGACATCGATGCGCTCGGGGTTTGCGAGGAGCCGAGACGGACGCGGCCACTTGTTGGCCCAGGTCTGGCCGATGTCGGGTGCGGTCGCTGAAATCCGTCGAACGGAACGCTCCGGCACATCGGACGCCACCGGCGCGACCCTGAAGAGCCGATGACCACGATTGCCCAGGATATCGACCAGCGGCGTGATGTCGGCAATCTCCTCCTCGACGAGCGATGAGACCACCTGCCGCTCTTCCAACGGCTCGGCGAAGACGGCGACGAGCACCAGCTTCTCGATGCCGAATCCGGGATCGATGGTCTCGATACGGTCACAGAGCAATTTCGACAGCCGCGTGGGATCGCGGACCGGCTTGGCGAGACCGGCGCGAAGGTGCTGACGCGTGTTGTCGACACGATGGATGGCGAGGTCGCAGCGCCGCGCGCCGAGGCCGTTTTCCGCCAGCTTGGCCGAGAGCTCGTCGACCAGGCGCCGGACATATTTCGCGATGGTTTCCGGCGCGCCGATCGGTTCCGCGAAATTTTTCGACACCTCGACCAGCTCCGGCGTCCGGATCGGTTCGATCGGCTCGGCGATGCGCCCGAACAACTGGTCGAGCCGGCGTGCAGGGTCCGGGCCGAAGCGCAGGGTGAGCGGCGCGCGCGGCATGGCGGAAAGTTGGCCAACCGTATCGACGCCGAGAACCCGCAAGCTCTGGACCGTCTCGGTCGGAAGCCGCAAGGCGAGGATCGGCAGGTCGACCATGGCTTTCGACACATTGCCGACCGGAACCACCGTCGTCTCCGCGGAGATCAGCCGGGCGATGGCGTGCGACGCGCCCCAGGTGTCGGAGACCGCCGCCCTTGCTGTGAGGCCATGGCCACGCAGACGATTGACCAAGCCCGTGATGAGAAGATCCTCGCCACCGTGAAGATGGTCGGCGCCCTCGGTGTCGATGACCAAGCCGTCGGCGCCATCGACGGCGACCACCGGGCTATATTGACGGAGCGCCCATAGCGCCAGCCGCTCGAGCGCGGCCGCATCTTCGGCCGGTGCTGCATCGACCATCATGAGATCGGCAACCATGGCCTGCGCTTTGCTGGCCGGCATTCCGACGCGCAGCCCGAGCTTCATGGCAGCCGGATCGGCAGCCGAGATCCAGCGCTTCGATCCACGCCGCGCGATCACGACGAGCGGCTTGTCAGCCGGCAAGGCTTCGCCAGCGTGCCGTCTGATCCGCTCTGTCGCCAGATGTGGGAAGTAGACAGATACGACCCTTGTCATCGGGGGCTCCAATTTCGAATTCGGCGCATTCGCCTGCTTTGACGCGCATCAGTTCCGCCAGCCAGCGCGCCCGCCCGACGCCGGCCACCGGCAATCGTTCCGACGGCAGGTTGCTGATGCGCCACCGCGTCGTCGAGGCCGTCGGCTGCCCATAATCCGACGCCTCGTTCTGCCGCCGCCAGCGCCGCAGCACGATCGCCATGGTTCCCGTCTTCTCCGCCGCCAACTGCAAGCGGCGCGAGGCGGTCATCGACAGGCGGACCAGCTCGCCGACGACGCAGGAAAGACCGCCGAAAGACAGCCCTTCCTCCATGGAGGACAGCACCTCCTCCTCCCGATCGCTTTCGCAGAACACGACCCGGTCAGGATGAAGGCCGGCCTGCGAGATCGCCGGGAAGAAGAGGTCCGGGCGCGTCATGCACCACAAGACCTTGCCCTTCGTCCGGGCGGCGACGCCGGCGGAAAACAGCGCCGCGGCCGCTCCATCGACCGTGCCGCCTCCCCCGCCGGCAACCTCATGCAACGCGCCGATGGTCAGCCCTCCGCCCGGCAAGGCCCGATCGATCTCCGGAACCGCGAAGGGCAGCACGGAGCGGGCGGGCGCGGCCCCGCCTTCTAGCTGGCCAATGCGCTCGCGAAGCTCGGCAAGCACGGGATTGAGGGCAGGGTTGGCCACGGCAGAATTGTTGCTCCTTCAGGGTTTTCAGCCGTCCTTTAAGCTGATACGTTCTTTATTTGTTCCGATTGACGAAGTGAGTCAATCGGGCTTCCGAGCGGGAGCTCCTCTCGCGGCTAAGGCGTTGAAACGAATCCAATAGCTGCATCAAGGGGATATCCGGCGCTCGGAGGGACAGGAAAATTTTCTCAGGCGCTGGGGACACATGACGACGGTATATCTCGACAAACTCAACGACCGCCAGCGGGAGGCGGTCGAGCATGGCGTCGGTCTGGCGGATGGCGCAATCGGCGGGCCGCTGCTGATCATCGCCGGCGCTGGATCGGGCAAGACCAATACCCTGGCGCACCGCGTCGCGCATCTGATCGTTAATGGCGCCGATCCGCGCCGCATCCTGCTGATGACGTTTTCCCGCCGCGCGGCTTCGGAAATGACGCGCCGCGTGCAGAGGATCTGCCGGCAGGTGCTCGGCGACAATGCCGCGATCATGACCGATGCGCTCGCCTGGGCGGGGACTTTCCATGGCATCGGTGCTCGGCTCTTGCGCATGTATGCGGAACAGATTGGGCTCGGTGTCGATTTCACGATCCATGACCGAGAGGACAGCGCGGACCTGATGAACATTGTCCGCCACCAGCTCGGATTCTCGAAAACGGAAAACCGCTTCCCCACCAAGAGCACCTGCATCGCGATCTATTCGCGGGTGGTGAACTCGGAGACGTCGATCGGCGAGGTCCTGAAGGCCTCCTATCCATGGGCTGTGGAATGGGAGCGCGAGCTGAAGGAGCTTTTTGCCGGCTATGTCGAAGCCAAGCAGACGCAGAACGTCATGGATTACGACGACCTCCTCCTCTACTGGGCGCAGATGGTCTCCGACCCGGACCTGGCGGACGACGTCGGCGGTCGCTTCGACTACGTGTTGGTCGACGAATACCAGGATACCAATCGCCTGCAGGCTGCCATCCTGATGTCGCTGAAGCCGGGCGGGCGTGGTCTCACGGTCGTCGGCGACGACGCGCAATCGATCTATTCGTTTCGCGCGGCGACTATACGCAATATCCTCGATTTCCCGAACGAGTTCTCGCCGAAGCCGGCCGACGTCATCACGCTCGACCGCAACTACCGTTCGACGCAGCCGATTCTCGCCGCCGCCAACGGCGTCATCGGCCTGGCACGCGAGCGCTACACGAAAAACCTCTGGACCGATCGCGCATCGGAGCAGCGGCCGATGCTTGTGACGGTGAAGGACGAGACGGACCAGGCCGCCTATATCGTTGAGCAGGTGCTGGCCAACCGCGAGGTGGGTGTTCCCCTGAAGCAGCAGGCCGTGCTGTTCCGCAGCTCCAACCATTCCAGCGCGCTGGAAATCGAGCTGACCCGCCGGAACGTGCCCTTCGTGAAGTACGGCGGCTTGAAATTCCTCGATGCCGCCCACGTCAAGGACCTGCTCGCCGTTCTACGCTTTGCCCAGAACCCGCGCGATCGCGTTGCCGGCTTCCGGGTGCTCCAGCTTCTTCCGGGCGTCGGGCCGCAGACGGCCGGCCGGATCCTCGACACGATCGCCGCCGATCCGGAGCCGCTTCAGTCGCTCGCCGAGATCCCGCCGCCGCCCAAGAGCGGGGAGGACTGGCCCACCTTCATCACGCTCGTTTCCGCCTTGCGCAAGGCCGAGGCCGGCTGGCCGGCCGAGATCGGCACGGTGCGGATGTGGTACGAGCCGCATCTCGACCGCATCCATGAGGATGCCGACACGCGCAAGGCAGACCTGCTCCAACTAGAGCAGATCGCCAGCGGCTATCCGAGCCGGGAACGCTTCCTGACGGAGCTGACCCTCGATCCGCCGGACGCCACCAGCGACCAGGCCGGCGTGCCGCTGCTCGACGAGGACTATCTGATCCTTTCGACCATCCATTCGGCCAAAGGCCAGGAGTGGCGGTCGGTGTTCATGCTCAACGTCATCGACGGCTGCATTCCGTCCGACCTCGGCACGGGGACAACGGCCGAACTGGAGGAGGAGCGCCGGCTCCTCTATGTCGGCATGACGCGTGCGCGCGACAGCCTCGCCCTCATCACGCCGCAGCGCTTCTATACCTATGGGCAGAATTCCCAGGGCGATCGTTACGTCTCGGCCTCGAAAAGCCGTTTCATCCCGGCAACCCTGTTGCAATTCTTCGAGACGACGAGCTGGCCCAAGGTCAGCGCAGCCGCCGGCGAACGGAGCACGCGGAACGTCCGCATCGATGTCGGCGCGCGGATGCGCTCGATGTGGCAATGATGCAATCCGGAAAGATGCGAGAACACGCGATCTGGGGCGATGGACAAGCAGGACGCGATCGAGACGACGGCAGTGGATGCGGAACGCGAAGAGCGGGTCCGGCGCATCATCCATGTGGACATGGATGCCTTTTACGCCTCTGTCGAACAGCGCGATAACCCGGAACTGCGCGGCAAGCCGGTTGCCGTCGGCGGCTCCGCGGCGCGCGGCGTCGTCGCTGCCGCCAGTTACGAGGCACGAGCCTTCGGTGTTCGATCTGCCCTCCCCTCCGTCACGGCCAAACGGCGCTGCCCGGACCTGATTTTCGTGCCGCCGCGCTTCGACGTCTACCGCGCCGTCTCCGGGCAAATCCGCGAGATTTTCTCCGAGCACACGGACCTCATCGAACCGCTCTCCTTGGACGAAGCCTATTTGGATGTGACGGAAAACAAGCAGGGCATCACGATCGCCACTGAAATCGCAACGATCATCCGGGCGCGCATCAAGGAGGTCACCGGCCTCAATGCATCGGCCGGCATTTCCTATTGCAAGTTCCTCGCCAAGATGGCGAGCGACCTCAACAAGCCGAACGGTCAGGCCGTCATCACGCCGAGACATGGACCCGGCTTTGTCGATGAGTTGGCGGTCAAGAAGTTTCATGGCGTCGGGCCGGCGACCGCGGCGCGGATGGAGAAGCTCGGCATCCTTACGGGCGCCGACTTGAAGGCGAAGCCCCTCGCCTTCCTTCAGGAGCATTTCGGAAAATCCGGGCGCTGGTATCACGACATTGCCCGCGGCATCGATAATCGCCCGGTCCAGCCGGACCGCCCGCGCAAATCCGTCGGGGCCGAAGACACCTTCATGACCGACATCTTCGATCTGCAGGCGGCGCGCGCAGAGATCACACCTCTGGTCGAAAAGGTCTGGCGGCATTGTGAGGCAAAGGACCTTCGCGGGAAAACGGTCACGCTGAAGGTGAAGTATGCCGACTTCCAGACCATCACCCGCAGCAGGACGGCAGCCGTCTCGGTCGCGGCGGCGGGTGAGATGGAAGCGATTGCACTGGCGCTGCTCGATGGCCTTTTCCCGACCGAAAAGGGTATCCGTCTTCTCGGCATCACCGTGTCGTCGTTCGCCGAAGAGTCCGCTGCCGATCCCGACCAGCTCGCGTTCACGATATAGCCGCGCGGAACAATGTCACCGTTCGCGCGGCTATATCGTAAACATTAGGCCAACGATTGTGTATGCTGAAAAGCCTCACGACGCCGGGCGACCACGCCCCCGATATGCTCTTAGGTTTCTGAATGAGGTCAGGAGCCCGGGAGGGCCGCCAATGCCCCGCGACAGGCGGCGAACATGTCGAGATCACGCTCGTAGGCTTTGGTCGTGACGTTCATCATGCCAAGCAAGCTGGAGAAGAGATTATCGTGCGACAACGGCATCGTCGCAGATTTTTTCAGGCAATCGAGATTTAACCCCATGGATGAGGCGAATTGCCGATCGAACCATGCGATCAGCGGCACACGCGTCTGTTCGTCTGGCGCCATGAAGTAGGGCGTGCCATGCAGGTATAGATTATTCTCGCCGAGCGATTCGCCATGGTCCGAAACGTAGAGGAAGCCGGTGGATAGCGTCACTGTCCGCGCCTTCAGACGTTCTACGATCTTCGATAGGATGAAATCCGTATAGAGAATGGCGTTGTCATAAGCGTTGACGATCTCCGAGTCCTTGCATCGGGAAAGCTCCGTCGTCCGGCAGTCAGGAATGAATTTTCGAAACGCATCCGGATAACGCTCGTAGTAAGCTGGACCATGATTGCCGAGTTGATGCAACACCAGGACGCTGTCCTTCGTAATCCCGTTCAGCCATTCATCGATCTTCTCCAAGAATATCTCGTCCTTGCAGTCACCGTCCTTGCAGAACCGTGAATCGGACGATCCTGTAATGATCACGTTGCGAACTCGGTCGGCAACACCCTTGCTGCCGGTATTGTTTTCCATCCAGGTCACATCAACCCCCGCACGGACGAGAACATCGAGGACGTTCTCGTTCTCCAATCCGGTCTTATGGTCGTAACCCGATCGCTTCAGATTGGAGAACATGCAGGGTAAGGAAACGTCAGTGGCCGTGCCGCAGCTTGAAACATTCGAAAAGTAAATGACGTCTTGCCGTGCGAGCTCCGGATTGGTCTCACGCGCGTACGAGTCCAGGGAGAAGTTCGCGGCGCGTGCCGTCTCTCCCACGACGATGATAGCGACGCGAGGCTTGGTGGAACCATCTGCTCGCGCATCAATTTTTGCATCCCCACCCACCGGCTTCACCGATATGATGATCTCCTGGCTTGCGCCGAGGATATACTTTGTCGTGCTAACAAGCGGCGTGATTGGATTGAGCGTTTTTATCAGATCTCTTTTGGTACGAACAACTGCTGAGTACGGCTTGTAGAATGCCGCGCCCAAACTCACGAAAACTAGAAAGCAGACGAAGATCGTTATCGCGTTTTGACGAATCTTACGGCCGAACGGCTGATGGACGATGCGTATCCAGGTCAGAAATGCGGTCGGCAGGAAGAAATAGAGTGCAAAATGCTTAATGAGCCCTGGAGTGAGCAGATCTTGTGATTCCGCCTTGGTCGTTTCAAAAGCGTTGCGCACCATATCCGTGTCCACAAATACACCGTAGGTATCCGTAAACCACGCCGCCGCCGTCGCCACGGCAATGTAGAGTATGAGAACCGGTTTGATGATGTACTTTATTGAAACAGCTACTGTGCCAATTGCAAAAAGCGCGAAGATGGCGACCCAAAGCGCCGCATAGGCCGAAGGATCATTTTTCAGGTAGAGCCCCGCCTTGGACCAGAAGGTGGCATTAAGGAACAGCAGCAGGTAAACCGCTACCACAATGCTCGTAACAAGATCCCCCAGCTGCGGCCGGAATCGGTTCAATTGCGCCCTGAGCGTTGCAGCGGCCATGTGTTTCATGCCTCGATACCCATTTGTCCGCGAGCTTTTTGGCAACGTTTACTCTCTCTAGCGACTAGAGCTTCAAGAGACTTTTTTTTTCAGGTTTGCCCACACTCTTTCGACTGCGAGCACCTTCAACCAGGATCGCTTTGGATCAGACGGCTGATTGAAGGGCACGATCACGCGTGCCGGGCGAGAAGCGCGCCCCGCGGGTCCACCTGGACCGTGACATGATCGATGCCGTGCCCTTCCTTGAGAAAGGACGCGACGACCGACGGCAGGGTCAATGGGTCGATCCCCTCCTTAGGGCTGACGTGGACGGTCGCGACGATGCTTTCGTCCGTCAAGGTCCATGCATGGAAGTCGCCCGCCTCGGCGATGCCCGGTAGATTCTGCAGGCCCGCTTCGATTTCATCGGCATTGATGCCTTTCGGCGTGGCCTGCAGGAGCACGCGGATGGAATCGGAAACCAGCCCCCAGGCCGAGCGGATGACGAGGCCGGCGACCAGCACCGAGAGAAGCGGGTCAAGAACACTCCATCCGGTGAGCATGATGCCGATGGCCGCCACAATGGCGCCGACCGATCCGAGAAGGTCGCCGACGACGTGAAGGAGCGCGCCACGCAGGTTGCTGTCACCGCTGTCGCCGGACCATAGCGCATAGGCGCCGATAAGGTTCACGACGAGACCGATGGTCGCGACAACGAGCATCGGACCGGCGAGGATCTCCGCGGGCTGGTTGATGCGCTGCACCGCTTCCCAGGCGATCCACTTTAAACCAAGACTGTCTGTTCGTTCTGTAAGCGGGGTTCTTGGCGAGCTGGCTACGGCATATTCTTCATCATTTCTGGTGTCATCGGCATCATATTCGCGTTAAGGTGGTACATGATCCACAATGAGCCGGAAACCGCGATAAAGATGATGACGACGGTGAAAATTAGCGCCATCAGCGTCCATCCGCCTTCCGCGCGGGAGTTCATATGCAAGAAGTAGATCATGTGGACCACGATCTGCACCGCAGCGAAGAGTATGATCAAGACGCCCGTCGCGGTCTTGTTTTCAAGGACATTACCCATCACCAGCCAAAACGGAATCGCGGTCAGTATCGCAGCAAGTAGGAAGCCCGTTACGTAGCCACGAAAGGACCCATGCGTCCCGCCATGGCCGAGCCCACCGTGTTGATGGTCATGATCATGGTTGCCGTGCGCGTGGGCGTGTGGATTCGAACTCATATCAAAACTCCCATCAGGTAGACGACGGAAAACACGCCCACCCAGACTACGTCGAGGAAATGCCAGAACATGGAGAGGCAAGAGAGCCGCCGGCAGTTTTCCGAGCTCAGTCCATACCTGGCGATTTGCACCATCAGCGTCACAAGCCAGACAATGCCAATGGTGACGTGAAGGCCGTGTGTTCCAACGAGGACGAAGAAGGCCGACAGGAAGCCGCTGCGCTGCGGCGTGGCCCCCTCCCCGATCAGCTTGATAAACTCGTAGAGTTCCAGCCCGATAAAGGCGAGGCCGAAGAGACCAGTAACGGCCAGCCAGAAAAGCGTCTCCGATCTGGCGCCACGCTCCATCTGCAGCATGGCGAAACCGAAGGTGATCGACGACAGAAGCAGGAATGCCGTATTGATGGAGACGAGCGTCAGGTCGAACAGGTCGGCCGGCGACGGGCCTGCCGCATAATTGCGCCCGATCACGCCATAGGTGGCGAATAGGACGGCAAAGATCAGGCAGTCGCCCATCAGATAAATCCAGAAGCCCAGGCTGGTGGCATTTTCCGGATGACGTTCCTGTTTCTGGTAGAATTCCGGCTTTACCGACGAAGTGTCGTGAGTTTGGTTCATGGTCTCATGCCCTTCCTGCAAGCAGGTCGGTGCGGGCGGCCTCCGTCTCGACGACCGTCTCGACTGGGATGTGGTAGTCCCGCTTGTAATTGAAGGTATGGGCAATCGCGACGCTCATGAGCGCCACGAAGGACAGCGCCGCCAGCCACCAGATGTACCAGATCAGAGCGAAAGCCAGAACGACGCTAAGCCCGCTGAGAACAACGCCAGTACCTGTGTTTTTCGGCATATGGATGGCCTGGAAACCATCGACCGGGCGTTCATGACCTCGCTCTTTCATATCCGACCATGCATCGAGGTCATGAACGATTGGAGTGAAGGCGAAGTTATACTCAGGTGGAGGGGATGAGGTGGACCATTCGAGCGTGCGGCCATCCCATGGATCGCCTGTCTCGTCCTTCAGTTGATCACGTTTCACATAGCTGACGAAGAGTTGGACCAGGAACGCCACGATGCCGAGCATAATCAGGAAAGCGCCAAAAGCTGCAATGATGAACCAGATCTGTAGCGACGGATCGTCGAACTGGCTGACGCGGCGAGTGACGCCCATCAGGCCAAGCACGTAGAGCGGCATGAAGGCAAAGAAGAAACCGATCTGCCAGAACCAGAAGCTCAGCTTGCCCCAGAAGGGATCGAGCCTGTAGCCGAACGCCTTAGGCCACCAATAGACAATGCCCGCGAGCAGACCGAACAATACACCACCGATAATCACATTGTGGAAATGGGCAACCAGGAACAGCGAATTGTGGAGCACGAAATCCGCGGGAGGAACGGCAAGAAGCACACCTGTCATACCTCCAATCACGAATGTGACCATGAAGCCGATCGTCCAGTACATGGGCAGCTCGTAGCGGATGCGGCCTCGATACATCGTGAACAGCCAGTTGAACATCTTCGCACCGGTCGGGATCGAGATGATCATCGTGGCAATGCCGAAGAAGGCATTGACAGAGGCGCCGGAACCCATCGTGAAGAAGTGGTGTGCCCACACGAGATAGGACAGGATGGTGATGACGACGGTCGCGTAGACCATCGAGGTGTATCCGAACAGGCGCTTGCCGGAGAAAGTCGATACGACTTCCGAGAAAACGCCGAAGGCCGGCAGAACGAGGATGTAGACCTCCGGATGGCCCCAGATCCAGATGAGATTGATATACATCATCGAATTGCCGCCAAGATCATTCGTGAAGAAATTTGTTCCCACGTAACGGTCGAGCGAAAGAAGGGCGAGCGTCGCCGTAAGGATAGGGAACGTCGCGGCGATCAGGATGTTGGAGCAAAGCGAGGTCCATGTGAAAACCGGCATCTTCATGAAGGACATGCCCGGCGCGCGCATCTTCACGATGGTCGCGATGAGGTTGATGCCAGACAAGGTCGTCCCGACACCGGCCACCTGTAGCCCCCAAATATAATAATCGACGCCGACGCCGGGACTGTAGTCCGCGCCGGAGAGCGGCGGATAGGCGAGCCAGCCCGTACGGGCGAATTCCCCAACGAAGAGCGACATCATCACGATGATGGCTCCGCCCACAGTCATCCAGAAAGAGAAGTTGTTGAGGAAGGGGAAGGCGACATCGCGGGCGCCGATCTGCAGCGGCACGACATAATTCATCAGGCCAGTGATCAGCGGCATGGCCACGAAGAAGATCATGATGACGCCATGCGCCGTAAATATCTGGTCGTAGTGGCTCGGCGTCAGATAACCCTCGTTGCCGCTGAAGGCAATCGCCTGCTGGATGCGCATCATGATCGCATCGGCAAATCCCCGTAGCAGCATCACGAGCGCGAGGACCACGTACATGATCCCGATCTTCTTGTGATCCACGCTGGTGAACCACTCCCTCCAAAGGTAGCCCCAGAGCTTGAAGTAGGTGACGGTACCGAGGATCGCGGCGCCGCCGATGGCGACGACGATGAAGGTAACCATGAGGATGGGCTCGTGCAGGAAGGCAAGGGACTCCCATGACAACCTGCCGAAAATGAATTCCATTATGCTGATGTTCGTAGGCATTCGTGTTTCCAGTATCTGTCAACCGATGGTCATGGATTGGAGATGTCATTGGTTCGCGCGAATGAGACACCTTGCGTGCTGTTTTTTGCCGGGACACTACCGTCCATGACCGTGCCGTTTGGCATGACATGGCCAACTGCTGCCTGGCTCGCTTCCGACGCGGTCATGGCGCTTCGGTCGTCAGTGACCGCACTTGCTTCGGAGGCTGATCCTGTTACGGCATCGTCCTGAATTCCGTCGGCCTCGGGTGTCAAAGGCGGATAGAATACATCGAGACCTCTGAGCGGCGCGCGGCGCGTATCGTAGTCGAGCCTCTCCCTGTTCTTCTCGCTTTCGAGACCGCCACCGCCCATCTTGTCGATATGCATCATCTGGTTCATGCACATCGTGCCGGGGGTGGCGCAGAGATTCAGGATCGAATCGTAGAGTCCGCTGTCGACGCTGGCGTAGTAACGCACTGGCTCCTTGATGCTCGGCTTTTCCAGCTTCATATAGCTGTCGCGATTAAGCGTGGTGCCTACCCGCTTCACTTGCGTCACCCAGGTGTCGAAGTCAGCCTGGGTCAAGCCGCGGAACTTGAAGCGCATCTGCGAAAAGCCGCCGCCGCTGTAATTGGCCGAAAGCCCCTCGTAGTCACCAGGAACGTTCATGACCGCATGGAGACGTGTCTGCATGCCCGGCATAGCATAGATCATGCCCGAGAGCGCCGGAACATAAAAAGCGTTCATGACCGATGATGACGTAATCTTGAAGCTGATCGGAACGTCCACCGGCGCTGCGAGTTCGTTGACTGTAGCGATGCCATATTCCGGGTAGAAGAACAGCCACTTCCAGTCGAGCGCCACGACTTCCACGGTCATGGTCTTTGTATCTTCCGTGACCAGCCGTTGCGCATCGATCCGGTCGAGCGGACGATAGGGATCGAGTTTGTGAGTGCTGATCCAGGTGATCGCACCAAGCACGATGATGATGGCCAATGGCGCCGACCAGATCACTACCTCGAGAGCAGTCGAATGGTGCCATTTGGGGTCGTATTTCGCCCTTTTGTTAGACTGGCGATAGTGCCAAGCGAAAAAGAGGGTGAGAAACATCACCGGTACGATGATGAGCAGCATCAATAGCGTCGAGACAACGATAAGATCCGCTTGTTGCCTTGCGATATCGCCTGAAGGCGACATGACGACCATTTTGCAACCGCCCAGCAGGAGCAACAGCGGGACGACAACGGCAAGGCGAACGAACTTCTTGGAGAGAAGCACTTCTGACTCCCTGGAATTAACCTCGGGTCTTTGAATGAAAGAGGTTCCCGGTTGCCCCGGTGGCGTCTGTCCGCAATGGTACACCCGAGGCACGGAGCTGCCGGATGACAGATTCCGGAACAATGGGCGCAATGCGGCGAAGCCGGCTACAAGCGCAAGGCTTGACGGGCTGCCGGGTTATTCGCTTTTTTTACGACTTTGGAGGGTGTGGGATCAGATAGTACTGGTTCTCGAACCGCGGTTGCGCGGGGAGGATGAAGGCAAGCTTCTCGCATGCCTTATGCTCGTTCAAGTCGACATAAGCAGACGGCTGCCAGTTCCGAACATGTTGGTCGGCATCGGAAACGGCCAAAACCTTACTCTCGGGAAAGAGCCTGGTTTCGTTGGCGTTCAGCGCAACCACGATCTGAAGAGAGGAACCATCGATATGCGGCTTCGCAAAAGCATTGCCTGAGACGACCTGGAAAGAGATCATCAACAGAAAAATCACGATCTTCCGGCCGACCGACATCATGTTGCATGTCTGCTCATAGTGATAAAACAAGGCGAGGATTTATCAAAGAAGCCAACTCAAAAAAAGCAGGATATCTCGCGTGCGCCAATTTGTCCGAAACATGTTGCCGGGATCCGGAAACCATTGCTCTACCTTGGATCGCGATTGACCGTTCGATTCTCACGCGGGATGAACACGATCGAGAGCGGGTGTTGTCAGCGCCATAGACAATCGTAACAGTGGGTCCGGACACGTCCTCAAAGCGGTGAGTTCGGGAAGTCGGCGGCGCTACTTGACGCTACCGACGGCGTCGGCACGACCGTCCTGCAGTTTGATCCACTTGCCGGCATCGGCTGAGGACTGACGCTTCAGATATCGGTACTCGGTGTCCGACCAGAGCAGGATCTTGTTGCGCATATTGTCGAGCACGAAATCGCCGCGATCGGTACGAAGGGTCAGCACCGCGTGGCCCTGTCCGCTCGGCTGAACGACGACGGTGATCAGCAAGTTGGAAGGCGAGATCCCGGCCTCGATAAGCTTCTTACGCTTAATCAGAACGTAATCCTCGCAGTCGGCGGCACTTTGCGGGTAGGTCCAGAGTTCTTCAACGCCGTAGATTTCCATGTCCGTCAGTGGCAGATAATCCACGTTCGCGTTATAGTTCACGTTGACGATAGTCTTCCAGTTTTCCTGTGTTAGAGCCATCGGGCCCTTGTCCTCGCCGTTGGGCTGGCATTCTTCGGTATATTTCTTGCAGAATGTATAGTGGCCGATCGGCTGGCTAGTCTTGCCAGCGAGTTCCATCGCCGCGGGAAGGGCCATGGCCTGTGCGGCGACCATGGAGAAAAGAAATGCGAGTGCACTGACCTTGATTGCTTTTGTCATTGTTCTGTCCTCGTTCAATAATGGGACAATGACATTGATACTTTGATCTTGCGCAAAAATTAGAAGAATAATTTAGTTTAAATCAAGGTAGAACATGCACTAAATGAAAATAAAACATCAATCAAATTTAATCAGTATTTGAATTACTTTTGATTCAAATTTTAGGAAAATTCTCGATGTGCTAGACGAAGCCAGCTGACATTTATATAACTGAATTTAAAAAGCTTTTTCCAAATCGGACAACATCGCTATTTCCCAGAAGACAGAGCCCTTGCTCCAAAGGAAGGCAACCCGTCAGCGCATAGGTGGATACCTCACGCTCGGCAGATTTGATGGTCGCTGTGAACGTGAGGCTCCACAGCCAACGATGGACCCCGAATTTTCAATACCTCATCGGCCATGTGCCACATTGAAACGCGATAGGTCCGTCGCAAGGTGGTCGCCTAGTTTGCGCTAGGACGTGGTCCGCGGCCCAGCCGGTTGAACAGCCGGGGTCGCCGCCCAGCGCGAGAGATTGCTGCCAGGCGCCGAGGCGGCGACGGCGTCCTGATCGAGAAGCGCTTGGATGACGGCGCCGGCGCCCCTCGTGCGAACCTTTGACGCCGCGGTGCGCAGCGTCCCGGCCCGCCGAGCAATCTCGCCGGCGGTGCGCAGGGCCGATCCTATCCCTTCAACGAGGGCAAGGCAGACGGCCCGGGCAAAGGCAGCTTCCCCCGGGGCGAACGCGGCCTCTGCCCCCAAGCGTCTTGAAGGCCGGCCCATAGCGCTCGGCCATCAGCAGCGGCATGGCACAATCCCATTTCAGCTGCGCCGCGATCAGCAGATCGGCCAGCATCCAGCCGAGCGGTTCGGCATCCGGCCGCACGGCATGTAGGGCCGTGACCGAGTCCGCCGCGGCAAGAGGCGCCGGGCGGCCCGATTGCAGCGCATCGTCGGCATGGTCGACCACCGTGGTGAGCCGATCGTCCCAGGCAAGCCCCAATAGATCGGCAAGCTCGGCCACCGCTTTCGAGGAAAAGGCGGGTTTTCGGGTGGAAAGCCTTTTGGTGGCCAAAAACACCTTTCCGGCCGGGCCGGGATCGTCGCCGGCGGTCGTCAACAAACGGCGTCGCGCAAGGCGGGCTCGTCCTCGCTACGGCCCATCAGCCGGACCGCGACGGCAGCACATTTGAGGGCCTGGCGCGCGCGCCAGCAGCCGGCCCAGACGGGTTCGGAGCGAATGAGATCATCCAGCGATTTCAAGGCGATGCCGGCGGAGAAAGCGGCGGCAAGTTCGTCCGGCTCGCGGCCGCGCGGCAGGGTCCAGCCGGGCAAGGTGGCAGGGAGCGCCGCGAAGGCGACGGGTGGAATAACGGGCGAATCCATGACCGCCACCCTATGCCAAGTGTGCAGTTTATGCCAGAATTATGCGCACTAACCGCACGACCTGTCTTTCCTGCATAATGATGGATAACGTTGCCTTATCGTTCGTTTTGTTCTTTAAATAGGAGATGACCCAAATCATCGACGAGACTAGCGAAAATGGCCCTCTGGAGCACTCAGCGCCGCTGCACAGCACAGCGGATTCCACTGATGTTTCCGCGGCCGGGGCTTCGGCCGACCTCCCTTCCCCTCTTCCCATGGCAACTGCCGGTCTGCCCGCCCAGCTGCAGGATCTCACGGAGCGCGCCCGCGGCTACGTCGAGGCGGCCAGTTCAGCCAATACACGGCGGGCCTATGCGGCGGATTGGAAGCATTTCTCCGCCTGGTGCCGGCGCCAGAACCTGTCGCCCCTGCCCCCGGATCCGCAGGTCGTCGGTCTCTACATCACCGCCTGTGCCAGTGGCACCGCCTCAGGCAGTGCCGTTGGCACGGCGACGCGCGGCGGCAAGCCGAACAGCGTTTCGACCATCGAGCGGCGCCTTGCCGCCATCGGCTGGAATTATGCCCAGCGCGGCACGCAAAAACTCGATCGCAAGGACCGGGCAATCGCCACTGTCATGGCCGGCATTCGTAACAAACACGCCGCCCCGCCCCGTCAGAAGGAAGCGATCCTGCCCGAGGATCTGATCGCCATGCTGGAGACGCTCGATCGAGGCTCGCTGCGCGGCCTGCGCGACCGGGCGATGCTGCTCATCGGCTTTGCTGGCGGCCTTCGCCGCTCGGAGATCACCGGCCTTGACCTTGGCCGCGACCAGACAGACGATGGGCGCGGTTGGATCGAGATCTTCGACAAGGGTGCGCTACTCACCCTGCGTGGCAAGACCGGCTGGCGGGAGGTCGAGATCAGCCGCGGTTCCTCGGATGCTACCTGCCCTGTCGTCGCGCTCGAAACCTGGATCAACTTTGCCAAGCTTGCCAAAGGCCCCCTCTTCCGGCGCGTGACCGGGAAAGGCAAGGATGTCGGGCCGGGCCGCCTGAACGACCAGGAGGTGGCCCGCCTCGTCAAGAAGACGGCGCTCGCCGCCGGCGTGCGCGGCGACCTCTCCGAGGCCGAGCGGGGCGACAAATTTGCCGGCCATTCGCTGCGCGCCGGCCTCGCCTCCTCGGCCGAAGTCGACGAGCGCCATGTGCAAAAACAGCTCGGCCACGCCTCAGCAGAAATGACTCGCCGTTATCAGCGGCGTAGAGACCGGTTTCGTGTCAACATCACCAGAGCCGCTGGGCTGTAGCGCTCCCGTCCTCTACCAAGACTTCAGGTCTTTTAGGAGGTCCGCGGCTTCAGCGCTGGCACGGATAGACGCGCCCGTGGGCGGGCGCGGCGAAAAGTAGTTGCTACAAACAACGGCATATTATGATTGGCTCAATCTTATTGAGCGTTTACCCTCGACCGCAACATGGGCATCCGCCGCCAAGCGGCCCCATCGTGATCTGTTCGCTTTTTTGAACGTGTTCGTTGAGCGACCCGCCTTCGAAGGTTTGGTCTTTGATGCGTTCAAGAAATTTTTTCCTGTCAGCCAATGACAGCTGATTATATCCGTGCAGGATTTTTCTAAGTTCTTCGTTCATTTCTACTCCTAGTTTCCACCGCAGTGTATGCATTTACTACGAGGCCAAAACGGCACATTTCTTGATTTTGGCTCGTTCCCACAAATGCACTTTCGTTGAACTTCGATCAAGCCAGCCCTAAGGCCGATTTGCTTTTCTTTTGGGGAAATGTTTTGCTGGACATCATGGGAATCTATGTTCTCCTGCTGGCTTTGACGCATTCTGTATTCTTGCCGAATGTCTAATACATCATTTCGCCCGATTTTCTTCCACGCCTCTTTGAGATTGTAGCTGTCGCGCATGGCTCGGCTGCAGTATGCCAAGTTATCATCCCAGCGAGAGATCAATGACCAAAGAGCCAAGAGGAGTTGTGCGGCAGCTGCAGCGCCCAAAATTCCAAACATCAGCTTTTTTGCGGCGGGTTCAGCTTCGAGCCACTCAGCGGTAGCGGTAAACGCAAGTAAGATCGGCACAGCGAATGCTAGCCAATCTCTGATGCGGGTCAGCCGATATAAACTGTTGAACCTCCGAGAAAACACCTCACGAGTACCCTCTGCGTGGATTGCATTATCCCATGCCTTTGCACGAAAATCCCTTACTTCTTCGTCTTCTATGACCATTCTCCCAATACAAGTGTGGATTCTTCCAGCGAGCAACAATTTACCGATGAGTTCTCGCAAATCAACAACCACAGCAGCGTGATCGGATTTGACTGGAATGACACGCGAATATTCTCGGCGAATGACGCCGCGAGAGTAGCGGAATGTCGTCATTCCCTCGCTACAACGGCACGCTGCCTCACCTAGAATCCTCGAGGCTCGCCCTGATGTTCGATGTCGGCCCAGCCTGTCCCGATCTGGGCTGGCGAGAGCGTACTACGCACCTCTAGGTGCTACGACGGGAAATGGCAGGAAATCAGCGCCTGGAGGCGTTTGCAAACGAACAGTTATCCTTATCCTCTGCATTTGGAAAATCTCCTTTGGTCAGCTCGTACAGGTCCACCAAATGCCCGCTGACAGTCGAAATCGCTCTCCTGCTCGCCCACACGGGCGCCTTATAGGCTACGCGCGCGTCTCCACCGATGAACAGGCGACGGAAGCGCAGGAAATCGAGCTTCGTTCGGCCGGGTGCGAGGCGATCGTCCAAGAACACGGTTCAGGCGCATCGCGTGCTCGGCCGGCGCTGGCGAAGCTGCTCCGCGAACTCGACGCGGGCGACACGCTCGTCGTCGTTCGTCTCGATCGCCTGGCGCGTTCGGTCAGCCATCTGCTCGACGTGATCGAAGATCTGAACGCCCGAGGCGCGCATTTCCGTTCGCTGCGCGACCCCATCGACACGTCGACGCCCTAAGGGATGTTCTCCCTGCAGGTGCTTGGCGCCGTGGCACAGGTCGAACGTGCCCTGATCTCCGAGCGGACCAAGGCCGGTATTCGAGCGGCCAAGTCGAGAGGAAAGTTACCGGGCAATCCTGGTATCCGCGAACGCCGGCCGGAGATGCTCGCGAAAATGACGGCGGCGCAGAAAACCGCCTACGGCGAGCGCCTCCAGATCTCCGTCAATCGATGGCTTCCGACAGTGCGGCGCATGCGTCCGGACCACACTTGGGACGAAATCGCCCGTGTCCTGCAGCAGCGTGGGATCGATTGGACACCTGAGCGCCTCCGCCGTGCCGTGAAATGGCTCGTCGCCGAGCACCTTGCTGAAGCCGAGCTGCTGCGGAAATCTCCGGCGCGACCGCCGGAAGACCGACTCATGACGTTGGTGGCGGGCATCTATTCGTCGAACCGCGACCAGACTTTGCGGGAGATTGCGATCCAACTCGAACGCCTCCGCGAGCGCACACCACGCGGCGGAACAAAGTGGTCACCCTCTTCCGTCAAGAACTTGTTGGATAGGGCGCGGAAACATGGGTTGATCGAGCCGCCGCAGAACCAGTAGTTCCAGGGCGAGCGGAATGCCGGCATGACCTGGTGAAAACAGAAAAGCCTGCCGCAGGAGGAGATGCGGCAGGCTTTCCAAACTGTGATCGGCAACTGGGAGGAGGAGTGTCGCCGATCCGGTGCGAGCGATCTAGGGAGGAGGAGAAGATCACTCGCGAGATGAAGTTCGTGGGAGGAGGTACGAACTTCATGCAGACAATATGCCCCCGGCCGGCTTCACGGAGAAGGCCGAAAACCTGCATGACAGCGTTGCAGGTTGCGCACGTCAATCGCCGCGTCCCGCTGGCAGACGCGTCAAAGCGCCACGAATTCACCCTCTCCTCTCTTCGATCGATGCGGTTTTCGCACCTCCGGTCTAAGGGAGAGGCAGGAATCCAACTCTGCCGCAAACGCACCTTCCTGCTGGCTATGCGGACCGTAGCTCGCCGCCGGCACTGCTTCGCATCAAGGCCATGATCATCGGCCCAAGCGAGAATTCCCCGCGCTCGGTCCGTCGCGTGAGATCGCGCAGATAGCCACCGGGCGAATTGATGTGCCCTTCCCTTTCGAGGATGCAGGCAACCGCTGTCGCGGCGTTTTCCGCCCCCATCGTGTCGCACGCGTCCTGATAGGCCGATGGGCTGATGCCAAGCATTGTTCTCACGACGATGGCGGCGCTCATCAAATCCCGCCAGCCCGAAATCGCCCCTCCCTGCGGCACGTAGGCAGCGATTTCCGGGCAAGCTCGCAGGATCATATTCAATGGTAGCGGTCCCATCGGCTTGGCAATCCGTTTCGGTTCTTTCTCCAGCGGCGCCCCCTGCTCTTTTCGAGAGCGAGGTTCAAGTTCACTAAGGGATTCGGGATTTGAATTCTGTATGTGGCATCTGATTTGGACAGCATTGCTATCCATTTTTTCTGCTTTTTGCTGCATATTCAGGATGTTGAGCACTTCGTCGCGCAACAGGCCCATTTCGTCGAGGATCGCCTCGACTTCAGTACGGCTGGGCGAGCGCGGAATCCGTCCGACAAGCGCGACGAACATAGCATCGATCGTTTCCCAATCGCCGTCCGCGCCCTCCTCTACCGCGGCCGTAATCAGCTTGCGAACATCCCGGCGGCAAATCGTAAGGGCTTCCTTCGCCCGCTTGAGCAACCGGCGTTCCTCTACGACCTGCTGGGCAAGAATCGCGAATTCCTCGACACGAGCCAGGAGTGGCGCGAGGCTGAAGCCATACGCTTGCTCGATCTCCCCGCCCCTCGCGCGGTGAGCGTACCGCTTACCGTTCGGACTATCGCGCCGAAAGATGATCCCTGCATCGACAAGAACTGCCAGATGACGGCGCAACGTCGTGCCGGCAATGCCGTGGGCTCGATGGGAGAGCTGCTCGTTAGAGGGAAAGACCACTAGGCCGTGCTCCTCCGAAAGCTCGCTTTTGGGGTAAAAGCTCAAAAGCGCGTCCAGAACGGTGATCGCGCGATCCTGAAGGCCGAGTAGTCCGCGTGCCTCGCTCACGTCGCGGAACACTTTCCACTTGTCGATGGACTTGCCTGCTTTGATATCAGCCGCTTGAACCTGCCGATTCACGAGCGCAATCGACATCCGCCGCGGCCCAAAGGGCGCGGTTACATTTCCGATCTGCATGTCTTTCACCTTTCAAAAGGCAAAGAAAATGCGTCGCCGTAAACGACGTTGACTCTTGACGGCGATTCCAGGAAATGCGATTCTCTTAGTGACCAAACTGAGAGAGAGCCTTTCGGAACGCTGTTTCGGAGGGCTTTTTCTTTGCGCTGTTGCTCCTTCTGAACTTTCTCGCTTATTCTTTAGACCGTTTGAACTCGGCATAGATGTCCGGCATTGACTTCAACAAAAATGCTCCGAAGTCAGGCGCGGTCTTCTTGTCGAGAACGAGTGTGAACGTTTTGGCATCTTCCTTATACCGAAGCGGCCGTGAGCCATCTTCAGCTTTCCAGATTGAAGCTCGACTCTTCGCGGCCTTCTGTGGCGCGACGACATTAAACAGCAGCACAAAGCGGTCGTCCGAAGGGAGCGTCTTGAAGTCAGATTTCCCGACTTCAACAAAGATACTCTCCAACGCACCCTTTGATGCGAGGCGATCGGCGAACTTAAGCCACCGATCTCTGCCAGCCTTCGGTGAAGGCCCTATCGATCGAATAATATCGGCTGGAACTGACTGAGCGGCTGAAATCAGCTTCGAGAGGCCCGTCTTATCGATTCCGAGCGCCGCCATAATCGTCTCTCGGCCGTAGCCATTCGCTTCAAGCTCCGCGGCGTAGAGCGCTCTCTCGATAAAGGAGAGATCACGCCGCCCGGTGTTCTCCTGTCCCTGTGCACGAACAAGCTCATCGTCTGTAAGCGGCTTTACCGCCGCCTTAACGAGAATACCGGCCGCCTTACAGGCTCGACGCCTGCGTCGACCGTACGCAATTTGATATCGGCCCTCGATGTCGGGGTGAGGGCGGACGAGGATTGGAACCTGCTGCCCCTGCTCTTTGATCTGCCGCGCGAATTCCTCAAAGTCTGCGGGATCCTCCTCCAATCGGTCGACGACCTTCGGCTCGTCGATCAAATCAGGATCAAGGTCCATCAATGCCTGAGACTTTAGAGCGGAAATTGATCGAGACACTGCTCCTATAGCGCCTCGCGAAGAAAACGCAGGGAGCGCCGCCTCCTGCACTGCCCCATCATGCGAGTTGCCGTCCGGCAACTTAGCCCCAACGAGGTCAGAAAGATGATGTTTTCTAGCCACTTACGCCTCCGCCCCTCGACCTTTTGCAGGTCGCATACGGCTCCTCCAACTGTAGGGCTGACAAGAGTTGCCGGCCGGCAACTCCAGACCAATTCTTCCAAAAAGGTCGTAGGAATCAATCATTTACGTCCCCATGCAGCTTCGATCAGATCCGCAATCTCACCGTTGACGGAATCGAGTGATTCCATGGCCCTGTCATAGGTGTTTCTGTGAAACTGATCGCGGCTGACCTCATACATTGTCTGCTTCGAGATACCGGCGTCTGAAATCGCGGTGCTCTTTAACATCGGATGGTTCAGGACATGCTCCCCGAACATAGTTCGCATGAACGAAACCATCTGATTCTGCGGCCCGTCTCCTGGCTCATAGCGCGTCACGAGATACCGCATCCAATCGTACGACATACTACCGCCCGCGTCTGCGACTACCGAGAGCAATTCTGACGTCATCAAGAGGAACTGGCACATCGACATGACGTCGAGCATCTGAGGATGGACAGTAACCAACACCGCAGTCGCGGCGCACAACGCCGAGATCGTGAGAAAGCCAAGCTGGGGAGGGCAGTCCACTACGACCACGTCATAGTCATCAGCCACGCTGGAGATTGCATCATCCATGCGCGTAAAAAATATGTTCTCACGGTTGTTGGACCCCAACACCTTGGCGGTGTCGTGCTCGAAGTCCATCAGCTCGAGGTTTCCGGGAACCAGATCGAGATTTGTGAAATAGGTCTTCTTGATTACATCGCGCAAAGGCACTCGGCCAGCGTCGTAGCGCACAGCGCCATACAGTGTCTCGTTCTCCTGAACATCGAACTCGGGCTGATAACCATGGAGAGCTGAAAGACTTGCCTGCGGATCGAGATCAATCGCGAGTACGCGATATCCCTTAAGTGCGAGGTACTGAGCGAGATGCGCGGAGGTCGTGGTTTTTCCGCTGCCGCCCTTAAAATTGACTGTTGCGATGACTTGAAGGTGCTCTCGCCCGGATCTCCGGGGAGAATAGCGCCGATCATTTTTCCCGTTCGCTTCGAGATATTCGCGAAGAGCCTGAATCGTGTCGACCGTATAGGAGCGCCTACCTCCTGCGCCCATATCAGGCTGTGGTCCTTTACCGTCGAGAGATAGATGCCGAAGATAGGCATCGTGCACACCTATCAGTTTCGCCGCTTCGGTCGAAGAGAACGAGCGGAGACTTTTTCGCGCCTCGGGCGGATAGAGTTTGAGACGATGCTCATGAAGGCGAGCTGAGAGATCTCGCGCATGAGATCCAATCAGTTTATGAATCGCCTTTTGAAGCTCGACGGGATTTTCCACGACTTCCTCACGTACACACGGATATTTTCGTAAACACGGCATTTAACCGTGCATAGAACACCCGATTCCACCCATCTTGGCAAGATTTTTTAGGTTAACAAAAGGTTAACGAGGTTGAGCGGAATCGACGAAAGAAGGCCGTCCGAGAGCGATTTCCGATTGTATCTCCATGAGTTAGCTACGCTGGGCAAAAACGCGCCCAAGTGACTCTACTAACACTTTTGTTAGTAATCTCGGACCATCGGGCACCCATTCAGGTCACGCTCGCCGGCAATTCACACAGAATCACCACTAACACTTCTGCGAGTAGATCGCCGCGCCGATTGGCAGCAAACCACCCTGCGTCTCAAACGCCAGGGAGATTTGTTCGATGCGAGTCACTGCAATTGCGAAGGCCCGAACTGCCTCAGAAATGAGGATTCTCGACGACATGCACCGTCTCAGGGCGCGCATTTTCCAAGGCCGCCTGTCTTGGAACGTCCGATGCACCGACGGCCGAGAATATGACGAGTTCGATGATCTGGCGCCGACCTACATCATCACGCTCTCCAACAGCGATTCGGTCATAGGCTGCGCGCGTCTCCTGCCCGCCGTCGGCACGACGATGCTGGGTGCCGTCTTTCCTCAGCTCCTTCGACGTGGCCAGCTCCCCGCTCATCCCCGGATGATCGAAAGTTCCCGGTTCTGCGTCGACACCGAATGCGAGGAGGGGAGGGTCGACGGCTCTCTGCATGTCGCGACGCTCACTATGTTCGCCGGCATCGTCGAGTGGTGCATGGCAAACGGCTACAACGAGATCGCTACCGCGACGGACGTGCGCTTCGAGCGCATCCTGAAACGTGCCGGCTGGCCGATGCAGCGTCTCGGCGATCCGAGCATGATCAACGAGACGCGCAGCGTCGCCGGGATCCTCCCCGCCGATGCCGTGAGCTTCAAGCGTTTGCGCCCTGCCGGTTATCACTCGGCGATCCCCGCCCTCGGTAAGAAGGCGGCTTGATCGATGACGTCCCATCAGCACCATTCGCTTCCGCGCCTGATCTCCAAGCTGGAAAACGCGCTCGGAGACCATCTCTGCATCGCCCTCGATGATCCGAGTGTCGTCGAAATCATGCTCAACCCGGACGGAAAGCTCTTCATCGAGCGCCTCGGCCACGGCATCGCCGCCGCCGGCGAGATGACGCGCGCTGCTGCCGAGACGGTCATCGGGAGTGTTGCACATGTCCTGAAGTCGGAAGTGGACGAGGACAACCCTATCGTCTCGGGCGAGCTTCCTATCGGTGGGCATCGTTTCGAGGGGCTGCTGCCGCCCGTGGTAGCGGGACCATCCTTCACCATCCGCCGGCGTGCATCGCAGCTCATCCCACTGGATGGCTACATCCGGTCGAAGACCATGACGCCGATGCAGGCGTCGGTGATCCGAAATGCCGTCGAGTCAAAGCTCAACATCGTGGTGGCGGGCGGAACCGGCTCGGGCAAGACGACGCTGACGAACGCGATCCTTGCGGAAATCGTCGAGCATGCGCCCGAAGATCGGCTCGTCATTCTCGAAGACACGGCCGAGATTCAATGCGCCGCGGTGAACGCCGTGTGCCTGCACACCAGCGATACCGTCGATATGTCGCGCTTGCTCAAGAGCACAATGCGCCTCCGGCCAGATCGCATCATCGTCGGCGAGGTGCGTGACGGAGCTGCGCTCACGCTCCTGAAAGCCTGGAATACCGGACATCCGGGCGGCATCGCCACGATACACGCAAATTCGGCGCGCTCGGCTCTGCAACGCCTGGAACAGCTGACGGCCGAAGCCAGCCAGCAGCCGATGCAGGCCGTCATAGGCGATGCGGTCGACCTCATCATCTTCATCGAGCGCGTCCCGAAAGGCAGACGCGTGACGGAAATCCTTCATGTCAGCCGCTTTGCCGGCGGCCAATACCACACCGAACCATATGCAGAGGAAGAGCGCGATGCAGCGTAACCGGAAACCCATTACCCTTGGCTGCTTCATCGCAATCGGCGCGATCGTGCTCGCTACGCCGGCACTTGCCGGCTCCGGCGGCGGTGGCCTGCCCTGGGAGGGACCGCTCGAACAGATTCAGGAATCGATTACCGGTCCGGTGGCCGGCTATATCGCGCTCGCCGCGGTCGCCATCGCCGGAGGCATGCTGATCTTCGGCGGCGAGTTGAACGACTTCGCGCGGCGGCTGGTCTACGTCGTCCTCGTTGCCGGACTTCTCCTCGGCGCGACACAAATCGTCGGCCTATTCGGAGCGACCGGTGCCTCGATCGGACCAATCGAGGCCCAATTGGACGTGAGCCCGGTTTCCGGGGGAGGGGAGGGGGCTCATGGCTGAGTCCCTTTCCGGCCTGCAGCGCAACCGCATTCATCGCGCCCTGTCCCGGCCGAACCTTCTGATGGGTGCGGACCGGGAGCTGGTGCTGATCACCGGGCTCGCGGCCGTCATTCTGATTTTCGTCGTCCTGACGGTCTACTCGGCGCTGTTCGGCATCGCCGTCTGGGTCGTCATCGTCGGCATCCTGCGCATGATGGCCAAGGCTGACCCGATGATGCGGAAGGTCTATATCCGCCACGTCTCCTACAGGCACACCTACAAGGCGACGACCTCGCCCTGGCGCCGGTACTAGGGAGGAGATGATGGTCGCTCTCCGCCGATTCCGCGCCACCGGTCCATCCTTCGCGGATCTCGTTCCCTACGCCGGCCTCGTCGACAATGGGGTGCTCCTCCTGAAGGACGGCAGCCTCATGGCCGGCTGGTACTTTGCAGGACCGGACGCCGAAAGCGCGACGGACCTCGAACGCAACGAACTGTCCCGCCAGATCAACGCCATCCTGTCGCGGCTCGGCACGGGCTGGATGATCCAGGTGGAGGCCGTTCGCATTCCGACTGTCGACTACCCGTCGCAGACCCGCTGCTTCTTCCCGGATCCCGTCACCCGCGCCATCGATGCAGAACGCCGGGCACATTTCGAGCGGGAGCAAGGGCATTTCGAGAGCCGCCATGCACTCGTGCTGACCTATCGTCCGCTCGAATCGAAGAAGAGCGCGCTCAGCAAATACGTCTATTCGGATGAAGAGAGCCGAAAGAAATCCTATGCGGACACGGTTCTCTTCATCTTCAAGAACGCCGTTCGCGAAATCGAACAGTATCTCGGCAATACGCTCTCGATCCGGCGCATGGAGACGCGCGAGACCGTCGAGCGGGGAGGGGAGCGCGTCGCGCGATATGACGAATTGCTCCAGTTCGTGCGGTTCTGCGTCACCGGCGAGAACCACCCGATCCGCTTGCCGGACGTGCCGATGTATCTCGACTGGATCGCGACCGCCGAGCTTCAGCACGGCCTGACACCGAAAGTGGAGAATAGATTTCTCGGCGTCGTCGCGATCGACGGCCTGCCGGCCGAGAGCTGGCCGGGCATCCTCAACAGCCTTGACCTGATGCCGCTGACCTATCGCTGGTCGTCGCGTTTCATTTTCCTCGATGCAGAGGAAGCGCGCCAAAAGCTCGAGCGAACCAGGAAGAAGTGGCAGCAGAAGGTCCGTCCGTTCTTCGACCAGCTGTTTCAGACGCAAAGCCGGTCGGTCGACCAGGATGCACTGACCATGGTGGCCGAGACGGAGGACGCGATTGCCCAGGCATCGTCCCAGCTCGTCGCCTACGGCTACTATACGCCGGTCGTGATCCTCTTCGATCATGATCGCGAAGCGCTTCAGGAGAAGGCAGAAGCGATCCGCCGTCTCGTGCAGGCCGAGGGCTTCGGCGCCCGCATCGAGGGCCTGAACGCCACCGACGCCTATCTCGGGAGCCTGCCGGGAAACTGGTTTTGCAATGTTCGCGAGCCGCTGATCAATACCAGCAATCTCGCGGACCTCGTCCCACTCAACTCGGTCTGGTCCGGAAGCCCGGTGGCGCCTTGCCCGTTCTATCCGGAAAGCTCGCCGCCGCTGATGCAGGTCGCCAGCGGTTCCACGCCGTTCCGCCTGAACCTGCATGTCGACGACGTCGGTCATACCCTGATCTTCGGCCCAACGGGTTCCGGCAAGTCGACCCTGCTCGCGCTGATCGCAGCGCAATTCCGCCGCTACGAGCGCGCGCAGATCTTCGCATTCGACAAGGGCAATTCGCTCTATCCGCTGACGCTTGCCGCCGGCGGCGATCATTACGAGATCGGCGGCGACGCGGAGGAGGGGAGGACGCTCGCGTTCTGCCCGCTCTCGGACCTCGCGACGGACGGGGACCGGGCCTGGGCAAGCGAATGGATCGAAACGCTCGTCGCCCTGCAGGGCGTGACGATCACGCCGGACCACCGCAACGCGATTTCGCGGCAGATCGGGCTGATGGCCAACGCTCCCGGCCGCTCGCTCTCCGACTTCGTATCGGGCGTACAGATGCGGGAGATCAAGGACGCGCTGCACCACTACACGGTGGACGGACCAATGGGGCAACTCCTCGATGCCGAGCGGGACGGGCTAACGCTCGGCGGGTTCCAGTGCTTCGAGATCGAGCAGCTGATGAACATGGGCGAGCGCAGCCTGGTTCCGGTGCTGACCTATCTCTTCCGCCGCATCGAGAAGCGTCTCGATGGCGCGCCGAGCCTCATTGTTCTAGACGAAGCATGGTTGATGCTCGGCCATCCGGTCTTCCGGTCGAAGATCCGCGAATGGCTCAAGGTGCTGCGCAAGGCCAACTGCGCCGTGGTTCTGGCAACACAGTCGATATCGGACGCGGAGCGTTCCGGCATCATCGATGTGCTGAAGGAATCCTGCCCAACCAAGATCTGCCTGCCGAACGGCGCGGCGCGCGAGCCGGGCACGCGGGAATTCTACGAGCGGATCGGGTTCAATGAACGGCAGATCGAAATCGTCTCCACCGCCATCCCGAAGCGCGAATATTACGTCGCCACCCCGGACGGTCGCAGGCTTTTCGACATGTCGCTCGGACCTGTCGCGCTGAGTTTCGTCGGCGCCTCCGGCAAGGAAGACCTGAAGCGCATCCGCGCCCTGAAATCCGAGCATGGCCAGGAATGGCCGGCCCATTGGCTTCAATCGAGAGGAGTTTCCGATGCCATCGACGTCCCCAGCAAAACGTAGGCTCGCACGCGCGCTCGTCGTCGCCGCAGTCGCCTTCGGCACGGCCTCACCGGCGCTTTCGGGCGCGGCCACCGGCGAGGCGACGGAGTTGACCCAGCTCGCCAACAACGCGGAGCTGATCAAATTGCTCGAAAGCTCGGGCGTGCAGGTCGAAAACCAGCTGACGCAGATCAGCCAGCTCGCCGAGCAGATCCAGAACCAGTTGAAGATGTACGACAACATGCTGCAGAACACCGCGCGACTTCCGGATCATATCTGGGGGCAGGTGGAGCAGGATCTCGGACAGCTTCGCGATGTCGTCAGGCAGGGGGAGGGCATCGCCTTCTCGATGGGCAATGCCGACGACGTGCTCCAGCAGCGCTTCAAGAGCTATGCCGATCTGAAGGACAATCTGCCGAACAAGGAGAGCTTTTCCACGGCCTACCAGAAGTGGTCTGACACGAACCGCGGCACCATCGCCGGCACCCTAAGCGCTGCCAGCCTCACTGCGGACCAGTTCGACAGCGAAGAAAGTACGATGAAGGAGCTGCGCGGCATGTCCGAGAGCGCCGACGGCCAGATGAAGGCCCTGCAGGTCGGCCATCAGATCGCGGCGCAGCAGGTCGACCAGATGCAGAAGCTGCGTGGCCTCGTCTCCCAGCAGATGACGATGATGGGCACCTGGCTCCAGACCGAGCAGTCCGACAAGGATCTCGCGCAGGTTCGGCGCGACCGCTTCTTCAACGCCGAGGTCAAGTCCATTCCCGAAGGTCAAAAGATGGAGCCGCGCTGGTGAACCGGTCCCTTGTCATATTCATCGGCGCTGTGGTGGCCGCCGCGGCCCTGTCGGTCGCGGCCACGGTCCTCATCCTCAAGACCGACGGCACGAGCAAGCCGGTAATGTCCGAGGAACAGCGAGCCGCGCGCGAAAAATTCTTCGGCTCGGGCAAGGAATTGCAGCCGATCGAAAAGGGGCAGGAGATGCGTCCGCGATGGTGAGAACCGATCTTGAGCGCACAGCCGTCATCACGGCCCTGTTGTGCGTTGCGCTTGCCGCGCCGGCCTTTGCACAACAGGGCCAGGTGCTGACCGAACTGGAAAACCAGGTCTCCTCGGCCGCGAAGGGGTGGGAGACCACAATCATGGATGCGGCGCGATCCCTGTTCTGGATCTTGGCCGGAATCGAGATCGGCATCGCCGCGGTGTGGCTCGCGATCCAGGCGGCGTCACTCGACAGCTGGTTTGCCGAACTGGTCCGCCGGATCATGTTCATCGGCTTCTTCGCTTTCGTTCTCGATCAGGGACCGACGTTCGCGCGCGCTGTTGTGGACAGCCTTTTCCAGATCGGCTCCGGCGGCGGCTCGGCCTCGCCGGCGGAAGTGTTCGACGCCGGCATCCGGGTCGCATCGCAGATGTCGCAGCAAGCGCAGTTCGGTGTCTTCGAGGACAATGCGCTCGCGATCGCGGCCGTGCTTGCGATGGGCATCGTCGTCATCTGCTTCTCGCTGGTGGCGGCGATCTTCGTCAGCGTCATGGTGGAAATGTATGTCGGCCTGCTCGCCGGCATGATCATGCTGGGTCTTGGCGGGTCATCGTTCACGAAGGACTTCGCCATTCGCTATCTCGTCTACGCCTTCGGGGTAGGGATGAAGCTGATGGCGCTGGTGATGATCTCCCGCATCGGCTCGGAGGTTCTCATCGGATTGGCGCAAGCGCCAACCGCCGAGAGCGATCAGTTCATCACGACGCTCGCGATCGCGGGAATCTCGGTCGTGGTCTTCATCATCGCAATGTACGTGCCGAACATCATGCAGGGCGTGGTGCAGGGCGCCTCGGTGACGGGTGGAATGGAAACCATCCGCCACGGAGGCCAGGCCGCGTCCTTCGCCGCCGGTGCAGGGTTCCTCGCAGCCGGCGCGGCTGGCGCAGGCTTTGCGGCGGCCCAGGCCGCCCGCGCCGCCGGCTCGTCCATCGCCGGCGCAGCAGCCCGTGGCGTCGGCGCCGGTATCGGCTCGGGCGCGAAAGCTGCCGGCTCGGCCGCAAAGGAAAAGGCGATCGGCTCGCCCGGCGCCTATGCCGGCTCGATCCTCGGCCTTGCGAACGCCAAGCTCGACGAGAAACGCAGCGGCGGCAGCGGCACCAAACCGCTGCCCGAACGCAACGACAAACCATAAGAAGAAGAGATTGATCGATGGCAGCAGATCGCGCCCCCGAAAACCCTTATCTCGCCGCGCGCCAGGAATGGTCCGAGCGATACGGCTCCTACGTCCAGTCGGCGCGGGCCTGGCGCATCGTCGGCATCCTCGGCCTGACCATGGCGGTGATCGGCTTCAGCTATGCCATGTATCTGAGCACCCAGGTCAAGCTGGTGCCCTATATCGTCGAGGTCGACAAGCTCGGCACCTCCGTCACGGTCGGCTTCCCCGAGCAGATCGAATATGCCGATGCCCGTGTCGTGCGCGCGACGCTCGGCAACTTCGTGACCAGCTTCCGCTCGATCACGCCGGATGCCGTCGTTCAGAAGCAATATATCGACCGGACCTATGCGCTGCTTCGGACATCCGATCCGTCGACCCAGAAAATCAATTCCTGGTTCCGGGGAAACTCGCCTTTCGAGAAGGCGAAGACATCGACGGTCGCCATCGAAGTCAACAACATCGTGGCGCTCTCCAACCAGACCTATCAGGTCGACTGGACCGAATATGAGCGCGACCGGAAGGGCAAGGAAACCGGAACACGGCGTTTCCGCGGCATTGCCACGGTCTCGCTGACGGCGCCCCAGGACGAGTCGACCATCCGGCTCAACCCCATCGGTCTCTACGTCCGCGACTTCGACTGGACAGCACAGCTTTAAGGGCAGGGAACATCAAATGCACAGAACAGGATCGATCGCGGCCGCCAGCTGCATGGCCGCACTCGTCTTCGCCTCCGGCGCACTCGCACAAAACATGACGACGAACGAGGTGAGGGGAACGAACATTTCGGGCAAATGGCGCGGAACGCCCGGTCTCGTCGCCAAGGGCGCGGATGGCAAGGTCATTTTCCTCTATGGGGAAACCCAGCCGTCGGTCGTCTGCTCCCCGCTTCAGGTCTGCGACATCGAATTGCAAGGTGGCGAGATCGTGCGCGACGTCCTTGTGGGCGACACTGTGCGGTGGAAAGTCGAGCCAGCCACCTCGGGCGCAGCCGGGGGACAGGCGATCCACCTAATCGTGAAGCCTTCCGAAGCCGGGCTTGTCACCTCGATGGTCATCACGACGTCGCGGCGGACCTATCACATCCAGCTCAAGTCCCATCCGAGCCAGTACATGGCCCGTGTCGGTTTTGAGTATCCGGAGGACGTCTCCACGAAGCTTGCGGACATCAACGCTCGGCTGGAGACGGGCGGCATCCCTGGCACCGCGCCCGACAAGCTGAACTTCTCCTATTCCGTCACCGGCAGCGCGGCATGGAAACCGAAGCGGGTCTATTCGGACGGCACGAAGACCTACATCCAGTTCCCCCGTTCGATCGGTGGGCAGGACGCGCCGGTGCTGTTCGTCGTCAGCGGCGGCCAGAACCGGATCGTCAACTATAGAATGAAGAACGACATGATGATTGTCGACTACGCGGTCGATAGGGCGATCCTCGTTTCCGGGGTCGGCTGGCGTCAGCAGAAGATCACCATCCGGCGGGGAGGATAAACGATGCGGCGATTGCTTCCCCTCATTCTCGCCGCCGGCCTGCTCTCCGCCTGCCAGACGGCCGACGACGGCTTCTCAACCAACTCGGCGCCGGCCGTCATCTCCGGTCCCGCCGCCAGCGCCATCGCCGGCGATATGGCGAGCCGCCTTGCCGAGCAGATCGGGCCGGCCGGAGGCACGACGCTCAAGATGGACAAGGGCACGTCCGAATTCGCCATCGCGCTCGAGGCGGCGTTGAAGGGCTGGGGTTTCTCCGTCGTTACCGACGGCAAGGTCGAGAAGGGTACAAAACCCATCAAACTCGAATACGGGATCGACAGCATGGACGGACAGGTGCTCGCCCGCCTGTCCACGCCGACGATCGCGCTCGGCCGCGCCTACACCGCGACTCCGGGCGGCGCCACGCCGGCGAGCCCGCTTTCGATCATGCAGCGGAACTGAGGAGAAAATCATGGTTCAGTCGCTTCAGCTCGGAACGGCCACCCAGGACGACGACCAAAAGGGCATGCGTCGTCTCAATCGGCTGCCGATCATCGCGGCGATCATCTTCATCGTGCTGTTCATTGGCGTGGTGGTGATCGGGCTTTCCTGGCGCGGCCTGCCCTTCGGGCGCAACAACGATCTCGACAGCGCCTCGAACACATCGGCCTCGACCTATGGCGACAAGCTCAAGCAAGGCGTATCCGACGGGATTATCGGCGAGCCCGAACAGCGCGAGGTTTTCCAGCCAACGCCTGCGGCCGAACGCCAGGCGGAGGAGAAAAACGTTCCTGCGGAGTTGCCGCGCCGGACCGAACGGGAAGAGCATCGGCCAAAGCTGGAATCGAGGGAGGAGTGGCTGGCGCGCCTGGAGCGCGAGCAGGAAGAGCAATATATCCGTGAGAAGCATCGCCAGAATATGGCGCGCTTGCAGGCCCGCGCCGGTGCGCTGGACTCGCCGGTGAAGGTCGACATCTCCGATCTCGGACGCACCAGCACCGATACGGCCACAACAAATGGGCAGCGGCTGGCCACTGCGCCGAACGGCACGTCCGACCTCTACGCGGCGGCGATGAAGTCCGGGCTGCTTGGGCAGAACGTGGATCAGAACGGCCAGACCTCGAAGGAAGATTTCTTCAATCAGGACATCAAGGATCTTGGCTATTTGCCCAACCGCGTCGTCCCACAATTCTCGCCCTACGAGCTGAAACGCGGCTCAGTCATTCCCGCGACGCTGATCACCGGCCTGAATTCCGACCTACCCGGACGCATCACCGCGCAGGTCAGCCAGAATGTCTATGACAGCGCTACAGGCTACCGGCTTCTCATTCCGCAGGGCGCCAAGCTGTTCGGGCGCTACGACTCGAAGGTTTCCTTTGGCCAAAGCCGCGTTCTCGTCGTGTGGACGGACCTGATCTTCCCAAACGGCTCGACGCTGCAAATCGGCGGCATGGCCGGCACGGACGCGGAAGGCTATGGCGGGTTCAAGGACAAAGTGGATCGCCACCTCTTGAGAACATTCGGCTCGGCCGCGCTCGTCGCGATCATCGGGACCGGGATCGATATGTCTTTGCCAGAGAGTTCGACGCTCGCGACGCAGGACACCGCATCAGATGCTGCAAGGCGCAACTTCGCGGAATCCTTCGGCCGCGTGGCGGAGCAGACGATTTCGAAGAACCTCAACGTGCAGCCGACGATCCGCATCCGTCCCGGCTATAAGTTCAACGTCCTCGTCGACCAGGACATTATCTTCCCCGGCGCTTACGCGTCGCGATAGTACGAAAACTGCACACATTCCATACAGTTCGTGAGGTTTGCGTAACCTTCAACGCTGCCGCGACGAAAGTGTCATGGAAATGTCATCTTTTTTCGCCTATCGATTTTTAGCGCCCTCAAGTTGATGCAGCATTTTCTAATCGCGATTCGCGCGTGTTGGCAGCATCGACCTGGTCGCGGCGTTTCGGGCGATGGAGGTATCGATTGAATCAATGGTTCGTGCGGCTCACAGAGCAGATGTCGCTTGCGCATGATGATGCCGCGGTGGCGGATGTCCTCCAGAACATGACCAGCGATGCGGGTTTCAGGTATTTCGCCTATCTTAACCTGCAGGCGGAAACCCAGACCGCGATCTCGACCTATCCCAAAGAATGGCAGGTACGGTACTTCGAGAAGAAGTTTGCACACATTGATCCGGTGGTGCTCAACGCGAAATCCCACCCCGAAGCTTTTGCATGGTCGAATACGGTGACGCCGGGAATGACCAAGGAGCGTCGCGCGTTCTACGGCGAGGCGTCGGAGTTCGGTATCCGCTCCGGCATCTCCGTTCCGATCAAGACGGGCTTCGGCCGCATGGCGATGTTGACCTTGGCATCGGATGAACCGAATGCAGGCGAGGGGCTCGACTTCAGCCCGGTCATGGCCGCAGCTTCATTCGGACAGGTGCATTCGCGAATGGAAGTCATGCGCGTGCGCCCGACGCGTGTGACCCGCATTCGGATGAAAGCGAACGAGTTGACCTGCCTTCGCTGGTGCTCGGAGGGTAAGACGGCGAGGGACATTGCCGACATCGAGAACACGACCTATGGCAATGTCCGCTTCTTCATTCGGAATGCGAAAACCGCGCTCGGCGTAACGTCGTTGGCGCAAGCGACGGCTTTAGCCAAGGAACTCGGCCTGATCTGAGCCTCAATGAGGCTTTTTCGTCAGCGTCTCGGGTATGTATCCAAGAATGTCGAGAAGCGTCGAAACGACCGTCTGTTGCGCATGGACGGCGATCATCGCCGAGACAAAGGCGTGATTGGTGTCGTCGCCCGCGCCCGACGGTTGCGATTCCAGGATCGCCTCGAGTCGTATCGCCTCGTCACGCAGACGGCGGTGCTTCTCCAGTTCCTCAATGACGAACTGCTCGATCTCCTGTGGCTCAAGGCCATTCATGAGGCCGATCAGCGGCCGCAGCACTAACTTGTTTCCCGACACGGTATCATCGTCAGACACACCCACCACATTCACCCACAAAATGGCGTCCGCGGTGCGTCCCCGCCAACTATCCCTTGACCCCAGACCGGGGGTTAGAAAACCGAACACAGTCGGCCCCTGAGACCTTTAGCGACGAGCGCCTGGACATGCGTCACAGGCCCCCGGCCAAATAGCCAGAGGATCCGATATCGTTTCGGCCGATATCCGCCGCTGTGTTCGAGGTTTCTAAGCCTCGAGGCGGTACGGTGCCGCCTTGGAGTTTGTATAGAAAATCTGCTCGCCCAGCGCCAGTCCCGTTTCGGGACTGTCTGTCAACATGGTTTCCAACCGATCGGCCGGCACCTCGCTCGTCGATGGGGTGCTGCATCTGTATTTTCGTCGAAAAATGAACTATATGTGGCTGATCCATTTGAGAGAGACGATGCTGCACCTCACACACGACACCGAACAGCTTGCCCGCAAGGTTGCGGCTCGCGCTGGCCGCAGGCCTGAAGACCTCATTCGCGCTGCGCTTGAGCGCGAAGCGAGAGAACTCGGCGTGTACACTGACCAACCAGCACGGCGCCGGATGACCGTTGAACAGATGATGGCTGTGGGGAAAAAGGTATCTTCGCTGCCTCTGCTTGATCCGCGCTCTCCGAAAGAAATTCTGGACGATCTGAACGAGCAATGATCGTCGTCGATTCTTCTGCAGTGATCGCCATTCTCGAAAACGAGGATGATGCAATCGTTTTTGCCCGCGCTATCCAACAGGCCGACAATCTTACGATGTCAGCGGTCAATGCGCACGAATGCGCCGTGGTTCTCCGCGGCCGGCGCGGTCCCGAAGGGGAGCAGATCGCATGGACATTCTTGGCTGACAACGACATTCGTATCTCGCCATTCGATGAGATCCAGGCCCGTGGAGCATCCGAGGCGTTCGGACGGTACGGAAAGGGTATTGATCCGAGGGCCAGGCTCAATCTAGCTGACTGCGCCGCCTATACGCTTGCAAAAAGCCTTTCGGCGCCTCTGCTGTTCAAAGGGGAAGACTTTATCCATACGGATGTCGCAGTCGCCGTTCGATAGGTGCAAACCGCACGACCAACCCCACCGAGCGGCATTTGCCAACTTATAAATATTCTGACTTCGGTTTGGGAAACGGACGGTCGCCGTTAGCGGCTGTGCCGAGAAAGATGGCATTTGTCTTGTCAATAAGTTCTGGCGGCGGGGCGACAAACATTCGCCCATGGTTGCTAAAATCTCCTTCAAAGCGAAATATGGCTGATAGTCTCTTTGATTTTGTATTTTGGGAGGGGGCATGGGAGTGCCAGATCGGTTTGCGATCGAGTATCCGAGACGGGCGCTTGAGCTCATCGGCATGCTCGAAGCGCAGGCAAGGGAGAATAACCTGCTCGGTTCATTTGGACTGTTGGCTGCGTCTGCAATCTTGACGATCCCATTCGAGAGGATGCGTACAAGTCACTTCCTACACGACGAGGCGCGCGATACGGACTTGGTCAAAAATCTAAAGGCACTGGAGAAAGCGGCTTTTCTGAAAGCGCCATTCTGGCGAGCTGAGCCGGACGTCGGCGCCTGGCGGCAGTCCCGTATCGTGAATTCTGTTGATGAGGTACATGGCTGGTTGGATCAGGACGGCTGCGATCCCCGTTCGGAAGAAGTCAACACGATTCAAGCCCGCAAAGCCAGTGAGGTGTTACGTGTGCTCCGCAATGCCCTAGCGCATGGCAACATCATCTATCTCGACAAAGACGGCCAGGAGATCGCCGGCAATCAAATGGTCTACATGGCCTTCCTCTCGCGCTATGAGGAAACTGCGGTACAACGCGAACAAGCTGAAACCTATAGAGTGGTGATCACGACCGAGGAGGCCTTCCTGCAGTTCGTCAAATCATGGGCCGAATGGATCGGCAGTCTCGACCTTGATCGACGGTTGGCGGCAGCGGCATGACCGGGCGCTTTTCTCCATTTGTGATCAAGGCATTAACGGACCTCATTACCGGCGGCGCGGGTCAAGGGCCGGATATTACCGAGCCGATCGGAATTTATCGGAGTGGCCCTAAGATAGAGGCGCTGTTTCTCGATTGTGGCCTCGACATGCGCATCGGGAGCAGTTCGCGAGTTCCCGCGACCACTCAATTCTTACGCGACCTGGCCCGCCAATGGGACGGCGACGATCATATGAAACGCGTTATCCTGCGTGTCTGCGATCCTCGCGAATACATATCCGCTCCCGACAAAGCCGTCGCAGTGAGACAGCACCTGAATGCTGCTCTGGAGGCAGACGGTTTAGCCGTCACCATTGTCAGCGGCACTGCGCATCTGGTCGAGCGAACCAGTGCTGGCCTAATCGTAGAACCCTTCATCAGCAAGGTGACGAAGTTGGATTTTGACACCGTGCAGATCGAAATTGCGCGGGCACTGCCGAGTCTCAATGCCGATCCAGAAGACGCGGTCACAGCAGCATGCTCGCTCATAGAAGCAGTATGCCGCTCGATCTTGATCGAGCTACATTTGCCGCTGCCGCCAAAGCGCGATATCGACGGATTGCTCAAAGCGGTGCAGGAGCCTTTGGGACTCTCGCCGGGCCGCACCGACCTGCCTGCAGAGATCGAGCAGGATGTGCGCCAAGTGCTCGGCGGGCTCACGTCCGTTACCAAAGGTATCGGTGCGCTGCGTACACATGGTGGTGACGCCCACGGGCGTGAAAAAGGCTTCCGCCGTATTGACCCGCGTATCGCACGCCTGGCCCTCAATTCCGCGAGTTCGATTGCGCTCTTCTTAATCGAGACCTGGGAAAGCAAGCAGCACCGCCACCTTCCGCAACATAGAGAGCAGGCATGAGCCCCCGCGTGTCTGCCGAAGAGATGAAGGTGGCGGCGATCGCTGATCTTCCGTCAGCTGCCATCGGTTATTTCCGTAGCTAATCAAGAAAGTGCTCGATAAACCAACAGCGACGGCTTTTCAGTCAATCAGGAGGATTGTGGAGGCCGCTGAAATGAGGTCGAAATCAGCCTCCGTTAATCCGCGAGAGATCTACGCGAATGCCCGCCCTTCCAGTGTCGGTCTCTTCCGCCTCCGCCTCAGCGGCGGCATCGTCGGGGGACGCTCCCTCGACCGGATCGTCGTCCGCCTGCTCTTCATCGTCCTGCTTCTTCACGGCCGGCAGCTTCCAGTTCGTCCCCGGCTCCTCCGCTTGGAACACGCTTACCCCCTCGAATTCCCCTGTCTTCCAGGAGAAGACGGCATCCTCGAATATCTGGGGGAGCACGTCCTTGCTGGTCGGGTTCCCATACCATTTTGCGACGATGCGCATGATCTTGGCGAACATCTTCGTACCCATGCGCAGGTTTTCGCAGGCGTCGACGACATCGGGCTTCAGCTCGGCGGCATCCTTCACCCCGACGCCTGCAGGGAGCTGCGTCAGCCCCACCCGAACGACGGCCCGACCGACATGCTCGCGGACGATTGCCATGGCGTCGTCCGGCGTCGTCGGCTTCGGCACGAGAATGAGCCGGCCGCCGGATTTCACGGTGATGGCGAGCGGATCGGGCGCTCCAGCGGTCTCGACAAATTGCCGGACGATGGCAGGTGTCAGGGAAGGATCGGCGCATTTCTCAATCAGGGCGGATTCCAGCATGGAGGGCTCCAGGTCAGGTGTTGAAGGAAAGCACGAGAGGCGTGCTGAAAAGAGCCGCCCAAGCCGCGGCGCTGGCGCGCTGAATCCCGACGATGGAACTGCCCTCGGTCCACCAGCCGTTGCCGACGGCGACGACGACGTCGGGCGCGTGGGCCATAGACTGCAGGATCGGCCAGATGATGAGCTGCTCGTAGCAGATGAGCGGCGCAACCCTCGTCGAGCCGATCTCGACGACGGGATTGGCGAAGAAGTTGGCACGCGCGCCGCCACTCATGCCGAGCCAGGGCCGCCATGGCTGCCACATCGAACCGGGGACAGGCATACGCTCGCGATAGAGGACACGGCCGCCGTCGCCATCGATCGCTACGAGAACATTGTCGTAGCCTCCAGCATCGACCACGGCCGCGCCGGCGACGATCGTGGCGTCTCCGGCCCTCAAGGCGCGTTCCCATATCCGGGCGACCGTCGGCGTCCAGAAACCGAGCGCGCTCTCCGGCAGCACGATGATCCGCGCACCGGCCTTGGCCGCGGCCTGCGTCGTGGCAATCAGGTCACGCTGACGGGAAAGTCCGGTGTCCCGCCCCAATGATGCGCCCATGGCGAGATCGACGCCGCGCCACGATTCAGGTACTTTCGGATCCGTCCAGAAAACGGCGGACCAAAGCCAGAAGGCTGACAAGACGATAGCGAACGCCGGCCCCCTTCGGGAAACGAGGCCCAGGAGGCCGGCTGAAGCTGCGACGAGCCCAAGCCATCGCCATCCCGGAAAGAGGACACCCGCGGCGGTGATCGGGTGCGCCCAGCCGATGATGCCGAAAGGCGGGATCGCCATCAGGATTGCAGCGAGGCCATAGCGGACCGGGCGCCAGGTTACGGACCGCGACCATAGCGCGGCATGGACGACCACGAAGCCGGCCGCCGCAACGAACCAGAGCGCGACACCCGGCCAGATATCCGACGCATAGAATGTGGCGACCCCCAACGGCAGACCTCTCGAGGCCGCCAGGAAATATCCCAGAGAGACCAGCACCGCCGTCGTGCGGTTTGGCGCCACCGACCAGAGCATTGGAAAGGCAAGCGCCACCGGCAACAGGAGCACATGCCCGCTCCATGCGATCCAGCCGGCGGCCACCGCAGCGAGAATGAGGATCCCGGCGCGAACAGCATCAGGGCGCATAGGTCACCACCTCCTCGGCGAGGCCGAGAATGCCGGAGGCCGGGATCGAACCGAAGTAGCGGGAATCCCATGACGCCACGAACGGGGAATAGAGAAACACCCGGCCCGCCGGGACGATTCCTCCGGCATCGCCATGGAGCGGACGCCCCTTGCCGTCCGCCGGCACGATGGTCGTTTGCGGAATGCGCAACCGTCGATCCGAACATCGGCTCCGATCTCGATCCGCTGTCCTTCGATGGCGATGACCATCTTGATCAGCGGCGCATCACCCGTCGGGCAGACGCCGCTGCGCAGATAGCCGCGCACCCGCGCCTCGGAAAACGCCTCGGTCTCCGGCGGGCAGATGAAGACAAGATCGCCGACCGCTGGCGGGCGCTTGAGCGGACGAATGCGCCAGATCCCAAGCGGCTCGCTCGCCGTCATGTTGAGCCGATAGCCGGCCGCCGCACCGGCGACGAGCACGGTAATGGCAACGACGAGGCCGGTGGCGATGACGACCACCACCATCCATTGCTGGCGCGCTCGGGACGCGGTGCGAGATCGGGCATCGGTCATTTGAGCGACAGGCCCTTCGCCTGGGTCTGGCGCAACGCCTCTGCCTGCTTGATGCCGACGACCGCGCGTTCATGCGCCGCGAGCTGTTGTACCGCCCGCATGGAATTCCACGCCGTTTGCACCTCCGCCTTCTGCGGATCGGTCATGCCGCGCGTGACCGATTTGAACGCCTCGCCGCCTGCATCCTTCGCCGACACGCCAAGGAAGGTCCGCTCGCCGAACCGCTCTGTCACCGCCCTGGCGAACCCTTCCAGTTCTGCCTTCACCATCTTGTCGGCAAGCGCATATTCGAGGCCGGCCGGAAGATCGTTCCGGTCAATGGCGTCGCGTATCCGCTCAAGCGTCTGCTTCGCATTCGCTGACAGCGCCGGAATATCGACCGAGACCTTGATGCGGGCAGCGCGCTCCTCGGTCTCATGCTTGCGCTCGGCCTGGGCCCGACTGCGCAAATAGCGTTCCAGATTGCGGGCGAGCGCAGGCGCGTTGACGAGGGCGGTGTCGCGCTCCTGCCTATCGGCGCGGCTGGCAAATATGCCCGTTTTGCCCTTGAGCGTGCCGAAGGTCTCCGGCTCGGCCGAGACTTTCGCTATCGTCGTGGTGGCGCGCGCCTGATCCCTCATCATCGCGTCAACGTTGACCGCCGCGAATGCCGCCTCCGGCTGGGCATAGACCATCTGGAAGCGCGTAGAGACATCTTTCCATTGCTGCTTCAGCGCCGGATCGTTGGAGAGTTTATCCTCGACGCTCTGCTCGAGCGATTTGGCGAATGTGGTAACGCCGGCAACCATGGGTCTTGCCTCCTTGACGGTGGTCGGTACGGATTGTTTGTCGCTGCCGCGGGCAAGGCCGAGTGCCGCGCCGACGGCTCTCAGCCTTGCGGCGAGATCGGCCAGCTTCTGCTTCTGCCGGACGGTCCATGCGAGCCGGTCGCGGGAAATCGTCCGAGCGACGTTCATGAGGTGCATGCCCCGCGCTTCGGCGAAGCGGAGTGCGGCGCGATAGGAGGATGCACCCTCATAGTCGAGCGTCGTTTCCTTGGATGCGTCGCGGGAAAGGCGTTCCTTCAGCCGGTCCATCGCCAGTTCCTTGACCGGCACGATCTTCCACGTATTGCGCTTGGCCATCGTGCCGTCGGGCAACCTGACTTGCTCGGAACCCTGGTGCTTAAGACCGATCCGATCGCCGACATGCACATCCGCTTCGTCAATCGCGCGGGCAAGATCGACGCCCCAGATCGTGCGTTCCTGCCCGTCGCCATAGGCGAGGGTGACGAAGTAGCTTTCGCGGTTTCCGGGCTTGTGTTCGTAAGGCGCTTCACCATGGTCGACGAGGACGCCACCGCGGCGGTTGGTGAACTCTTCCATGCCGACGTAGAGCTCGGCCGCCTCGCGATGGCGTGTCATCGCGACGTAGGTCAAATGCCGATCGAGCGTGTTGGAGGCGAGAACCTTGACGCGATCGACAGTGGCGCCCTGGGACTTGTGGATCGTGGTCGCATAGCCATGATCGACATTGCCGTAGAAGCGCTGTTCGACCGTGACCTGCCTGCGGCTGTCTCCCTCGCCGATCTCTGCGATAAAGCGGCCCGGCGCGGCTTCAACGACCTTGGCCAGCATCCCGTTCTTGACGCCAAGGCTGCCCTCGTTCTTCAGGAAAACGATCTGGTCGCCGGCGGCGAAACGACGAGCGCCGTCCTCGGTCCGGAACACAGAGCCCTCGCCGACGATCCCGCGCTCGACGAGCTTGGCGCGGGCCAGCTCGTTCAATTCGCGGACATCGCGCCGGCGGTGGGCGAGGATGAGCGTCGTCTTCGTCGGATCGAAATCGTAGTTCCAGTTGTCGATCAGTCCCTCGATCGCGTCCTGCCGCGTCCAGCCGGTTTGCACCAGGTCGGCCGCGTCATAGGCGCTCAACGCGGCCGCGACGTTGCCCCGCGCGAGATCCAGCGACGCATCGCGCATCCATTGCTCACGCTGGCGATAGATGGTCTCCAGTTCGGCGTATCCGATGCGATCGGCAATGGCACGAAACGCGGCACCCGCCTCGATCGGCTGGAGCTGGTCGGGATCGCCGACCAGCACGAGTTTCGCGCCCGCCTTCGTGACTGCCTCGACGAAGAGAGCAAGCTGGCGAGAGGACACCATGCCTGCCTCGTCCAAGACGAAGACGGTCTTGTCGTCGAGCTGGCTCCGCCCGTCGTTCCAGCGAAGCTCCCACGACGAAAGCGTGCGCGAGACGATCCCGGCTTCGGAATCCAAGCCCTCGGCCGCCTTGCCCGCCAGGGCACCGCCGACGACACGATAGCCGGCCGCCTCCCACGCTTCGCGCGCCGCCTTCATCATCGTGGTCTTGCCGGCGCCGGCGCGACCAACGACCGCGGCGATCCGCTGGCCGCCGGCGACGTGCGCGATCGCCGTCTTCTGCTCGTCCGACAACCGGGAGTGACGCGCGAACGTCTCCTGCAGGATTGCTTTTCCGACGCGATGCGAGGAACGGCCGGCGAGGAAGACAGCCCTGCTGGCCATGTCCGCCTCGATGCGGATCAGGTCGCGGGTGGTCAGTTTCGCCGGCACCCGCGCGCCACTGACGAAGTCCACATGCTCACGCTCCAGTCGAACGACGTCAGGACTTTGCAGGACACGCGCCATCAACGACTGGAAGACGCCGGCATCATCGACATAGCGATGCAGGATCTTCGCCACGTCGCGCTCGTCGAAGACGCTCTTCTCCCGCGCGATCATGTCGATGACGATGGCGGGGCGGTCCTCGATGCGGCGCGCGTTCTCGGCGCGCCGTTCCTCCTGAAGCTCGATGCGCTCCAGCGTGATGGGCTCCAGCGCCTCGGCCGACTTCTGCTTGATGGCATTGGCGCCGACGCCGAGATGGATGGTCGGCTCAAGGGCGATGCCCTGCTTTTCGAAGGAGCGGCCATCGACGCGGATGTCGAGACCGGCGAGCGCCAGCTGCCGGTTCTGACAGACGAACCAGCCGTCGCGGAAGGCGTTGAAATCCTCTACGCCTCCCGCCCAAAGCTCATAGACGATCTTGCCGGAGTCGTTTCGCAGCGGCTTGCCGTCCGCTCCGAGCACCGCGACCTTCTTCGCGCCGAAACCGTCGTCGGTCAGCGGCCGCAAGGTGGTCATGAGATGCACATGCGGATTGCCCGGTGCGTCGTGATAGACCCAGTCGGCGACCATGCCCTTGGCGGTGATATGGCTCGCCACGAACTCGCGAACCAGGGCGATGTTCTGATCCGCCGACAGCTCGATCGGCAGGGCCATGGTGACATCCTTGGCGAGCTGCGCATCCGAGCGTTTCTCGAAGCCCTCGACCGCGTTCCAGAAAGCCTCCGACGCGGCCGCGACCGAGCGATCGGCGATCATCGCCCGCAGCCAGTCCGGCGCGTCCTCCGGAATGACGAACTCCTCATGCAGGAGGCCCTGCTTGCGGGTGTAGTCGATCGTCCGGGCCTCGCGCTCGAACTCCATTTTGGCGCAGTGCCGGTAGGCCGCCGACAGCACGGCGCTGCGGCCGGAGCCGCGGGCGACGACGCTGACGGAGAAATGAGGGACGGCCACGGCGGAATGCTCTCCCGATTGCAAAAGAAATCAACAGATTCGTCGGGAGCGGCAGGCCCGCCAGGGCAGAAAAGCAAGGCGTCGCGTCAGCGACGTATAATTGCGCCCTTGGAAGCCGCTCCTTCGGAACGGCCGGGATCATGCTCAAAGGCGTTGGCTGCGCCAACTCGCATTTCTGCGAGTAGATCGGCACGCCGATCTCGGAAATGGTCATGCCGTTCAAGACCTGAAACGGCATGGAAGGAATCAATCCCGTGAAGAAACCAGCCTCAAAAATCCGCGAAGACATCGCACGCATGCAGGAAATGCTCCGGCAGGCGGAAAAGAGAGATGCCGAACGCATCGGCCGCATCGCGCTCAAGGCGGGCCTGGCGGAAATCGAGGTGGACGAAGCCGACCTTCAGGCAGCGTTCGAGGGACTGGCGAAGCGATTTCGCGGAGGGAAGGGGGCTGCAAGCGGAGGGAAAAAGGGCGAAGGCGGCGATGCTCCGGGAACGACCGCGCCGGACACACCTGGCGCGGCTACGGGCGGCGCTGGCGAGGCTTGAGCGGATGAACCGGACGACGACATCCGACGCACGCAAGAAGGATACGCGCGAGAAGATCGAGCTGGGCGGCCTGATCGTCAAGGCCGGCTTGCGGTATGAGAAGCGGGCGCTGCTGCTCGGCGCACTCATCGAGCTGCGCCAGCGGCTCGAGCGTGACGCCGGCGAGCGGCCGCGGCTCACAGCACTTGGCGCGGAGGGCTTCGGCAATGAAGGCGAATAGGGTGGCGCTCGTCGTCGCGCCGATCGCGCTGATGATCCTCGTCACCATCTCCATGGTTGGCATCGAGCATTGGTTGTCCGCCTTCGGGAAAACTGAGGCCGCGCGCCTCACGCTGGGGCGCGCCGGCATCACCTTCCCCTACGTCGCGGCTGCGGCCATAGGCATCCTCTTTCTGTTTGCAGCCGCAGGATCGGCCGACATCAAGTTTGCCGGTGGCGGCGTCGTCGCCGGAAACGTTATGACGATCATGATCGCGTTTGTACGCGAGGCGATACGCCTTGCGGCGATCTCCGCCGACGTGACGCAAGGCAAATCGGTGCTTTCCTATCTCGATCCCGCCACCATGCTCGGCGCGGGTGCGGCGACGATCGCGGCGGGGTTCGGATTGCGCGTCATGCTGAAGGGCAATGCCGCATTTGCCCGCGCCATCCCGCGCCGCATTCGCGGGAAACGCGCCCTTCATGGCGAAGCCGAATGGATGAAGATGCCGGACGCGCAGAAGCTCTTTCCCGATGCCGGCGGCATCGTCATCGGCGAACGCTATCGCGTCGATACGGACACCGTCGCCGCGCAGGCGTTCCGCGCGGACCGGCAGGAGACCTGGGGCTCGGGCGGCAAGTCGCCACTGCTCTGCTTCGACGGTTCTTTCGGTTCCAGCCACGGCATCGTCTTCGCCGGTTCCGGCGGCTACAAGACGACGTCCATCACGATCCCGACCGCGCTCAAATGGGGGAGCACGCTCGTCGTGCTCGACCCATCGAATGAGGTCGCGCCGATGGTCCTAGACCATCGATCCAGCTCCGGGCGCGATATCCACATTCTCGATCCGAAACGCCCGGAGATCGGCGTCAATGTCCTCGACTGGATCGGCCGGCACGGCGGGACGAAGGAGGAGGACATAGCCTCTGTCGCGTCATGGATCATGAGCGATAGTGGGCGGGCAAGCGGCGTGCGCGACGACTTCTTCCGGGCGTCGGGCCTGCAACTGCTGACCGCGCTGATCGCCGACGTCTGCCTGTCCGGTCATACGGAAGAAAAGGACCAGACCTTGCGCCAGGTTCGCAAGAACCTCGCCGAGCCGGAGCCGCGGCTTCGCGAACGCCTCCAGACGATCCACGAAAACTCGAAATCCGACTTCGTGAAGGAGAACGTCGCCGCCTTCGTCAACATGACGCCGGAGACCTTTTCGGGCGTCTATGCGAATGCGGTGAAGGAAACGCACTGGCTTTCCTATCCGAACTATGCGGCCTTAGTGTCCGGCTCCAGCTTCACGACGGACGATCTGGCCGCCGATACGGTCGACGTCTTCATCAACATCGACCTGAAGACGCTGGAGACGCATTCCGGTCTGGCAAGGGTGATTATCGGCTCTTTCCTCAACGCGATCTACAATCGCGATGGGAATGTCGGCGGGAGGGCGCTGTTCCTTCTCGATGAGGTCGCGCGTCTCGGCTACATGCGGATCCTCGAAACGGCGCGGGACGCAGGTCGCAAGTATGGCGTCACGCTCACGATGATCTACCAGTCGATCGGCCAGATGCGCGAGACCTATGGCGGCCGTGACGCGGCGAGCAAATGGTTCGAAAGCGCGAGCTGGATTTCCTTCGCGGCGATCAATGACCCCGAGACGGCCGACTACATCTCGAAGCGATGCGGTACGACGACGGTGGAGATCGACCAGATCAGCCGCAGCTCGGCGGCGAAGGGAACGTCGCGCACGCGCTCGAAGCAGCTGGCCGCCCGCGCTTTGATCCAGCCGCATGAAGTGCTGCGGATGCGCGGCGACGAGCAGATCGTGTTCACCGCCGGCAACCCGCCGCTTCGATGTGGCAGGGCGATCTGGTTTCGACGCGCCGACATGAAGACCTGCGTCGGCCAGAACCGATTCAATGGAGCTGCGAAACCATGAAAATCGTTGGAACGCCGCTTGCAGTCGCCGCCGCGGTCGCCGCGGGCGTCGGCTGGGTGATGACCGGCGAAGGGCTCGGTCGATCGCATCGTCCGGCGTCGTCCGTCCAGTCGTTTTCCATCCTCGCCAGCGAACAGGATGGCCTTTATGCGCAGTTCACGCTCTGCGAACATTCCGCCCGCGTGAACTGCGTGGTGGACGGCGATACGTTCTGGTTCCGCGGCGAGAAGATCCGTGTTGCCGATATCGATGCGCCAGAAATTTCCGAACCGCTTTGCAACGCCGAGCGACAGGTCGGCGAAGTTGCGCGTGATCGACTGCTCGACATACTCAATGACGGTGCATTCTCATTGTCCACGATCGGCCGTGACAAAGATCGGTACGGTCGCAAGCTGCGAACCGTGTGGCGATCGGACCTCTCCCTTGGCGAGCAACTCGTCGTGGAAGGACTTGCCGCGCGTTGGGACGCGCCGCGGCGCAATTGGTGCGCGCGCGATTGATCGCGCGGAGGCGTCGCCAACGCGAGGACGAGCAGCTCGGCGGTCCCGAGCTACTCGTCTTGGTCGATCGGCTCAGTGTGCCGAGAGCCGATCATGGGGATTATACTCGTGGATGATATCGAGATCGTCACCATCGTCGATCTCGTCGCTTGGAACGACACCGTACTCGCCGCCGGCGCGGAAGAGGGTGACGGGAACCATCAGGGTGCGGGAGAGGTCGAAGGCGTGGTTCTGGGCGAGGGAGAGATCGTGCGACATTTTTGAGGCTCCATCCGGAGCGGGCCAATTCCCGCTGATGGCTCCACGAAGGTCCGACCACGGTCGCGATCACCGTGAAGGCTTGCCGGAGCGGCCGCACGCTGGCGTAGCGGACCCTTTATGGGTTGATCGTGGAAGATCCGGGGATGGATCAGGACGCCATCACCAGAAAGCGGGATTGGGTCGCCTCTGGATCGAGCACGGTTTCGCGCGACTATTCTTCCTCCTGGACCAACCCGAGCCCTGGCTCGCCGCCTCCACAGGTCCAAACCGGGACCAGTTCGGAGTGGTATCGCGTGCGTCGAACCGGGTGGCTCGATGCTGACCTGCCGACAGACATCGACGTCCTTCGCCCCGAACAAACTCGGCCCGATGCGACGACGACAATTGGCACGACAGTCGCTTCGGTCACCGCACCTGAACGCAGCGCTCGACGCGCACGGGAGAGGGATAGGGGTTTGGGGAAAGGGAGGAGGGAACCGTCCCCTTTCCCCATGGGTGGGAGTTTGAGGGAGGGGCTTGCCCTTCCCTCATGGGGTGAGCGTTGAGAGGGGGGCGCGCCCCTCTTTCATCAGCCATGCCGGCCGGTCGAGCCGGCCGGCATGGCTCATCCTACAACGCAGGAGGAGAGGCGGCCGCGGCCGCCTCTCCTCCGGCAATCAATCGGTGTCAGGCCCCCACAGGGGGTTCCGCGCAGGATCTTCGACAAGCACGTCGGGCATCAGCGCATCGCTGACCGCGCCGATCTCGTAACCGCCGATATGCGTGCGGCGCTGCGCGACAAGGATGCTTACGGCAGTATCATCCGCCGCGATGTCCCGGATCGATTGCTCCATGCGGTCGAATGGAGCCAGGTTCTCGACGGGTTCGTAATCACCGTAGTCTTCGTCCCAGGCCCCGGCAATGTAGAGCGGCGCGGATGCCAGGTGTTCCGCTGCCCGTTCCGCCTCGCGGATCAGATGAAATCCGTGCGTGCGCTGCCGCCAATATTCCGCGCTGCCGCCATCGATGGTGATGATTTTCCGGTTTTTCATTGAAGTCTCCTTTCGTGTTAACGAAGGAGGGTCACGCTGTTGACCAGAGGGGTCAGGGACCGCGGAACGCGGCCGCGCAGCGGCAAGCGGAGGAACCGATTTTCTGGGCTGGCCCCGGAGGGGACTGCGCCGAAAATTGGAGGGGCCGCGCTGTCCTTGACGCCGGATGGGCTGGCGTAAACTCACTCGCTAACGAGAGAGGAGTAGTCACGGCGCCGCCAGGCGTCGTGTCCGCATCTGACCGGCAGGTCAGATTGTGCGGCAAGCGGGACCGTCGAAACAATCCCGCGGCCGCGAAGGGACGGCTTCCCTAGAAGGGAAGCTTGTCCCACTCGGGGTCCGCCCGCCATTCGGCGAGCATCGCGTCGCGCTCGGCGACAAGTTTGGCGAGGGCGGTCTCGGTCCAGCGGCGCTCATCGGGATAAACAGCGTTGCGCAGCTCCGCGCGCAATTCCTCGATGTCCCGATCAATGTCTATGTGATTGTGAGTGCGCATGTTTTTGCTCCTTCGTTTCAATGACGAAGCAGGCTCATCGTTTGCCGACGAGCGGGTCAGGGACCGCGCAGCGGCCGCCAGCGGCGGGGAGCGGGGGAGCCGAATTTCTGACGACGCCCCCTTCGGGCGGCGTCGGAAAATTGGGGGGACCGCTCATCCTTGACGCCCGAGGAGCTACGATAGGCTGGACAGTCATTGAGAGAGAGAACCACGGGCCCTCAGGGCTCGTGTCCGTATCCGGCGACGAGCCGGCGGGGAGGGTGAGGGGAGGCCCCTCGCAATGGAGGCGGCCGGTCGAGCCGGCCGGCTTCATTCCGCGAGATGTGGGCGTCACCCGCATGGGCGGAGACCGCTTGCGGGCTCCGGGAGCGCAGCGACTAGCACACGGTCGCCGAAGGCGGCTCGCCCTTGTCAATCCTCGGCGTCAGGCGATTTCGATGTCAGTCCTAGAGAAGTCGTCGCCCTTGAACAGCAGGGGCAGGCGGTATTCCTTGGCGCAAGCATAGACGAAGCAGTCGCCCATGTTCAAACGCGCCGGATGGGCAACGAACTTGCCGTAGGTGCGCGCCGCTTCCACGGCCTTGCGATGGGTCGTTCCGCTGATGGTGAGTTCGCGGACCCGCAGCGCCTCCAGCAAGGCATCGACATGGCGCTGCGCCTCGTCGATCACGGCGGGCGGTATGGGTGCCTGGTTGCCGTGCTGCTCGTTGGCGATCCGTCGCGCGAGGCTTATGACCGCCTCGAACACCGTCATCGAGGAGCAATAGATCGGCTTGGTCGCGCGTTCGAGCTTGGCGACAAGATAGCCAGCGTCGTCTTCCTTGGTGAGGATCGAGATGGTTGCCGAGGCGTCGAGATACATCAGGCGTCCCACATGTCGTCGCTGAAGGCCTTTATATCGAAGGGCTTCGGACTGGGCCCGAGCTGCACTGCGACCTCGTCCTGAATCTTGCGAATGCGCTCTACCAGGGGTATGGTTTCCTTCGCGCGCGCCAGCTCGTTTTCGAGGGCGCGGCGGACGGCCTCGGTCTTGTTCGGCGCATTGGTCAGCTTCTGGACCTTCTTCGCCAGCTCGTCGACATCGCTGTCTCGGATATAAAGGGAAGACATCGGGACTTTCCTTCTTCGTATATTCCACTGTGAATATACGAATATTCTATATGGAATATACGGTCACTTCAAGCTGCGAGATGTGGGCGTCACCCACATGGGCGGAGACCGTTTCCGAGGTCCGGGAGCAGAGCGACGAGCACGCGGTCGCCGAAGGCGGCTCGCTCGGATCATCCCATAGCCATCCATCAAAGGAATGAATCATAGGAGACCGACCGATTCAGAACTGTCGTTGGACACCGATACCGTGATCGGCGACGATTCCGCCATGATTACCCAGCCCTACCAGCTTTATGTCGAGCGCACCGAGCCATCGAAGAACATGGCGCGATATTACTCCATGACCATCGAGCCGACGCTGTTCGGAACGGCCTGCCTGACACGGCGATGGGGACGTATCGGCAAAATGGGCCAGGAAAAGGTGCATCATTTCCAGCGGGAAGAAGATGCCGTCCATCTATTCCTCGACGTCCTGCGCCAGAAGCGGGCACGTGGCTATCGACCGGCGGGGACAAACCGAGTGATCCGCACTGCATGAAGACGGCAAAGAGGCCCACGCAGGCGGGCCTCGCCGGACGCCTCATCGGCGTCGGTTCCAGTCGGTCTCGAAGGCGACTTCGATCTCGACGAAGAACGGGATCTTGATCGCGATCTTCAGGCCGAGCTTTCCCTTGCGGAAGAATTGGGCGGCGACCTTTGCGAGGGTGCGGAGGCGTCGGCCGGTGGCGGTGAGGAATTTGGCGAGTTGGCGCATGATCTCTACTCCTTTCGATAAGCTGTCATTGCGGGGATAGGCGGCAGCCCGGAGAGGCGCGCTGCACCGGGACGGCCGCAGCGGATGCGGAGGACCCGGCGGCGCCTGAATTTTGTCGCGCGAGGAGCCGCAGGCGGGGAAAATTCTGGCGGCGGCGGGTTGCGGCGTGCCGGGAGGGCTGCAACATCCCCGATGCCGATGACAGGGCATCGAAAGGAAGGAGCGGCAACCAGCTTTCCCTCCCCCGACCGCTTCCCTCCCGCCTGGAAAGGCGAAGCAGAGCTTCGCGCCGGTTGCGCCGGTCGATCCGGCGCGTCGACACGGCAGAAACCGCCCCTAGAAGGGCGGCTCGGCGCTGATGCGGCCGTCCTGTTCGGCCAGGATCGTTTCGCGCTCGGCCCGCGCCAAGCCGAGTTCGGCCTCGATCTGGCGGCGCTCGGCCGGATCGGCGTAGCGGGCTTCGGCTTCGAGTTCTAGGATCGTGCGGTCGAGGTCGTAGGTCATCGTCGTCTCCTTGACGTTTTGTGAAAGACGACGCGCGCGGTCATGGTGGCAGGCAGGGGTCAAGGATCGCGGAACGCGACCGGCGGAGCCGGCGAATGGGGGAGCCGGATTTCTGGCGCGGCCCGCAAGGGCCGAGACTGAAATTTGGGGGAACCGCTCGTCCTTGGCGCCTGTCTGGCGCCATGGCACCCTCGGACGGACTGAGCAGACTGTTCCTCTCCGTATGGCACCCGGAAAGCGGGATGCGGGCTCGATGCCCGTTTCCCGCTTCATCTATGGGGGAGCGCCCCGCCTTGGCAGGCGGGGCTTCCGGGATTAGGCGTCGCGCTTCGGGCGGTTCCAGACCAGGTCGTAGTCGCCGTCGGTCTGGCTCGGCCACAAGGCCGCGTTGATCGGGAAGGCGAAGCTCGGATCGTCGAGCTTGACCGAGATGTAGGGTTCGCCGTCGGTGGAGGTCGCGTTCCAGCCTGCGCCGACCTCGGCCATGCCCGCCATGACGCGGAAGTCGGGAGCGTCGCGGGAGGTGCGCTCGATCGGAACCAGGCGGGCCTTCATCGAGACCGTCAGGGTGCGGACCGCGCCGCTGATGAGGTTGCCGTTGGTGGAGAAGTTGCCGATGATAGCCATTTTCGAGATCCTTTCGGGTTGCTCGGGTCGCGTCCATCGCGACCTCGATGGCTGTCCAAAGGATCGGGGACGATCGGACCGCACCCTTTGGGCCGGAACGAAGTGGAGGGCGGCCGGAGGCGGCTTTCTTGTCCCGCGAGGAATGACGGCGGCCCGGGGTCCCCATTCGACCTGTCGAATGGGGTGGGTTCCGGCAGGGGAAGAAAGTTGAAGACGGCCGTTGCGGGAGGACGATCGAGGCGCAGCCGGTCTCCGATCAGACATGCCCCATCGAGGACGAGTTGGCCGCGCCAGGGTTGACCAAACCGGAAGGCTCTCGAAAATGGCGGGCCGTCGTCGGCAGCACTTCTTCGCCGCCGGCGGCAACTACGTCGGCTCCAACGGGCTGCAGCTGTGTATTCGGTGTGCCCGCCGTCACCGATCGATCCCGCTACCTTCGATATCGCTCCTCCGCGTTGGCTTTCGGTGGGCTGTCCTCGCGTGCCCGCTGGAGGACACCGCCCTCCACGACACGGAATCCTCTTCTTCCGCAGGCATAGGGGCACCGGCTCAATGCACTCCGCATATCTACTGCCGTGGCAGCGCCCTGCCGCCGAGTCCACCTGGGCTGGAGCCGTCGAACAGATGACTGGTGCCCAGCCCGCCTGCCAAGGCGGGGCGCTCCCGGTCTTCCGGGTGCCCCGCCAAGCACCATGAGCAAGCGCAATCATTCGCACCCATCTGGAGAAGATAGCTCGGCCGGGGCAACACTAGAGGCGGCGAAGCGCCGACCCGGACAAGTCGATCGTCACCGGCATCGGCGGAGACGGCCGACGGCTGGCTGCGTGCCGGAGGCATAGAGCGCGGTCGCCGCAGGCGATGGCCAGAACCAAGATGCGGCAAGAGCCTGCCGGTCCCGACGATTCGCGTGGCTCCGTTGAACGTCCTACGGCGCGACCTTTGCCTTCGCGCCATACAGGATGAGCTGCCTGATGTGCGCGCGGACCTCGCGTTCGGTTCCGTAAAATCGGTCCTGCCCTTCGGGATAGGCGATCATCCAGGGTTCATCGGCTCCCATCATGGTCGCTTCGAAGATGTCGCCATTTCCCGCTGTCACCGATATCGCCCGGATTGGCCCTGCCGAAGGTTGATCCCGCGTCAGCGAAAATGACACCAACCAGCTCGGGCCATGGGAATTTCGCAGCGCCTGCATGACGCCTGTTGTGCGCGCATTCATCCAGTCCTCGCGCAGACTGGCTTTCCAGTACCGCCCATGCTCCATGGCATAGGCTCTGATGGCATTGTGCTCGGCTCGGGTGAGCGGGCGCAGCGTAGTCATCGAGTTTCCTTTCAGGGGAAGGACGAGGTGTGTGGGTCCGGCGCGGCCGGGCCTCGATCGCGCCGCAGAGCCGCGAAGCGGGCAAGGCGGGATCTGAAGAGATGAAGAGCATCGGAGAAATGAGCATAGATGGGGTAATCGGCTTCGTGCCCCATCTTCGCGATCGGAGGAAGGTGCTGCACTCCGAGCTGATGATAAA
>NZ_JBXAFY010000013.1:92403-133430 GCF_058793575.1 Shinella sp. GW835-FHT14H05 | reverse complement strand
AGATCACACTCGACATCTTCCTCGCAAGAAAACGCCTCGCGAGTCCAACATGAACACTCCCCCTTGAGGGGGAGATGGCCGGCAGGCCAGAGGGGGGTGTCGCATTGCCCGTTATCACGCATGAACCCAACGAGTGGACCGAGACTTGCTGCAGGACACGACCACATCGCGGATGAAGCCCGCCGTCGCACTTGAGGGGATCTCGAAATCCTTTCCCGGCGTGCGCGCGCTCGCAGAGGTCTCCCTCGCGCTCTATCCGGGCTCGGTGACGGCGCTCGTCGGCGAGAACGGGGCCGGCAAGTCGACGCTCGTCAAAATCCTCACCGGCATCTACCAGCCCGACGAGGGCGTAATCCGTGTCGATGGCGTGGAGACCCGCTTCCCGACCGCCAATTCTGCCGCAAAAGCCGGCGTCACCGCCATCCATCAGGAGACCGTGCTGTTCGACGAACTGTCGGTCGCCGAAAACATTTTTCTAGGCCACGCCCCGCGCACCGGCCTCGGCCTCATAGACTGGAAGAGGATGAATGCGGACGCCCGCGCTTTGCTATCGCGCGTCGGTGCCGATCTCGACCCGTCGATCCGTCTGCGCGATCTCGGCATCGCCAACAAGCACCTCGTCGCCATCGCCCGCGCGCTCTCTATTGATGCCCGCGTCGTCATCATGGACGAGCCGACGGCGGCCCTGTCGCACAAGGAAATCCACGAGCTTTACGAACTGGTTGACCGGCTGAAGGCGGATGGCAAGGCGATCCTCTTCATCAGCCACAAGTTCGATGAAATTTTCCGCATCGCCGACCGCTACACCGTCTTCCGCGATGGCCGCATGGTGGGCGAGGGGCTGATCGGCGAGACGACGCAGGACGATCTCGTGCGCCTGATGGTCGGCCGCGATGTCGGCCAGGTGTTTCCCAAGCAGGAGGTGGCGATCGGCGAGCCGGTGCTCACCGTCTCCGGCTACCGCCACCCGACGGAATTCGAGGACATCAATTTCGAACTGCGACGCGGCGAAATTCTGGGTTTCTACGGCCTCGTCGGCGCTGGCCGCTCGGAATTCATGCAATCGCTGATCGGTATCACCAGGCCCTCGGCCGGTGCCATCCGGTTGGATGGCGAAGTCAAGGTTATCCGCTCGCCGGCGGAAGCGATCGAAGCCGGCATCGTCTACGTACCGGAGGAACGCGGCCGGCAGGGCGCGATCATCGGCCTGCCGATCTTCCAGAACGTCACGCTGCCCTCGCTGTCGCGCACCTCGCGCGCCGGTTTTTTGCGCATGGCGGAGGAGTTCGCCTTGGCGCGGGAATATACGGCACGCCTCGACCTGCGTGCCGCCTCGCTCGACCAGGATGTCGGCACGCTCTCCGGCGGCAACCAGCAGAAGGTGGTGATCGCCAAGTGGCTGGCGACGCGGCCGAAGGTCATCATCCTCGATGAGCCGACCAAGGGCATCGACATCGGCTCGAAGGCCGCCGTGCACGCTTTCATGAGCGAGCTCGCCGCCTCCGGCCTCAGCGTCATCATGGTCTCCTCCGAAATCCCGGAAATCATGGGCATGGCCGACCGGGTCATCGTCATGCGCGAGGGCCGCACCGCAGGCCGCTTCGAGCGCGCGGACCTCACGGCGGAAAAACTCGTGCGCGCCGCCGCCGGCATTCAGGAGGCCGCATGAAGCTCTTGCTCAAGAACCGCGAAATGCTGCTGGTCGTGGCGATCGTCGCCCTGGTGGCATTGATCGCCCTCCGCTTCCCGCCCTTCGTGACGCCGGGCAACCTCGCCAATGTCTACAACGACACGTCGATCCTGATCATCCTGGCGCTCGGCCAGATGGCCGTCATCCTGACGCGCTGCATCGATCTCTCGATGGCTGCGAACCTCGCGCTGTCCGGCATGGTGGCCGCCATGATCAACGCGGCGATGCCGGGCCTGCCGATCCCGCTGGTCATCCTGATCGCCATGGCGCTCGGCGCGCTTCTCGGCTCGATCAACGGCCTGCTCGTCTGGAAGCTCGACATTCCGCCAATCGTCGTCACGCTTGGCACGCTCACCATCTATCGCGGCCTGATCTTCCTCCTGTCGGGCGGTGCCTGGATCAATGCGCACCAGATGAGCGATGCCTTCAAGGCATTGCCGCGCGCAGCCGTGCTCGGCTTCCCGCTGCTTTCCTGGCTGTCGTTGGTTATCATCGCCATCATGGTCGTGGTGATGCGCCGCACGCCGCTCGGCCGCGCCTTCTTCGCTGTCGGCGGCAATCCGCATGCGGCGGTCTATACCGGTATCGATGTCGGTCGCACGCGCTTCTTCGCCTATTGCCTGTCGGGCACGCTGGCCGGCCTTTCCGGCTATCTTTGGGTGTCGCGCTATGCCGTCGCCTATGTCGATATCGCGGCCGGCTTCGAGCTCGATATCATCGCGGCCTGCGTCATCGGCGGCATCTCGATTGCCGGTGGCATCGGCTCTGTCGGCGGGGCGCTGCTCGGCGCGCTGTTCCTTGGGGTCATCAAGAACGCGCTGCCCGTCATCAACATCTCGCCCTTCGCCCAGATGGCGATTTCCGGCATGGTTATCATCATCGCCGTCGCCGTGAATGCGCGTGCCGAAAAGCGCAAGGGTCGGGTCATCCTTAGGAAAGCGGAGGCGGTGCATGGCTGAGACCCAGATGGTGGCGCGCCACATCCCCGACCGGCTGGAAGGGCGCGGCGCACGGCTGGTGAAGAGCTGGGAGACGCTGCTGGTCGCGGTCGCGATCGCAATATTCCTCGTCAATTCCTTCGCCTCGCCTTATTTCCTCGATCCGTGGAACCTGTCGGACGCGACGTTCAACTTCACCGAAAAGGCGATGATCGCCTTTGCCATGGCGCTGGTCATCATCTCCGGCGAGATCGACCTCTCCGTCGCCTCGATCATCGCTTTGACCTCCACCGCGATGGGCTATGCCGTGCAGCTCGGCTTCGATACGCCGGCGCTGGTGATGGTCGGACTCGCTACCGGCCTCCTCTGTGGCGCCTTCAACGGCCTGCTCGTCACCGGCCTTGGCCTGCCGTCGATCGTCGTCACCATCGGCACGATGAGCCTGTTTCGCGGCCTCTCCTTCGTCATCCTCGGCGACAAGGCGTTTACCGGCTACCCGGCGAGTTTCTCTTGGTTCGGCCAGGGCTACGTCTGGTGGGTTTTCTCCTTCGAATTCTGCCTCTTCGTCGCCTTGGCGATCGTCTATGGCATCGTCCTGCACAAGACGAATTTCGGCCGCGCCGTCTACGCCATCGGCAACAACCAGACGACGGCGCTGTTCTCCGGCGTCCGCGTCGGCCGGGTAAAATTCGTGCTCTTCCTGCTGACCGGCCTGATGGCGGCGATCGCCTCGATCTGCCTCACGGCCCGCCTAGGCTCGACGCGCCCGTCAATCGCGCTCGGCTGGGAGCTGGAAGTGGTGACGATGGTCGTGCTCGGCGGCGTCAACATTCTCGGCGGCTCCGGTACCATTCCGGGCGTCGTGCTGGCGGCGCTCATCATGGGCATGGTGACCTTCGGCTTCGGCCTCCTGAACGTGCCGGGCATCGTCATGTCGATCTTCATAGGCCTGCTGCTGATCTCCGTCATCGCGCTGCCGATCCTCTATCGCCGCTTCCGGAGCCATTGAGCCATGGAGAAATACGCGTTTAGCATGCGGCTCAATCCCGGCATGGCGGATGAATACAAGGCGCGGCACGATGCGATCTGGCCGGAGCTCTCCGCGCTCCTGAAGGAGGCCGGCATCTCGGACTATTCCATCCATCTCGACGAAGAGACCAACCTGCTCTTCGGCGTGCTTTGGCGGCGCGACGATCACAGGATGGCGGACCTGCCGAGCCATCCGGTGATGCAGCGCTGGTGGGCTTATATGGCTGACATCATGGAGACGAAGCCGGACAACGAACCGGTCGCCGTGCCGCTCGTCACCGTCTTCCATATGGAATGAGCCGATGATCATCGCCGTCATCGATATCGGCAAGACGAATGCCAAGGTCGTGCTCGTCGATGGCGAAAGCTTTCGGGAAGTCGCCGCGCGCACCATGCCGAACGGCGTGGTGCAGGCCGCGCCTTATCCGCATTTCGACACCGAAAAACTCTGGGCGTTCATCGTGGAAAGCCTTGCTGCGCTGGACCGGGAGCACCCGATCGACGCGATTTCGGTCACCACCCACGGTGCGACGGCGGTCCTTGTCGACGACGATGGCGAGCTTGTCCTTCCCGTTCTGGACTATGAGCATGACGGGCCGCAGGAATTCGGCGAAGAATACCGGACCGTCCGTCCACGTTTCGAGGAGAGCGGCACGCCCGTGCTGCCTGTCGGCCTCAATGCCGGTTTGCAGATCTACTGGCAGTCGAAACGCTTCCCCGAAAAATTCGCCAGGGCGCGCTGGATCCTCATGTATGCGCAATATTGGACCTTCCGCCTGACGGGCGTTGCGGCGAGCGAAGTGACATCGCTTGGCTGCCATGCCGATCTCTGGGAGCCGCGCAAAGGGCGCTTTTCCAGCCTCGTGGAAAGCCAGGGCTGGACCGGGCTCATGCCGCCCGTCCGCAAGGCGGGCGATGTGCTCGGGCCGATCCGTCCCGAAATCGCGCAGGCGGCAGGGCTCCGGCCGGGCATCCCGGTCCATTGCGGCATTCATGACTCCAACGCCTCGCTGCTGCCCTACGTCGTGACGCGGCAGGCGCCCTATGCGGTCGTCTCGACGGGCACCTGGGTCGTGGTGATGGCGATCGGCGCCCGGCCGGTCGCGCTGGACGAGGCGCGCGATACGCTCGTTAACGTCAATGCGCTCGGCGATCCGGTGCCGTCCGCCCGCTTCATGGGCGGCCGGGCATTTTCGGTGCTGGGCGGCAAGTCCGGCGACCTGCCGCCGGAAGCCATATCGGAGGTGCTGGGGCGTGGCGCCATGCTGCTCCCGTCGCTGCCGGAGGATTCCGGGCCGTTCCCCGGCCGCAAGGCAGCATGGACCGTTCCACGCGAGGACCTGAGCGAGGATGCGGCGCAGGCCGTGATCGGCTTCCATCTCGCCTTGATGACGGCGACCTGCCTCGATCTCATCGGCGCGGAAGGACCGATTATCGTCGAGGGGCCGTTTGCGGCCAACCGGGCGTTCCTGATGATGTTGAAGGTCGCAACAGGGCGCGCGGTGCGGGCTGGTGGCAGCGCGACGGGCACGAGCGTCGGCGCGGCCTGCCTTGCCGCGGGTCGGGCGCCGGAACCGGCGGTGGTGACGATTGCGGAAGAATTACCGCCGGGCGCAGCCGACTATGCGGCGCGCTGGCGCTCGCTCGTCGCCGAGGGCTGAGGCCTGTTTCAGAACACCCGGGCCTTGGCCGGGGCGCGGCCCGCATCGATATCGAGAAGCAGGTAGATGGCGGCGAGTGTTGCAGAAGCGATCAGCGCGGCGCCCAGTCCTAGAACAATCATTGTTCGTTCCTCCTGACATCATTGTCAGTCCATGCCCAGACCCTACGCGCGCGAGCTTGCGTGTGGCTTACGCAACGTCGGTTCTGTTAATTTTAGCAATGCCATAAGCAAGCTATGAACTATTAACCTTCAGGCAAGGAATTAACCATAAACATTGCTCTACACGTCGGAATGGGAAATTCGCCATTTCTCACCCAGGCATGATGCCGAACCGCCGTACCGGATCCGAGCCGGTATTCGAGTTTCACCGAATTTGATCATGGATCGACGGGTGGCATCTCTGTGCCGCCGCGTGAGCACGGCTCGGTAGCCAACCTCTCCATGCGAGAATTCAGTCGTCCATCCATTGCGGGTGGCCGGGGCATTGTTGGTTTGGGAGCAGTTTGGTGCAGGAAATGCCGGCAGAACAGGCACGAACGGGACAGGCAGCCAGCCTGCGCGACCGTTTGCGCTTTGCCGGCGTCGAAGGCAGCCAGGGCGATACGCTCCGCCGCCACCGCCAGACGCTCGAACGGCATGTCGAAACGGCACTTCGCGATCTCTTCCAGCGCTTCCAGACCTTTCCCGATGCCGCCCGGCATTTCCAGAGCGAGCGCCAGATCGACCGCCTGCACGATCTCCAGAGCTCCCATTGGAGCGTGCTGACCGATGCGCGGTTCGATGCGCTCTATGCCGAACGGGTCAAGGTCCTGTCTGACAGCGAAAGCCAGATGGGCCTCGACCCGCGCTGGCGCATTGCCGGCCATTCGGTCGTCGTCGAAACGGTCGTCACCGGCCTCATCGAACAATATTGGCCGAAGTCCATGTTCTCCGGCGCCAAGGCGCGCCGCCAGGAACTGACCGATCTTGTCTCCGCTTTCCTGCGCACCGCGATGGTCGATATGGAAATCGGCGTCTCGCTGCGCTTCAACGAGCTGCGCCACGCCCATCAGCGGGCGCTTGGCGAACAGCGCCGCGAGGACCGCGCGGGACTCGATCGCGTCTTCGGCGAGACGATCCGCAGCCTTTCCGCTCTCGATTTTTCCGCGCGTGTTTCCGGCGAGATGCCGGAGGCCTGGCGCGAGCTGGCCGAGACGCTGAACGGCGCGCTCGACGAAATCCAGTCCCGACTTACCACCGCCGCCGATCGCGCGACGGAATCCGACCGTCTCGTCGGCACGCTCGCCTCGGGCGCCGGTGCACTGTCGGCCCGTTCGGCCGAGCAGTCGGCGAGCCTGATCGAGACGGCGAATGCCCTCGGCACCATCGTCGAGCGCGTGCGCCAGACGCTTGGCGAAACCCGCAAGGCGCAGTCGGCCGCCGCCACCACGCAGCAATCGGTCGCCGAAAGCGGCAATATCGTCGGCGAGGCCATGTCCGCGATGGCGGATATCGAGGCGTCGGCTGAAAAGATCGGCCAGATCATCGGCGTCATCGACGAGATCGCCTTCCAGACCAATCTCCTGGCGCTCAATGCCGGCATCGAGGCCGCCCGCGCCGGCGATAGCGGCCGCGGCTTTGCGGTGGTCGCGCAGGAAGTGCGGGCACTCGCCCAGCGCTCGGCGGACGCTGCCCGCGAGATCAAGCAGCTCGTGACGGGCACCAAGGCGCAGGTGGAAGCCGGTGTCGAGCACGTTCACCGCACCCAGGACGCGATCGGCAACATCGTGCGCCAGGTCGCCGACATCAACGACGCCATCACCGGCATCGTGCGCGAAAGCGCCGTCGATGCCGAAGGGCTTGGCGGCGTCACCGCGGATATCGGCCGTGCCGGCCGTGCGCTCGAAGCCGATGCTTCGGATGCAGGCCGCGTCGGTGAGGCCGGCGGAGACCTGCACACGGTCATCCTCGAACTCGGCCGCACGATCCGTGAATTCCACGTTTCGTCGGGCCGCGACCTTCGTCGCAACCCGCGTCCCGCGCCGGCGGAAACGCGTGTCGCCGCGGAACGCAGCGACGTGCAGGCTTCACCCCTCGATTTCCTCACGGCGCGCGCCGTCGGCTTCGGAGGGTGAGATGACGGAGAGACGGCCCCGGCACTGGTTCTCGACGGCGCGCAGCCGGCTTTCGGAAGGAAGCCATCCGCCTGCCGGCCGGAATGACGCAACGATGATTTTGCACAGACGCAGACAAGGAACCCGGTAATGGCGAGCAAGAAAGCCGCTCAGAAAAGTCTAAGCCTTGCCCCCGTCCTCGACCTCAACGAGGCGACGGCGCTGCATGCACAGCTCATGGGGCTGAAGGGCGGTCCGCTCGCCATCGATGCTTCGGCGGTCGAGCGGGTCGGTGCGCTCTGTGCCCAGGTATTGATGGCTGGCGCCAAGAGCTGGGAGGAGGACAAGCAGCCCTTCACCTTCGCCAAGGTGTCCGAACCTTTCATGAAGACAATGCAACTTATTGGCGTGAATATTGATCACTTGCTGGCACAGGAGGCTAGGCAATGAAGAAAAAAGTACTCACCGTGGATGATTCCCGGACAATTCGAAACATGCTTCTCGTCACCCTCAACAATGCAGGCTTCGAGACGATCCAGGCCGAAGATGGCATCGAGGGCCTCGAGGTTCTGGAAAACGCGAACCCGGATGTCATCGTCACCGACATCAACATGCCGCGTCTCGATGGCTTCGGCTTCATCGAGGGCGTTCGCCGCAACGAGAAGTACCGGGCAATCCCGATCCTCGTTCTGACGACCGAAAGCGACGCCGAGAAGAAGAACCGTGCACGCCAGGCCGGCGCCACGGGCTGGATCGTAAAGCCTTTCGACCCGACGAAGCTGATCGACGCAATCGAGCGCGTAACCGCCTAATCCAGGATTTCTCCCGATGGATATGAACGAAATCAAAGAGATTTTCTTCCAGGAGTGCGAGGAGCAGCTCGCGGAACTGGAGTCCGGTCTCTTGAAGTTGAACGATGGGGATCGCGACCCGGAGACGGTCAACGCCGTGTTCCGCGCCGTGCATTCGATCAAGGGCGGTGCCGGCGCATTCGGCCTCGATGACCTCGTTTCCTTCGCCCACGTGTTTGAGACGACACTGGATTGCGTTCGATCCAACAAGCTGGAGCCGACCCAGGACGTCCTGAAGGTCATGCTGAAATCCGCCGACGTCTTGGCGGACCTGACCAATGCGGCGCGCGACGGCGGAAGCGTCGACGAGGCGCGCAGCCGCACCCTCATCCGCGAACTGGAAGCGCTGGCGAACGGCGAAGTGCCGGCCGCTGCCGAGGCCCCCGCATCGAAACCTGCGGTCGCTGCTCCCAAGGCGGCCGCGCCGGCGCCGGTCGTCGAAAAGCCGGCGGTCAACGACGAAGGCTTCCAGCCGATCCCCTTCTCCTTCGGCGATTTCGACGAGGAGCCGGCCGATCGCTACGTGCCGACCTGCCAGATCCTCTTCCGCCCGAAGAAGGACCTCTATGCCAAGGGCAACGAAGCGGCCCTGCTCCTGCGCGATCTCTCCCGCCTCGGCGAGATGAGCATCTATTGCGACATGGACAGCCTGCCGCCGCTCGACAAGATGAACCCGGAGGAAGCCTATTTCTCCTGGAAGATCTCGGTGACGACAGACAAGGGCGAGGACGGCGTGCGCACCGTCTTCGAATTCGCCGAGTGGGATTGCGATCTCGACATCCGCACCGTCGAGGAAGAGATTGTCGGCGAAGCAGCGAGCGAGGAGGAGCTGCCGATGCAGCCGGTGCCGTTCGACCTGTCGATCCTCGACGAGGGCGGTTCGACCGGCGGTGACGAAGAGCCGACCGTCATCGAAAGCGACGCGGCTGCCGCCGTTGCCGCTGCCGAAACCGTCAGCAAGGTGGCGCAGGTCGCAAGCCGCGCCGCGGAAAACGCCAAGGCCGCGGCTTCGGCCGCCAGCGCCGCTCAGGCCAACCAGGCCGCCGCCGCAGGCCAGACGATCCGCGTCGATCTCGACCGCGTCGACCGCCTGATCAACCTTGTCGGCGAGCTCGTCATCAACCAGGCGATGCTCTCGCAGAGCGTCGTTGAAAACGACACCAACGGCACGTCCTCCATCAATATGGGCCTCGAAGAGCTGCAGCAGCTCACCCGCGAGATCCAGGATTCGGTGATGGCGATCCGCGCGCAGCCGGTGAAGCCGGTCTTCCAGCGCATGGCCCGTACCGTTCGCGAAATCGCCGATATCACCGGCAAATCGGTCCGCCTCATCACGGAAGGCGAGAACACCGAAGTCGACAAGACCGTTATCGACAAGCTCGCCGAGCCGCTGACGCACATGATCCGCAACGCGGTCGACCATGGCCTGGAAATGCCGGAGAAGCGCGAAGCGCTCGGCAAGAATCCGGAAGGCACCGTCCGCCTGACGGCGAAACACCGCTCCGGCCGCATCGTCATCGAACTTGCCGACGACGGCGCCGGCATCAACCGCGAGAAGGTACGCCAGAAGGCGATCGACAACGATCTCATCGCTGCCGACGCCAACCTGTCCGACGAGGAAATCGACAACCTGATCTTCCACGCCGGCTTCTCCACCGCCGACAAGGTTTCCGACCTTTCCGGGCGCGGCGTCGGCATGGACGTGGTCAAGCGCTCGATCCAGGCGCTTGGCGGCCGCATCTCGATCTCGTCGAAGCCCGGCCAGGGCTCCGTCTTCACCATGAGCCTGCCGCTGACGCTCGCCGTCCTCGACGGCATGGTGGTCACGGTTGCCGGACAGACGCTGGTCGTGCCGCTGACGGCGATCGTCGAGACGCTCCAACCGGAAGCCTCGGCCATCCACTCCTTCGGCGCCTCGCAGCGCCTCATCTCGATCCGCAACTCCTTCTGCCCGCTGGTGGATGTCGGCCGGATCCTCAACTTCCGCAACACGCAGGCCAATCCGATGGACGGCGTAGCCCTCCTCGTCGAATCGGAAGGCGGCGGCCAGCGTGCCCTCATGGTCGATGCCATCCAGGGCCAGCGCCAGGTCGTCATCAAGAGCCTGGAGGCCAACTACACCCACGTACCCGGCATCGCCGCCGCCACCATTCTCGGCGACGGCCGCGTGGCCCTCATCCTGGACGTCGATGCGGTGGTCGCCGCCTCGCGCGGCCAGTCGCTCAGACAAGACATCTCGCTCGCTGCAACCGGTTAAGAGACAATGACGTACGCGGCAAACAATCTCACGCACGGACGGGAACTGATCGCCTTCAGGATCGGCGACCAGGAGTTCTGCGTGAACGTGATGTCGGTCCGGGAGATCCGTGGATGGACCCCGGCGACGTCGATGCCGCATGCACCGTCCTATGTGCTAGGCGTGATCAACCTGCGGGGTGCCGTTCTGCCGATCGTCGACCTGTCGCTGCGCCTCGGCATGAAGCCGGCCGAGCCGACAGTGCGCCACGTCATCATCGTCGCCCAGGTCGGGGCGAGGGTGGTGGGCCTGCTGGTCGATGCGGTGTCCGACATCCTGACCGTGACGGACGACAACATGCAGCCGACGCCGGACATCGCCAATGAGGCGGCGAAGGCCTACGCCCGCGGAATCCTCGCCATCGAGGGCCGCATGATCTGCCTCATCGAACTCGATGCCCTGTTCCCGCATACGGAAAGCGAAGCTGCATGACCTATTCCCCGGCCATCGATGCAAGACAGTCTCCGGACGAGTGCCTTGCCAGCGGCGAATACCCGCTGACGCGCAAGGACCTCTCCGAGATTGCGGCCATGATCTATGCGGATGCCGGAATCTACCTCAACGAGACCAAGGCCTCGCTCGTCTATTCGCGCCTGTCGAAGCATATCCGCCAGCTCGGCCTCAAGGGGTTCCGGGAATATTGCGCGCTCGTCTCCTCGCCCGCCGGTGCCGGCCCGCGCAAGGAGATGCTGTCGCACCTGACGACCAACTTCACGCGCTTCTTCCGCGAGAACCATCACTTCGACCATATGAAGAGCGACGTGCTGCCGGACCTCCTGGCGCGCGCGCGCAATGGCGGCCGCGTGCGCATCTGGTCGGCCGCCTGTTCGGATGGCCAGGAGCCCTATTCGATCGCGCTGACCGTGCTGTCGCTGATGCCGAACGCCGCGGACTACGACTTCCGCATCCTCGCGACGGATATCGACCCGAAAATTCTCGCCATCGCCCGCGCCGGCGCCTACGACGCCAATGCGCTCGAAACCGTCAACCCCGCGATGCGAAAGCAGTTCTTCCGCGAGGTGGATGCGGGCGGCCGGCAGAAATGGCAGGTCGATGACCGCGTAAAGCGCCTCATCACCTTCAACGAACTGAACCTGATGGCGCAATGGCCGTTCAAGGGTCCGTTCGACGTGATCTTCTGCCGCAACGTCGTGATCTATTTCGACGAGCCGACGCAGATGAAGATTTGGTCGCGCTTCGCCGGCATGCTCGGCGACGCCGGCCACCTCTATATCGGCCACTCGGAGCGCGTCTCGGGCGAGGCGAAGAACCAGTTCGATAATATCGGCATCACCACCTACCGCTACACGGGCAAGTACAGGAGGAGCGCATGATGGCACCCGCGCGCGTACTCGTCGTCGACGACTCGCCGACCATGCGCGGCCTGATCACGGCCGTGCTCAATGCAGATCCGGACGTCAACGTCGTCGGCCAGGCCGGCGACGCCATGGAAGCCCGCAACGCGATCAAGCAGCTCAATCCGGACGTCGTGACGCTGGATATCGAGATGCCGAACATGAACGGGCTCGAATTCCTCGACAAGATCATGAAGCTCCGGCCGATGCCGGTCATCATGGTCTCGACGCTGACCCATCGCGGCGCGGAAGCCTCGCTGATGGCGCTGGAAATCGGTGCCTTCGATTGCGTGGGAAAACCGCAGCCGGGCGACGCCCGCCCCTTCGGCGACCTCGCCGAAAAGGTGAAGGCCGCCGCCCGCTCGCAGCGCCGCCAGATCCGCACGGACGTGCCGCCGCTGGCGCCGACCGCCGCAAACGTCAACCCGGCCGTCAGCTACAAGCCCGGCCGCCGGGTCGTCGCCATCGGCGCCTCGACGGGCGGCGTGGAAGCGCTGATCGCGGTCTTGCAGAAGTTCCCGGTCAATTGCCCGCCGACCGTCATCACCCAGCACATGCCGCCGTCCTTCACCAAGAGCTTTGCCGACCGGTTGCACCGGCTCTGCGCGCCCGTGGTGCAGGAAGCGACGGACGGTGCCCGCCTGGAGATCGGCAAGATCTACCTGGCGCCCGGCGGCGAACGTCACCTCCAGGTCTCCAACCCACATGCGCCATGCTGCCGGTTGGTGGAACGGGATCCGGTCAACGGCCATCGCCCTTCGGTGGATGTGCTGTTTGATTCGGTGGCCGAACTTGCCGGCCGCAATGCGGTCGGCGTCATCCTGACCGGCATGGGCCGGGATGGGGCAAGCGGCCTGTTGAAAATGCGCCATGCAGGGGCGCGGACCATCGGTCAGAATGAAAAAACCTGCGTCGTATATGGAATGCCGAGGGTGGCTTTCGAGCTGGGCGCCGTAGAACACCAGTTTCCGCTCTCCTCCATTGGGGAGGAAATCTTGAAGATCACTGCGGCCCGTAGAGAAGGGAGCGAATAATGTCTATCGCTGAAAAAATCAAAGTCCTCATCGTCGATGATCAGGTGACCAGTCGCCTGCTGCTGGGTGATGCCCTGCAACAGCTCGGCTTCAAGCAGATCACGGCAGCCGGTGATGGTGCGCAGGGCATGGCCATCATGGCCCAGCAACCACACCATCTCGTCATCTCCGACTTCAACATGCCGAAGATGGACGGCATCGAGTTCCTTCAGGCGGTGCGGTCCAACCCCACCACCAAGAAGGCGGCCTTCATCATCCTCACCGCGCAAGGCGACCGCGCGCTGGTGCAGAAGGCGGCGGCACTCGGGGCCAACAACGTTCTCGCCAAGCCGTTCACCATCGAAAAGATGAAGGCGGCCATCGAAGCCGTGTTCGGGGCATTGAAATGATAGCAGACGCCGGGACGCGCCGCGTCCATGTCATCCAGGGAGAATACAAGGTCCTCAACGATCCGAATGTGGTGCTCACCACCATTCTCGGCTCGTGCGTGGCCGCCTGCATGCGCGACCCGGTCATTGGCGTCGGCGGTATGAACCATTTCCTGCTGCCGGGCTCGGCCGAGGCGATGGCCTCGGGCGGCGACGCCACGCGCTACGGCGTGCACCTGATGGAACTGTTGATCAACGGCCTTTTGAAGCAGGGCGCGCGCCGCGACCGGCTGGAGGCGAAGATTTTCGGGGGCGCGAAGACGATCGCGCGCTTCTCCAATGTCGGCGAGCAGAACGCGCTGTTCGCCCGGCAGTTCCTGATGGACGAAGGCATCAAGGTCGTCGGTGAAAGCACCGGCGGCGAGCACGGGCGCAAGCTGGAATACTGGCCGTCGAGCGGCCGGGCCCGGCAATATGCGCTGACAGGGGTGGAGACGCAGAAGACGGTGGCGCTGGAGCAGCGGCCCGTACCCGTCGCCCGGCCTGTCGAAAGCTCGATCGAATTCTTCTGACCGGGCAATCGCACCCCAAGGAAGCGAACAGGGTATAAAAAGGGTCACCCATGCAAGCCGAGTATCTGAGTGCAGCGACTGCCATGGAGGAAGCCCTTCCGGATGTCCTGATGCGAATCGTGTCCGAACTGCACGACGTCGCCTACCTGATCGAACGTATCGAGCCGCAACTGGCCGCCGTGCACGGCGAAACCGCAGCGAACGCCATGGAACGCATGATGGTGCTGCAAGGCATCGACCTTGCGGTCCAGAAGACGCGCGGCCTCGCCGAGTTCATCGACACGATCACCGCAAGCATTCCGGAGAACTGGATCGTCGACGTCACGACGGCGCTCAATCTGGTGAAGCTTGCCGATATGCAGAAGGCGCTGAGCAACGGAATGCGCCACGGCCATTCCCAGCCGATCGGCAAGGCAGTCGGCGATTTCGAGGCCTTCTAGCCGATTCCACACACTATAATCGGTGAGTTTGGCGGCGCCCCTGTGGCGCCGTCCTGCATTGTGCGGGCACTCTCCGGTGCGCCGCAACGAAATGCTCGCGCAAGTTTCGCCGGCTAGTCTCCATGTCGGGTCAGTTAGATCCAGGTATTCCATGGGGCAGGCGGCGCGTGCGGAAATGCGCCGGTTTCGTCCCACGAGATTGAAAATGCGTCTGATAGTGCCGGCATGTTGCCCGGTGTCCAGGCGACTAGTCCGTGCGGGAACAGAATGAATCTGTTGGAACAGTTGACGAAAGTCTACAAGAACCTGGCTTCGCTAGGGCAGGCGAAGCTCGCGATGCTGGCGGGAGCCGCCATCGTCTCGGTCGGTCTGGTGCTTGCCGCCGGAATCCTGGTTAACAAACCCGCTTACGAGACACTCTATGTCGGTCTGGAAAAGACCGACGTGAACCAGATCAGCCTGGCGCTTGCCGAAGCCAATATCGACTTCAATACCGGAACGGACGGCGGCAGCATCGAAGTGCCGGTCGGCCAGACGGGCAAGGCGCGGCTCTATCTCGCCGAGCGCGGCCTGCCGAGCAGCGCCAATTCCGGCTACGAACTCTTCGACAAGGTCGGCTCGCTCGGCCTCACCTCCTTCATGCAGGAAGTGACGCGCGTTCGCGCGCTTGAAGGCGAGATCGCCCGCACCATCCAGCAGATCAGCGGCATCGCCGCCGCCCGCGTGCACATCGTCATGCCGGAGCGCGGCAACTTCCGCAAGGCGGAGCAGGTGCCGACCGCTTCCGTGATGATCCGCGCCAGCGCGCAGGTCGGTCGTGAATCCGCCGGCGCGATCCGCCATCTGGTCGCGGCCTCCGTGCCGGGCCTGGAAGTCGACGGCGTCACCATCCTCGATTCGGCCGGCCAGCTTCTCGCCTCCGGCGACGATGCGGAGAACGGCGCAGTCAACCGCTCGCTGACGGCCGTACAGACCGTGCAGAGCGAAGTCGAACGCAATATCGAAAAAGCGCTCGCACCCTTCCTTGGCATGGACAATTTCCGCGCCAGCGTTACAGCCTCGCTCAACACGGACTCGCAGCAGATCCAGGAGACAGTCTACGATCCGGAATCCCGCGTCGAGCGCTCGGTCCGCGTAACGCGAGAAACCCAGAAGTCTCAACAGCAGGCCGACAACAAGGCCGCGACCGTCGAGCAGAACATTCCCCAGGGCGGCCCCGAGGGCGACGCTAACGGCCAGAAATCGAGCGACGAAGCCGACAAGAAGGAAGAGCAGACCAACTACGAGATCAACAGCAAGACCGTCGCCACCGTGCGCAGCGGCTTTGCGGTCGAGAAGTTGTCTGTCGCCGTCGTCGTCAACCGCGCCCGTATCGCTGCCATGGTTGGCGAGCCTGCCGACCAGGCGAAAATCGATGCCTACATCGCCGACATGCAGAAGATCGTCTCTTCAGCCGCTGGCCTCAGCACCGACCGCGGCGACATCGTGACGATCAACGCCATGGAATTCCTCGATCACCAGCTCCTCGACGAGGCTGTGGCAGGTCCGGGCATCATGGAAGTGCTGACGCGCAATCTCGGCGGCATCATCAATGCGCTGGCCTTCCTCGGCGTCGCCATCGTGGTGGTCTGGTTCGGCCTTCGCCCGGCGGTCCGCTCGGTCACCGGCGGCGGTGCCTCGGCCAATGCGCTGGAAAGCGACGCGGCCGGCCTCGAGCTGCCCGACTTCTCGCCGGTGGCGGGTGTCGGCGGCCCCGGCGCCACCCTCATGGACGGCTTCGGCGCGGACTTCGGCTTCGACAGCACGGACGACTTGCTCAATGCCGGCGACGACGGCGACGGCACCTTCAACCGCCGCGTCAAGGAAGGCCCGGAACGCCGCCTCGGCCGCATGGTCGAGATCAGCGAGGAACGCGCTGCCAAGATCCTGCGCAAGTGGGCGGTCGACAAGGAAGCGGCCTGACGGTTCCAAAATTTCGAAAGGCATCGGGCGCGGTCGGCAACGACCGCGCCCTTGCTTTTGCGGATGACAAAACGGCGACGCTGATTTGCCAATTCGTGTCGCATTTCAGCAACGCTCGCCTGGCCGAACCGCGCAATTTTTTCGCTGGCGGAGTCACTTCCCGCCCCGCCGATTCCGCACGCCGCCGATGCTCGCAAAAAGTTTATGATCTTTATGGTTGTGATTTGTATTATTTATTCACAATCGTGAATCGAATTAGCGCCCACTTTCAAGCGGCACCCTGATTGCGGCAAATGAATATTGTATGGTTAACAATCACTTACCTCTAGCTCATCGGCGAGATTAGGCGCTTCGTGGGCCGGCAAATCACCCGTTTCGAATCGACTCACGGAAGCCGGCAAAAGTAAATCCCGAGAAGATGGCGGTGGTTTTTAGCGATGGCCGATGTACACTTTAGTCACTGATTCGCTTGGTGATTCTCGCCGATGCGGCCTGACCGGGGGAAGTTCGGACGGTTCCGAACTTTTGGCGGGAAGGAGGCGGGAATGTCCGTTCTGAATCGGAACAGGGGGCTATCATGGAAACGATCCGGTCGGATGTCGCGGCCTGGGAATCCTATGGATTCTCTGCCGAGTCAGGTGAGCGTAAGAGTGCGCGTGAGCTTCTGATTCAACACCTCGGACGCTGCGCCAACCGCGCGGGCCTGTCCACCGGTCTGAGAGCGCTGACCGATTATGTCAGCGCGTCCCACTACCTTCTCGTCCGCCACGATGTCTCGCCCGAAGCCGGGCTGGAAACCGTCGTGGCCTCGGACTGGCCGTTCGACATGGTGCGCTCCATCGCGGGCTCCGTGCTTGCCAGCCAGTCCCGCATGAGCGAACTCGACAAGTGCCTCGGGCTGTTGAAGCCCTGCTTCCACCACCTCGCCGAGGGCGCCCCGGTGCCGAAGGGCGTCAGCCGCGAATATTGCGTCATCGCGTTCCATGTCGGCCGGGCGCGCATGTCGCTGCTGCTGCTCTTCCCGGAGCATTTCATCCTCTCCCAGAGCAAGCTGCGCGATGTCGGCGTCATGACCGGTTATTTCGCCAGCGTTTGCTGCAAGGGCGCGATCCTCCGGCAGGATCGTGAGATGGAGCTGACTGAACGCGAGATCGAGTGCCTCTACTGGATCGCCGAAGGCAAGACGAGCGACGAGATTGCCGTCATCCTCGGCATCTCGCGCAACACGATCAACAACTACATCACCAGCGTGATGCGCAAGACCGCGACCAAGACGCGGTCCGAGGCAATCGCCTGGGCCGTTCGCAACAGCCTGGTCTGAGGAGGGCATCATGGACATCCAGCTTTCCGCCCCCACGGCCATCGAGACGGAAATCCGCCTTGCGCGTCCGCCGAAAGCCGCCCGCGCCTCCGATTTCGTCTCACGCCTTCAGGTGATGCAGACGATCATCGGCGCCGAGCACTTCGCGGTGCTTCGCCTCAGCGGCCACGGCCTGCCGTCGGCGCGCAAGCTGACGCTCTCGCTGCACAACTGGGCGCAGGATGTCGATGGCAATGCCCGTTCGCTGATCGAAGCCTACGGCCCCGCCATGCTCGCCCATCTCGAAGCGTCCATGCTGCCGCTGATCTGGGAAGGGGCTGGCGACAACCAGTTCGCCGAATCGGGCGCAGAGCCTTTCACGACACGCCTCCCGCCGCGGCTGCTCGCCTGGTCGGGCATCGCTTTCCCGATTCGCCTCGGCGCGCATGGCAATGGCTATGTCGTCTTCGTGGGGCCGTTCATCGCGCCTTCCAGCGACCTCATCGTCGACATGCACATGAAGAGCTGCCAGGTGCTGATCGACATGCTGGCCTGCGAGGAAAAGAAGCTCGCACCCTCCGAAGCGCTCAGCGAACGCGAGATCGCCTGCCTCCAGATGGCCGGCGACGGCTGCATCTCGGAGGCGATCGCGGAAAAGATGGGGCTTTCGGTGCACACCGTGAACGCCTATCTCGGCACCGCCACGACGAAGCTCGACGCGGTCAACCGCATCCAGGCGATCGCCAAGGCTATCCGCCTCGGCTACATCACCTGACGAGCCTTTTGCCTTAAAGCAATTCCAGCAAAAGTGCGTAGCGGTTTTGCGTCCGGAATTGCGGAAATGCTCTAATGGGCGTGCAGAGCCGGTGGCGCCTTGCCGCCGGACTTCACGTAGCGCGCCTCCTGGAGGCTCTTGCGCAGGAAGGCCGTGTTGTCGTCGGGATCCGCGGACGGATTGTTGAAGGCGACATGGGTCACTTCCACGCCTGCCGTGTCCTTCTGCAACAGAAGCTTCGCATAGACGGTGACGCCCTGCGGGCGCAGCTCCATGTCGAGCGTCACTTCCGGCTCGGTGCCCCAATCGAGGCTGTAGTCGCCGCCGGCGCCGAAATTCACCGTGCCGGGCAGGAAATACAGCTCCGCCGCCGAGGAGACCAGATCGGCCAGGTTACCGTAGCACTCGAAACGCAACAACGAGACGAGATCGGCGGCGTCGAGCAGTCGGAGCTCTGTGGCGACCGGGCAGATTGCTTCAGCAACAATCTTCTCGCGCTCGGCGGAATAGGTGCATTTTCTCATCGGATCTAGTTTACCCGTCTGGTCTGAGGCGAAGCTGCGTAAACCCGGTGAATCAGCTCTGCCACGGCTTTGTAAAACACCGGCGGAATGACACTATCGACCGAGACTTGCGCAAACATTGAGCGTGCGAGCGGCGGGTCTTCAAAAACCGGTATTCCGTTCTCCTCGGCGATCTCACGAATCTTCAGCGCGACGAGGTCCTGGCCCTTGGCGACGACGACCGGCGCATCGCCTTCTTCGCGCACGTAACGCAGGGCGACGGCGAAGTGGGTCGGGTTGGCGATGACGAGGGTGGCGCGCGGCACGGCCGTCATCATGCGGCGGCGGGCGCGGTCGCGCTGGATCGAGCGCATGCGGGCGCGCACGATCGGGTCACCCTGCGACTGCTTCATTTCTTCCTTCACCTCCTGCTTCGTCATCATCAGTTCGGAGAACCAGTGATGGCGCGTCCAGGCGAAGTCGATGCCGGCGATGAGCGCGGTGGCAAACAGGATGATCAGCAGCACCTTGTTGATGTCGGCGGTCATCATCATGATGAGCGCCGCCGGCTCGGAGAACATCGTGTCGAGCGAGGCGAAATAATTGCCGCGCATGGCGAGCGCCACGACGAGCGAGACGAGCAGGATCTTGATCAGCGACTTGGCGAATTCGACGAGGCCCTGCTTGCCGAACAGGCGGCCGAGGCCCTTCACTGGGTTGAGGCGGGAGATCTGCGGGCGCACGCGTTCGAGCACCGGGCTCGGCAGGTTCTGCAAGACGGAGGAGGCGATGCCGAACACCATCATCATAATGAGAATGGGCGTCAGAAGCGTTGCGGCCTCCCAGCCGAGATGGCGGAAGATCGCGATCACATCGGTGCCGGTCTTGAGGTTCCAGGCCTCCGGCTGCTCGAAGAAGTCGCGCAACGTTTCGTTCATCCGCGCGATGCCGCCCGGCATGAAGAAGACGAGGAAGAGATAGATCGCGAGCGTCGAGGCGAAGATGGTGATTTCGCGTGAGAAGGGTGTGTTGCCCTTCTCCATCGCGTCGCGAATCTTCTTCTCGGTCGGGAGTTCTGTTTTGCTGTCTTTGTCGTCGTCCGACACGTCGCGCTCCCTAAAAGAAACGGCCCGAATCCCCATTCAGGAGATTCGGGCCGGAAGTACGCTCCGCCTGTGGCGTTACGGTGTCAAGCGGGATCAGGCCGCTTCGCGCGCCTGTTCCTTCTCCTTCAACTGGATTTGTCCGGCCGCCGCCAGGCGGATGGCTTCCTGCGTGATCGAGCGGCGGGCGATTGCCACTTCGCGCGGGTTGACGCCCTGGTCGCCGGCGGCGAGATCGGATTCGATCATGCGGCGCTGGCGTGCGCCGATCGAGGAGAGGATCGATTCGCGCAGTTCCATCGTCGAGCCGCGAAGGGCCGCCGTGATGATGTCGCCGGAGACGTCGTTGAACAGCGACACGCGGCTTCTCTGCGGCATATAGAGCACGTCTTCGAAGAGGAAGATCTTCGGACGAACCTTCTTGACCGATTCGGTGGAGACCGTTTCGAGCGAGGCGAGCATTTCGTCGACCTGCGACTTTTCGAGCTCGTTCATGAGGTCCGCAACCTTGTTCGAACCCATCGAGTTGCGTTCGGCGTCGAGCGCATTGATCATCTCGATGACGCGCGCTTCCACGATGACGGTCGCCTTGGGGCTCGCGTCCTTGAGGTTGACGGTACGGTTGATGATGTCGGCGCGGTGATCTTCCGGGATCTCCAGCAGCACCTTGGCGCCGAAGGCCGAGGGCATCATGGAGAGGATATAGGCGATGGTCTGCGGGTGCTCGTTGAGCAGGAACTTTGCGACGAAGACCGGATCGGCGTCCTGCAGACGGTCCCAGATCGTCGTCTCGTAGCCCTGGAAGGTGGCGCGGCGGCCGAGCAGGCCGTCGACTTCGTCCGGCGTCAGGCCCTCTTCGAGAATGCCTTCCATCATCTTGGCATTGTCCATGAGGCCGGCGCCCTCGGTGAAGAGGTCTTCGAACTCGTTGACGAGGTCCAGCAATTCGTGCGGCGGGATGGCGCGCAGGTTCTGCGCGGAGGCGATGATCGCCTGGAGCTCGCTCTGGGTAAAATACTTCAAGAGCTTGCCGGCAACACCCTTGCCCATGGCCAGAAGCACGGCTGCCGCCTTCTCGACCTGCGATAGCGGTGCGCCGACCGCTGTGGAGGTGCCGAAATTTTCGAAATCCATCATGGATTATCCCCCTGAGACCTGAACCGGTATCAGACCTTGCGTGTACTCTTCACTTCGATGAGCTTGACCCCGAAGCGGGTGTCGTCATTTTCAAGAACGGTGATTTCGCCGCGGCCGATGACACGGCCGTTGACCATGACCTCGACGGGCTCGCCGATGCGGCGGTCGAGCGCGATCGTAGCGCCCTCCGAGAGGTTCATGAGGCTGGAGACCTGCATCTGCGACGAGCCCAGAACGATCTGAAGATCGATCGGGATGTCCATGATGAGGTCCATGTTGGACGTAAGCGCGCTGCCCGGGCGGGCTGCTTCGCCGAGATCGGCGCCAAAATCGGTGCCGCCGCCGAAATCGGACCCGCCGAAGCTCGTGCCGCCGCCGAAATCCGACGTGGCCGCGCCGCCGCCGAAGTCCGAGCTGCCGAAATCGCCGCCGAAAGCGGCGAGCGGGTCGTTGTCGATGGTCGCGGGAAGATCCGCGCCGAAACTGCCGGTAGCATCCTTCTGAAGAACGCCGCGCAGGTCGTCGATCGCCTGCTCCAGTTCCTGGTCGCCCGCGTTGAGGGAAGACGTCATGTCGTCAGCGATGGGTGTTTTCTTCGGTGCCATAAGACCACTATTCCATTCGAAACTTGCCTGAGGCGTGCCACTCGTCAGGCTTCATGCCTAAACTATCCAATGATGTGCTGGAGAAGCTCGTCCTCCGAACCGTAGGTATCCTTGACGCGAACCGTGTAGCGGGCGCCGGAGCGGCCGAACTCGCAGACATAGAGGTTGCGGCCGTTGGCGTTCACGTCGACGCGAACGTCGCCCGTCTCGTTGAAAGGGATGATGTCGCCCGCCTGCAGCCGGCTGATCGTATCCAGCGTCTGGGCTTCGAGACGAATGCGCGCCTCCAGCGTCACCTTCGAGCGGCGGACCTGCTCGCCGAGCTGTTCGCTCCACTCGACGCGGGTCTTCGCCACATTCGCCGGTTTCGGCGCAGCGATGTTGGATTTCAGGAGAACGCTCTGCGGAACGACGATGTGGAAGGTCGAGAGCACCGGTCCAATGCCGACGGCCATGTTGACCATGGCGACAAAGGTGTCGTCCGAGCCGTCGTCGGCAGCTTTTCGAGTCTCCGCATTGTGCGCCGGACCGAGGAAGGGTTCAAAGCCGTTCGCGCCGTTGACGGCGGTCTTCACGACGCCGGAGATGCGGTCGAACATCATGGCGGCAAGGTCGAGCTCGATCTTGGAGAGCGGCCGCGGCTCGGGATCCTCGATCGTATCGCTGACGGCGCCGAGCATGTTCTCAACGAGCGTGATGATCATCGGGCTGTCGCAGATCAGCGTGAAGCGATCGCACCAGTCGCGCAGCGATGCATCGCAGAACGCCATAGCGCCGCCGAGGCCTTCCACCAGCGGGCCGTATTTGCCCGTCTCGAAACCCGCATAGGAGACCGCGACCTCGAAACCGAGTTCGCTCTCCAGCATGTCCGGCAGGAACTCGGCAAAGACGTCGCCGAGGCTGGCGCAGAGCTTGGAGATCGTCGCCTGGTCGCCGAGCCGGCCGGTGAGCCGGGCCAGTACGATCGGGTCTAGGGTAGGGGTTTCGCTCACGCTCGCTTCTTTCATGTCTTAGGCCGCCTTCGAACTGCCGCCCGGATTCATCATTTCCTGCTCGACCGCGTCGATCGACGGGCGCTCGTAGGAAGAGATGGTCTTGCGGCCGTATTCCAGCGCCACCTGCGGCACGGAGCCGTTCATGTAGGCGAGCAGCGTCTGCTTGACGATGACGTAGAGGCGGTTCTGCTTTTCGCGCACGACCTTGATGTTGGTGATGATGGGGGTGACAATCGAATAGGACAGGAACACGCCCAGCAGCGTGCCGACGAGGGCTGCCGCGATCTTGCCGCCAAGCACTTCCGGGCTTTCGTTGATGGCGCCCATGGCCTTGATAACGCCGAGAACGGCCGCGACGATGCCGATGGCCGGGAAGGCGTCGCCCATCGTGCTGAGCGCGTGGTAGGGCTTCATCTTGTCGCGGGTAATCGTTTGGATTTCCTCGTCCATCAGCGCCTCGATTTCGTGGCTGCGGGCATTGCCGATGATGATGAGGCGGACATAGTCGCAGATGAAGGCGGTCAGTTCCTTGTTGGCGAGAACTGTTGGCGCGGACTGGAAGATCGGCGACTCGTCCGGATTGTCGATATGCGCTTCGATCTCGTTGCGCGATTTCGTGCGCAGGTCCCGCATCAGGCTGTAGAGCACGCCGAGCGTATCGAGATAATGGCGCTCCTTGGGAACCTTGTGCTTGAAGGCTTCGACGAGCGCGGTTCCGGTCCCTTTGATCACCTTCATCGTGTTCGCCACGATGAAGCCGCCGACGCCGGCGCCGCCGATGATCAGGAGCTCGAAGGGCTGGTTCAGCACCTCCAGGTGCCCGCCCATGGCCATATAGCCGCCAAGGACGCAGCCGAAGGTAACGATTAGACCGATGATGATGTTCATGAGCGCAGGTGTCCCGACACAATTCTGACCCTTGTGGAGATACGGTTCCAGCCTTGCGTGAGGCTGTACCTAACGGCAGGTTTACGGATCAGGTTCGCGCAAGCAAAAACCCGCAGGATCATGGCTCATAACGGGCAATCGTGCCTTCTTGCACCTTGATCGGCGGCCAATCGTGACGACCACCTATACGAGCTACAAGTTGATTACCGCGGACCTCCAGACGTCGCTGTCGCGCGTGTCGGAGCAGCCGGACGTCAAGCGCGAGACGGAATATTACCTCTCGAAGATCGGCAGCATAAAGTCGGTCGATGAATTCTTCGCCGACAGCCGGCTCTATAACTACGTGATGAAGGCCCACGGGCTGGAGGACATGGCCTACGCCAAGGCCTTCATGCGCAAGGTGCTGACGGAAGGCACCGAGGACGAGGCCGCCTTCGCCAACCAGCTCAGCGACACCCGTTACAAGGAGCTGGCCGAATCGCTGAACTTCGCCAAGCACGGCGAGTTCGCCACCGGCTTCGAACGCGCCCAGAAGGGCGTCGTCGACAAATATGCCCGCCAGACGCTGGAAGTCAGCGCCGGCGAGGACAATACCGGCGTGCGCCTGGCGCTCTACTTCGAGCGCATGGCCTCGTCCATCACGTCCGGCTATTCCATCATCGCCGACGACGCGCTGGCGCAGGTCGTGCGCACCGCGCTCCAGCTGCCGGCGGAATTTGCCGGCACCGATATCGACCGGCAGGCCGCCTATTACGAAGAGGCGCTGAACCTCGAAGACTTCAAGGACACCAGCAAGGTCGGCAAGTTCCTCGAACGCTTCACCGCCATGTGGGAGCTGGAAAACCCGTCCGGCAGCTACGATCCGCTGACCGTCTTCCAGTCGTCGAGCCTCACCGGCATTTCGACGGACCTGCTGATTTCCATCAACAACCTGAAACTCGGAGGTCGCTGATCATGCAGACCGGGCTCTATGTATCGCTTTCGTCCCAGCTTGCGCTTGATCGCCGCCTGACGACACTGGCAGACAACGTCGCGAATTCGACGACCGTCGGCTTCCGCGCCACGGAAGTGAAGTTCAACCAGGTCGTCAGCGACCAGAAGGTCGCCGACGTCGCCTTCGTCTCGCAGGGCAACGAATTCCTGTCCACCCGCAGCGGCGGCATGACGGAGACCGGCGGCACGCTCGACTTCGCCATCAAGGGCGACGCCTGGTTCCAGGTGGAGACGCCCTCCGGCCCCACGCTCACCCGCGATGGCCGCTTCACGGTGACCGATGCCGGCGAACTGGTGACGCTCAACGGCTATGCGGTGCTGGATGCCGGCGGCGGGCCGATCCAGCTCGATCTCGCCAACGGGCCGATCCTGCTCAGCGCCGACGGCCAGCTCAACCAGAACGGCCAGCCCGTCGCGGCCCTCGGCCTGTTCGACGCCGATCTCTCCGGCGGCTTCGTGCGCGCCGGCAACAGCGGCATCATCACCACCATTCCGCCCGAGCCGGTCGTCGACCGCATGGATGCCGGCGTGGTGCAGGGTTATGTCGAGGAATCCAACGTCAACGCCATCGGCGAGATGACGCAGCTTATCCAGGTCACGCGCGCCTTCGAAAGCATCGCATCGCTGATGCGCGACAGCGAGGAATCGCTGAAGGAAGCCATCCGCACCTTCGGCGGAAACCGGTAAACGATCATGGCGGCAGAGAAGAGGACGACCAGCGACACCCGTATCCCCGACGGCGGCCGCATGCTGAGCGCGATGGCGGGCCTGGTGCGGCGCTATTCCTCGCCGGAATTTTCCGTCGTGCATGGCGGCCATGTCCAGACGATCGCGTCCGGCAACTATACGGTGAGCGGCCTGTCGCGCCATGTGCGCCTCGGCGAGTTCGTCGCGCATCGCAGCCCGACGGGCATCCATCTGGGCGAAGTCGTGCGTGTGGAGCCGGAGACGGTCGTCGTCTGCCCGATCGAGCCGGGCGAGCCGATCGGCATCCACGACACCGTCATTCGCAAGGGCGCCTTCCGCGTCGCACCGGCCTCCTCCTGGTGCGGCCGCACGATCAATGCGCTGGGCGAGCCGATCGACGGGCTCGGCCCGCTGGTTCAGGGCGACGTACGGCGCTCGATCTCCAATTCCGCTCCGCCCTCGATGACCCGCAAACGCGTCGAAAAAGGGTTTCATACCGGTGTGCGCGCCATCGATATCTTCGCGCCGCTCTGCCTCGGCCAGCGCCTCGGCATCTTCGCCGGCTCCGGCGTTGGTAAGTCGACGCTTCTATCGATGCTCGCCCGCGCGGACGCGTTTGACAAGGTCGTCATTGCGCTGGTCGGCGAACGTGGCCGTGAAGTGCGTGAATTCATTGAGGATACGCTCGGCGACAATCTCGCGAAGTCGGTTGCCGTCGTCGCGACCAGCGACGAGAGCCCGATGCTGCGCAAGATGGCGCCGCTGACCGCCGTAACCATCGCCGAACATTACCGCGACCAGGGCGACAACGTCCTGCTGATCATCGACAGCGTCACGCGCTTTGCGCATGCGATCCGGGAAGTGGCGACCGCCTCCGGCGAGCCGCCGATCGCCCGCGGCTATCCTGCCTCCGTCTTCACCGAGCTGCCGCGCCTGCTGGAGCGTGCCGGACCGGGCGCCGAGGGTGCGGGCACGATCACCGCGATCATCTCGATCCTCGTCGACGGTGACAACCACAACGACCCGATCGCCGACTCGACACGCGGCATTCTCGACGGCCATATCGTGCTTGAGCGCAGCCTCGCCGAAGAGGGCCGCTACCCGCCGATCAACCCGCTCGCCTCCATCTCGCGTCTCGCCCGCAAGGCCTGGACGCCGGACCAGGAGAAGCTGGTGTCGCGGCTGAAGGCGCTGATCCACCGGTTCGAGGAGACGCGCGACCTGCGCCTCATCGGCGGTTATCGCCCGGGTGCCGATGCGGATCTCGACATGGCGATCAAGCAGGTGCCGATCATCTACGAGGTTTTGAAACAGACGCCGGGCGAAAGGCCCGCCGGTGACGCGTTCTCCGACCTTGCGGTCGCGCTGAAGAATGCGGCCGGGCAGGGCGGCGCGCCGGCAACGAGAAGGGGATGACAGTGACGGATTTCGATGCGGACCAGAGCGTTCCGCCGATCAAGCGCGTGACGAAGGGGCGTTACAGCACCGGCGACAAGATGCTGGTGGGCACCGGCGTGCTGCTGGCCGCCATGGCCGCTTTCTTTCCGTGGTACGTTTTCCTCAACCCGGATCAGTTTTCGGTTCCCGCACTTTGGGAAGGCAACACCCGCGACCTGCCGGAAACGAAGCCCAAGGAAGTGATGAGTGTCTCGCCTGCCGCGATGGTCGATAACGACGACGATCCGAGCCTGGAAAGCGTCGATCCCGTCTCGACCGCGACCACCGCTGGCGGCGGTGAAAAGGATAAGACGACGCTCGGCGCTCCGGTGGAAACCGGTCTCGACCAGCCGCTGCCGGCCTCGTCCGGCTTCCGGCTGATGCATGTGGCGAACGGCCGGGCGCTGATCGAGGATGCGAGCGGCATGTATATCGTGCGTGTCGGCTCGATCCTGCCGGACAACAGCCGCCTGGCGACGCTGGAACAGCGCGACGGCGCCTGGGTCATCGTCACCTCGAACGGCGACATCGTCAAACGCAACTGACGCGACGGCGGGCCTTCGCCCGCCTTCGATTCGGCCCGTCCGATGAGGGATGCCGGCCGCCCGCTCGCTGTGGCAAGAGCAGCTTGAGCACTTTATTTCCGGGGAATTCAGGGACTTGGCGGTGAAGCTCACCCGGTGCAAGTCCCACGCAAGATTGGCTCCGTAGGTTCGCCTCGAACAAGGATGGAGCTTGTCATGCAACCGATACAACTGTTTGAACTGGCATCGAAACAAGCCGAATGGCTTTCTGTCCGCCAGAGCGTGGTTGCAGGCAACATCGCCAACGCGAACACGCCCGCCTTCAAGGCAAAGGACGTGACCCCCTTCCAGTCGGTGCTCGAAACCACGGGCATCCGCATGGCGGCGACGCAGCCGGGCCATTTCACCGAAACCGAAATGGCAAGCCGCGTCATCGACACCAAGCCCACCGAAGAGATCGGCGTGCAGGAGTCCGGCAACACCGTCGGCCTTGCCGAGGAACTCATGAAGGAGGGTCAGGTCAAGCGTGATTTCGAGTTGAATGCCGGCCTCGTCAAGGCCTTTCATCGCATGATGCTGATGACAGTCAGAAGGTAAAAAATGGATCCGCTCATAGCTTCACTGAAAGTCGCGGCCTCGGGACTTGAGGCGCAATCCACCCGCATCCGTATCGTCTCGGAAAACCTCGCCAACGCCCGCTCCACAGGCGATACGCCGGGTGCCGACCCCTTCCGTCGCAAGACCGTGACCTTCGCGGCCGAGCTTGACCGGGCGACCGGCGCGGCGCTCGTAGAGGTCGAGCGTCTGGGCGTGGACGAAGGCGAATTCTCGACCGAATACGACCCCGGCAATCCGGCGGCCAACGAACAGGGCATCGTCAAGATGCCGAACGTCAACATGCTGGTCGAAATGGCCGACATGCGGGAAGCCAACCGCTCCTATGAAGCCAACCTGCAGAGCATCAAACAATCGCGCGACCTGATCAGCGCGACCATCGACCTCCTGAGGGCATCGCAATGATCGAGAGCATCAAGGGCGTCAATTCGCTCTTCTCCGCCAATCCCCTTTCGGGTGTGACGGAAACGTCGAACCCCGTTTCCGCTGCCGCCGCGCAGGGAACCGCAACCGGAATGAGCTTCGCCCAGGTGATGGGCGACATGGCGACCGACGCGGCCAACTCGCTGAAGCTCAGCGAAACCAAGTCCTTCGAAGCCATCCAGGGCAAGGCCTCGACCCGCGAAGTGGTCGATGCCGTCATGAACGCCGAGCAGTCGCTGCAGACCGCCATCGCCATCCGCGACAAGGTCGTCACCGCCTATCTCGAAGTCGCTAGAATGCAGATCTGAGGACCGGACATGAAAGCCCTTGCCATTGCCGCCACCGGCATGAACGCGCAGCAGACCAATCTCGAAGTGATCGCGAACAACATCGCGAACATCAACACGACGGGCTTCAAGCGCGCCCGCGCCGAGTTCTCCGACCTTCTCTACCAGACGGAGCGCGCCGCCGGCGTGCCGAACCGCGCCAACCAGTCCGTGGTGCCGGAAGGCGCCATCGTCGGCCTCGGCGTCAAGACCGCTGCGGTGCGCAACCTGCACCTCCAGGGCGGCCTTACCAGCACCGGCAACTCCTTCGACCTCGCGCTGATCGGCCGCGGCTGGTTCCAGATCGAGGCGGCGGACGGCACGACGCTCTACACCCGCGCCGGCGCCTTCAACACCAATGCTGACGGCCAGCTCGTGACGCTGGACGGCTACACGGTCGTGCCGGGCATCAACGTTCCGGCCGACGCGACGGAAGTCACCGTCAGCAAGTCCGGCCAGGTCTATGCCACCGTCGCCGGTGACCAGCAGGAACTCGGCCAGATCACGCTGGCGAACTTCGTCAACGAGGCCGGCCTTGAGCCGCTCGGCGAAAACCTCTTCCGCGAAACCGCAGCCTCCGGCCCGGCCAATGTCGGCGCCCCGGACGAAGCGGGCTTCGCCTATATCCAGCAGAACTACCTGGAAGCCTCGAACGTCGATCCGGTCAAGGAAATCACCGACCTGATCTCCGCCCAGCGCGCCTATGAGATGAACTCCAAGATCATCCAGGCGGCGGACGAAATGGCGGCCGTGGTCAGCAAGAACCTGAGATAACAACCGGACATGCGGGGAACATGATGTTTCGCCTGATAGCAGCTCTTCGGAAAGAAAAGACCCGGTCGATCCGGTGGCGCGCGGCCCTTGTCGCGCCCGCCGCGCTCGTCGGTCTTCTCGTGGCCGATGCGGCCCTTGCCGACACGCGCACCGCGGTCGTGCCCAAGCGCATCATCTATCCCGGCGAGGAGATCCAGGCGGGACAGCTCGAAGTGGTCGAGGTCACAAACCCCAACATCGTCAAGGGCTTTGCCCAGAATGTCGACGAGGTCAGTGGGCTCGTGACCAAGCGCACGCTGCTGCCGGGGCGCGTCATTCTCGTCTCGGCGCTGCGCGAACCCTTCCTCGTGTCGCGCGGCACGACCGTGCAGATGGTCTTCGACAACGGATCGCTCGTCATTCGGGCGTCCGGCACCCCCTTGCAGGATGGCGCTGCCGGCGAACTGATCCGCATCCGCAACAAGGATTCGGGCGTGACCGTCTCCGGCACGGTCATGGCGGACGGAACCGTGCATGTGGTGGCGAAATGATGCGTAACCTCTTCTCCCACGCCCTTGCCATGATCGCCTGCCTGCTGCTCGCGGCAGGCCCGGCGCTGCCGGCCGCCCGCATCAAGGATGTCGCCTCGCTCCAGGCGGGCCGCGACAACCAGCTTATCGGCTACGGCCTCGTCGTCGGTCTCCAGGGCACCGGCGACAGCATGCGTTCGTCGCCGTTTACCGAACAGTCCATGCGGGCGATGCTGCAGAACCTCGGCATCTCGATGGTCGGCACGCAGACACGCGCGAAAAACATCGCCGCCGTGCTCGTTACCGCGACGCTGCCGCCCTTCGCCAGCCCCGGCAGCCGCATCGACGTGACCGTTGGCTCGCTCGGCGACGCATCGTCACTGCGCGGTGGCACGCTGGTCATGACCTCGCTGTCCGGCGCCGACGGCCAGATCTATGCGGTCGCGCAAGGCTCGATCGTCGTCACCGGCATCAGCGCCGGCGGCGAGGCGGCCACCGTGCAGCAGGGTGTAACCACGGCAGGCCGCGTGCCGAACGGCGCGATCATCGAGCGCGAGCTTCCCTCGCGCTTCAAGGATTCGTCCGATCTCGTGCTGCAACTGCGCAACCCCGACTTTTCCACCGCCGTCGGCATGGCTGACGCCATCAACCGCTATGCGGCCGCGCAATATGGCGCGCCGATCGCCGAATCGCGTGATTCGCAGTCGGTCTATATCGCCAAGCCGAAGATGGCCGACCTTGCGCGGCTGATGGCCGATATCGAGAACCTCGTCGTGGAGACCGACGTGCCGGCGCGCGTCGTCGTCAACGAACGCACGGGAACGATCGTCATCGGCCAGGATGTGCGGATCTCGCCCGTCGCCGTCAGTTACGGCACGCTGACCGTGCAGATCAACGAGATGCCGAAGGTCGTGCAGCCGGAACCCTTCTCCAGGGGCGAGACGGCGGTCGAGCCGAACACGGACATTCTCGTCCAGCAGGATGGCGGCACGGTCGCGCTGCTCGACGGCTCCAGCCTGCGCTCGCTCGTCTCCGGGCTGAACAGCATCGGCGTAAAGCCGGACGGCATCATCTCGATCCTCCAGAGCATCAAGACCGCAGGCGCCCTCCAGGCAGAACTGGTGTTGCAATGACCACCGTATCGACCCTCACAGCCGTGAAGACGCTGGCGCGCAAGCTCGCGCTGCCGATGGCGGGCTTCGTGCTGATGGCCATTCCCGGCGCCTTCGCCGAGGAGCGCCCGGTCATCATGACGACCAAGGCGACCGCCGACGAGATCCGCGAATTCTGCACCAATATCGCGGACGCGGCGCGCGACCAGCGCTATCTCCTCCAGAAGCAGGAGCTGGAGAACCTCCAGAAGGATGTCGACGAGCGCATCAAGACGCTGGAAGCCCGGCGGGCGGAATATGAGGACTGGCTGAAACGCCGAAACGACTTCCTCAAGATGGCAGAGGGCGGCCTCGTCGAGATCTACCGCAAGATGAAGCCGGATGCGGCTGCCGGCCAGCTCGCCGAGATCAATCCGGAGATCGCCTCGGCGATCATCATGAAGCTGCCGCCGCGCCAGTCGAGCACCATCCTTGCCGAAATGCCGGCCGATAAGGCCGCGCTGCTTACCCGCCTTATTGCGATTGCGGGCGACCCGAACACGTCAAAGGACCCGTCATGAAGAAGACCGCCTCAGCACTCGCCGTCGCGCTAGCTTTGTCGAGCTGCTCCAGCCAGGCCTTGAACGAGATCGGCAAGGCGCCGGCGATGAGCCCGATCGGCAGCGGGCTGAACTATGCGGAAACCCCGCAGCTTGCCATGTATCCGAAGCAGCCGCGCACGGCGGTGTCCGGCTATTCGATCTGGAGCGACCAGCAGTCAGCGCTCTTCAAGGATTCGCGCGCCTTCAAGATCGGCGACATCCTGACCGTCAACATCCGCGTCAACGACCGGGCGACCTTCGACAACAAGACCGACCGCTCCCGCACCAACAAGAGCGGCATGAATCTCGGCTTCGGCGGCTCGGGCAACAATTTCAAGACTGATACGGAAGCCGACCTGAACTACGGCTCGTCGACCAGCACCAAGGGCGACGGCACGACGGAGCGTTCCGAACGGTTGAATTTGCTCGTCGCCGCGGTCGTGACGGGCGTGATCGAGAACGGCAATCTCCTGATAAGCGGTTCGCAGGAAGTGCGCGTCAACCACGAGCTCCGCATCCTGAACGTTGCCGGCATCGTGCGCCCGCAGGACGTCGATTCCGACAACCAGATCGCCTACGAGCGCATCGCGGAAGCCCGCATCTCTTACGGGGGCCGCGGCCGCCTGACCGAAGTGCAGCAGCCGCCATGGGGCCAACAGGCCGTCGACCTGCTCTCGCCGATCTGACGCCAAACCCTAGCAACCCGGAAAGAAAATCATGGCGGACGAAGCGGAAGTCGTCGAGGAGAAGAAGAAGCCCTCGCTGGTCATCACCATCGCGGCAATCGCGGTGCTGACGGTCCTGGCGCTCGGCGGCGGCTGGCTCGTCGGCAACATGCTGGCCCCGCCGCCCACCGATAAGCCGGCGGAAGATGTCGCGGCAGCCGAGGCCGCCGCTGGCGGAGACGGCCATGGCGGCGGTGCGGAAGGCGATGCGGCGGAGGCCGTGCCGCATATCTCCACTCCGGCGAACGGCGTCGTGCTGCTCGACCCGATCACCAGCAATCTCGCCTATCCCTCCGACAACCGCGTGCGCCTCGAAGTCGCGCTGATGTTCAAGGGCGTTCCGGACGTGGTTCTGGCCGAAGAAATCCACCAGGACATCATGGCCTACATGCGCACGGTCTCGCTCCAGCAGGTGCAGGGACCCCGCGGTTTCCAATATCTCCGGGAAGACCTGCAGGAGCGGGTTGACCTTCGGTCCGAAGGGCGCGTAACCAACGTCATGTTCCGAAGTTTTGTGATCGAATGATTCGAGCCCTTCTGACCTTCGTCGCCATGATGGCGATGACCGGTGCGGCCTACGCCCAGCAGCAGTTGCAGCTGCCGGGCGATCTCCTTAACGCGCCCATCGATGGCTCGGTCGCGTCCTGGATCATCCGCACCTTCGGGCTTTTGACCGTCCTTTCGGTCGCCCCCGGCATTCTCATCATGGTGACGAGCTTTCCGCGTTTCGTCATCGCGTTTTCGATCCTGCGCTCCGGCATGGGGCTTGCCACCACGCCGTCCAACATGATTCTCGTGTCGCTCGCGCTGTTCATGACCTTCTACGTCATGGCGCCGACCTTCGACCGCGCCTGGCAGAACGGCGTCGAGCCGATGATCGCCAACCAGATCGACGAGACCGAAGCGATGCGGCGCATTGCGGAACCCTTCCGCGAATTCATGGTGGCCAACACCCGCGACAAGGACCTCGAGCTCTTCATCTCGCTTGCCGAAGAGCGTGGCCAGACGGTCGTCCAGAACAACATCGCGGACCTGCGCGTCGTCATCCCGGCCTTCATGATCTCGGAAATCCGACGCGGCTTCGAAATCGGCTTCCTGGTCGTCCTGCCCTTCCTCGTCATCGACATGATCGTCGCCACCATCACCATGGCCATGGGCATGATGATGCTGCCGCCGACCTCGATTTCGCTGCCCTTCAAGATCCTGTTCTTCGTGCTGATCGACGGCTGGAATCTGCTCGTCGGAAGCCTCGTCCGCTCCTTCAGTTAGAGCTCATTAACCATATCATTTTACCCGCTGTTTACCCTGTTTTTCAACGGGTTGCGGCCGTTTGCCCGATTTAAGAAGTTGGCAAGGATTGGCTGCGAGGTTGGGGCTCACACGACGGGTTTGGTATCCCTTCAGAGCCCTGAAGAAACCGAGTTGGCATGATGCCGAACCGCCGTAACCGGTAAGTTTTCAGTCCGGTATGTCCCCACCAGTATTTTGTAAAAAAAGGGACAACTAGAATGGCGAGCATTCTCACCAACACGTCTGCAATGGCAGCTCTCCAGACGCTGCGTTCTATCGGCAACGACATGGAAACGACGCAGGGCCGCATTTCGTCCGGCCTGCGCGTTGGCAGCGCCTCGGACAACGCCGCTTACTGGTCGATCGCGACCACCATGCGCTCCGACAACATGGCTCTTTCGGCCGTATCCGATGCGCTCGGCATGGGTGCCGCCAAGGTCGATACCGCCTATGCCGGTATGGACGCCGCTATCGAGGTCGTAAAGACGATCAAGACCAAGCTCGTTGCCGCTTCCGAAGAAGGCGTTGACAAGGCGAAGGTCCAGAAGGAAATCACCCAGCTCCAGGAACAGCTCCTGAACATCGCGGAATCCGCATCGTTCAACGGCGAAAACTGGATTGCCGGCGCTGCTGGCGACAAGACGGTCGTTTCCGGCTTCGTTCGCTCGGCTGACGATGGCGTCTCCGTCAAGACGACGACCTACACGCTCGACACCGGTGCGACCGGCAACGTGCTGTTCGGTCACGATGGCACCGACGTCGACACCAGCGCTGGTATCCTCGGCACCGCAGGCACCGAAGGCAACGAAGTCTACACGCTCGACATCAGCGCCATGGACGGCGACGCCCTCGCCGGCGCACTCTCCGACGTTGAAGACGCGCTCAGCGCAATGACGGACGCAGCTGGTACGCTCGGCTCGATCTCCATGCGCATCAACCTGCAGGACGACTTCCTTTCGAAGCTCTCCGACACGATCGACCAGGGCGTTAGCCGCCTTGTCGACGCCGACATGAACGAAGAGTCGACCCGCCTCAAGGCGCTCCAGACCCAGCAGCAGCTGGCCATCCAGGCGCTTTCGATCTCCAACGGCGAATCGCAGAACATCCTGTCGCTCTTCCGTTAATCGACCATCGGGGGAAGGCGCGGAGGCTGACCGCACCCCATCCCTACAAAGAACCGCACCCGGCAACGGGTGCGGTTTTTTGCTTTTTATTCCGCGCTAAAGACTTCCTTAACCTTAATGCGGTTTTCTGTGCTCATCGAAACGGTGGGTTAACCAAGAAACTTAACCGGTTAGCAGGCATGATGCTGACCACCGTTACCCGGCGACCCCGGAATGTCCCTTCTCCCAGTTTCAGCCACTCAAGGGGCACCTTAGACATGACGAGCATTCTGACGAACATTGCGGCAATGACCGCACTCCAGACCCTGCGTTCCATCGGCAGCAACATGGAAGAAACCCAGGCCCGCGTTTCGTCTGGCCTGCGCGTCGCTGGTGCAGCCGACAACGCCGCCTATTGGTCGATCGCGACCACGATGCGTTCCGACAACATGGCGCTTTCCGCTGTTCAGGACGCCCTCGGCCTCGGCGCCGCCAAGGTAGACACCGCTTATGCGGCGATGGACTCGGCGATCGAAGTCGTCAAGGAAATCAAGTCCAAGCTTGTTGCGGCCACGGAAGAAGGTATCGACAAGGCGAAGATCCAGGAAGAACTCACCCAGCTTCAGGACCAGCTGCGCAGCATTGCAGAATCGGCTTCCTTCTCGGGCGAAAACTGGGTTGCCGGCGAAGATGCCGTCGAAAAGTCCGTCGTTTCGGGCTTCGTCCGCGCCGCTGACGACACCGTCTCGGTCAAGACGACCACCTACACCTTCAACTCCGCCGCCGACGGCAACGTCCTCTTCGGCCATGATGGCACCGACATCGACTTCGCCGCCGGTATCCTCGGTACGGCCGGCGCCGTTTCCGGCACCGCCGTCATCGACATCGAACTCGACGACACGATGACCCCGGCCGATATCGGCGAGTTCCTCTCCGACGTCGAAACGTCGCTCTCGGCAATGACCAGCGCAGCCGCCGAGCTTGGCTCGATCTCGATGCGTATCGGCCTGCAGGAAGACTTCGTCTCCAAGCTCACGGACTCGATCGACAGCGGTGTAGGCCGCCTCGTCGACGCCGACATGAACGAAGAATCGACCCGCCTGAAGGCCCTGCAGACCCAGCAGCAGCTCGCCATCCAGTCGCTGTCGATCGCCAACTCCTCTTCCGAAGGCATCCTCCAGCTCTTCCGTTAATCGGAAAGCGAGGCTTAATCCTTCAAGTCCATCAGAAGGCCCCGGTTTTCCGGGGCCTTTTTCCTTGTCTTAAAGCGGCGACCGCAGGAAATTCGACATGGCGGCGTCCTCCGCCCTGCGGGCGAGATAGAGTCGGGCCGTATCGAGCGCCTCGCGGATCGTCACATCCATGTCGAGATAGCGGTAGGTGCCGAGCCGCCCGACGAAGGTGACGCCCGCTTCCTGTTCCGCGCGTGCGACATAGTCGGCAAGCTGCGCCTTCTCCTCGACGAGGCGGATGGGATAGTAGGGGATGTCGTCGGCCTCGCAGGCCCGCGAGAATTCGCGGTAGCAGACCGAGCCCGCATGCTCTTCCCAGGGCGAGAAATGTTTGTGCTCGGTGATGCGCGTATAAGGCACCGACACGTCGCCATAGTTCATCACCGCGCAACCCTGGTAGTCGCCGTCATAGGTGAAGCGCTCGAAATCCAGCGTGCGGTAGCCGAGCCGGCCGAGTTCGTAGTCGAAATAGCCGTCGAGGGGGCCGGAATAGAAGACGTGGGCGAAACCTTCGGTCTGGTCACGCCGGAAGCTGGTTTCCAGCGTCACCCCGATATTTGGATGGTCGAGGATGCGCTCGATCATCTCAGTATAGCCGGTCTCCGGCATGCCCTGGTATTTGTGGAAGAAATAGTTGTCCTCGTAGTTGAAGCGCACCGGCAGCCGCTTCAGGATCGAGGCCGGAAGCTCGGTCGGCGAACAGCCCCACTGCTTCTGGGTATACCCCTTGAAGAAGGCCTCGTAGAGATCGCGGCCGACGAATCGCAACGCCTGCTCCTCGAAGCTCTGCGGATCGGTGATTGTCTTGTCCCCCTGGTCTTCCAGGAAGGCGCGCGCCTCGTCGGGCCGGAACGTCTTGCCGAAGAACTGGTTGATCGTGTGCAGGTTGATCGGCAGCGAATAGACCTGGCCGCCGCTCGTCGTCTTCACGCGGTTCTTGTAGGGCATGAAGGTCTGGAAGCCGTTCACATAGTCCCACACCTCGGTATCGTCGGTGTGGAAGATATGCGGCCCGTAGATATGCATCATCACGCCGGTCGCTTCGTCGCGCACCGTGTGGCAGTTGCCGCCGATATGATTGCGCTGATCGATGATCTCGACCCGGTAGCCCGCATCGGCGAGTTCCCGGCCGATGACGGCGCCGGACAGTCCGGCGCCGACGATGAGGATTTTTTCTTTTACGCGCATGGCATCCCGTCCTGCGTTCTCACGTTTGGCGCGCTCGCGGCTGGAGTTTAACCGGCCGTCTGCCAGAGGCGCGCGTCCGGATAGAGGGGAGTATGCTCGCTGAGCGCGGTAAGTTCGGCCCGGTAGCGCTGACGGTAGGCCTCGTCGGTCTCGAATTCGATGCCCGCAGCCGCAAGCTCGGCCCCGACCTCGTAATAGACGTCGAGGTTGCGCAGGTCCGGCACGGGCAGTTCGCCGCGTTCCGCATCGCCCTGCATCTGCCAGTACAGTTCTTCGAGTCGGCGCGCGAGGCGGTCCATGTCGCGCAGCGCACAGGTCTCGCGCTGGGCCTGGAGCGATTGCCGGACCGCCGCGAGGCTCGCCGGATTCCGGGCGAAGGCGATGGCCTTCTGCACATAGGCGTCCGGGTCGGCGCAGACCAGTTCGGGAATGCCGGCCGCCGTGACGATGCTGCCGCAGAAGCGCGACGCAAAGCTCTTGCCGGAAACCGTAAGCACCGGCAGGCCCTGGGTGATGGCGTCGGCGGCCGTGGAATGCGCACCGTAGGGGAAGGTGTCGAGGAAGAGGTCGGCAAGGCCGATTCGGGCCAGATGGTCCGGGTTCTGCGCCTTGCCGGCGAAAATGATTCGCTCCGGCGCGATACCGCTCTGCGTCGCGAGCTGCTTGAGCCTCTCGTTGACGCTGTCGTCACCGGCAAGCAGCCACAGCACGCTGCCCGGCGTTGCGGTGAGGATGCTCATCCAGCGCTGGAAGCAGGGGGCGGTGATCTTCTGCATGCCGTTGAAGCTCGCGAAGACGAAGGCGTTTTCCGGCAGACCGACGGCCGAGCGCATCGGGCGCGGCGAGACCAGGCGCTTGCGGTCCACCGGCTGGTTGCAGGGGATACGCAGGACCTTCTCGGTGTAATAGATCTCGTTTTCCGGCGGCACGATGTGCTCGTCGGCGATCATGTACTGGTGGTAGGGGCTCGCGACCGTGCCCGGATACCCGCAGAAGTTGACGATGATGGGTGCCGGCCGGTAGGCGAAAATCTTGGTGCGCGCGTGTTTGGTATAGCCGTTGACGTCGACGAGCACGTCGATCTGGTCGGTCGCGATCAGGCGCGCGGCGTCCAGGTCGCTGAGCGGGCTGATATCGCGCCAATGGTCGACCGCCTGCTTGATTCGCGCCTGCGTCTTGTCGATCGGCGCCGGCTCGCCGCAGTAATAGGCGAAGATCTCGACTGATGATTTATCGTGCAGTTCGAGAACCTCGCTGAGCGCGAAGCCGACCGCGTGCTGGCGCAGGTCCGAGGAGACGTAGCCGACGCGCAGCCGCTCTCCGGTGCCCGATTTCTGGCGCACCGGCTTGCGCACGAAGGCCTTGAGATCGGCGGGCCGGCCGACGGCCGTCTGGGAATAGCGATAGGCTTTCGCCATGTGGAAGAACGGATCGTCGGTGTAGCAGGCGATCGTCATGGACGACATGGCGTCCATGAACTGCCGCGGCGTGATGTGCAGCGACGAGGAGACGATCGGCCATTTGCACTGGCGCATCCGGAGCGAAATCCAGTGCTGCGCGGCTTCCGTGCGCGTCGGCAACAGTTCCATGGCCTGCCACAGGGCGGCCTCGGCTTCTTCCAGATGGCCGGTGCCTTCGAGCACGCGGCCGATATGCTGCAGGCTGAGCAGCCGGTTGTTGATTCGGTCCGGCGTCACGTCCGCCGTCGTGTCGACGAAGCCGCGCCATTGCTGCACGGCCTGCCCGACCAGCCCGCAATCCTCCAGCGTCCGGCCGAGATTGATATGGGCCTGGCCGAATTGCGGGTTGATGCGGATGGCCGCGCGAAGCGCGTGAATGGTTCCCGCAGCATCGCCGGCGCCCGAAAGGGAAACCGCGTAATTGAAATAGGCAAGATGCAGCAGCGGGTTGGTGTCGTTGAAGGCGATCCAGGTCTTGTAGAGCTCCACCGCATGCGCCCTGTGCCCGCCCGCGCTGAGGCTCTCCGCGCTCTGGAAGAGCTCCGAAAGCGAAAGCTGCTGGTTGCGGGCCCGACCCATCAGATGGAGGAGGGGCGCATTGGGATCTGCGTGAATGGGGGTGCTGACGGTCATGGACATCCTGCGGCAACGGCTGTTGAACGGTTCGCAAAAGAGCTCGTTCGCCTTGCTACAGGAACAGACTTGCGTCGGGCTGGTCGTTTCCGGGGGGCCGCAACCCCGAAAGCGGACGCAAAAAAAGCGGCGCGGTGTGAACCGCGCCGCCTCATGTCAGACCGAGATGTTCGGCTTAGACGTCGTTGTAAGCCGCGATGACCGCTTCGACCTGCGCGCTGTTCAGGGCGCCGATCTGCTGGCTGGTGAAGGCGCGGGCCTGGTCGGAGGTGAGGCCTGCGATGTCGTCAGTGGACAGACCCGAGAGAGCCTTGACGCCGATGGCTGCGATATCAGCCGTCGAGAAGGTGGCGATCTCGTCTGCGTCCATCGCTGCGATTGCCGAGGAGCTCAGGGCTGCGATCTGGCCGGGCGTCAGGGCTTCGACCTGTTCGCTCGTCAGGGTCGCAATCTGGCTGCTGGTGAAGGCAACGATCTGCTTGCTGTTGAGAGCCGCGACCTGATCGGTGCTCAGCGCTGCGACTGTGTCGGTGGACAGGCCGGAGAGCTGCTTGGCGGTCAGGGCGTTGATCTGGCTCGTGCTCAGTGCTGCGACCTGGTCGGTCGAGAGACCGGAGATCTGGCTGCTGCTCAGGGCGGCGATCTGCTTGCTGTTCAGAGCGGTGATGTTGTCGGTGGTGATACCGGCAAGAGCACCCGAGGAGAGACCGGTCAGAGCCTTGACGCTGATGGCGGCCAGCTCATCCGTGGTGAAGGTAGCCAGTTCGTCCGAGCTGATCGTGGACAGTGCCGAGGAGCCGAGAGCTGCGATCTGCGAGCTGGTCAGCGCTTCGATCTGTTCGGAGGAGAACGCCTCTACCTGACCGCTGGAGAAGGCAACGATCTGCTTGCTGCTGAGGGCGGCAACCTGATCGGTGCTGAGGGCCGCGACGGTGTCGGTAGCGAGGCCCGAGAGCTGCTTTGCCGTCAGAGCCGAGATCTGGGTGGTGCTCAGAGCTGCAACCTGATCGGAGGAGAGACCCGAGATCTGGCTGGTGGAGAGAACCGCGATCTGCTTGCTGTCCAGCGCCGTGATGTTGTCGGTGGTGATACCGGCAAGAGCGGCGGAGGAGAGACCAGACAGAGCCTTCACGTTGATGGCGGCCAGCTCATCCGTGGTGAAGGTTGCCAGCTCGTCGGAGCTGATGGTGGACAGTGCCGAGGAGCCGAGGGCTGCGATCTGCGAGCTGTTCAGCGCTTCGATCTGTTCGGAGGAGAGAGCCTCTACCTGCCCGGAGTTGAAGGCGATGATCTGCTTGCTGGTGAGGGCGGCGACCTGGTCTGTGCTGAGAGCGGCGACCGAGTCAGTGGAGAGGCCGGAGAGCTGCTTCACCGTCAGGGCGACGATCTGGTCGGTGGAGAGTGCGGCAACCTGGTCCGACGAGAGGGCTGCGAGCTGGTCGCTGCTGAGAGCGGCGATCTGCTTGCTGTTCAGGGCCGTGATGTTGTCGGTGGTGATACCGGCAAGAGCGGCAGAGGAGAGACCGGACAGAGCCTTGACGCTGATGGCGGCCAGTTCATCGGTGGTGAAGGAAGCCAGTTCGTCCGAGCTGATGGTGGAGAGTGCCGACGAGCCGAGCGCTGCGATCTGCGAGCTGGTGAGAGCTTCCACCTGTTCGGAGGTGAGGGCTTCGACCTGGGCGCTCGTGAAGGCGACGATCTGCTTGCTGGTGAGGACGGCGACCTGGTCTGTGCTGAGAGCGGCGACCGTGTCGGTAGAGAGGCCAGCGAGCTGCTTTGCCGTCAGGGCGACAACCTGGTCGGTGCTGAGAGCGGCAA
>NZ_JBXAFY010000013.1:0-92305 GCF_058793575.1 Shinella sp. GW835-FHT14H05 | reverse complement strand
AACCTGGTCGGACGAGAGGCCCGAGATCTGGCTCGTGGAGAGAGCGGCGATCTGCTTGCTGTTCAGGGCAGTGATGTCGTCGGTCGAGATGCCGGCGAGGGCATCGGAGGAGAGACCTGACAGAGCCTTGACGCTGATGGCGGCCAGTTCATCCGTGGTGAAGGTAGCCAGTTCGTCCGAGCTGATGGTGGAGAGTGCCGACGAGCTGAGAACCGAGATCTGCGTGCTGGTGAGAGCTTCGACCTGTTCGGAGGTGAGGGCGGCCATCTGGGCGCTGGAGAAGGCGACGATCTGCTTGCTGCCGAGAACGGCCACCTGGTCGGTGCTGAGAGCGGCGACCGTGTCGGTGGAGAGGCCAGCGAGCTGCTTTGCCGTCAGGGCGACGACCTGGTCGGTGCTGAGAGCAGCAACCTGGTCGGACGAGAGGCCCGAGATCTGGCTCGTGGAGAGAGCGGCGATCTGCTTGCTGTTCAGGGCAGTGATGTTGTCGGTGGTGATGCCGGCGAGAGCGGCGGAGGAGAGACCCGACAGAGCCTTGACGCTGATGGCGGCCAGTTCGTCGGTGGTAAAGGTTGCCAGTTCGTCCGAGCTGATCGTGGCAAGTGCTGCCGAGCCGAGGGCTGCGATCTGCGAGCTGTTCAGGGCTTCGATCTGTTCCGACGTCAGGGCTTCGACCTGGGCGCTGGAGAAGGCGACGATCTGCTTGCTGCCGAGGACGGCCACCTGGTCGGTGCTGAGTGCTGCGACGGTGTCGGTGGTGAGGCCGGAGAGCTGCTTTGCCGTCAGGGCGACAACCTGATCGGTGGTGAGCGCTGCAACCTGGTCGGAGGAGAGGGCTGCGAGCTGGTCGCTGCTGAGAGCGGCGATCTGCTTGCTGTTCAGCGCGGTGATCTTGTCGGTGTCGAGGCCGGCCAGCGCGTCGGTCGTCAGGCCTGCGAGAGCCTTGACGCTGATGGCGGCAATTTCGTCGGTGGTGAAGGTTGCAAGCTCGTCCGAGTTGATGGTGGTGAAGGCGTCATAGCCGAGAGCGGCGATCTGCGCGCTGCTCAGCACGTCGATCTGGTCGGTCGTGAAGCTGTCGACCTGGGCGCTGCTGAGTGCGCTGATCTGCTTGGAGTTGAGGCCGCTGATATGGCCGGATTCGAGTGCTGCGAGCTGCGATGCGCTGAGGCCTGCGAGTGCGCTGACGGCGATCGCGCCGATCTGGTCCGAATTGAAGGCCAGAAGGCTGTCGCTCGAAAATGCGTTGACCTGCGAGGAGCTGAGTGCCGCGATCTGCGTGCTGTTCAACGCCTGTACGTCTTCGGAGTTGAGGAGCTGGATTGCCGCGGAGGAAAGGTTTCGGATCTGGGTGACGGTAAGATTTGTAACGATTGAAGTCATGAACGCGCGCCCTTGATGGTTGGCTGTCCACAAACGTCATTGCCCTGCGAACGGCCTGGAAAGGATCGGCACGATCCCTTAAGGCACGCTCAGCACGTCCTGCGCTTGCTGCAGCGTTGGACGTCCGCGGACCCGCCATTGACTTCGCAATTCGGGTGTCCTGTCGGACGATAACTTTGTTTTCATGGAACATGACTCGAACGAGCCAGCGTATCGGAAGGGCATCATGCTTCCGGAGCCTAATGGCGGCTCCGATCCCCACGCCAGTTGTTGCAAGTACCGATAATGGGTAGAACTCTCGCAACTAGGGAAAGTTCTAAGCAGGAAGTTCTAACAATGCGTTAACAGGTTGCAACAGTTCCACGCAATACAAGCGCGGAGCGCCTGAAAACGGTGCAAATTTTGCCGGATCGGTACAGGGCCGTACCATACTGGGGCGAAGGCTGCCTTCTTCCTCTGCGTCTTATGGTTGAGTGGCGTCGTATCCTGGCTAGAAATAGCCATCGCCCACTTACGCTTTTTTCACCTTCCTTTATGAAGTCTTAACGGCGTTAACCATTTGTTAACCATTCGCCGTTAACTCTTCATTAAGAACGATGAACTGGCGCCCAGGGCAAAACAGCGGCGCCGGATGCATGAAGCCCCTTCGTCGTTACCGGTCCCCGCCCACTCCGGCATGTCCCCGACAATCCTTTATCAGGGCAAATGCCAATGACCAGCATATTGACCAACTCCGCCGCCATGGCGGCGCTGCAAACCCTCCGTTCCATCGATACGGGTCTCGAGACGACCCAGGCACGCGTTTCGTCGGGCCTGCGCGTCGAGACCGCCGCCGACAACGCCGCCTACTGGTCGATCGCCACTACGATGCGCTCCGACAACCGCGCGCTTTCGACCGTCGCCGACGCACTCGGCCTCGGCGCCGCCAAGGTCGACACCGCCTATACCTCGCTTGAAAACGTCATCGAGGTGATGAGCGAGATCAAGGCGAAGCTGGTGGCCGCGCGCGAGCCGGGCGTCGACAAGAACAAGATCAACGACGAAATCACAGAACTGAAGAACCAGCTCGTCTCCGCCGCCCAGTCGGCGTCCTTCTCCGGCGAGAACTGGCTCTATAATACCGGCGACGATCCGCTCGGCATCAAATCCGTCGTGGCCTCCTTCGTGCGCACCGCCGGCGGCAACGTGAAGGTCACCACACTCGACTTCGACACGGAGACCTCCGTGCTGGTCGACATCGAGGACCCCGAGCGCGGCTTCCTCACCAAGTCGATCGACGCCAGCGAACTGACCGACGACGGGGCAGGCCCATCGCGCTTCTACTACCTGATCGACATGGGTGGCGCGTCCCCCACGGATACGCCGATCTCGATCAAGGACGATCCGAACGATCCGGACACGACCACCTACGAACAGCTCGATGATATGATCAGCGTCGTCGACAGCATCATCAAGGACCTGACGAACTCCGCCTCCACGCTCGGCGCCATTACCAAGCGCATCGGCATGCAGGAGAGCTTCGTCGCCAGCCTCAACGATGTGATCGACAAGGGTATCGGCCGTCTCGTCGATGCCGACATGAACGAGGAATCGACCCGCCTCAAGGCGCTGCAGACCCAGCAGCAGCTCGGCATCCAGTCGCTGTCCATCGCCAATTCGAGTGCCGAAAACATCCTCCAGCTCTTCCGTCAGTAAGAGCTGGCAGGTTTTCTCATCCGCCCGGCCGCTGGTCATCGGCCGAGGCGGGCGGTTGGGCCGCGCTATTTGCCCTGGCGCGGCCCAACACCCTTTCATCTTCATCCTCGCACAAGTTTGAACCCCTAGGCTCAATGGCACGATCAGGAAGATTGTGCGCCTTTCGCGACCCGAAAGGTGCTTGTTGTCCGAGGAGACAGGTCAGCGGTGGTGTCAGGTTCCAGTGTTTTCGAGAGCGAGCGTCGAAACGGCCCACGGGGTTCCCGTCGGGTCCTCTTTTCGTTCGTCCGGCACGCGGCAGGGCGGGAGGGCGCGGCATGAGTGTGCAACTCGCCCGTTACCTCAAGGATTTTGGAGCACCGCCGCGCGCCAGGACGCCCGCCTTTTCGTCGCCTTCCATGGGTGAGGCCGAGGGTGGCGCTGCCGCTCCGGCATTCGTTATGCCGCCGCCGGAACCGCCGGTCGACCTTGCCGCCGAACGCGCCGAAGCTTTTGCGGAAGGCCGGGCGGAAGCCGAGGCGGAGCTTGTCGCCAAACACGAGGCGGATATCGCCGCCTTGAAGGCGGAGCACGAGGCCGAACTCGACGCGCTGAAGATGCGCTACGAGCTGGACTATGCCAGGGCGCTGGCCGAGCGGTTTTCCACGCTGACCGGCGAAGTTGCCGATCGCGTTGCCGCCCAGACGGCCGAGGTTCTGGCGCCGGTCATGAGCGAGATCCTGACGACGGGTGCCGTCGCCGACCTCGCCCGCATGATCGCCGAGGGCCTCAAGGCCGACGAGGGCATGGCGATCACGGTGAAGGGGCCGTTCAACCTCTTCGAACAATTGCAATCGCATTTCGACGAGCCCGCGCCGGTCTTCCGGCATGTCGAGATGCAGGATGTCGATCTGACGGTGGAGTTCGGCGAAACCGTCCTCGTAACGCGGATGGCGGCTTGGGCTGATACCGTACGCAAGGTGCTTGCATGAGCGAAGGCGAAAATCACCACCACGGCAAGAACGAGATCATCATCGTCAAACGTCATGGCGATCATGAAGGCGACCACCATTCGGCCGCCTGGAAGATCGCCTATGCCGACTTCATGACCGCGATGATGGCGTTCTTCCTCGTCATGTGGCTCGTCAATGCCGCAAACGAGAAGACGCAGGCCTCGGTCGCGTCCTATTTCAACCCGATCAAGCTGACCGACGACAAGCCGGCCGACAAATCGGTGAAGAAGCCGGCCAACAGCGCTGAGGGCGAAGCCACCCAGGACAAGTCCAAGGAGCAGGGCCAGCAGCAGGCAAGCGGCAACGGTGCTGAAAGCGGCAAGGACGAGAAGACGACGGCCGGCGAGGAATCGCAATATTCCGAGGCCAATTTCTTCGAGAACCCCTATTCCGTGCTCTCCGAGATCGCGCAGGAAGTCGGCCAGCAGGCCAATGTCAGCGCCAAGGGCGAAGGCGGTGCGGCGACCTCCGGTCCCGCCACCGGCGCAAATGGCGGCGAAGCCTATCGCGACCCGTTCGATCCCGATTTCTGGACGCAGCAGGTCGAGGTCTCGCAGGCGACCGATGCCGGCAGCGAAGGCAAGACCGCCCCGCAGATGGCTGCGGCCAGCGACGACACGGTGAAGGAAGCGCTCGAAAAGGAAGAGGCCGAAAAGGCTGCCGCTGCGAAGGCCGAAGCCGAAAAGGCCATCGCCGAGGAAACCAAGGCCAAGGAAGACGAGGCCAAGTCCGCCGAGGAAAAGAAGGCCGACGAGTTGAAGAAGCAGATCACCGAACAGATCGGCACGCTCGGCAAGTTGGCGGAAGGTCTGACCGTGACGCCGGCCGAGGGCGGCCTGCTCGTCAGCCTCACCGACCAGCTCGACACGCCCATGTTCAACATCGGCTCGGCGCTGCCAAAGCGCGAGATGGTGCTGGCCATGGAAAAGATCGGCAAGATCCTCGAAGCCCGGCCCGGCGCGATCGCCATCCGTGGCCATACAGATGCCCGCCCCTTCGCCGGCGGCAAGAACGACAACTGGCGCCTGTCCATGGAGCGCGCCGAGAGCGCTTATTACATGCTGGTGCGCGGCGGGCTGGAGGAGAAGCGCGTGAGCCAGGTGACCGGCTTTGCCGATCGTCGCCTGAAGGTGCCGGACGACCCGATGGCCGACGCCAACCGTCGCATCGAAATCCTCATCCAGGCCGAGGGCACCTGACGCCATGGGCTTGTTGCGGCGCCTCCTCCTGACGGGTACGGTCCTCTGCACTGCGGTTTGCGGTGCCGCCTCCGCGCGCGCCGAAAATCTTGACGACCTCGCGCCCTACAAGATGATCCGGTCACTGCAATATGTGCAGGACACGGTGGCGCTCGGCGATCATTCGGCGATGGAAATGCAGCGCTTCCTGCTGAGCACCATCGACGAGCGGCTGCGCACGGCGGATTCGTCGATCTTCGATGATCCGCGCAATGTCGATGCGGCCCTCGTCTACGCGATGAGCGGTGGCAACCCCGAGACGCTGGAATTCCTGATCACCAAGGATGTGGACGGGCACTTCGATTCCCGCCTCACGGATGCGCTGCGCAGCTATCTCAGCGGCCGCGGCACGCAGAGCGTCAAGTCGCTGGCGGAAATCTTCCCGGAATACAAGCGCTCGCGCGTCGGCGCCTATCTGGCGCTCGTCTCGGCCAATTCCGTCATGCGCAAGGACCCGGCGCTGGCGCTGACCTATTTCGACTGGGGACGCCTTGTCGCGCCCGGCACGATCGTCGAGGAGGCGGCCCTGCGCCGCTCGATCTATATCGCCAGCGAAGCGGGGTGGATCGACAAGAGCATGGCCTATGCCAACCGCTATGCGCGCCGCTACCTGCGCTCGCCCTATGCCAGCCAGTTCGCCGATCTTTTCGTGAAGCTGGCGGTCGACCATTTCGAGGCCATCAAGGAAGACGATATCCTTGAAATCCTCTCCTTCATGGACGTGCCCCGCCAGCGCGAGGTCTATCTGCGCATGGCGCGGCTCGCCGCGATCTCGGGCAAGAACAAGCTTGCTTCCCTTGCCGCCGAACGCGCGCAGGCGCTGTCGGGCGACGGCGAAAGCGTGCCGAAGGTCCTGGCGGATCTCTATTCGGGCCTTGCCTCGGTGCCGTCAGGCGACGTGGCGCAGGCGATGGAATCGATTATCGCCATTCCCGACGACAAGCTTTCGGCCAAGGACCGCGCCCTGAAGGCGGCTGCCCGCGCGGTGGCAGAGGAAGTGCTGCGCGTGCCGGAGACGGTGGCGACGGAGGCGAAGGCCACCGTGCCGGCTGCCGATGTGGAGGACGCCTCCTACGAGGGGCTGAGCGAAGCGGAAATGGCGGACCGGGCAATGGACCCGCGCGCCGGCGGCGAAGAAACGCCGGTCGCATCGGCCATTGAGCCGAAAGAGGAAACGAAAGAGCAGGGCGAAACGGCGGGCATCGATCCGGCCTTCGATACATTCGTATCGGGCGGCCGGTCCAAGCTCGACGAAATCGACGCGCTCTTGAAAGGAGAAGGCAGTTGAGCACCATCGGTAGCGGGGTTTTGGGCGTCGTGCAGGGGCATGCGCCAACCAAGGGCAAGGCCGCTCACGGCCTTTCCGCCGGCGCTTCGGAAGAGGGCGGTTTCGCCAGTGCCGTTGCGAGCATCTCCGGACGAGAGGGCGAGGCTGGCCGAAAGGGCGCGCGCCTGTCGCTCTCGATCGGCGCGGGTGAACCGGAAGGCGAGAAGACCGACGAGACGCGCGTCAAGCTCGGTCGCCGCGACGGCGCGGCGCTCAACGAAGCCTTGCGCAACAAGGCCGGGGCGGACGTGCCTGAAGAGGACGCGGTGCCCTTCGAGGAAAAGGCGGCAGCATTACTGGAAGCCGCCGGCCGCCACGGTCGCAAGACGCAAGGCGATGGGCGCAACACCGACAAGGTCGCTGCACGCAAAACCGACGAGCCGGCCGCGGACGACGCCGAGGCGGCGACCGACACGGCAGAGGCGGCACCGGCGAACACGGATGTCGGCAATCTCCTGGAGATGCTGGCCGCTCCGAACGCCGTATCCCATGCCGCGACCAACGGCGCGGCGGCGCAGGCCGGAATTGCGGGCGCCGTACAGGACGTCAAGACGCAGACCGGCGGCAAGGGCCAGGCCAAGGCTGACGCCCGCGCCGATGCCACGGTGGTGAAGGCCGATGCGACGGCGGCGGTCGATGGTGCGGATGCCGGCGAGGTGCCGCAGTCCGATACCGACCAGCTCTTCCGCCTGATCCGCGCCGACGGCAAGGGGCGCGATCTCGACATGAAACTTTCCGACGCCGGCGAGCGCGCCACCTTCCGCGACGCCAACCCGACCGGCGTGAAGGGCGAGACGGTGACCGTGGTCGATGCGCGCCGCTACATCGGCCTCGCGCAGACCGGCAATGCGGGCGCCGTGACGTCTGCGATCACCCAAGACCCGCAATGGGCGGCCTCGCTCAGCGCCACCGGCGGGCTCAGCCATTCCGAAGCGGCTGCGACCGGCAAGGTCGTCAACACGCTGAAGATCCAGATGCACCCGATCGAGCTCGGCCTGGTCACCGCCACGCTGCGCCTGCATGGCGACGCGCTCGTCGTCTCGTTGCAGGTGGAGACGGGCGAAGCCTATCGCCAGCTCACCGACGACCAAGACGCCATCGTACGCGCGCTGCGCGGCCAGGGCTTTGCCGTCGATCAGGTCACCGTGCAGCTTTCGCCGGCCGACAAGAGCGCCAACGCCCAGCAGGGCGACAGCCAGAACCAGCAGCAACAGCAGCAGTTCTCCAATCCGCAGGCGCGTGAAGGCGGCAATGGCCGCCAGGGCGGCGGAGAGCAGCAGGCACGCAATTTTGCACGCGAGGGAATGTCCCATGAAGGCAACACGTCGGAAAACGCTCCTGGCCTCGCTGGCGGTCAGCCTCAGCGCACTGGCGGCGTCTATCTCTGACGCGAACGCCTCCGTCGGGGCCTGCGAGCGGGAGATCCTCGCCGCGGCTGCGAAATATGACATACCCGCCGGCATCCTCTATTCCGTCGGTCTCACCGAGACCGGCCGGAAGGGATCGTTGCAGCCCTATGCCATGAACATCGAGGGCAAGGCCTTTTTCGGCCGCGACCGGCAGGATGCCTTGCAGGCCTTCGAGAAGGCACGCGCCAGCGGCGCGAAGCTGATCGATCTCGGCTGCATGCAGATCAACCACCACTTCCACCGCGACCAGTTTGCCTCGACGGCGGAAATGTTTGACCCGCGCAAGAACGTCGAGTATGCGGCGGCGTTTCTTTCGCGGCTTCACGCCAGGCATGAGACCTGGACGATGGCCGTCGCGCGCTATCATGCGGGGCCGAACAACGACCCCGCGCAGAAGCGTTATGTCTGCCGGGTGATCGCAAATCTGGTCGCGACGGGCTACGGAAGCTGGACGGCGAACGCGAAACAGTTCTGCCAATAATTCGACTAAAAGTTGAAATTTCACACCCCGAACGACCTGTGCCGTAATGTGGCAGGAATGCGCCCTGAATTGGGATGACAAGGCGCGTCGTTAACCTTTGTTAACTTTTCCACTACATAGTTGTGGCGAAAGTCGAGGCGACCTACTATATGTAGATCAAATCGGCACGCAAATCTTAATCAACTGTTAATTCCACTCAGTCACTTTCTCTAATTGCCGGTGATTCGCCCGATTCGTACCACTGCCTCAACGTGGCACCACACTGATTCGGAGGCGGACGAATGATCGTAGTGGTTGATGAGCGAGAGCTCGTGAAAGATGGTTATACTTCTCTATTTGGACGCGAGGGCGTGCCCTCGACGGGGTTCGATCCCCGTGAATTCGGCGAGTGGGTCAACACCGCTGCCGATTCGGACATCGATGCGGTCGAGGCCTTCCTGATTGGCCAGGGCCAGCTCGGCATGGAACTGCCGCGCGCCATCCGGGACCGCTCCCAGGCCCCTGTGATCGCGGTCAGCGACACACCCTCCCTGGAAAACACGCTTGCGCTGTTCGACAGCGGCGTCGATGACGTCGTGCGCAAGCCGGTGCATCCCCGGGAAATCCTGGCCCGTGCGGCGGCCATCCGGCGGCGCCTGAAGGCGCTGACCAACTTCACCGAAATTGGCCCGATCCGTGTGTTTTCCGATGGTCGCGACCCGGAAATCAACGACGAAGTCTTCCCGCTGCCGCGCCGCGAGCGCCGCATCCTGGAATATTTGGTCGCCAACCGCGGCCGCCGGCTTTCCAAGACCCAGATCTTCAACGCGATCTACGGCATCTTCGACGAGGACGTCGAAGAGAATGTCGTCGAAAGCCACATCAGCAAACTGCGCAAGAAGCTGCGCAAGAAGCTCGGTTTCGACCCGATCGATTCCAAGCGCTTCCTTGGCTACTGCATCGATTGGCAGGGCTGAAAAGAGATTGTTGGCTGGCAGGGAAGGCGGACCCTGGCAGCCAGCTTCACGCAAGGCCCGTTTCATAGGGTCGTAGTGACGAGACGAACGGGGAAATGACATGAGCCTCTACGGTACGATGAGAACGGGTGTTTCCGGCATGAATGCACAGGCGAACCGCCTGAGCACGGTGGCCGACAACATCGCAAATGCGAATACGACGGGCTACAAGAAGGCCTCGACCCAGTTCTCCTCCCTTATCCTGCCCACCACCGGCGGCGCCTACAATTCCGGCGGCGTCAACACGGATGTGCGCTACTCCATCTCCTCGCAGGGCACCTTCACCTACACCACCTCTGCGACGGACCTCGCCATCAACGGCAAGGGCTTCTTCATCGTCCAGGGCTCCGACGGCGTCGAATACATGACCCGCGCCGGCGCCTTCACGCCGATGAGCGACGGCTCGCTGCAGAACTCGTCCGGCTTCAAGCTGATGGGTTATCCCTATTCCTCGACCGAAGACCCGACGATCGTCATCAACGGTTTCGCGGGCCTCGAAGAGATCAACCTTGCAGCCGGCGAACTGAACGTGAAGGCCTCCGAAAGCGGCTACCTGCACGTCAACCTGCCATCGAATGCCGAAGACCCGTTCTCCAAGACGACCTCGCTGGTCGCCTATGACAGCCTCGGCAACACCCGCAAGCTCGACTTCAAATATTCGACGACGGGCACCCCGAACGAGTGGTCGCTGGAAGTCAACTATACGGACCCGGTTTCCGGTACGGTCACGCCGCTTCTTGCCGCGACGACCCTGACCTTCGACACGGACGGCAAGCTCGTCTCGCCGACGGACATCACGCTGGCCGGCCCGACGACCATCGGCGGCGGCGTGCTCAACCCGCTGGAAATCTCGATCGGCGGCACCAGCGGCGGCAGCACGCAGCTTGCGGCCGACTTCGCAGCCAAGGGCGACATCGACGGCATCGGCCCGAGCGGCGTTGCCGGCTATGAAATCAGCGACGACGGCATCGTCTATCTCAAATACGAGAACGGCGACCTCGCCCCGAAATACCGTATCGCCATGGCGAACGTGCAGAGCCCGGACAACCTCAAGCCTCTGCCGGGCAACGTCTACGCGCAGAGCAGCGATTCCGGTGTGGTTGTCATGGGTTATGCCGGCAACGGCGGCTATGGCACCATCATCTCCGGCGCGCTGGAAGACTCCAACGTCGACATCGCCGAAGAACTGACCAGCATGATCGAGTCGCAGCGCAATTACACTGCCAACTCGAAGGTCTTCCAGACCGGTTCCGAACTGATGGAAGTCCTCGTCAATCTCAAGAGATAAGCCGGCATGACGCCGCGCGTGCATTCGAGAGTTAGGTAGAACCGATGTCGCTTTCAGCAGCAATGAAGACTGCTCAGTCCAGCTTCTCCAACGTAGGCCTTCAATCGGCCGTCGCGTCGAAGAACATTGCCAATGCAAGCAACCCGGCCTACGCACGCCGCGCGGCGATCCTCGCTACGGCGACCTCCGGTGCAACGGTGGTCGAAACGCAGCGTGCGCAGAACGAAGCACTGCTGAAGCAGAACCTGCTGTCGATCTCCAAGTCCGCCGGCCAGGACACGCTCCTGTCCGGTCTCACGCAGATGAAGATGATGATGGGCGGCGAGGACTATGAACTCGCCCCCTCCACCTATCTCGCGAAGCTGCGCGACAATCTCCAGACCTTCGCCGACAAGCCGAACGAAGTCTCGCTCGCCGAGACGGTCGTGTCGGATGCGATCGATGTCGCAAATTCCCTGAACGGCACCTCGCACGCCCTGCAGAAGCTTCGCTCCGAAGCGGATGCGGACATCGACGGGGCGGTGAAGGAACTCAACCGCCTGCTCAGCGAATTCAAGACCCAGAACGACAAGGTCAAGCAGGGCACGGCGTCGGGCACCGACGTCAACGATGCGCTCGACCAGCGCGACAAGCTGCTCACCGAAATCTCCGCGATCGTCGGCGTCACCGCCGTCAACCGCACGAACAACGACCTGGCGCTCTACACGAGCGACGGCACGGTGCTGTTCGAGACGGTGGCGCGCACGGTGACCTTCGAGCCGCAGACCACCTACACCGCGGCCGTCGACGGCTTCCCGGTCTATGTGGACGGCGTGCCGATCCAGCCGGGTGCCGGCGGCAACACCAGCGCACAAGGCTCGATCGCAGCTCTCTTGCAGATCCGTGACAACGTCGCGCCGACCTTCCAGAACCAGCTCGATGAAATGTCCGTCGCCCTCATCTCGATGTTCTCCGAGAGCGTCGAGACGCCGCCGGGCTCCGGCACCTTCGTGGCGACCGACGGTCTCTTCACCTGGAGCGGCATCCCGACGGTCAATTCGCCCGGTCTCGGCGCGGTCATCAAGGTCAATCCGGACGTGATCACTGCGCAGGGCGGCAATGCCATGCTGCTGCGCGACGGCATCAACGCGACCTTCAACCTGAATGACGATGCCAGCTTCTCGGAGCTGTTGAACGGTTACGCGACGGGTTTCGAGACGACCAGGACCTTCGACCCGGATGCGGCGATCGACACGACCGGCACGATCCTCGCCTTCTCGACCGGCTCGGTTGGCTGGCTGGAACAGATCCGCAGCGCGGCGACGACGGCAGGCGACGACAAGACCGCGCTGCTCGGCCGTACCCAGGAAGCGCTTCTCAATGTGACGGCCGTCAGCCTCGACGAGGAACTGGCCCTGCTTCTCGACCTCGAGCAATCCTACAAGGCGTCGGCGAAACTCGTGGCGGCGGTCGATGAGATGATTGCCGCGCTTCTACAGGCGGCGGGGTAAGTTATGAAGACTTCTTTCGTTTCGAACATGTCCCTTCAGAACGCGATGCGGCTTACCGTCGCCAGCGCGCAGAAGGAGATGTTGCAGCTTCAGGAGGAGACGGTCACCGGCCGTCATGCCGATGTCGGCGCCGTGCTCGGCGCCAAGACCGCGCGCACGCTGAACCTGCACCGCGACCTCCAGCGCATGGAATCGCTGAAGAGCACCAACGCGCTGACGACGCAGCGCCTTGCCGCCTCGCAGGAAGCGCTCGGCCAGATGTCGACGGCGGCAAACGATGCGCTGGAAGTGTTCATCGCGCTTTCCGGCATCACGTCGGCCGACCAGCTGGCGCTCGCGAAGGAGAACATCGGCAACGCGATGTCGACCTTCACCGCCGCCGCCAACAGCTCGTTCAGCGGTGAATTCCTCTTTGCCGGCATCAACACCGACGTGACGCCGCTCAAGGACTATTTGCAGGAAACGCCGGTTTCCGACGCGAAGGCCGCGTTCGACGCCGCATTCGCCACGCATTTCGGCTTCCCGCAGACCAATGAAGTCGCTGTCGCCGGCATCACGCCGACCGACATGCAGGACTTCATCGACAGCCTTGAAACGAGTTTCATGGGGCCGGGCTGGGAAACGGACTGGTCGAATGCGTCCGACGAAAACATGCAGAGCCGTATTAGCACGGCTGAAACGGTGCAGAGCTCGACCAACACCAATGTCGAGGGCATGCGCTACATGGCGCTCGGCCTCGTGCTCGGTCAGGAGCTGCTGGCGCTCGGCGTTTCCGAACAGACCCGCAAGACGGTCAGCGACGCGGCGATCGACTATACGGGCCGCGCGATCTCCGGCATCGATGGCGAGCGCTCCAAGCTCGGCATTTCCGAGGCGCGCGTGACCCAGGCCAATACCTCGCTCAATGCCCAGATCACCATCCTGAGCACCAGCATCAAGGATATGGAAGGCATCGATACCTACGAGGCGGCGACGCGCGTCACCACGCTCGAATCGCAGCTTTCGCTTGCTTACACGCTGACGTCGAGGATCCAGAACCTGAGCCTGCTGAATTACCTCTGATGAACCAGAGGGTACGGACACACATGAAGGATGTCTGAATGTACCAGTTTTCATATGCCGAGATCATGGAGGAAGGCGTTGCCGTCTCGAAAGATCGAGAGCGGCAGGTCCTCGACCGGTCGATTGCGCTTCTGACAGCGGCAATGGCCTCCGATGGCGGCACCTACGGCAGGGAAGCGGTGGAGGCGATCTACTTCACCCGCCGCGTCTGGATACGCTTTATCGAAGATCTCGGAAATCCGGAAAACCAGCTCGAAGACGAGCTTCGGGCCAACCTCATCTCGATCGCCATCTGGATACTCAAGGAAGTCGAAAAGATCCGCAAACGCGAATCCAACAATTTCCAGGGCATTATCGACATCACCACCATCATCAAGGATGGCATCAAATGAAAAGTACACTGCGTATATCGCTTAAGTCCGGTGAGCGCATCTTCGTCAACGGCGCAGTTTTGAGGGTCGACCGCAAGGTCGCGATCGAATTCCTCAACGATGTCACCTTCCTCCTGGAAAACCACGTTCTTCAGCCCGAGCAGGCCACTACGCCGCTTCGCCAGCTCTACTTCATCGCCCAGATGGCGCTGATCAATCCGGAAGGGGCCGAACAGTCGATCGCCATGTTCCGCAAATCGGTCATCATGCTGCTTTCCTGCTTCAAGAACGAGGAAGTGCTCGCCGAGCTCAAGCGCGTCGACGCCCTCGTCACCCAGGACCGCGTCTTCGAGGCGCTGAAAGCCATCCGCGCGCTCTACCCGATCGAGGATCGCATCCTCAACAATCAGGAGATCCCGCCGGCCACCATCGAACAGATCCGCAGGGAGATCGCACCATGGTAACCCCCGTCGGCGCCGCATCGGCGGCAGACAAGCCTTATGTTCCGACCGTTACCGGCGCTGAATCCGGCACGGACGAGAAGTCGGCGACCATCAACTACGAAAGCTTCCTGAAGCTGCTCGTGGCGCAGATGAAGAACCAGGATCCGACCGAGCCGATGGACGCGACCCAGCAGATGGCGCAGCTTGCGACCTTCTCGCAGGTCGAGCAGACTATCAAGACCAACAAGAACCTGGAAAGCCTGCTGCAACGCACCTCGCTGCAGGAAGCGAACTCGGTCATCGGCCGCACCGTCACCAGCGAGGACGGCAAGATTTCTGGCGTCGTCAAGGAAGTCACGCTATACAACGACGGCATCGTTGCGACGCTTGATTCGGGCAAGACCCTTGTCATCGGTCCCGGCGTGAAGGTCAGCGAAACCCCGGCGAGTGAACCCGAAACGTGAATGAGGCAGACGCCCTCGACATAGCGCAGGCAGCCATCTGGACGGTCGTCGTGGCCTCCGGACCGGCCGTGCTTGCCGCCATGATCGTCGGCGTCGCCATCGCTTTTGTCCAGGCATTGACCCAGGTGCAGGAAATGACCCTCACCTTCGTGCCGAAAATCCTCGCGATCTTCGTAACGATCGCCATTTCGGCCCCCTTCATCGGCGCCCAGATCTCCATTTTTACCAATATCGTCTTTTCCCGAATAGAAAGCGGCTTCTAGCCGGTTTCTGTCGCAAGAGTATCCCACCTGCGGGACGTCATCCTCGGGCTTGACCCGAGGATCCACAGCCGTTGCGTGGATGGTCGGGTCAGGCCCGACCATGACACAGGAGAGGTTTGCGCAAGCTTCGGCCTGTAGGTCATGGGGTGAAAATGGGCGACGCGTGTGACGCGCCGCCGCCTCTCATGACGAGACGGGAACTCTTTCGATGGCGCAAGTACCGGCAATCAGCATTCCGAAGGTGAGCCCAAACGGCCGCGATATCGCGTTCGCCGTTGGCATCCTGACGATCCTGTCGATCCTCTTCCTGCCGATTCCGGCCTTCATGATCGACATGGGGCTGGCTTTCTCCATCGCCTTCTCGGTCCTGATCCTGATGGTGGCGCTGTGGATCCAGCGCCCGCTCGATTTCTCGTCCTTCCCGACCGTTCTGCTGATCGCGACGATGATCCGGCTGGCGCTCAACATCGCCACGACCCGCGTCATCCTTTCGCACGGCAACGAGGGTCACGATGCGGCGGGTGGCGTTATTGCTGGCTTTGCCAGCCTCGTCATGTCCGGCGACTTCGTCATCGGTCTCATCGTCTTCATGATCCTCATCGTGGTGAACTTCATCGTCATCACCAAGGGCGCGACGCGTATCGCCGAAGTCGGCGCGCGTTTCACCCTCGACGCCATCCCCGGCAAGCAGATGTCGATCGACGCCGACCTTTCGGCGGGCCTGATCGACGAGAAACAGGCGCAGCTGCGTCGCCGCGAACTGGAAGAGGAAAGCTCCTTCTTCGGCTCGATGGACGGTGCGTCGAAATTCGTGCGCGGCGACGCGATCGCCGGCCTGCTCATCACCGCCATCAACGTCTTCGGCGGCATCATCATCGGGTATTTCCGCCACGGTATGGAACTGTCGGAAGCGGCCGATGTCTTCGTCAAGCTTTCGGTCGGCGACGGTCTGGTCTCGCAGATCCCGGCCCTCATCGTCTCGCTCGCCGCGGGTCTCATCGTATCACGCGGCGGCACGGCAGGCTCGACGGATCAGGCGGTCGTCAACCAGCTTTCCGGCTATCCACGTGCGCTCTTCGTCGCGTCCGGCCTGATGATGATGCTCGCCGTTATTCCAGGCCTGCCCTTCTTCCCGTTCATGATGCTCGGTGGTCTCATGGCCTTCGGGGCGTGGATGATCCCGCGCCGCATTGAAGCGGAGAACAAGGCGCGCCGGGACGACGAGGCCAAACAGGTCCAACAGACGCGCGACCAGGAGAAGGATTCGGTCAAGTCGGTGCTGAAGACCGCCGAAATCGAGCTTCTGCTCGGCAAGCAGGTCTCGACACGCCTGCTCGGCGCGCACCAGGAACTCGCCTTCCGCGTCGGCAAGATGCGCAAGAAATTCGCCGGGCAATACGGCTTCGTCGTGCCGGAAATCAAGGTTTCCGACGACATCTCGATCCCCGACAAATCCTACCAAATCCGTATCCACGGCACGACGATCGCGTCCAACATCGTGCGCGTCGGCGAAGTGCTGGTCGTCACCGGCGGCGGGCGCAAGCCGAGCGTGCCGGGCGACGATATCCGCGAACCCGCCTTCGGCATGCCGGCGGTCTCGATCCTCGAAACCTTCGCCGACGACCTGCGCCGCGAAGGCTTCCACCCGATCGATAACGTGTCGGTGGTGCTTACGCACCTGTCCGAAGTCATCCGCAACAACCTGCCGCAGCTCCTGTCCTACAAGGACGTCAAGGTGCTGATCGAGCGCCTCGATCCGGAATACCGCAAGCTCGCCGACGAAATCTGCTCGTCGCACATGTCCTATTCCGGCCTCCAGGCCGTCCTGAAGCTGTTGCTTGCCGAGCGCGTCTCGATCCGCAACCTGCACCTCATCCTCGAAGCGGTCGCCGAACTCGCCCCGCATGTCCGCAAGACCGAGCAGATCGTCGAGCATGTCCGCATCCGCATGTCGCAGCAGATCTGCGGCGACCTCGCCGAAAACGGCGTGCTGCCGGTGCTGCGTCTCGGCAACAAGTGGGACATGGTCTTCCACCAGGCTTTGAAGCGCGACACCAAGGGCGAAATCGTCGAGTTCGACATCGATCCGCGCCAGCTCGAAGAGTTTTCCGAGCAGGCAACCCGGGTTATCCGCGAGTTTTTGGACCGCGGCACGCCTTTCGTACTGGTCACATCGCCCGAATCGCGCACTTATGTGCGCATGATCATCGAGCGCCTGTTCGCAACATTGCCGGTTCTCTCGCATGTCGAGCTCGCCAAGGGCATCGAGATCAAGATTCTCGGCTCCATTTCATGATAACGGACCCGCAGGGCACGGTGCTGGCGCTGTTCGCCGCCTTTTGCCGTGTCGGCGGGTGTTTCATGCTGCTGCCGGGTTTCTCGTCCGCGCGCCTCTCCATGCAGATTCGCCTGTTCCTGGCAGTGGCGATCTCCATGGCGGTCCTGCCCATCATGTGGGACGTCATCTATCCGCGCACCTCCGGTTCGCTCGACGGCTATCTCAAGCTCATCGTCTTCGAAACGCTGACCGGCGCCGTCATCGGCCTGATCGCGCGCTATTACGTGCTCGGCCTGCAATTCGCGGGCACGGTGCTCACCATGATGATGGGCTTCAACGCGCCGCCGACGCCGGACGTGCTGGAAGACACCGCCGAAAACCAGCTGACGAACCTGCTCTCGTTTGCCGGCCTGCTCGTGCTCTTCATGCTGGATTTCCACCATGTCGTCATGCGGGCGCTGATCGAATCCTACAATGTCATGCCGCTTGGCGAAGGCTTCAATCCGCAGAGCGCGCTGATTTCGCTCACCGATACGCTGAGCCAGACCTTCATGATCATGCTGCGGCTCGCGAGCCCCTTCATCCTCTACGGCCTGGTCTTCAACGTCTCCATCGGCCTCGTCAACAAGCTGGCGCCGCAGATCCCGATCTACTTCGTCTCGCTGCCCTTCATCATCCTGGGCGGCCTCGTGCTGATGTATTTCGGCATTTCCTCGCTGCTTGAGATTTTCGCGGCCGGCTTCATTCCAGTCTTCCAGGGGCGATGACGATGGCGCAGAACCGTTCGGACAAGCTGAAACGCCTGGTCTCCGTACAGCGTCACCTGGAAAAGATGGCCGAGATCGACCTCGCCAACACCACCCAGCAGCGCCAGGAAGTGGCGGAGACGATGGACGCCGTCATCGGCGCGATCAACTCGCTCGATCCGGTGCACCGCAGCTTTTCGCGGCACTATTCCGGCCAGTACAGCAAGCTCCAGCAGCAGGACCAGATGCTGGCCAACGTCCAGCAGATGCACGAGATGCGCGTCGTGCGCGAGCGCACCAAGGGCGACCGCATGGAAGAGCACCGCAAGGAAGCGCGCAGCGCCGAGGACCGCGAGGCCGCGGACAATTCCATCTACGACCTCATCGACCAGCACATCGCCTACAAGAAGAGCGACGACTAGGCCTTCTTGCCCAAGCCTCTGTAATGAAACGCGATTTAACGCCGTCTCATGGAAGCTTGCGTCAGAGTGGATTCGGCAGTCGATGCCGTCACGACTTCGTCATCCGCCACCAGCCTCCCGTAAGGTTGAGCAGCGATAGTCGCATTAGGACGATGACGAGGTTTGTCGAAGCAGCCGCAGGCGCGGCGCGGACGATCCCGATGTCCTGAACAGTCAAAGGCCGGCGGACCGCCATGAGGACGGGTCCGGCTTGCAGGAAACACCTGAAAGGCTTTAGGACGTGGCAATTTCTCCCCCCAGCGATCTGGTGCTCGATGTCGTGCGCGCTGCCGACCCGGCCCAGGTTCAGGAAGCGCAAGCCAAGCTGAAATCGAACCGCGCCGCCTTCGAGGCGACGAGCCTTGCCGAAGCAGGTGCCGGTTTCCAGGCCACCGTTGGCAGCATCCTCAACAGGGATTCGGCCGGTGCTCATGCGTCGAGCCAGGGTGTTTCCGCCGTCGGCGGCAAGTCCGTGCCGGAGCACCTGCGCAAGTTCGAAGCGATGGTGTTGCAGAATTTCGTGAAATCCATGCTGCCGGCAGACAGCGAAGAAATGTACGGCAAGGGCACGGCCGGCGAGATGTGGCGCGGCATGATGGCCGACCAGCTCGGCACGGCAATCGCCAAGGGCGGCGGCATCGGCATTGCCGAAAGCCTGGCCAAGAGCAGCGGCATCGGCGCCGCGTCCCCGGAAAAAGACAAGAATACCGACCGTGTCGCATCCGGCATGGTGCAGGCCCTGCAGCGGGAGGCCTTTGCCGACCTGACGCCGGGCATCAAGGAACATGACAAGAAAAGCGTAAGCGGAGCATAACAAAATGGAACAGGCGACCAACGAACTCCGGATCCGCACCGTCCTCGGCCGGCTTGAGACCATCATCGACAACGAGAACGACAATATCGGCAGCGATCCCGAATTCGACCTGCCGACCTCGAACGCCCACAAGAGCCGCTGCCTCTACGAGCTGGCGATGCTGACGCGCGATGTGCGGCCGGACGAGGTGCCGCGGACGTTTTCGACGCAGCTCGGCCGCGTTCGTGAAAAGCTCGCGACCAACGCCCAGCGCGTCTCCGCCCATCTCGATGCGGTGCGTGAGGTCGTCAGCATCCTGAAGAACGCCGTGCAGGACCTCGAAGCCGACGGCACCTATTCGCAGGAACAGTTCCGCGTGAGTTACGGCACATGATCAAGCTTATCGGCACCGGCGTCTGGATCCTCGCGATCACGCTCGCCTCGGTCTATTTTTCGCTGAAGATGGCCTCGGCCCCCAAGGTCGATACGGCGGCTGCGGAGCGCGAGGCGGCCATGGAATTCGTCAGCGGCTATACGACGACCGTGCCGGTGATCGGGGAGGGCGGCGTCAGCGGCTATCTCCTGACCAAGCTCGCCTACAAGGCGAACAAGGAGCTTGCCGCCAAGCAGACCGTGCCGCTGCCGCAGATGATCACCGACGAGCTTTATACGCTGCTCGTCGGCAAGAAGATGATCGACGTGGCGACCGCCGGCAGCTTCGACGTCGACGCCTTTCGCGGCATCGTCAAGGAGGGGCTGAACCGCCGGTTTGGCGCGGAGGTCATCGCGGAGGTCTATGTCGAGCAGATCGACTATATTACCACCGCCTCCGTGCATGACCCGGCGCCGAAGAAAGGCCAGACGCTCGTCAAGGGCGAGGTTCCGGCCGGCAAGCCCGCGGAAAAAAGCGGCGGGCATTGAGACCCACCGCCTGACCACATCTTTATCGATCGATAAGAGCCGGCCGCCTCAGAGCGAGCCGGCTTTTGCCGTATCGTTCCTGTCATGCGTCTCGCCCGTGCCGGAAAACTTGTAGCGCAGCACATGGTAGAGGAAGGAAAAGTCGGCGCGGCTGAGGCGCGATGGCGCCTTCGCCAGGCGGTAGAGCCATTCGAGCCGCAGCCGGCGGATGCCGCCCGGCGCCGCGTGCGGCGCATCGGCAACGACGTCGAACAGGTTGCCGACGCTGAGCACCAGCCTGGCATGGCCGGGGCCGACATGGCGGTCGATCCATTTTTCCTGTGCCGGGCTGCCCATCGCGACGAGCAGGATATCGGCATTCGCCTCGCGCACCCGCTCCATGACCGCGTCGGAGGCCGCCCGGTCGAAGAAACCGTCGGAAATCGGCAGGAAGTGATGCCAAGGCGCATGCCGGCGGAAATTCTCCGCCGCCTGCATCAGCGTCGCCTGCTGCGCGCCGATCATCGCCACGCGCATCGGCCGGGCAATATAGGTGAGCAAAGCCGGTACGAAATCCGTGCCGGTGAGGTTTGCCGGGAACTTGCGGCCGTGGAACAGCATGGAGGCGATGTCGACGCCGTGGCCATCCGGCAGCACGATCTGGCGCTCCAGAACGGCGCGGTATTCCGGATCGCGGATCATCAGGTTGGCATTGCCGGCATTGATGAAGGCGATGACGCTCTGCCCGAAGGGCATGGTCGCCACCTCCTCGGCAAAGGCGAAGGCCTCCGCCCAGCCGAGATCGCAGACCGGCAGGCCGAGAATATCCCGTTGCGAGGCGACGATATTGCCCGACATAAGGTTCATGACAAGCTTCCTTCCGGGACGGTCTTGGCCGATCCCGCAATGCGCGTTCTGTTCTACGTCGGGTTTAACAACTTCGCCTGAAGGGCCATTTAAGGTTTTCGGGAAAAGCCTATGGGTGGCGTTCACGCTTTCCTAACCATGTCGTCGACCGTCGGTATAAGCTGCTGAAATGAAGAGATATTTTTCGCGAACCTCCGCGGCTTTCCATCGGAAGAAACCTTGCGGTTGCGTCAAAAAAGGACTTTTCGCCTGCTATGCGGGCTCCGTCATGCGGCAGGCATGGCTCTCGCATCGTTGACAGGAAAATCCATCGGACCGACGGTTTCCCGCAACGCGCGCTTGAAATTATGTGTTTTGGACAGCATAGGGCGTTAAGAGGCCATCCCGCCGCGCGGCCGCCCCACTAGAGTGGGGCACATCATTCAGGGAGAGAAATGTGACCACCATTATCGATGGGAAGCAGGTTGCCGCTTCCGTGATTGACGCCGTAAAATCCGCGACCGCTGCGCTGGAGACGGATGCGGGCGTAAAACCCGGCCTCGCCGTCGTCATCGTCGGCAACGACCCGGCCAGCCACGCCTATGTCTCCTCCAAGAGCCGCATGGCCAAGGAATGCGGCTTCACCTCCATCCAGCACACGCTGCCGGAGGAGACGACGCAGGAAGAACTCGCCCGCCTCGTCGAGACGCTGAACGCCGACGAAAGCGTTCACGGCATCCTCGTGCAGCTTCCCTTGCCCAAGCACCTGAATTCCGAGCCGATCATCCAGTCGATCAGGCCGGAGAAGGACGTCGACGGCCTGCATGTCGTCAATGCCGGCAAGCTCGCGACCGGCGATCTCGATGGCGGTCTCGTTTCCTGCACGCCGGCCGGCGCCATGGTCTTCGTGCGTCGCACGCACGGCAACGACCTCTCCGGCCTCAACGCCGTGGTGATCGGCCGTTCCAACCTGTTCGGCAAGCCGATGTCCGCCCTGCTGCTCGCCGCCAACGCGACGGTGACCACCGCCCATTCGCGCACCAAGGACCTCGCTGCGGTCTGCCGCAATGCCGATATCCTGGTGGCTGCCGTCGGCCGTCCGGAAATGGTGAAGGCCGACTGGGTGAAACCGGGCGCCACCGTCATCGACGTCGGCATCAACCGCATTGCCGCACCGGAGAAGGGCGAGGGCAAGTCGCGCATGGTCGGCGACGTCGCCTTCGAGGAATGCGCCAAGGTCGCCGGCGCCATTACGCCGGTCCCCGGCGGCGTCGGCCCGATGACCATCGCCATGCTGATGGCCAACACCGTCATCGCCGCCTACCGCAAGGCCGGCAGGACGCCGCCGAAGTTCTGATTTGTCCAACGATGTAAGGCGCCCCGCGGGGCGCCTTTTCATTTCCCCGCCGGCGCCGGTCCCGTCGAGGCGCGCACGATCAAATCCGTTTTCCAGAGCTCCTGCTGCGGCAGGGTTTCGAGATCGAGGATGCTGGCGATCAGGCGGCGGGCGATGCGCTGGCCGGCGGCGCGCAGCGACGAGCGCGTCGTCGTCAGCGGCACCATGAAATTCTCCGGCTTCAGCATCGGCAGCACGTCGTCATGGGCGATGAGGGAGATGTCGACGCCGAGCTTCAGCCCCGCCTGGCTGATCGCCCGCACGGCGCCGAGCGCCAGCACGGTGCTGGAGCAGAGCACGGCGGTCGGCGGTGTTTCGAGGCGGAGGAAACGCTCCATGGCGCGAAAACCGTGTTCGTCCGTCATCTGCGAATGTTCCACGCAGTCGTCGCGCAACACCAGGCCGTATTCGGCGAGCGCGCGGACCGTGCCCTTCTTGCGGCGGATCGAATAGGCGAGATAGTCGGGACCGTTGAGCAGCGCGAAATGCCGGTGGCCGAGCTGCGCGAGCAGGCGCGCGGCATCGTAGAAGGCGCCGGTATTGTCGATGTCGAGGAAGGGGTAGTCGTTCGGCACGCCGATCGAGCGGCCATGCACGACGAAGGGCGTCTTCAGCGTCTTCATCATGGCGATGCGCGGGTCCTTCACGCGCATATAGGCGAGGAACAGCGCATCGACATTGCCGCTCGCCACCAGCCGCCGGCAGGTTGCGACCTCTTCGTCGGGGTGGCTGGGATTGATGACGAAATGAAAGTCGTGCTTGACCGCCTCGTCGCCGAGACCGGCGAGGAATTCGCCGAAATGCACGTCGGACTCGATGCCATCGGCGGTCGGCATGACGAGGCCGATCGAGCCCGCGCGGCCGGTTGCGAGGCGCTGGGCGGCCCGGTTCGGGCGATATCCCGTCTCCCGTACGGCATCGAGAACACGCTGGCGCGTCTCGGCATTGACCTCCGGATAGCCGTTCAGCGCTCTGCTCACGGTTGTCTGAGAGAGGCCCAGCAATTGCGATAACTGCTTGAGATTCACATGCTTAGCTTTCTTGAAATAATCGAAGCGCTTTGAATATTTGACTTTTCTGTCCCTGAATTTATCTCAAAGCGTTTTGGCATCTAACATCAGCAAATCAAACAGGAAAAGCTGTTTTGGCTATTTTGCGCCGCAAAACTACGCTGCACTGCGTTAGATACGGCGATTTCACGTTCAAATTGTTGAGGGGTACTTGACGAAGCTTGGGGGGAAATGGGATGAAAGGAAATCCAAAGCGCTTTGAATTTTGGGGTATTTTAGAAGATGCCTGCCCCGGGAGAGGGCGGGATTGCTATGGGAGGCAAATCTCGTGAAAAAGACGTTGCTGATGACGGCTGCGCTCGCGCTTTTTATGGCGGGCAGCGCCGCGGCCGAGCTGAAATTCAAGCCCGGCGAAGATTCCAAGTTCAACTGGCAGAGTTTTGAGGATTTCAAGAAGGGTCACGACCTCAAGGGCCAGACGCTGACCATCTTCGGCCCCTGGCGCGGTGAGGACGAGGCGCTCTTCAAGATCGTCTACGCCTATTTCACCGAGGCGACGGGCGTCGAGATCAAATATTCCTCTTCCGAAAACTACGAGCAGCAGATCGTCATCGACACCCAGGCCGGCAGCCCGCCAGATGTCGCCATCCTGCCGCAGCCGGGCCTCATTGCCGACCTCGCGTCCAAGGGCTACCTGAGCCCGCTCGGCGACGAGACCAAGCAATGGCTGCTCGACAATTACGCCGCCGGCCAGTCCTGGGTCGATCTTTCGACCTACAAGGGCAAGGACGGCAATGCCGCACTCTTCGCCTTCCCCTACAAGATCGACGTGAAGTCGCTCGTCTGGTACGTGCCGGAAAATTTTGAAGACGCCGGCTATGAAGTGCCGAAGACCATGGAAGACCTGAAGGCTCTGACCGAGCAGATCGTCGCCGACGGCGGCACGCCCTGGTGCATTGGCCTCGGTTCCGGCGGCGCCACCGGCTGGCCGGCGACCGACTGGGTCGAAGACCTGATGCTGCGCACCGCCTCGCCGGAAACCTACGACAAGTGGGTCACCAATCAGATCCCGTTCACCGATGCCGCCGTGGTCGGCGCGATCGACGAATTCGGCTGGTTCGCCAAGAACGACAAGTTCGTCGATGGCGGTGCGGCGGCGGTTGCCTCCACCGACTTCCGCGACAGCCCGAAGGGCCTCTTCGCCTCGCCGCCGAAGTGCTACCTGCACCACCAGGCGTCGTTCATCCCGTCCTTCTTCCCGGAGGGCACGGTCGTCGGCGAGGATGCGGACTTCTTCTACATGCCGCCCTATGCCAGCAAGCCGGAGCTCGGCAACCCGGTCCTCGGTGCGGGCACGCTCGCCATGATCACCAAGGACACGCCGCCCGCCCGCGCCTTCATCGAATTCCTGAAGACGCCGATCGCGCATGAGCTGTGGATGGCGCAGACGAGCTTCCTGACGCCCTACAAGAGCGCCAACAAGGAAGCCTATGCCAACGCGCCGATGAAGAAGCAGGGCGAAATCCTGCTCAACTCGACGACCTTCCGCTTCGACGGTTCAGACCTGATGCCCGGCAAGATCGGCGCGGGCGCGTTCTGGACCGGCATGGTCGATTTCGTCGGCGGCAAGTCCGCGGCCGATGTCGCCGACGGTGCCCAGAAGGCCTGGGACGCCATCAAATAACATCCCGGTGAACCGGCGGGCGGCCGCCCGCCGGTTTTCCCAAAGCATGCCGAAGTGCAGCCGGACCATGCGGGCGCTCCGCGTGAGCGCTCGACGTGACCGTAAAAATACATTGCGGGGAAGTTTCCAGGGGAGGGATCGCCATGCAGCAATTGTTATTCGCCATCTTCACGATGGTCGGGGGCGTTCTCGCCTGCGTCGTCTATTTCTTCGGAACGAACTTCCTGCTCGACAGGATATTCCCCTCCAAGGGGCTGACGGGCGCGCAGGCCTCGAAGAACCTGCGCATCACCAATGCGATCCGGCCCTGGCTGTTCATGGCGCCCGCGCTGCTCGCGCTGTCGGTCTACCTCGTCTATCCCGTCTTCGAATCCGTCCGGCTCGCCTTCCATGACCGCACCGGCCAGCAGTTCGTCGGCTTCAGCAATTTCGCCTGGATGATCAATGACGGCGAATTCCGCCAGTCGATCTTCAACAATTTCCTCTGGCTGCTCGTGGTGCCGGCGCTCGCCACCTTCTTCGGCCTGATCGTCGCCGCGCTGACCGACCGCATCTGGTGGGGCAATATCGCGAAAACGCTGATCTTCATGCCGATGGCGATCTCCTTCGTCGGCGCCGCCGTCATCTGGAAATTCGTCTACGACTACCGCGCCGAAGGCTCCGAGCAGATCGGCATCCTCAATGCCATCGTCGTCGCCATGGGTGGCTCGCCGGAAGCCTGGATGACCATTCCCTTCTGGAACAACTTCTTCCTCATGGTCATCCTGATCTGGATCCAGACCGGCTTCGCCATGGTCATCCTTTCGGCGGCCCTGCGCGGCATTCCGGAAGAGACGATCGAGGCGGCCGTCATCGATGGCGCCAACGGCTTCCAGATCTTCTTCAAGATCATGGTGCCGCAGATCTGGGGCACGATCGCGGTCGTCTGGACGACCATCACCATCCTAGTCCTGAAGGTCTTCGACATCGTGCTCGCCATGACCAACGGGCAATGGCAGACGCAGGTTCTGGCGAACCTGATGTTCGACTGGATGTTCCGCGGCGGCGGGGATTTCGGGCGCGGCGCGGCTATTGCCGTCGTGATCATGATCCTCGTCATCCCCATCATGATCTGGAACATCCGCAACGCCACCAAGGAAATGGAGGGCCACTGAGATGATCGCCACGTCCCGTTCGCCGCTCATTTTCGTCGTCCATCTCTCCGTCCTGCTGCTCGTCGCACTCTGGACGCTGCCGACCGCCGGCCTCCTGATCTCGTCGCTGCGCGACAAGGACCAGCTCGCTGTCTCCGGCTGGTGGACGGCGCTCTCCACCTCCTCGCAGAACCTCACCGGCCGCGCCGCGGCACCGGAAGCGCAGGTCGAGCGTGACGGCAAGTTCGTCATTTCCGGCAACCTTCTGGAAGGGGGCGACGCAAAGGTCTCCGCCTTCGGCTTCCGCCCCTTGCAGCCGACCGCCTTCGAGGCCGGCACTGCGGCCGATATCGGCGACGGCCAGACGCTGACCGTCAAGGAGGACGGCAGCTACGAGATCGTCTCGCAGACCCGCATGGAGGGGACGCGCGGCCAGCGCATCTTCTACACCGCCGCCGTTCCCTCGCGCTTCACGCTCGACAACTACCGCGAAGTGCTGAACGCGGAAGGCATCGGCGCCTCCTTCATCAACTCGCTGACGGTGGCGATCCCCGCCACGATCATCCCCATCCTCGTCGCCGCCTTCTGCGCCTATGCGCTCGCCTGGATGCCCTTTCCGGGCCGGGCGATCCTGATCGCGGTCATCGTCGGCCTGCTCGTCGTGCCGCTCCAGATGTCGCTGATCCCGCTGCTGCGGCTCTATAACGGCGTGGGCGCGTTCTTCGGCGTGCCGGCAAAAACCTATGTCGGCATCTGGCTCGCGCATATGGGCTTCGGCCTGCCGCTCGCGGTCTATCTCCTGCGCAACTACATGGCCGGCCTGCCGCGCGAAATCCTGGAATCCGCCCGCGTCGACGGTGCCTCCGACTTCGACATCTTCGTGAAGATCATCCTGCCGTTGTCCTTCCCGGCGCTCGCCTCCTTCGCCATCTTCCAGTTCCTGTGGACCTGGAACGACCTGCTCGTCGCCATGGTCTTCCTGGGTGCCGGCAATGAGGAGCTGGTGCTGACCGGACGTCTCGTGAACCTGCTCGGCTCGCGCGGCGGCAATTGGGAAATCCTCACCGCCTCCGCCTTCATCACCATTATCGTGCCGCTCATCGTGTTCTTCAGCCTGCAGCGTTATCTCGTGCGCGGCCTGCTGGCGGGTTCGGTCAAGGGCGGCTGACAAAAGCAATTCCAGCAAAAGTGTTAAGCGGTTTTGCGTCCGGAATTGCGCGAGAAACAAGAAAAGTACAGGACTGACCAGAATGACGACGTCGAGTTCAACGCTTCTGACCCCGGACAAGGACTGGTGGCGTGGCGCGGTGATCTACCAGATCTATCCGCGCTCCTACCAGGACACCACTGGCGACGGGATCGGCGATATCAGGGGCATCACCGAGCGCCTCGCGCATGTCGCTTCGCTCGGGGCAGACGCGATCTGGGTCTCGCCCTTCTTCACCTCGCCGATGCGGGATTTCGGCTATGACGTCTCGGACTATCTCGACGTCGATCCGATCTTCGGCGTGCTCGCCGATTTCGACGCGCTGATCGCCGAGGCCCATCGCCTCAACATCCGCGTGATGATCGACCTCGTGCTGTCGCACACCTCCGACAAGCATCCCTGGTTCGTCGAAAGCCGTTCCCGGCGCACCAATCCGCGGGCCGACTGGTATGTCTGGGCGGATTCCAAGCCGGACGGCACGCCGCCCAACAACTGGCTGTCGATCTTCGGCGGCTCCGCCTGGCAGTGGGACCCGACGCGCCTGCAATATTACATGCACAACTTCCTGACCTCGCAGCCGGATCTCAACCTGCACAGCCCGGAAGTGCAGGACGCGCTGCTCTCGGTCGCCCGCTTCTGGCTGGAGCGCGGCGTCGATGGTTTCCGGCTCGACACGATCAACTTCTACTTCCACGACAAGGAGCTGCGCGACAACCCGTCGCTCGCCCCCGAGCGCCGAAACGCCCAGACGGCGCCCGCCGTGAACCCCTACAATTACCAAGAACATCTCTACGACAAGAACCAGCCGGAGAACCTGGAGTTCCTGAAACGGTTCCGCGCGGTTATGGAGGAGTTTCCGGCCATCGCCGCCGTCGGCGAGGTGGGCGACAGCCAGCGCGGGCTCGAGATCGCCGGCGAATACACCTCCGGCGGCGACAAGATGCACATGTGCTACGCCTTCGAATTCCTCGCACCCGAGCCGCTGACGCCGGCCTTCGTCGCCGAGACGCAGCGCGCGCTGGAAAAGGCCGCCCCCGAGGGCTGGGTCTGCTGGGCTTTCTCGAACCACGATGTGATGCGCCATATCAGCCGCTGGGGCAGCGCCGTCACCGATCACGACGCCCATGCCAAGCTCTTGGCGAGCCTGCTCATGTCGCTGCGCGGCTCGGTCTGCATCTACCAGGGCGAGGAGCTTGCCCTGCCGGAAGCCGACCTCGCCTATGAGGACTTGCAGGACCCCTACGGCATCCAGTTCTGGCCGGATTTCAAGGGTCGCGACGGTTGCCGCACGCCGATGGTCTGGGACAGCCGTGAGCAATCCGGCGGCTTCAGCCAGGGCAAGCCCTGGCTTCCGGTTCCGGAGGCGCATCTGGAACGCGCGGTCAACGTGCAGGAAGGCGACGAGGCCTCGGTGCTGGCGCATTACCGCCGCTTCCTTGCCTTCCGCAAGGAGCACGTCGCGCTGGTGAAGGGCGAGATCGAGTTCCACTCGGCCGAAGGCGCAATCCTCTCCTTCGTGCGCACGCACGGCAACGAGAAGGTCTTTTGCGCCTTCAACATGAGCCCGGTCGCGCGCCTCGCCGACCTGCCTTCCGGCACGCTGGACGTTCTGGAAGGTCACGGCTTCGACAGCATGATGCATGACGAAAACATCGAACTTCCGGCCTGGAGCGGCTTTTTCGCCCGCTTCGCGTAACGGATTAAAGGGGAGGTAGGAACATGACAGGGCTGGTTCTCAAGGATATCCGCAAGTCCTACGGCGCGGTGGACGTGATCCACGGCATCGATCTCGATATCAAGCAGGGTGAGTTCATCGTCTTCGTCGGCCCGTCCGGTTGCGGCAAGTCGACGTTGCTGCGCATGATCGCGGGCCTGGAGGAGATCAGCGGCGGCGAGATGATGATCGACGGCGAGCGCGTCAACGACGTGCCGCCCTCCAAGCGCGGCATCGCCATGGTGTTCCAGTCCTACGCGCTCTACCCCCACATGACCGTGTTCGACAACATGGCCTTCGGCATGCGCATTGCCGGCGAAAGCAAGGAGGAGATCGACCGGCGCGTGCGCGCCGCCGCCGATATCCTCCAGCTCACCAAATATCTCGACCGCCTGCCTAAGGCGCTCTCCGGCGGCCAGCGCCAGCGCGTCGCCATCGGCCGCGCCATCTGCCGCGACCCGAAGGTCTTCCTGTTCGACGAGCCGCTGTCGAACCTCGACGCGGCGCTGCGCGTCGCCACCCGCATCGAGATCGCCAAGCTTTCCGAGCAGATGGCCGACACGACGATGATCTACGTGACGCATGACCAGGTCGAGGCGATGACGCTCGCCGACCGCATCGTCGTGCTGTCGGCCGGCCATATCGAGCAGGTCGGTCCTCCGCTGGAACTCTACGAGCGCCCGGCAAACCTCTTCGTCGCCCGCTTCATCGGCTCGCCGGCCATGAACATCATCCCGGCGAAGATCACGTCTGCCGGCGCCGCGACCGTGCTGGAACTGACCGGCGGACGCACCTCCACCGTCGATATCGCGACGGCTTCATCCGAAGTCGGCAAGGCGGCAAGCTTCGGCGTGCGCCCGGAAGATCTCCAGATTTCCACCGGCGACGATTTCCTTTTCGAAGGTACGGTGGCGATCGTCGAGGCGCTCGGCGAGGTGACGCTGCTCTACATCGAGGGTCTCGTGCAGGGCGAGCCGATCATCGCCAAGATTCCCGGCATCCTCGCCGTCAAGCGCGGCGACCGGATACGCTTCACGGCGGACAGGGCGAAGCTGCATCTTTTCGATACGGCCGGCAAAAGCTATCGCGCGTCCTGAAACCTGACACGAAACCGGCGGGGCGGCAGGATTTAGCCCTGCCGCTCAACCCGATGTTAAGCGTTGCTCCCCTAACTTTTCTCGAAAGCAGACAGTGCCAGGGGCAACAGGCAGATGAGTATCCGGGGATCCGAACCGCGTAACAACTATCTCAGCAAGGAAGAGTCCTTCATGTACGACCGGGAAAAAAGTTTCCCGATGGAGGACACCTGCAACGAGGCGCGCATCGAGTTCACCGAGAATGGCGGCCTCGTCAATCTCGTCTCGCGCCGGTGCCTGATCACTAAATTGTCGCGCAGCGGCGCCATCGTCACCATGACGACGAAGTTCCAGCTGCCGCGCAATTTCTACCTCGACATCGTCAGCGCCCGCCTGCCGATGATCGGCTGCCTCACGCAGCGCGTCTACACGAACGACGTCGTCGAAGCCCGCTTCCTGCGCATGCTCTCCGACAAGGACCTGCAACGCATCTTCGTCTATTCGACGCACCGCAACCACCAGGGCCGCACGCTGGATATCTATAGCTGATATCTGTGTAGCGGTTCCAGGTGAGCAACAAAAACCCGCCTGCGTGTCTCACAGGCGGGCTTGATGCGCTTACGTTAAGCAGTTTTTCTAGTAAACGTAACGGCCGTTGTTGGATTTGCGATAGATGTTGCGCGAAGCACGATCCTGCATGCGCTCGATCCGTCGGCGCTCCGACTGGGTTACATAGCCGTCGCGCGTGGCGCGGCGTTGTGCTCGGTCGATCCGATTCTGCTGCCGCTGGATGTTGCGATACTCACGCGCGGTAATTTCACCCTGTGTGACACCGCGTAAAATGCGGTGGTCCTGGCGATGTTCGCGGGCCTCACTGCGATAGGTCTGCGCAAGGCCGGGCACTGTCGATGCCATGACAATGGCCACAGCGGCGATTATGATCTTCTTCATGAAATGCTCCTTTCACCAATCGCTTTTCGTTCCGCAGGGAAACGATCAACCATCAATAAAAGTTGCATTCACGACGTTCTGGAGCAAATCGGGAACGCCTCCGATCTCAAGCGAACAACACGCTCGCCCCGTGGTCCGCCGGTCCCGCAATCGCGCGGAAGGGCGCGAAAAGTTCGCGGCCCATGCCGAATTCGTTGCCGGAGAGATCGGCCGTCGCCTGCGGGCGGGCGGCGAACTCGGCGGAATCCACCAGAACCGCGATCGTGCCGTGAGCGGCATCTAGCCGGATGATATCGCCGGTGCGGATGCGGCCGATCGGGCCGTTGTCGACCGCTTCCGGCGTCACATGGATGGCGGCCGGCACCTTGCCGGAGGCGCCGGACATACGGCCGTCGGTGAGGAGGGCGACGCGCTGGCCGCGGTCCTGAAGAATGCCGAGCACGGTCGTCAGCTTGTGCAGTTCCGGCATGCCGTTGGCCTTCGGTCCCTGGAAGCGCACGACGGCGATGAAGTCGCCCGTCAGTTCGCCGGCCTTGAAGGCGACGTTGAGTTCCTGCTGGTCGTGGAACACCTTTGCCGGCGCCTCGATAACATGGCGCTCCGGCTTCACGGCGGAGATCTTGATGACCGCGCTGCCGATATTGCCGGTCAGCATTTTCAGCCCGCCGGTCGCCTGGAACGGCGTCTCGATATTCGCAAGAATCTTCGGGTCGTGGCTGACCTTCGGCGCCGGTTCGCGCAGCACCGTGCCGGTCTCGCTGAGCTTCGGATCGATCGTATAGGCTTGCAGGCCCTGGCCGAAGACCGTGCGCACGTCATCGTGCAGCATGCCGTGCTTCAGGAGTTCCTGGATGAGGAACCCCATGCCGCCGGCCGCGTGGAAATGGTTCACGTCCGAAAGGCCGTTCGGATAGACGCGGGCAAGCAGCGGCACCGTGTCGGACAGTTCGGAAATATCCTTCCAGGTGAGCAGGATGCCGGCAGCGCGCGCCATGGCGAGCAGGTGCAGCGTGTGGTTCGTCGAGCCGCCGGTGGCATGCAGGCCGACCACGCCGTTGACGATCGAGCGTTCGTCGATCATCTCGCCGGCCGGGGTGAATTCGTTGCCCTGCGCGGTGATGGCAAGCGCACGCTTGGTGGCTTCCTTGGTCAGCGCGTCGCGCAGCGGCGTGCCGGGATTGATGAAGGAAGCGCCGGGCATGTGGAAGCCCATGATCTCCATCAGCATCTGGTTGGAATTGGCGGTGCCGTAGAAGGTACAGGTGCCGGGGCCGTGATAGGACTTGGACTCGGCTTCCAGCAGTTCCGCCCGGCCGGCCTTGCCTTCGGCATAGAGCTGGCGCACGCGCGCCTTCTCGTCGTTCGGCAGGCCCGTGGTCATCGGCCCGGCGGGAATGAAAATGGCCGGCAGGTGGCCGAAGGTGAGTGCTGCGATCGTCAGGCCGGGCACGATCTTGTCGCAGACGCCGAGATAGACGACCGAATCGAACATGTTGTGCGACAGGCCGATGCCCGCCGCCATGGCGATGAGGTCGCGCGAGAAGAGCGAGAGCTCCATGCCCGGCTGGCCCTGGGTGACGCCATCGCACATGGCGGGCACGCCGCCGGCAACCTGCGCCACGCCGCCGGCTTCACGCGCGGCCTCGCGGATCAGCGCCGGATAGGTCTCGAACGGCTGATGGGCCGAGAGCATGTCGTTGTAGGAGGTGATGATGCCGAGGTTCGGGACGCGGTCGCCGGCAAGCGCGTCCTTCTCGGCGGGGGAACAGACGGCAAAGCCATGCGCGAGGTTGCCGCAGGACAGCACGGCGCGATGCACGCCCTGCGAGGCGGCGGCGCGCACGCGGTCGAGATAGGGCTGGCGGTACGGCTTCGAGCGTTCGACGATGCGGGCGGTGATGGCTTCAATGCGTTTGTCGGCGGACATGGGAGCTATCCTGACTGTTCTCGATTGCATTTTCGCGCGGCAAAGCGAGCGGGGCGCTGCGCAGTCCGCTAATCATCGGCGTCTTGCGCCGGGTGGAGCCGGGGTTAGCCGGCAGGGTGCCTCAAGGCGCCCAGTAGATGTCGACCGGGGTCGCTGCACGCCGGAGCACGGCGCGGATCGGCATGTCGGTTTCCGGACCGTCGCCTTCGGCAGCGGCCAGAACGTCCTTCTTGCCCTGGCCCTCGATATGCAGCACCAGAAGGCGTGCATCCTGAAGGCTGGCGAAGGTGAAGGTAAGGCGGGGTTCGCCTGCACCTTCTGCCTCCATGGTGATGATGCCGCGCGGGGTCTCCGGCGAAATCGCCTCGGCAAGGCGGCTGCCGCCCGGGAAGAACGAGGCCGTGTGGCCGTCCGCGCCCATGCCGAGGATGACGACGTCGAAGGGATGGCCGCGCGCCGCGGCATCCGCCGTGACGATCTCCGCCGCCGCTTCCGCGCTGCCGGCGTCCCGGTAGAGCGGCAGGAACTGCGCCGCCTTCGCCTTGCCCTGAAGCAGGTTGTCGGCGACGAGCAGGTGGTTCGAGCGCGGGTTGTCGGCGGGCACGAAACGCTCGTCGACGAGCGTGATCGTCACCTTCGCCCAGTCGATGTCGCGGCTCGACAGGGCCTTGAAGAAGGCTTTCGGCGTCGAGCCGCCGGAGACCGCGATGCTGGCGCGGCCCCGGGTAGCGACGGCCTCGGCCAGCGCGCCGGAAACCCGGTCCGCAAGACCTTCCGCCAGGGCGGCGCCGTCGGAAAATTCATGCACTGTCGCGCTCATCAGGCTTCCTTACGATTCATGCCAGGTGCGGCCGTCGCGCTCGATGAGGGCGATGGCCTGGCTCGGGCCCCAGGTGCCGGCCGTGTAGCCCTGCACCTGCTGGCCGGTCGCTTCCCAGGCCTTCAGGATCGGGTCCACCCAGCGCCATGCGGCCTCGACTTCGTCGCGGCGCATGAAAAGCGTCTGGTTGTTGCGCACGACGTCGAGCAGCAGGCGCTCATAGGCATCCGCATTGCGGGCGTCGAAGGCTTCGGCAAAGCTCATGTCGAGCGAGACGTTGCGCAGCCGCATGCCGCCCGGACCGGGGTCCTTGATCATCAGCGACTGCTTGACGCCTTCGTCCGGCTGCAGGCGGATGATGAGCTGGTTGGCTTCGATGCGGCCGGCCGTGGGGTCGAAGATCGAATGGGGGATCGGCTTGAAGGTGATGACGATTTCCGACATGCGCGCGGCAAGCCGCTTGCCGGTGCGGATGTAGAAGGGCACGCCCGCCCAGCGCCAGTTGCCGATCTCCGCCTTGATGCCGACGAAGGTCTCCGTCTTGGAAACGCCGCCTTCGAGTTCTTCGAGATAGCCCTTGACCGGGCCGCCGGCCGAAGCACCCGCGCGGTACTGGCCGCGCACCGTCAGGCGCTCGACATTGTACTGGTCGATCGGCTTCAGCGCACGAAGCACCTTGAGCTTCTCGTCGCGCACGGCTTCCGCATCCATGGAGGAGGGCACTTCCATTGCCACAAGGCAGAGCAGCTGGAGGATGTGGTTCTGCACCATGTCGCGCAGCGCGCCGGCCTTGTCGTAGTAGCCGGCGCGGCTTTCGAGGCCGACGGCCTCGGCCACCGTGATCTGCACGTGGTCGATATGGGCGGAGTTCCACAGCGGCTCGTAGAGGGCGTTGGCAAAGCGCAGCGCCATCAGGTTCTGCACCGTCTCCTTGCCGAGATAGTGGTCGATGCGGAAGATCTGCTCTTCGCGGAAAACCTTGCCGATCGTGTTGTTAAGCTCGTTGGCGGACGCGAGGTCCCGGCCGATCGGCTTTTCCACGACGATGCGGGTCTGCTTGGTGATCAGCTTGTGGTCGCGGATCTTTTCCGAAATGTCGCCGAAGATCGCAGGTGCCACGGCGAGGTAGAAGGCGCGCACGCGATCCTTGCCCTCGTCGAGAAGCTCCTTGAGCTTGTCCCAGCCGCCGTCCGACTTGGCGTCGACCGCGACGTAGAACAGCCGGTCGCAGAAGGTCTTCACCTCGGTCTCGTCGAATTCGCCCTGCTTCAGGTGTTCCTTCAGCGCGGCGACGGCGAACTTGCGGTATTCCTCGTGCGTATAGGCGGTTCGCGACGCGCCGATGATGCGCGTCGGGTCGGAGAGCTGGCCGGCGAGCTGCCGGTGGTAGAGGGCCGGAAGGAGCTTGCGCTCAGCAAGGTCGCCGGTTCCGCCGAAGACGACATAGTCGAAGGGCTCAACGGGAATGATCTGGCTGCTCATCGGATTTCTCGATCTCGTTCTGTTGCCGGGTGTTATAATCTAATCGATTTAAAAACGCCAGAGTGCAACGCAACAAAAACGACGGTTCCGACTCGATCAGAGCTTGTCGCGCAGCGCGTACCACGTCATGGCGAGGAACAGAAGCGGTGAGCGGAACCGGGGACCGCCGGGGAAGGCCGGGATTTTCAGCGCCTTCAGCTGGTCGAGTTCCGCACTGCCGCCGGTCACGTCCTCCGCATAAAGCTTGCCACAGTAGTTTGACAGCATGACGCCATGGCCGGAATAACCGCCGATCGTCGTGATGCCGGGCATGACCTCGCGCACATAGGGCTTGCGTGGCATGGTGATGCCGACCGAGCCGCCCCAGGCATGGGTGAGCTCGATACCCTTCAGCTCCGGATAGACCTCTTCGATCTGCCGGCGGATGGGCGGGGTCATGTCTGCGGGATTGTCCGAAGTATAGGCCTCGCGCCCGCCGAAAAGCAGCCGGCCATCGCGGGTCTTGCGGAAATAGCGCACCACGAAGCGCGTATCGGCAATCGATTCGCCGCCCGGAATGATCGCGGGGAACTTGTCGAGCGGCACCGTCGCGCCGATGAAGGAGCGGATCGGCATGACATGCGAGGCCGTCTTCGCTTCGAGATTGCCGATATAGGCGTTGCAGGCGATCAGCGCCTTGTCGGCGCGGATCGTGCCCCTGGCCGTCGTGATGACCGCCTTGCCGCCCGTCCGCTCGATCTTCAGGGCCGGCGTCTTTTCATGCAGGCTAGCACCGGCAGCCTGCGCCGCCCGCGCGATGCCGACAAGCAGCTTCATCGGGTGGATATGCCCGGTTCCGGTGTCGCGCATGCCGAAGAGGAACCGCTTGGAACCGACGCTCTCCTCGGTCTGCGCCCGGTCGAGGTAGCTCAGATGCGGATAGCCGAAACGGGTCGCGGCGATCTCGATGTGATCGCGAAACTCCTTCTCGTAGCTTGCCTTGTGGCTCACGTTCAGCTGGCCGGGAACATAGTCGATCTCAAGGTTCTGGCTGGCGGCGAAAGCGTGGATGTGCCGCTTGGCATTCTCCGCAAGGTCGAACAGCGCCTTGGCGCGCTCGAAACCGATCTCGGCCTCAAGCGTCTCCGCGTCCGTGCGCTGGCCGGTGCCGAGCTGGCCGCCATTGCGGCCGGAGGCGCCATCGCCGAAGCGATGCGCCTCGATGAGCACGACGCGGACGCCCTTCTTCGCGAGATTGTAGGCGGCCTGGAGGCCGGTGAAGCCGCCGCCGACGATGGCCACATCGGCCTCGACGGAACCGTCGAGGGGCGCATATTCGGGGCGGTCTCCGACGCTCGCCTCATACCAGGAGACGCCGGGGGAAATCGGGCTTTGCCAGGGCATTGCACACTCTCATGTTCAAGAGGATGCGGCGGCGCGCCGGGGCGCCGGCCGCTCTCAGGATCTGATCTCTTCGGGCGGCCCGGACCGCCGGGGCCGCTCAGACGTTGAGCAGCAGGAACTCGCGTTCCCAGGGGCTGATCACCTGCATGAAGGTCTCGAACTCCCCACGCTTCACGCCGGCATAGAGGCCGATGAATTCCGCGCTGAGCACGTCGGCAAGCGCCGAGTCCGATTCGAGCAGCGACACGGCCTCGAGCAGGCCGCGCGGCAGGTCGATCGATCCTTCGTTGGCGGTGTCGCCCGTCGGCTCGCTCGGTTCGATCTCGTTCATGATGCCGAGCAGGCCGCAGCCGAGCGAGGCCGCCAGCGCCAGGTACGGATTGGCGTCCGATCCCGGCAGGCGGTTCTCGACGCGCCGTGCGGCGGCATCCGAAACCGGCACGCGGAACGCCGTCGTGCGGTTGTCGTAGCCCCAGGCATTGTTCACCGGTGCCGACATTTCGGGGGTGAGGCGCCGGTAGGAATTCACATAGGGCGCCATCATCACCAGCGTCTTCGGCACATAGGTCTGCATGCCGCCGATGAAGTGGAAGAACTCCTTCGAGGCCGATCCGTCCGGATTGGAGAAGACGTTCTTGCCGGTCGCGATCTCCACCACCGACTGGTGGATATGCATGGCCGAGCCCGCCTGGCCTTGCATGGGCTTGGCCATGAACGTGGCGTAGATGCCGTGTTTCAGTGCCGCCTCGCGGATCGTGCGCTTGAACAGGAACACCTGGTCGGCAAGCTCGATCGGATCGCCGTGGCGCAGGTTGATTTCGAGCTGCGCCGGACCTTCCTCGTGGATCAGGGTGTCGATCTCCAGACCCTGCTTTTCGGAGAAGTGGTAGATGTCGTCGATCAGTTCGTCGAACTCGTTGATGCCGGCGATGGAATAGCCCTGGCCGCCGAGAATGGCGCGGCCGGAGCGGCCCTTCGGCGGATGCAGCGGATAGTCCGGGTCCTCGTTCATCGCGACGAGATAGAACTCGATTTCCGGTGCGACGACCGGGCGCCAGCCGCGGTCGCTATACATCTTCACGACGTTCTTCAGGACGTTGCGCGGCGTATAGGGCACGTTCTCGCCGGTCGAGCCGACGATGTCGCAGATGACCTGCGCGGTCGGGTCGCTTTCCCACGGCACGACGGAGAGCGTGGAAAGGTCCGGCAGCAGCTTCAGGTCGCTGTCGCGCGGCTCATAGCGGAAATTGCCGGTTTCTTCCGGGTAATCACCGGAAATCGTGTGGCGGTAGAGCGCCGAGGGCAACGCCAGCGAGGTGTTCGAGGTGAATTTCGACGACGGCATCATCTTGCCGCGCGGCACGCCTGCGAGGTCCGGCGTGATGCATTCGATATCCTCGATGCCACGGGCCCTCAGCCAGTCTGCGGCGTCCTTCCAGGTCTTTACCCCACGTGGCACGCTGATGGCGGGAGGGATTTTAGTAGAGCGTGCGGCTTTCTCGATGGTGGGGGTAACGACTTTTTTTTTGGACGGCATGACACACCGGGGTTGTTGACGATGGCGCATCATAGCCGGTGTTTGGCCCTTTACTAGCTCCCCCCGGGGGGTAGAAATCGCGATTTTTCAGAGAAAATCTGTTTTTACCGCACCGATTGACTTTCGTCCGCGATGGCTGAAAGGAGGGGTGAACAAGGATCTTATACGTGGCAGAGCGGCGGGACGTCGTCATCATCGGAGCGGGCGCGGCAGGTTTGATGTGCGCCATCGAAGCGGGCAAACGCGGGCGCCGGGTGCTCGTGCTCGACCATGCCCGCGCACCCGGCGAGAAGATCCGCATTTCCGGCGGCGGGCGCTGCAACTTCACCAATATCCACGCCGGTCCGAAGAATTTCCTCTCGGCCAATCCGCATTTCTGCAAGTCGGCGCTCGCCCGCTACACGCCGCGCGATTTCCTCGATCTCGTCGAGCGCCATGGCATCGCCTGGCACGAGAAGACGCTCGGTCAGCTCTTTTGCGACAACTCGGCGAAGGACATCATCGCGATGCTGCTCGCCGAGATGAAGGCGGCCGGTGCCGAGCTGCGGCTCTCGACGTCCATCAGCGCCGTCGAGCACGACGGCTCATCCTTCCGCATCGTCACCGAGAACGGCACCGTCGAGGCCGCCTCGCTGGTGATGGCCTCCGGTGGCAAGTCGATCCCCAAGATGGGGGCGACGGGTTTTGCCTACCGCATCGCCGAGCAGTTCGGCCTGCCGCTCGTGGAAACCCGCGCCGGCCTCGTGCCGCTGACGCTGGACCCGGCGACGCTCGCCGCCCACGAGGGCCTGCCCGGCGTCGCGGTCGACGTCATCGCTCGCCACGGCAAGACGGAGTTTCGCGAGGCGGCCCTCTTCACCCATCGGGGCTTAAGCGGCCCCGCCATCCTGCAAATCTCCTCCTACTGGCGGGAGGGCGAGGAGATCGCGCTCCACATCCGCCCGGATGTCGATTTCGCCACGGTGCTCGCCGCCGCCCGGCGCGAAAACGGCCGGCAGGCGGTGCAGACCGTGCTTTCAGAACACATGCCGAAGAAGCTCGCGCAGCTTGTCGTCACCGAACTCGGCATCGATGGCCCGCTCGCCGAACAGCCGGCGCGGCGCACCGATGCGCTGGTGCAGAAACTCAAGGACTGGCGCTTCCGCCCGCCGGGCTCCGAAGGCTATCGCACGGCGGAGGTCACGCTCGGCGGCGTCGACACGGCGGCACTCGATTCCCGCAGCATGGCGGCGAAGGCGGTGCCGGGGCTCTATTTCATCGGCGAGGCGGTGGATGTCACCGGCTGGCTCGGCGGCTATAATTTCCAGTGGGCCTGGGCGTCTGGCCACGCGGCCGGCCAGGATGCCTGATCGCGAGGACTGCTAGGCGGCGTTTACCGTCCTTTAAGACCTCGCGGCGGATGCTCTCGGGATGTCGGCATTTTCCGCGCGCCTTCGCGTGGAGACAACATGATGTGGGCCGGCTGGCCGGATCATCCGGGTGCCCGTAGTATCTTGTAACGGAGTATCGCCGCATGCCTGCAAAAAGCCGCCCCGCCCGCGCCATCGCCATTGCTGCCGCCGAGGAAAGCCGCCGCCGCCTCGTTGCGATCGGCATCAATTGCGCGCTCGCCGCCATTCTTGTCGCCGGCCTTGCCATCGCCGCCCTTTGAGCCGTCATAAATCGGTTTAAAAAGTGATGGAATTTTAAAGTTTGCCGCCGATGATTTCCGGATAGGGTTCCGGAAGCCGCGTCCCATGACGGATGCAACGCGGCTGGCAATGAGTGCTCCCCCGGATCAGCGGCATTGCGGCCGCATGAAAGTCGGTAATCCGGCGGTCCGAATCCTTGGGAGGCTCTCTTAGGGCAGGGGTGGGACACGCCGACAACGGATGTTCCGCCATGTTCATTGATAAGATCCTCGCGCGTTTCAAGATCCAGACCAAGGTTCTGGTCTTCATTCTGCCCTTCGTGCTCAGCATCTGCGCCGTGGGCTTCACCGGGCTTTATGCCTCGGGCCTCCTGCAAGGCAGGATGGAGATTTCCAACAGCGTCCTCCAGTCGCTGAGCGGCTTCAAGGATGTCTATGCCGGCATGAACCGGTTCCTGCAGAACACCAGCGAGGAAAGCCGCGACGCCGTGAACGAGCGCCTGAAGGCGCAGGTGGCGCTTCTGCGGGTGACGATGGATGGCCTGACGCCGGACGTCGACGCCTCCAAGCTCCTCGAAGCCCAGAAGCAGACCAAGGATATCGAAGCGCGCATGGAAGGGCTCTGGCTGCTCTATGTCCGCGAGGCGAAGCTCCATGAAGCGATGGGCAAGAACCTCAATTATCTTGCGGCCGAGCAGGGCAAGATCCTGGAAGAGGCGACCAAGCTCCAGCGCACGGTGCGCCAGAACGAGAACACCGCCAAGAGCATGCTGCGCGAGGCCGACCGCCTGACGAATGCCAGCAAGTTCTTCGCCGATTTCCTCTCCGATTTCACCAAGGCGGCCACGCCGGACGACAAGCTGAAGCTCGTCAAGGAGCGTTATCCCTCCATCTCGAAGACCGACCGTTCCATCTCGATGATCCTGCCGAAGAGCCAGAAGGTCGTCTCCACGACCATCCGCAACACGGTGGATGAACTCGGCGGTTTCCTCTCCTCGACCGAGCCGGCCGACGTCACCGTTCCGGAAATCGCACGCCGCATCAACCGCTTCCGCCAGGTCGCCATCCAGCTTCAGGGCGCTGCCGGCGAGAAGATGCGCGAGGCGACCCGCATTTTCGGCGAACTCGACGAGCCGATCATCAAATCCGAAGCCATCCTTTCGGCCACCCGCAAGCTGGTCAATTCGATCTATGACATCGAAATCATCGCCGCCCGCTTCCTCGGCCAGACGTCGGTTGAAAATCGCACCAAGCTACTTAGCAACCTTTCCCTCCTGCGCAGCGACATGAGCGGCCTGCGCGGCAGCGCCAGCGGCCTTGCCTTCTTCGACACGGTCGATGAAACGCTGGCGCCGGTGCTTGAGCGCATGGACGCGGACAGCGCGACGCTCGTGACGATCAGCACGCAGCGCGCCGCCGACTTCGACGCGGCCGGCCAGTCCATCGACACGATTTGGAATCTCTTGAGCCAGTTCGCCGAAGAGCAGAAGACCAGCGCCGGCAGCGAGCGCGAAAAGGCAAACCAGGTCTCGGTGCTTGCGACCGTCGCCGGCGTCGCGATCGCGGTGCTTGCCGGCATCGCGCTGGTGCTGACGCTGAAGGGGCCGATCGGCCAGATCACCGGCGCCATGCGCCGCCTCGCCGATGGCTTCCTCGATACCGGCATTTCCGGCGAGGGCCGCCGCGACGAGATCGGCGACATGGCCCGCGCGCTCGGCGTCTTCAAGCAGAACGCACTGTCGAAGATCCGCATCGAGGCGGAAAGCGAGGAGCAGCGCAGCGCCGCGGAAGCCGAACGCGCCCGCAACGATGCCGAAAAGCAGGCCTTCGACCGGCAGATCGATTTCGCCGTCAACGCGCTTGCCGCCGGTCTCGGCCGCCTGGCACAGGGCGACCTGTCGCGCCAGATCGACACGCCCTTCTCCGGTCGCCTCGAACAGCTTCGGCAGGATTTCAACATCTCGCTCGTGCGCCTTCAGGACACGCTCGGCCAGATCCGCAACAATGCGCTGTCGATCCAGCGCAGCGGCGCGGACATGCTGAGTTCCGGCGATGCGCTCGCCAAGCGCACCGAAGCGCAGGCCTCGTCGCTGGAGGAAACCGCCGCCGCCGTCGAGCAGATCACCGTGACCGTGCGCTCCTCCGCCGAGCGGGCGCATGAGGCGAATGTCGTCGTCGGCGCCACCAAGCGCAGCGCCGACAGCTCTGCCTCCGTCGTCAGCAACGCGATCGCCGCGATGGGCCGCATCGAGGGCGCCTCGCGCCAGATCGAGCAGATCATCGAGGTGATCGACGACATCGCCTTCCAGACCAACCTGTTGGCGCTGAATGCCGGCATCGAGGCTGCCCGCGCTGGCGAAGCCGGCAAGGGTTTTGCCGTCGTCGCGCAGGAGGTTCGCGAACTCGCCCAGCGCTCCGCCAGCGCCGCCCGCGAGATCAAGGGCCTCATCGAGAAGTCGACGAGCGAGGTCAGCGCGGGATCGCACCTCGTGCAGGAGACCGGCTCGGTGCTGGCCTCGATCAGCCAGCAGATCGTCACCGTCAGCCACCATGTGGAAATGATGGCGACCGCCAGCCGCGACCAGGCGGCAGCGCTGCAGGAGGTCAACGGCTCCGTCAACCAGATGGACCAGATGACCCAGCAGAACGCCTCGATGGTGGACCTGACGACCGCCGCCAGCCGCAAGCTTGCCAGCGAAGCCGACACGCTGATGATGCTGGTCGAGCAGTTCCGCCTGGAAGAGGACCGCGACGGCCAGGGCCTTTATCGCGCAGCGTAGACCGAGCTGCCGTTAACCAAGAAAAGGCCCGGATTTCCGGGCCTTTTTGCTTGAAAAACCCCTGTTTCTTATGGGTTATTGCAGCGAATTTTCAGCTTTTCTTATATATTTGATTCTTATCATTTGCGGACAAGAGGAGTCCGACATGATCAGGATTTTCAGATCTTCCGTCGCCTATCAGTATGCGGCGATGACCTTTGCCTTCATCTTCCTCAGCGCCGCGGTGATCGTCGGCGTGATGCACTACAACCTGCGCAGCTATGTGCTGGAGGATGCGGCCAACGATGCGCGGGATGCCACGCGCGCCATGGCCGTTCTCTATGGTGCGGCGATCGAAGACGCCTCCGTTGCGTTGAAGGATGGCGGGCTCACGGCGATCCACAGCGAGGCGATGCCGGAGCTTGCCAACCACGACCTCGTCGACCGCACGGCCAGCTCGATTGCCGGCGTCGCGACGGTCTTCGCCAAGCAGGGCGCCGACTACGTGCGCATCTCGACGAATGTGAAGAAGGAGGACGGATCGCGGGCCGTCGGCACGAAACTGGCGCCCGAGCATCCGGCACAGGCGGTTCTTGCCAAGGGCGAGCCCTATTTCGGACCGGCCCAGCTCTTCGGCCGCGACTTCATGACCGGTTACTTCCCGGTCAAGAACGCTGCTGGCGCCAATGTCGGCATCCTTTTCATCGGCATCCCGATGGAGATTTACTTCCAGAAGATCCATGACCTTCAGGTCCGAGCCATCCTTGCCGGCGTGCTGTCGATGCTGGTTTTCGGCGCGCTTGCCTATTTCGCCGTCCGGCGGGCGACGCGGCCGCTGCGCGCGCTGATCGGCGCCGTCGGGGGCATTGCCGAAGGGCGCCTCGACACGGACATTCCGAGCCGCGACAAGGCGAACGAATTCGGCCAGATCGCCCGCGCTCTCGAAGTCTTCCGCGAGAATGCCCAGCGAAAGATCGAGATGGAGGACATCGCGCAGCGCCAGGACGAACAGGCAGCGGCGGAGCGCGAACTGAGCGACGCGGAAAAGCGCGAAACCGACCGGCAGATCGATTTTGCCGTCAGCGAGCTCGCCGCCGGCCTCGGGCGCCTTGCGCGAGGCGATCTCTCGCAGGCCATCGACACGCCGTTCTCCGGCCGCCTGGAACAGCTCCGGCAGGATTTCAACGGCTCGCTCGCGCGGCTCCAGGATACGCTGGGCAGCATCCGCAGCAATGCCGAGGCGATCCAGTCGAGCGGCACGCAGATGCGCCATTCCGCCGATGACCTGTCGCGCCGCACGGAAGCGCAGGCCGCTTCGCTGGAGGAGACGGCGGCCGCGGTCGACGAGATAACCGTCACGGTGCGCTCATCCGCCGAGCGCGCCCAGGAGGCCAACACCAAGGTCGCCGAAACCAAGGCGAGCGCCGACAATTCCAGCGCGGTCGTCACCAGCGCCATCGAGGCGATGGGGCGGATCGAGGAGGCCTCGCGCCAGATCGAGCAGATCATCGAGGTGATCGACGACATCGCCTTCCAGACCAACCTCTTGGCGCTCAATGCCGGCATCGAGGCTGCGCGTGCCGGCGAGGCGGGCAAGGGCTTCGCGGTTGTGGCGCAGGAGGTGCGCGAACTCGCCCAGCGTTCGGCGGAGGCCGCCAAGGAAATCAAGGGCCTGATCGACAAGTCGACGCAGGAGGTCAGCACCGGCTCGCGCCTCGTGCAACAGACGGGGGCCGTGCTCGCCTCCATCAGCCAGCAGATCGTCGGCATCAGTGATCATGTCGCGATGATCGCCACCGCCAGCCGCGACCAGTCGGCCGCGTTGCAGGAGGTGAACGGCTCCGTCAACCAGATGGACCAGATGACCCAGCAGAATGCCTCCATGGTGGAACTGACGACAGGCGCCAGCCGCCACCTTGCCGGGCAGGCCGACGAACTGATGGCGCTCATCGCCCAGTTCCGCTTCGAGAGGGAGCGGGAAGCCCAGGCCATGCGCTCTTCGCGCGCCGCCTGAGACGCACTGCATACCCGTTGCAGAAAGGCCCGGTCATGCCGGGCCTTTCGTGTTTCGTGCGGGACGCAGGCGGCGCCACAGCCGCAGCAGGCCGGCACGAAGCGGCGCGGTCTCGCGCAGATGGTCGAATTCGTGTTTGCGGCGGCCGCTCTGCTTCTGTGAAAGCTCGAAGAGGATCGCGAGTCCGTACATATCCTGCATGCCTGTCTCCGTTTTGAAGGCTACAGCCGGCCGTGGCGCCGGGAGGGGCGCGCCGTGGCGGTGAATGGCGTGGGCGGCGCTGTCTGCGCCGTGTTCGACGAGGGGAAATTACCCTTCAAATCGGCATTCACGAACAGCGGAAACCGCACTATGTTTTTCATTCATGAAAGACATGTCCTGGGAATCCTACCGAATCTTCCTCGAAGTCGCCCGGCAGGGCGGGCTTACCGGCGCATCGCAGGTCTCGGGTTTGAGCCCCGCGACGGTCGGCCGGCGCGTGCTGCAAGTGGAGGAGGCGATGGGCCGCCCGCTTTTCCTGCGCAGCCAGACCGGCTACCGGCTGACGAGCGAGGGCCAGGCGCTGTTCGAGCAGTTACAGGGTATGGAGGCGATCGCCCGCGGCGTGGAAAGCTGGCGGCAGGAGGGGCAGGGGACGAGCACCGTGCGGCTGATGGCCGGCACCTGGGTGACGTGGCTCGTCTGCGAGAATTTTTCCGCAATCTGCACCGAGCGCGACCCCTTCCGCCTCGACCTGTCCATCTCGGAGCGTCGCGCGACGCTCACCCACCGCGAGGTGGATGTCGGCATCCGGGCGGTCGAGCCGACGGAGCCGAGCCTGATCAGCCGGCATGCCGGCGAGGTGGCCTATGCGGCCTATCGGCGGAAGAATTCCGGGGAGGCGCTCGCCGGGCGCTGGCTGGCGGTGTCGCAGGAGGATGCGGTCTCCGCCTACCTGCGCTGGCCGCATGAGCGGGCGGCGGGCACTATTGCCGTCATCGTCAGCCGGCCGCGCTCGCTGCTCGATCTCGTGCGCGCCGGTGCCGGGCAGGCGGTGCTGCCCTGTTTCGTCGGCGATCTCGATCCGGCGCTGGAGCGGGCAGGCGAAGAAATCCGCGAGCTGCGGCACCACCAATGGGTCGTCACCAACAGCGAGGACCGCCACCGGCGCGATATCCGCACCGTCTCCGACCGGCTGTTCCGGCTGCTCCCAAGCCACGCCGATCTCTTCGCCGGCAAGCGGCCGAGCCGCACGTAAAAAGGTCCCCGGCGCAGGGAGCACCGGGGACCTTGTTTCGACTGGATGTCTTGCCTGTCAGCCGCGACCCTGCGTCACGATGACCGGGATCAGCAGGTCGCCCCAGTTGCCCTCTCCGCCGTGGTGGCGGGCGGAGCGGACGAGCTCGACCGACACCCCCGCCTCGACCGCCTTCATGACGGACTGGTTGAGGCGGTGCAGGTCGTTGGCGACCATGCGGATCATGGCCTGCTGGTCGGGGGACATGGCGGACGCCTGTTCTTCCGCACGTTCCTTGACTCGGGTCTGGACTGTCATGGCATTTCTCCTCTTTTTTGAGCATTTGCAGGCAGGTGGTACACCTGCCGTCGCAGGAATGCGGGCTCTATGGGGGTTCTTGAAGGGTTGACGGGTCGGGTTATTCGGCGGCCGGGCGGAACTGCTCGTGCTCGGTCGATTCATGCATGGCGGTCGTCGAGGACTGGCCGCCGGTAATGGCCATCGAGACGGCATCGAAGTATCCGGTGCCGACTTCGCGCTGGTGCTTGGTCGCGGTGTAGCCGTTGATCTCGGCGGCGAATTCCGCTTCCTGCAGCTCCGAATAGGCCGCCATCTGGCGATCCTTGTAGCCGCGGGCCAGTTCGAACATCCCGTAGTTCAGCTGGTGGAAGCCGGCGAGCGTGATGAACTGGAACTTGTAGCCCATCGCACCGAGCTCCCGCTGGAACTTGGCGATCGTCGCGTCGTCCAGGTTCTTCTTCCAGTTGAACGAGGGCGAGCAATTGTAGGCGAGCAGCTTGCCCGGATGGGCCTTGTGCACGGCCTCGGCGAACCTGCGGGCCTGTTCGAGGTCCGGCTTGCCGGTCTCCATCCAGATCAGGTCGCAATGCGGCGCATAGGCGATGGCGCGGGCAATGCAGGGCTCGATGCCGTTCTTGACCTGGTAGAAACCCTCGACCGTGCGACCCTTATCCCGGTCGACGAAGGGCTGGTCGCGCTCGTCAATATCGGAGGTGAGAAGCTTCGCGGCCTCGGCATCGGTGCGTGCGACGACCAGCGTCGAAGTGCCCATGACGTCGGCGGCAAGGCGCGCGGCATCGAGGTTGCGGATATGGGCCGCGGTCGGGATCAGAACCTTGCCGCCGAGATGGCCGCACTTCTTTTCCGATGCCAACTGGTCTTCGAAGTGGACGCCGGCAACGCCTGCCTCGATGAAGGCCTTCATGATCTCGAAGGCGTTGAGCGGGCCGCCGAAGCCGGCTTCCGCGTCGGCGACGATCGGGGCGAACCAGGTGTCAACCGAAAGGCCGTTGCCTTCCGCAGTCTCGATCTGGTCGGCACGCTGGAGCGTGCGGTTGATGCGCTTGGCCAGTTCCGGTGCGGCATTTGCCGGGTAGAGCGACTGGTCGGGATACATGGCGGACGCCGTGTTGGCGTCGGCGGCGACCTGCCAGCCGGACAGGTAGATCGCCTTCAGGCCGGCGCGGACCATCTGCATGGCCTGGTTGCCCGAGAGCGCGCCGAGCGCGTTGACGAAATCTTCCTCATGGATGAGCTTCCAGAGACGGTTCGCACCGTTTTCGGCGAGCGTATGGCGGATCTGGACCGAGCCGCGCAGCTTCTCGACCGTCTCGGCCGTGTAGGGGCGCTCGATGCCGTCGAACCGGCCTTTCGGCGCGCTCGGGACGAGATTGTAAAAATCGGTCATAGTATCCTCCAATGCGATGTCTCGGGATCGGGCTTGGCTCTCTTTGTCGCCCGATTTCATGTGACAGTATTTACATCGCAGCGCACAATAGGGCGAGAGAAAACCGGAAAATCAGCGGCGTAATCGAGTAACGATGTCTTGCCTTTGACAAAGGGCGTCTGTAAAAAAGTAAAGATTGTAAATTTCCAGCGGCGGCCAATCGTGTAAAGGATGTGACATATGGCGGAGAACAAGATCTTTGCCGGCCCGAAAGTCCGGCGCATCCGCAACACGCTGGGCCTCACCCAGACGGCCATGGCGGAAGGCCTGTCGATCTCGCCATCCTACCTCAACCTCATCGAGCGCAACCAGCGGCCGCTGACGGTGCAGCTCCTGCTGCGGCTCGCCTCCGTCTATAAGGTGGACCTCGACGAGCTTCAGGGCGAAAGCGCCGGCAATGCGCGCCAGCTGCGCGAGGTCTTCGCCGATCCGCTGCTCGCCGGCGAATTGCCGGGCGATCATGAGCTGGTCGAGATTGCGGACGCCGCGCCGAACGTGGCGAGCGGCATCCTGAAACTCTACCGCGCCTATCGCGAACAGGCCGCCCGCCTCACCGATCTCGCCGACCTTCTCGCCCGCGAAGGCCACGCCACGACGCTCTCCGGCGCGCTGCTGCCGATGGACGAGGTGCGCGACAAGCTGGAGAACCGCCCGAACTATTTTGGCGCGATCGATGAGGCGGCGGAGCGGTTTCATGCGGCCCTTGCGCCCGGTGACGATCGGGCGGCGGCGCTGAAGGGGTGGCTGCGCAAGGAGCACGGTGTCGTCGTGCGCCTGCTGCCCGTGCACACCATGCCGAACCTGCGGCGCCGCTTCGACCGACACTCCATGCGTCTCTTCCTGTCGGAGCGCCTGTCACCCTTCGACCAGATGCGCGAGATCGCCATGGAGACGGTGCAGCTGGCGCTTCAGGACGAGATATTTGCCGAACTCGATCAGCTCGCCCTGTCGAATGCCGAGGCCAAGCGCATCGCCCGTTTCGAACTGGCGCGCTACGCGGCGCATGCGCTGATGATGCCCTACGAGGCCTTTCACGCGACGGCGCAGCGCGCGCGCTACGATGTCGATATCCTGCGCTCGCGTTTCGGCGTCTCCTACGAGCAGGCGGCCAACCGGCTCACCATGCTGCAAAGGCCGGGCAAGCCGGGCGTGCCCTTCTTCATGCTGGAGATCGACAATGCCGGCCACCGCTTCCGCCGGGCGGGCGCGTCAGGCTTTCCGCAGGCACGCTTCGGCGGCGGCTGTCCCAAGCTCGGCGTGCATTCCGCCTTCTCCCAGCCGGGGCAGATCCTCGTCGATCGCGTCGAGATGCCTGACGGTGCCGCCTTCCTGACGGTCTCGCGAACGCTCGAAGGCCCGCAGAGCGCCTTTGCGGAGCGGGTGCGCCGCACGGCACTGCTCATCGGCTGCGATGCGGCGCATGCGGAAGAGACGGTTTACGCCGAAGCGGTGCGCAGGGACGGCACGGTCGCGGTCGGCACGGCCTGCCGGTTGTGCGAGCGGCAGGGCTGTCTTGCGCGTGCCGAACCGCCCGTCACGCGCCCCCTCGGGCTGGACGAAATGGTTGCGGGATTGAGCCTTTTCGACTTCCAGTGAATTTTCGCTTGATTTCCGCCGCGGATAGGGCTTCAAATATGATAGGAATGGGAACAATGTGATATCAAAAATCGCCCTGTCTATGCGTAGAATGCAGCTTGTCGCCTCTCGAAAAACATCCATAATCGGTGACTGTTCTTTCATAGCAACTCATAGGCACGGAAAAAAACTGGGAGATAAATCAATGATAAGACGTACTCTTTTGGCGACGGCTGCCACGGTCGCCCTGTTTGGTGCAGGTGGTGCGCTGGCGCAGGAAAAAGTCGTTAATGTCTATAACTGGTCGGACTATATCGATAGCTCGATCATCGACGATTTCACCAAGGAAACCGGCATCAAGGTCGTCTACGACGTCTATGATTCGAACGAGATCCTTGAGACGAAGCTTCTCGCCGGCGGCACCGGCTACGACGTGGTGGTGCCGACCAACACCTTCCTGCAACGCCAGATTTCGGCCGGCGTCTACCAGAAGCTCGACAAGTCGAAGCTGCCGAACCTGAAGAACATGTGGGACATGGTCGCCACCCGCATGCAGCCCTTCGATCCCGGCAACGAATATTCGATCAACTACATGTGGGGCACGATCGGCATCGGCTACAACAAGGCCAAGATCAAGGAAGCCCTCGGCACGGACACGATCGATAGCTGGACGGCGATCTTCGACCCGGCAAACGCCGAAAAGCTCAAGGATTGCGGCATCAACCTGCTCGATTCGCCGACCGACATCATCCCGGTGACGCTCGCCTATCTCGGCCTCAACCCGGATAGCCATGACCCGGCCGATCTCGCCAAGGCCGAGGAAGCGCTCCAGAAGATCCGTCCCTTCGTGCGCAAGTTCCACTCCTCCGAGTTCATCAACGGCCTGGCGAACGGCGATATCTGCATCGCGGTCGGCTGGTCGGGCGATATCTTCCAGGGCCGCGACCGCGCGGAAGAGGCCGGCAACGGCGTCGAGATCGGCTACACGATCCCGAAGGAAGGCACGCAGATGTGGTTCGACCAGATGGCGATCCCCGCCGACGCACCGCATGTCGAAGAGGCGCACGCCTTCCTCGACTACATCATGCGCCCGGAAGTCATCGCCAAGGCCTCGACCTACATCCACTATGCCAACGGCAACAAGGCGGCCCAGGCCATCATGCCGGAAGAGATCATCAAGGACACGACGATCTATCCGGATGAGGCGACGCTGGCAAAGCTCTTCACCAACACGACGCTGGACGCAAAAACGCAGCGCCTGTTCACACGGGCGTGGACCAAAATCGTGACCGGCCAATAACCGGCACAGGACGAATTGCCCGGAAGTCTCTTCCGGGCAATTTCATTTTGACTGCCAGAAAAAAGAGATGGGGACAGGTAATGAAATCTCTCGGCAATATCCGTCGTTCCTTCGCGCCGTGGACGGATCCGGACGCAAAACCATTCATCACGTTCCGCAATGTCACGAAGAGGTTCGGCGATTTCACCGCCGTCGATGATCTCACCCTGAATATCTATCACCGCGAGTTCTTCGCCCTGCTCGGCGCGTCCGGCTGCGGCAAGTCCACGCTGCTGCGCATGCTCGCCGGCTTCGAACGGCCGACCTCCGGCGAGATCATCCTCGACGGCCAGGATATTGCCGGCATCCCGCCCTACAAGCGGCCGGTCAACATGATGTTCCAGTCCTACGCGCTCTTCCCGCACATGACGGTGGAGAGCAATATCGGCTTCGGGCTGCGCCAGGACGGCATGCCGAAGAACGAGATCGCCGAGCGCGTCTCGCAGATGCTGAAGCTCGTCAAGCTCGAACAATTCGCCAAGCGCAAGCCGCACCAGCTTTCCGGCGGCCAGCGCCAGCGCGTGGCGCTTGCCCGTTCGCTCGCCAAGCGCCCGAAGGTGCTGCTGCTCGACGAGCCGCTCGGCGCGCTCGACAAGAAGCTGCGCGAGGAAACGCAATTCGAACTGATGGACCTGCAGCAGGAACTCGGCCTCACCTTCGTCGTCGTCACGCACGACCAGGAAGAGGCGATGACCATGGCCGACCGCATCGCGGTGATGAGCCACGGCAAGGTCATCCAGGTGGCCACACCGGCGGAAATCTACGAGGCGCCGAATTCGCGCTTCGTCGCGGACTTCATCGGCGACGTCAACATCCTCGACGGCAAGGTCTCGGCCAACGGCAACGGCAAGATCGAGCTTGCCGTCAACGAGGGTTTCACCATCCGCACCGCAACCGCCAACGGCCCCACGCCGGGCAGTGCCGCGGGCTTCGCCATCCGGCCGGAAAAGATGAAGGTCACGCGGGCCGCTCCCGCCGATGCCTCCGTCAATGCGGCGCCGGGCGAAATCTGGGACATCGGCTATCTCGGCGACATGACGGTCTTCTACGTCAAGCTCGACAGCGGCAAGGTGGTCAAGGCCTCCATGCTGAACGCGTTGCGCGAGGTGGAGGACCCGATTTCCTATGACGAGAAGGTCTGGGTCTCCTTCGGCGAAACCGCCGGCGTCGTCTTGAAGGATTGACCGATGAACAAGCTCGGCTCCGCCATCTTCAGCCGCCTTGTCATTATTCTTCCCTATGCGTGGCTGCTGTTCTTCTTCCTCGTTCCCTTCTTCATCGTCTTCCGCATCTCGCTTTCCACCACCGCGATCGCGCAGCCGCCCTATGAGCCGGTCTTCGCGCTGGCGGATGGCCTCTCCGGCTTCTTCAGCAAGGTGGGGCAGTTCAGTTTCGCGAACTATATCTGGCTGACCGAGGATGCGCTTTATCTCAACGCCTACCTGTCGAGCATCTGGATCGCCGGCGTTTCGACCTTCATCACGCTCCTGATCGGCTACCCAATCGCCTATGGCATGGCGCAGGCGCCGCGCACACTGCGCCCGACGCTCTTGATGCTCGTCATCCTGCCGTTCTGGACGAGCTTCCTGATCCGCGTCTATGCCTGGATCGCCATCCTCAAGCCGGAAGGGCTGCTCAACCAGTTCCTGCTCAGCACCGGCATTATCGACCAGCCGTTGATCATCATCGGCACCAATTGGGCGATCTATATCGGCATCGTCTATTCCTATCTGCCCTTCATGATCCTGCCGCTCTATTCTGCGCTGGAGAAGATGGACAATTCGCTGATCGAGGCGGCAAAGGATCTCGGTTGCCCGCCCATTTCCGCCTTCTGGAAGATCACGTTCCCGCTTTCGCTTCCGGGCGTGGTCGCGGGCTGCATGCTCGTCTTCATTCCGGCCGTCGGCGAATTCGTCATCCCGGATCTGCTCGGCGGGTCGCAGACGCTGATGATCGGCAAGACCTTGTGGAACGAGTTCAACGCAAACCGCGACTGGCCGGTCTCCGCCGCCGTCGCCACCATCCTGCTCCTCATCCTGGTCGTGCCCATCGTGTTCTTCCAGAATGCGCAGGCCAAGGCCGAAGAGCAGGGGAAGTAGACCATGAGCAACTGGTCCCGTTTCAACATCGTCTCCGTCGTTCTCGGCTTCGCCTTCCTCTACCTGCCGATCGTGCTGCTGGTGGTCTTCTCCTTCAACGAGTCGAAGCTCGTGACGGTCTGGGCCGGCTTCTCGACGAAATGGTACGTCGCGCTCTTCAACAACCAGGGCCTCATGGATGCGGCCTGGGTGACGATCCGCGTGGCGCTGCTGTCGGCGACGATCGCCACCATCCTCGGCACCATGGCGGCGCTGGCGCTGACGCGCTACACGCGCTTCCGCGGAAGGCTGTTGTTTTCCGGCATGGTCTATGCACCGCTCGTCATGCCGGAAGTCATCACCGGCCTGTCGCTGCTCTTGCTCTTCGTCGCCATCGGCTTCGACCGCGGCTTCGTCACCGTGACGCTGGCGCACATCACCTTCTCGATGTGCTTCGTGACGGTCGTTGTGCAGTCGCGGCTGCTCTCCTTCGATCGCTCGATCGAGGAGGCGGCGCTCGATCTCGGCGCCACGCCGGTCAGGACCTTTCTTGAGGTGACGTTGCCGGTCATCCTGCCGGCGGTGCTGTCGGGCTGGATGCTGGCGCTGACCCTGTCGCTCGACGACCTCGTCATCTCGAGCTTCACCTCCGGTCCGGGTGCCACGACGCTGCCGATGAAGATCTACAGCCAGGTGCGCCTCGGCGTGACGCCGGAAATCAACGCGGCCTGCACCCTGCTCATCGGCCTCGTCGCCATTGGGGTCGTTATTGCGTCCATCATGACGAAGCGGCGCGAAGTGCAGCGCCAGCGCGACGAACAGGCGGCCTTCGCCGGCCGCTGAACCCTATTCCTGGCGGGGCTGCTGCCCCGTCAGGATCGAAAGCGGCGAGATCACCGGCTCCGGCCAGGAGCCGCCGACGAAGAAGCTGATCGCCGGATTGACGACCGCCGAGGCCTCCACCTGTGGGCGATCGGACAGCGCGCCGGCCAGCGCCACGCTGCCGCTGCGATAGGGGATCATGCCGGAGAGCGTCAGAAGCTTCTCGTTGCCCTCGATCTCCGCCTTGGTCAGTTCCGCAAGACCGCGGTCGAGCTTTGCCTCCACGTCGGCCCGCACGAAATCGAAAGAGCCGTCGGCTGCTTCGGAAAAATTGAAGAAGGCGTTTTTCGCCGCGCGCTCCTCGAAGGCCTGCCGGTTGAAATGGGTGAGCGTGCCCGAGCCCATGTTCAAGCGGAACTGGCCGGACATGTCGGACGCCGTCGTCGCCCAGAGCGGCCGGTCGGTCGAAAGCTCGAAATCGGCCGAGCCGCGCCCGGAAGGCAGCGGGCCTGGCAGCGCCAGCGTGTTGACGATGGCGCCGATATCGACATTGCTGAGCGACATCTGGAACCGCCCGCCGCCGCGAAAACCCTGTTCGGTGAGCGCGATGCGACCGGTCATGCGCCCGTCCATGAAGCCGCTGTCGCCGACATCGAAGGAGGCGCGGCCATTCTCCACACGCACCCCGGCCGCAAGCTCCTGAAGCGAGAACGGCGTGAAATCGGCCGTCTTGGCGGAAAGCCGGAGGTCCATGCCGAACTGGTGCAGGAAGGCCGTGTCGATGCTCGCGGCATTCTGCTCGGCACCGGGCGAAAAGGCGGAGAGGAAGGCACGCAGGTCAATGCGGTCGAAGGCAAGCGTGCCGCCGACCTGGGGCACGCCGTCCGGCGGCATGTCGACGTCCAGCACGCCGGTCGCCTGCGCATTGTCGAGCGTCAGCTTGACGTTTTCGAGCTTGGCCGAATAGCCGGCCGTCGTCACCTTCGCCTCGACATTGACATGGCCGAGATTGCCGACCGAGGGAATGTCCTTGCCCTGCCAGGCGAGCAGGTGGCCGAGCGAGGGCGTCGACAGCATCATGTTGCCGGCCACAAACGCATTGGTCGAGAGATTGGCGACGCCCTCGAAGTTCACCGTGGTCGGATCGGCGGAAAGGTTGGTGCGCATATTGGCATTGTGCCCGGCCAGCAGCGCCAGCGGCTGGTCGCAATCGAAGGTCCAGCGCGTCATCTCGCCATTGACGACGCCGGAAAGCGTCAGGTCAAGCGGACGCCGCAGCGCCGGCCAGTCGATATTGCCGTTGATATCAGAGATGCGATAGGGCGTGGCCCCGTCGTCCTGCGTCACCTCGACGATCCCGTCGACGACATTGATCGTGCCGATACGCTCCTCCGGCAGTTCAGGTATCGCCTGGCCTTCGGGGGCGGAGGCGGTGGCGTCGATCGCCTGGATCAGCCATCCGCTGTGGCGCCAGTTGAACACGCCCTCGGCGTCCCAGCCGACGCGGACCGTCGGCCGCACGAGATCGAAATCGCTGAACACCGGCTTGCCGCGCACGGCGCCGACCAGGTCGAAGCTTGCCGATATTTCCTCGATATGCGCGAGTTCCTGCTTGCCTCCCGTGACGACCCGCACATTGCCGAGCGTCACGCGCGGATAGGGCCAGAAGGAGAACTCGGCCGCGCGGCCGATCTCGACATCGGCGCCGGTCCACGCCTCCAGAGTCTCCTCGATTTCCCGCCCGACCGTGTCCGTCTGGATGAGGAAGGGAAAGCCGACGCGCCCGGCGACGAACAGTGCCAGAACGACCAGGAATCCCCGCACCAGAAGCCGCGATTGCATGAAACGGGAAAGCGTCATTCGGGGGCGGGTCCTCTACCGGCAGCGGTCACATCTCTTCAAGCGAACGGGGATAGGCGCTTGGGGCTAAGAAATCAAATGGCGGCATGGCGGAATTGCGTTCGGCAACGGCGCGAACCGGCATTCGCGGCATTATACTGCGGTGCAACATGTTGTAGAATGGCCCTGGAGTGGAGGACAACGTGATGTCGGAAATGCCCCTGTGGGAACCCTCGGCGGAAATCCTGGCGACGAGCCCGATGGCCCTGTTCATGAAAGCGGCGAGCCGCATCGCCGGGCGCGCCTTCACATCCTATGACGATCTCCACACCTGGTCGGTGGAAGACCGGGCGGCCTTCTGGACCGCGGTCTGGGACGATTGCGGTGTGATCGGCGAGAAGGGCGGCACGGCGCTCGAAAACGGCGACCGCATGCTGGAAGCCCGCTTCTTCCCTGAGGGCCGGCTGAATTTTGCGGAGAACCTGCTGAAGAAGGCCGGTCCGGAGGATGCGATCGTCTTTCGCGGCGAGGACAAGGTGGCGTACCGCTGGTCCTGGGACGAGCTGCGCGCCCGCGTTTCCAAACTCCAGCAGGCCTTCGCGGCGATGGGCATCGGTGAGGGCGACCGCGTTGCCGCCATGATGCCGAACATGCCGGAAACCATTGCCTGCGTGCTCGCCGCCACCTCGCTCGGCGCCATCTGGTCTTCCTGTTCACCCGATTTCGGCGAGCAGGGTGTTTTCGACCGCTTCGGCCAGATCGAGCCGAAACTCTTCATCGCCTGCGATGCCTATTGGTATGCCGGCAAACTCCAGGACGTCTCCGCCAAGGTGCAGGCCATTGCCGGCAAGCTCGGCGTGCCGGTCGTGGTGGTGCACTATGCGGGCGATGCTGAAGCGCTCGCCGCCTCGCTGCCGGATGGCCGCACGCTGGAGACGCTGACGGCGCTTTACGCGGCAAAGCCGCTCACCTTCGCGCAGCTTCCCTTCCGACACCCGCTCTATATCCTGTTCTCCTCCGGCACGACGGGCGTGCCGAAATGCATCGTCCATTCGGCCGGCGGCACGTTGTTGCAGCACCTGAAGGAGCATCACCTGCATTGCGGCCTGGTCGAGGGCGAACGGCTTTTCTACTTCACCACCTGCGGCTGGATGATGTGGAACTGGCTGGTCTCAGGCCTCGCGCTCGGCACCACGCTCTGTCTGTTCGATGGGTCGCCGTTTCATCCAGACGGCAACGTGCTGTTCGACTATGCGGATGCGGAACGCTTCGCCGTACTCGGCACCTCCGCCAAATATATCGACGCCGTGCGCAAAAGCGGCCTCACGCCGCTCTCGACACACGATCTCTCCAGCCTGCGCGTGCTCGCCTCGACGGGCTCGCCGCTCTCGCCGGAGAGCTTCAGCTTCGTCTATGACGGCATCAAGCCGGACGTGCAGCTCGCCTCCATCTCCGGCGGCACGGATATCGTCTCCGGCTTCGTGCTGGGCATTCCGCTGAAACCCGTCTGGCGGGGCGAGATCCAGGGGCCGGGCCTCGGCCTTGCCATGGACGTCTGGGACGAGGACGGCCATGCGGTGCGCGGCGAAAAGGGTGAGCTGGTCTGCACCAGGGCCTTCCCCTCGATGCCGGTCATGTTCTGGAACGACCCGGAGGGCGAAAAATACCGCGCCGCCTATTTCGAGCGCTTCGACAATATCTGGTGCCATGGCGACTTCGCCGAATGGACCCGCCATGGCGGCATCGTCATCCATGGCCGCTCCGACGCGACGCTGAACCCCGGTGGCGTGCGCATCGGCACCGCGGAGATCTACAACCAGGTCGAACAGCTTGACGAAGTCGCCGAAGCGCTCTGCATCGGCCAGGACTGGGAGGACGACGTGCGCGTCGTGCTCTTCGTGCGGCTCCAGCCCGGCGCGGTGCTGGACGAGGCGTTGGAAAAGACGATCCGCACAAAGATCCGCACCGGCGCCTCGCCGCGCCATGTGCCGGCGAAGATCATCCAGGTTGCCGATATCCCGCGCACGAAATCGGGCAAGATCGTCGAGCTTGCGGTGCGCGAGGTCGTGCACGGCAGGCCGGTCCGGAACCAGGAGGCGCTCGCCAATCCGGAGGCGCTGGCGCTCTTTGCGGGCTTGGACGCGTTGAAGTCATAAGGGTGAGCGGCGCTCGCGATTTCGAACCGGCCGTATTAACCAAACTCGCGAAGTTGTGAACGAAACCTTTGTGCCGGAACCGGCCAGGTAAGGATTTGTTAAACCGCATTGGGGCAATGTCGTGCCAACTTGAGCGCGCCCGATGATGGGCGTTCCGGTCGCACCCGACCCCGATGGCATGAGGCCGTTCACCCACGCTTACGTTGGACAGCATTCAAACTATCGGGGCGGCTTTTGCCGCCCTCTTTTTTACCCCGAGTGCCGGTCGAGCGAGCGCGAGACGAGGAAGACGGGGATGAGTCCGACCGCGACGATGATGATGGCCGGCACCCCGGCATCCTCCACCTTCGCCCGCGAGGCATCCTCGTAGACCAGCGTCGCCAGCGTGTTGAAGTTGAACGGGCGCAGCATGATCGTCGCCGACAGTTCCTTCATGGTTTCGATGAAGACGAGCAGCGCCGCCGTCAGCGTTGCCGGCCGCATCATCGGCAAAAGCACGCTCCGCAGCGTCTGGCCGCTGGTGCGCCCGAGCGTACGCGCCGCCATGTCGAGATGCGGCGAGAGCTTGTGGAAGCCCGCATCGATCGTGCCTTCCGCCATGGTGAGAAAACGCACCGTGCAGGCATAGATGATGGCAAAGCCGGTGCCGGAGAGCAGCAGGCCGGTGGAAATGCCGAACTGCGCGCGCAGGAAGGCATCGACCGCATTGTCGAAATTGGCGAGCGGTATCAGCACGCCCATCGCCAGCACCGTGCCCGGCACGCCATAGCCGAAGGAAGCGAAACGCCCGGCGGCGGCGTTCAGCCGCGAGCGCGTGGTGCGCGCGGCATAGGCCAGCAGGAAGGCGAGCAGCACCGCGACGAGCGCCGTCGATGCCGAGACGAGCACGCTGTTCCACAGTGCGGAGAGCAGCCGCGTCGAGGCGAACTGCTCCAGCCGGCGCGCGGCATAGCCGCCGAGCACAAAGACCGGAATGGCGAAACCGATGACCGGCGGCGCAAGGCAGGCGAGGCTGGCCACCCATTTCTTCCAGCCTGCGAGCTTCAGGCGCACCGAATCATGCACCGCCGCCGTGGTCTTCTGGCTGGCGAAACGCTGCCGGCGGCGGGCGGCACGCTCCACCAGCATCAGGCAGACGACTAAGACCAGCATGACGCAGGCGATCTGCGCGGCACCGGCAAGGCTGCCGCGGTTGAGCCAGGTATCGAAGATCGAGAAGGTCAACGTCTGCACGCCGAGATATTCCACCGCGCCAATATCGTTCAGCGTCTCCATGGCAACGAGCGTCAACCCCACCATGATCGCCGGCCGCGCCATGGGGATCTGGATTTTCGCGAAGACCTTCAAGGGACCGGCGCCCAGCGTACGCGCCACATCCGCCGCCGCGCGGCCCTGCATCAGGAACATCGAGCGCGCGGAGAGATAGATGTAGGGATAGAGCACGCTGGAGAGCACCAGCATCGCGCCGCCGGTGGTGCGCACCTCCGGAAACCAATAGTCGCGGCTCGTCTGGAAGCCGAAGAGGCCACGCCAGGCCGTCTGCACCGGGCCGGTGAAGGAGAAGAATTCCGCGAAGGCATAGGCGCCGAGATAGGCGGGAATGGCAAGCGGCAGCACGAGCAGGCCGGAGAGCAGGCGCCGGCCCGGAAACTCGCAGCTCGCGACCAGCCAGGCCGTCACCACGCCAACGACGACGCTGATGGTGCCGACGCCGGCCAGCAGGATCAACGTGCGCAGGGTCGCGCGTGGAATGACATTGCTGATGAGATGCGGCCAACTCTCCATGCCGCCCGTTGCGGCGATAACGACGATGGCGATCGCCGGCATCAGCACGATGACGGCTGCCAGCACGGCGGTGACTGAGAGCAGCGGGTGGCGGGCGGCGCCGGATCGCCGGAGCTGGCTATGCGCCGGCACGCTTTCAGACAGGACCTGCAAGGCTTTACCTCGACGATGCGGCAATCCCTGCCGGGGCAGGGGCGCCGGGAAGCGTTTTTCCCGGTCTAGCCCAATAGGGTCAATCTGCCAACACGCGCGGCGAGGGAAAGCTCACTTCGACCAGCGTGCCCTCGTTCGGCGTGGAGCTGATCGAAAAGTTCGCCCGGTTGGCATCGACCATCGCCTTGGTGAGCGGCAGGCCGAGGCCAGTGCCGTCGCCACGCTTGCGCGCGCCCGTCGTCACCTGCCGGAAGGGTTTCATCGCCTGTTCCAGCTCGCTGCGCGTCATGCCGACGCCGGTGTCGCGGATGCGCAGCACGACGCTGCCGTTCGGCTCGTAGGCGGTCGACACGACAATCTGCCCGCCGGCCGGCGTGAAGCGGATGGCATTCGACAGGATGTTGAGCGCGATCTGCTTGATCGAGCGCAGGTCCGCGACGATCTGCGGCACATTGGCCGAAAGCGAGGTGCGGATGATGACGCGCTGGCCGTTCGCCTGCGGCTGCACCAGCGACACGGCTTCCGCGATCGTCTCGTTCAGGCCGACGGCGGTGAACTCCAGCTCCATCTCGCCCGCCTCGATCTTGGAAATATCGAGCAGGTCGTTGACGATATCGAGCACATGGCGGCCGGAGCGGCCGATGTCGTTGGCATATTCGATGTAGCGCGGATGGCCGATCGGGCCGAAGCGCTCCGTCGCCATCATGTCGGAAAAGCCGATGATGGCGTTGAGCGGCGTGCGGATCTCGTGGCTGACGCGGGCGAGGAAATCGCTCTTGTGAGCGTTCGCCGTCTCGGCCGCGCGCTTGGCGTTGCGCAGCTCCTCTTCGGTGCGCTTCCACTGGGTAATGTCGCGGATGACCGCGCAATAGCCGGAGGAGGAGGAGAGGCGGCCCATCGTCATGAACAGCGGGATGAAGCCGCCGGAGGCCTCGCGGCCGATGACCTCGCGCCCGTCATTGAGCACGCTCGCGACGCCATGGCCGGCGAGGCCGGCGAGATAATCGAGCACTGCTTTCTGGCTTTCATGGGCAAAAAGCATGGCGAAGGGCCGGCCGCGCGTCTCGTCCTCGTCATAGTTGAAGAGCGCGCTTGCCGAGCGGTTCATCGAGCGGATGTCGCCCTCCTGCCCGACCACCACGACGCCATCGGTCGCGGTTTCGAGGATGGAGCGTAGCTCGCTGACCTCGATGCGCAGCGCCGAGGCGGCCGCCTGGTCGGCGTTCCGCTCCTCGGTCTCGATGGGGGCGGGCGCGGTTTCGACCAGCGAAAGGGTCGGCTTGTTGGCCTGGATCGGCGTCAGCGCCAGCATCAGCGCGGTGCCGTCCTCCCAGCGGATCGACTGGAGGCGGGCGCGCACGGCGCTGGCACTCTCGCCATCGGCATGGCGCAGCGCCATCGTGCCGTCGCCATCGCCGGCGTCCTCGTCCGGGCCGCCCAGCAGGATTTCAAGCCCGCCGGAGGCTTCGAGGTCGTCGAGGCTGGAATAGCCCGTCAGGCGGAAGAATTCCGGATTGGCATGGATCAGCCGGTCGCCGACATGCACCAGCAACGCCACGGGCAGCGCGTCGACGACGGCGGCGGTGAGGCCGTAATCCATCTGCCGGCGCGGCGGGGCGATCGCCGTGCGCGTCTCGGCATGGTCCTCACTCAGGAGGTCGTCGGCATGCGGGCCGATTTCGAGGCCCGGCATTTCCGCATCGTTTTCGCCTGTCGCGGGCACGACGGCTGCAATTTCGGGCTCGTCGTCGCGGATCGTCTCAGCCGGCGTCTCGGCAGCGCGGTCACCTGCCGGGCGGTCCTCCGGCTTGCGCTTGCCAAAGGTCTCGCCGAGCTGGCGGGCGATTTCGCGGAATGCCGCCTGCTCGCCGGTCGAGAGGCCATCGAAAAGACCACCGCGATTGCGCCGGGTTTCGAGCTGCACCACCTTGTCGGACTGGCGGCGGGCCGGGTTTTCGACCAGGCGCAACGCCGGGCGCTCGCCACGGAAGGCATCCTGCTCGTCATCGACCGGCACGACCGGTGTCGTCTCTTCTTCCGGAGCCGGGGAGGTGTCTACGGTTTCCTCGGGCTCGACGGGTTCTTCGGCCACCGTCTCATCCGGTGCCGCGAAAGCGTCGTCCGTCACCTGCGCAGAGGCATGATCCGGAATTTCGATCGTTTCGGTCAGGCCCTCCGCCGCGTCCTCCAGCAGCGTACCGGCTTCTTCGGCCAGAACTTCCTCCACCAGGACGGTCTGCTCTTCCTCAACCGCCTCGACCCTATGGCTGAGCGTCAGCCCACGCGCATGAGGGTCCTCGCTGGAATCGGCGATGCGCACGATGCCAAAGCCGCGGAAACCGTCGAATTCGCGGTTGCGCGAATAGGTGGGCAATGCGGCAAGATCGACCGGCACGACGAGCGACGTGCCCTCGACCGGCCAGAGAATCGTCTTGCCCGACCAGGTATCGCGGCGGCGCAGCAGGTCGCCGATCTTGCCTTCGGCGTCGAGATCGAAGCGGGCCGCGACATCGGTAAAACGCTCGCCGGAAATGGCCGCGGCATGCGGCCCGACGGCAGCGGCGAATTCCTCCGAAATCTCGCTGAACCGTCCCTCGGCATCGATCTTCCAGACGAAACGGATGGGCCGTCCCTGCGGATTGAAGACGAAGCCGGATTTTTCAAGGGGCGCTTCGGCGGCCTCGGCGGCGGGTTCCTCCGCAAGCGCCGGTTCGGCCTCTTCCACGGTTTCCGCAACGACGTCTTCGGCGGTGGCTTCAGGCGCTTCCTCGACCGGCTCGTCGACTTCCGGCAGCGCTTCCGCAACCGGTTCGTCGGCGCTTTCCAACGGGGCGACGTCCTCAATTGCAGGCTCTTCCTCGACAAAGGCGACCGCTTCGGGCTCGGAAACCGGCTCCACTTCCGGCACGTCCTCGACCTGCTGCTCTTCCGCCACAGGGGTCTCGATCTCCGGCTCGACCTCCACCGCGGCAACAGCCGCTGGTGCTGGCTCGGCCTCGTCCTCATCCGGATCGAGATGCCCGAGGATCGTTTCGACGGCGAAGAGCAGGTGCAGCGCCGGATCGGTGGCGATGCGGCCGATGGCGGCGGGCAGGTTGCCGCGGCCGGTGGCGATCGGGCGCTTGACGAGGCGCTCCGCGCTGCGGCCGGCGGCCTCCACGAGCGCGCGCCGGGTTTCCGGGCTGACGGCGAGGCTTTCGAAATCCGCCGAGGCGGCGATGATCGTGCCGCCGCCGTCGAGCACGGCCATATGCGTGTCGGGATCGTCGAAGCCGGTGAGCATGGCGGCGGCCGCATCCTGCTGGCTCTGTCGGCCGGCGCTGACGGGTGTGCTGAACAGGATCGCCTCGTCGCCGAGGCGGATGGTGACGCCTTCGACGGCCGCACTTACCGGGACGCTGCGAAACCCGCTGCCGATGCGCATGATGAAGCTGCGGCGCTCGCCCGGCGCCTGCACCTGCTGGGCGGTGGCGGAAAGCTGGCGGAAGGCGACATCCGCGCGGTCCGGGCCGGCGTCCAGAAAATCATAGATGTTGTCGTGACCGAAAAGGGCGGCCCCGCGGCCGTTCGACCAGAGCACGCGCGCCATGTCCTTGGAAAACAGCACGACCGCCTCGCCCCGGGCGAAGGGCAGGCGCACCCGTTCATGGACGGCGACGTCGATAAAGGGATACTGCTTTGCGGACATATTCAGGCCTGTGTCTGCTTCCGGGGCCCCGGCTTTCGATTAACGCTTTATTAATAGCGGTGCATGTGCGGAGGGTCCAGCGCCTCGCCCGCAAAGGCCCGGGCTTTCGGGCAGAAGGGTTAACGCCGCCTCGAATTATTGTGCACCGCACAATTTTGTTGCAATGCGAAAAGAGATCGTCTATATACGGCTCATCCAAGAACACGGCGCCTCTAGAGAGGGCCAAACCAAGGAGCGCAGACAATGGCTACCAAGAAGACCGACGACGTATTCTCCATCGCATCCATCGACCCCAGCAAGGTCTCTGAAAGCTTCCGCGAGTTCGCCGAAAAGGGCGCCGCTCAGAGCAAGGAAGCTTATGCCAAGATGAAGGAAGCCGCCGAAGACGCGACCAAGACCGTCGAAGCGACGCTCGAAAGCGCCCAGGCCGGCTCCGTCGAACTCGGCCTCAAGGCCATCGAAGCGCTCCGCACCAATGCCGAAAACTCGCTTTCCCACATGGAAGCCCTGCTCGGCGTGAAGTCGGTCTCCGAACTGTTCGAACTGCAGACCGCGTTCCTGCGCAAGCAGGCCGAAGTCGTCGTCGAACAGGCCCGCACCCTTCAGGAAACCTCCAAGAAGGTTGCCGAAAAGGTCTCGGCTCCCGGCAAGTCCGCGGCCGAGAAGGCCATGAAGTCCTTCAAGACCGCCTAAGCCCCGCTTCGCAGGGTTTTACACGGCATGATAAAATGGCCGGGCATGAGCCCGGCCATTTTCGTATGTGCAAGCATGCAAAAAACGCTTGAAAAATGGTGCGGCTGCCCGTATGTGACGCACCAAGCGCGGTCGACGCGCCGTTGTGCGGTTGTAGCTCAGTTGGTTAGAGCGCAGGTTTGTGGCACCTGAGGTCGGAGGTTCGAGACCCCCCAACCGTACCATTTTTCCACAACGAATCCAGATAATGGCGGGGATAGCCTGCAATATCATATGGAGTCCGCCCCTTTTGGCTGCTTCAGAAAACGTCTGGAGCATTTATTGTTCCTTATGAGAATCGCGGCACTGGTTTCCGGTGTTGGACATAGGCGCCCTGAAGTCCTCTAAAGTGCCGTTAAATCGAAGTGCTGGGCAGACCGGTGTCCAGCTTATTCGTACCAGCTTATCGGGCGATACGCCGTCGCTAAGCATTGAAGAGCGCTTCTGAGGCGAGTTCATATTGGTTTTCGCCATAGATTTTAGTGGGTTGATTCTGATCATACAGCACTAGCTCAAGCACCCGCAGTTGTGGTACGTGCGTCGATCGAAATATTCTACTTTTTGGTGGTGTATGGAACTCTCTACAATCGCGGTCAAAGGGTTTAAACGAGTTCGGGATGTGGAGCTTGAGCTCGGTAAGAGTACCGTTCTGGTTGGGGGGAATGGAAGCGGGAAGAGCTCCATATTGCAGGCTCTCCATCTGGCGTCTTGCATGACAAGGCAGGCAGACCGCGTTGAAAAGGACAAGCCGAACACGGTCAGCGTTACGGAACTCGATTATCTGCCAACAAACCAGTATAAAAAGCTAGGTCACAATGGTGACTGGGGAAACCGCAAAGAGAGCCCCGGTTCGGTAATTAGCTTTGGGTTTACAGACGCTGGAGGAGATGTTGAAGCGGAAATAACGCTACGATCTGCGCGTAACGCTGGGCTCTCGATAAGCGGCACGCTTCCAACCGCCGTATCGCCCTTGCTTAGGGCAAAGAACAAATTCTTCACGTGCTATGTACCAGGTCTGTCTGGAATTCCGAATAGTGAGCGCAGAGAAAGTAAAAGAGTAGTTTTGAGGGCTTGCTCTTTCGGAGATAGTAATGTCTATCTTAGGAATGTTCTTCTTATAATTAAGAATGAAAAGCCAGAAGCAATAGCAAAAATAGAAGATTATCTATCTGAGCTAATAGAGCCTATAAAGATTGTTATAGAACATGACGACGAGAATGATCTCGAAATAAGGTGTTATTTTGAACGTGAGGGAAATAGAAACCAGATAGAGCTTCTAGGCACTGGATATCTCCAGGTAATACAGATGTTAAGTTATATCTACCTCTTCGAGCCTGTTATCTTGCTCATAGATGAACCTGATACCCATCTACACCCATCCGCTCAAGAACGGTTGGTATCAGTGCTGGAGCGGGCAGCAGCCCCATTTGATACTAAAATTATCATGACAACACATTCGCCTTTCATTGTACGAGGCGCTGCAAATGACGCCAGAGTTTATTGGCTGGAGAACGGTGCGGTGCTTACTGGGAGTAGATCTGCTGCCGAACAGGCACTTGGTTGGGGAGCGATGGGGAAAAAGGTGTTGGCGATTTCTGAAGATGGAAATCTCAAGTTCTTGAGACAAATTATCCGTCAATGGCCAGCACTGGAGAGGCAAATTGCGATTCTACCAGGTACTGGTTTTCGTAATCTGCCGACCCCCGCTCAAGCAGAAGAGCTTTATGTCGGCCTAGAGCAAAGTATAAAAATTGCGGTGATCAGAGACAGTGATGCACTCACGCCAGATGAAAAGAATGCACTACGAGTAGCGTTCGACAATGATCATATGCGAATAATCTTTACAGCGTTTTCTGATATCGAACACTACGCGGCGCAGCCAGACGTGTTGGCAAGGCTTGGTAGTGAGCCGTTGGCAGACGCCGAAGCACGTGTACTGGCGAAGATCGAACAACACAAGCAACCTGTCGAGGATATGTATCGAAAGCGGAGAAAGGCTCACAACGAGGAACTGCATTCAGCCGCAGGTGGTGCGCCAATTACCGATGACCTTTGGAACCAACTTGGGCAGGCGGGACCTAGCACGGTCAAAGGGAAGTTTTTGCACAAGCAGATGTTTTCTATCGAGCCGCTTAAAAGTGTATTTGAAAACAGCGACGAGGGCTTTGTCGCCGCATGTGACGGTAGTCTTGCTCTGGACCTCAAGCACGAACTTGAGCAATTTGCTGGTTAATTCTCCATCAAGTTGCCAGGGGGATGACGCAGTTTACTCAATGCCTGGACCCTCGATATGGCCTCTGCCGGGTCTCCATGAAATGGCCGATAGATGTTCGGCGAGCCGCTTTCCTGGGCGATGGCGGTGGGTCTGGCGGTCTCCCTCGTCGGCATCCTGATCGTTGCGAAATCGCAGGCGCAGGCCCATTCCTAGAGTGGCGTAAACCCTTCATTTACCACGCTTTTGACCGCAGTCCCGATTTGGCACTGTATTAGGAATCCGTTGACCACTGAACCCTAGGGTCTGACCTGTTCCTGTGTGGAACCGGTCCGCATGACGCGCTGCCGCGATGCAAATGGGGTTTTCATATGCACATGACGTGCGTCAAGTGGCTGGCGGTTCCCGCTGGCATGTTCGGGCTGTTCCTTCTCTGGCTGCCGATCAGCCTCCAGGCCCAGCTTATTCTCTCCTTCGCCGTGCTCGGCGTGATGTTCCTGGCGATGACGCGCCCGGCCAACACCACCCTGCGGCTCGTCACCTTCACCTTTGCCGGCATCCTCGCCATGCGTTACGCCTTCTGGCGCACTACGGAGACGCTGCCGAGCATCTACGAGCCGCTCAACTTCATCCCCGGCCTGATCCTGTATCTGGCCGAGATGTACTGCCTCGCCATGCTGGCGATCAGCTTTTTCATGCTGGCCGATCCGCTGAAGCGCAAAACTCCGGAGCCGGGCGAGGCCGCAAGCCTGCCCACCGTCGACGTCTTCATCCCGTCCTATAACGAGGAGCCCGAACTGCTCGCCGGCACGCTCGCCGCGGCAAAATCGCTGCTCTATCCGAAGGACAAGCTGAACGTCTATCTGCTGGACGATGGCGGCACGGAGGCCAAGCGCAACCACAAGGACCCGCGCATCGCGATTGCCGCCATCCGCCGCCACGAGCAGCTGAAGGCGCTCTGTGCCTCGCTCGGCGTGCATTACCACGCCCGCAAGCAGAACGACCACGCCAAGGCCGGCAACCTCAACGAGGGCCTGAAGGTCTCGAACGGCGAACTCGTCGTCGTCTTCGACGCCGACCATGCGCCGGTGCGCGAATTTCTGCGCGAGACAGTCGGTTTCTTCCGCGAAGATAAAAAGTTGTTCCTCGTCCAGACGCCGCACTATTTCCTAAACCCCGATCCGCTGGAAAAGAACCTCCAGACCTTCGCGCGCATGCCGTCCGAAAACGAGATGTTCTATTCGATCCTGCAACGCGGGCTCGACAAGTGGAACGCCTCGTTCTTCTGCGGCTCGGCGGCGGTGCTGCGGCGTTCGGCGTTGGCGTCGGCGAATGGTTTCTCCGGCCAGTCGATCACCGAGGATTGCGAGACGGCGCTGGCGCTGCATTCCAAGGGCTGGCACAGCATCTATGTCGACAAGCCGCTGATCGCCGGCCTCCAGCCGGAGACCTTCGTGTCCTTCATCGGCCAGCGCGCCCGCTGGTGCCAGGGCATGTTGCAGATCCTCATCCTCAACCGGCCGTTCCTCGCCAAGGGCCTGACGCTCGCCCAGCGCATCTGCTATGCCGGCATCAACCTGTTCTGGCTGTTCCCGCTGTCGCGGCTCGCCTTCGTCTTCTCGCCGCTGCTCTACATCTTCTTCTCGCTGGAAATCTACCAGGCGAACATCCTCGAATTCGCCTCCTATGCAGTGACCTATCTCATCGGCTCCTTCGCCATGCAGAGCTACCTCTACGGTCGCGTGCGCTGGCCCTGGGTTTCCGAGCTTTATGAATATGTCCAGTCGGTGCTGCTCTTCGGCTCGATCCTCAGCGTGATCCGCAATCCGCGAAAACCCACCTTCAACGTCACCGCCAAGGGCCAGACGCTCGACCGCAGCATGCTTTCGCCGCTGGCACGGCCCTATTTCATCATCTTCTTCGTGCTCCTGGCCGCAGCCCTCTATTCCGGCTACCGCTTCCTGACGGAGCCGGTCGCGACCGAGCTTCTGACCATCGTCGCCGGCTGGAACCTCATCAATCTCGGCCTTGCCGGTGCGGCGCTGGGCGTCGTCGCCGAACGCCGCGAACTGCGCCGCAACCAGCGCCTGCCGGTCAAGCGCCATGCGCTGATGAAGATCGACGGCAAGCTCAACAACATCATCATCCAGGATGCGTCCTCCGGCGGCATCTCGGTGGAATTCGTCGACAAGGCGCCGGAGATCGACCTCGAAACGCCGCTGGAGGCGACGATCCAGCTTCGCCGCGCCGGCCAGATCATCGCCTTCGACGTGATCTGCCGCTCCAGCCGCACGGCCGGCGAGGGTGCCATCTACGGCTTCGCCTACAAAGAGCGCACGCCGGAGACCTTCATGGCGATCGCCGAGCTGATGTTCTCCGACCAGGCGGTCCTCCAGGAGCGGCTCGTGCGCCGTCAGGTGCGCCGCAGCTTCTTCTGGGGCACCTCGCGCTTCGCGCTGTGGAGCATCCGCGAGACGCTGCGCGCGCTGCAATATTCCGCCGGCCTCATCCGCGAAAGCGCCGTCAAATCCTTCGCCGACGCGCCGATCGTGGTGAAGGAAAACAATGCCCAGATCCCCGGCCGCGCCGTCGAGCTGCCGCCGGTCCTCACAGGAACCCAAGCCTATGGCTAAGACATCTCTCCTCGCAATGCTGGGCCTTTCCCTCCTCGTCGCCTCGGCCGGTGCCGGCCGGGCGGAAGGGCTGGTGGCCGATAGCGTCAAGCCGCTGCTCGAAGGCACGGCGTTGTCCGGCGGTCTGCTTCCCGAACCCATAGAGACGAAGAAGGCCGAGCAGGCGGCGGACAAGACCCTCGTGCCCTTCGAACAATCGGCGGATGCCTACACGCTTGCCGGCGAGGACGATGTCGCGACCTTAACTTTCGCGCTGGATGGCCCGCAGGTCTCTGCCGGCGGCACGCTGAACCTTGCCTATATCAATGCCGTCTCCGTGCTGCCCGATACGGCGAAGATGGATGTCGAGGTGAACGGCCGGGACGTCGGCAGCTTCGCCATCGCCTCGCCGAACGGCACGCTGACGGAGAAGATCGTCGTCGCCTCCGAATTCCTCAAGGCCGGCCGAAATGTCGTGCGCATTCGCGCCCGGCAGCACCATCGGGTGGATTGCTCGCTCGATGCGACCTATGAGCTCTGGACGAAACTCGATCCCGCATCGAGCGGTTTCGCCACCAGCGCCGCGTCCGGCTTTGCCGATTTCGACAGCCTGCTGGCCGTCCGCCGCAATGCGGCGCAGCGCACGGATGTCCGCATCGTCGTTCCTGGTGCCTTGAACGCCGAGGTACTGAACGAGGTCGCGCCCGTCCTGCAATCGCTCATGCTCTTCCTGAACCGGGATGATGTGAGCGTCTCGGTTGCGGATAAGCCGGGCACCGGCCCGGGCATCGATCTCGTCATGGCGATGGACCGCGGCGGCGCCGCAACGCTTTCCAAGCTCGGTCTTTCGAGCGCTCCGCGCGGCCTTTCCGTCCAGTCCGGCACTACCGCGGACCGGGCGACGGTCGTCCTGCGCGCCGCCAATCTCAATGACGTCAATGCTGCCGTGCTTGCCGCCGTGAAGGGGCCGCTTGCCGATGGACTGAAGTCCGGCATCTTCGAGAAGGGCATGGGCGTGCTTGCGGTCGATGCCGGCGAACGGCGCACGCTGAAGGAGGCGGGCTACGAGACCCGCGTCTTCTCCGGCCGCCTGTCGCGCACCGATTTCGCCGTCGAAATGCCGGCGGATTTCTACGCCGCCGAATATGCGACGCTCGACCTTCGCCTGCATGCCGCGACCTCGCCGGGCCTTGACCAGGCCGCCCAGCTCCTCGTGCGCGTCAATGACAAGGTCGTGAAGAGCTACCCGTTCCGCAACCGCGAGGGCGAACAGTTCGACGGCAAGCGCATCGAACTGCCGCTGCGCGCCTTCCGCCCCGGCGTCAACCGCATCGAACTGCTCGCCGAACTGCCAGTCGCCGCCGATGCCGCCTGCCGGCCGGAGGAGCGTGACGACGGCAAGCCGCGTTTCATCCTGCTCGATACGACGGCGATCGAAGTTCCGGCACTCGCCCGCGTCGGCCGGCTTCCCGATCTCGCAGCACTTGCCGGCAAGGCCTACCCCTATGGCGGCGGCAAGCCCTTCGATCTCGTCATCGACCGGGCGGACAGCCAGTCGGTCGGCGCCGGCCTCACCCTGCTGTCGCGCCTCGCCCTTTCGGCCCGTGCGCCGCTGACCGCGAAGATCGCCATCGGCACGCCCACGGAAGGCACCGGCCGCGATGCGCTCGTCGTCTCGTCGCAGAACGATTTCGCCGAACTCGGCGCCACCGACAAGGCATCCTTCCCGAGTGAAACGGATATCAGCGCCTCCGTCGCAGCCCTGCTGGAACCCGATCCGGTCGTCACCGCATCGGTCTCGGACACCGCCACCGGCAACGAGACCGCCGACCTGCTGCAAGCCTTCCACAATTCGACGGCGGCCGGCGAGGGCGACCTGTCCTTCGGCTCGCGTGCACAGCTCTGGCTTTCCGCCGCCACGAAGAATTTCGGCCGCTGGCTGAGCTACCAGGGGGACGACACCGCGCGTGTCGCGCCGCATGGCGCCGGTTCGCTGGTGACCCTCTCGCAGATGCGCTCGCCCGACGGCCTCTCCACCTGGACGGTGATCAAGGCGAGCGCGCCGCGCGATATCGAGGCGGGCGTGAACCGGCTCGTCGAGCCCGTTATCTGGCGCGATCTCGATGGCGGCACCGCCACGATCGAGACGGCGAGCCTGTCGCTCGTCAGCCTGCCTGCCGCTGATCGCTACATCGCCGATCTCCAGGATCGCAGCCCCGGTAACCTGCGCCGCGTCGCGGCCGCCTGGTTCTCCGACAATTTCCAGATCTACGTGCTGCTCGTGCTCGCCTGCCTCGGCATCTTCGCCGTCTGGCTCGGCATCACGGTGCCGCGCAAGGGCGTGAGGTCCGACCGATGAGAGCGATTTTCCTTATCCCCCTGCTGCTCGGCTCCTCGGCGCTGGCCGGCGAAAGCAAACCCGGCCCCGGTGAGGTCGAGCTGGCGGCACTCTATTATTATGCCGAACAGAAGCAGCAGGATCGGCTGGAGGCCGAGACGAACCGGCTTCGGCTGAAATATCCGGATTTCGTCGTGCCCGCCGACGTCTATTCGCCGCCCGCCCGGCAGGTGGACGAAAGCACCCTCTGGGCGCTCTACGAGAAAAACGACTTCCTCGGCATCGATGCCGAGATCGGCCGCCGTCAGTCGGAAAATCCGGAATGGCGCCCAAGCGAGGATTTTTCCGGCAAGCTCGCCCGCCGCAAGCAGCGCGTCGACATGATGGCCGCCACCGCCCGCAAGGACTGGATGGGCGTCATTGAAGCCGCCAAGACGCTCGATCCATCGAGCGAGACGGAAGTCGATCTCGTCTGGATGCTGCTGGATGCCTATGCGCAGACCGGCGCCAAGGACGCGCTGACCAATGTCTATCGCGGCCTGCTCTTCCGCGAGGGCGACAAGCGCCTGCCGGACCAGCAGCTCCTGACAACCCTGCAGAAATCGACGCGCGATTTTTCGGCCGGGGACGTGCGCAAGGCGATGGGCCTGCTTGCGACCTCGCCGATGCTCCAGGCCGGCCTGCAGCCCGTCGAACTGGACCTGACCCGCAAGGAGGTCGCCGATTTCAACGCCGACGAGAAGCGCCAGACGCCGATCGGCGAAGGCGAGGTCGGCAAGCTGCGTCTGGCTGCGGAAAAGGGCGACCGCCCCGAAGACCTCGCGCTGCTCGGCTGGTATGACCTGAAGCTCAAGGCGCCGGAGAGCGCCGAGCGCTGGTTCAAGGCGGCGCTCGTCAAGCATCGTGACGAGAACGACGCCAAGGGCCTCTACCTGTCGCTCGCCGCGCAGAACAAGCAGGACGAGGCCTACGCCGTTGCGGAACAGTATCTGGAGGACCTTTCGGGCGATCCGGAATTCCTGATGAACGCGCTGTCGTTGCGCTTCTCCAAGCCCGACCAGCCGGATGCAGACGTGAAGACCGTCACGGCCTATAGCAACGCCATCCTCGCGACGTCGAATGCCGATCATGCGGAAATCCTCGCCTGGTACGCCTATAATTCCCGCCAGTACGAGGCCTCGAAGGCCTGGTTCGCGAAGTCGATCGATTGGGAAAGCGCGCCGGTGCGGGTCAAGGGCCTGGCGCTCAGCCTGCTGCGGCTCGGCGAGAAGAAGGACTATGCGGCGCTCGAAGGCGAGTATCGCGACATCTACCCGGATATCTGGGCGGAGATAAAGGTCGCGACCCCGCCAAAGGGCCGCCGCAGCATCGCCATCGACATGCCAGTCGCCTCCACCGGCGGCAGCACCGGCTATCTCGCGCATTTCAAGGCGAAGCGGTTCAGCGCCTGCATAGAGGACATTTCCGCGATGGAAGCGCGCGGCGCGGTATCCTCGGATGCCATGCTCATCAAGGGCTGGTGCCATCTCGGGCTGAACCGGCTTGCCGATGCGCGTAACGCCTTCGAGGCGGCGCTTGGCAACGGTCGCACGCAGGCCGATGCCGCCTATGGCGCCGCACTCACCCTGCTGCGCGGCCGCCTGACGGATGATGCCGAGGCGATGATCGGCATGTATGCGCTCTCGGAAAAGCGGGATCGCGAGGTGCGGGCCGAAATCTACTTCCAGCGCGCCCGCTCGGCCTTCGATCACAAGCAGTACCAGCGCGTGCTCGATGCGTTGAATGCGCGCGCAGGCCTCGTCGCCGAACCCGCCGATCTCAGCCAGTTGCGCGGCTGGGCGCATTATCATCTCGGCCACCGTGCCGAGGCGCAGGCCGTCTTCGCCCGGCTGAACACGCATCTCTATGACCCGGCGGCCGCGCGCGGCCTCGCCATCTCCTCCGATTACCCCACCCGATAGGTTTTTCATGCGCTGGCTGCTTTTCGCCGCACTTCCGTTCCTCGCCACCGGCTGCACCGCGGTGCACGACCCGTTCCTCGAAACGGGCGCCATCCGGCCGGATGCGCCGCCGATCTCGACAGAAGTGTCGCCGGAATTCGCGGCCGCCTATCTGCCGTCGATCTCCGGCCGCATCGAAAGCGTGCGCCAGACGGTGCGCGGCGAATTTTTCGAACAGGCGATCGTCTATTCCAACGCAACGGCATCCGCCGGTGAAAATGTGCTCACCGTGCGCATCGGCACGCCCTCCGAAGGCGTGACCTTCCTGCGCGCTCCGACACGCCGCGCCATCCTCGCCGAGATGCGACAGGCGTTGCCCGGCGTCGCCATGATGATCGACGCCGCGCCCGGCCAGAACATGCACGGCATCTACGGCTATGCCACCGGCCCGCTCGGGAAATCCGGAAGCTGCCTCTACGCCTGGCAGTTCGCAAAGCGCGTCTCGCCGGTGCGCGAAACGGCGATGGGCCGGATGGGGGCCGGCAATTATTCTGCGCAGGTGCGCCTGCGCTTCTGCCATCCCACCATGCCGCAGGAACGCATCGCATCGCTGATGGCCGGCATGCGGCTGAAGCCGGTGACGCGCGATACGTTCGACATGCTGAGCTATGCCGGCGGCAGCGGTTATGGCCGCAGCCAACCGGTGCTCACCCGCGCCGAGCCCGTGGCGACCGTCGAGGATGATGTCGAGGTCCGCAGGCCAAAACGTCGCGTGGTGGAGGAGAAGCGGGCGGAGGAGCCGGCCATCATCCGCAATGCCGTGCGCGTTCCCCTGCCGGGCGAGGCCACGCAGGAAAAGGTGAAAGTGGCGGTTGTCGAAAAGCCGGTGGAAGAGGCAGCGGTGAGCGCGCGGGCGAAAAGGGCGCTGGTGCCGCTGCCCGGCGAGTAAGCCTCAGAGAAAGATCTCGTGCTCCTGCCGCACGAGTTCCTGCACGAATTCCGCAACGGTGCGAACGCGCACGAGATCCCGCGCGCTCTCGTGCCAGGTCGTCCAGTAGGCGCGGCGGATCGCGTTGGCGGGCAGCAGGCGGACGAGTTCGCCGTACTGCCGGGCGATATAATCGTGCAGGATGCCGATGCCGGCGCCGGAGCGCACGGCTTCCGTCTGGCCCGTCGCGCTGGAAATCTCGAAGCTCGCATCCCAGCTGCGCATGATCTCGCCGGTGAAGTTGAGCGAGGCCGTGAAGATCAGGTCTTCCACATAGCCGACCCGTCGATGCGCCTTCAAGTCCTCGACGGTCTCCGGCGTGCCGTGTTCCGCAAGGTAGTCGCGCGAGGCATAGAGCCCGAGCGTATAGTCCGTGAGCTTCGAGGAGACGAGGCGGCCCTGTTCCGGCCGCTCCAGCGTGATCGCGATATCCGCCTCGCGCTGCGACAGCGAGAAGGAGCGCGGCACCGGCACGAGTTGGATCTTCAGTTCCGGATGCCGCGCCGTCAGCCGCCCGAGCCGCGGTGCCAGAAAGGAAACGCCAAAACCATCCGGCGCGCCGACGCGCACGGTGCCGGCGACGGCGGTGTCGATACGGCCGATGCTCGCCTGCGCCGCCAGCATTTCCGTCTCCATCCGCTCGGCCGCGCGCAAAAAAACCTCGCCTTCCGCCGTGAGGTCGCAGCCATTGGTGCGGCGGATCAGGAGGCGCGTCTTCAGCGCTTCCTCCAGCGCGCTGACACGCCGGCTGAGTGTTGCATGGTTGACGCCGAGGCGGCGGGAGGCGGCGAGGATCTGGCCGGTGCGGGCAACCGCGAGGAACATGCGTGCGTCATCCCAGTTCATACCGGCCTCCGACTTCAATTTTTGCACAACGGTTCCTTATATGAGGTGATTGAGTTGTGCAAATTGAAGTGCGATGATCCTCTCACAACAACGGAGGAGCTCCCCATGTACGAGATCGGCCATTTCATCCACGGCAAGAAGGTCGCCGGCACCAGCGGCCGCACCGCGAACGTCTTCAACCCGGCGACGGGCGAAGTCCAGGCGACGGTGGCACTTGCCAACGATGCCGACCTGCAGGCCGCAATCGACAGCGCGCTTTCCGCGCAGCCGAAGTGGGCCGCCACCAACCCGCAGCGCCGCGCCCGCGTCTTCATGAAGTTCGTCGAGCTTCTGAACCAGAACATGGACGAATTGGCCGTTCTGATCTCCCGCGAGCACGGCAAGACGGTCGAGGATTCGAAGGGCGACGTTATCCGCGGCCTGGAAGTCTGCGAATTCGTCATCGGCATCCCGCACCTTTCCAAGAGCGAATTCACCGAAGGCGCCGGCCCGAACATCGACATGTATTCGATCCGCCAGCCGGTCGGCATCGGCGCCGGCATCACGCCCTTCAACTTCCCGGGCATGATCCCGATGTGGATGTTCGCGCCCGCCATCGCCTGCGGCAACGCCTTCATCCTGAAGCCTTCCGAGCGTGATCCGTCCCTGCCGATCCGCCTTGCCGAACTGATGATCGAAGCGGGCCTTCCGGCCGGCATCCTCAACGTCGTCAACGGCGACAAGGGCGCGGTCGACGGCATCCTGGCGCATCCGGATATCGCCGCCGTTTCCTTCGTCGGCTCCACGCCGATCGCCCGCTACGTCTATGGCACGGCCGCCGCGAACGGCAAGCGCGCCCAGTGCTTCGGCGGCGCGAAGAACCACATGATCATCATGCCCGATGCCGACCTCGACCAGGCCGCCAACGCCCTCATGGGCGCTGGCTACGGCTCGGCCGGCGAGCGCTGCATGGCGATCTCGGTTGCCGTCCCCGTTGGCGAGGAAACCGCCAACCGGCTGATCGAAAAGCTGACGCCGATGATCGAGAGCCTGCGCATCGGCCCCTATACCGATGACAAGGCCGACATGGGTCCGGTCGTCACCAAGGAAGCCCAGGCCCGCATCCTGAGCCTCATCGACAAGGGCGTGGAAGAAGGCGCCAACCTCGTCGTCGACGGCCGTGGCTTCAAGCTCCAGGGTTATGAAGACGGCTATTTCGTCGGCGGCTGCCTGTTCGACAACGTCACGCCGGACATGGAAATCTACAAGACCGAAATCTTCGGCCCGGTTCTGTCCGTCGTGCGCGCCAAGAACTACGAGGAAGCCCTCGACCTGCCGATGAAGCACGAATACGGCAACGGCGTCGCGATCTACACCCGTGACGGCGACGCGGCCCGCGACTTCGCCAGCCGCATCAACATCGGCATGGTCGGCGTCAACGTTCCGATCCCGGTTCCGCTCGCCTACCACTCCTTCGGCGGCTGGAAGTCTTCGTCCTTCGGTGACCTCAACCAGCACGGCACGGACTCGATCAAGTTCTGGACCCGCACCAAGACGATCACCAGCCGCTGGCCGTCGGGCATCAAGGACGGCGCCGAATTCGTCATGCCGACGATGAAGTGATGCTTCTTTGCTGATGGAATTGAAGGGGCTCCCGTTTCGGGGGCCCTTTTTGCATTGCCGATTTTTTGTGCTTTGCGAAGAATAGCCGGCTAGCCCGGCCCGTTAAGCCCTCGTGTTCTATGCATTTGGAAGGGGCAAACAATATGTCATTCGCAGCATCTGCGCAGCCCGCCGCACAGGCGAGCGGCTTTCACCGGATTACGTTCACCGGCAGGGCGTCTGAATATTTCGGCATCTGGATCGTCAATGTGCTGCTGACGATCATCACGCTCGGCATTTATTCGGCCTGGGCGAAGGTGCGCCGCAATCGATATTTCTACGGCAATACCGTGCTGCTTGGCCGGTCCTTCGAATACCATGCCAAGGGCCTGCAGATTCTCATCGGCCGCCTCATCGTGCTCGGCGGTTTCGTCGTGCTCAACGTGATCGCAGCTCTCGTGCCGATCCTTGTACTGCTGCCCACCCTCGTCGTGCTGATCGCGCTGCCGTGGCTCGTTGCCAAGGGCCTGCGCTTCTCCGCGCGCGTCACGAGCTACCGCAACGTGCGCTTCGATTTCGTCGGCGGTGCCGGTGGCGCCTTCAAGGCCTTCATCCTCGGCAGCCTGCTCGCCGTCATCACCATCGGCATCCTGACACCGCTCGCCAGCCGCTGGGTCTCGCGCTACGTCGGCTCGAACCTGCGCTACGGCGGCAAGGCCTTCGATACCGATCCGCAGCTCGGCGCTATCTACAAGTCCTGGTTCCTGTCGCTGCTCATCGTCGTGCTTGGCCTCGGCATCATCGCGTTGCTGGCCTTCATCAACCTGCCGATCATCCTGTCGATGATCGAGACGCCCGGCGCGCTGACGCCGGAGCAGCAGATCCCGCTCTTCATCGCGGGCACGATCGCCTATATCACGCTCTTTGCCACCTTCGGCATTGCCGGCCTGTTCTACCGGGCGGGCGTGCGCAACATCGCCTATTCCGCCACGACCTTCGATGGCCAGCATCGGCTGATGAGCGACGTCTCGCGCACCCGCTACACCTGGATCGCCATTTCCAACGTCCTGATCACCATCCTCACCTTCGGCCTGATGCGGCCCTGGGCGGCGGTGCGCATGGCGCGTTATACCTGGGAGCACACCGGCATCACCTTCACGGGCGATATCGGCGAGCTGTTCAGCCGGATCGAGGCCCAGGGGTCGGCCGTCGGTTCCGAATTCATGGACTTCGAAGGGTTCGATTTTGGCTTCTGAGAATGTTGCCATCGCCGGTGGAGATTGGCATCCCGCCGGTTCCAGCCGCTCGGTCGAGGCTCGCCTCGTCGAGCGGGCCGGCGAGATCGTCGCCGTGCCGGCGGGGGGCGACAAGCCCCTTGCCGGCGCCGGCCTCTCCTGGGTGGAGATTTCCAGTCGTGTCGGTGCCATCCCGCGCCGCGTGACCTTTCCGGACGGTTCGGTCTTCGAGACCTGGGACAATGACGGCATCGACCGCTATCTCGCCGCGCGCGGCAAGGGCGGTGCCGGCATCGTGCACTGGCTGGAGCAGTTCAAGCTCCGTCTCATCCTCATCGTGCTCGCCGCCTTCCTGCTTGGCGGCGCGGTCTATCGCTGGGGCGTGCCGGCCCTCGTCGAAGTCGCCATCCTGACGACCCCGCCGATCGTGCCGCAACTGATGGCACAGGGCACGCTGGAGGCGCTCGACCAGACGACCTTCTCGCCAACCAAGCTTGCCGAAGCACGCCGCAAGGAAATCGCAGACGGCTTTGCACGCATCGCCGCGCAGTCGCCGCGCGGTGCCGGCGCCTATAACCTCAATTTCCGCGATGGCGGCCTGATCGGCCCGAACGCCTTCGCGCTGCCGGATGGCACGCTGGTCATCACCGACCAGCTCGTCGAGCTGGCGGCCGGCGACACCGAGATGATCGTCGGCGTGCTGGCGCACGAGATCGGCCATGTCGAGCTGGAGCACAGCCTGCGCCAATTCTACCGGGCCGCCGGCATGACCGGCCTCATCATGCTGATCGCCGGCGATGTCGGCTCCAGCGTCGAGGACGTGCTGGTGCAGGGTGGTGGCCTGCTGGCGCTGTCCTATTCGCGCAGTGCGGAAGCCGAGGCCGACCGGCGGTCGGTGGAGCTGATGGCCAAGGCGGGCTACGACCCGACGGCGATCGCCCGCTTCTTCGGCCTCCTGGAGGAAAAGCTCGGCGACAAGGGCGACACCAACATCCTCTCCACCCATCCGGGCACGCCACAGCGCAAGAAGGACATCATCGACTACAGCCGGATCATTTCCGGCCAGTCGGATCCGGACCTGCAATGAAATGAAAACGGCGGCCATCGGCCGCCGTTTCCTTTGAGTGCTTTAAAGCCGTGGCTTACTGCGACGGGCCGTCGTTGTAGCCGATCTTGTCGACCAGCTCGGAGGCCTTTTTGCGGTTGGCCGCGATGTCGATGAGCGGCAGTTCGTCGGCCTTCAGTGTGCCGAAGGACTTCACCACGTCGGAGGGCTCGGCACCCGGCAGGACCGGATATTCGTAGACCTGCTCGGCATAGATCTGCTGCGCGGTGCCGGCCGACAGGAATTCCATCAGCTTCAGCGCATTGTCCTTGTTCGGGGCGTTCTTGGCGAGCGCCATGCCGGAGACGTTGACGTGGCTGCCGCGGTCGCCGGCGTTCGGGAAGAGCACCTTGATGGCGGCGGCCCAGTCCTTCTGCTCCGGCTCCTTCTCGTTGGTCAGCATCAGGCCGACATAGTAGGAGTTGCCGAGCGCCAGGTCGCATTCGCCGGCAAGGATGGCCTTGGCCTGGTCGCGGTCGCCGCCGTCCGGCTTCTTGGCGAGGTTGTTCTTCAGGCCCGTCAGCCATTCTTCGGCCTTCGCTTCGCCGTGATGGGCGATCATCGAGGCGGTCAGGCCGATATTGTAGGAATGCTGGCCGTCACGGGTGCAGATCTTGCCCTTCCACTTCGGGTCGGCAAGCTCTTCATAGGTGATTTCGTTCTGCGCGACACGGTCCTTCGAGGCATAGACGACGCGCGAGCGCGTGGTGAGGCCGAACCAGTTGCCGTCCGGATCGCGATACTGCGCCGGGATGTCCTTGTTGATGACCTCGCTCACGACGGGCTGCGTCACGCCGCCGTCCTTGGCTTCGGTCAGGCGCGCGATATCGACCGTGAAGATGACGTCGGCCGGCGAGTTCGCGCCTTCAGCCTGGATGCGCTCGACAAGGCCCTTGTCGAGGAACAGCACGTTGGCGGTGATGCCGGTTTCCTTGGTGAACGCATCGAGCAGCGGCTTGATCAGGTCCGGCTGGCGATAGGAATAGATGTTGACTTCACCTTCCGCATGCGCGGGCAGCGCAAGCGCCAGGGCGGCGGTGGAAAGCGTGAGGGCGGTGAGGGCGTTCTTGAGCAGTGGCATAGTGTCCTCCTGAGTGCATTTATTCTTAACTGCTAAAGTCGTGTTTAGCGGCTTGCCCCTCGCAGTCAACCATGTCACCACTGGCATAACATGATTGTGATTTTCCGCTTTTCTGAAATTGCGCGTTTTTGGAATTGTTCTAAACGACGATCTGCCCTATATGTGATGCCTATCAAAACCCGGATTCGGAGTTCCCGATGCGTTTGACGAAACAAACCAACTATGCCGTGCGCATGTTGATGTACTGCGCGGCGAATGGTGGAAAGCTCAGCCGTATTCCGGAAATCGCCAAGGCCTATGGTGTCTCGGAACTTTTCCTGTTCAAGATCCTCCAGCCTTTGACGAGGGCCGGCATCATCGAGACCGTGCGCGGCCGCAACGGCGGCGTGCGCCTGCCCAAGCCCGCAAGCGAGATCACCCTGTTCGACGTCGTGCGGGTGACGGAAGATTCCTTCGCCATGGCCGAATGTTTCGAGGCCGGCGAGGTCGAGTGCCCGCTGGTCGATAGCTGTGGCCTCAACTCGGCGCTGCGCAAGGCGCTGAACGCCTTCTTCGAAGTGCTTCAGCAGTACACGATCGACGATCTCGTCAAGGCACGCCCGCAGATCGGCATGCTTCTCGGCCTGGAAACGGCCTTCGTCCAGCAGCCCGCTGCCTGAGCGACCGGCGCCCGACAAATGGCGCCGCGTTCATTCCCCGGCGCTGACGTCGCGCTTTACATATTCCTGCAGAATGAATTCGATGGCCGTCGGATCGAGCTCGGCCTTGTCGATGCGGAAGTCTACGCCGTAGTCGTCGATCTTCTGGAAATAGGCGTCGTTGATCGACGACGAGATGACGCCGATCGGGCCGATATAGCCAACGCGCCGGAGCTCCGGCACCGTCTCGCGAAAATCCGCCTGTGGCTGCAACCGGTTGTCCATCAGGATCATGTCGAGCGGCACGCCGGACGAGCGGATGAAATCGAGCGCGCCTTCCACCGTTTCCACATAATCGAGCGTGATCGCATAGCTTGCGACCTTGCGCATCAACGCGCTGAGGATGACGTTTTCCGCAGGATCGTCATCGACGAGCAGGATATGCACTTTTGCTGTCATGGCCGTAGCTGAACCTGGTTGCATCAAAGAGGCTGCCGGCCTCGAAAAACCGCCGTTACTCTCATCCAGACCGCGGCCATTAACAAGTCCCTAACTCTGCTATCGGTGGCACGGCGCAGGTGTTTTATGAGCGTCATTGAATAATCTGCTCGCGGATCGCCTTGGCGACCATCTGCGTGCGGTTCACCACGTCGAGCTTCTTGAGGATCGTTGCCGTGTGCGAGTTCACCGTATGCTCGGAAACCGAGACGATGAGCGCGATCTCGCTCGCCGTCTTGCCGTAGGATATCCAGCGCAGGATTTCCGTCTCGCGCGGCGTCAGGCCCATGCCGGCCTTGTTGGCGAGCACCTGGCGGTAGAAATAGTCGAAGGCGCAGTTCGCCTCGTAGGCGATTTCCAGATGTTCGGTGCGGCCGATATCCTCGCCGTCGCCAAGGAACAGCACGACATAGCGCGTGCCGGCGATGGAGTGCACAGGGATAGCGAGCGCCATGTCGAAGCCGATCTGGTCGAGGAAGTCGACGCCTGCAGCGCCGTTTTCCGGCGCGTCGGTGCCGAGCCATACGGTCGAGATGGTCGACTTGTAGAAGCTCTTGAAGATTGCGGAATCGTTGATGCGGTGGCGCTTGTCGTAGGTCTCGGCAAGGCCTGCTGGCAGGTCGTGCAGCACGAGGCGGCTCGAAAGCATGCTGGTCTCGTGCTCGTTGGCGAGCTGCAGCACGCCGAAATGCTCGAACCCGTAGCGCAGCGCCATCGTGTGGAAAATACGAAAGAAGTCGACGCGATTGAGAGCTTTCTCAAGATCGCTTTCGAAGCCATATCGCCGGTAATGTTTGTTCAACACAGGCACGTGGTCTCTACCCCCGGATTCCACGCGTGCAAATCTAGCGCCGCAATCTCTGGCGGCAAAGGGTTTTACCGGACAATTTCGCGAAGAGCGGACACTTTTTTGCCATCCGCTTGCCAAGATGCTGAAAATATTGGGAAAAAATGTAAGGGAGGTTGCCCTTCGCTTTTGACGTTTCGCTCCGCCGCCACGGTGCGAAACAGCGAAGGGCAGCCTCCCTTGCCTCGATGTCCGAATATGGCACGCCTGCCGTGTCGTCGCCATCGGGGCAGGTGGGGATTGACAGGTCCCACGGTGCCTGATTCGCGGCACTTTTGAAGGCGTTTCTAATGCTGTGGAGAATAATGTTCCGTGGTTTTTTCCGTTTGGACAAATTTGTTCGCGGACTTATTGCAATCCTGCGGCAAATGTCGTTCCATCCCCGCAAGGCCGGGGCAGGAAATGCACCCGAGCCCGCAACAAGAGAACAAAAAAGCAAACCTGGGAAGCTCACTATGAAAAAGCTGACTACTCTTCTCGCAGCGACGGCGCTTGCCTCACTGATGGCAACGGCCGCCTGGTCGAAGACCTTCGTCTATTGCTCGGAAGCCTCGCCGGAAGGTTTTGACCCCGGCCTCTATACGGGCGGTCAGACCTTCGACGCAGCTGCACACACGGTCTATAACCGTCTGGTGGAATTCAAGCGCGGCACGACGGAACTCGAACCCGCGCTGGCTGAGAGCTGGGAAATTTCGGCAGACGGCAAGGAATACACCTTCAAGCTCCGCAAGGGCGTCAAGTTCCAGACGACCGAGTATTTCACGCCGACGCGTGAGCTGAACGCCGACGACGTCATCTTCTCCTTCGAGCGCCAGTACAAGGCCGACAACCCGTGGAACAAGTACGTTCCGGGCGCGTCCTGGGAATACTTCTCCGGCATGGGCCTGCCGGATGTTCTCGACAAGATCGAGAAGATCGACGACCTGACGGTCAAGATCACGCTGAAGCGTCCCGAAGCGCCGTTGCTGGCGAACCTCGGCATGCCCTTCATCTCGATCGTCTCGAAGGAATATGCCGACAAGCTTCAGGCTGACGGCAAGATGGAGCTGATGAACCAGCAGCCGCTCGGCACCGGTCCGTTCACCTTCGTCGCCTACCAGCCGGATGCGGCGATCCGCTACAAGGCCAACCCGGACTACTGGGGCGGCAAGCAGAAGATCGACGACCTGGTCTTCGCGATCACCACGGATGCAGCCGTTCGCGCGCAGAAGCTGAAGGCCGGTGAATGCCACCTGATGTCCTACCCGAACGCGGCTGACGTGGCCGAGCTGAAGGCCGATCCGAACCTGCACATCTCCGAGCAGGCCGGCCTCAACGTCGCCTACCTCGCCTACAACACGCTGGTTGCACCCTTCGATAAGGTCGAGGTCCGCAAGGCCCTCAACATGGCGATCAACCGCCAGGCCATCGTCGACGCTGTCTTCCAGGGCGCGGCAACGGTTGCCAAGAACCCGATCCCGCCGACCATGTGGTCGTATAACGACGCCGTCGTCGACGACGCGTTCGATCCGGAAGCCGCCAAGAAGATGCTCGAAGACGCTGGCGTTTCGGGCCTCAAGATGAAGATCTGGGCCATGCCGGTCGCGCGTCCCTACATGCTGAACGCCCGCCGTGCAGCGGAACTGATGCAGGCCGACCTCGCCAAGATCGGCGTCGAAGTCGAGATCGTCTCCTATGAATGGGCCGAATACCTGAAGCTCTCCTCCGCCAAGGACCGCGACGGCGCGGCTATCCTCGGCTGGACCGGCGACAACGGCGACCCGGACAACTTCCTCGACACCCTGCTCGGCTGCGACGCTGTCGGCGGCAACAACCGTGCGCAGTGGTGCAACAAGGAATTCGACGACCTGATGACGAAGGCGAAGGAAACCGCCGACGTTGCAGAGCGCACGAAGCTCTATGAAGAGGCCCAGGTCATCTTCAAGCGCGAAGCGCCCTGGAACACCCTCGACCACTCGCTTGCCGTCGTTCCGATGAGCAAGAAGGTCTCGGGCTTCGTACAGTCGCCGCTCGGTGACTTCGTGTTCGAAGGCGTGGACATCGCCGAGTAATATCGGCTACGAAAAAGGCACGCCGCAAAGAGCGTGCATTGGCCGGCGGCTCGAAGACATTCGAGCCGCCGGTTTTTCACAAAAAAGAAGGGATTGGCTCCCATGTTTCGCTTTATCTTCGGACGGCTCGCCGTCCTGATACCCACGTTCCTCGGGGTATCGCTCATCGCGTTCTCCTTCATTCGACTTCTGCCGGGCGATCCGGTCATGCTGATGTCGGGCGAACGCGTCATGTCTCCGGAACGGCATACCGAGCTCATGCACCAGCTCGGCCTCGACCGGCCGATGTACATCCAGTATTTCGACTATCTCGGCGGTCTTCTGACGGGCGACTTCGGTTCGTCCATCGTCACCAAGCGCCCGGTGCTCGACGATTTCGTCAACCTCTTCCCGGCAACGCTGGAGCTCTCGCTCTGCGCCATCATCGTCGCCATCGCGCTCGGCATTCCCGCCGGCGTGCTCGCCGCGGTGAAACGGGGGACCTGGCTCGACCAGTCGCTGATGGGCGTCGCCCTCGTCGGCTATTCGATGCCGATCTTCTGGTGGGGGCTGCTGCTCATCATCTTCTTCTCCGGCTATCTCGGCTGGACGCCGGTCTCGGGACGCATCTCGCTGATGTACTTCTTCCCGCAGGTCACCGGCTTCATGCTGATCGACAGCCTGATCTCGGGGCAGGCGGGCGCGTTCAAGTCGGCGCTCAGTTACCTGATCCTGCCGACCGTCGTGCTCGCGACGATCCCGCTCGCCGTCATCGCGCGCCAGACCCGTTCGGCCATGCTCGAAGTGCTGGGTGAGGACTATGTCCGCACCGCGCGCGCCAAGGGCCTGTCGCCGTTCCGCGTCATCGGCGTGCATGCGCTGCGCAACGCGATGATCCCCGTCATCACCACGATCGGCCTTCAGGTCGGCGTGCTGCTCGCGGGCGCCATCCTCACCGAGACGATCTTCTCCTGGCCTGGCATCGGCAAGTGGATGGTCGACAGCGTCTTCAAGCGCGACTATGCCGTGGTGCAGGGTGGCCTGATGCTGATCGCCGCCGTCATCATGATCGTCAATCTCGTGGTCGACCTGCTTTACGGCTGGGTCAACCCGCGAATCCGGCATTAGGAGGCGATCTCATGAGTGCTGTTCCAACCACCACCGAAGTCAAGACGGGCGGCAAGCCGCCGTCGGGCCTCTCCGAATTCTGGTTCTATTTCTCACGCAACAAGGGCGCCGTCATCGGCCTCGTGTTCTTCGTGATCATCCTGTTCGTCGCGGTCTTCGCGCCCTTCGTCGCGCCGCACGCCCCGAGCAGCCAGAACCGCGAACTGCTTCTCCTGCCGCCGGTCTTCCAGGAGGGCGGCATGTGGGGGCACATTCTCGGCACCGACGCCGTCGGCCGCGACATCCTCTCGCGCCTCATCTACGGCGCGCGCTTCTCGCTCTTCATCGGTCTCGTCGTCGTGACGCTGTCGGTGGTCTCGGGCGTGCTGATCGGTCTCATCGCGGGTTATTTCCGCGGCAAGGTTGACACGTTCATTATGCGCATCATGGATATCATCCTGGCCTTCCCCTCGCTGCTGCTCGCCCTCGTGCTGGTGGCCGTTCTGGGGCCGGGCCTGCTCAACGCCATGATCGCCATCTCGCTCGTCAACCAGCCGCATTTCGTGCGCCTGACGCGCGCGGCCGTCATGACGGAAAAGACCAAGGACTATGTCGTCGGCTCGCAGGTTGCGGGCGCCGGTACGCTTCGCCTGATGTTCCTGACGATCCTGCCGAACTGCCTCGCACCGCTCATCGTGCAGGCGACGCTCGCGTTCTCGGCGGCGATCCTTGATGCTGCGGCGCTCGGCTTCCTCGGCATGGGCGCCCAGCCGCCGACGCCGGAATGGGGCACGATGCTTGCCGAAGCGCGCGAATTCATCCAGCGCGCCTGGTGGGTCGTGACCTTCCCCGGCCTTGCCATCCTCATCACCGTGCTGGCTATCAACCTGATGGGTGACGGCCTGCGCGACGCCCTCGATCCCAAGCTGAAGAGGTCGTGATGCCGCTTCTCGAAGTCAAAAACCTCACCGTCGAATTCCAGACGGCCTCCGGTCCCTTCCGCGCCGTGGATGGCGTTTCGCTCAAGGTCGACGAGGGCGAAGTGCTCGCCATCGTCGGCGAATCCGGTTCGGGCAAGTCGGTCTCCATGCTCGCCGCCATGGGGCTTCTGCCCTGGACGGCGAAGGTGACGGCCGACGTGCTCACCTTCAACGGTCGCGACATGCAGGCCATGTCGGACAGCGACCGGCGCAAGATCATCGGCAAGGACATCGCCATGATCTTCCAGGAACCGATCGCCAGCCTCAATCCGTGTTTCACGGTCGGCTTCCAGATCGAGGAGGTGCTGCGCGTCCACACCGATCTCGGCCGCAAGGCGCGCCGCGATCGCGCAATCGAGCTCTTCCAGTCGGTCGGCATTCCGACCCCGGAAGAACGCCTCGGCCACTTCCCGCACCAGATGTCGGGCGGCCAGTGCCAGCGTGTGATGATCGCCACGGCCCTTGCCTGCAATCCGAAGCTCCTGATCGCCGACGAGCCGACGACCGCGCTCGACGTAACGATCCAAAAGCAGATCCTCGACCTCCTGATGAAGCTCCAGGCCGAATATGGCATGGGCCTCATCATCATCACCCATGACATGGGGGTCGTGGCCGAAACGGCAGACCGCGTCATCGTGCAGTACAAGGGCCGCCAGATCGAATCGGCCGATGTGCTGTCGCTCTTCGAAAATCCGAAGAGCGTTTACACCAAGGCGCTGCTGTCCGCGCTTCCGGAAAACGCGGTGGGCGGACGCCTGCCGACGATCACGGAAAAGCTGACCGACGCCGAGATTTTTGCGGGAGCTTTGCGATGACCCCTGTTCTCGAAGCGCGCAACCTCAAGCGCGACTATCACATCCCCGGCGGCCTGTTCAAACCGGCCAAGACTGTTCACGCCGTCAAGGGCGTGAGCTTCAACGTCGAAGAGGGCAAGACGCTCGCCATCGTCGGCGAAAGCGGCTGCGGCAAGTCCACGGTCGCCCGCATGGTCACGATGATCGACCCGATCACCGAGGGCGAAATGCTGATCGACGGCCGCAAGGTCGATATCGCCAGCGAGCCGCTGACCTCCGAAATGCGCAGCAAGGTGCAGATCGTCTTCCAGAACCCCTATGGCTCGCTGAACCCGCGCAAGAAGATCGGCGACATCCTGACGGAACCGCTGGTCATCAACACCAAGATCCCGGCGGGCGAGCGGCGCGACCGCGCCATGGCGATCCTCAAGAAGGTCGGGCTGGAGGAGAAACATTACGGGCGCTACCCGCACATGTTCTCCGGCGGCCAGCGCCAGCGCGTGGCGATTGCCCGTGCGCTGATGCTCAATCCGCGCCTGCTGGTGCTCGACGAGCCGGTCTCCGCGCTCGACCTGTCGGTGCAGGCCCAGGTGCTGAACCTACTCGCCGACCTTCAGGACGAGTTTCACCTGACCTACGTCTTCATCAGCCACGACCTCTCGGTCGTGCGCCACATCGCGGACGACGTGATGGTGATGTATTTCGGCGAGGCGGTGGAATATGGCAGCCGCGACCAGGTCTTCGAGGACCCGCAGCACGCCTATACGAAAACCCTGTTCGCCGCGACGCCGCGGGTCGACGTGGACGCCATCCGCGCCCGCATCGAACGCCGCAAGCGCGCGGCCTGAGACCAACGCTCGTGACACGCGCGATCGTCGTCATGGGCGTTTCCGGTTGCGGCAAGACCTCGGTCGCCGAGGGCCTTGCCGCAGCGCTTCCCGCCGCCTTCATCGAGGGCGACAGCCTGCACCCGGCCGCCAATGTCGAAAAGATGTCCAAGGGCATCCCGCTCGACGACGAGGACCGCTGGCCCTGGCTCGATACGATCGGCCGCGCCATGGCCGAGACCTTGAACGACGGCAAGAGCGTCGTGGTTTCCTGCTCGGCCCTCAAGAAAGCCTACCGCGATCGTCTGCGCCAGGCCGCCGGCGGCACGCTCGCCTTCGTCTTCCTCAAGGGCAGCCGAGACCTGCTGATGGCCCGCATGGCGGCGCGGCGCGATCATTTCATGCCTGTCAGCCTGCTCGACAGCCAGCTCGCCACGCTGGAGGACCCCTCCGGTGAACCCGGCGTCGTCACCGTCGATATCGACGCCTCCGTCGAGGCGATCGTCGCGGATGCGTTCGACGGATTGGCCGCCCTCCGCTAGCCGTCGTCGGAATTTGCCGGCCTGCCACTGGCGTCGCCGGGCATGGCCCCGTATAGACGGCACACCGCTTTCGCGGGAAATTTTCTAGACCTGACAGGAACGACACATGGACATCAAACGCTTTGAAACCGGCCCGCGCATGAGCCAGGCCGTCGTGCACAACGGAACCGTCTACCTGGCCGGTCAGGTCGGCGAGGCGGGTTCCGATGTCACCGAGCAGACCAGGCAGGCGCTGGCCGAAGTCGACCGCCTGCTGGCGCTCGCCGGCACGGACAAGACCCGCATCCTCTCCGCCCAGGTCTGGCTTGCCGACATGGCGGATTTCTCCAAGATGAACGCCGTCTGGGACACCTGGGCGCCGCAAGGCCACACGCCCGCACGAGCCACCGGCGAATCCAAGCTCGCCACGCCGGATTACCTGGTCGAAGTCATCGTCGTCGCCGCGCTCTGATCAGCGCCGTACGGCTGAAACGGAAAAGGCCCGCTTGCGCGGGCCTTTTTGTTGCCGTCTCGCCTGTCAGGCCGATTTGGACAGCCGCGCCTGTTCGTCGAAGAACAGCGCCTGGCTGATCAGCGCCTTCACCATATCGGGGTTGAACGGCTTCGTGACGAGGAAGGCCGGTTCAGGCTTCTCGCCGGTGAGCAGCCGTTCCGGGAAGGCGGTGATGAAGATCACCGGGATCGTGCTGTTCTTCAGGATGTCGTTGACCGCGTCGATACCCGACGAGCCGTCGGCAAGCTGGATATCGGCAAGCACCATGCGCGGCGAGGTGCGGTGATAGAGCTCGACCGCCTCGGAATGCGTGCGCGCGATGCCCGTCACATTGTGGCCGAGACCCTTCACCATGTCCTCGATGTCCATGGCGATCAGCGGCTCGTCCTCGATGATCATGATGTCGGTCGCGACCTGGCTGGAGATGTCGCGCGACGCCTCGTCGAGCAATTCGCTGAAGCGCTCTTCGGAAACATCGAGAATGTCGGCGCCTTCGGAAAAATCGAAGCCCTCGACGGAGACCAGCAGGAAGGCCTTGCGCTCGGCCGGCGGCAGGTTAGCGAGGTTTGCGGCGGCCTGCCGCTCCCAGCCGAAGGGAGACGTGTTGACCGGCAGCGTCACGTCGAGGTTCTCGAACAGCGTGCAATAGAGCCGATAGAGCGCCAGACGGTCGTTGCGACCCTCCGGATAAAGCGAAATATCGGCGACGAGCGCTTCGAGCATGGCGGCGACATAGGCGTCGCCGGACGTCTGGGAGCCCGTCACGGCACGGGAAAACCGCCTCAGATAGGCTAGATGCGGTGCGATACGGGTGGAAAGTGACATTTAGTTCTCCGTGAATATGTTCCGCATCGGAACCGTTTCCGCTAGAGTTCACTATACGGAAACCTATTGGTAGCATGCTAAGTCAAACTTGCTATTTGGTATCTTGGGCAAAAGGAAGATAGCGGGCAGCACGCGATGGAAACAAGACCATGATCGAGCCCAGCAAGGAAAAGAAACGCGTTGGTCGGGATGCGCCGCACAAGGCTGCGTTCGACCCGAACGGTCCGATCGGCCGCAAGCTGAAATCTTTCTACGACGTCATCGAGACGGAGCCTGTGCCAGATCGCATTCTGGACCTGTTGGGAAAACTCGACGAGGCGGAGGAAAAGGCCAAGCGCGGTTCCTGAACGCATCCATCCATTCCAGTTCATGACATCAAGAAACGGGCCGTGAGGCCCGTTTCGCGTTTCGATCGACCGGCTGCCTGTCAGCGGCAACGTGCTTCGTAGCGGCGGCCGTAGCGGTCGCGATAGATGCAGTAGCCATTGCGGTCAGAGCGGGCGACGAGATAGCCCGCCACGCCACCAATGGCAGCACCTGCAAGCGCGCCGCCGGCACGGCCGGTCACGACGCCGCCGATAATGGCACCCGTGCCAGCACCAATCGCGGTGCCGCGTTCAGTCTGGGTGCAGGCGGTGAGGGTGATGGTGGAGGCGACGAGGGCAAGCGCGATGATGGTGTTCTTCATTGTTGCGGCTCCTGGAATGGTTGTGGGATCAGATACGTCCCATAAGGACGAGGATGAGAAGGATAAGGACGATCAGGCCCAGACCGCCGGACGGGCCATAACCCCAGCTGCGGCTGTATCCCCAGTTCGGCAATGCGCCGACCAGAAGCAAAATCAAAATCACGAGGAGTATGGTGCTGAGCATCTGCGCTTCCTTTCACGTCCACTTCGCTATCGAGCGATGGGCCGACAACGGGCCGCAACGGATTTTGTTCCCGAAAATGTGACAGCGACGTCATGAGGGCGGCCCGGAACTTTCCGGCCCGTGCCTCCGTTGTTTTGTCCGACACGACGGGTCTGGCCCGAAGGTGATGGAGACATGAAATGGAACATATAGCCGCAATCATGCTTTTGGTCGGCTGCAGCCATGGCAGCCTCGCCTGTGAAGAACTGCAAGCGCCCCAGGTGGCGTTCGAATCCATGGAAGAATGTCAGAGCGCGCTGCCATCGGCGCTCGGTGGCGCCGGTGCCAGCAGGCGCATCGTGCATGCCCGATGCGCGGCAATTGATCCGGCCTGGATCGAAGAAGACGTTGAGATCAGCTGGACCATGACCCGACAAGGTCTCGAGGTCGACGTGCGCCAGGTAAGTCCGCCAGCAGAGGGCGTCATCGTTGCCGAAAACACCAAAACAGACGGTCGTCCCGTCATGCATTGAGCAAATCGGGAACCTTTTTCAGGCTGAACGGTTTTCCTCTCGTCAACGCCACGGCGTTCCAAGGAACTGAAAGGACAGCGACATGAACTGGGATATCATCGAAGGCAAGTGGACCGAATACAAGGGCAAGGCCCAGACCCAATGGGGCAAGCTTACGGATGACGATGTCGATGTCATCCAGGGCCGCCGGGTTGAGCTTTCGGGCAAGATCCAGCAGCGCTACGGCCTCGCCAAGGAGGAGGCCGAGCGGCAGATCGACGATTGGGCGCAGCGTCACTAATGCCATGACCGCCTGAATCGGAAACGATTTGGCAAGAATTGCGCAAAGTAGATGTCCGCGACCACATCGGTCACCGCTCATGCCGCCGCAGCCGAAAGGCCGCGGCGGCATCGTTTTATGGAAAAGTCGGTCGTTACAAAACAGTTTTATTCCATAAAACGTCCGGGAACCTTTCCCACCGTCCGCCGTTCTTCAAGCAATACAAGGAAGGAGTTCAAAATGCTCTATTATGCTGTAGTCTTTCTCGTGATTGCGCTCGTCGCCGGCCTGCTCGGCTTTGGTGGTATTGCCGGTGCATCCGCCGGTATTGCGCAGATCCTGTTCTTCGTCTTCCTGGCCCTTCTGGTCCTGTCGCTGATTGCGGGCCTGTTCCGTCGGGCATAAGGATGATGTGTCCTTGAAAGGGCGGCGTTTGCGGACGCCGCCCTTTTTGCGTCTACCGCGCAGGCCTTGCGAGGCTTTGGAGCATTGGTTAATCAGCGCTTAATCATGCCGAATCCTTGGAGCCCAATTTATGAAATCCCTCGAACTGCTGGTTGAACGCATCATCCTGTCGAGCCGCTGGATCCTAGTGGTCTTCTATCTCGGCCTCGTCGCCGCCCTTGCCGTCTATGCGGTGTCGTTCCTTTACAAGTTCGGCAAGGTTGCGATGAACGTCTTCGTCTTCGACGATGCGGAGATGATCCTCGCCATGCTCGGACTGATCGATGCAGCGCTCGTCGCAAGCCTGATCCTGATGGTGATGATCGCCGGCTACGAAAATTTCGTCAGCCGCTTCGACGAGGCGGAGGCGGATGTCTCCTTCCTCGGCAAGCTAGATTCCGGAAGCCTGAAGATCAAGGTCGCATCCTCCATCGTCGCGATCTCGTCGATCCACCTGCTGCAGGTCTTCCTCAATGTGCAGCAATATACGGACACCAAGCTGATGTGGCTGACCTTCATTCACCTCGCCTTCGTGGTTTCGGCCGTGCTGCTCGGTTTCCTTGAACAGATCATGTCCAAGCTGAAGGGCTGAAAGCCTTGCCAAGACCGGCAGGGGAGGGCGCCGCGGATATCCGCTGGCGCCCTTTTCTTTATGCGCAAAGTCAAGCGAAACCGTCGGGCTTTCCCCGACATTCTCGTTATGCACCGGGTGCCTTTGAGGTACCGCGGCGCAATATCGGCCTCTCGCCCCACTGTTTGACCATCTGGACAAAGTTTTGCGCAGTGATTTGGGCTTTGCGAGGGGGCTTCGAGGGCCTTTCAGTCTCTACAAAACAAGAAACCCCTATCTTTTCAACACGTTGTCACTTTTTTGATTTTTCTTGTTTTGAGCTGTTGACGATCTCATGTGGGTGGGCTTAT
>NZ_JBXAFY010000012.1:0-164453 GCF_058793575.1 Shinella sp. GW835-FHT14H05 | reverse complement strand
TGCCGGGCGAGCTTGCGCGATAGCGCATCGATCTCCTGCTGCCGCTCGGCCGTGATCGCGGCGAGGTTGGCGCGATACCGGGCGAGGAAGGCTCCGGGCTCCGGCGGCTGGCCTCGCCGATAGGAGCGCCGGCGCGGATGCGGGTGCGGAATGACCGCTGTCATCCGACGGATAATCTGCCGGTCGATCAGGTCGAGCTGGTGCTGTGTCTGCCGGCGTGCCTCTTCCATGCGGGACAGGAGCGAGCGGCAATCGGAAAGCAAGTTCATGACGCTTTCCTCCGCTCCCATCCGACGAAGGACGACGGGCCATCATAGGCGGCATGACGCCCCTCATCGATGACGAAGCCGAACGGTCCGCGTCCTTCGTATTCAGGCTTCGGCACCAGGAACCGCCGCTCCATGGTATTGGCGCCACGTCGACCGCCGAGGATGGCCACCACTTCGACCATGCCAGGATGATGGCCGGAGGTGATCGCCAACGCGACGATCCAGTCGCCGTCATGACGGTGCTCGAAGTCTCGGCGGTCCTTGCCGCTCGATTCTCCTGGCTGAAGCGGACGTCCGAAGATCGCCTCCCATTCGTCCGGCCATTTGTCCCGGATCGTGCGATCCGCGAGCGCGCGCTCGTAGCTCGTAAACAGCTCGGGGAAGGTGAGGGCGACAATCGCCCAGGCTTCATCCTCCTCGTACCAACCCGAACCGATCCGAAGAGACGGAATGATCCGCTTGTTTCGCTCGGCCGAGAGGCGAAAGCCGCCATGTCCGGCGGTCATGTGCGCGGCGATGCCCTCGGCATAGATCGTCGCAAGCTGTGAAGACCCCCATGGCGTGCTGCAGACCATCCTGGTCTGGAGACGCTGAAGCCTCGACAATTCGCGCCTATGCTGCGCGGTTTCCAGAACACGCGCCCGGAATGCGGCCGGATTGGCAAGTTCGCCGTCGTGTTCGTAGAAATCCTCGCGCCGCAACGTCGATAGCGGTCGTGCCAGGCGCCATGCGCTGGCGAGGAACCCGCCGCCGGTCGAGCGTGGCAGCATGGCGAGCAGGAGATCGCCCAGTCGGGCGACCGGAAAGCCCTCACTGCTGGAGCCGAACTCGACCCCTGTATCCTCAAGGGCCGAAGCAGAATCGTCGGGAAGATCGATCGGGTTCATGCCGCCGTCCTCCCCTCGACATGATCAGCCGCCAGCTCGTCGGCCGTGACTTCAACCGTGAATGCGTCGGACAAGGCGGTGTTGTCGGTGAGCCAGGCGCGGGCGGCGTCCCAGTCATCGGCAAGATGAAGCATCAGGGCGGCGGGATCGTCCCGCTCGAAGATCCGGATCGATCCGATCTTCGGGCGGGAGGCAATTCGGAAACGATAGGTAAGGCCGACGGAAAACGTGCGAAGGTCGTCCTCACAGCGGAGCATAAAAAAGGGCTGGGCGCCGGGATGATCCGGACCAGTCTCGCCGCATTTGCGGACGAGAAGACCGGCGCCGTTGTTGTGATTCCAGTGATAGAGCGTCGCGACGTGGTGCTCTGGGGGACGGGGGGCTCCGTCGGACCATTCGACGACGGAACCGATGGGCGCGAGCGAGATGATCAGGTCCGCATTCATAGCGTTCTCCTGCAGGATCGGGTTGCCGGACACACCTCCGCCGCCGGTGGTGCCGGCGGAGGTGTCGAGCGGGAAAGGGAAGTGCGGCGGCCTATTCAGCGGCGACCGAATAGGCGGTGTCGTCCTCGATGACGGTCTCCTCCGTCTGGGTGTCGCCGTCCGCCTGCGCGGCGTCGTCGATCACCTCCGGGGTAGCTTCGGTGGTGGAGGCCTCTTCGCCATCGCTCTCAGCCTGATCGTCCTCGGTTTGTTCGTCGTCCTCCGCAGCAATGCCGCGGGCCTTGAGGATCTCGGAAAGCTCGGACAGCTCCGGCGCGAACCGGGCAGCGGGGTAGACGAAGTGCCCCTCCTTGAAATGCTCGACCAGCGCCGCGCGGGTTTCGCGAACGCGCTGACGCGGCGAGACCGACGCTTCGCTACAGGAAGTTTCGAGTGCCTGACGAGAAAGGCATTCGAGGAAATCGACGGTGCCCATGTTCGGAAGGAAGGCATCCGCCCCGATGGCCCCGCCGGCAACGCGGGACAGGACACCGCTGTTCGACATGCCGCGACGGCATGACAGGACGTCGATGAGCGTCTTGCGCGCGGCAATCCGCAGGGTGTCCAGGTCGAACAGGAACTTCCCGTCGTCGTCGAACAGCATCGCCGCGTGCCGGTTGAAGCGGGTTCCGCCGAACATCGCGCCACCGGCGCCGGAATCGACGCGGACGTTGGTGCCGGCATAGCCGAGGACCAGCAACGCCATCAGCGTGTCATCCTCGATCGGCGCGCGGCCGAGTGCCTCGTGCAACGCGTCGGTGCGGTAATCGCCGATCACGTCGTGACCACGCTGCGTCACGTCCGGACGCGGCTTGGACGCCACGATGGGCTCGTCGCCGCCGGTGCCACCAATCGTTGCCGTGCCGCCCTTGACCGTCGATTTCTTTTCGTCGGGCAGCCGGTAGACAATCGACTGGACCTTGCCCTCACGGTCGAGATACATTGCCGTGCGGTCTGACTTCAGCGCCTTGCCATGGACGCGCTCGGCCTTCTTTGGCAACTCCGGCTGGCCATAGCTGTTGACTTCGACAATCGCGCCGCGCTTCGGAAGGTTCGATGTCATCCACTCGTGCTGTGCGCCAAGGAAGCCTTCGACATTTGTCGTGTAGCGATTATCCTCGTTCGCAGGAGCGAAGAGGTCCTCCAACCATTCGATGCCATAGGATGCGGCAAGGTCATCGCCGAAGCTGGCATCGCGCGCATACATGCGCTTCTTGTTCAAAGCGTTGGCGATCGACCACCATTGCGCCGTATCGCCCTTCTTCGGCTTGCTCGCCTTCCAGACCGACTCCTGGTCTTCGACGCTGGCGGCGGCGATGATGCGAAGTTGCTGCTCGCTCGGCATGTCGCCCAGCGCGATCTGCTCCAGCATACTGGGGAAGAGATTGGCAAGCAGGCGGAGCTTCTTGATCTGGCGGACGGGGAGGGCAAGCGCCAGTGCGATGGCTTCCTCGGTCCAGCCGAGCGCGACGAGGCGTTCGACCCCGCGCCATTGGTCGACGGGATTGAGATTCTCGCGTGCGATGTTTTCGACCATGTTGCGCATCGCCCCATTGTCGTTCGCCGCCTCGATGACCAGCACCTTGATTTCGTCGAGGTTGGCGGCGATCGCCCCGTCCCGGCGGCGATGGCCGTTGTCGATGATGAGGCCGTTTCCACCACCGGGTTCGGCGAAAACGATCGGAGGATTGATGATGCCGACCGCCTTTATCGTGGCGACCATCAAGGCATCGGCCTGGGGCGACGATTTCGACTGGCGAGCCTTGTCGGGGTTGTCCTTGAGCAATCGGGGATCGACGACAGCAACACGCATGGGATATTCCTTTCCGGGGTACGGACGCGGCCCTCTTGCCGGTCCTTCTCGTGTCTTCTTTTTTCCGAAGACACCTCCCGGACCGCGGGGCGGCCGGACCGGCGCAACTGCCGCCGAGCGTCCCTGCGACGAAGGACAAGCGGGGCCGACGGCCCTGCGAAGGACGAGTTGCCGGGATGCGCAGGCGGCGGTTGAGCGAAGCGCCGGCGGGAGGACCGATCTGCGATCGGATTCCTTCCCTCCTTTTTCTCCCTTTTCTTCCCCTTTCCGTCCTTTCGCCATCGACCATGTTCTCGCCCGGATTGACGGCGAGCATCGTCGCCAGTCGAATTGAAGGAGAGAGCGTGCGGACCACCACGGGAATGATATTTGCGCTGGCAACGGTAGCGCCTGCCTTGGCCGCAGATGGCGCGGCACAGCCACCGGCGGGCGTCAACCCTGACGTGATTGCTTGCCAGAAGGTGACGGGCGCCGAGATGGAGCGGTTCATCGGCGCACCGGCGACGATACGCGAGACAAGCGCCAATCTCTGCTCCTGGCAGGGCGGGAGGGCCGATGCCTACGCGCAGGTGATGTATTTTGCAGGAGAAAGCCAGGGCGTGCCGGCCGGCAGCGAGCGGGCGTATTTCGACCAGATGATCGCAGGCCAGAAGGCGCAAGCTAAGCCGGGAGAAATCGTCGAGGTACCGGATGTCGGCGACAGCGCCTGGGGGCTAAAGCTCGATCAGAACGAGACGGATTATTATGCCGTCTATCTGTTCAAGGGGAAAGACGACGTCACGATCACGACGAACGGGATCGGATACGATGCGACGGTCGAGATCGCGCGGTTGGCAGCATCGCGCATGTGACCGGCCGAAACCTGAGCAAAAAAAATGGGCCTGCGAAAACGCGGCCCATTGAAGTGTGAAGGTCGAAACCTCCAGAGGGGAACAGCTGACGCGGCGGGCACTGGGAGGAGAAAACCGCCATGTGCATCAACTGCGAGCATAATGCCCGTTTCTTGACCGTCTGGAAAACATTTATTGTGCAACGCAGCTATGCGGCGGCTGCGTTGCTCCCGCCATGATCGTCGCCGGCATTACGCCGCTTGCGCGACAGGCTCGGCGGTGGCGCGGGCTTCAGCGGCCAGCACCTCCTCGACCTCCTCCAATTCCCGGCGCTTGGCGGCGAGTTCGTCGGCGAAGGCGAAAGTGCCGGTTTCGTGCGCGCGGTAGGAGGCGAGCCGGCGGTTGGCGTCTTCCAGATGCTGGCGCTGGCGGTAACGCTCGCCCTCGAAATCATCGAGCGCATGTTCGAGACGGGAGATTGCACCGAGCGGTGTGACCGTCACTGGCAGATCGACCTCGTAGTCGGCGCCGGTGCGTTGCAGGACGGTGCGGTAGTGATACCCGTCCTTGCCGAAGCGCTCGCCCTCGTAGATGACGTCGAAGCCGCCGATCGAGCCGAGCTGGGCCTCGCCCTCCTGCTGAAGCTGGACCAGCGTGAGGATTTCCTTCATCATCGCGCGCCCGGCGTCCTTGCGCTCAACGTGTCGCTCCCCGAGGACGGTCATCGTGAAAGCCTCGCCTGCTGTCGGTACCAGCCGCGCGATATCCTTGCCGATCTCGTCGATCCGGCGCGTCGCGACCTCGATATCGCGTTCGGCCTCCCGCAGCCGCCGGCGCACCGAGAAGAGATCGTCGTCATGGGCGGCGCGCAGGCGCTCGAGGCGGGCGATGTCGGCTTCCAGACCCGCCTTTTTCATCAGGCGCTCGTCGCCGCTGGCAATGGCCTTCGCCATCGCAAACTGATTGGCGGCACCCTCACCGAGATCTTCCAGCCGACGGATCGACGTGTCGCCGGAGAGGGCCGCGGCGATAAACCGGGCCTTGCGCTCGTTGTTCTGCCACATACTGGCATCCAGGCTACCCTGCGTCGCATAGGCGAAGATGTCGACGACATCATGCTGGTTGCCCTGCCGGACGATGCGGCCCTCGCGCTGCTCGATCTGCGACGGCAGCCACGGCACATCGAGGTGATGGAGTGCCTTCAGCCTGAGCTGGGCATTGACGCCAGTGCCCATCGTCTCGGAGGAGCCGATCAGGAAGCGCACCCTGCCCGCGCGGACATCCCCGAACAGGCGTTGCTTGGCCTCGGACTTCTTATAGTCCTGCATATAGGCGATCTCGCTGGCGGGCGCGCCGAGCCGGACCAGCTCGTCGCGGATCCAGCGATAGGCCGAAAACCCCCGCGTCTTTTCCACGTTGATCGTACCGAGGTCGGAAAAGATCATCTGCGCGGCGCCCGGCAGGTCATAGGGCTTGCCGTCCGACCGCACGAACACCTGGTCCGCCGTTTCCTGCCAGATGCGGAAGGCGTTCTGGACAAGCAGGTTGAGCTTGTTGTCGGGCTCATTGTCGTTGGCGGGCATGACGAGGCGCAGGTCGATCGCGGCATGGCGACCGTCGGTGATGACGGAAAGCAGGATATCGTCGCCGGGCTGCGCCGGCCCCTCGCGCATCTCGATCGCCTTGATGCGGCTGTCGAGGATCTGCTGGTACATCTTGAATGCCGCGGTGGGCGTCGCGGTGACGATCTGGCGCCCGCCGGTGGAGATGGCCGGAACACGCACATATTCACGGAGATCGGCGGGCATCACCACGTCCGCGAATGCCCGGAACATGGCGATGAGTTCCGGAACATTGACGAAGGAGGCGAAGCGACTGACCGGCTTGTATTTGCCGGACGGTTGGATTTCCAGTTCCGTGGTCGTGTCGCCGAAGCACGATGCCCAGGCATCAAATTCATGCAGGCCGCGTTCATGGAGAGCGTCGTAGCCGAGCAGGCGCTGGACGGAGAACATCTCGCCAAGCGTGTTGGTGATCGGCGTGCCGGAGGCGAGTACGAGCGCGCGGCCGGGGTTCTTGGTTTCGAGGAACCGAGACTTTACAAACAAGTCCCATGCGCGTTGCGAGCCGTTCGGATCGATGCCCTTCAGCGTCGACATATTGGTGGCGAAGGATAGCTTGCGGAATTCCTGCGCCTCGTCGACGACAATCTGGTCGACGCCGATTTCCGAGATGGTCAGCAGATCATCCTTGCGGGTAGCCAGCGCTGTCAGCCGCTCCTCCAGACCCTCCTTCAGCCGTTCGAGACGCTTGCGCGAGACACGGTCGTCGGGCTCGACCCGGGTCAGCAGATCCTCGTAGAGCTGCAGCTCGTCCTGGATCATGCTCTGTTCGAAGGCGGAGGGGACAGCGATGAACCTGAAGGCTGAATGGGTGATGATGATCGCGTCCCAGGTTGCCGTCGCCGCGCGTGACAGGAAGCGCGCCCGCTTGTCTTTCGTAAAGTTGCTCTCGTCGGCGACGAGAATGCGGGCGGAAGGATAGAGCGCCAGGAACTCGCGGGCGGCCTGGGCAAGGCAATGGCCTGGTACGACCAGCATCGCCTTGGCGATCAGGCCGAGACGGCGCTGTTCCATGATCGCCGCGGCCATGGTCATCGTCTTGCCGGCGCCGACGGCGTGGGCGAGATAGGTCGCGCCATCGGCGATGATGCGCCAGATGCCGCGCTTCTGGTGCGCGTAGAGTTGGAATGCGGCGGAGGCGCCTGGCAGCTGGAGATGCGAGCCGTCGAACTTGCGCGGCGCGAGGTTGTTAAAGCGCTCGTTATAGACGCCGGCTAGCCGGTCGGTCCGCTCCGGGTCGGTCCAGACCCAGCGCTCGAATTCCGTCTTGATCTTCTGCAGCTTCTCGCGGGCAGCTTCGGTATCGACGACGTTCAGCACCCGCCGTTCGCCGCCGACGTCCTTGATGGTGTCGAAGATCTGCGGCACGCGGTTATTGAGCGCATCGGCGAGCAGTTCGCCGGCGTGCCGGCGGCTCGTTCCCCATTCCGACGTGCCGGCGGCGCGATAGCCGAGCTGGCGCGCTTCGACAGTCCAGGAACCGAGTTCCGGCATATGGTGGATCTTGATATCGGCTTCCATCTTCTCCTTGACGAAGGCGACGACATCGGCGGGCGGAACCCAGGGCGCACCGAGCCGCGCGGTGATATCCGAGGGACGGAGAGGGGCGGGTTGCACCGCCTGAAGCGCGCGGACATTGCGCTCGAAGATCGGATCGAGCGCCGCGGCGGCTTCAGCTGCGGCAAGCTTGGTGCGGACCGGGCCGGAGAGATAGGCGTCGGCGGTCTGCCACGCGCCGTCGGCCGGATCCTGGAACACGGTGTCACCGAGTTGGTCGACCACCTTGTCGCGGTCGCAGTGGAGAAGCTCGGCGATATGGTCGAGGTCGACGCGGCCGCGCTCGTTGAGCACGACGGCAAGCGCGTCGCCGGCATTCGTCACCAACGGTGGGGCAGGGGGCGCGATGACGCGCTGCGTGAAGATCGGACCGGGTTTGGCCGTATCCGTGTCGAGGTCGTAGTCCTCGATGGAGGCGACCAGCCAGCAATCCGGGTCATCCCGGAAGGGCTGCAAGTTCGGCTGGCGATGCGTCTCGCGGGTCTCGCCGGTCTCGTCGTCCTCGGTGATGCTGACGGTCGTGTGATTGATCGGCCCGAAATCCCTGACGAAGCTCGACCAGGCGATGCGCAGCCGGACCTGCAGGTCGCGCCATGGCCGGCCGGTCTCCTGGGCCTTCAGCACCTCGCGCACCGCGTCGCGAACCGGGATCAGCTTCTGGATGGTACGGACGTGCTTTTCCGTCAGACCGTCGCCGGTACGGCCCTTCCTGACCTTGATCACGACGGGCGCACCGTCGACGATCTGCATCAGGCCCTGCCTGTTGTCGATGAAGTAGCTGCCTTCGCGAACATTGGCGTTGCCGGGCCGCAGGTCGACAATCTCGGCCAGCTCCTCCTCGAGATCGAGATCGATCTCGGTCGGCTCGCCGTCATAGACGTTTTCCGGCAGGAGGCCGACGGCAGCGTTCAGCGACGCGGCAAGATCCTCGCCGACGCGGGGACGGCAGGTATAGGTTTCGCCGAATGGACCGGAGGTCAGCGCGTGGGTGCCGAGAACCATGTCGGGGTTGTCGGCGAACCAGCGGTTGACGCGGATGGCGCCTTCGTCATCCGTAGCCGGGCGGATTTCGTCGATCTCAAGCCACGAAACGTCGTCCTGCGCCTCGGCGATCTTGCGCTTGCGGAAGAAGAGGATGTCGACGACGGTGTCCGTACCGGCGTCACGGCGGAAGCTGCCCTCGGGCAGTCGGATGGCGGCGACGAGATTGGCCGATTTTGCGATATGCGTGCGCGCCGTCGCGTCTGCCTTGTCCATGGTGCCGCTGCTCGTCAAGAAGGCTGCCAGCCCGCCGGGCTTCAAGAGGTCGATTGAGCGGGCGATGAAGTAGTCGTGCAGACGCAGCGCAAGCGGTCGATAGTGATGGTCCGAGCGGACGGTCCGGTCGGAGAAGGGTGGGTTGCCGATGGCAAGGTCATAGACGACGCCGAGATCGGTGCGAGCGAAGTCGCCGTTGACGATGCGCGCCTTCGGCTGCAGCAGCCGGACGATGCGCGCCGTGACCGGATCGAGCTCGATGCCTGTGACACAACTGTTGGCGCGATAGGCCGGCGGCATCAGCGCGGGGAACAGCCCCGTGCCGATGCCCGGCTCCAGCACGCGGCCACCGCGCCAGCCGAGACGCTGGAGCCCGGCCCACATCGCCTTGACGATGAATTCGGGCGTGAAATGCGCATATTGGGTGCAGCGGGCGAGCGAGGCATAGTCGGCATCGTTGACGGCCGCCTCCAGCGAACTGCCGAGATCGTCCCAACCCTCGCGGAACTCCACCTCGCCCGGCCGGCGGAACATGCCGTTCGCCAGCTCCGATGCGCCGAAGCCGGTGAAGCGTATGAGTTTCCGCTGTTCCTCTGATGTCGCCGGGCGGTCCTGCTTTTCGATTTCGCCGGCGATCAGGATGGCGGCGACGTTCGCCTTCGCTCGCTCCTTCCAGCCGGCGGCGAGACCGCGGCCCTCGTCGTCGAGGTAGAAATTGCTGCGCGCGCCCTGCTTGCGCGGGGCCGGCTTGCGCGCCGCGGTGATCGGCAGAGCCGGGGCAGGGGCGGGTGGCGTCGGGTCCGGATCGTCGTCATTGGCGCCGAAGGGATCGTGGCCGCTGAAGGCGGACATACCGAGGCCCAGACCGGATGTCAGCGCGGTGTTGCCGAACATATCGAGCGTGAAAGGATCGTTGCTCATCGAAATCTCCTTGTGAGCAGGCGTGCGCCATCGCCCGCGGGAAGGGGTTCCAGCAGGTGAGGGCGCTTGCGATGGGATGAGAGGGTGATGCGGTCCGAAGCGGAGCGATGTCCTTCCTTCTTCAGACCTTGTCTTGCACGGTCCGGAGCCCGCGTCGCGGACGGCCGGTCAGGGGCCGCTTCAGCGGCAACGCCTGCCCTTGACGTGCCGGGCGCGCATGCGGGAGGTCTTTTTCGACCCCTTCTTCTTCCCGTTTCTCATCCGCCCCTGCAGCGCGGCGCGAATATCAGTCAGGAGTTGATCGACGCCCTCCTGGCGATCGTCACCCTCGAAACCCGAGATAAAGCGTTCGGCGCGATCGAGGGTGTGTAGAAGAGCAGGGGAGGACTTTGCGATACGCAGGCCCCCCGCTTGCAGACCCACGACGGTGACGACGCCGTCCGGCGCCTCGACATTGTAGACGTTCGCGGATGTGCCCGGCCGGCGAATAATTTCGTGCGCCTTGCTGGCGGCGTCCATTGGCGATTTGGCGTCATCGATGTCGATGTCCCATGAAACCCGATAGGTCATGTCCGCCCCCATCACGCCGCAGCCGCATCCGGCAGATAGCGCAGATGCACCGGCAGCTTGGCGGCGATCTCCACGTCGGTCATGGCTTCGAGCAGTTTCGGGACGCTGCCCAGTTTTCCGCCGAAGAAGAGCACGGTGCGCCGGCCGCGGGACGCATGGGGCCATCGATGTTCGGCGTAGCCGCGATAGGGCTCGGCGGTGCAGCTCCAGATGTGCTCGAGACGTTCTTCCCGCGTCATCGCCCGCACCGGCCGGCTCTCGCGTTCGATGATGGCGAGACGCATGCGCTCGACGGACATATCGTCGGAAAGATCGCAGTAGCCATGAAAGTAACGGATGGCGTCGTCGATGCGCAGCGCGAAAAATACTGACGTCACCGAGCCGGTCAGGAATTGCCGGAGCGCGAACATCGAACCACGGATCCAGAGCGGCGCTTCCACCGCGAACATATAGTCGTGCTCGGCCTCGCCGATCTCGAACCATTCCCCTGCATAGAGCGCCGTTGCGTCGTCAGCGCGGCGGTGAACGCGCCCGGCATGGCGGTCGAACATGCGATACATCTGGTGGCGGTCGGCGATGCCCTGGAATACCTTGCGGATTGTGGGTGCGGTGGTCATATGCGGCTCCTTCGGGGTTATCGGACCGAAGTGCGGCACAGCCTTCTCGACCCTGCCTTCTTCCTCAGTCCTCTGTTACCCCTCCTCGACCGCCGGCATCGCGACCGGCCGGGTCAAGGGCCGGCTCCGCCGGGCGAAGCTTCCCTTGACGCGGGCGGCGCGCATCCGGCACGCCTCGCCTTTTTCCATTCCTCCCTTCTCTCCTTTTCCATCTTCGCCTTTTCCTGGAGCGCCTCGTTCCAGTCGTCCGCCGTGGGCCGCAACCGCTGCCAGGCGCAACCGGTGCTGTCGGCGAGGACGCGCAGACGCTCGGCAAATGTCTCGCCCTGATCATTTGCGTCAGTCGCCGCGACCAGCGTGGCGCCGGGACGCGACGCCAAGATCCGCAGGGCCGCATCGGTGAGGGGAGACCACCCCCCGCCGGTGCTGAGGTAGAGCGAACCCTCGCGGAGACCTTCGAAGGCCGCAAGGCTCATCGCGTCGATCGCCGCCTCCGTGACGCACAGGCGCAAGGCATCCCGCGCGCCAAGACGGAACAAGGTTTTCGAGCCGCCCGTCGAAAACCCGCGCCATTCCGGGCCGCGCTCCTCCCAGCCGCAGACAATGCCGCCATCGTCCGTGTGGGCCGCCCACATGCTGCCATATGGACCTTCGCGAAGCTGGTTGCTCATGATTGCCATTCGCAGCACGCTCGTCGGAAGGAAGCGCGAGCCGAAGAGATAGCGCCAAGTTGCGGACCCGCGCCATGGAACGCGTCGCGCCGACCATCGATCCGCAAGGCTCGTCGCTGCGGGCCGTTCGCGGGGTGCCTTCGCCCAGACCGGATCGCTGGTCTGGAAACCGACCAGAGACGCGACGCTTTCGACACCCTCGACAAAGTCGACATGATCAAGGCGTTGCACGAGCGCGAAGATATCGCCCTTGTCGTCGCTGAGCGGATCGAACCAGCCCTTCCCCTCATGCGTCACGATGACGATTTCGCCGCCCCGGCGAAACTTGACGGCCCGGCGCGTACTCTCCTTGACGTCGACGGCAAATCCGGCCCGCTCCAGAAGCGCACCGCAATTCACCTTCTCCTTCAACTCTCTGATTTTCTCTCTTTTCATGCCGATCCGGCCGCGCCAGCGGCCACCCCCTTCATTTCCCGTCCACACATTTGCGCAGCAGACCGACACCCGCCGCGCCAAGCGGCGGCTGCAAGGGCGCGGAAATCGGGGCGAGGGGAACCCGCGCCCCGCCGCGGCGCCGCTTCCCTTGCGGACGCCGCATGGATGCGGCACCTCAGAGGAGGGCAGGGCGGTCTCAGTGAGCCGGCCCGAAGTCGAAGGGATCGATCTCGTGGATCACGTCCACGTCGGCGTCGTCGAGCTCCTCGCTCGGCAGGACGCCGTACTCTCCAGCCGATCGGAACAAGGTCACCGGGACCATGAGCGTACGGGCGAGGTGAAAGGCATGTGATTGGGCGAGCGAGAGATCGTGCGACATGGTGAGGCTCCATCCGGGAGCGGGCCAATTCCCGCTCGATGGCGCCATGTTTGGTCCGGGGCGGGGCGCGATCACCGCGAAGGCGCATGCCGCAGCGGCCGTAGCTTGCTAACGGACCCCTTGCGGGTTGATCGTCATAGCCCCGCGCTGGACCAGGTCGCCATTCCAGAAGAGCGGGATTGGTCCGTTCCCTATGGAGGCGTCGGTTGCTGCACAGGCGTCGCGGCAGAACACATCTCCTCTCACCCGATATTGCTCGGGTTGTTCATCCCGAGGCCGGGATCTGCTCTCGGCTGGAATATGCCTGCCTTCCCCGCGAGAGCGGCGAGGTCAGCTATGGCACCATGGCTTTCGCCAGCCATCCCACCGGCGCACGAGGCCAAGCTCGATCAGAGTTTCTCCGACATCGCGTCTTTCCACGGCAACGCGCGCCAACTGGCGTCCGTAGCGGTCAAGTTTGCCACGGACCAATTCGATCCGGTGACCCGACACCTGGTTTGCCAGTTCGTCCTTCGCTTGCAGCGCTGCAACGCGTTCCGCGGCGCACGCTCCGTCAATCTCCGGCGCATCGATGTTCTCGATGCGGATCTTCTCGCGCCTGCCGGTCCCGTCGTGGACTGTGAAGGTATCGCCATCCCAGATCCAGAGCGTAACATCCTGGCAGGCGTCACGATCACAGACCGCTGCACCGACAATCGTGTGACGATTCGTTGAAGCCGAGGCGACGGCGAGCATCAACAATTGCGAAATCCCCACGGCCATGACGGCCCGAGTGAGCATCATGAGGTCTTTTTCGATACGAGATTGAAGAGCTGCGCAATGACGTCGGTGGCATAGACCTTTTCGCCGGCGCGTTCATAGCTGCTGTTGGACACGCGGGATTCCACGTAGACGAGATCGCCCTCTTCGACGTGCCCTTCGATCCATTCCGCCTGCTTCTTGTCCAGGACCGTGATCTGAACCCAGTCGGTGGCACTTTTGCGCTCTCCGTCCGACTGCCACTCGCGATTGGTCGCCACATTCACCTTCAACACGCCCTTCAGCGGCATGATGTTTCCGACGTGACCAAGCAAGGTATGCCGGTTAACCGTACGCATGGATTAAACCTTTCTTAATCGAGGAAAACCGTCTATCTGTTGAGCCCGAACCAATGCCGCTCGGTTTGCCCGGAAGTGTCATTCTTGATATCGAAATAGTATGGCTCTGACCTGAGCGGTCGGGATATGGAGACCGTTTGTATGCAGCTCCGCTGCCGATCAGAACTGTAGAGACCGTGCGTTCTGCCCTGGCAAATGTTGACTGTCTTGACGCAGAGATCGCCCTCTCGGGCGAATCCATTGCGGTCCCCCCTGCTTCCGACCTGATAGCCCTCCGGGCAATCCGCATATCGCTCGTGACCCGGCGAACCCGTTCCCGCCTCGGGGCAGGTTGGCCAGTCGAAGCCCGGCTTTTTCATCGCGGAGATAAGCCGGTTCATCGGCGGATGGCAGGCGGACACGCCCCGCCAGGACGGATTGGAAGACGAGGCGCACAGCAGCACTTCGCAGCCCCATTCGCTGGCAGTGGCGGGAGCGGGAAGGGCCGCGGCCGTCAGAAACAGTCCGAGGACGACATGGTGAGGCTTGGCTTTGGCGATCATCGTACTCTTCTCATCAAACACACTACGAGTAAATTATAGTTTATACGACGATGACGAGCAAGCGCAAGAAGGCAGACACCGAGCTTGGTACGAGGATCCTGCGAAACATGGCACGGGTCATGGAGCGCGAGCGGGAAAAACGCGGCCTCAACAAGAAAGAAATGGCCGAGCTGTGCGAAGTGACTTATCCCTTTTATTTTCAAATCCTTGAAGGAATAGCGAACCCCTCTTTGCAGACGATTACCCGCATCAGCATCAACCTCGATGTGCCCCTGCAAGAACTCATGAGCGGGTCCGCGCCTCTTTGATCGAAAATGCCGGGAATGTCGCTGCTCGCGCGGACTGAACCCGACTTCCTGCCAAAAACGGCTTGCCGAAAACATAAACTATATTTAATTTTCCGCCTCTGTATGATCGCTGGATGAACCGCAAGGTTTCCGGCGCAGGATTCGGGGCATATCGGCCATGCGTTATCTCTTAGCTTCAGGTCTCCTCGCGATCGCCACCGCTGCATATGCCGGTGAGAACCCGATGTGGCCAACGAGCCTGGCCTGGACGTGCCGGTTTTCCTCGGTCATCCGGTGTGAGCGTTCCGTCGATTGCGCCGCGGTTGCGGAGGAGGGGGAACTCGCCCTGGACTATCGCGAAAACCGCCTGACGGATCAGAAGGGCGCGGTTCATCCGATCAAGCGCCATTACGTCCAGACGGTGGTCGGCAGCCCGATCGGGAGCGAGGTGAAGATCGAGCTCGAAACGAATGACGTGATCTGGCTTTCGCCGGCCGACGGGGCGGGGGTGTTTTCGGACAACTGGATCGGAGTACTGCTCTCGCCGAAAGCGGGCGTCATCGTCCAAGAGCTTCGACCATTGGTTTGTCGACCAGTGAAATAAGGCTTGGTGGGAAGCCGCTTCCGGTTACGGCGGATTTCCTGCCGTCGCTTGCCTCATCCCTAGGTTCGATTTACTTGGGCCGAATCGGAAGAGGTCCAGTCGGCAGGCAGAGGTGAGGATGCTTCTGCGCCGCAGGGGAAGCTATGGGTCTATCATATGAGGCACGAAACACAGAAAGCCAGCAAGCCGTATTTCCGTTTTTCTCCCTTTACGGCAATACTGAAATATTTGTTGCGAATGCAACTTCTCGTCGTTAAAATTTCGATTCGGCGAGGCGGGGCACATGATCGAAACTCAAACCGGAACAGCGTCACAGACGGAGGCGAATGCCGACGACCTGCAGACTTTAAATTTTAAGGTGCCTCGCTCGTTCAAAAAGGCCTTCAAAATCTATGCGGTCGAGCATGGAATCAGCATGGTCGACCTTCTCCGCGAAGGCTTCGAACTCAGCAAAAAGCAGCGCAAATCGTGAGAAAAGCGAAGGCAGCCGTTGAGGAGACGTTGCGCGTCGAGCCCTCGTTGGCGACGGCGATCGATGCGCTTGCCCAGAACGGTAAGCTAATCGACGGCTTTATGGTCGTGGAAGGCTACTCGCCAGCAGGGCGCCCACCAGCCGAAGTCGTCGTCATGGAAAAGGCAGCCGAGTACGGCGCGACCGCAGTCTTCTTTGAAGCGGGAAGCGCAAGGCATCCCGGCCCGGCCCAAGCTTTCATCTATATCTCCAAAGGTTCTGCGAAGGACCCCGAGTTCGCTCGCCTCCATAAGCGTTTATGGAACTGGGGTGGTGTGCCTGTGGTCTATCGACACACGCCGGGTCTCGTTCAACTGTTTCGTTGCCGGCATGATGCAGATTTCCTCGACAAAAATGGTGCGCTCGTTTGTCGGCCGGTCGACTTCATCAGGCTAGCCGGAAAAATTGCGCGCGCAGAAGCCTACTGGAACGCGGAGCTTTTGCGCAACGGCACGATCTGGGATGATCCTGAAGTATCGGAGAAACTTTTATCCAGGGAGAAGGCCGCGCACCGGGCGCTCATCACCGCTATAGGCCTGCTCAATGCCAAACTGAAGAGAGGCGAACTCAACATTGCGCCAGAGTTGGTCCGTCGTCTTCTGATCCTTTCACTGCTTATTGCCTACCTCGATGAGAGGGGCGCACTTGGTGAAGGTTATTTCGGTAGTTTCCTACCAGGCGCATCTGGTTTCGCGGATATTTTGACGCAAGGAAGTGCGCTCGTTGCTCTTCTTGAAGATCTTGAATTAAAATTCAACGGCGGTGTTTTCTCGCTGGATGACGAACATAAGCTTGCCCTGAAGGACGGCCTCGATCTTTCCGGCTTCCAGCGCCTGATCGATGCTAAGGAAGATAAAGACGGTCAGCTTGATTTTTGGAAAAGATATTCCTTCAAAGATTTGCCCGTCGAGCTGATAAGCCATATCTACCAAATGTTTGTGAAGAATACGAAGAGTAGCGTATATACACCGCCTGCTCTCGTACGGCTGCTTTTGGACGAAGTACTCGACCCCGCGCGCCTCGATAAGATTGTCAACGATGGCGAGCTGCTTCTTGATCCAGCATGCGGTTCAGGGATATTTCTCGTAGAAGCTTATAAAAGGATCATTCTTCATTGGCGTAGCAAAAATAACTGGGGTCGTCCCTCTGTCGCCGTCTTAAAGGACTTGGTTCATCGCCTTCGCGGGACCGATCTAGAGCATGGTGCAGTGGAGCTTGCTGCCTTCAGTCTATCGCTTGCAATGTGCGACGAGCTTACCTCTGATGAGCTTGGACGCAGCAAAAAGCTATTTCCTCCCCTGATCGATAGGACAATTATTACAAGTTGCTTTTTTGAGCATCTTCAAAAAGACGGTTTCAAGGATAGGTTTGGTGTGGTCGTTGGGAATCCGCCGTTCGCGTCCGAACTCGACACTCCCGGCGCGATCGAGAGCTGCAAGCGGTATGATGAGGCCCATCAGTCTCTGCCCGATAAGCAGATAGCCTTCCTTTTCCTCCATGACAGCATGTCACTACTGGCTCCGGGTGGTGTCCTCTGCATGCTGCAGCAATATAATTTCCTCTATAACCCGGGTGCCGATGATTTTCGAAGGGAGTTCATCGCGAAGTGGGATCTCCGAGAGATCCTCGACTTTGTATCGATCCGCGGCTTGTTTGATGCAGCGGACACAAAAGCAATCGCAGTCGTGGCTGAAGCAAGCGAACCTACTGACGATCGTAAGGTTCTTCATGCAATTTTCCGACGAACACCTCGCGCGCGAGCAGATCTTCGTTTCGAAGTCGATTACTATGATCTTCAATGGCATCGCCGTGGTGATCTACTGAAGGACAGTGGCGTCGTCGTCTGGCGTGCGGGTCTCTTAGGCGGGGTGCGCGTTCAAGCTGTTGTCACGCGGCTGCGAATGTGTTCGACGCTTGGCGACTTTGCAGCCAAGCATCGCTGGGAGCACGGTGAAGGGTTCATCCAAGGAGACAAGGGCCGAGGCAGTATTGTCGACTACATTACCGGAAAGCAGTTTCTGCCATCGGAAGGCTTGACGGGGAATGGCGTCGAGACGGACCAGATTAAGGTGATGCCACGAGTTCCGATCGAAGTGCCGCGTAGGGCGGAAATTTTCCGACCTCCACTTCTTCTCGTTCGCGAACAAATGGACCTACATCATAGCTTTTGGGACAAAGGCGACCTTACCTATAAAGACCAGATCGTTGGATTCTCTGGTAAGGATCCACGCCCGCTTAAAGCTGCCTCGAAATGGCTTAACAAAAACAAACTTAAACTACAGGGGTTCGTCGCGGCAAATAGTACGAAGCTTTTCACGAAAAAGGCGACAGCGATCTCCTGCAAGGATATCTATGAGCTTCCATTCCCATCCAATGGCGATTTGGACCTAAGCGAAAACGAGTCAATCGTCCTAGACGACATAGCGCTCTACTATAGAGAGTTCATGCGTCATGGCTTCGCCTCGCCAGCTGGCAAGCCGCCGACCGGAATCGATGCGTTTCGCTCGCTCCTTTGCTCTCAGATCAATGCAATTTATCGCGACAATCAACTAGTCCCACTCGAATCGCAAACTTGGCCGGGGATGAGGTGCGAACTCTTTGCATTCGGAAAGGCCAACGTCGATCTGGGCGGAATGTCAGATCTGAAGGAGCACGTCGAAGCACTTCTGCATGAAAAGCGAGGCACAAGTCTAGCGATGACCCGCATTGCGCGAATTTACGATCGAAAGTTTGTCTATCTGATCAAACCCGACAGGGAACGTTACTGGTTAAAATCAATCGCACTGCGAGATGCAGATGACCTTCTCTTTGATCTTCGCGGCCAGGGTTTTTGATGCTCGCTGACGATCCTTCAGGCGCTGCAACTGGCGCATTCGACACCGATATGCATCTACCTGGAACGTTCCTGCGTGAGATGATGCAATTCGTACTATCTTGCCTTCCACTATGGCGGGACGACCCCATTCGCCGAAAAAATGTAACGAGCGAAACGACGTTGACGAGCCAGTTGTGCAAATTTCTAAACAACCATACCCGGCGCGCCAAACTCGACCATATCAATTTTCAACCTGAGGATCCGGATACAGCAAAAGGGGGGAGGACAATTGATCTGATAGCTTCCCCGAAAGGCTGCTCTATTTGGATCAACGGCCGCCAGCATACATATTATGATCCCCTAATTCCTATCGAATGTAAAAGGCTTCCAACTCCAGACCTTAAAAAGCGAGAACGGCGCGAGTATCTTCACACCAGAAGGTCGACAACCGGTGGCGTTCAGCGATTTATGGCTGGCCTTCACGGCGGAAATTACGAAACCGCGGCTATAATTGGCTATGTTCAATCGCGAACTTCTGACGCTTGGATGGAAACCTTGAACCATTGGGTGAAGGCCTTTGTCGCTTGCACCGTAAAACCATGGACAACCGCGGATTCCATAGCAATCGAGCACCACGATGCAGTGGCCCGTACCATTTTGGGTAGATCATCACATAACCGTGTTGGGCGCCCGCCAATTGAGCTGTGGCACTTGCTGGTTGAAATGTAGGTTGTCAAGGAAACGGCTGGGGACCCTGCAAACACAGAAAGTCTTTCATCGCACGATTCGTTATGTTATAATATATCGCATAAGTTCTATTATGGAACCTACCGCTCAATGGCGGGCAGGCGAGGTCACTCTCCAGGGTTTTCTTTCGCCCGTGACGCTGCTACGTTCATTATATGTTCCGGTCATCCTTTGCGCTTCGATCTTGGGATGTATCCTCTTTTTTCGAGCTATAGACAGATGGCAGCGACATATCTGGAAAAACTAAATGATCGCCAGCGCGAGGCGATCGAGCATGGCATAGGCCTGGCCGACGGTTCAGTTGGCGGGCCACTGCTCATCATCGCCGGCGCCGGGAGCGGCAAAACCAATACGCTGGCCCACCGCGTCGCACATCTGATCGTCAATGGCGCCGATCCGCGTCGCATCCTCCTGATGACCTTTTCGCGACGCGCGGCGGCGGAGATGGGGCGCCGCGTGCAGCGGATCTGCCGGCAAGTGCTCGGCGACAATTCGGCCGTCATGGCGGACGCCATGGCCTGGGCCGGCACCTTCCACGGCATCGGTGCGCGGCTCTTGCGGATGTATGCTGAGCAGATCGGCCTCAACGTCGACTTCACGATTCATGACCGTGAGGACAGCGCGGACCTTATGAACCTCGTCCGCCACGAGCTTGGCTTCTCGAAGATGGAAACCCGGTTTCCAACCAAGGGCACATGCCTTGCTATCTATTCGCGCGTAGTCAATTCGGAAAGCTCGATCAACGAGGTTCTGAAATCGTCCTATCCCTATGTGATGGGCTGGGAGGAGCAGGTGAAGCAACTTTTCGCCGGCTATGTCGAGGCGAAACAGGCGCAGAACGTGCTCGATTACGACGACCTGCTGCTCTACTGGGCGCAGGTCATGTCCGACCCCGAGCTTGCCGACGACATCGGCGGCCGGTTCGATCACGTCCTTGTCGACGAATACCAGGACACCAACCGCCTGCAGGCGTCAATTTTGATGGGTCTCAAGCCCGGCGGCCGCGGCCTGACAGTCGTCGGCGACGATGCCCAGTCGATCTATTCGTTTCGAGCGGCGACGGTGCGCAATATCCTCGATTTCCCGAAGAAGTTCTCACCAAAACCGGCCGACGTGATCACGCTCGATCGCAATTATCGCTCAACGCAGCCGATCCTCGCGGCGGCCAACGGCGTGATCGATCTTGCCCGCGAGCGTTTCACGAAGAACCTCTGGACGGATCGGAAATCCGAACAAAAGCCGATGCTCGTCACCGTCAAGGACGAGACCGACCAGGCCAACTACATTGTCGAGCAGGTGCTGGCGAACCGCGAAGTCGGCATGACCTTAAAGCAGCAGGCGGTGCTCTTCCGGACATCGAGCCATAGCGGTGCGCTGGAGGTGGAGCTCACGCGTCAGAATATCCCGTTCGTGAAGTTCGGCGGCCTGAAGTTCCTCGACAGCGCGCATGTGAAAGACCTCCTGGCAACGTTGCGCTTTGCGCAGAACCCGCGAGACCGCGTCGCCGGCTTCCGCCTCCTGCAGATGCTGCCGGGCATTGGTCCGCAGACGGCCGGCAAGATCCTCGACACGATCGCGGCCGATCCCGAACCACTCCAATCGCTTGCGGAGATCCCGCCGCCGCCCAAGACGGGTGAGGATTGGCCCGCCTTTGTCACCTTGCTCACAGCCCTCCGCAAAGTCGAGGGCGGATGGCCTGGAGAAATCGGCCTCGCACGTCTCTGGTACGAACCGCATCTCGATCGCATTCACGAGGATGCCGATACCCGCAAGGCCGACCTCATCCAGCTCGAGCAGATCGCCGGTGGATATCCCAACCGCGAACGCTTCCTCACCGAACTGACGCTTGACCCGCCGGATGCCACCAGTGGCCAGGCCGGCGTGCCCCTGCTCGACGAGGACTATCTGATCCTCTCGACAATCCATTCCGCAAAGGGGCAGGAATGGCGCGCCGTTTACATGCTTAACGTCGTCGACGGCTGCATTCCCTCGGATCTCGGCACAGGCACGACCGCGGAACTCGAGGAGGAGCGCCGGCTGCTCTATGTCGGGATGACGCGGGCGCGCGACAAACTCACCCTTCTCACGCCGCAACGGTTCTTCACGCACGGACAGAACGCCCAAGGCGACCGTCATGTCTATGCGTCGCGGACGCGCTTCATCCCGGCCACGCTCCTGCAGTTCTTCGAGGGGACGAGTTGGCCAAAGGTCTCGGCGGCCGCCAGCGAGCGCAGCGCCAAGCAGATCCGCATCGATGTCACCGCGCGCATGCGATCGATGTGGAAATGACATGAGCGCGGACGGCGACAACCCGATAAGGAAGATCATCCATGTCGATATGGATGCCTTCTATGCGTCGGTCGAACAGCGCGACAATCCAGAGCTTCGCGGAATGCCAGTCGCCGTCGGTGGCTCAGCAGCGCGCGGCGTCGTTGCCGCGGCGAGCTACGAGGCGCGCGCCTTCGGCGTTCGATCGGCCCTGCCATCGGTAACGGCGAAAAGGCGCTGCCCGGACCTGATTTTTGTGCCGCCGCGCTTCGACACCTATCGCGCGGTCTCCGCTTAAATTCGCGAGATCTTTGCCGAACACACAGACTTGATTGAACCGCTCTCCTTGGACGAAGCCTATCTGGACGTGACCGAAAACAAGCAGGGAATTCCAATCGCCACCGAGATCGCGACAATCATCCGGGCGCGCATCAAGGAGGTCACTGGCCTCAACGCATCCGCCGGCATCTCCTATTGCAAATTCTTGGCGAAAATGGCCTCGGACCTCAACAAGCCCAATGGCCAAGCAGTAATTTTACCGAAGAATGGTCCGGGGTTTGTTGAAGCGCTCGCGGTCAAGAAATTCCACGGCGTCGGGCCGGCGACAGCCGCCAAGATGGAGCGGCTTGGCATCCTGACCGGTGCGGATCTCAAGGCAAAATCGCTTTCCTGGCTACAGGAGCATTTCGGTAAGTCGGGTGCTTGGTACTACAATATCTCCCGCGGCATCGATAACCGGGCCGTGCAACCGGATCGGCCGCGCAAGTCCGTTGGCGCCGAGGACACCTTCATTGTCGACATTGTCGATCTCGCCGCCGCCCGCGCCGAAATCCCACCGCTTGCCGCCAAGGTCTGGCGTCATTGCGGTGCCAAGGGCCTCCATGGGCGGACCGTGACGCTGAAAGTCAAATATGCCGACTTCCAGATTATCACCCGCAGCAGGACGACGTCGACGTCGATCGGCCGGCTTGATGATCTCGAAGCAATCGCGCAATCGCTCCTTGAGCCGTTGTTCCCTACGCCAAAAGGCATACGCCTGCTCGGCATCACGCTATCGTCTTTCATGGATGACGAGGAAACCGCGGCGGACCAATTGGAGTTGCAGATCTAGCCGCGCCTCCAGTCTGCAGTCGAAATCCGGACGCAGCGCCTTACATTGCAAATGCAGCGCGCCGCGAGGTGCTGTAGATGCTGATCATTCGGAGGAGCCATGTGCAACGATTACCGGCTAATGGTCGAACTGGCCTCGGTCATCGAGGAGTTCGAGCATCGCAAGATCAAGATCCGCTTTCCCGAGGGGCGTCCCAATATCGAGGCGCGCGAGGATATCAAGATCACCGATACTGCGCCGATTGTCCGGACTATCGAAGGCGAGCGCGGAGCCGGGGAACTGGTTCAGCGCCGGTGGAGCTGGCCGAGCCCGACGAGAAAACCGGTCTATAACTTTCGCTCTGAGGGCCGCGAGTTCGCCTCCAACCGCTGCCTCATCGTCGCCGATGGCTTCTACGAGTTCACCGCGCCGGCCGACCCGAAGAAGAAGCGGAAGGACAAGTGGCTGTTCCGCAAGACCGGCGAGCCCATCTTTGCCATTGCCGGCATCTGGCGCGAGACCGAGGACGTCGGCGAGGCGTTCACCATGCTGACGATGGAACCGGGGCCGGATATCGCTCCCTACCATGACCGTCAGATCGTCATTCTCGAACAGGAGAGTTGGGCCGATTGGCTCGATAGTTCGGTTTCCGCAAAGGCGTTGATCAAACCGCTTCCGAAAGGCTCCTTATCGGTGGAGCAGGTGGGGTAGATCGGTCCGATCGGAAAACAAGGCCGTTCAGCCTGAGACGGCAACATACGCCGGGCGCTTCCCATCTTCTCTCGGGCCCCTATTGCGGGCGGGAATCGCCCCATCCCGAGCTCTCGGCAGTAGTCCTCCGCAGCGCGTATCGCCTCCCGCTGGTTTGGAAAGGGGCTTTGAGGAACCCTGATTTGCCGCGCAACTGGATGAACACGCCCTTGCTGAGGACGTCGTACAGAATCTGCATGCCATCTTCGTATTTCACGATATCATATCCCGGTGGTCGTTCGGCACGAGAGAGCGCCGAGGCGGGCGGCATGAAATCATCCGTCGCGGTCCCCGGCGTGCTCAACTGTAAACGTGGCTGCAAACCCGTCGCACGGCCGCTTGTTCCCAGACGAACTGTGATTTGGGGGGTAAGAAAATGAGCAACGGTATCTTTGCACCCGACGAGCTTTCGACAATGAAGGACGTTTACGAGGAGATCACTTCGCAACCATGGTTCAGCCGAGATCCCGAGGCGAGAAGGGCGTTTGCGCGATATCTGCTCGACGCCTATCCAGGCGGGACCTATCGACCGGGCCTTGATCGACCGCTCCTCGAATCCATCGCCCGTGAGCACTACGGTCGTCGCGATCCCTGAGGGCTCGTCTCGGCGATCGCCGCGAGCGGACCTTTTAATTTCCACCACCTGTTTCCCGGAACGATCATCGATCGTCGTAAGGAGACTGCGTGAAGATTGCCACCTACAATGTCAACGGCGTGATTGGCCGGCTACCGGTGCTGCTTCGATGGCTGAAGGAGGACGCGCCGGATGTGGTCTGCCTTCAGGAACTCAAGGCAACGGACGAGACTTTTCCGCGGCGCGAGCTGCAGAACCTCGGTTACGAGGGCATATCGCACGGCCAGAAAAGCTCGAACGGCGTAGCGATACTTGCCAAGGGCACGCTTCCGGTTTTGACACGCCGCGAACTCCCGGGCGATCCCGACGATACGCACAGCCGCTATATCGAAGCAGCCATCAACGGGATCCTTGTCGGCTGCCTCTATCTCCCGAACGGCAATCCCGCGCCCGGCCCGAAGTTCGACTACAAGCTGCGCTGGTTCGAGCGCCTGCATGCCTATGCCGCCGAGCTAATCGACCTCGATATTCCGGCCCTGCTGGTCGGCGACTACAATGTGATGCCGACCGATCTCGACGTTTATGCACCGGAGCGCTGGCGCGATGACGCATTGTTTCGCCCGGAGGTTCGCGAGGCCTATGGCGATCTCGTCGCGCAAGGGTGGATGGATGCGATCCGTCATCTCCATCCCGATGAGCGCATCTACACATTCTGGAAATATTGGAGACATTCCTTCGAGCGCGATGCAGGGCTGCGGATCGATCATTTCCTGCTCAGCCCGACCATCGCACCGTGGCTGAGGTCGGCCAGTGTCCGACGCACGCCGCGAAGCTGGGAGCACACCAGCGATCACGCCCCCGTCATGATCGAGATCGATCTGCCGGCGGATGCGGATTAGGCGGGCGGCTGAGAAACCATCCGTCTCTCGCGTGACCGTGCTGTCCGCCTTGCCTCACGCAGTTCCTCGATGGTGGGGAGCCACCAACCTCGTTGACGCTCCCTTTCCGTCGGCTCGACCTTTGACGCCCACGTGTGGATAAGCTCTTCGAGCGAGGGAACGCGCCAGGCTCCCCAGACGCGATCACCGTGAAAGTCCGGATAGAGATCGCTGATCTCACCTGGGTCGACGAGCTCACCGGTGACGTCGTCCACGACGATGATACCATAGAGCGCGGTCGCGACCGGACGATCCAGTGGCGGCAGATCCTCGGCCGGAAGCGGGATGCGTCTCCGCTTTCGCTCGGCTGTGCGACGGCGGGCTATTCTTTCTTCATCGGTGCCCTTGCGCGCTTCGGCGCGCTTGCGCCTTTCCTCTGGCTCGCAGCGCTGCGCCTCCGCTTCAATGGCCTGCCAGTGATCGACAAGATCGTCATAGGAAGAAAAGGGCACGCGCCAGGCCTTTTCGGCGCCGTCCCACCGGGCGAAGGGAACTTGCCGGATTTCCTCGACGAGTTTGCGCGAATAGGGCGTCCTAACGCGAAACCCGTCCCTGTCGACGCTGAGATAGGGGCTGAGGATTGGTTCGAAGGCATAGGCGTCCCTCCCCTTCGCTTCGGCATAGGGGTCGAGGCGGGATTGCTCTCTCGCCATCCAGCGATCGATGCGTCGGCGGGCCGTCTTGCCAGGGAGGATCCACGCCTTTCGCCGGTCACTCCAGCGAGCCCGCGGGAACGTCTCGCGAAACCGCTGCACCGTCATCCGGTCGAACGGGAACGCGACGGCGGCATGCTCGCCGTCCTCTTCGGCCTTATGGCCGATCTCGCGTTCCTCGTCCATGGCGTCACCGTGCTCAGGATAGCAGGCACTCAGTGCTTTGTATGCCGATCGCCCCGGTCGCCTTCACCGGGCTTGGCCTCGGTTTTCGCCTTGTGGCGGCGGTCGGCGGACAGGGATCGTCCGACATTGACGCTTTCCTTGAACTGGCCCTTCTCGTCACGACGGACATAGCGCCTGTCGGTTCCGGTATCGATGGTCTCACGCTTCGTCATTACAATATTCCTTTCCGGTGGTGGTCCGGGAAGAACGCACGGAACGGCAAGAAAGATGCAGCGAATCAAGGACATATTGCAGACTCGCAATGAGGGAGGCGCGCCGCCCCTAAGTCATTGATTTCCGATTCATTTTTGAATCGGAACAAATTCGCAAGTGATTCGCTTGACTCGCGTTGGTTGCGTCGAGTCGGGAGTTTCGAGATGGCCCAGCGTGCTCAGTGGAAAGGCTTCATCAAATTCGGCGAGGTGAGCTGTGGCGTCGGTCTATACACGGCGGCGAGCACCTCCGAGCGCATCTCCTTCCACACGATCAACAAAAAGACCGGCAACCGCGTCAACCGCATCTTTATCGACAGCGATACCGGCAAGGAAGTCGACCGCGAGGACCAGACCAAGGGCTTCGAGATCGAGAATGGCCAATACATCATGATCGATCCCGAGGAGGTCGCTGCGACGATCCCGGAAAGCAACAAGACGCTGACGGTCGAAGCCTTCATTCCCTGCGCCGGCGTCGACGACGTCTATTTCGACAAGCCGTATTATCTCGTGCCGACCGATCGGGTCTCCTCCGATGCCTTCACTGCGCTGCGCGACGCTATGGAGAAATCCAAAGTCGCTGCGGTGGGGCGCACTGTCCTGTTCCGCCGAATACGGACGGTGCTGATCCGTGCGCATGGCAAGGGGATGATCGCCACGACCATGCAATACGACTACGAGGTTCGCTCGTCGGATAAGGCGTTCGAAGAGATGCCAAAACTGAAGATCAAGGGCGAGATGCTGGATCTTGCGAAGCATATCATCGCGACGAAGAAAGGGACCTTCGATCCGGCCGAATTCGACGATCGTTACGAAGCGGCAGTTGCCGAGCTGGTGAAAGCGAAGATCGAAGGCAAGGCGTTGCCGAAGCGCAAGGAGGTCAAGGTCTCGAAACCCGACGACCTGCTGGCCGCGTTGCGCGAGAGCGCGAAGATGCTCAAGGCCGGCGACGACAAGCCGAAGCGCGCCGCCGCCAATGCCAACAAGGGCACCGGTCGCAAGCCGGCAGCCCGGTCGGCGGCCTCGAAGGCGCGCAGCCCGGCCGCCGCGCAGCGTAAAGCTGGTTGAGGAGAGAACTCATGGCACCGCGCCCTTATTGGAAAGGCTATCTGAAGCTCTCTCTCGTCACCTGCCCTGTGTCCATGTCGCCGGCGACGTCGGAGAGCGAGAAGGTCCGCTTCCACACCTTGAACAAGGCGACCGGCAACCGTGTCGCCTCACAATATGTCGATGCCGTCACCAGGAAGCCCGTCAAATACGACGACGAGGTGAAGGGTTATGCCCGCGGCGAGAACGACTACGTGCTCCTCACCGACGACGATCTCGACGCCGTCGCCCTTGATACGGTCAAGACCATCGACATCGAGAAATTCGTGCCACGCGACAGCATCGAATGGATTTATCTGGAAAAGCCGCATTATCTGGTGCCGGAGGATCCGGTCGGTCATGAGGCGTTCGCCGTCATTCGCGACGCGATGGCGGCCGACAAGGTGTTCGGCGTCTCCAAGCTGGTGATTGGCCGGCGCGAGCGCGCCGTCGTGCTCGAACCGCGCGGCGAGGGCATCGTGCTCTGGACGCTGCGTTTCGGCGACGAGGTTCGGCCGGAGGAATCCTATTTCGAGGATATCGACGATAAGGCCGACCCCGAGCTTATTCCGTTGGTGCAGAAGTTCATCAAGCAGCACACGAAGGAATGGTCGCCCGACATGGTATCCGACCCGGTGCAGGACGCCCTGCTCGATATCATCGCCAAAAAGAAGAAGGCGCTGAGACCATCGCGAAAGGGCAAGGCCAAGGGCGACGACCGCCCGTCGGGCGGGAATGTCATCGACATCATGGATGCGCTGCGCAAGAGTCTCGCCGCAGGCGAGAAAGGCAAGCGTGCATCCTGAATTCTTCGCGCAAGGCACCTATGTTCGGACTCTCCGCATGTGATGGACACCGATGAAACGAAAGCGCCAATCCGCCATCCCCCTTTACGACGAGTCCCGCGAGACGCTGCAGTCGCGTCCGGTGCGCAAGCGCCACCCCGAGCAGCCGAGCCTGCCGTTCGATCCGATGCCCGACCGCGTTGAGCCATGCCTCGCCCTGCTCCGGTCGACGCCGCCGGAAGGCCCTGACTGGCTGTACGAACTCAAATGGGACGGCTATCGCCTGGCCATTCATATCGAGCCGAAGGGCGTGCGGATCATCACACGCGGCGGCCATGACTGGACCCACCGCTTTCCCGTGATCGCCGCGGACGCCAGGAAACTTGGCGTGGGGACCGCCATCCTCGATGGCGAAGCCGTTGTCCTCAACAAGGCGGGTCATTCGGATTTCGGAGCGCTGCAGCGCTCGCTTGGTGGGCGCGGCGGAAAGCGCGCCTCGACCGAAGCAGTGTTCTTCGCCTTCGACCTCCTCTATTTCGACGGCCACGATCTGGCCAGGACCGAGCTCGCCGTCCGCCGGCATCTGCTCGAAGACTTCCTCGACGGAACGGTTGGCGCGGTGCAGCTCTCGGAGGAAGCTCATGGCGGCGGAACGGAGCTTCTGGCAAACGCCTGCAGAATGGGTCTTGAGGGCATCATCGCCAAGCATCGCGATCGTCCTTATCGGTCCGGCCGCACCGGCGACTGGATCAAGATCAAGTGCATCCAGAGCGAGAGCTTCATGATCGTCGGCTACGAGCAGTCGGAAGCGGCACGCGGCGGCATCGGGAGCCTGTTGCTGGCGGCTCGCAAGGGCGACGGCTGGGTGTCGGTCGGCTCGGTCGGGACGGGCTTCAAGACCGCCGACGCCGAATATCTGCGCAAGACGCTCGACAAGCTCAAGACCAAAAAGCCGGTCGTGCCTCTGAAGGGAAAGAACTACGTCTTCGCCCAGCCGACGCTCATCGCCGAGATCGAGTTTAGAGGCTGGACCGACGACGGCAATCTACGCCACGCCTCCTACAAGGGGCTGCGCGAAATCCAGGACAATGCCGCGGTGTTCGATAGGGCCGCGGCGGGCGGCCGCCGCTGATCATCGCTGCCGATCCAGATCGGCGTGATCGAGTCCGAAGTGATCGAGCACCAGTTGCAGATTGCGCCGATTGGATTTGAAGTAGACGTCGAAGACGTCGCCGAGCACCGGCACGCTTCCGGCAACCGTATCGAAGCCCACATTGACCAGCATCCTGAAGAGCGTCTCCTTCGGCACGCCGAGACGGCGTGCCTCGTTGACGATGAAGAGGCTGACAGCGGCAGCGCCGAAGTCGCCGATGCCGGGGATCAGGCCAAGAACGGAGTCGGCGCCAAGCGAGACGCCCGTGCCCGGAATTCTCAAGGCGGTATCCATCAACCTGGCCAAGCCCCGTATCCGGCGAAGACGCATCAAGTGATCGATCGGGATGTCATGCTTCATGCCGGATCGCGATCCCCCTGCCCTGTCCCGCGCTCATGCAGCGGCCTTTTGCTTGCCGAGCCGCTTGATGGCTTGATCCAACGGACGCTGTCCATCGCAATAATCCTCCCAGGCTGCCGTTTTCTTCAGAAGCGCCGGGACCGTGCGGATCGTGAAGCGCTTCGGATCGAGGTCGGATTTGACCTGCGTCCAAGTGAGCGGCATCGAGACGGTGGCGCCCGGCCGCGCGCGCGGTGAAAGCGGCGCCACGGCGGTCGCCATGCGATCGTTGCGCAGGTAGTCGAGGAAGATCCGCCCACCGCGCAGGCTCTTGGTCATCTTGATCAGATATAGGTCCGGATTGTCGCGGGCCATCTCCTGGCAGACGTCATGCGCAAAACCCTTGGCCTCCGCCCAGGACAGCGGCTTGCGTTTGTTGATGGCGAGCGGTGTGACGACATGGAGCCCCTTGCCGCCGGTGGTCTTGCAGAAGCTGATGAGACCGAGATTGTCCAGCCGGTCGCGCATCTCGCGCGCGGCAGCGACGACCGTGGAGAAATCCACGTCAGGACCGGGATCCAGATCGAAGACGAGGCGGCCCGGCACCTCCGGCTGGCCGGGCTCGCAGTTCCAGGGATGCAGTTCGATGCCGCCGATCTGGGCGATGGCGACCAGCCCTTCGACGCGATCGACCTGCAAATACGGCTTCTTGTCGCCGAAGACCTTGACCAGTTCCAGCAGGTTCGACGTGCCGGGCATGGCGTGCCGCTGGAAGAACTGCTCGCCGCCGATCCCGTCGGGCGCGCGAATGATCGAACATGGCCGGCCCTTCACATGGTCGATGAGCCAGGAACCGACGGCCTCGTGATAACGGGCGAGATCTTCCTTGGTGACCGGCTCGCCATCGCCGGCGTCCGGCCAGAGCGGCTTGTCGGGATTGGAGATGAGCACGCCCATGACCTCGGCTTTTGCGCCCTTGCGGCGGCTGGGCTTTTCCTTTGCGACGGCCGCCGGGTCTGGTGTCTCGGCCTTGATAGGCGAAGAAGGTTTCTCGGCCTCGACCTCCGCCGCCGGTTTATCTTCCCGCAGGCCCTTGAAGGCTGCCTGGCGCACAAGGCCGTCCGCAGTCCAGCCGGCGAACTCGATCTCGGCGACGAGTTCGGGTTTCAGCCAGACGACTTCTTTTTCCTTCTTTGGCGCACCGATCCCGGTGAAGGGAGATGTGTCCGTCTCCACGGCTTTCAGCATGGGCAGCAGCGTCCCGACGGTCTTGGCGCCATAGCCCGTTCCCACCCGGCCGACATAGACGAAATGGTTCCCGCGGTTAACGCCGACCAGCAGCGAGCGGAATTTGCCGTTTGTCTTGGCGTAGCCGCCGATCACGACCTCGTGGCCCGCCCGGCATTTTGATTTCGCCCAGGTGTCGGTGCGGCCGGATCGGTAGGGCGCGTCCGCCTGCTTGGAGACGATGCCCTCCAGCGAGAGCTTGCACGCGGACCGCAGCACCGCATCGCCCCCGGTTTCGAAATGCTCCACGAAGCGCAGATGCGGGTCGTCGGTGGCATCTCCGAGAAGATCTCGCAGCCGCGATTTCCGCTCGGTCAGCGGTTTTTCCCGTAAATCCTCGCCGCCGTCGAACAGCAGGTCAAAGGCGAAATAAACGAGGTTACCTGTGTTCTTCTCCGACAATGCCGCCTGTAGCGCGGCGAAGTCAGGGGCACCATTGTCGTCGAGGGCACAGATCTCGCCATCGATGATGCAGTCGGGAAGCGACGTGGCAACCTCGGCGATCTCGGGATATCTGGCGGTCCAGTCCAGGCCCTTGCGGGTCTTCAGCGTCACCTTCCCGTCGGAGACCCGCATCTGGATGCGATAGCCGTCGAACTTGATCTCGTGCAGCCAGCTGTCGCCGGCGGGCGGGCGGTCCAGCGTCTCGCAAAGCTGCGGCGGGATGAAGTCGGGCAGGTCGGCGGCCGTGGAAGTCGCAACATCTTTGAGGGTCTTCTTCTTCCGCTCATCAGCGGCGAGGCCGTGCTTGCTATCCCAGACGGCATCTGCCTCGACATCGCCGCTCGCCATGATGAACGGCTTCGGCTTGCGGCCCTTGCCGGCGGCGATCTGATCCATCGTGCGCCCGGATGCGACGGAGGTCATGTTCTCATCGAGGATTGCCGCGCCGTTCTCTCCCACCGAATGGTCGTCATGGTGCTTGATCAGCAGCCAATTGGTGCGCTTGCCACCGTCGCGGTCGTGACGCATCCGAACGAGCACGAAGCTTCCGTGCAGCCGCTTGCCGTGCAGCACGAACTTGAAGTCGCCCTTCTTCATCGCCTCTTCCGGCGACTTGCCGCCCTCCGGCTCCCAGTAGCCCCGATCCCAGAGCATGACCGTGCCGCCACCATATTGGCCCTTCGGGATCGTGCCTTCGAAATCACCATAGTCGAGCGGGTGGTCCTCGACCTCGACCGCGAGCCGCTTGTCGCTCGGATCGAGCGACGGCCCCTTGGTTACCGCCCAGGATTTGAACACGCCGTCGAGTTCGAGGCGGAGATCGTAATGGAGCCGGGTGGCATCGTGCTTCTGGATGATGAAACGTAGCCGGTTCGACGGTTTGACCTCGGTCGATCCGCTCGGTTCCTGCGTCTGCCTGAAATCCCGCTTCTTCTTGTAGGTTGAGAGCTTGTCAGCCACCATCATCGACCTCGTTCGATTTCGCATTGCCGATCCCGACAGAAGGTCAGGCCACGTCGAGACGAAAACCCCCCGCGAAGGATTCTTGTTCCCGCCGCGCCGCGCATGTCAGGTTGCGAGTATCTCGCGTGGCGAATATGCTCGCGGTCGGCGAAACGCCGCTCAGCTTACGAGGATCTTCATGGCGATTGGTACGGTCAAGTTTTTCAATCAGGACAAGGGTTTCGGGTTCATCACGCCCGACGACGGCGGACAGGATGTCTTTGTCCATGTCTCCGGCGTGATCGCCGGCGGGCCCCTGCGCGACGGTTCGAAGGTCAGTTATGACCTCGGCCAGGACCGCAAGACCGGCAAGTCGAAAGCGGAAAACGTTCGCGCGCTCTGATCGACGCGGCAAGGGCGGCGGCTAGTCGATGCCCCCGCCGAGCAATTCAGGGGTAACGGGATCTGGCTCGCCGGCAAAGAAGCGCTCGAGGGCCAGACGAAACCTCTCGCCCTCCTCGCCGGCAGCTTTGCTGAACGGCGTCATCGACGAGCGGAATTTTAGGTCATCAGGCGAGCCGAAAATCTCATGGGCGGAACGGCCGGCTACCCCGAGCACCGCATCGACCGCTCGCGCCAATCTGTTGGCCAGCACGGGATGCCGGAGATAGTAGCAGGCCTCCGCGATAGAGGAAATTCCATAGAAGTTCGCAGTCGGAGACCGCCGCAGCGCGCCCGCGTCCTCATGCTTCGGGGGAATTGGCGCGCGCCCATGCCTCTGGACGCCTGCCCTTGATAATCTGCTCGATTTGCGATCGACATTCTTCCGGGTAGAATGTGACGGGGTTGCGGGACAGGCAAACAAAGACGGTCGCCATATCGGCGGCGATTACCTCGTCCACGCCGAATAGCTCCGTGAGGTCGAACCCGCCATGAGTGTCTGCGTTCCACCATGCCAGGATGAAGTTGGCCACCTTGCGAGATTGGCCGGTGTCGCCGCGACCGATCTTCAGCAGTCGCTCGAAAGCGGCGCGCTCATGTGCACTCATCCCCATATTTGCCCCTCCGTCACGTCTTGATTATTTACAGCAGAACTTAGGACTTTCGCTACAACCATGAGACAATTCGTTCCGTTATACGTGCACCTCATCGATCCTTAAAAATTTAAACTACCGCTTGAGCTCCTCCTTTATGAAATCGCCGATATGACTCGGCGTCAACGTCCGGTTTCGGAGTCCTTCTGCGATCGCCCCACGATTTCTTTGAATTTCGCTCGTTGTGCTGGCGTCTAAGACTTCATGTCTTCGGCCAGTTCGTCAAGCTCGGCTTGACGCTCGATTTCGCTTGCGGCGATCTCTTCATCGTAGTCTTTCTGGACTCGGGCAAGATACCCCTCACGCTGCGCATCGGCAGTGTCGCGCTGGTGATAAGCCTGCGCCATCGCTCTGGTATGGAACGTTTTGTATTGCTCTAGAGGTGCTGGCCATGGGGTGCGACCAGGAGACGCTCGCATGTGGCCTACCTCTTTCAGAACGTCGGCCTCGACCTTCGATAGTTGGGCATCGGCCTCTTCGAGATCACGATAATTTCGGTCCCGCTGCGCTGGCAGTTTCTCTAGCCTCTCCCGGATGCGAGCCATGTTCGTTTGCACTGGATACGAATCCACGCCGTGGCCCGGATAATATTTTTGAGCGAATGCCGCAGGGTCGCGCGCAAACTCGTTCCAACGCGCTTCATATTGCAGGGCGTTGAACTCCGTCGCGTCGATCCAACCTCTCGCCTCCTGGACTTTCATTTGCGCAGCCCGGATGCGGGCAGCTAGCCTCTTAGGAATGGGAGGCAATGACAAAGGTAGCTCCATCTCATCGAGAGTGATTTAAAGGCACAACAATAGAAGTTCTTCAAAATTGCGATTTCGTTCATGGGTCTTTGGGCCGGGATGCCGCTAGTAATCGTTTAAGCTGCGCATCCATTCGAGCATCGCGCTCCCCGAAGGTGATCGCGAATTGCTCTCCAGTTGGGCTGTTTACAAGTGCAGCCAGATTGCGAAGGTTAAGGTGAAGTTGCTCGACGCGAGGCATGAGCGGACGCAAGACCTTCGCGTCAACTCGAACAAGTCGACCGGCGAACTCGCCTGAACCGATTTCCCAGCGCACGAGGGTACGCTCTGGGCCAAAGCGGATAATTGGATTGTGTGCCCAGGTATTGCGCACGTCTGCGAGGATCTCAACCTCCGTCATGAGCGCATTGAAAGGGCCGGCGAGTTCCGCATGCAATTTGGCATGGAGCGTCTCGCGGACAAGGCGGACCCGTTGCTTTAGACCGGCCGTCTGCTTGTAAAATTCTTTCCGGCGCTTCACCTCGCTTCCAGGTTTTCCAAGAATATACAGAGTGAAGAGATCGACCTCGATGTAAGCTGTCCAGGCCATCATCTCACCGAGAAGGGCGATCTCGTCATTGGGAATGTCATTGATGGGGTATAGAGGGTCTAGAAAATGGATTGGAGATCCGTTCTTGGAATTTCTAAACAATAAACCGCAGAAACACCATTACATACCTATCTTTTACCTAAAAAGATGGGCTTTAGCTCCTGACCTGAGCAGGAATGAAACCCTTCCGCTCGCCAGGGTTAGCACCCGGACCTGCGAAGATTTGGAGGTTTACCGCTTTGGCAAACTCCAGAGGCGGCTCCTTGTTGTCGAGGACTATTATCTGCATAGAAGGATTGAGAGCCGCTAGGCTCTCCCAGAATTTCGGCTCGATTGTTGGCTCAATGCGGTCACTTTCCGCTTCAACGACAGATTGCCCACCACGCTGTTTCACGGTCGTCAAAGGAGAGTCAAGGACGAGAAACCCCGGATGAGGCCTCCCGCGGCTGTGACAATACCTCAACAACGCGACCGAAAGGGCAGCGTGGAGCACAGCGCGGAATCCCTTCCCATGTGCGCGGCGGAACTTGCCATTGACCTTGATGTCGTACTGGCTTTCCTCGAACTCTACCCTGACATCGTCCTTCCAAGACCAATCTCTCAGGACAGCTTCGATCTCCTTGCAGAGTTCCGTCGTCGCCATCGGGTCGAGAGGAGCCCATTTCAGTTTTTTCGGCGGTTCCTCGATGGCCCGTTCAAGCTCTGCCTTCAGCCCCTCTAGCCGGGCCGCTTCAGTCCGGTCGGCACGGGTCGACTGTAGTTCAAGCCGCCGCTTGACCAACTGGTCAAGCGAGGCCTTGGTTTGTTGTCGTGCTGGAGCCAAAACGACGTCCTGGAGCCTGTCGATCTCCCTTAGCCGGTCCGCGTCCTCGCGAGCACCTTTGTGCCAACCGTCACGCCGTTTTTGTAAGTCCGATATGGCGTTCTTGAGATCGGCCTGCAAGCCGCGTATTTTAGCCGCTTCGGCCGACGCCGAAGCGTAAACCTCATCGGAACTGAACTTAGGTCCCGGCTGATCCGGGTGATCGTGTTCAGCGCCTTCGAGCGCCTGTCCGCAGAGAGGACATGCGCTAGTCTGCAAGCCGTCCAGGTAATAGGAACCCTCGGCAATGAAATCGAGGCGCTGAAGGTCTGATGAGTACCTGTCGTCTAACAAACGGTAGCGGGTGAGCATCGCGTCGAGGGCGACGACTTGGGTCTCTGACTTCACAAGAGACTGGTAGACGGCCACGCGCTCCGAATGCAATCGCGTCCGTTCGGTGGCGTTCTGCTCCAAGGTGTCCGACAATCTTGCTATGGTACCTTCGAGACGCTCTATGCTCTCTTCCTCTTCAGCTTCCACATGATCCTTCAACCGGGCATGCAAGGGAGCAAGAAGGTCGGCGAGGAGATCGCGCTGCGCCTTCAGCTTGGCGGATATGATCTCGCGCTTCTCTTGGGCAACGATGCTCGCGTCGTCCTTTCCGGTCAGGAGATAGGAAAACATTCGTTTTTCAGCGGTGTCACTGAACCCACCCCTTAAAATCGGGGAACTTTCGGTTATAATGGCCTCTTCATCGACGAGGAAGATCGGCAACAAAGTGCGGATTGACAGGCGTTGAATCTCGCCGTCACTATTCTTCCTCAGCTTCACCGTCTCTGGCAGACCAAAAAAGGGAAACACCCTCGCGGTGACATCTGGATCAACAGATCGCCCTTGACGTTTCGACGCCAAGGTCTCGCCCTGATTGTTGCCATTCCGGATATGGTCATCTGGAGATCGGGGGAGTTCGAAATAGTCGTCGCTGATCAAGTCGCCAATGGGCTGGGAGTAGGCAATGACTTCGCCACCCTGAAGGCTCCGCTCCAAGGTAAGGACATCGTCCGCTTCGTTCCTGAACTCGAGCCATACAGTCTCGTATGCGGCGGCTTCGTCTATCGTCTTGGTCAGCTGATCGGCACCCAAGACATAGTCGACCAGTCTCAGGAGATAGCTCTTTCCGGTGTCGGAATCGCCGGACACAACGTTGGGGCCAGGATCAAAGCGGATCACCGCGTCAATCTGTCCTCGCCCAGTCATCCTTATCTCGGCAATACGAGACATTACAGATCAACGTCCTTCAATGCTGAGAGTGTGTCGAATTCTGCGCCCCATTCTCCAACTTGTGCGGCCATGTACGACTGCAAGCGTTCGTCGGTATAGGAATCGAACCGCTCGGCGAGCCATTTTGCCCGATCGCGAAGTCCTTCGGCGTATGACGTTTTGAGAAGGCCTACAAAAGCAGACGTGAGGTCCGAGCCCGAATAGTAGATTCCCAGATCGGTCATGTTTCTGATTACCAGCTCGCGAGCGCACATGAGCGACAGACCCGTGTCGACGACCTGGCGCTTGATCACCCATTCCGCCCCGCGGTTAGGCACCGCGGGATGAAGGCTTGGGTAGGACGTGTCGACGTCGCCTGAGTGGACGAGCAGATAGTCGTAACTTATCAGCCTTTGCACGTCGAATAAGGCCGGGCGAGACGCCGATAGAATGAACAGGAGCCTGAAACCACATTCGACTGGCGTATTGAACAAGCGCGGCGGTTGCGGTCTCGGCGCAAGCTTTGCCGCCTCACTCATTCTGGCACCACTTGGCGATGCCGTCATTGGCAAGATGATGGCATATACCTTCGCGATCCAATGGCTTGAGGTGAGGGTCGAGGACATGACCGCTAACAACCTGCGCCTGCGCGGCATTGATCGTCAAACGAAGGCGTTCGTGTCCGCTGGAAGCGGGACCGTTATAGGTATGATAGAGGCCGTCGCCAAATTGCGACACCAGATCGTGGAAAAACTCGACTTGCTGCATTTGATCGTGGGCGAGACGCTTTAGGCCCTCAGCGCTATAGAACGTGATGCGCGACCGCTCGAACAACGTGGCCGATTTTGAATGGCCCGCGAAATCTGCCTCTGCCCTCACGGGAGCGGAGATCATTTCGCTGATCACTTCGAAGAGCTGCTGAACGTAGGTCCGCTCCTCTTCTGTTATGGACGACGGCGGTGCGGGAGCGGGCGGTCGCTCGATCAATGGCTTGCCGAACACGATGTCATGAAAATTGGTCTGAGCATGCTCTTCGAGTATATCCAGGGGTTGCTTCACCTTGACAATCGAGAGGTCTGCCTTCTTTACGAAATCCAGCAACTTGCCTTCAAGCTTGATCTTGGTTTTCTTGGCGATTCCTTCTGCACAATATTCGTCCCAATTCGCGATCAGCTCATCTTTCAACTTCTTGGGATCATCGACTAGGTCCTGCAAGTCACCGGTTACGCCCTTCCGCGTCACAAACCAGTATTCTTTCGGCAGCGTGTATTTTCCGATGGATGCGAAATAGAGTACCTTCCCTATCTCCTCGAACGCGACCCCTTTACCGATTTTGTTGGCGTAGCGCTTGCACTGGTAGAGATGCCAAAATCGGTCGGGAGCCCCGGGCTTACCAAACCAAACGACGATGTCACGTCCTTTGTCCCCCGCCCCTCCACGTTGCTGGACATCGGTCACGCCGGGCAGCTTCTCCTTGAGGTAGCCATGAGCCCATTCGAGAACGAACCGCTCGAAGTCATCGGCGCTGAACAAACCCAAGCGATCTAAGGGTTTCACCGGTAGTCCGTATCCGACGCCGACACCCAGAAGCCTAGCATTCGCGCCGGGCCACTTGGTCGGAATGTCAACGGGCTTGAGTTGGTCTGTCAAAAAAGTCCTCCGGAGAGTATGCTCATTACAGTGCCCGCCCCAACGACACAAGCCAGAGGTGTAGCCCCACCTGTTCGAACTCCCCCACGAAATGGCGTTTCGCTCGGCATAGCCATCTCCGATCAGGAGAGCAGGAACGCCAAACTTTCTAAATGTCAGGATTCGCGGTTTGACCTACAAGCCGACAGATATAGCACTCGAGCCTCAGAAAACAGGCGCTGCATCTGCGGAACCGGCACTCATCTTTTTAGCCAAAGTTCCGAGGTCCTCTCCACCAAGACGCGGTCGGCCGGGAAGACCCGCTTCTGAAATGCCAGCAGGTCATCAAAGCTGCCCTGAAGCCACTGCCGGTATTCGTCGCGATGGAGCAGCACCGGCATACGCTCGTGAACCGGCGCGACCGCCTCGTTGGCATCGGTCACGACGCCGGAATAGACCGGCCCCCACTCATCGCTGACGCGCCAGAGGCCCGCCAAGCGAAGATCGGTTCCTCGCGAACACTGAACCAGGTTCTCGTCATCTTGCCTTTCTTAAGCACGTCATCCCGGCGCCGTGAAGCCTTGGACGGCGGTGTGCCGCTTTGCCATCGATCCCGTGTTCGCAGGACCTCGAACTTTTCGGACGGCGGCGGCTCGCGGTATTGGAACGCAATGACATCCTCGATCGATCCATGAAGCCAACGCTCGTATTCGTCCGGCTTCAGCAGGACCGGCATCCGATCGTTCAGGGGCCTGATCTTCTCGTTCGCCTTCATCGTCATGCCTGCGAAGACGGGTCCGAACTCCGGCGTGTTGCGGCAGAAGCCGGCCCAGGCGACCAGCGGCTGGCGATGAAGCGAGAACCACGTCCTCGTCTTCGACCCTTTGACCCGTCAGGATTGGCAAAGTGTGTTAGCGCTATCAGGCATCGATACTTGGCGTCGACGACAAGCCGATCCCACAGCGGATTGGTGAGGTCGGCAACGAGGCCAATGCGCCCCGGCGGCTCGCCTTTATGGCGCATCTCGCTGGTCTGCCGGGGAAAGCCCCAGGTTGGGGATTTCAGGAGGCGCAGGCCATCCTTTTCGAGCACGATCAGGCCAGGGGTGCCCTCGACGGTCTCGGAAGGAACGCTCGCTACCGAGGAAAGATTGACGCCGAAATGCTCGACGATTTCCTCAATCGGCCGAGATATAGAAAACAGGCGCGACAATTTCGGCCTCCGATCCAGTTTGGTTCCCCAAACTATCATGGGAACATACGAGGAACAATTGTCGGCCCTCGCGACGGCGAACCGCATAAGTTTTTTTGAAGTCGGCAAGCGCGTCGCCTCCGACCTCATGTCAATGATTCGCAAGCAAGAATCCCGCGCGGGCAAAAATGTGAGACAATTTTCCTATTTTCGGGTGGCTTGACTCTTTTTGCCGTGAGGAACAGATACAGAACAAATAGACCTGTACGACATGATGTCGCCTGCCAACACGAACCCGCTGGAGTCCGTGAACGATGAATGCTGCCCGAAACAGGGTGATAACCGAGCTGAGAGAGCGCATCGCCTCGATGGAGAGCCCTGCCTCGCGCAAAGCCGGTGCGTTGCCGTTTCAAGTGGCGGAGGTCGATGCCGCCCTGCCCGGCGGCGGTCTTGCCTACGGCGCGCTTCATGAGGTCTCGGGTGGCGGGGCCGGCGCGGTCGATGGCGCGGCGGCCGCGCTGTTCGCCGCCGGCATCGCGGCTCGAACGACGGGACCGATTGTCTGGTGCCTGACACGGCCGGACCTGTTTTTTCCGGCGCTGGCTCAGGTGGGACTGCATCCCGACCGCGTCTATTTCGTCGAGAGCGACAAGGAGGAAGATGTCCTGGCCAATGCCGAGGAGGCGCTTGCCTATGGCGGGCTCGGCGCCGTCGTCGCCGAGCTGGTGCGTCTGCCGATGGTGGCGAGCCGGCGGCTGCAGCTTGCCGCCGAAAAGACCGGGGCGATGGCGCTGGTTGTCCGGCGCTGGCGGCGGCCGACGGAGGCATCGGACTACGGCCAGCCGACCGCCTCGACCACACGATGGCGGGTGAGCGTACTTCCATCCGAGGAGTTACCGGTCCCTTGCGTCGGACGGCCGAACTGGCTTGTGGAAATTATGCGCGTGAAAGCGGGCGAGTGCGCTGAGTTTATCGTTGGAGCCTGTGATGCCTCGGGTCGTATCGATCTATCTACCGGACCTGCCCACCGACAGGATCAGGCGGGCCGATCCTTCGCTGCCGGCTGAGCAGCCCATCGCCGTCATCGCGCGCAGCGGTTCCCGGCGCTGGGTGGCCGCGGCCGACGCCGCCGCGCGGAAGGTCGGCGTGACGGTCGGGATGCCGGCGGCAAAAGCGCAGGCGCTGTTTCGCGATCTTATGCTGATCGATGCCGATCCGGCGGCCGACGCCGCTGCATTGGAACGCATCACGCTCTGGGCGCTGACGCAATATTCGCCGATCGTCGCGATGGATGCGCCAGACGGGATCGTGATGGACACCGAAGGCGCCGACCATCTGCAGGGCGGCGAGCAGCTCATGTTGACCGCGACCGCCAACCGGTTCCGGGGCAAATCCCTGACGGCCCGCGTCGCCATCGCCGACACCTGGGGCGCGGCGCATGCCTGCGCCCGTGTCATCGCCCGCGAAACCGTCATCGTGCCGCCGGGCGAAACGGCGCGCGCGGTCGAGCGTCTTCCAATTTCCCTGCTGCGCCTGCCCGAGCAAATCGTCGGCGATCTCAGAACTCTTGGCTTCCGAACGATCGGCCAGCTTTCCGCGACGCCGCGCGCGCCCCTCGCCCTCCGCTTCGGGCCGGAAATCGGCCGTCGGCTCGATCAGATGTATGGGCGCATGGCCGAGCCCATCGATCCCATCCGCACCCCGGATATTGTCGAGGTCAGCAAGGCCTTCGCCGAGCCCATCGGCGCGGCCGAGACCATCAACCGCTATGTCGCCGGCCTGGTGACGCAGCTCGTCGAAAAGCTGCAGCGCCGGGGGCACGGCGTTCGCCGCACCGACCTCATCGTCGAAAAGGTCGACGGCACACGACAGGCCATTCGCGCCGGCACGGCCAAGCCCTCGCGCGACGTCACATGGCTCACCAAGCTGTTTCGAGATAGGACGGAGAAGATCGAGCCCGGCTTCGGCATCGAGCGGCTGACGCTGGTCGCCGTCATGACCGAGCCGCTGGAAGAAGTTCAGAGGGCGTCCTCGCTGGTCGAAGACCAGATGACGGACGTCGTCCCCCTCATCGACGTCTTCGCCAATCGCGGCCAGCGGGTCTATCGCGTGATGCCGGTGGCAAGCGACGTTCCGGAGCGCAGCGTGCGGCGGATCGATCCTGCGGCGGTCGCCGCCGGCGCGACGTGGACCCAGCATTGGCCGCGGCCGGTCCGCCTGCTTTCCCGGCCGGAGCTGATCGAGGTGATCGCGCTCATGCCCGACCACCCTCCCGTATCCGTCACCTGGCGGGGCAAGCGCCGGCGCGTCAAGCGCGCCGACGGCCCGGAGCGTATATTCGGGGAATGGTGGACACGCGACGCGGAATATGAGGCGGTGCGCGACTATTTCGTCGTCGAGGACGAAACCGGCGAGCGCCTGTGGATCTTCCGCAGCGGCGACGGCGTCGATCCGGCGACCGGCTCGCATCGCTGGTTCGTGCATGGGATTTTCGCATGAGCTACGCCGAGCTTCAGGTGACCACCCATTTCTCGTTTCTGCGCGGGGCATCGTCGGCGCACGAGCTATTCCAGACGGCCAAGGCGCTCGGCATCTCGGCGCTCGGCGTGGTCGACCGCAATTCGCTCGCCGGCATCGTCCGGGCGCTGGAAGCGTCACGCGAGATGAAGATCCGGCTGGTCGTCGGCTGTCGGCTCGACCTTCAGGGCGGCATGTCGATCCTCGTCTATCCGACCGATCGCGCCGCCTATTCCCGGCTGACCCGGCTACTGACGCTCGGCAAATCTAGAGGCGGCAAGGCTAATTGCATCCTGCACCTCGATGACGTCGCCCAGTATGCGGAAGGGCTGATCGGCGTTCTCGTCCCAGATCTGGCGGACGAGACCTGCGCGGTGCAGCTCCGCAAGATGGCGGAGATTTTCGGGGGCCGCGCCTATATGGCTCTGACCTTGCGCCGCCGGCCGCGCGACCAGTTGCGGCTGCACAATCTGTCGAACCTCGCCACCCGCGTCGGGGTCCGCCCGGTGGTGACGAACGACGTGCTGTTTCATGATCCGGAGCGCCGCCAGCTGCAGGATGTCGTCAGCTGCATCCGGACCAACACCACCATCGACGATGTCGGCTTCGAACGCGAGCGCCATGCCGACCGCTATCTGAAACCGCCGGAGGAAATGGAACGGCTCTTTCCCCGATACAGGGAAGCGCTGGCGCGGACGATGGAGATCGTCGCGCGTTGCAAGTTCAGCCTCGAAGAGCTGACCTATCAGTATCCCGAGGAGGCTATCGTTCCCGGCAAGGACGCGCAGGCTTCGCTCGAGCATTATGTCTGGCAATGCGTTCCCGACCGATATCCGGAGGGCCTGCCGCCCAAGACGCTGCAGATCGTCCGGCACGAACTCGACCTGATCAAGGCGATGAAGTACGCGCCCTATTTCCTGACGGTGTTCTCCATCGTGCGGTTCGCGCGCTCGCAAGGCATCCTTTGCCAGGGGCGCGGATCGGCCGCCAATTCCGCCGTATGCTATATTCTCGGCATCACCTCCATCGATCCCGAGACCAACGACCTGCTGTTCGAGCGGTTTGTTTCTCGCGAGCGCGACGAGCCGCCGGACATCGATGTGGATTTTGAACATGCCAGGCGCGAAGAGGTCATCCAGTGGATTTACAAAACCTACGGGCATGACAAGGCGGCCCTGTGCGCGACCGTCACCCGTTACCGCGCCAAAGGCGCCATCCGGGATGTGGGCAAGGCGCTCGGCTTGCCGGAGGACGTGATCAAGGCGCTGTCGTCGGGCATGTGGTCGTGGTCGGAAGAAGTCAGCGATCGCAACGTCCGCGAACTCAACCTAAACCCGGAGGATCGGCGTCTCGTCCTGACGCTGAAGCTTGCCCAACAGCTGATGGGGGCGCCTCGCCATCTCGGTCAGCATCCCGGCGGCTTCGTCTTGACCAACGACCGCCTCGACGATCTCGTTCCCATCGAGCCGGCGACGATGAAGGATCGGCGGATTGTCGAATGGGACAAGGACGACGTCGAGGCGCTCAAGATCATGAAGGTCGATGTGCTCGCCCTCGGCATGTTGACCTGCATGAGCAAAGCCTTCGACCTGATCCGCGAGCACAAGGGCCGCGATCTCGATCTGGCGAAGATCGAGCCGGAGGACGCGCGGACCTATGAGATGATCCGTCGGGCCGACACGCTGGGCACCTTCCAGATCGAGAGCCGCGCGCAGATGTCGATGCTGCCCCGCATGAAACCCAGGACATTTTACGATCTCGTCATTCAGGTGGCTATCGTGCGGCCGGGTCCAATCCAGGGGGATATGGTCCATCCGTATCTCAGGCGGCGCGAAGGCAAGGAACAGCCGGAATATCCGACGCCGGAGCTCGAGGCGGTGCTGAGCAAGACGCTCGGCGTGCCGCTGTTTCAGGAATCCGCGATGCGGGTGGCAATGGTCTGCGCCGGATTTTCGGGGGGAGAGGCGGACCAGCTCCGGAAAAGCATGGCGACCTTCAAGTTCACTGGCGGCGTCTCGCGTTTCAAGGACAAGCTTGTGAACGGAATGATCGACAACGGCTATTCGGCGGAATTCGCCGACAAGACCTTCGGCCAGCTCGAAGGTTTTGGATCCTATGGTTTCCCCGAGTCGCACGCCGCGTCATTCGCATTGATCGCCTATGCGAGCAGCTTCATCAAATGCCACTATCCGGATGCTTTCTGCGCCGCCCTCTTGAATTCCCAGCCCATGGGTTTTTACGCTCCCGCCCAGATCGTTGGCGATTGCCGCCGGCATGGTGTCGAGGTGCGTCCGGTCTGCATCAACCGCTCCCGCTGGGACTGCACGCTCGAGCCGGTCGGGGATGGCGAGCGGCACGCCGTGCGTCTTGGAATGCGCATGGTGCGCGGGCTGGCGACCGCCGATGCCGCCAAAATCACTGCGGCGCGCGCCGACCAGCCGTTCGACAGCGTCGACGATATGTGGCGTCGCTCCGGCGTGCCGGCCGCTTCGCTCGTGGAGCTCGCCGAGGCCGACGCCTTTCTGCCTTCCCTTGGGCTTGAACGGCGCGACGCGATCTGGGCAATCAAGGCCCTGCGCGACGAGCCCCTCCCCCTCTTTGCCGCCGCGGCCGAGCGCGAAGCGCGCACCATTGCCGAGCAGCAGGAGCCGGATGTCGAATTGCGCCAGATGACCGAGGGCCACAATGTCATCGAGGACTACAGCCACACGGGATTGACGCTGCGCGAGCACCCCCTTTCCTTCCTCCGCCGAGATCTTGCCGAGCGGCGCATTGTGACCTGCCAGGAGGCGATGGCGGCGCGAGACGGGCGATGGCTGATGACCGCCGGCCTGGTGCTGGTCCGGCAAAAGCCGGGCAGCGCCAAGGGGGTGATGTTCATCACCATCGAGGACGAGACCGGCCCCGCGAATGTCGTGGTGTGGCCAAAGTTGTTCGAGCGGCGCCGGCGCGTCGTGCTCGGCTCATCCATGATGGCGATCAACGGCAGGATTCAGCGCGAAGGCGAGGTCGTGCATCTCATCGCCCAGCAGCTGTTCGATCTCTCCGTCGATCTGTCGAGCCTGTCGGAGCGCGATACCGAATTTCGGCTACCGGCCGGGCGCGGCGACGAGTTCGCCCATGGTGGCGGGCCGGACCCGCGCGATCGCCAGGCGCCGGCCGTGCGCCCACGCGACATGTTCGTAAAAGACTTGCATATCGATACGCTGAAGGTGAAAGCCCGGAATTTTCACTAGCCATGGCCAACAACAAGGAAGCGAGCAATGTTGGCGGCTTAGGGCGGCACCCATGTCCTTTCACACGGGTGCCGCCAGCGCGTCAGGCAGCGAGATGCTGTTCGAAGAAGCTGGCGATCTTGTCGAACGGGATTACGTCCACCTTGTCGTAGAGATCGACGTGGCTGGCACCGGGGATGATCATCAGTTCTTTCGGCTCAGCGGCATTTGCATAGGCGGTTTCGCTGAAGTAGCGCGAATGCGCCTTTTCACCATGGATCAGCAGCAGCGGTCGCGGCGAGATTTCCTTGATGTAGCTGAGGATCGGCATGTTCATGAACGCCATCGGCGTCGTGATCGTCCAGGCGTTGCCTGAGTTGACCGCACGCTTATGGTAGCCGCGCGGCGTCATGTAATAGTCGTGGTAATCGACCAGGAACTGCGCCTCGCCGCCCTTCAGCTCATTGTACGGCGGCTGGTAGGCCGGAGTGCCCTTCTCGGCATCGTCCCAGCGCTGCCGGCTCATCTGCTCCAGCGCCTGCGTGCGCTGTTCGGGGGTTACGCTGTCGTTGTAGCCCTTCGACATGACGCGGGTCATGTCGTACATGGTGCTGGCGACGACGGCCTTGACACGCTTGTCGGCGGCGACGGCATTCAACGCCATGCCGCCCCAGCCGCAGATGCCGATGACGCCGATGCGTTCGCGGTCGACGGAGGCGTGCAGGCCGAGATAATCCACCCCTGCCATGAAATCCTCTGTGTTGATGTCGGGCGAGGCGACGTTGCGCGGCTCGCCGCCGCTTTCGCCGGTATAGGACGGATCGAACGCCAGCGTGACGAAGCCGCGCTCCGCCATGGTCTGCGCATAGAGACCCGACGACTGTTCCTTGACGGCGCCGAACGGACCGCTGACGACGATGGCGGGCAGGCGGTCATTCGCCCGGTCCTTCGGCAGGTAGAGATCGCCCGCAAGGGTGATGCCGTAGCGGTTCCTGAAGGTGACTTTCTGATGGTCGACCTTTTCGCTTTTGGGGAAAACTTTGTCCCATTCCTGTGACATGTTCTGAGCCTTTGCGTTGGGAGTTTTGAGAAATGACGCTGCACCGAAGGCAGCAACACCCGCGCCGGTCAGCTTGAGCAGGTTGCGGCGGCCGGCATTGGGCGCGTCCAGATGATGGAGTTCGATTCCAGAGTCGGTGTTCCGGTTCATGGCAGGTTCTCCTTGCAGTTGTGAGAAAGGGGGCGCGCGCCGCGCGTCAGGTCAGCGCTTCGATGCGGAGCGGAAATTCGCCGCGCACCAGCAGAGGTTTTGCGCCCTGATCCAGCCGGCCGATCCGAACCAGCCCGCGCGACCAGCGGTAGGGGCCATGGAACATCGCGAGATTGCCCCAGGGCGCGTAGTAGCAGAGGTCGCCCACCGCCTCGTTCTCGAAGCGTGCGCTACCGTCATCGCTCAGCTTGCGCGGCAGGTAGGCGATCTTCTCGTTGGTCGAATAGTCGTCGATCGTGAGATCCTGCGGCAGCATCGCGAACAGCTCGCGCGCCGCGGCATTGTCTTCCAGCGTTGCCGAGAAATCCTGGTCAGCGAAGGTCAGTTTGAGGCGCATGATCGCTCCTTCCTGGGCTTGGGTGGTCGAGGGCAGAAAGATCGGCAGGGCAAGGCCGGCGACGCCTGTTGCCAGCAATCGACGCCGGGAGATCGGTACGGACGAGCCCATGTCAGATTGCCTCCGGCTTCAGCAGGCGCTGGCCATCGCCGATCAGGGCGATTGCGAGCACCGCCAGCACGACGCTGCCGATGAATGTCGCCTCGATGGAAATGCCGTCCAGCAGCAGCCCGCCGACGAGCGCGCCGAGCAGGATCGAGGCCTGGATCGCCGCGACCATCAGGCTGCCTGCGGCCTCGGGCGCATCGTCGGCGTTCTGCGACATCCACGTCATCCAGATCACCGAGAACATGGTGTTCATCGCACCCCAGATCATCATGAAGAAGCCAATGGCGGCGACCGAGAAACCGAAAAGAAGCAGCCCGACGGTGGCTCCGCCCATGACGAGCGCCGGCAGCTTCAGGAAGGGAGCGACGTTACCTTTGAGGAAACGGCCAGCAGCCCATGTGCCGATGAACCCCGCGCAGCCGAGAAGCAGCAGCAGGACCGACAGCGTCGTCACATCCACGCCTGTCACCTGCTCCAGAAACGGCCGCAGATAGGTGAACATGGTGAAGGCCGAACCCCAGGACAGCATGCAGGCGATCAGACCCCGCATGAAGTACGGACGCCTCAGCAGGCCGAGCATCGCCCGGAAATCCTGCTTCCGGTGCGCGGGCAGCGACGGCAGCGCGACCGCATGCCAGACGAGGTTGACGGCGACGATCGGCGTTAGCGCCCAGAACACCTCACGCCAGCCGAACAGGCCTCCGAGATAGCTGCCGACGGGAGTCGCAAAGGCGGCGGCAATCGCCTGCCCGCCATACATCAGGGCGAGCGCGCGGGGCACGTCTTCGGCCGGAACCAGCCGCATGATGACGGCGGTCGCCAGTGCCCAGAAACCGCCGATGCAGATGCCAAGCAACGCGCGACCGGCCATCAGCACGAGGAAGTTCGGCGCGGCGGCGACCAGGGCCAGCGAAAGCAGCATGAAGGCCGTCATCGCGATCAGCACCCATTTCCGGTTCAGCCGTCCGGCAGCGGTGGTGACGAGCATGCTGGCCGCAACGGCGAACAGCCCGCTGATCGAGATCGCCTGCCCCGTCTGCCCCTCGGTCGCGTTCAGCCCCTCGGCCATCGGCGTCAACAGGCTGACTGGCATGAATTCCGAGGCGATCAGCATCGCCACGCAAAGCGCCATCGAAAGGACGGCGCCCCAGGCGGCAGGCTTGCTGCCGGCATTTTCCACGGCGGAAACCATTGTCCGCATTCTCCTGTCCATCGGGTTCGATGCGGATATAGCTCGTCGACACTGAGGCGATTAGCCGTCGCAATTTGATTGGATCAATCGATGTCATCGATTAATCTCCGCTCATCGAACATCGCGAGGGAACATGGAGAAGACGGACTTCAACCAACTCACCTGGTTCCGGATCGTCGCCGAGGAGAAGAGCTTCACCAAGGCGGCGGCGAGGATCGGCGTGGCGCAGTCCACCCTCAGCTACGCCATCCGGCAGCTTGAGACGAACATGGGCATTCGCCTTCTGACGCGCACGACGCGCAACGTCGCCACGACGCCGGCGGGCGAGCGGCTTCTGCAGACGATCACGCCGCGCATGGCGGAGATCGAGGATGAGATTGCTGCACTATCGACGTTCCGCGACACGCCGACGGGCACGATCCGGCTGACGCTCTCCGACCACGCGCTCGAAAGCGTCGTCTGGCCGAAGCTGAAGCCGGTGCTCAAGGCCTATCCCGATATCAACGTCGAACTGATCCTCGACAGCACCTTCCGCAATATCGTCGAGGACGGTTTCGACGCGGGCGTGCGGCTCGGCGAAAGCGTCGAGAAGGATATGATCGCGATGCGCATCGGGCCGGACTGGCGGCTGGTCGCGGTCGCTTCGCCCGGCTATCTCGACGAACATGGCTTGCCGGACCATCCGCAGGACCTGGTCGGGCATGCCTGCATCAACATGCGCCACGAGACTGCCGGCGGCCTTTACGCATGGGAATTCGAGAAAGACGGACAGGAACTGCGCGTACGCGTCAGCGGCCAGCTCACCTTCAACAACTCCTATGCCATGATCGACGCTGCGGTGAGTGGCTACGGCATCGCCTATGTGCCGGAGAATATTGTCGAGCCGCATATCGCTTCAGGGGCGCTGGTGCAGGTGCTGGACGACTGGTCGCCGTTTTTCGACGGCTATTTCCTCTACTATCCCAGCCGCCGCCAGAACCTTCCGGCGTTCAAGGTCATTGTCGACGCGTTGCGGCATCGCAATTAGCCGAACGACTACGGATATGCCTGCGATATAGGTCGAGCCGCCAGCCGGATCGTTGCTACAAGGGCCACCCTTCCTCACTCGATCCAAGGCAAACTCGCCAGCAGGGCGGCAATACGGGTCTACTCGTCCCTTGCCTTATCGCACCTCGCAGGGAGAATCTTACTATTTCAATCGTGGGGATCAGATTTCTGAGGGGGGTGCTGAGATCGCCCCGACCCGCCGGTCGCGCAGATTTTTGTGCGCGGGATGCCGCGCACACCTTCAGCCATCGTAGCCAGCGGCCGCAGACGATCCTTATCGTGTTGGGGCGGTTCCAAAATCCATTGATGCGGTTTTCAGACACGCTGATGAGACCCATCTTTGCAGCATCGCGAATCGCATAACGCGCTGTCGTGCATCCGACACCCGCACGCGCAGCGATTTCGGGCAATGACATCGTCGATTGGCCTCGCTCCATGACCGCCCGCGCGATGACGGAGAGCACCGCCAGCTTGCTGACGGTGAAGGCCTGAGCCAGGCACGTTGGAATGATGCAGTCCTTGGCGAGCCCCCGCCGGCGAAGCCAGCAAGCAGCGCGCTTCTGCAAAGGAATCGCCGGACGGCAATGACGGGTGCATCCCTTCGCCCGAACCGTTCGCATCATTGCGCTGATCGACAGCCGCCGGTGCTCGATCACAGGAGCAAGATATTCCATCTCCTCGTCGGCGATCAGTCCTTCGCCGTTTAGTATCCAGGCAGCTTTCGCGCATTCATCGACTTGTTGCTGCGTACCGGCTGCAAGCAGGCGCGCCAATAGGCTCGGCCCATAGGCCGTTCGGATCGTGGCAGGCATGATCTCTCCATATTCAATGATGACAACGGAGGGACCGGCGCGCAGGACACACGTATCCGTGGCAAGAATTAGCTTGCAGCGGCGGCGTCAATGTGCGAAAAAATCAGTGGCTATAAGACTTTTGCGCACATCTTCGTGTGTCACTCGACCCGTCTCTCCGAGGCGGGTTTTATTTTGTCTACGGCATGGCACCTCCACCGCTCGATTGCTTATGAAGCGAGTCACGACAGTAATTATATTTTACTTGTAGACCAACCAAAAAGCCGAGCCGCCGCGAAAACGCCGCTTTTTGCTCGTGTAGAGGTTGCGCGACAAAACTGGAGGCTGGCGGTACCGTATCCGCCCGCTCCGCCATCAGCTTATCGACGATCCTCCGCCATACTTCGCGATCAGAGCCAGCGGTTCCCGCCCCTCGGACGCCGTGCGACGGGACAAGGAAAGGATGACCGCAAATGGCCATTGAGAGTGCTGCCGACCTTGTGCAATTCCTCGCGGAGGAGCTTCGACAGCGCGGGACGAAGCTCCATGAATTTTCGGAGATGACGGGTATTTCGGAAGAGCGGCTGGAATACCTTCAGGCCGGCGCCTGGCATCGCCTGACGGTCAAGGAGATCGGCGCGATCGCCGAGTGCCTGCATGTCGATTTCACCGCGATCTGGTCACTTGTTCAGAAGCACGGAAACGGGATGGGCGAACGTCCCCGACCATAAGCCGCTGGCCTTATCCCTGGCGGATGATTCGGCGACTGCATAGGCCGCGGACACCGGGGCACCGGACGGAAACACTGCGGCGAAGGCTGCGCCGGAAGAGATCAGCGCGGTCCCGACATCGACGGTGGTGTTGTCGAGCTGGGCGGCACAGACGACGAAGGTCGCATCGTCCTTCGCCCGGCCGACCGGCTGGCACCCGACCATACCCGTCGAAAACAGTGCCGCAAGAGACGCAATCGACTGCATGCCGCAATCGCTTTCCGCGCCGTCAGGGGCACGATAGATCGTGCCTCGAATGCACGCTTGCACGGCGAACAGCCTGAATTTCCGGCCTTCGTACTGCCAGCTATCGCCCGTTTCAAAACTCACGGCCGCAGGAAACGAGATCGTCTCCTCTTGCGCACGCGCCGTCGTCGCCAGCACTAAGGCCACGGCAATGGAAAGCTCAATCCGCATTCTGGAACCCCATCGATCGAGAAAGCGATTGCGATGCTTCGAGGTCCGGCCGACGGGATCGGCCCTCAGCTGTCCGCCCGATTGCGGCAAGGCCGAGGAAGACCATGCTGTCGTCATCGTTGACGGTCTTGAACGGTTCGCCCTTGCCGCCGACGAGGACGAAACATGAGGCCGGAGTGGTCTCGCCAGCGGCCGGCGTCAGCACCAGGGTCTTGCAGAGGATGACGCTGGCGCGCCTGTGATAGACCGCCCCGGCGTAGTCGCGCGCCGCGTCGGTGCAGCTCCAGGACTGCACCCGGTTATAGACGACCTTCTCCGTCGGGCAGGCGTTCAGGCCGCGCAGGGTAAACCGCCGGCCGGCGATCATCCGCTCGACCGGGCCGCCGATTTCGACCTCCCCATCGAGCTTTTCCACAGACCGCGCCGCAAGTCTTCCTTCGGCGTCGAAGCGCTCCAGTACGAACGTCTTCGCCCCCTCATCCCGGAACTGACGAAGGTAGTTTGGCGACGGCTCACCATAGGGATCTTCACCCTCCGCAACGGCGAATCCAGCGCCTCCGACGAGGAGCCAAGCGGCCATCTCGAGAACCTTGAGTTGTTTGTGCATTGCAGAAAAAGCCATTTCTGAATTGACAGAGGAATCCTTCGCGAATTAACTATAGTTTATTCGCAAACGCGGCAACCCGGACATTCGAATTGAAAACCACCCTGCTTTTCCTCCTCGTCTCGACCTCGCCGATCGCGGCGCAAGCCTGCGATCCGGTCGATACGAACCGCGTTCTGGAGATGGTGCGGACCATCGCCACCGAAGAAGACCTGGATCCCGATCTGGCGCTCGCTGTGGTTGACGTCGAGAGCGCGGGCGGCCAGCACCAGGTCTCCGAGGCGGGTGCCGTCGGCATCATGCAGCTGATGCCGGAGACCGCCTCCGACTATGGCGTCACGGACCGTTGCGACCCCGAAGAAAACATCCGCGCCGGTGTCCGCTACCTCAAAAAGCTCTACGGGGAATTCGACGATCCGCTGCTGATGCTCGCCGCCTACAACGCCGGCCCTGAGCGCGTCTACAGACAAGGCGGCATTCCCGAATTCAACGAGACCGCCCAGTACATCGTCAAGGTGATGAACCGCTGGACGCTGAACGCCAAGGCGTCAGTGGCGCAGGAAAAGCGCGCCGGAAACCGCCTCCCCCGAAAAGAGACCGTTGCGCTGGCGCCCTCGCCCTGGCGCGACCAGCACGTCTGGACCGCCGAATAGCGCCGGCCCCCCGATCATCCTCCCAAGACATGAAGGACTTCGCATGAGCATTTCCCCGATTACGCCGCGCCGGCGCGGCAAGGCCGTCCTGTCGCTGGCGCTGCTCGCGACCACGATCGCGCTGGTCCCCGAACTCGCCTATGCGCAGTCGGCAGCGCCCGTCGAAGGCATCCTCGAATGGTTCGTCGGTGTCCTCCAGGGCAGTGTCGCCCGCTCGCTCGCCATCATAGCCGTCTGCTTCCTCGGCTTCCTGTTCCTAACCGGCCGCATGGCCTGGCAGGGCGCGATCTCCATCGTCATCGGCATCGCCATCATCTTCGGCGCCGCCGAACTGGTCGACGCCATGAAGGCGGCAGGGGGTGTCTGACATGCGTGATGATGCACCCGATGTCGAACCGCTCATCCAGCCGCTGACCCGGCCGCCGACATATTTCGGGGTCGACATCATCGTGTTCGTGGTGAACGGCATCTTCGGGATCGTCATCTTCATCGCATCGTCGAGCTTTCTCGCGCCACTGGTCGTCCTGCCGGTTCATTTCATCGGGCTCTACCTCTGCCAGCGCGACATCCACATCGTCCGCGTGGCGCAGGTCTTTCTGTCGATGCGCCGGGCGATCCGTAACCGGCGCTTCTGGAAAGCGGGGAGCTATGCCCCATGAACATCGTCAATCACGATCTGAAGTTCGGGCGGGAGCGTGCCCGCGATCTGGGGATCGGCACGCATGTTCCCTACCTTCGCCATGTCGACGAGGAGACGATCGTCACCAAGTCCGGGTTGCTGCTGCAGGTGATCCGGCTGTCAGGCCTGCCCTACCAGACCATGGACCAGGCGGAGATCAATGCGCGTCTTGCCAATCGCAACATGACGGTCCGTTCGCTCGGCTCGTCGCGTTTCGCGCTCTATGCCACCATTATCCGGCGCAAGATCGCACCTGCCATCGATGGCGATTTCGACAATCCCTTCGCGGACGAGCTGAACGCCCGCTACATGGACGGCCTCCAGCACCGGACGATGTTCGTCAACGAGCTTTATCTGACGGTGATCCGGCGCCCCATGACCGGGCGCGCCGGCAAGGTCGATCGCATGTTCGACATCTTCCGCATGGCCGACAACGAGGTCGAAGCCAGGGGCGAGGCGCTGCGCGACCTCAAGGACATGGTCTCTGGCATCGTCGGCGATTTCCGCACCTACCGCCCGGAGATCCTCTCCTGCGTGACGCGCGATGGCGGCCTCTTTTCCGAACCGGCCGAATTCTTCGCGAAGATCCTCGCCGCCGGCGATGAGCGCAGCATGCCCCTGCCCCGCATGTCGCTTGCCGACTATATCGGAACTGGGCGGATCATGTTCGGCCGCAAGGCGACGGAGATTTGGTCGGCCGATGGCGCGACGTCGAAGGTCGCCGCCATGGTGTCGATCAAGGAATATCCGCCGATGACGACACCCGGCCAGCTCGACGGCCTGCTGCGTCTTCCCTACGAGTTCATTCTCACCCATTCCTTCGCGCCGGAAGACCGCACCACGGTCACGGAGGCGATCGCCACGATCAGCCGGCAGATTTCCAACTCCGACGACGGCGGCACGGCCGTCGAAGACGATATCGAGACGGCCCGCGACCGACTGGCGTCAGGCGAAGTCGTGTTCGGCAAGCACCATATGACCGTCGCGGTGCTCGAGCGCGACCTGCCGCGGCTGAACCGGGCGGTGGCCGACGTCACCGCCGAATTGGCGCGCATGGGCGTCGTCGCCGTACGCGAAGACCTCAATCAGGAAGCGGCCTGGTGGGCGCAACTGCCGACGAATTTCGCCTATATCGCCCGGCAGGGCCTGATCTCGTCGGTGAATTTCGCCGGCCTGTTCTCGGCGCACAATTTCCCGTCCGGGCAGACGCATAAGGTCCATTGGGGAATGCCCGTCTCGCTGCTGGAGACCACCAGCCAGACGGCCTATTTCTTCAATTTCCATGAGGCGGATGTCGGCAACTTCACCGTCATCGGTCCGACCGGCTCGGGCAAGACCGTCGCCCTCTCCTTCCTGCTTGCCCAAGGCATGCGCATCCAGCCGCGCCCGCGCTGCGTCTTCATCGACAAGGACAGGGGTGGCGAGATTTTCGTGCGCGCGATGGGCGGACGCTACGAGCGGCTGTCGCCCGGTGAACCGACCGGCTTCGCACCGCTGCAGCTTGAGGACACGCCGGCCAACCGGAGCTTCGGCAAGACGCTGGTCTCGTACCTCGTCACGCCCTCGGACCGGGTTCTGAATGCCGAGGAAATGGCTGTGATCTCCGATGCGGTCGACAGCATCTATACCGATTTCGAGCGGCCACAGCGCCGGCTCGACATGCTTGCCGAGGCGATGCGCGGGCGGATGCGGTCGGGGATCGGCGACCTGGCCGACCGGCTGAAGGAATGGACCACGGGCGACAAGGGCTGGCTGTTCAATAACCCCACGGACAAGCTCGACTTCGACGGCTCGGTTATCGGCTTCGACATGACGGAGATCCTCTCCGACAAGCGAACGCGCTCGGCCGCCCTCCTTTATATGTTTCATCGCATTGGCGAAATCCTAGACGGCCGTCCTTCGATGATCTTTCTCGATGAGGGTTGGCGGCTGCTCGATGACGAGGTTTTTTCCGGTTTCATCAAGGACTGGCTCAAAACTATCCGCAAAATGAACGGCATCGTCGGCTTCGGCACGCAATCGGCGGCCGACGTCGTGCGCTCCGATCTGCGCAACACGATCATCGAGCAGACGATGACCAACATCTTCTTCCCGAACGCGTCCGCCGACGAGGAAAGCTACCGCAAGGCGTTCGGCCTCTCGGAAAAGGAATTCCGCTTCGTGAAGCAAGCGGACAAGGCCAGCCGCACCTTTCTCATCAAACACGCGCAGGATTCGATCATCGCCCGGCTCGACCTCTCGGCGATGCCCGATCTGGTCAAGGTGCTTTCCGGACGGCCGGAGACCGTGCGCGAATGCCAGGCGTTGCGCGAGACGTATGGCGAGGCGCCGGCGGCGTGGCTTCCCCATTTCTGCGGCTGGACCATTCCGGAGGCGACCGATGCGTAGAGCGATCATTCTTTTGCTGTCCGCCACAATCGCCGGAGCCCTGGCGCCCTCGGTCCGGGCTGATATTCCGGTCTACGACGACGATGTGGAGGACAAGCGTGCCGAGGACGAGGAGCACTCGAAGAAGGACACGGAAACGCAAGCCGAGCAGCTCGAGGGGCAGGAGATCACCAACTGCAACATCTCCCAGAAGGAGAAGAAACGGCGGCTTTACCGCTCGCCGGCGCAAGCCGTGAAAGAGGACGCAAAGAACGTCGAACTGATCAAGCACTATGCGGAAAAGCACAATGTCCCCGTCGGCCTCGCATTGTCGGTCGCCCATGCCGAGTCCGGGATTTCGACGTGCTCTGGCTCGCCCACCGGCGTCAAGGGCGTCATGCAGCTGACGAAGCGGACCGGCAAGGGCATGGGCTTCGACCGCGACATCAACGAGGAGAATATCGAGGGCGGCGTCAAATACCTCGGCATGGGCGTCAACAAATGCGGCAGCACCAACTATGCCTGCCTCGCCTCCTGGTACAACGGATCGACCGCGGCCGAGCAGAAGAACTGGGCCGGCAAAGTTGGCCGGAACCATACCTGGTTCAACGCCTATGCCGGCGGCTCGAACATCGAGGACATCGCCTCGCCTTCATATAAATCCTATGTCGACTATGGCTCGGGCGCGACGCGCAGCTCGAGCAGCGCTGCGGCCGACGCGATCGACCGGGCCGTTTCCGGCATCGACGCAAGTTCCGCGCGCGTCCAGGAGGCGGGCCGGCGCATCGATGCGCTGTCGGCGTCGGTCGGCGCCTCCGAGATCTATCAGGATGCCTGGGACGACAACACGCAGGCTCGTGCCGTCAATGCCGAGCTTCTGAACAACCTCATCACCGCGCGCAACCTCTTCAACGAGCTCCTGCAGGCGCGCATGCAGATGCGGCTTTCGAAAACATCCGAGACCGCCAAGACGCTGAAGTCCGACAGCAAGGTCAATCCCTATAGCTGCGATCCGGTCATCCTTGAGGCGATGAAGGTGCCGCGCGAGGATTGGCCGCGCTGCGCGGTGGTCGCGGCCGCCGACGCCGACAGCGAAATCCTCTCGTCGGGAGGCTCGGATCGCTCGGTCAGTGACAATCTCTCATCCATCCAGAACGCCGCCAACGCGGCCGATTAAGGGGGTTCTCCATGAACAAGCTTCTCGTCGTCACCGCCGCCCTCACCTTCGCGACGCCGGCGCTCGCGGACATTCCGGTGATCGACAACACCAATCTCGCCATCGCCAAGAAGAACGCCGAAAACACCGGTGAGATCATGAAGACCAACACCAACATCCTGGAAAAGACCAAGGAAATCCTCGGCGCGCTCTCCGGCAGCCGCGACGGATCGATGGGCATTTCCTCGACCGGTCTCGGCGGCAACATGTCGGTCTCGGCCGCGCCGTCCTTCTCGTCAATCATGAACGGCGGCACACTGTCCTTCGGCGGTCTTGGCTCCGACGCCCAGAATATCGCCGCCACGCTGATCAACGGCCTACAGCTGGTGAAACAGGTCAAGGCCATCGTCGAAGGCGAGGATGCCGGCGCGATGAACAATGCTTTCTCGGGCGCGGTCAACACGGTGGCGCTGCTCTCGGCGTTGACCCAGCAGGCGACGAAAGGCGTGACGCAGCGCGAGCAATCGCTGCAGTCGGCCACCGGTCAGATCGGCTCGGCCGAAGACGTCAAGGGCTCGGTCGACGCCAACACCCGCATGCAGCTGGAGACGGCGCGCACGATCAACGAGCTGATCGGCGTCTCGAATGGAGCGGTCTCGGCGCTCAACACCGAGATGCAGATGCGGCTGACCCAGCAATCGGAGACCGCCAAGATGCTGCAATACAAAGACATCAACCCCTTCAAGTGAGGCCGCATGCGTTTCCTCGTTGTCACGATGCTGGCAGGTCTCGTCCTGCTCGCCGGTTGTCAGACGAAGGGGGAGAAGAAGGCCCCCTGCCCGCCGATCTCCGGATATGCGGAAGCCGATGACCTGTGCGGCCGGGCAATGCCGGTCAATGACGTGTTCGCGCCCGTGCTGAAGGAATAGGCCGATGGCAGCGACCACGATCATCTCGGACATTTTTGCCAAGCTCGACGGCATCGGCGAGACGTTCATCAAGAACGCCTATGACGGCCTCGCGCTCCAGGTGAATGTCCTGTTCGGGTCGATGCTCACCCTCTATGTCATCTGGTGGGGATACATGATCCTTGCCGGCCGCGATGGCTTCTCCGTACCCGAGGCGGCCTGGCGGCTCGGGCGCGCCTTCGCCATCTATTATATGGCGACCAACTGGGGGGCGTTCTCCGCCACGCTCTACCAGCTGGTCCAGTCCGTGCCCAACCTGATTTCCGATACCATCATCGAGTCGATCGCGGGTTCCGGTGGTACACTCGATGGCGGCACAGGCGACACGACCGGCGTCGTCAGAATCCTCGACGCCGTGTTCGAGACCGCAGGCAAGATCTATGAGCAGGTGGCGACCGGCACCTTCGAATATGTCGGCGCGCTGATCGGTGCGATCGTCTTTGTCGTCGCCATGATCTTCATCGCCGTCGCAGCGGCCGCGATCCTCGCCGCCAAGCTGATGCTGTTCATCACTCTTGCACTGGCGCCGGTGTTCATCATCCTGGCGCTCTATCGCTGGACCTTCCGCTTCACCGACGGCTGGCTGCTGCTGATGGTCAACCTGATGGTGACGCAGACCCTGATGATGGCGTTCCTCGCCTTCCTCTACCAGCTGATTGAGCTCGCCATCAACACGGCCAACAACACGGCGACGGAAAGCAAGCTCTCCTATGTCGCGCCCTTCGTAATCGTCTGCCTGCTCGGGATTGTGGTGTTCCGGTTTATTCCGGCCTTTGCTGCCGCGATTACCGGGGGCACAGCGCCAGGCCAAGGCGATGTCCCCTTCCAGGGGGGAAGGGAATCGTTGCGGCGCACCGGATACCAATTCACCAACCGAGCGCAGATTCTCCGAACTGGCCTCGGGCGTCGCCGAACATCCGCCGACGTTCAGGCAGCACGGGCGCGTGCGATACAGCGGGAAACCGAAAGGAACGGGCAATTTTAGGCTAGCCAGACAGGTCGCTGCTCGTTAAATATAGTTTATATGAAGGAGGCTTGAATGCACCCTTGGAATGATCCCCGTCGCTACCAGGCGGCCTTACATCAGCAGGCTCAGATCAACGAAGAAGCTGCGGAACACGCTCGCGCTGAATCCAAAAAGGGCGGCGGCTTCGGCTATCTGCTGTTCATCCTTGCGGTTATCTTCTTCAAGCCGTTCGCGGAATATTGCATCGATCTCTACAACACGCTCGCCGGCTATGCTCAAAGCCTCGGCGCATTGTTCGGTTTCTGAACAAGGAGGCTTGAGAATGAAGAAAATCGTATCGACGATGCTCGCGCTCGGCCTGCTGCTCCCCGGCGCGGCGCAGGCACAATCGCCAAGCTCGATCCTGCCAGTGCTGACCGGGGCCTATGCACCCGCTGAAGGCGGCTGCGAAGCCGCGGCCGCCGCGTTTATCTATGTCGAGGACAAGGCGATCGGCGCCAACAAGACCGCCGGCAAGGTGCTGTCCGTCAAACAGGACGGCAGCACCTATACGCTCGATGTCTTGTGGATCGAGGCCGGCGCCGACGAAGCGGATGGCGACCGCGATACCGTCACGATCGAGGTGAAGGACGATCGCTCCTTCTTCTTCTCCAATACGGCGTCCAAGAAAACGCTGATGCGCTTGTGCAGCTAGGACCTAGAGCCGCTGCACCGAGGAGCTGAGCGCTCCCTAATCCCAGGCTTTGCGGATTGATCCTGACGCTGGTCCACCCGGCAGAGGAGATCGCTCGGCTAAGTGAATAAACTATAGTTTCTTTTTTCGCCGTCGGCGATCACCGGATACCTAAATGACCAACGAAGATGCCGCCGCAAAAACGCCAGAAACCCCGCCGATCGATCTCACCGCCTATTGGAAAGCCGGCGCATCCTGGGAGGCCGAGCTTTATCGCAAGGAACGCCGCTCCCGGAAAATCGCCTGGACCGTGGCGACCGTCGCCGGCATTTCCACGCTGCTCAGCCTGTCGGCCCTCAATCTCCTTGTTCCCCTGAAGCAGTTCGAGGCCGTGGTGGTGATCGCCGACAAGACCACCGGCTTCGTCGAGGTCGCCCGTTCCCTGAACGAGAGCAAGCTTTCCGAGAACGACGCCATCAAGACCGCCAACATCGTCCGCTATATCCGGGCGCGCGAGACCTATGATCCGCGGGCGCTGAAGGATAATTTCGATCTCGCCCAGCTCTATTCGACGGGACAGGCCGCGACCGACCTTCGCCACGAATTCGAGCCGTCGAACCCGCAATCGAAGGACAAGCTGCTCGGCCGCGACACGCGTATTGCCGTCACCATCAAGTCGGTCTCGTTCCTCAATGCCTCCACGGCAACCGTGCGCTTTTCGACGGAAACGCGACGCGACAACACCCTGCGCCGTGAGCATTGGGTCTCGGTGGTTCGCTTCCGCTACACGACCGCGCCGCTGAAGAACGAATATCGTTTTGACAATCCACTCGGCTTCCAAGCAACTGAATATAGGCGCGACCAGGAATCCTTGCCGGAAGTTCTGCCGGCGGACAAGGCGGTGCGATGATGCGGAAACCTGTCCTCGCCCTCGCGACGCTCACGCTGCTCGCCACTGCGACCACCTCGCCGGCGGCCGATCCCCGCATCCGCTACATCACCTTCAACAACAATGCCGTCGTCACCGTCCCGGCCGGCCTCGGTGTCTCCACCATGATCCAGCTTGGCAGCTCAGAAGTGATCGAAACGATTTCGGCCGGCGATACCGCCAGCTGGTCGATCGTGCCGAAAAAGGGCTCCGGCATCCTGTTCGTGAAGCCTCTGCGCGAAAACGCCGAAACGAACGTCAACATCGTCACGAACCAGCGCGTCTATGCCCTGCTCCTCAAAGGTTCCGCCGCGGCCGACCTGCGCGCCGCGTTTCAGGTGCGGTTCAAATATCCTGATGAGGACGTCAATGCCCGGCTGTTGGCCGCCGCGCAGGAGAGCGCCAAGGATCCATTGCTGAAGGATCTCGATCCGAACCGCCTGAACTACGATTATGTCTTCAAGGGCGACACCAGCCTGAAGCCGCGCGTCGCCTTCGATGACGGCACGCATATGTATCTGGAATTTCCCGGCGATATTCCCGCGATCTTCGTGGTCGAGGGCAAGCGCCAGGAGTCGCTCGTCAACCTGCGCACGCAAGGCAAATATGTCGTCGTCGACAAGATCGCGGCTCAGTTCACCCTGCGCGCCGGCGACAAGTGGCTGTGCCTCTATAATCGGCAGGCCAATCGCCAATCCTTCGATCTCATCGAGGACGCCTACGGGCCGAAGCGCCTCGGCCACAAAGAGGAGCGCCAGCGGTGAGCAAAATCGACTTCGACCATCTCGATGGACAAAGCAGCGTGGCAAGCGACCGCAATGGTCGCCTCGGCAAGCTGGCCCTTCCTGTCCTGCTCGTCGTCGGCGTGGGCGTCCTGGCATACGTCAACTGGCCGACCGGACCACAGAACCCCAGCCTCTCCGAAGGCAGCGGCGAGAGCTTCGAGACTTCGAACTCCAGCATTCGCGATTTCCCTGACGAGCCGGTGAAGCAGGCCGCCGATCCCAACCTCGTGCAGATCCCCGTCGCGGAGAAGAAGCCAGTGGATTCCGCTGATGTCGACGTCACCGTCAACCAGGGCGACGATCTCGAAAAGCTGCGGCAGATCGAGGAAGCACGTCGCAAGGCCGAGGAAGAGCGGCTACGAATGGAAGAGGCTCGCCGGCGCGCGGAAGAAAACGCTCGTCTCGCCGAACTCGAGGCCAAGCGGCTGGCGGATGAGGAAAAGGCGCGGTGGGAACGGCTGCGCTCCGAGCAAATCGTCCTCGATGGCTCGAACCGGGAGACGCTGTCCGGCGACCCGGCCGTGACCATCGCCGACGACGGCCAGCTCGTCGCCGTCCCCGGCGCGGAAAGCGACGCCAACAAGGCGTTTCTCGCCCAGTCGGAAAAGCAGACCGCGGGCATCGTGAAGGCGACCCGCTTCGACCGGACGGATGCGCTGGTCGCACAAGGCACTATGATCCGTGGCTTCCTCGAGACGGCGATCAATACCGACCTGCCCGGTATGGTGCGCGCTATCGTGCGCGAGGATGTCCGCTCTCTCGACGGCGGCCGCATCCTCATTCCGAAGGGCTCGCGGCTGGTCGGGGAATACAAGTCCGGCCTGGCCCGCGGCCAGAAGCGCATCTTCATCGTCTGGTCCCGCGTCATCCGCTCGGATGGCGTCTCCGTCGAGATCGCCTCCCCTGGCGCCGATCGCCTCGGCCGCGCCGGGCTCACCGGCGAGATCGACACGCATTTCTGGGAGCGGTTCGGTTCGGCCATCATGCTGTCGGTAATCGGCGGAGCTGCGGAATATGTCTCGGCGCTGGGCGATACCGCCACGGAAAGCGCTCGTTCAATCTCGACGGTCGATCCGCTCACCGGCGCGGTGACGACGGTCACCACGGAGCCGAGCCGCACGGCTGCTGAAGCCCGTTCGATCGCCGCCGAGAAATCGTCGGCCGTCCTCCAGGACATCGCCAACGAAGCCTTCAAGGAAAGCTCGAAGATTCCGCCGACGATCTATGTCGCGCAGGGCGAGTCGATCATCGTCTTCCTCAGGCGCGATCTCGACTTCTCCGCCTTCTATGCCGACCCGGTCCGGCAGGAGATGATGCGGCTCAAGCGCGGTGGCCAGATCCGGCGCAATGTCGACCCGACGCCCTACTATCCGATCGCGCCGGTCTACAAATGAAGCAGTTCCCGTTTCTCGACAAAGCCCTGGAGCGGCTGAAGCCGTTCCTCTCGGATGATCGCGTCTCCGAAATCTCGGTCAATCGCCCTGGCGAGGTGTTCATCGAGCGACTTGGCGTCGCCGGCATGGAACGCGTTGTCGACGCACAGTTTACCGCCGACTGGATCAGAACCCTGAGCGAGCGGGTGGCGGGCTCCACCAACCAGGTTGTCAACGAGGAACATCCCATCCTGTCGGCCTCACTTCCGACCGGCGAGCGCTTTCAGTGCGTGCTGCCGCCGGCGGCACCTGCCGGAGGCGCGATCTCCATCCGCAAGCAGGTCATCCATGACATCGGCCTGGACGTCTACAAGAGCCGCGGCGCCTTCGACGATACGCGCGTCGGTCGCCAACTCCGGCTTTCTCCGGCCGAAGAGACCCTTGCCGCCATGCTGCAGGGCGATGTCGACGTCATGCAGTTTCTGCGGACCGCCGTGCGTTCGCGGGTCTCGATCGCCGTCTCCGGGGGCACCTCGACCGGCAAGTCCACCTTCCTTAATGCTCTGCTGAAGGAGGTTCCGGACGAGGAGCGCATCGTAACGATCGAGGACACCCGCGAGCTGAGACCGCCGACTGCGAACACCGTCGCCCTTCTCGCCTCCAAGGGTGATCAAGGCCGGGCGAAGGTGACGCCACAGCAATTGCTGGAAGCGTCGCTGCGCATGCGGCCGGATCGGGTGATGCTGGGCGAACTTCGCGGCGAGGAGGCGTTCTCCTTCCTTCAGGCGATCAATACCGGACATCCCGGCTCGCTCACCACGGTCCATGCCAATTCCGCCCGTGACGCCTATGACCGTCTGGCATTGATGGTCATGCAGAGTGGCGTCCGGCTGCAGAAGCACGAGATCATCGACTACCTGAAGGAGGTGATCCCGGTGGTTGTTCAGCTTCATCGTTTCCCGGACGGTCGGCGGGTCGTGTCGGAAATCGTCTTCACCAAGGGAGACGTACTGTGAACCCGGCAATCTTGCTGTTCGGATTGGTCATCGCCGCCGCGATGGCGGCCTTCGTCGCCTCGCTTGCCTATGCCGGCCTCTATTACGCCTTCGATAACTCGACCGGGATGTTCCAGGCGCTGCAGGACGATATGCTCGCATCTTATCGAGCGGCGCGTCTCGATCTCGCCGCCGGCGACTGGCATCGGCCTGCGATTGCGGCTGGCGCTGGCGCGGTTGCTGGTTTCGCAATGCTCATCACGGCGATGACCGGCAAAAAGAAATCGACGGATGCGCGGTTTCTGAGCCCGCTGGAAGCGCGGACCCTCGGGCTTACCCGCACGGGCGGCGTGTTCGTCGGACGGATCGGCGGCAGTCTGATCAAGGTTCCGGGCGGGTTCACGCAGCGCGGGTCCGGCCGGCGGCGGTTCTTGAAGCCCATGCTGTTCGGCGGCAAGAAGCTCTGGATCGATGGCGATGACGTCGGCGGCTTCGTCATCGGCCCGCCGAGGTCCGGTAAGGGTGCTTCGCTGATTGTGCCCAACTGCCTGCTTTGGCCTGACAGCATCGTCGTGCTCGACATGCGCGGCGAAACCTATGAGGCGACGGCGGGCTATCGCTCGAAATTCTCGCGCGTACTGCGCTTCTCACCGGCAGATGAGAATGGCGATACCGAATGCTATAACCCGCTGGATTTCGTGGCCATTGATCCAGATCAGCGCGATATCGACATCAACTCGATTGCGACCGCGCTGCTGCCGACGCCCAAAGGCGATGCCTATTGGATTTCCGATGCTCGAGCGCTGTTCGCTGGCGTCACATCTTGGGTGCTCGAAAACCCTGATATCATCGACAAGGACAAGAACCTTGGAACGGTCCTCAATGTCGTCGAGGGTGGCGACCAGCCGCTGCGCGAATGGTTGGAGGAGGTTGCCAATCCCGAGCTTCGTGCCGAGTGGATCAGCTCCTTCACCTATACCACCCTCGCCCGCTTCGCCGTCATGGCCAGCAAGCAGTTCGACGGCGTCTATGGTTCCCTCGCCGCCGCCGTGCGGCCCTTCAAGAACAATCGCATTTTGCGCGCGACGGCGCGGTCCACCTTCGACATCCGGGCGATGCGCCGCGAAAATATGAGCCTCTACCTGGATTTCCGTATCCAGCAGATCGCCTCGATCGGGCCAATCTTCAACGTGCTGATGGTCCAGTTCATGGACTACATGTCGCGCAACATGATGAAGCGGGGCGAACGCCGCGTGCTCGTGCTGCTCGACGAGTTCCAGAATCTCGGCAAGCTGGAAAATGCCCTGACCGTCGCCACCGTCCTCGGCGGTTATGGAATTCCGTGCTGGTTCTTCGTCCAGTCCCTGCGCTCGCTCGACAACGTTTACACCCGCGAGGGCCGGCAGACGCTGGTGAATTCGGCACGCGCGCAGATCTTCCTTGGCGCCCAGGATCCAGAAGATCAGCGATACGTCTCGCAGCTTCTCGGCGAGCGAAAAGAGGTGACCGTCGATAAAGCGGTATCGACGGGCGTGACCCTGTTCGATCGCAAGGGCGCTACCATGTCGCACAAGACCACGATGCGCCCGCTCATGCGGCCCGACGAGCTTGGTGCAATGCACGAGACGCGATGCGTCATCAAGCTGCGGAACCAGCAGCCGATCTTCGGCGTGCGCAATTTCTACTATGCCGACGGCGGGTTGATGAAGCGGGCGTGGTGGCGTGTGCGAACGCCGAAAAAGGAGCAGGGTGTCACAGTCGCAATCGGCGCCAAACATACGGATTTCGAGGTCGCTCTGTCCTCTGAGCTGCACTTCCCAGCGCCTTCGCTCGCTGGAGCAACGTTTGTCGCCAAGAGTTTCGAAGCCGGCAACGAGCCATCGAGAACACCGTCCACTGCACGTATTCCCGACAACCGAAATGATGCGCAGCGGGTGGTAGCTGATTCTCAGCATGCCGTTCATGAAGCCGGCGGCGACGAGCCGGACTTTAGATTTGCCATGAAGAGGAGTGCAGAGCGACAAGCGAACGCGGACAAGTCCCTCGAGAGGATACTTACTTTGCTTGGCGGCACGCCCGTCAAGAAACGGGCGGCCAAAAAAGTCCAAAGGGAAGTCGCATCGGTATTTTCCGACGAATAGCCCAACATCCGGAACACTTTAACACGGACATTAAAAGGCTGGTCGATGGCCACCGCGATGGGCCGCGTTACACTATTCCGACATCTCAGCGGAGATAGCTACCGCCATTGACGTCAAGCGTCGCACCGTTCAGCGAGTCTTGGCCGTAGCGCAGCACGAAGGCGACGAGTTCCGCAATTTCTCTGGGTTCGGCCATGTCGCCGATCGGGATGTCATCTATCGCCTCTGCCATGCTATGCGTAGCGATGAACTTCTCTGCCATGTCGGTGCGTACCAAACCGGGGGCTATACAGACTGCAGATGCACCTTCCCGACCGAAGCTGCGAGCGATTGATTTCGTGAGATTGATCATAGCCGCCTTCGCCGCAGCATAAGGCATCGAATCCCGTGCCCCACCGCGCTGACCAGCGCGGCTAGCAATATTCACGATGCGCCCACCGCCCTCGGTTTTGAAATGAAGAACCGCCTCCTTGCAAAGATCGGCGGCGGCGAAGAGATTTACCTGAAACTCCTTCTGCCATAGTGCCTTCCACTCGCCGTGCGAGTTTTCAATCGAAATTTCCGAGCGATTGCCAGCATTGTTGACGAGGCCGTGGATTCGGCCCGCAAAATCAACCGATTTCCGCCAAAGCGCGGATACTCCCTCGTCTTCGTAAAGGTCAGCTTGTACGATGAGACCGTTGCCACCGATCTTGGCCAGCAATTCTTGCGCTTTATCCTCATTCTTCCTGTAGTGAATGATCGGCCTCGCCCCTTCCAACGCAAGTCGCTCTACGACCGCCGCTCCGATCCCACCTGAGGCACCAGTAACCAAGATCGTCTGCCCAAGCAAAGACTGGTCCATGTTCATATCCTTCGTTGATATTCGCCTTCGCAAATCGGTGATCGCACGCAAATCTCCATGGAGTGAGATGCGACCACCATGTTCTTGGTGGGATTCACCTTTTCGGCCAGGGTTTGGCTCACATATTCGGATAGACCGGCCCCTCGCCGCCCTGCGGCGGCACCCAGTTGATGTTCTGGTTGGGGTCCTTGATGTCGCAGGTCTTGCAGTGCACGCAGTTCTGCGCGTTGATGACGTAAACTTGCCTGCCGTCCTTCTCCACCCATTCGTAGACGCCCGCCGGACAGTAGCGGGTCGACGGACCGGCATAGACGTCGAGTTCGGAGGTCTTCTGCAGCTCCGGGTTCTTCACCTGAAGGTGGACCGGCTGGTCTTCCTCGTGGTTGGTGTTCGACAGGAACACCGAGGACAGACGGTCGAAGGTCAGAACGCCATCCGGCTTCGGATAGTCGATCTTCTTGTGCTTGGCCGCCGGCTCCAGCGACTGCGCATCGGTCTTGCCGTGCTTCAGCGTGCCGAAGAAGGAGAAGCCGAGGAGCGTGTTCGTCCACATGTCGAGGCCGCCGAGCGCCACGCCGACCGCAGTGCCGAACTTCGACCACAGCGGCTTGACGTTGCGCACCTTCCTGAGGTCCGAGCCGATGGCGCTGTCGCGCCAGCCCCGCTCGATCTCGATCGGCTCGTCATTGGCGCGGCCACTCGCGATTGCATCCGCGAGCTTTTCGGCGGCGAGCATGCCCGAGAGCACCGCATTGTGGCTGCCCTTAATGCGCGGCACGTTGACGAAGCCCGCCGAGCAGCCGATCAGCGCACCGCCCGGAAACGACAGTTTCGGTACCGACTGGTAGCCGCCCTCGGTGATGGCGCGTGCGCCGTAGGACAAGCGCTTACCGCCTTCGAAGGTGCCGCGGATCGCCGGATGCGTCTTGAAGCGCTGGAATTCCTCGAAGGGGAAGAGATAGGGGTTCTTGTAGTTCAAGTGCACCACGAAGCCGACGGCAACCATGTTGTCTTCGAGGTGATAGAGGAACGAGCCGCCGCCGGTCTTCATGCCGAGCGGCCAGCCGAAGGAGTGCTGCACGAGGCCGGGCTTGTGGTTCTCGGGTTTGACCTGCCAGAGTTCCTTGAGGCCGATGCCGAATTTCTGGGGTTCGCGATCCTTCTGAAGGTCGAACTTCGCGATGAGCTGCTTGGCGAGCGAGCCGCGCACGCCCTCGGAGATCAGCGTGTATTTTCCCAGCAGCGCCATGCCGCGGGTAAAGTTCGGGCCGGGCTCGCCGTTGCGCTCGATGCCCATGTCGCCGGTGGCCACGCCGATGACGGCGCCCTCGTCATTGTAGAGCACCTCGGTCGCGGCAAAGCCGGGATAGATCTCGACGCCGAGCTCTTCCGCCTTGGTGGCGAGCCACCGACAGACATTGCCGAGCGAGACGATGTAGTTGCCGTGGTTGTTCATCAAGGGCGGCATGGCGAAGTTCGGCAGCCGCACCGAGCCGGCCGGGCCGAGCAGCAGGAAATGGTCGTCCTTCACCTCGGTCTTGAACGGATGGCTGTCATCCTCACGCCAGCCGGGCAGCAGGCGGTCGATGCCGATCGGATCCACAACCGCGCCGGACAGGATATGCGCGCCGACTTCCGAACCCTTTTCCAGCACGACGACCGTCAGATCCGGATTGGCCTGCTTCAGCCGGATCGCCGCAGAAAGCCCCGCAGGACCGGCACCTACGATCACCACGTCGAATTCCATACTCTCGCGTTCGGGGAGTTCCGCCGTTTCGGTCATGCGAAGGCCGCCGCGAATCCACGATCGAGGTCGTCGATCAGATCGTTCACATCCTCAAGTCCCACCTGGAGGCGGATGATCGACATCTCGAAATCAGGCCGTCGAACAATTCGGTCGGAGAGGCCCACCTGAACTGCAAGGCTCTCATAGCCACCATAGGAATAGCCAAGGCCAAAGATCTCCAATGCATTCAGGAAACTCTTTGGATCTGCGGCACGCGGCAGGGCGAACGAGAAAAGACTGGAAGAGCCGGAAAAGTCGCGTCGCCAAATTGCGTGACCAGGATTGCCTTCAAGAGCAGGGTGGTAGACCTGCTCGACTTTGGGGTGGCCTTCGAGCCATTTGGCAATGGCAAGCGTTGATTGCTGGTGCGTGTCGAGCCTTCGGCCCATTCCCCGCAATCCGCGGAGGATTTGATATGCGTCATCAGACCCTACGCACATGCCGAGAACCATGTGCCCGCGATTGAGTTTCGGCCAGCATGCCTCGTTGGCGGAGACCGTACCCATCAGAACGTCTGAATGTCCTCCAAAATACTTGGTTGCCGCATGGATTACGATATCCGCGCCGATACCGATGGGCTTGAAAAAGAGGGGCGTCGCCCAGGTGTTGTCGATCATCGTGACGATAGCGCGTTCTTTGCACACCGCGACGATCGCCGGCACATCCTGCATCTCAAAGGTGTTCGAGCCGGGCGTCTCCAAGAACACAACCTTCGTTTCCGGGCGAAACAGAGAGACGATATCTCCGGCGATCAACGGGTCGTAGTATTCGACCGCGACCCCCATTCGCGGCAGCACCTCGTTCGCAAACCGACGGGTCGGGCCATAGACGGAATCCGTGATAAGCACATGATCCCCTGCCGAGAGAAAGGTCAGAAGCGGGACAGAGATCGCGGCCAGTCCGGACGGCACCAAAACTGTTCCGGCAGCACCTTCGAGTTCCGTCAGCGCCGCACAAAGAGCATCAGTCGTCGGCGTGCCATGTGTTGCGTAGGTGTATTTCTGGTTCTCGCTTGCAAGCGTCTCGGCATCCGGAAAAAGAACTGTGGAGGCGCGCACGATCGGCGGGTTGACGAAACCATGAAATGACAGCGGATCATAGCCGGCGTGGCCAAGCTGCGTATTGGTTCCGATTTTCTTGCTCGAGTGCGACATTGAAATTCTCTCCCTGGGATATGGGGTTATCAGGCGAGTTCGGAGGACATGCGAGCCAGGTCCTGCCAAAGACCCTCTGCAAGGCTGCGCCCGACGATAAGTTCGAATCCGCTGTCCTTCACGCGGGTAAGGTGGACGGAAACATGGCCGATCAACGCCACCGTGGAGTTCCCGATGGGAAATGCGGCGGCGTCGAAGTCGACCGCGCTTCCCTTTGCGAGGACGTCCTCGACGGCCGATCCGGCAAGCGATAGGCGAACGCGCCCATGACTCTGGTCAACGGCATAACCTACCGCATGAATACTTGCTTCAAGACTGTCCAGTTCCTCCCGCGCCCAAGCAGTATTCCCGACGAGAAGCCACTCGCCCGGAGCGGCCGGTCGAACCTCGCACTCTTTGTCGGCCGTGAGATCTGCCAGGAGCGGTGCGAGATCACCGGCTCCCCTTCGGGCTAGAATTTGAATGATCGACCCCTCCGGCAAAGCACGAAGATCGACTTGCTTCACGTTGATCGGTCTTAGACCAGCAAGGACGGCCCGATGTTTGATACCAGCCTCAGCCATGGAGTCTTTCACCTTCTGAATCGTAGAAGACCGGGCTGCAAAGCCGGCAGGGAGTGAATTCTTGCTGAAGGCTGTCGTAGGCGATCACCTCTTCCCCATGTCGAGCCGCCCCACGCTTGACCAAGGCCAACCCGATCTTGGAGCCGACATGCGGTGAGAACGCCGTCGAGGTCACATAGCCCTGATCGTTCTCCAGCGTCCACGAAGCATTCTTTTCGAGGATGTGCGCGCCACTCCGGATTGCGGCTTGGTGATCAAGGGGAACGATCCCGACAAGTTGCGGCCGCTCCGGGTCACGGAGGCCCTCGCGCGCCAGCATGTGCTTGCCGATGAAATCCGCTTTGGAAGGTGAGACCATCTTGGCAAAGCCGAGATCAGCCGGAACGACCGTACCGTTAATCTCGCTATGGGTTACATGGCCTTTTTCAATCCTGAGCACGCTGAGCGCCTCGACCCCATAGGGTTGAAGGCCGTGGTTCTGGCCGGCGATCATCAGCGCATCGGCGACGCTCTCGCCGTAACCTGCGGGCACCGCAAGTTCATAGGCAAGTTCCCCTGAGAAGGAGATGCGGAACAGCCGCCCATGAAGTTGACCTTGGAAAAGTGATATCTCCCTAGCGCCGAGGAAAGGAAACGCCGCATTCGACAGGTCTTCATCAACGATCTGCTGCAGGATATTTCGTGACTGGGGTCCAGCAACCGCCATTTGCGCCCAATGGTCGGTAGACGACGAAAGATGAACGTCGAGATTCGGCCATAACACCTGGGCGCAGAATTCGAGATGGTTCAGAACGCCTGCTGCATAGGCTGTCGTGGTGGTGATGAAGAAATGGTCTTCAGAGAACCGGCTGACGGTTCCGTCATCGTAGATCATACCGTCTTCGCGCAGCATGAGGCCGTAGCGCGCTTTCCCGATGGGCAGCTTGCGCAAGCCATTCGAGTACACCCTGTCGAGGAACTCCGCCGCATCTGTTCCGAGGACCTCTATTTTGCCAAGCATGGAAACATCGCAAAGGCCGGCATTCGCCCGAACATTGGTTGCCTCTCGATCGACGCTCTCCCGCCAGGTCGTTTCGTAGTCACGCGGGAACCAGGCGGAGCGATACCATAGACCGGATTCTACAAACACGGCGCCGTGCTTTGCCGCCCAATCGTGGAGCGGCGACTTCCGGACCGGCTGGAAATGCTCCCCATGGTAGGAACCCGCTAGCGATCCGAAGGAGACAGGCGTATAGAACGGGCGAAATGTCGTTGTGCCGACCTCTCTAGGGGACACGCCGCGCGCGTCGGCAAGGAGACCGATCGCGTTCACATTCGACAGCTTGCCCTGATCTGTTGCCATCCCATTCGTCGTGTATCGCTTCGCGTGCTCGACATGGCCATAGCCTTCCTGGACCGCAAGACCGAGATCTCTGTGGTGAACGTCATTCTGAAAATCCACGAAGGCTTTACCGCGGATACGCGGAATCGACCACAAGGCGCGCGCCGGCGGGGCAACAATATCATCCTCGATGGTTCCAAAATCCTGCTGCTCTACGCGAAAACCGAGATCGCCAACGAGACTCGCTGCCTTTGCAGCACCATCGTCCAGACATGCGGCGATCCCGGAAATAGCATTGCAAGAGCCCGCAACGACGAGCCCGCTCAATTCCGGTGCGAGGAATGCCGCATACTGATCAGACCAATCGGGCTTGCCGCCGCGGTGGCAGGCAAGGTGTATGATTGGGCTAAAACCTCCAGCCATTGCCAAGGCATCGACCTTCAGGTTTTCTCTCCGATTGCCGTGCCAGATATCGACTGAAGATAACATCTTGCCGCCGCGGGCGTCCGAAACCACCGCACCGCGGATGACCCGGAATTCACCGAAATATGGCGGGTTCGCGTCATTTCGGCTGTCGATAACGGCAACAACCGGTTGCCCCCTCGCTTCGAGATCGCGCGCAAGAGCATAGCCGCTATCATTCGTCGTGAAGATCGCAGTTCGAGTGCCCGGTGCGATAGCAAAGCGATTCAAATAGGTTCGCATTGCCGTCGCCATCATGACGCCCGGAATGTCATTGCCACCGAAGACGAGCGGGCGTTCCTCCGAGCCGCTGGCCAAGAGCGCCTTCTTGGCAACGATGCGCCAGAGCCTTTCCGCGAGCCGGCCGGCATCGGCAACGCTATCCCCCCTTTGGACACGCTCCACCGCGCCGAAAACGTTACCATCGAACCAACCGAATACGGTCGTACTGGCCAGCACCCGCGCATTGGGGAAGGAGTTCAGCTCGCCCACGGCTTGCCGCACGAATTCCGGGGCTGACACGTCGCCAATCGTTGCGGTTTCCGAAAGAAGCGAGCCGCCAATCATTGCCTGCTCGTCGACGAGCACAACGCGCGCACCTGATCGCGCGGCCGTTAAAGCGGCCGCTATGCCGGTGGGTCCACCGCCGATCACCAAAAGATCGCAATGCGCCCAAGTCTTTTCAAAGCGATCAGGATCCGCTTCGCCCGACGCTTTTCCGAGACCCGCCGCTGTCCGGATCAGCGGTTCGTAGACCATTTCCCAGAACCACGACGGCCGCATGAAGGTTTTGTAGTAGAAACCGGCGCCCAGGAAGGGAGAGAGCAGACCGTTCACCGCGCCAAGGTCGAATTCAAGGGAGGGCCAGCGGTTCTGGCTGGAGGCTTCCAGACCGGCGTACAGCATCTGCGTCGTGGCCCGCGTATTGGGCTCAGAGCGCCCGCCGCGGCCTACCGTAACCAGTGCGTTCGGTTCGGAGGCACCGGCTGTAAGGATGCCGCGCGGACGATGATATTTAAAGCTGCGACCGACAAGTTGACGACCGTTGGCCAGAAGCGCAGATGCCAACGTGTCACCAGCAAAGCCTCGCATCGACTTTCCGTCGAAGGTGAATGCTAGTGGTGCGGCACGGTCGATGAGACCGCCGGCCGGTAGACGATGGGTGCTCATCGAGGGTGTTCTCCTTCGAGCGTAGCATCCCGGCTCGCCTCAATTTCATGGGTTGCAGTGTCGCGGGTGACGATCAGCCAGCGGCGGCATCCGGCCGTATGGTGCCAAAACTCGTCATGACGGCCGCGGGGATTCGTGCGCAAATAGACATACTCGAACCACGTTTCCGGGTTGGCCAGCGTTTCTGGGCGTGGGAGGGCGGCCCCCTTTACCGTGAACTCTTCCTTCGGGCGGCCGCCGCAATGTGGGCAGGGAATAAGACTTGCCATTCGTTCAATCCAGATCGGCAGGGGTTAGTGCAGGTTCGGTTGTGCGCCGCTTCCGGTTTCATCGATCAGATAACCGCGCTCGAAACGGTCGAGCCGGAATGCCGATGCGGTCGCATGCGATGTCCCGCGAGCGAGCAAGTGGGCGAAGCAATAGCCGGATGCCGGCGTCGCCTTGAATCCGCCGTAGCACCAGCCCGCGTTGAGATAGAGATTTTCGATTGGCGCTCGATCGATGATGGGCGAACCGTCCATGGACATGTCCATGATACCCCCCCAGGACCGAAGAATACGAACGCGCGAAAGCGAAGGGATCATCGTCTTCGCCGCCTCCGCGACATGCTCGACGGTCGCCAGATTACCGCGCTGGGCATAGGAATTGTAACCATCGATGTCGCCGCCGAAGACCAAGCCCCCCTTGTCAGATTGCGATATGTAGAAATGCCCCATTCCAAACGATACGACGCAGTCGATGAAGGGTTTCAGTCCCTCTGACACGAAGGCCTGCAACACATGGCTTTCAATCGGAAGTTTGAGGCCCACCATCTCCGCAAGCCTCGACGAATTGCCGGCCGTGGCCAATGCCAGCTTGCCGCAGCCCATGAAGCCGCGGCTGGTCTCGACGCCAACAACTTTTCCATCCTCGCGGCGTATTCCGTTGACCTCGCAATTCTGAATGATGTCGACGCCGCGGCTGTCGGCCCCGCGCGCGTAGCCCCAGGCGACGGCATCGTGGCGAACCGTACCGCCACGGCTCTGGAGGAACCCGCCCAAAATAGGAAAACGCGTGTTGTTGAAGCCGAGGTACGGTGCCATCGACTTCACTGCATCGAGATCGAGCAACATTGCATCGACGCCATGGAGGTGCATGGCGTTTCCCTTCCGAATGAAGGCGTCGCGCTGGCCGTCCGTATGAAAGAGATTGAGCACGCCGCGTTGGGAAACCATCGCGTTGAAATTGAGCTCCCGCTCCAGCCCTTCCCAGAGTTTCAACGAGAATTCGTAGAAAGGATTATTTCCAGGAAGCAAATAGTTCGAGCGGATGATGGTTGTGTTGCGTCCGACATTGCCGGACCCAATGTAGCTCTTTTCCAATACAGCTATGTTCGAGAGCCCGAATTCCTTTGCGAGATAGTAGGCCGTCGCAAGTCCGTGACCGCCACCTCCGACAATGATGACGTCATAATGCGGCTTCGGTTCGGGGCTGCGCCAGGCTGGCTTCCACCATCTGTTACCGAAGAGGCCGTTCGCAAAAATCGAGAGGGCAGAGTAGCGCATCGAAAGATACCGAATATGCTGCGGGGAAATGCAGCGCATCGCATGATGCTGCGATGCGCTGCCGGACATTCGATCAAGCCGGGTTCGAGCCCGCCCAGCCCGAGATCGCCTTGGCTTCGAGGAATTCTTCGATCCCCCAGAGTCCGCCCTCGCGAGCCCGGCCGGATGCCTTCACGCCACCGAACGGCGAACCGGCGCCGCGAGGATTGCCATTCATTTCGATCATCCCGGCGCGGAGTTGCGAGGCGACGCGGTTACGCCTTTCGCCGTCGGTGGATTGGACGTAATTCGACAAGCCATAAGGCGTATCATTAGCGATCCGGACAGCCTCTTCTTCGGTGTCGAAAGGGATGATCGTCAGGACCGGTCCGAAGATTTCTTCCCGTGCGATTGCCATGTCATTGTTGGCGTCGGCAAAGATCGTCGGACGGACGAAGTAGCCCTGTTCATGCCCTTCCGGACGACCGAGACCACCAGCGATGAGACGCGCCCCTTCTTCGATTCCCTTCTGGATCATTTCCTGGACCTTCTGGAACTGCGCCTCCGATGCAAGCGGTCCGATATGGTTGCCAGGCTTGTGGCTGGAATCGACCACGAGGCTTTCCGCAACCGCCTTCGCCTCGTCAACGACGCGATCGTAGATCGACCGCTCTACCAGCATACGCGTTGGCGCATTGCAGCTCTGCCCGGTATTGTTGAAGCAATGGAGGACACCGCGTTTCACCGCTTCCGCGTCCGCGTCGGCAAACACCAAGTTGGCGCCTTTTCCACCAAGTTCGAGGACCACCCGTTTCAGAGTTTCTGCCGCGGTCTTGGAGATCGCGACGCCGGCCCGCGTGGAACCCGTGAAGCTGATCATTTCCACATCGGGATGCGAGGACAGACGCGTGCCTACGCCAGCACCATCGCCATTGACGAGATTGAAGACGCCCTTGGGGAAACCAGCCTGGTCGATATATTCCGCGAACAGCATCGAGGAAAGCGGCGCGATCTCGGAGGGCTTGTGGACCATGGTGCAGCCCGCCAGCAAAGCGGGGATGACTTTGAGAGTCACCTGATTCATCGGCCAGTTCCAGGGAGTGATGAGGCCGACGACGCCGATCGGGTCCATGAGGATGCGGTCGTTGGGAGCATGCGGACCGAGCGGCCGGATGAACTCGAAGTCCTTGAATGCGGTGATGAAGTTCGAGATGTGCCAGGTGCCGGCGCCGACTTGCTTTTCCAGCGCCATGTCGATAGGCGCGCCCATCTCCAGGCTGATTGCCTGGGCCATTTCCGGTGCGCGGCGCTTGTAGATTTCGAGCAAGCGCTCGACCAGCTTGAGACGTTCGGCGGGGGCAGTCTTCGACCAGCTCTCGAACGCACGCTTGGCGACCGCGACCGCCCGGTCGGCGTCGGCGGGGCTACCGATGCTGATAACTGCGCAGGCCTCTTCTGTCGACGGGTCGATAACGGCGAGTTCGCGGGCTTCCAGCGGTGCCACCCATTCGCTATCGATGTAAAACAATTTCTTTTCCAGCATTGCTGTCTCCAATTTTTCGAAAGGAAGGACGTTGCCCGCCGGAAGAGCGGGCATCGATGGCATTAGATAATGAGGTCGATGAGGAACGGTGCCTTCTGCCTGAAGCTCTGCTGCATCAGGTCGGCGCACTCTTCCATTGTGGTCGCGCGTGCGGCCTCGACGCCCATGCCATTTGCCAACTTGATCCAGTCAAGATCGGGGTTCGAGAGGTCAAGCATGCCCATCGCTGTCGGGCCGGGAACGGCGCCGACGTTCTTGTATTCGCCGATCAGGATATTGTACTTCCGGTTATTGAGCAGGATCGTCGTGCAAGGGAGCTTTTCTCGGGCCTGCGTCCAGAGCGACTGCAGGGAATACATCGCGGAGCCGTCTGCCTGCAGGCTGATAACCCTTCGATCACCGCCACCGGCGACCGCTGCGCCGGTGGAGACCGGAAGGCCGTCGCCGATCGCGCCGCCGCCAAGGTTCAGCCAGTCGTGAGCTGGGGCATTGTGCGTGAGCTTATCTGCCATTGTTAGTTCCTCTTCCAATTCATGGGATACTTCTGCGTACATTCGCCATCGACTGAGATGACGGAACGCTTGACTTTTGATGCGCTCTCATGGCCTCGGCGCCTATCGGAGGGCTGAGGACGCGTGTCGGTGTTCAGGGCTCGGCCGTCGGCGGCCAGACCGTTCAGAATGAGCTCGCAATACTCCATCGCGAAGGAGGAGGCGGGACGGCCATGCCCTGGCTTGAACCAGCGAACCATCCAGTTCAGCATCGAGAGGATCGCGCGGCTTATCGACCGGGAATCCGTATTTCGATAGCGGCCGGATTCGATGCCTGCGAGCACGATCCGTCGAAGAAGCTCTTCGTAGGCGTCGCGCAGTTCCTGCGCTTCTTCGAGCAGCCCACCATTCTCCATGCCGCCGTAGCCCACCAACATCGTGACGAAGCCATGGTAATGCGCTTCGAAGTAGTCGGCGTGTGCCGTCATAAAGCGGCAAAGAGCCTCCGGGGCCTCGTCGTCACCATCAACAGCGATATTTACAGCTTCAAGAAGGCCCTTGAGCGTCCGGACGATGATAGCCTCGTATATTTCCTTCTTGTTCGGGAAGTAATGGTAGATCGCGGCCTTGGTGACGCCGACCGCTTCCGCGACACTTCCTAACGAAGTCCCATCGAAGCCCTCCCGCGCGAACAGTTCGGCGGCTTCGTCCAGAATCTTGCCGCGTGCATTCTCCATCGTGGGTGGACGGCCCTGGCGGCGAACGCGCTCCTTCTGCATCAGAGCTACTTTCGGGTCGTCGCCGGGATACCGGCAACTACGCCCATCTCCAAAAGCTGATCGACCCGATCTGCGCTCAGATCCAGCTCGGCCTGAAGGACTTGGCGGGTATGCTCGCCGACCTCGGGTGGAAGTGTCGGCGGAGCAAACGGACTTTCCGACATGCGCAACGGGCTGCGCACGGAGCGGAAGGTGCCGATCCTTTCGGAAGGAACCGAAACGACAGTGTCCCGAAGGATTGCAACATCGCTAGCGAACGCCTGGCCGACAGTGCGAAGCTCGCCAGCCGGGACTCCGACGGCGCGAAGTTCGGCGAGAAGCTCATGCAGTTTACGATCGCGCAACTTGTCCTCGATGATCGGCAGTAACTCATCACGCGCCTCGGTTCGTCCTTTATTGGTGACGAACCGCTCATCCATCGCGAGATCCGGCAGACCGATGATCTTGCAGAACCGCCGGAACTGTTCGTCGTTTCCGACTGCGAGTGCAATTCGGCCATCGACGCAATCGAACAGTTGATATGGTACGATGCTCGGATGAGCGTTGCCATAGCGCAACGCTTCTCTTCCGGTATTGAGATGACCCGACGCGACGTTGGCCAACATGAACATCGCGCTGTCGGTCAGGCTGATGTCGAGCCACTGGCCCTTTCCGGTGCGTTCGCGCATAAACAGGGCAGCGAGAATTGCTTGCACGGCATTCATGCCCGATATGAGATCGATGAAGGCGACACCGAGCCGCATCGGCTCGCCATCCTTTTCGCCCGTAATCGACATGAATCCAGATTCAGCCTGGATAATGAAGTCGTAACCCGGACGCTCCTCCAGCTCGTGACCGCGGCCATAACCCGATATGGAACAATAGATGAGCCGAGGGTTGATGTCCTTCAGATCGTCATAGGTGAGCTTGAATTTCTTGAGCGAGGCCGGGCGGAAGTTCTCGATCAGGACATCGCTCTTTTTTGCGAGTTCAATGATCAGATCTCTTCCTTCCGGCTTGCCGATGTCGATCGCAACGCTCTTCTTGTTGCGATTTGCGCCCAGATAGTAGGTTGAAACACCCTCCACAGCCGGCGGCATCCACGTCCGGGTGTCGTCCCCGGTTCCAGGTTGCTCAATCTTCAGCACGTCAGCACCGAGATCACCCAACGTCATTGTTGCCCAGGGGCCGGCCAAAACGCGAGACAGGTCGAGAACCTTGATTCCGTTCAGTGCGACGCTCATCGGAAACGCGATCCTTCCTCTATCCGTTTCAACAAAATATCGGAGAAAGGCCTACGCGGATAAGGCGGGGCAGCTCTTCTCCTCACGGTGAATCGAGCCGCTTAATGCACCAGACTGCTCGGGCGGAAGCGACCTAATTACTTACCGTCCGAACAGTATATAACTGATAGCGGCATGTCAATCGCCATGCCGCTCAGAATTTAGTGTCTTGGAGGCTACACGATAGCGTTGTGGCGCACCGCACAACCGGAGCCGCGGACGGCCTAGGAGGAAGTGTGTAAGGTTTTGGAGATAAACTTTTTGAAGCGGTCCGGTGCAGCTTCAGAGAAGAGTTTTGCGGGCGGCGCGTCCGCGATGAGCGTACCCTTTTCCAGAAAAATGATGCGGTTCGAAACCTCCCGTGCGAAATTGATCTCGTGGGTGACAATGAGCATTGTTCGTCCCTCTTTAGCCAGATCTCGAATGACCTTCAGGACCTCCCCGACAAGCTCCGGGTCTAGCGCCGATGTCGGCTCATCGAACAGGATGGCTGCTGGCCGCTGAGCAAGCGCCCTTGCAATCGCTGCGCGTTGCTGCTGCCCGCCCGATAGGTGTCTGGGGTAACTGTTGGCTTTGTCGGAAAGCCCCACCTTCGCCAACAGTGACATTGCTTCGTCCACACATTCCGTTTTTGAACGCTTCTGAACATGGACCGGCGCTTCAATGACGTTTTCGAGGATCGACATGTGTGGCCATAGATTGAAGCCTTGGAACACCATCGCGACGTCTGACCGAATCCGGTCGAGCTGTTTTCGATCCGCGGGACGGGTTCCATTCTTGGTCGTTCGCATGGCGATTTCCTCGCCCCGGATGGCGATTGTTCCCGCGCTCGGGGTTTCGAGCATGTTGATGCACCGGAGCATTGTGGACTTGCCAGAGCCCGACGATCCAAGGATCGAGACCACCTCTCCTTCATGTGCTTCGAACGTGATGCCCTTTAGCACCTCAAGATCGCCAAAGTTTTTATGGAGGTCGCGAATGGAAATTACGGGAACGTTATTCGTCTCGATTGACGTCATGGCCGCGCCTCAATGTTTGTTTTGACGGGGAGATCGCGCTGATGCGGTGACAGACGGTATTCAAGTAGAGCGATCAGGCGGGTTATTATGAAGTTGAGCGTCAGATAAATTGCACCAGCGACGATAAACACTTCGAAAGCGCGAAATGTCTGGGAGATTAGCTCCGCAGCTATACCAGTTACTTCCATGATGGTGATGGTGGAAGCGAGGGAAGTTGCTTTTACCGCGAGAATGACTTCATTGCCGTAGGCTGGCAAAGCCTGCCGGAATGCGATCGGAAGGATGATGCGCCTGTACAGTAGAAAACCGGACATGCCGCAAGCCCTTGCCGCCTCAATCAATCCGGCCGAAACGGACTTTAGCCCTCCGCGGATGATCTCACTTCCATAGGCGCCGACGCTAAGCACTAGAGCAGTGATGGCGCACCAGTAAGGTTCACGGAAAAACGGCCAGACACCCCAACTCTGGAGTTCGTGACGGAACTGTCCGAGGCCGTAGTAGATGATGAACATCTGCAGGAGGAGCGGCGAGCCGCGTATGCAAAAGACGAAAAAGGCAACGCATTGGGAAGCGACGGGGACCCGCAGGTGCGCAACAATCGCCAGGGCTGTTGCCAGGACTGTCCCGACAAGTATCGCCGTTGCGGCCAATTCGAGCGTAATAGGCAAACCGGCAATGAGCCTGACGAAAGCCTGCCAGAGAAAACCGAAATCGATCACTGTTTAGCCCCCCATCCTGCACGCAGAGCGATACTCGGCGAAGCGGAAGAGAAGCGACGAGACCACGGTGATTGTCAGATAGAGCAGTCCAGCCGTGATAAAGAACTCAAACGGTCGGCGCGTTGAACCCGAAGCCATTTGAGCTTGCCGAAGCAGTTCCACAAGCCCGACGACCGAGATGAGGGCCGTCTCTTTCAGGGCCAATTGCCATGTGTTGCCGAGGCCCGGCAATGCGTAGTGCAGTACCTGTGGTGCAACGACGCGCCTGAACAGTAGCCAACGGCCCATGCCAACCGCATGAGCCGCCTCGATACTGCCCTTGGCGACAGTGTTGAAAGCGCCTCTAAGCACTTCAGCTTGATAAGCGGCAGAAATGATCCCGATCGCGAGAACCCCAGTAGCGAACGTAGGCATTCCAACAAAACCGTTCGCCCCGAAGAAGCCGGCGAAGGTCGACAAAAGTGAGTTTCCGCCGAAGTAGAGTAGATAGATGACCAGAAGATCAGGCACGCCTCGCAGTGTGGTCGTGTAAGCGTCGGCGACGCCACGAGCCAAACGGATTGGTGACATTTTTGCCCAGGCAACGAGGCTGCCAAGAATAGACCCGATGAGGAACCCCAAAACGGCGATAGCGGACGTGACGCCCGCGCCAGCGATGAGGACACGACCCCATCCTCCTTCACCAAAACCAACAAGATCAGTGTAATTCATGCAGCCAACCCACAGCTTGTCCAATACACTGCGCATTTTCAGAAATTACGGATGTGAAGGGCACAGTGGCGGCCTGATCGAATTGGGGATAGCCCAATTGTCGAACTACGAGACACCTGCACGGCCGCGCTCCCTCAGCCACGCTCCTCCAGCGGCATCACAGTTCGCACAAAATATTTTTATTGCAAGGAATATTTTTATTAGATACAAAGTTTTTGTTCGATTGAAGTTTGGACGCGTCGAGAAAGTGTGCCAGGTCAATCAGACAGTCCGTCGGACGACCGTATGTCGGCGTCGCCAGCCGCCGGCGGTCATCACGGAATTGCATAAATATTTACATCCGTTAAAAGTTTTCAGCGCGTTGAAACTCAAAACGGTGTGAGGCCATGATCAATCAAAAGTCTGGGGGGAGGCATGCAGGAATGGGCTTGCGGGAGCGCCAACGCCTAATAAGGCGGGAGAACATTCTCGCTGCGGCGAGTGATTTGTTCGCGGCACACAGCTTCAATGAGGTTAGTCTCGAAGCCGTCGCCGCGCGCGCTACCGTCTCCGTCCCCACCATCTACTCCTTTTTCAAATCGAAGCACGATCTGCTGCTAGGCTTGCTTGAGGAGGACAGGCATATCCTTGAGCCGAATTTGGCGCGCGTTGTGGAGCGGCTGCCAAACGATCCTGTCCAGGCGATGGTGCTGATCGCCAAATCGGTCCTTTTGGATGGATATGATATTTCAAGAAAAGGCGTGTGGAGGGAGATCCTGGGGGCATCGATACACATGGGCCCTGAGCAGCGCAGCCAGTTCCGTGAGCTCCTCTCGATTACTGCAAAACATGTGCGTGTCGCTTTGAACAAGCTTCGTGGGACAGGCTCGATCCATGATGATGTTGATCTGGATAGCGCAGCCCGCATTATCCATAGCGTCATACGGCACGTATTTGTCCTTTACATAACCAGTGAGGAAGCAACGGTCGATGATCTCACCGCCATGCTTGAAGAAGACCTGAAGACTGTCCTGTTTGGCATTGCGATAAGAGCTTAGCCCCTACGCATCCGCAAATCATGGATATCAAGACCTTGGATGGGGTCCGTAAAGGTCTCACCAGGAGCGGTGCATCTGTGCGTTTTTTCTGACGCCCTGCATGGATGTACGTGAAGGCAACGCAACAACATTCACACTGAGGAGGACTATCGATGAAAAAATTCTTGTTCAATCTACTTATCGTAGGGGCCTTTGTACTCCCCACGATGCCGGCGCATGCCGGGGAGTGGAAGAAGATCGTGATCGGCATGGACGTCAGTTATGCTCCCTGGGCATATACCGATGCCAACGGCAAATTCCTGGGATACGAAGTCGACCTCGCGAATGACCTCTGCAAACGCATGGAGGTCGAATGCGAACTCACATCGCAGCCTTGGGATACGATCATTCCCAGCCTGCAGGCCGGGAAGTTCGACGCCATCATCGCGGGAATGAACATCACGGAGGAGCGGCTGAAGGAGATCGATTTCTCTGTCTCTTATGCGGCGAGCCCGCGCGCTTTCCTGACGACGAAGTCGAGCAAATTCGCAAATCTTCCGCTTGGCGAATCCATCCTTGATCTGGAAAAGGACGCCGATTCCGCGACCAAGCAGATCGACGCGGTCCGCTCCGAACTCCCTGGCTCGACGCTCGGCGTGCTGACCGCTTCCGCCAACACCCTCTTCGTCGAGAAGAACTTCGCCGACGTCGCGGAGATTCGGCAATACAAGACAGCCGAACAATACGTACTCGACCTCCAAGCCGGCCGCATTGATATCGCTTTCGATACACTGCCCTACCTGATGGGTGTTCTCAAGGGCGCGGATGGCGGCGATATGGTTGTCGTCGGGCCGAAGCTTGCGGGCGGCCTGCTAGGTGCTGGCGCCGGCGTTGGCCTTCGCAAGAGCGATGCGGATCTCAAAGCAATGTTCAACAAGGCTATTGAGGACGCGAAGAAGGACGGAACGATCAAGGCGCTCACCATCAAATGGTTCGGCGCGGATCTTTCGCCGACGTAAACTTGCAGAATATTCCTTCAGACCGCATGTCGTCTTTACATACCGACTAGTCGCTTAATAATTCAAACTCAATGGAGATGATTCTTCATGTATTTCAACTTAAACCGACGGGCATTTTTCGCAGTAACTGCGCTTTGCCTGACATCCCTGACCGCTCTGGAAGCCACGGCCGCAGCCGACGTCTTGCCGTCGACAATCGCCGGAAAGGGTGAACTTGCGATTGGTCTCGAGTCGACCTATCCCCCCTTTAATTTTCAGGATGAATCCGGCAATCTCGTCGGGTTCGAGGTCGATTTTGCTAACGATCTCTGCAAGAGGCTCGGACTGACGCCTAGATATGTGCCGACACAGTTTGACGGCATTCTCGCGGCTCTCGCGTCTGGTAGGCTCGACGTCGTGATCAATCAGATCACCATCACTCCGGAACGTCAGAAGAACTACGATTTCTCGGTTCCATACACGATCACCAAGATCCAGATGGTCACTCGGAAAGAACTCGCAGCCGAGCTGACGGCACCTGAAAAGCTTTCAGGGCGCGCCGTTGGCGCGGTGCTCGGCACGAACTTCGAGCAATGGGTTCGTGCCAACGTCCCTGACGCGGACGTCAAGACCTACGACCTCGACGCCACCATGTATCGCGATTTGAAGGCGGGCCGGATCGACGTGGCCCTCAACGACACGATGGTCGCGGCGAGTCTGATCAAAAAAGCCGATTCGGGCTTCGTCACGGCGGGCGAACCGTTCGCCCCCCAAGAGCAGGCGGTCGCAATGCGAAAAGAACCGGCACTGAAAGCTGCCATCGACAAAGCCATCGAAGAAATGAAAGCCGACGGCACTTTGACGGCCATGTCGATCAAATGGCTCGGTGTCGATGTCTCGAAGTGAGACTGTGCGTTCCTACCATCAAGCAGGAGAGCTGCGAATGCAGCTCTCCACAAAGAAAGTGAATGAAGATGACGATGATACCCAACTCCAATGAAGCGCGGGATATTGCGTACCACTTCCACGCCTATACTGACGCCCGGAAGCATGAAGCGACGACGCCGCTTATCATTGACCGGGCTGAGGGGGCTTACGTCTACGACAGCAACGGGAAGCGCTACCTTGAAGGCATGGCCGGCCTTTGGAGCGTCGCCGTCGGCTTCGGCGAGCGGCGTCTCGTGCAAGCCGCTGCACGGCAGATGGAACGCCTGAGCTTTGGCCACAATTTTACTAGCCGGACGCATATGCCGGCGATCGATCTTGCGGAAAAGCTAGTAGAGATCGCCCCGGTCCCGATGAGCAAGGTGTTCTTCACGAATTCCGGTTCCGAAGCCAATGATACCGCAATCAAGATGATCTGGTACAGGTCGAATGCGCTCGGCCAGTCCCAGCGGAAAAAGCTTATTGCCCGAGAACGCGCCTATCATGGTGTCACGCTGGCCTCGGGCAGCCTGACCGCTTTCTCCTACAATCACGAATCCTTCGACATGCCCATTGCCAACGTCCTACGTACGGGCAGCCCCCATTTCTGGCGCGATGCGGAACCTGGTGAAAGCGAAGAGGATTTTGCATCCAGAAGGGCGAACGAACTGGAGAAGCTGATCCTCGATGAAGGTCCGGAGACAATCGCTGCCTTCTTCGGCGAGCCGGTCCTCGGCGCCGGAGGTGTTGTCGTTCCTCCGCGGACCTACTGGGAGAAGATTCAGGCCGTTCTGCGGAAATACGATATACTGTTGGTCGCTGACGAGGTCGTGTGCGGCTTCGGCCGAACCGGTAACATGTTCGGTTCCCAGACGTACGATATCAAACCGGACATTATGGTTCTCTCGAAGGCGCTCTCCTCGTCATACCTTCCGATTTCCGCTCTGCTCGTGAATGACAAGGTGTACCAACCGATTGCTGATGAGAGCCATCGCATAGGCACCTTCGGCCACGGCTTTACCGGCGGTGCGCATCCGGTTGCGGCGGCCGTGGCACTCGAAAACATCGCCGTCATCGAAGATCGCGACCTCGTCGGCAACGCATCACGCGTCGGTCAATACCTGCGTGACGGCCTGCAACGTTTCTCGGATCATCCGTTGGTGGGAGAGGTTCGTGGCGTTGGATTGGTCGCCGCCGTGGAACTGTTCAAGCAGAATTTCCCAAATGCAGCCGGCCTCAAGAACGGAGAACTGGGCGCCAAGGCAAATGCGTATCTCGCCGAGGAGGGCGTGCTTTTGCGCGCAGCCGTCGACGCGCTCACGATTTGCCCGCCTCTCACGATCACCGTGGGGGACGCAGACTTCTTAATCGAGAAGATCGGCAAGGTTCTCAATCGAGTTACAGCGGAACTCGCCGCATAGCGTACGCGAAATACGGATGGCAGACCACGACAGCGTAGCGGACCGGAGTTTCATGCCCCGGTCCGCATTCGCAGCGATGCTGACGGGACTGATGATCCAACGGCTCGAATTCATTCGGTATTTTTCGAATCGGGTCTCCTGGCTTATTTACTTACCGTCCAAACAGTATATAAATGCTTTAAATGCCATTGGTGGCGCAAGCAAACAGGTGAGACTACATGGCTCTCGATTCAGACACGATGAATGAACTGGTGAATACGGTCGGGCGTTTCGTTAGAGAGCGTCTTCGTCCTCTCGAGGAACAGGTCGCCGATAACGATGCTATCCCGGTCGAAATCCGCCAGGAGATCGCGAATTTAGGTCTATTCGGCCTGACGATTCCCGAAGAGTACGGTGGCCTTGGTCTCAATATGGAGGAAGAAGTCCGGATCGCACTGGAGCTGGGCAAGACCTCTCCCGCCTTCCGCTCGCTTATCGGGACCAATAACGGTATCGGCTCGCTCGGCCTCATTCTCGACGGCACGGAAGAGCAGAAGCAGCGGTATTTGCCTCGCCTTGCCACCGGCGAACTCATCAGCTCATTCGCGCTGACCGAGCCGGAAGCTGGCTCGGATGCTGCGTCGGTACGAACCACTGCAAAGCACACTGAGAACGGCTATGTGATAAATGGCACGAAACGCTTCATCACAAACGCCCCTCACGCCGGTCTTTTCACCGTTTTCGCACGCACTGACGCCTCGAAGCCCGGCGCCCAAGGTGTCTCGGCGTTTCTGGTCGAAGCAGGAACGCCCGGCCTTTCGCTCGGCCCCATCGACCGCAAGATGGGTCAGAAGGGCTCTCATACGTCGGATGTGATTTTGGAGGATTGCCTGGTCCCGTTCGACGCGCTTCTCGGCGGCGTTGAGAACCAGGGCTTCCGTACAGCCATGAAGACGTTGGATCGCGGTCGCCTGCACATCTCGTCGATCTGTGTTGCAATGGCCGAACGCTTGATCGAGGACAGTTTGCGCTATGCAATGGACCGCAAGCAGTTCGGACAACCGATCGCCGAATTCCAGCTCATCCAGGCGATGCTCGCCGATAGTCGCACGGAAGCCTACGCCGCACGTTGCATGGTGCTGGAAACTGCACGGCGCCGTGATGCAGGCCAGGACGTGACGACCGATGCCGCGTGCTGCAAGATGTTCGCAAGCGAGATGGTCGGTCGAGTCGCCGACCGCGCCGTGCAGATTCATGGCGGAGCCGGCTATATGGCCGAATACGGCATCGAACGGTTCTATCGCGATGCTCGGCTGTTCCGCATCTACGAGGGCACCACGCAGATCCAGCAGATTGTGATCGCCAAGAACATGATCAAGGCCGCCTCGTAAGCGTCCCCTCACTCAGCCTTCGTTCTTCGGCGGGCTTGCAAGCACGGCGTCGGAGGGAGGCTGGACCGACGGCTCGAACAATCCTTACGGAGCCCGCTATGACTACAGAGACCCCCTCGCCCCTCGTTCAGAAATTTGGCTCAGGTCTTACCACCACCGAAATCGTTGATGGTGTCGGCCTGGTTTCGATCGACAATCCGCCTGTCAATGCGCTCTCGCGCGATCTCCGCGAAGCTATGATCGACGCCATCAACCATCTCGCTGCGAAACACGACGTTCAGTCGATCGTCCTTCTTGGAAAAAACGGTACGTTCATCGCCGGAGCCGACCTAAAGGAGTTCGGCAAACCCCTGACCGATCCCACATTGCCGGATGTCATTGAAACCATCGAGCAGTGCTCGAAGCCAGTCATCGCGGCAATCGAAGGGGCGGCACTCGGCGGTGGCTACGAAATCGCCCTCGGTTGCGACGCGCGGATCGCGACGGAAAAGGCTGCCGTCGGACTGCCGGAAGGAACCTTCGGAATAATTCCAGGTGCCGGGGGCACCGTCCGACTGCCTCGGGTGACTGATGCCGTCACCGCACTCGACATGATCGCGTCTTGCCGTCAAGTCAAAGCTCCAGAAGCCAAGAACCTCGGCCTCATCGACGCTATTGTTGGGAAAATTCCAGACGATGCGATTGCCTATGCTCGTGCCTTCGGGACCACGAAGATCAGATTAAGGGACAGAGAACCAAAGCCCTTCGATCACAAGGCGTTTGACCTTGCCGTCCAGCAGGTCTTGAAACGCGGTCGCGGGCGACCCTTCGTCTTCGACCAGACCGAAGCAATCTGGCAGGCAGTCACGGTTCCCTTCGATGACGCGCTCGCGTCAGCCCGCACCGCATTTCGGCGCCTCCGCGATTCCGATGAGTCGGCGGCCCTGCGGCATCTTTTCTTTGCGGAAAGGCAGGCCGCGCGTGTCGAGGGCCTCGCGGACGCTTCGCCCTTGTCGATCGAGACAGTCGGTATCGTCGGAGCCGGAACCATGGGCGCGGGGATCGCCGCCGCTTTTCTCGCCGCAGGTTATCCGGTGAAGCTCACGGACCTCAAACAAGAGGCCCTAGCAAGCGCACGGACCCGCATCGAAGGTTTTCTCGCGAAAGCTTCGAACCCCGCCGAGCTGACATTGGTCCATGATCTCGAAGATCTTTCAGAGTGCGATCTGCTCATCGAAGCTGCCTTCGAGGATCTGGCCGTGAAGACTGAGCTCATGGCTCGTTTCGACAGTTTCGCCAAGACCAATGCGATCCTTGCGACCAACACTTCCTATCTCGATGTGAATGTCATAGCCGCCGCGACCACGCGTCCTCAATCCGTCGTTGGACTGCATTTCTTTGCGCCGGCGCACATCATGAAGCTTCTGGAGATTGTTCGGGGCGAAGAAACATCACCGGAAGTCCTGCAGGCCGCTTTTGCGATCGCAAGACGGCTTCGGAAAGTCGCCGTCGTTTCCGGAGTCGGAGAAGGCTTCATCGGCAACCGCATCTACAATGCTTACCGCGCACAGAGCGAAGCGATGCTGATCGATGGCGCAAGCCCGGACGAAATTGATACCGCCCTTGAGGCGCTCGGTTTTGCCATGGGGCCGTTCAGCGTGTCGGACCTGTCAGGGCTCGATATAGCTTGGGCTAACCGGAAGAGGAAGCAGGAGGCCCGCGGGGACAAGGATGGTGACGTTCCGGTCCTCGAATGGCTTGTTGAAGCCGGCCGGCTCGGCCGCAAGACAGGTGCCGGCTGGTATCGGTATGACGATGGCCAACGCGCATCGGACCCAGACGTGAGAAATCTCATCGCGAAGGCGCGGGCACATTATGGCGCTGCGCCGAGGTCGCTGGACCGGGACGAAATCCAGGAGCGCACGCTTTGCGCGATCGTCAACGAGGCCCTGCTCGTTCTGGAAGACGGCATCGCTTCGCGTGCCTCAGATATCGATCTGGTGATGATCAACGGATATGGCTTTCCGAAACATCTTGGTGGACCACTCTTCTGGGCGAAGCGTCAACCACGTTACCGCCTTGAACGTACTCTTGCGACCGTAGTCGGCGGCGGCCGCCGCGGGAACCTCGCATTGCTCGATTGAACCAACCCATACTTTTTGGAGGAATCCGATGTCCCCAGCCTATATCTGCGCCTATATCCGCACGCCGATCGGCCGCTTCGGTGGCTCGCTCTCATCCGTGCGGGCTGACGATCTCGGCGCTATCCCCTTGAAGGCAATCATGGCGCAAAATCCCAACCTCGACTTCGAAGCCATCGATGAAGTGGTGTTCGGGTGCGCCAACCAGGCAGGCGAGGATAACCGGAACGTTGCACGCATGTCGTCCTTGCTCGCGGGCATGCCTGTGAGCGTTCCCGGAACAACCATCAATCGCCTGTGCGGCTCCGGCATGGATGCCACAATCACCGGTGCGCGCGCTATCGCTTCCGGTGAAGCTGACCTGGTGATCGCCGGCGGCGTCGAAAGCATGAGCCGTGCTCCCTTTATCGTTCCAAAAGCCGAGACGGCTTTCTCTCGTTCGATGGAGATTCACGACACAACGATTGGCTGGCGCTTCATCAACCCACTCATGAAAAAGCAGTACGGCGTCGACTCGATGCCGGAAACCGCCGAGAACGTGGCGGATGACTTCAAGATCAGCCGCGAGGACCAGGATGCTTTCGCGGTGCGTTCGCAAGCGAAAGCAGCACAGGCCCAGACAAATGGCCGCTTCGCTAAAGAGATCACCCCGGTCACGATCCCGCAAAAGAAGGGCGACGCACTAATCGTCGACACGGACGAACATCCCCGCGCGACAACCATCGATGCTCTCGGCAAGCTCCGACCGATTGTCCGCGCCGACGGCACTGTGACCGCAGGCAATGCGTCAGGCGTGAATGACGGAGCGGCGGCAATCCTTCTGGCTTCCGAAGCCGCCGTCAAGAAATTCGGACTGACTCCGATCGCACGCGTTCTGGGTGGCGCGACCGCAGGTGTAGCACCGAGGATCATGGGATTTGGCCCTGCGCCGGCGACCAAAAAGCTGATGTCCCGCCTTGGAATGCGCCAGGAGCAGTTCGATGTCATTGAGCTCAACGAAGCGTTCGCATCTCAAGGGCTTGCGACGTTGCGTGACCTTGGCATCGTCGACGACGATCCTCGCGTGAATCCAAATGGGGGTGCCATCGCCTTAGGACATCCATTGGGTATGTCGGGCGCACGGATCACGGGCACGGCGGCGCTGGAGCTGGCGAACACCGGCGGCAAATTCGCCCTCGCGACCATGTGCATCGGCGTTGGTCAGGGCATCGCGATCGCCCTCGCGTCAGTATAAGCATTGAAGGCTGGGCGGCGTCTCGTCGCCCATTCCCGAATTCCAGCTTGTTGTTCGTCACCTGAATGAACGTTGGCGTGCAGAACAGAAAAGCCGCAACCTGGTCGGGCTGCGGCTTTTTCCTTAACCATCACTTTCAGATTGCTTTACGCCATGGCCCGCAGGTCAGGCTTACGCTTTCGACGCGAGGCAAAAGGCCCAAAGGGGATCTCCGGCGGCGCGAAGGTCTCCGCGCTCGCCCGGTCCCAGCGATCGTACCAATCCGCCAACTCCGGAATTTCCTCCTCCGACAGCAGAAACCCTTCGGGCAAATATGGATACGCCTCATTGCCATCAAGGAATTCGTTGTCCGACTGGCGGAACATGAAGTGGTACGGCATGAAGTCGCGAGGATCGGTCAGGCCTGCGGCGCCGGCAATCTCGCTCAAGGCGCGCATCGTATTGCGATGGAAACGCGCGACACGGTCGCTCTTATCACCTACATCAATAGCACGCTGACGGGCCTGATCTTGCGTGGCGATCCCAACCGGGCACTTGTTCGTATGGCATGCCTGAGCCTGGATACAGCCTACGGCAAACATAAAGCCCCGGCCGGAATTACACCAGTCTGCACCAAGAGCAAGTGCGCGGGCGATATCGAACGCGGAAATGATCTTCCCCGCTGCGCCGAGCCTGATATCGTTGCGAATGCCCGCGCCACGAAGCGCGTTATGAACGAAGGTCAGGCCCTCAAGCATCGGCATGCCGACCCGATTGGCGAATTCCACCGGAGCGGCTCCTGTTCCTCCTTCCGCACCGTCAATCACGATGAAATCCGGTTTGATTCCGGTTTTCACCATAGCCTTCACCATGCCGAGAAACTCACGGCGATGACCGATACAGAGCTTGAAGCCTACCGGCTTACCGCCAGATAGTTCGCGCAATCTGGCGACAAATTCCATCAGACCGACAGGCGTGGAGAACGTGCTGTGTGCTGGCGGTGAGATGCAGTCTACACCCATGGGAATGCCCCGCGCCTCGGCAATTTCAGGCGAGATTTTCGACGCCGGAAGCATACCGCCGTGACCAGGCTTCGCGCCTTGGCTTAGCTTGACCTCGATCATCTTTATCTGAGGGTCGGCAGTGATTGCAGCAAACTTCTCCTCTGAGAAGCTTCCATCGTCTCCCCGACACCCGAAATAGCCGGAGGCGACCTGATAAATTAGGTCGCCACCACCTTCGCGGTGGTAGCGGCTGATCCCCCCTTCCCCGGTGTCATGGGCGAAGCCGCCCTTCTTGGCTCCCCGGTTCAGAGCTGAAATCGCGTTGCCGGAAAGGGCACCGAAGCTCATTGCGGAAATATTATAGAGGCTGGCATCATAGGGCTGGCGACAACTGCTCCCACCGATACTCACCCGGAAATCGAAGTCGGTGATATGTGTTGGCGTGGCAGAGTGGGTAAGCCACGAATAGCCGGCGCCATAAACATTTTCGATCGTCCCAAACGGCCTTTTGTCCTCGACACCTTTTGCGCGTTGATAGACCAGCCCTCGCGCCTGCCGGCTGAACGGAACCTCCTCGTGATCAGCCTCGATCATATACTGTCGGATTTCCGGACGGATGCTTTCCATGAGAAAGCGGATATGGCCGATCACCGGATAGTTCCGAAGAATAGCATGCCTTCTTTGCTTGATGTCGTAAACGCCAATCAGCGCGAGCGGAACAAGAACCACGGCAGGGACTGCCCACCAAGGGCTCGAAAGCGCGAGGCCCATGACCGAGAGGAGTGAACCCAAGAGAATTACGAGGAAGATGGCGTACCGCTGGTACAGGATCATAATTCCATTCCCTATTCTTCGTCGACGAGCGGGGCACGCGGTCGGAAGATTGCGATGAAGTACAGGTCGGTGAAAAATGAGGAGCGGCTATGCCGCTCTTTCCGCGATGTTTATGCCGGTGGCGAGGCGATCTTCGATGTAGAGCTTGCGTAGCTTTGCAGTCGCCGGACCGGGTTTGCCAAGTCCAACCGGATGACCATCGATCGAAACAACAGGCATAACGAAGCTGATGGAGTCGGTGATGAACGCTTCTTCCGCATTCTTGGCTTCTTCGAGCGTGACCGCAGCCTGACGTGTTTCAAGCCCCGCTCGTGCCCCGAGATCCAGAACCGACGCGCGAGTAATGCCATGCAGTAGGGCGTTTGAGAGGTCCCGCGTAATCAGAATGCCATCCTTGGTGATGATGTGGAAATTCGCTGAACCTGACTCCGTTATGAGGCCATCCTCCACGAAAAGCACATCATCATAGCCTTCGCGCAACGCCTCCATCTTGGCCATTGACGAGTAGAGAAGCTGTACCGTTTTGATCTGCCGGTGAGCCCATCGCCCATCAGGTGCTGTCTTCATTGTGATGCCACGTTCCCAGCCAGGGTTAGCCAGGATGGTGCGCGGCTGCGTGAACATCACGATCGTCGGACGGAGGCCATCGGTGTAGATAAAATTGCGGTCTTCCGCGCCACGGGAAATCTGCAAATAGACTAAGCCATGCGTAATGCCATTCCGGCGCGCGATCTCCTGGTGCAAAGCCAAGAGTTCACCTTCCGCGACCGGCATCGGAATTCCGAGCGTTTCGAGCGAGCGTTTCAGTCGATCGGTGTGGCCCTTGAAATCGATCAACTTGCCGTCAGCAACGGCAGTTACCTCATATATCGCATCCGCAAAAAGAAATCCGCGATCGAAGATCGAGATCGTTGCTGCCGTCTCGTCCAGCCATTGGCCGTTGACGAACACTGTCCTGCCCATTGTGCGCGTTCCTGTCATTTCGTTGGAAAAAATTGTGGGGCAGTCGCGGTTAGCCAATTGCCTTTTGCAGCTCCGGTAGGACCTCAAAGAGATCCCCGACAAGGCCGTAGTCCGCTACTTGGAAGATCGGCGCCTCCTCGTCCTTGTTGATCGCGACGATCACCTTCGAGTCCTTCATGCCGGCAAGGTGCTGGATCGCGCCGGAAATACCGCAAGCGATGTAGAGCTGCGGAGCGACGACCTTGCCCGTCTGGCCGACCTGCCAGTCGTTCGGTGCGTAGCCGGCATCGACGGCCGCGCGTGACGCGCCGACGGCCGCGCCGAGCTTGTCGGCGACGGGCAGGATCACTTCCTGGAACTTCTCCGACGAGCCCAGCGCACGGCCGCCCGAGATGATGATCTTGGCCGAGGTTAGCTCCGGACGGTCCGAGGTCGACAAGTCGGCAGAAACGAAAGCCGATAGATCAGAAGAAAAGGCTGCCGTCGAGAGTTCCTCGACGGCAGCAGGTGCGCCTTGGGAGGCAGGAGAAAAGGATGAAGAGCGGACAGTGATCACTTTCTTCGCATCGGTGGCCTGCACCGTCTGGATGGCGTTGCCCGCATAGATCGGACGCTTGAACGTGTCGGGGCTCACCACCTCGACGATCTCCGACACCTGCGCCACGTCGAGCAGCGCCGCCACGCGCGGCAGCACGTTCTTGCCGACCGAGGTGGCCGCGCCGAGGATGGTGTCGTAGGACCCGGCGAGCGACACGATCAGCGCCGCCAGCGGCTCGGCCAGATTGTTGGCAAGGCTTGCATCCTCGGCAACCAGCACCTTGGAAACGCCGGCAAGCTTGGCCGCCTGCTCAGCCGCCGCCTTGGCGCCCGCGCCTGCGACAAGCACATGCACGTCGGAACCGATCTTGGAGGCCGCCGTCAGCGCCTTGGCGGTCTGGTCGGAAAGGTGGGCGTTGTCGTGGTCTGCCAGAAGAAGAATGGCCATTATCGTAATCTCCTCAAATCTCGCCGATCAAAGCACGCCGGCTTCGGTCTTGAGCTTCTCGACCAGCTCGGCGACCGTCTTGACCTTGACGCCCGCCTTGCGGCCCGACGGCTCCTCGGTCTTCAGCACCTTCAGCCGCGGCTCCGTCGACACGCCGAAGTTTGCGGGCGACGTCTTGTCGAGCGGCTTCTTCTTGGCCTTCATGATGTTGGGCAGCGAGGCATAGCGCGGCTCGTTCAGGCGCAGGTCCGACGTGACGACGGCCGGAAGCTTGACCTCGATCGTCTGCAGGCCGCCATCGACTTCGCGCGTGACCTTGGCCGAACCGTCACCGATCTCGATCTTCGAGGCGAAGGTGGCCTGCGCCGTGCCGAGCAAGGCCGCCAGCATCTGGCCGGTTTGGTTGGAATCGTCGTCGATCGCCTGCTTGCCGACGATGATGAGGCCCGGCTGCTCGGCGTCGGCCACACCCTTGAGGATCTTGGCGACGGCCAGCGGCTCGACTTGATCGTCGGTCTCGACCAGGATGGCGCGATCGGCCCCCATGGCCAGCGCCGTCCTCAGCGTCTCTTCGGCCTTGGCAGGTCCGATCGACACGACGACCACTTCCTCGGCCTTGCCCGCTTCCTTCAGGCGCAGAGCCTCCTCGACCGAAATCTCGTCGAACGGGTTCATCGACATCTTCACATTGGCAAGCTCGACACCCGAGCCGTCCGCCTTCACGCGAATCTTCACGTTGTAATCAACGACCCGCTTGACTGGGACCAAGATTTTCATAGCAGCCTTGCCTTCCATATAAGGACGCAGCACCGCACCCAACGCGGGCGTGATAACGGCCTACGCTCTACTCCGTGACAGATGCGAATACTTATATTCCGTTCCGTCGGTAAGTAAATAGAAATCTTAGGACGCGCTTGCTCTCGTCGAGGCCGTTATCAGAGCAAGTTAGGTCACCGAACTTCTGGAGGGACTCTTTTTTCCCTTCCGACCCGTCGTTAAGTTGGCAACAAGAAGTTTGATCGGCGTATTGGTGTTTGTCGCGCATTGGTAATGTGGTAGCACAAGAGAAATCCCACTCTACGCGAGCAAACACCTACATCAGAGGCCCAATGAAGCAGACCAAAACAAAGCCCCGCATGGGACGACCGCCCGTTCTCGAAAATGCTCGCGATCGCATTCTTGACGAGGCCGCCGTCTTGTTCGGAGAGGGCGGTTTCGACAATGGCTCTATGAATGTCGTTGCCGAGCGGCTCGGCGTCTCCAAGGCTGCCGTCTACCATTATTTCGACACCAAGCAATCTGTTTATGACGCCATCATTGTACGCACATTGGAGGGACTGCTCGAACATGTCAGTAGAGCTGTTGCGGCGTCCACCACGGCTGACGGTAAGCTGAAATCATTCATGGTTTCGCACGCTGGGTACTTTGAAAAAAACTACTGGGGTTTCGTGTGCATGCTGATCGGATACGGCGGTATGGCAAATCCGGGGCTCAAGTCCGAAGCCAATCAGCTTCGTATCGAGTATGAGAGCATACTCCGGGGAATTCTTCGGGAAGGAATGGCAACCGGCGCCTTCCGCGAGGCGGATGTGACAATATCGTCTCACTCGGTTCTCTCTATGCTCAACTGGATGGTCCGTTGGTTCAAACCAGGCGGACAAAAACGCGCGGAAACCGTCGCAGCGGAATATTTTGATCTCCTTACAAATGGTCTCTACAGCCGATGAGAGTAAGAGCGGCAGGAAGATATCGCAGTGGGGTTTGAGGCAGTTTTTACAGGTCACCACTAGCTCTTCTTCGACTGAACCACCTAGCATCGCGAATGGCATTCTCCAGTCATTTGCGATGGCGCGCTGGAGTCATGGGCTTGCTCGCCTTATGCAACCTTTTCCGTACAAATTGCGTCACATCTATTCCTTTATGCCATTTGGTAATGGACATAAAAAAAAACAAACAAGCCTCGTGTGGTCATTAGGATCGACTTGAGGCGCACTTTGAAAAATGCTCCGGCTGGTTCTGTCGAGAATGAAGCCGATGTATGTGAATGCCAATGCACCAAAAGTTGTTGTGGTGGGAGCCGGAATTGTAGGCGCCTCGGCAGCCTATTTTCTCGCGAAGCAACGGATCGCCGTGTCTCTAATCGATACCGCTGGCCCCTCCGCCGGCGCGACGGGTTCTTCGGATGGTGCCGTATCGGTTGCAAGCAAACAGCCGGGGATGATGATGACGCTCGCGCAGAAGGCTCGAGCTTTTTATTCTCAACTCGCATCTGAAGGCGTACTGGCTGGAATCTATCATCCGCGACCCACGTTCTTAATTTCTCGTACTGAAGAAGAAATGGAACTGCTTGAGGTTCACGCACACGACCTTAGAGCATCCGGCGAAGAGACAGAGATTGCGGATTCAGAGCGTCTGAAACGTTTCGTTCCCGGTCTGAGTGATGCCGCTATTGGCGGCGTTGTTGTCTGGAACGATGGGCATGCGCTCGGTTATGAGGTTACCGAGCGGCTTCTGAGCCGCTCTGGTGTCGAGATTATCCGCAATTGTCGGTGCGATGCGGTAGCTACGGCCGGTGCCCGCGTAACGGGCGTTTACACATCGCAAGGACTCGTTTCCGCCGACGCTATTGTGGTCGCCGCAGGCTTGGGCTCGAGCCGGTTGCTTGGCTTGGAAGATGTGCTATTCGCGAGAAAAGGCCAGATCGTGATTACGGATCGGGGCGGGATTGGCCATGCCGCTTTTGACGGACATCTAATGGCAGCAAGCTATATTGCCGCCAAACGGCGAGGCTCAAAAACTGCACCCTCTCGTGTAGGCCTTGTTATTGATCCGCTCAAAACGGGGCAGTTTCTGCTTGGAGGAACGCGAGAGGACAATAGATCCGACACAGGCACCGATATCGAGTCGATTTCCCAAATCGTTCGCGAGGCAGCTGCGTTGTATCCACCGCTTCTGGCGCGCCGAGTGATTAGGACCTTTTCGGGCGTTCGTACCGCCACGCGTGACGGGCTGCCAATCGTTGGCCAACATCCGACTATCGAGAACCTCGTTCTGGCCACTGGATTCGAAGGAGATGGAATCTGCTTAGGACCATATACAGGGAAAATCGTGGCTGACATCATCACGGACAAGGTAACGGAACCTGAATATTCACTTCTCGCGCCCCAGCGCTTTCTTGCTGAACGAGCCGCTTCATGACACACGCGTTCTTATGGAATGGCCGGTTGATACCGTTTGTCGAAGGTCAAACCGTCGCTTCGGCGCTTGCGCTTTCAGGTGTCCGAGATTTCGGTTCGTATTCGCCATCGACCAGCGCCCGCTACTTTTGCGGTATCGGTGCCTGCCAAAGCTGCCTCGTCACGGATCGTGGTGGTGCTCCTTTCGAGAGCTGCATCACTCGGGCGGATGAAGCGATGTGCTTAAGGCCATTTCTCACTGATGCGGGAGACAACGATGTGTGACGCGCCCGTTCTGGTAATTGGCGGTGGGCCCGCCGGTGTCGCAGCAGCTGTCAGTCTTGCCGAAAGCGATCATCGAGTTGTTTTGGTCGAACAGCGCGACCGACTCGGCGGTGCAATTCACCGACAGCCCGCCAATCGTGACATCGTTCATTCCCTTCATGGAAGGCATCATACTCGCAACTGGCGTGCTCTTAACGAAAGACTGTCCGCCGTTCAGGGAAAGATCCGAATTCTTTACAATAGCGTCTTTCTCGGTGCCGACGATACCGGTCATGCCTTGATTGAAGATCGTGCATTGGGACGCACCCTTTCGGCCAAGGCAGCCGGACTTCTCGTTGCGGTTGGTGCGATCGAGCACATAGAACCTTTCGAAGGTTGGCAGCTACCCGGCGTCATGACCGCTGGTGGCGCGCAGCTCATGTTGAAGGAAACTGGGCGTTTTGTACCTGGGCGGACCCTAGTGGTCGGATCGGGGCCGTTGATATTTGCTGTTGCTGCGCAACTGGCGTCGGCCGGCGCTCCGCCAGTCGCGCTTGTGGAACGCGGAACACCTTGGCGAGCGCCAGGCGCGGCGTTTCGCCTGCTGGCAAGCCGGTCTACATTTGCGGAGACGATGAGATACGGATCCATTATCCTGCGTAAGCGGATTCCCTATAAAACCGGGACTGGTATCGTAAGGGCAGAAGCGTCCGGCTCGGTTCTTCTGGTGGAAGTCACTTCCGACACCGGTAGGATAGCGCGGTACGAGGTAGATAACCTGGTCATCAGCAACGGACTCCGCTCGAATCAGATCGGCTTGCCGAGAACTTCGGAGTCTTCTGTCTACCCTATCCTTCATGCAGGGGATTGCCGCGAAATTCTCGGTGCCGACGCAGCAATTGAGGATGGCGCATTTGCAGCTAGGAAACTTGTTGCTCTTTTGAAAGGGGCGCCAACTCCCTCTCCTTCGCATGAACTCGAAAAAGCGCGAAAGCTACAGGCTGCATTGAGGAAGCTGACGTCGCTCGACCACTCAGAACTGGTAGGCGATCCGATTATCTGCCGCTGTGAGGGAATGAAGCGCTCTGACCTTCTCAAGCTCGGCAATGGGCGGTCCGCGTTTGAAACACGACTGGTAGGTCGTTTCGGAACAGGGCCGTGCCAGGGCCGCTTCTGCCGCGCAAGCGTTAATCGGATCACCGGAATATCGGCGGAGGAACTCTCCGGAAGGAACCATCAGGAACAGCGATGGCCTTTGCGACCAGTATCGATCGCCTCTCTATGCTCCGTTACACCTTTTCAGACGGAATTCGAGCAGGAACCTATCTTGCTCCAGCCTGCGAATGCAGTTTCGTCAAAGCGATGACCGACCAGAAGGGCTGGCCGCGCCAGATCTAAAGGACTTCCGCGGAAAAATCTGCTGCGTTGTTCCCTTCAATTCTGCTCACGTCCTCCGGGCTTCACGAATTCACTTTGACCTTCGTGCTGGCCATCGTGTTCATCGGAATTATCCATCTCCACTTGCATCAGAAGCACACATGCCGGGTGTGTTGATTTTAGAAGTCGCAACCAATCCGCGATAGCTCCAAAATTGCCGTTAGGAAGACGAGGTCAATTTGTATCGTCTCGGATCGAAAATTCGTCACGATACCGAACGATCGCAACCTCGGCTTCTTCGGCAAAGGTTTGCGACAGGAATTTTGGGCAAAGTCAAACAAGGGGAACAACGAAATGGATGAATCGAGAAGAAACTTTCTGTCGGGCCTTCCCGCTATCGGTGCTGCGGCTGCAATCGCCGGAGCTGCTGCCGCTACTGGAGCATCGGCGCAAGAGGCTCCCGTCTCAGGTGAGGACGCGTTTGCCCGGATCCGCAAAAACGGCGTGATCCGCTTTGGTGCCGCGAACAGCGAGCCGTGGTATTTCAAGGACGTGAGCGGCAGTGACGCGCCTGGCGGGGTCGAATCCAACGGCGTGGTTTGGAGAGGCGTTTGCCCGGCCCTCGCCAAGATGCTGGCGGACGCGATGGGCGTGAAGCTCGAACTCGTCGAAACGACCTGGGGGAACGCCGTCGCGGGCCTCCAGGCCGGCCAATTCGACGTAATGCTCGCGCTCGATGGCACACCGACCCGCGCGCTCGCTATTGATTTCATTACCACTCAGATGGCCTGGAACCCTTTCAACGTTCTGGTCGCCGACGGCGTGAACGCCGCGAACTGGTCGGACCTCAACAACCCCGAATTTTCGGTCGCGGTGATGTTGGGCACATCGATGGACCAGTTTATTTCGAAACTCCTCCCCAAAGCGGAAATCGTGCGCTTCCAGGAAGCCTCGCAGACTTACGCTGCTTTCCAAGGCGGGCGCGTGAAGGGCATCACGGGCGCCGGGCCGGAAATGGATCTCCTGCGTGAAAAGTTGAAGATTGGCAATGTGGTAATCCCCAAGCCGCTCTTCGCAATCCCCTCCGGTGCGGGGCTTCCTTACGAGCCGACTCCGCGCTTGCGCGACTATCTCAGCACGTCAGTCGGATATCTCTACTTCGCTAGCGAAATCCAGAACGCCTACGAGGATTATGCCCGCTGGCGCGGCCTCGACCCCTCTAAATCGGTTCCCCTGATGCGCGAACGACTGCTCTGACAATACGCGGAGGAGGGCCAAACGGCACTCCTCCGTTTCTGAACAGGTCTCCCATATGGCTTACGACTGGGATTTTAGTGTAGTTCTGAGGAGTAATGAACTTCTCTGGAAGGGTCTTGTTGCGACCCTTAATCTAACCGCGGTGACTATCGCGATAGCAGTTCCGCTGGGTTTCATCCTTGCTCTAGCGCTTCTTTCGAACATTAGGATGATATATTGGTTTGCGCGCGCCTTCGTGGACTTCTTCAGAACGTCTGCCCTGCTGGTCCTGATCATATGGTTCTATTTTGCGTTCCCAATGATAACAGGGCTACGGGTGGGGTCCTTCGAGGCGGCCGCCCTCGCGTTGGGTCTGCAAAACTCCGCTTACCTCGCCGAAGTGTTCCGGGCAGGAATCACATCCGTCGCCCGTGGCCAATGGGAGGCCGGCAGGGCGCTCGGTCTACATCTCATCCCGCTTTTTTGGCTCATCATTGCACCCCAGGCAATTAGACCAATCATTCCCGTTCTGGTGAATGTGCTCAGCGAAATCATAAAGGGAACATCTCTCGCCGCTGCTATCGCCTATGCTGAACTAGCCTTTCAAGGTTCAATGGTGGCATCGACAACCTACCGTCCCCTTGAGACCTATACGATCGTCGCGGCGCTCTACTTCGTGGTTATTTTCCTGCTGAATCAGCTTGCAAGCTATCTTGAGCGCCGGCTTGGTCGAAACGAGGTCCGCGCATGAGCAACTTTCAGTGGGATTTTTCGACGATCTGGAACAACATCGGATATCTTGGTCAAGGCCTAGCCGGCACGCTATACTTGGCAGCAATCTGTCTTGTGTTTGGGACGCTCCTTGGCCTTCTGCTCGGACTGGCGCTCTCGTCACATCGAGTGCTGCTTCGAATACCGGCTCAGATGTTCGTCGGCTTGTTCCGCAATACTCCATCGATGGTGCAACTCCTTTGGATCTACTACGCCCTCCCCGTCCTGCTTGGGGTGCAGCTTAGCCCGTTCATTGCCGCCATCGTCGCGTTTTCGCTGTACAGCGCATGCTATATTTCGGGGATATTCAAGAGCGGCATTGTCTCGATCCCAAAAGGGCAGATCGAGGCTGCAAGAGCGCTAGCACTAACGCGCCTTCAAACGCTGCGTCTGGTCATACTACCTCAAGCCGTGCGCAAGATGATCCCACCTTTCGCCAATCAGGCCATGGAGATCATAAAACTGACCTCTATCGCCTCCATCATCGCCTATGGGGAACTCGTATTGCACACAAAGACAATTTCGGATCAGGAGTTTCGGCCGATTGAAGCCTATACAACCCTTGCCCTCCTGTTTTCCACAATTCTAATCCCTCTCGCTTACCTGACGCTCCATCTCGAGAAGAAATTCTCCGACTATAGGATGCCGTCCAAGAGCCAAAAATCCTAGCAGGAGAATAGCATCATGACCGAACTGTTCATCAATGGCGTTTGGCGCGCCGGCCGCAATGGAGCTGCCATTCCGGTCGAAAACCCGGCAACCGGCGAGACAATCGGGTCTGTCGCAAAAGCAGAACCGGACGATGTCGATGCCGCTATTGGTGCCGCAACGGTCGCGTTCCAACGGTGGCGCGAGAAGAGTGCATATCACCGCTATGGCATTATGCGCGAAGCCGCCAACCTTCTGCGTGAGCGGCAAGCGGAAATCGCGCGGCAAATCACGGTAGAACAGGGCAAACCTATCGCCGAGGCCCTATCGGAGGTAGCTGTCACCGCGGACGTGATCGACTGGAATGCTGAAGAGGGTCGCCGCGCCTACGGCAGGATCATCCCCGGCAGGACCGAGGACACGCGACAGCTCGTGCTGAAGGAGCCCGTGGGTGTGGTCGCCGCGTTCAGCCCTTGGAATTTCCCAATCCAGACCGCGGCAATGAAGGTAGCTGCCGCGATTGCCGCAGGTTGTGCGGTGGTACTGAAAGCTGCCGAGGAAACGCCGGGGGCGCCCGCCGCGATGGTGCAAGCCTTCGCCGATGCCGGCCTGCCTGCTGGCGTACTCAATCTTGTCTTCGGAGAACCTGCTCAAATTTCGGAAAGGATCATCGCCGACCAACGGGTCCGTAAGCTGTCCTTCACCGGCTCCACCATCGTCGGCAGGCATTTGGCGGCGCTTGCAGGGCGTCACCTCAAGCGCCTCACCATGGAACTTGGGGGCCATGCACCCGCAATTGTATTTGCGGACGCGAACTGGGAAGCGGCCGCAGAAATCCTTTCCAGCAAGAAGTACCGCAACGCAGGCCAGGTCTGTGGATCGCCGACCCGCATCCTTGTGCAGAAACAGATTTTCGAGAGGTTTGCGGACCGCTTTACGCAGCATTCCGCAGGTATCCGTGTTGGGGACGGGATGCACCCGGACACCCTCATGGGGCCGCTCGCCAATAGCCGCCGCATCGCGAGCATGGAAGATTTGATTGAGGACGCCACCAATCAAGGTGCCGAGCTGCGGCTCGGAGGCAAGCGAATCGGCAACAGAGGCTTCTTTTTCGAGCCGTCGATCGTAAGCGTCCGGTGAGGGACCATTTCTACTTTCACTTGGATGCGATGTTCTCGGCAGAGTCCTCTGGCAACACCCACGTAAAATGATTGTATGTCGATCCGCCGTAGATGTTGGACGTGATCGCCCCATCCAGTTCGAGAAGGCCCCGCTCTCGGAGGGCATGGGCTGAGCGGTTCTCGTAGGCCGTCATGTCAACTTGACGGATAGCTCCGCCGTCGGCCTTAACACGGTCAAGGAGCCTTCGTTGCGCATTCGTCAGCTTCATATCGATCTCCGTCAAAGGCTCCTGTCAGCGTTGTCTGGATTTCGAAGCGATGTCGAAGCCACTCATGAATGCCTTGTGCTGCCGCGCGGTCGCTTCACGCTTTGACCGAATGCTCGCCGCAAGCAGCGCGTAGGGCTGTTCGAACTCGGGCGTGGCGCTCTTCTCTGCTTCGAGATCGGCTATCTGTCGGTCGAGGAAAGGAAGTAGATGATTGTTCACTAGGTCATCCCAAGCACCGATGTCGGCCCGGGACAATTTTTCTCCACCTTTGGCAAGCCTGATGGTGCGAAGTCCGGCGTGCGGCACAAGTAGCGCAGCCCCTTCGCCGGTCGGTCCTCTGGGGTCATCTTGTACAGCCAGGTCCCGGGCAAAAAAATCCGAGTTCACATAAGCAATATCTGCGATGACCTCGATAGCGGTGGTTTTGTCGAAGTCAACGCTGCTCGCGTCATCAAAGTAGAAGGTCTCGGCTTGCATCTCATATCTCCTGCTCTCTCAATTCAATTTTACAGCCAAGATTCGGAATGTTGAGCTTGGACATAAGAATAATTTGCGGCGTCAGGCAAAAGCGATGTGCACCTTGCCTTGCGTCGGAAAGTCCGACGTCACGGCAATCTCTGTATTCCAAGGCAAGAGTTCATCGATTCGGTTGATCGGATGGTCCGCAATCCGGGATAGAACAGCACGCAGGTAGGCTTCCGGGTCGAGGCCGTTGAGCTTTGCAGTCTCAATCAGCGACAGGATCGCGGCAGCACGTTCGCCGCCTTTGTCCGAGCCAGCGAACAGCCAGTTTTTGCGGCCGAGCGCAATCGGCCGGATTGCCCGTTCGGCAGCATTATTGTCGATCTCGATACTGCCGTCATCGAGGAAACGGCAGAGCGATTTCCAACGGGAAAGCGCATATCGGCTCGCTTCCGCCGTCCCGGATTTTTGCGGCAGGCGCTTGAGGTTGTCGTCCAGCCATAATCGCAGGGCTTCGACCTTAGACTTGGCTCTTTCCTGCCGCACAGCTTTCCGCACGTTTGGCGGCTCCCCACGAATAGTCTTCTCGATCTCGTAGAGTTCGCCAATCCGACGGAGCGCTTCCTCCGCAATCGGCGCTTTTCCTGAAGTCGTCAGATCGAAGAACTTGCGTCTTGCATGCGCCCAGCAGGCGGCTTCCAGGATGGTCGGTGGGCCGCCTGGCTTGTGTGGCTCGTAGAGATCACGGAAGCCAGCATAACCGTCGGCATGCAGCACGCCGGAGAAGGTAGCGAGATGCTGCCGGGGATGCAGTCCTCTACGATCCGGGCTGAAGAAGTAGCAGACTGCAGGTGGGATCGTGTCACCATAGGGACGACCGTCGCGAACATAGGTCCACAACCGCCCGGTCCTAGTCTTGCCCTTGCCTGGCTCCAGAACTGGAACGGGCGTGTCGTCACCGTGAAGTCGATGGCCAGCGAACACATGGTCTCGAAGCTTCGCCAGCAACGGCTCCAGCAATGTGCTAGCCTTGCCGATCCAGTCGGCCATGGTCGAGCGGGACAGATCGACGCCTTCCCGCGCATAAATCTCGGATTGGCGATAAAGAGGCAGGTGATCGCAATATTTGGCGATCAGCACATGGGCAACCAGCCCCGGTCCCGGCTTGCCGCGTTCAATGGGCAACGACGGCATGTCGGCCTTAATCTGCGTATCGCAGCCCTTGCAGGTGAAGCGGGGCTGGACATGGCGCACGACACGGAATGAGGCCGGGACATAGTCGAGAACTTCGCTGACGCTTTCGCCTGCACGGATGAAGTCGGAGCCGCCACAGACCGGGCATGCGCAAGTTGCCTGGTGCGTCACGTCATGGCGTGGCAGATGATCGGGCAATGGCTGGCGGCTCGGCTTGGCCTTTGCCGGACCGGCAGTCGACGACAATGCTGGGGCCATGGCTTCCGCCTCGGCCGCCTCGATATCTTCCAACGCCAGTTCGAGCTGTTCGATGGCGCGGTCCATCTTTTCGGAGGACGAGCCGAACCGTGCCCGCTTGAGAACCGCAAGCTGCGCCTTCAGTTTGTCGATCAGGGTGTCGCGGGATTGAAGCTTTCGAGCCTGTTCTGCCAGTTGATCGGCCTGCGCAGCGATAATGGCTCGCAACGCATCGACGTCATCCGGCAGGATCGAAGGGCTCGTTTCCATGCCAAAACTGTAGCTGATTTGGCGTCAGATTGCCACTTATCTATCTGTAAAGATTCGCATCTGTCTTACGCGACCCGTGTCGGCGCAGAGGTCCAGGAAGGACGCCGCCAGTCTATACCTTCCCACAGCATCGACAACTGCGCCGCCGTCAGCCGGGCCGTGCCATCGGTCGCGGACGGCCAGGGAAAGCGGCCCTTCTCCAGGACCTTGTAATAGAGGCAGAAACCCTGACCATCCCAGAACAGTAGCTTGATACGATCACCACGACGGCCTCGGAACGCGAAGACCGAACCCGACGCGGGCCTCTGGCGAAGTGACGACTGCACCAGCGCCATCAGGCCATCGATCCCCTTGCGCATGTCCGTCACACCGCAGGCGAGATAGACGCGTACATTTGCGCCGGGCGCGATCATGCGTCTTCAACCGAGCGGATCAGTGCTTTCAGGACGTCAGCCGCAATGTTGGCCTCGACCTTCAAGACGCGGCCGCCCTTGCAACCGATCTCGATCCGCATGGGGCGTGCCGACCGCTTTGCCGCAGGCTTGTCGACGGAGGCGGGTCGCTCCGCTTCGTTGCTCGTCTCCGTGGCAATCAATGCGACCGGCAGAAAGGAGACCACCGGCTCCGACTGTTCGGCCGCGAACTTGCGCCGCCAGGCATAAATCTGCTGGGGTTTGACATCGTGCCGCCGCGCGACGTCGGCAATGCTGGCATTCGGCTCGGCAGCCTCCTGCAGTATCGAAAGCTTCTCGTCGTCGGACCAGTCGCGTCGACGCTCGACGCCCGTCAAAATCTCCATGCGGCCCATAGTTCATCCCTGATGACGTCTCTAATGACGGAATTAGTGACGTAACTTCAGGTGTTCGCGGGAAATCTCAAAGGCAGATTCACCGGACGCTTACCGTCGATCCTTGTCAACGCACCGATCAACGCCAAGGCTCGCAACGTCGAGCCCTTTGGCCCGGTGGCCCTTATAAACTCGTTCGACGACTTCGATGACGCCTTGATGGAAGCGAACCGCCTTCCCTATGGTCTTGCGTCCTACGCTTACACTTCTTCGGCGAAAACAGCGGCCGCGCTTACGAACCGAATCGAGGCGGGCATGATATCGATCAATCATCATGGATTGGGTCTGCCGGAGCATCCGTTTGGAGGCGTTAAGGATAGCGGCTTTGGCTCCGAGGGAGGCACGGAAGGCCTTGATGCTTATCTGTCCGTGAAGTTCGCTACGCAGGTCGGCCTCGACGCTTGAGGAACGTCTGTGCCGGAATAGACGACGGTTCTATGGCTTTCCGGCAGTTTCCGAGGATATTGGCATGTCACCGTAGTCGTGATTGATCTCAAAGAGCTGTGGGAATTTCTGCTGACAGAGATTTTTGAGCAACAAGATGTAGGGGTTTTGGGAGAGATATTTCGATTCCCCAAAATAGACCGGGATATCCTGCACCTCTTCTAAAACTCTAACCGCAAGGTGCGAGCGCGCGCTTTCAAGCGTCCAGGTAGGCAGTATTGTAAAGCCGAGCCCTGTCTCCACGCAGCGTTTAACGTTGGAGCTCGACGATGTCGAAATCGCAACTCTCGGCGATTTCCCGTCTCTGCGCATGAGGTCCAATGCCATGTTCCGCAACATATGACCGGGCTCAAACGTAACGTAGGGCTTCCCATCAGCCCAGTCCGCAACTGACGCAAACTCGTCTGGCGATTGCCAGTCCATCGGGTAGATCAAGGCGAGTTTGTAACTGCCGAGCGCGTGCTGCACCACTTCATCACCAATGAACGGCCGCTCCGTTATAAAGGCATCAACCTGTCCGGTCTTCACCAGTTCCACCAATGCTACGTCGCGTTCATAGCAAACGATCTGAACTTCCGGATATGTGGAACTGAATTCGCCAATGATGGGTTGGAAAAGATAGTAGAAGATCGCCTGCGGCATGCCGAAACGAATGACGGGACGCTCCTTATCGATGAGCTCGTTAAGACGGCTCAACATCGCGTCCAGCTCTGGTACAAGCAGATTGTAAAGCGTGCGACCGCGTGCGGTCAGAACCGTTGTCTTTGCGCCTTGCTCCGACACGACCAATCTCTCGCCGAGTATCTGTTCGAAACGACGAATATGATTAGCTACAGACTGATAGGAAATATTTAATTTTCGAGCGGCGGCAGAGTAAGAACCTTCCTTCGCGACCAGATGGAACGTTTGGACGAGGGTCAGGCTGACATTCTTCATTGAGAAACATTTTCCTTGATGGGCATTTGTTCTATATCCGGGCGCGTTCGAGCGCCTGGAGATGCTGCATTGCCCCACTGGTTCACGCCAAGTTTGGTAGCAAAAGCCCCTTGAAATGACTACAAGAAAGATCGCGGCTTGCGTTCGATAGCAATTCGCGCCAACGCGGCCAAAGTTCCAAGGTTTCCCCTACAAGGGCATCGCATATTTGTATTCTGCTCGATTTCTCAAGCGGCTAGCCTGCTCCACACATTGCCCGCGCACGGCGTCGGAGAAGGTCTTGTCGGCTATCTCCATACTTCCGACCGGCATGGAATTTGGTCTCCGGCAAACGAGTGGATTTCAATGAAATACAAGTATCTGATCGTAGGTGGCGGCTCCGCCGGATGCGTCCTCGCCAACCGACTCTCCGAGACCGGGAAGCATAATGTATGCTTGATCGAGGCTGGTCCCGATACCCCGCCAGAAGACGTGCCGCGATCGGTTTATGGCGATGCATTTCTCCCAGACTATTTCCAGCCCAACCGTTACTGGACCGAGTTGACAGCATACGCAGACCCGGTCGGTAACCGGTCGCCGCAGCAGATAGAAGCAGACATGAAACCAAGGCGCTACGAACAGGCGCGCGTCATGGGCGGCGGATCGACGGTCAACGGCCAGGTTGCCATTCGTGGGCTTCCATCTGATTACGACGAATGGGAAAAGCTCGGAGCGGATGGATGGTCGTACCGAGACTGCGAACCATACTTTCAAAAAATGGAGAACGACATCGACTTTCCCGCCGTAAGCGGGCAGCCGGCAGGACGAATCCCTATTCGACGGACCTTTCCTCAGCACTGGAGCAAGTTTGCGCTTGCCATGAGGGAAGGCGTTGCGACCAAGGGAATCCCTTACGTGGACAATTGTCATGCCGAACCGATCGACAGTTGCTTTCCGTTTACCCGTAACAATGTCTACGATCATCGCGTGTCTTCGGCCGCAGGCTATCTCGACGAGGCGACGCGCCGGCGTTCGAACTTGACGATTGTCTCCGAAGCCCATGTTGAATCCATCCTTCTCGAAGGCAGGGTTGCGAAGGGCGTTGTTCTCCGCAGAAAGGGGAAGACCGAAACAATCCACGCGGAAGAAGTGATCCTGTCGGCCGGCGCCCTGCACTCGCCGGCGCTGTTGATGCGGACAGGCATAGGGCCAGCCGAACACCTTCGCGAACTGGGTATTGATGTAGTTGCCGATCGGCCGGGCGTCGGTCAGAACCTGCAGGACCATCCCTTGATCGGCTTCGCTGTGTATCTCGACCCCAAGGGCATGATGGACGACTACGTAAAAAGCAGTCTTTTGATGCATATGCGTTGGAGCTCGGGCTACGAGGGCTGCCCACCAACCGATATGAAACTGACTGTTTCTGGTCGGTTTGCTTGGAGCGAGGTTGGCAAGCGCCTTGCGATGGTCAATTTCGGCCCGAACAAGGCTTATTCGAGAGGATTCGTCAAACTGCGCAGCAAGAACCCCAATGAGCACCCGCTCGTGGCCTTCAATTATCTCGCCGATATTCGTGATTTGAACCGTATGAAGGCCACGGCTCGGTGGGTAAGCGGTATTCTTTCAAGCGCTCCTGTTAATGACTATGTTCGAACGTTCTGGCCCGGCATCTATGCAGACTCGCTCAGGAATCTCGCGGCAAAGACCTGGATCAACGACGTCAAGACCCGGATCGCCGCCAGCTTTCTCGACATGGGCGGAATGGCTCGCAACTTCGTTCTCGGCAAGGCGATCGACAGTCGTTTCACCCTCGATAAAGTACTGAATGACGAGCACAGTCTCGAGGAGTGGATACGCACCGGGGTGCAGGGCGACTGGCATGCTTGTGGAACCTGCCGCATGGGTAGACCGGACGACAAGGCGGCTGTCGTCAACTCTCGCGGAAAGGTCTATGGAGTCGAAGGCCTGTGGGTCGTCGATGCATCGGTCATGCCCTCGGTCCCCTGCGCGACAACGAACCTCTCCACGATGATGATCGCCGAGAAGATGGCCGATCACATTCAGCAGGCGGCATAGTGACGACTGAGCTGGCCGAATCGAAAACGGGATCGAGGATGACATGAAACGTCTGAAGGGAAGGCAAGGAGCGATAAGCTACGGTCACGACATTGGGATATTGATGATCGACTGCTTCAACCCGTTCATCCCTGGTGATGTCGGGAACGCCTACACCTACGACTTCCCCGTTCTGTATCACCTTGTCCCCGACGTGACGATCAAGCGTCTTGTTGAGGAGGGGGATCTAAGCCTCGCTCAAAATATCGTGGACGCTGCACTCCATCTCCAGCGGCAGGGTGTCAAGGCAATCACGAGCGATTGCGGCTACATGCTGCATTTCCAAGACATAGTGCGAAAAGCTGTCGATGTTCCGGTGATGATGTCAAGCTTGCTGCAATTGCCCTTGATTTCGGCACTCCTGCCCCCCTCCCAGTCGATAGGGATCATATGTGCTAATTCCAGCAGCCTAACGGACGATATGCTGCGCAAGGCTTTTCCAGCGCAGGACCGGGAGATATTCGTCGGAGGCATGCAGAAGCAGTCGGAATTTCGCCATGCGATCCTTGACGAAATGGGGGACATCGATCCGGAAGCTGTCAGCCAGGAGGTTGTCGCTATCGGGGTGGGGCTAATCGATCAGCATCCTTCCATTGGCGCCATTTTGCTCGAGTGCTCGAACCTCCCGCCATACGCAAAATCGCTTCAGGATCAGATTCATGTCCCTGTCTTCGATTTCACAACGATGATCAATTATGTGCGCGCTAGCTGTGTGCGGTCCCATTTCCGGGGAGGTTACTAGCCGTGAGCACTAAGGGGGTCTTCCTGCTCAGCCGGGTCTGCTAGACTAGAATGATCTCACGTTGACCAACAGATGTGCTGCGAATGCACATCCCTGTCATGAACAGACGACGCGCGGAGGGGCCGCGGCCATTGTAGGCAGCGGCGATGAGGAGTTGTGTCCAAAACTGGTCTGCTGCTGCGACTTCGACTGAGGTCGTGATCCCGATGATGACGCCTCTAATAGGCCTAGGGTCTGGCTCCTAAACTGCTCCCAAGCTGAGTCAATTCTTTGAATCTTATAACGAATACTGAAGGAGAGAACGATGCGTGGTGCAGACATATTGGTGGAGATGCTCATCGGCTACGGCGTCGAGGTTATCTTCGGTGTTCCTGGGGATACAAACGTCCCGCTCTATGAGGCTCTTCAGGAACGTGAAGGAAAAATCCGTCACGTTATGGCGAGGGACGAACGTTCCGCCGGCTATATGGCCGATGCATACGGGCGCTTCACGCGTAAGCCGGGTGTATTCGAGTGCCCGTCCGGAGCCGGGGCCATGTATTCTTTGCCGCCGGTCGCAGAATCCAACATGTCGTCGGTTCCCGTTATCCTTTTGACGATCGACATTCCCCTCCCAGGTGAAGGGCGTGGCGTCTTGACCGAGCTGGACTGCGCGCGCCTCTTCGATCCCATCACGAAGATGTCGGTGCAGGTCAAGTCGCCGGAAAAGCTTCCGGAGATCATCAGACGGGCATTCCGCGTCGCATGCTCCGGCAAGCCTGGCGCCGTGCATCTGCAGATCCCGGAAGATATGCTCCTCGCTGAAATCGATCCGTCAAGGATTTCCTTGCATGTCGAACATGAGTGCATGACCTTCCCGGCTTACCCGACGCTTCCACCGGCTGATAAGCTGGAAGCGGTCATGTCGTTGCTGACCAGCAGCAAGCGGCCGCTGATCGTTTCTGGCGGCGGTGTCAATCGCTCGTGTGCCGGAACTGAGATAACGGAACTGGCGGAGCGTTTGAACATACCAGTCTGCACAACCATGACCGGTCAAGGCACCATGCCGGATGACCATCGCCTCGCTGTCGGGGTGATTGGTGACAATGGCTTCCATCCGCATGCAAACTGGTCGCTTGAACATGCGGACTTCGTCCTCTTTGTTGGATCCCGAATGGGTTCGGTCGTAACCATCGGTTGGACCTTTCCGAAGGTAACCCTGAACAAACGCGTTGCGCAGATTGATATCGATCCGGAGGTGATGGCGAATAACTATGAAAACGTCGTTTCCGTGCAGGGAGATGCGCAGTTGGTCCTGCGGAAATTGCTCGAAATGGCCCCCGACGATAACGACGCTTCCCGGACTCAGCATTGGGTTGACGAGCTCAACACGCTCCGTGCCAACTTCTGGGAAAATGCCGAGATGTTGCTTAATTCGGAAGCCGCGCCGCTACGGCCGGAGCGAGCTGTCCGTAGCTTCAACGAGGCACTTGACGCATATGGAAAACCGGCCCGAATCTACTCGGACGCTGGAACACCGACTCCTCATATGACACGATTCTTGAGGCTCAAGGACAATCGTACCCGGATCGCAATTCCTCGGGCATTCGGTGGCCTCGGTTCCGCCCTTCCAGCGACCGTTGGCGCTTGGTTTGCCGACAAGGAGTGCCGACCGATCGGAATGTTTGGTGACGGGTCGTTCGGCATGACCGTCGGAGAACTGGAAACTCTCGTCCGCTTGCAGGTCCCCGCCATTTTGCTGCTTTTCAACAACGGAACGTTTGGATGGATCAAAGGGCTCCATCGCTTGAAGGGCCACAATCAGTGCTTTGGAGTCGACTTCCTCCCGCCGCGCGGACAGGCGATCGCGGAGGCATTCGATGTAAAGGCATGGACGGCCACCAATTCCCGTGAACTGGATTCGGCCCTCGCCGCAGCATTTGCTTATCACCAGGGGCCTTGCCTGATCGATATCCATGTTGAATCAATCGCGGACCGTGTACCACCAGTTTACTCTTGGCTGAACAAAAGAGGCAAGGACCCTCTCAGCATCGAAGCTGAAGAAGTCCGCTATTTCTGAACTCCACGCTTGCAAACTCAGCGCCGTGCAGACCTCGGCCGTGGACGCCATGATCGGTTACGGCATCGAGGTTGCCGGAATGCATCGAAAGTGGCGTCCACGGAGAGATTCAATATCCATCAAATCACGCCCCACGCTCGAAACCTGCTCCTCCCTGTAATCTCACATGGACCGAGCTCATCAATCAGCCGAAGTGCCGCCCGCGGCGTGACGTCCAAGTTGCCAGCGACCATCTCGGCCGAGACCAGCGGCTGCGCTATGAGCAGATCGATTAGCCCCGGTCGGCGTGACGAAGTGCGCCGACCGACAAGACGCCTTTCCATCATGGTACGCGCCAAAGTCAGCCGGTCATGCTCCCTCATCCCGAGTTCGGCAGCCACCGCGAAACCATGTAGGATCGCCGAAAGACGAATGTTGCGGTCGCGATGCCGACGACACTCGACGGGCACGATCTTCAGGCCGATATTGAGGGCGAAGAGATGCCCGCCGTTGCTGAGGCCCGCTTGGTGCAGGAGGGACGGGGCCAGAAGCCGACCAAGCCAGGGCGCGTGCTGCAGGAGGGCGAGATTATTCCAGGCATCAAGCGCCAGCACGGTCTGAAGCACTGGCGGCATGTCGTTGATTTTTGTTAGAACGGCGCACGATTCATCGAGACGGGCGTTCTCGTCCCAGTCCACATCATACACGAACGGTCGCCCTCATTACCGCGCGCCGGCGCCTTCGCCGCGACAATCACCGACTCGGAGCGGACCAGCAAGGCGTTGATCGCCGCCAACTCCATTGTCATCGGATCGTCGGCAATGTCACCGGCTCCGCTGTTCTCCGCCACATCGTTTTGTACCGCCGCCGCCGGGCCCACCTCTATAGAGGCGTATGCATCTTCGGCATCGCCGGCGTGGTACAGGCGGACTTGTGTTGCTTGCCATTAAATTCTGCGAATCCCGGGTCAATGATTTCAGGCGCTTGGGATGGCACTTAACTTGATAAAGTGCAGTTAAATTGATAATTTGGCTTGGATTTGTGCACTTAATGTGAGAATCAGGTTCTCGGTGTTTTTCACTTCGTGAGCCTAGATGAGCGACCTATTTCCCGACGAGATTGACGAGCCACTTTGGGAGGAAGCGTGCCGACGGGCGGATGCGATCCGCGGTTTTCTGAGACGCCATCCCAGCCGTAGAGGTGCCGGAGCGGTTGCGGAACTCGCAACGGAACTCGGCCTTAGCCAGGCAACAGCCTATCGCCTGATCAAGCTGTTTCGCAGCGGCGGGACGGTACTGTCCCTGGTGGATCGCAAGCGAGGAAGGCCAGAGGGGCATCGTACGCTGGACGGAGAACGGGAGGAGATCATCCGTGCGGCGATCAAGGCGCACTACCTGAACCAGAACCGCCCGACTGTTTCGCAGTTGGTTCGCGACATACACACGAACTGCATCTCGGCAGGTCTCAAACCACCCCATCGCCGTACGATATTGGTCCGGGTCAGGGATATCGACCTAAAGAAGCGCGCGAAGCGGCGCGGAGAACAGAAGGTTGTCAAGACAACGACACCGGTTCCCGGGTCATTCGAGGTCGAGCGTCCCCTGGACGTAGTTCAGATCGACCATACCAAGGCCGATATCTTTGTCGTCGACGAGGAGACCCGGAAGCCGATCGGCCGGCCGTGGCTGACCTTGGCGATGGACATCTGCAGCCGGATGGTGACCGGCTTCTATCTCACGATGGATGCACCATCCAGGCTGTCGACCAGCCTGTGTCTGTTGCATTCCGTCTTCGATAAATCAGCATGGCTGCGGGAGCGTGAGATCGCCGAGCCGTGGCCCGTCGCGGGACTGCCAGGAATGTTGCATGTCGACAATGGTCCAGATTTCCGCAGCCGGGCCTTCAAGAGAGGATGCCAGGACGCCGGCATCGCGATCGAATGGCGACCACCCGGCCAGCCACGCTTCGGCGGCCATATCGAGCGTTTGATCGGCACACAGATGGGGAAGCTGCACCTGTTGCCTGGAACGACTTTCAGCAACGAGCAGGAGCTCGGTGACTACAATTCGAAGCGGCACGCGGCACTGACACTGCGGGAGCTCGAGCGGTACATCGCCCTCGACATTGTCGGCTCATATCATCAGTCGATCCACAGCAGCCTTGGCCGGCCGCCCATTGCGGTCTGGCGGGAACAGGAAGGTGACATCCCGCTTCGGCTGCCACAGGATCGGCTTCGCTTCTGGCTCAACTTCCTCCCCGAGCACGAGCGAACCTTACGGCCGACCGGCATTCATCTGTTCAGCTTGCGCTATTGGTCGGCAGCACTCAGCGCCGATGTCGGGGGTGCGGACCGGCGACTGCTTGTCAAATACGATCCGCGTGACATGTCGCGCATCTTCGTTCGACGGCCATCGGGAAACTTCGTGGAAGCCCGCTATGCCGATGTGACATTGCCTTCGATCACCCAACACGAGGCGGTGACCGCCCGACGCACCTTGCTGGCAAAAGGCCACCGTGAAGTCGACACTCGTGCAATTGTCCGCACCGCGATGGCGCAGCGCGAACTGGTCGACACGGCAACCAGAAAGACGGCGGCGGCGCGGCGCGGCACGGCCGGCGCGTCGAAATCGAAGGTGGATGATCGCGGATGGGGCTCGCTCCGCGGCGTTGATTCCAGCAAACCCATACCCTTTGTCGAGGATACGGATTGAGCTGGAGTGAATATGGAAGATGATGTCTCTCACCTGACCACAAACGCCGCTGCTCTGCTGTCCGAAACGGACGAGCGACGCATTCGCGCGATACGATCGCGTCGCTGGGTGCTCTACCCGCGCGCCAAGCAGGCCCTCAATCGGCTGAGCCGACTCCTCGAGCATCCACGCGGCACGCGCATGCCTTCGGTCGCGATCTACGGCGACAGCGGCATGGGCAAGACGATGATCATGAAGCGGTTCCGCGACGAGCACCCACCGAGCTTCAATTCGGTGACGGGCTCGCTAAAGACACCGGTGCTCGCGATGGAAATGACCAGCCGGCCTGGCGAGCGGCGCTTCTATGCCGAACTGCTCACCCTTCTCGGCGCGCCGCAGCGGCCGCGCGCCGACATCGCCCAGATGGAGCAGGCTGCGTTGCGCATCATGGAAGCCATCGGCGTACAGGTGCTGGTTATCGACGAAGTGCACAACATCCTCGCCGGGACCTATCGTGAGCAGCGCATTGTCCTGAACACGCTGCGTTTCCTCAGCAACCGTCTCCAGATCTCGCTGGTCTGCTTCGGTGTCAACGAGGCCCGAGAAGCGATTGGCGGGGACGTTCAGCTTGCGCGCCGGTTCGAGCAGTTGACCTTGGGCAGATGGGCCGCCAACGAGCAGTTCGAGACACTGGTGGCATCGATCCTGCGCAACACGCCGCTGCGCCGGCCCTCGGTGCTCACGCCGAAATCGCTGCGTCGGATCCTGCAGATCACTGAGGGTATCACCGCCAACATCTTCCATATGGTCAACAGCCTTGCGGTGGACGCAATCGAAAGCGGCCGCGAGCACATCTCCGATGAGATGGTTGACATGTGGGAGCCGGAATTCGATGCCGAGGCGGCGTTCGCATGAAGAAGGGCACAATTCCGCGGCGGCTGCCGGTGATATTCCCTCCGCAACCTGATGAGCTCCTGTCATCCTGGATCAGTCGCCATGCCTGCTTCTACGCGGTACCGCCGCTCGTCATGCTCCAACATTGCTTGCCGGACGCCTCCTCATTGCGGGAAGCCGATCTTCATCTGACAGATGCTCAGGAAATCCGCATCACCAGGATGTTCGCCACCGAGCCGGCCCTTGTGCGACGAATGACCTTCACCAATGTCGCGCAATCATTGCATCGGTTCATTGCTTCCAGACCAACGCAGAGCTGCTTGATCTGCAGCTCAGATCACATGACACAAAGACCGATCCTGCGAAGCCAGCTGCTGGGGTGGCGTTTCACCTGCGCCGTCTGTGGACACCTGCTTCGGGACGAAAGCGGGCACCAACGCCCCTCCCCTTTCAAGCATTATCGCGGTGCTGCTCTTCGTGGCGAGAAGCTCCTCGACGATGAAGCCGAGCGCGGTACCGGAACCTGGACATCGCCGGCCGAGATAGCCCGGCTCCTGCTGATGCGACGTGTGCCGAGACCCTTCCCTCGCGAGCACGACCTCTGGCGCTTCCGGGTGCTCGGCGCAATCGTTCCCGATTTCGACGATGTCGTCGCCCACCAAGAGGAAAATCTGCCTTCGCCTGCAAGGCCAATCCTGCCGCTTCACCTGCGGCCGGCACTGCTGGCGGGAGTAGCCATCGTCGAGCTTGCCGGACCGGAGATGCTCCGAATGCTGCGCGGTCACATGATGGGTGAGAACAGGACCCGGTTCACTCTCGCTGCCGAGAACATGATCGCCCACGCTTCCAAGCCGCGGACCTCTTTACAGATGCACTTAATTTGAGAATCGGAACGTCGGAATTCTCAAATTAACTGCCCACATCGACCCAAACCGGCGCATTCTTGCGTTTAGGTGGCAAGCGACAGTCGAACCGTCCTCGACATGGCCGAGCGCATCGGCGGCAGAAGTGTGAAATTTGTCGATCATGCTTTCGTTCAATATTTGGCAGCCGGCCGGAAGTGGCAGCTGATGACCTCAGACTGAGGCGTGCAAATCCATTTGTCCAATTTGTTGAATTTCAGTTTTAACAATGTTTGTTTATTAATAAGCGGCACCTTTGGGGCCAATGCGAGTGGAGGAAAGCGGGTATGGACGTGACCATCAGGCAGTTGCGGGTGTTCCAGAAAATCGCGATCTGCCGCAATTTCCGCATTGCTTCCGAGCAGCTGTCGATCTCGCAGCCTGCTCTTTCCATTGCCATAAAGCGGTTCGAGGACGGGCTCGGCGCCACCCTGCTGGACCGGACGACGCGTCGGGTCAGCCTGACGAAGGAGGGCGAGTGGGTCGCGGCGATCGCCGACCGCGTTCTGTCGGATTTCGACCGGACCATCGGGGAGCTGCGCCGGGGACTGAAGGATCGCGGACGGCAGGTGACGATTGCCGTCTCCGTCACCTCCATCATTCCCGTCTTCTTTCCGAGCCTTCTGAAAGAAGTGTCACGCACGCGCCCGGACCTGAAGGTCCGCGTCCTGTCCGGCCTGTCGAGCGAAGTGCGCAAGCGCGTGGAAATCGGCGAGGCGGATCTGGGGATCGTGTCGACCTGCGAGCAGGAAGGGATTTTCACACATCAGGAACTGATGCACGACCCGCTGGTGATGATCGGCCGCAACGACATGGCCATCATGGCTGAACGGAGCCCGGTATCGCCTTCACAAGTGCGCGGGCAATCCATCATTGCCTGGGCGGAGGGTGGCGGCATGCGCCAGATCATCGACCGCGATCCCGAACTGAAAGCCGCCATGCAGCAGGCAAGCTACGAGCTTTCGGACTGGCAGGCGATCGAAGGCATGATATGCGAGGGCATGGGCATATCGATCGTGCCACGGCTCGTGGCGGAACTCGTGCGCAAGGGTTCCATCGGCTTCAGGGAAATCGAGGGGCACCGCATCGGCCGTGACGTTTTCCTGATCAGCAAACGCGACACAGCCCTGCCCGCCGCCGCCATAACCCTGAAGGCGCTGCTGGAGAGATATGTCTCGGAAACCAACCTCCGCTAAGCATCGGAGAGACAGCCGCCGCCGGTGACGGGGCTGGCTTCCTCCTCCGCAAGGACAGCTTCACCGCAGGGAAACATGTCTCCATCATGCAGGATAAGAGCATGCAGACCTGATCTGCTGGCGCAGGTCGGGGGAAACTCCGGAGCGGCGTCCCCGACGCGGCAGGCGGCATCCCTGCCGCCCGTAAATCCTGCCGCCGGACCGTGAAGTCCGGCGGAATGGAGAGAGGCTGTTTCAGGCTGCCGCCCAGCGGGAGGCGGTGCGCTTGTGGTACATCTCGCGGAACTGCTCCGTGGATTTCGGCAGAAGCGTGCCCTTGTCCCAGTCGAGGATCACCGCATAGCGCCGCACCGCATCGAGCGCATTGATCTTTCCGGCCTGGAACAGGGCCGCCACCTCTTCAGGCGGGGTTGCGATCCAGCCGCTGCGTCCGGCCCGGATGCGCTCGCGCTCTTTTTTCGTCGCCTCCGCATCGATCTCGTATTCGCAGATTTCGGGATCGACAGGGGTGATGACCACGCCATAGTCCAGCGCGGCGCGCTCCACCGAGACATAATCGTCGATGACGTCCTGCAACACGCGCTTGGGGTCGCGCTCCAGCGGATCGCCGAAGCCGCCACCGCCGGCGGTCGGGCGGCCGAACTCGTCGTTCTGCCCGATGGCGACGTTGGAGAACACCGAGCCCAGCCATTCGGGCTTGTCCGAGCCGTGGCGGCGCAGCGTCAGCCCATGCGGCATGGACGGCAGGCCGCCTTCGATGCCCCACACCACGGCGCGCTCGCGGTCGCAGATGTAGGAGATCACCGTGTTCTCGACCTCCAGCATGACGGAGGTTTTCTGCACGCCGGCACCGCCGCGCCATTTGCCGGGGCCGGCGGAATCCGTCAGCACCTCGAAGCGCGTGGTCATCATCGGGTTGGCACGCTCCTGACCTTCCACCGGCTGCGCCATCAGCCCGGTGCCGAAGCAGGCGGTGGTGACGTTGCAGCCGTCGCGGCCATTGCGCCCGCCCCAGCCGCCGGGCAGCCAGTCGTAGAACATGAAGATCGGCTTTTCGGGGCTGCGCGCGTCGCGGCCGCCGGTCAGCAGATATTCGAGGTTGAAGGCGCAGGCGATGGCGCGCTCGGGCAGGATCCTGGACCACATCTCGTAGATGGCGTTCATGATCTTCTCGAACGGCATCAGGAAGCCCGTCACCGCCACCGGCCATCTGGCATCGACGATGGAGCCCTCGGGTGCCGTGATGTCGAACAGGCGGTAGAAGCCGCTGTTCAGCGGCAGGTCGGGGAAGAAGGTTTTCATGCCCGCCGCCACCGCCGAGAAGGTGGAGCCGAAGGCGGAATTGTAGATCGAGCCGATGGTGGCGTGAGAGCCGCTGAAATCGTAGCTGACGCGGTCGCCTTTGATCGTCAGCTTCACCTTGATCGGGATCAGCCCCTCTTCGCCGGCCGGGTCCTGATCGATGAAGTCCTGTGTTTCCCACTCGCCGTCCGGCAGGGCTTCGATGCGCTGGCGCATGGCGCGCTCGACATAATCCTGCACGGCGGCCATGCCGAGCTTTATGGTGTCGACGCCATATTTGGCGACAAGGCGCAGGATTTCGCGCTCGCACACCTGCGTGGCCTGTGCCTGCGCGTGGATATCGCCGATGATCGAGGCCGGGTCACGGGTGTTGGAAGCGATCATCCGGGCGACGTCCTCGCAGAAGCGGCCTTTTGCGAACAGGCGCACCGGGGTGATGCGCATGCCTTCCCTGAACATGTCGGTGGCGCTGACGTCGAAGGAGCCCGGCACCGAACCGCCGAGGTCTGACCAGTGGCCGTTCGACTGCGAGAAGGCGATGACCTCGCCATCGTGGAAGATCGGCCGGATCAGGCGCACGTCGTTGAAGTGGGTGCCGCCGGCATAGGGGTCGTTGATGGCGTAGACGTCGCCCGGATGCATGTCGCCGGCAAAGGCGCGGATCACCTCCTTGCAGGTGAAGTGGAGCGTGCCGACATGCACGGCGATGTCCTGGTTGCCCTGCGCCACGCAGTTGCCTTCCGCGTCATGCAGCGCGCTGGAAAAGTCGCGGTTGTAGATGACGAAGGAATAGCAGGTGCGCAGGATCTGCTCCGCCATCTGGTCCACGGAGGTGATGAAGGAGTTCTTCAGCACCTCGAAGGTGACGGGATCGAGAGTTGGCTTGGTCAGCATCTTGGTTCCTCTCAGACGCGGATGATGATGTTGAGATACTGGTCGACTTCCGCCTTCGTGCCGGGCGGCACCACCACGGTGGAGTCGAGCTGCTCGACGATGGCCGGTCCTTCGAAGCTGAAGCCCGCCGGCAGGTCGTCGCGGTCATAGACCGGCGTGTCATGCGGCTCGTCCGGCCCGAACCAGACCGGCCGGCGATGAAGCGGCGCGGGTGTGACGCCGGTCGGCTCATGCTTCGGCAGTTCGGCCTTCGGCACGATGCCGGTGGCCTTCAGGTTGAGGCGGTAGAGGCTGACCGGGGTTTCGTCGCGGCGGAAATTGTATTCGCGCTTGTGCTCGCGGTGGAACGCTTCGACCAGATCGGCGATGCTGGTGACAGGGGTCGGCGCATTCACCGCCAGCGAACGCCACTGACCCTGATACATCATGTCGACGCTGCGCTGGAGCACGATGTCACCGGGCTCGACGCCCTCATGCACCAGCCGCTCCACCGCATCCTTCTCCATGCGGGCGAAATCGGCCTCGATGGTCGCGGCATCCGCTTCGGAAGCCGCCTTGATGTAGCTTTCGGAGAAGTCGTGCTGCATGTCGACGAGCAGGCAGCCGAGCGCCGAGGTGACGCCGGGATTGGGCGGCACGATCACGGCGGGGATCGACAGTTCCTTCGCAATCGCGGCGCCATGCAGCGCGCCCGCACCGCCGAAGGCGACCAGCGCGAAGTCGCGCGGATCGTAGCCGCGGCTGATCGAGATCAGCCGCACGGCATCCGACATGTTGGCGTTGGCGACCTTGATGACGGCGTCGGCGGCCGCATGAATGGACAGGCCGAACGGTTCGGCGACGCCTTCCGTAACCGCCTGCGCGGCCAGTGCCGGATCGAGCGTGATCTTGCCGCCGGCAAGGCTGGTGCCGAGACGGCCGAGCACCACGTTGGCGTCGGTGTTGGTCGGCTGCCTGTTGCCGTTCCCGTAGCAGGCCGGTCCCGGATTGGCGCCCGCCGATTGCGGACCGTTGCGCAGCGAGCCGGCCTCGTCGCGCCACGCCAGCGAGCCGCCGCCGGCGCCGATGGTCAGCACCTCGATGGAGGAAAAGCGGATCGGATAGCCATATTCGATGAACCAGTCCTTGGTGACGCGCGACTGCCCGTCATAGGCCAGCGAGACGTCGGTGGAGGTGCCGCCCATGTCGAGGCCGATGGAGTTGCGGAAACCGCACAGCATGGCGATCTGGCGGCTGGCGATGGCGCCCGCCGCAATGCCCGACCCGGCGAGGCGGGCGGCGAAATCCTCGACGCTCTTCGGCGTCATCACGCCGCCGCCGGTGTGCAGCAGAAGCAGGTCGCGGGTGTAGCCGTCCTCCTGCAGGCGCTGGCCGAGCCGTCTGGTGTAGTCCACCACCACAGGGGTCAGGACGGCATTGGCGACGGTGGTGGAAAAGCGCTCATGCTCGAAGATTTCCGGCAGCACCTCGGACGAGGTCGAGACGGGAACGTCCGGCATTGCCTCCTGCAGGATTTCCTTCATGCGCTTTTCATTGGCGCCGTTGACGAAGGCGTTCATGAAGCACACCGCCACGGCGGCGACGTTGCGGCGCTTCAGGATGCGGGCGACTTCGCGGGCGGCCGCCTCATCGAGCGGCCGGACCACCTTGCCGGCGGCATCGACGCGTTCGGGCACCGTCAGCCGGTCGCGGCGCGGAATGTAGGGCGGCACCACGTCCTTGTAGGTGTCCCAAAGGTCTTCCTTGTTGGCGCGGCGGATCTCTATGACGTCGCGAAAGCCTTCGGTGCAGACCATGGCCGCGCGCGGCAGGCGGCGGGTGATCAGCGCGTTGGTGGCGACCGTGGTTCCGTGCGAGAACAGCGCCACATCGGCCATGTCCACGCCCGCCTTGGCCACGCCGCCGAGGATGCCGTCGATCGGATCGGGGGTAGAGGCGGTCTTCTCGATCCGGATGCTTCCGGATTTCTCGTCCATGATACAGACGTCGGTGAACGTACCTCCGACGTCGACCGCCACACGCAAGCTGGGCATCGTGTTCTCCTTTTTGGCAATGTAATGGGAAGGGCGCGCCGGCAGCGCTCTCAGCTGGTTATGCCGGCGCTGTCAGTCAGGGCGATGTCATGCGGCTTCGCTCTCTCGTCCCGCTTGGCGTTTCGCCGAACTCGGCGCGATAGAGCCGGCTGAACTGGGCCTGATCGCTGAAGCCCCATTCATAGGCGATCTCCGAAACCTTCTTCCGGCAGGCGGGATCGCACAGCATCTGCCTGCACATCAACAGCCGCTGCAACTTCACCCATTCGCTGACCGAGCGGCCAAAGCCGGTGAAAAGCTGGTGCAGATAGCGCACGGAGATGCCGCAGGCGTCGGCGATGGTTTGAGGGCTGAGCGAGGGCGAAGCCAGATTGAGACGGATGAAGCTCTCCACGCGATACAGATGCGCCATCTGCACGGAGGACGCGTTGGCGTTGAGCATCTTTTCGTCGGCGGAAACCGCCATGGCCAGCATGTCGACCAGATGGCGGCCGGACATGGTGCGCGCCTGATCGTCCATCTCCTCCAGCCGCGCGGCGACCAGACGCATCATGTCGACGAACAATGCGCCCGCCCCGCAGGTGGCGTCGAAGCTCAGCGACGCCAGCCGCTCCGGCAGCACGACGCGCGAGCGCAGCACGCTGCCCGGCACCTTCAGCACCCACAGCGCATTGGCCTCGGCATAGGAGAAATCATAGGGAAGATGGCTGCGCTCGACCAGGATCTGGCCGGGCTTGCAATGCGCCTCGCGGCCGTCCTGCAGGAAATGCACGTCGGCGCGTTCCGGCACGGTGATCAGGTAGCTTTCGTCGCGCTCGTGCAGCAGATGGTGCTTGTGGCGGCGATAGAGCAGGCCGTCCGATGCCAGCCGCGACAGCGACAGCGTGCCGAGGTTCCAGTTGTTGAGGGAGCCGTCGAAGCGGGGCTCGTTCCTGAAGGTCAGGTCGAGCGAGAAATAGGTCTGCGATACGGCTTCGTTCCAGTAACGCTTGCGCGCGGCAGGACTGGCATCGGCGGTGGAATATCTGATGTCCATTCGAACCTCCCATTCCGTGGTCAGGCGCAATATCGCGCCGCCGTCGAACAAATTTCCCCGGAACCCCGAGCTATCGTCTCCTGCAATAGTCTCGTCATAGGAATACGCTAGTTTCGCCATGCTGCCGAGTCTTGCATCTGTGTGCACCCTGTCTTGTGCCCGGGCGCACCCGCCGGCCTGAACCGGCAGGTGCGGGGCGTTGTCATCCTGCCGCAAAGAACCAGGATCGCCTGGCGCTGCGCAGACCCGCCGCGTAGATTGCGAACGCGACGACTGCCGTGGCCGGAGCGGAGAAATCCGCGTAGCTTCCGCCCGAGACGTGGAGCAGGATGCCGATGGCGGCCGCCCCGAACCATGCGGTGAGGCCAAGCGGATTGAGGGCCGGCACCTGTTCGGACCTGTATTCCACCGTGCCGCCGGAAAGCCGGTCGTAGCGATCGCTGAGAATATGGGCCATGGCGACGGCCACCCACGCGACGACGAATATGCCCTGATAGGCCAGCGCCTGAAGCAGATAGGCGAAGACGTCGGCCAGCATCAGCACATAGACGATGGCGCCGACGGCAATCGCCCAGCCGATCCGGCCGAAGGGCATTTTGCCGAAGGCCGCGACCAGCGCCTCCATGTTCACCGCCGCCAGATAATAATTGGCGGTGTTGATGCGGGTCTGGGTGATCCACACGAACGCCAGCCCCCAGATGCCCATCAGCTTGAGAAGCGCCAGCAGCACCGAAACCTCCGTCGCGCCGACATCGGGCACCGTGGCGACCATGAACATGCCGAACAGCCCGCTCACCACGAAGACCATCAGGTAGAAGGGCGTGCCGAAGTTGAACCAGGCGTGATAGTCCGCATCCTCCTGCCGGCCGAAACGGGCATAGTCGAAGGTGAACATCATCAGCACCCACACGCCCATATAGGCGACGAAGCAGGACCACCAGCCGGAAGCGGGCGCGCCGCCTTCGGGCCCGAGATTGAGCCATTTGTCGCTGTAGCCATATTCGCCGATGGCGAGCGCCACCGCCACGATCAGGCCAAGAATGTAGAAGGGCAGCAGCACGCCGTTGAACTTGTCGAGCCAGCTCTGGATGCTGCCGAAGATCAGCGGCACGCTGTAGAGCACCACGATCAGCGCCGCCACCGGATAGGCGACGGACGGAAACACCGTGTTGATGCCGACCGCGATCACCGAGCCCTCGAACACCGCATAGTAGATGGCCGTTGCGCAGAAGATGAGCGTGGCGATGCCCGCGCCGACATTGCCGAACAGCACGCGCGAGAACAGGGCGACCGACAGGCCGGTCCTGATCGCATAGCGGCTCAGCACCGCATTGACCGCCGAATAGGCGATCACCGACAGCACCATGCCGATGATGGCATTTTTGCTGCCGAAGCCGAGCGCCAGTGCCGCGCCCACCACGATATAGAACAGGGCGCTGCACACGGCCCACCAGGCCATGGTCAGGCCGAATTTCGGCATGCGCGCATTCGGCGGCACAGCCGTCGTCGAGAAGTCGAGCGTGTCGACCTCTTCCATCGAAATCTTTCCGGACATGGGTTTTTCCCCTCGCAGCGCGAAGCCTCGTCGCGATATGTGCGCTTCCGAGACGTTCCCGAGCCTCGTTGACACGGCCCGCTCTTTCTTGCGGAGCGGACTGCCGGTGTCTTTTGCACCGTGCAGCCGGAAAGCTAGGCCCTGCGTAAAAGCTTGTCTTTGCCGGCAGGGAACGATTGTTTGCACGACAGCGCATATGCGGGTTGCCGAAGCCGTCCGCCACGGACCATTGAAATCCGGAAATTCTGACGCTATATTGCGTCATAATAATTGGCATTCTCGAATGGAGGCAAGCGGATGGGTCTGGCTCAATATGCCGATGACGGGCTGTTCTCGCCACGCAAGATCGCCAGCGCCTTGCGCACGACGAGCGAGGAGATCGCGCGCACGGCGGGGCTCGGCAAGGATGCGATCCAGCGCAAGGATCGCATCCGTTCGGACAAGACGCAGCGGCGCCTGCGCGAGATGACCGAGATCGTCAACAAGGTCGAGCCCCGGTTCGGCTCGGCGCTGATGGCCTATGCGTGGTACCGGTCGGAACCGCTGCCGGGCTTCTCCGGCCTCACGGCCATGCAACTGGTGCGCGACGGTCGGGCCGACGAAGTGCTCGACTATATCGACGCGGTCGACGCCGGCGTGCACGCATAAACCGCAGATGGAGTATCGCGGATCACTCTACCGGGCGCTGAACCCGATCTATGCGCGCGAGCCCTTGTCCGGGCGCGGCGCCGAGCTTTATGGCGGCCGTTTCAACCGCAAGGGAACACCCGCCCTCTATGCGTCGCTGTCGATCATGACGGCCTTGCGCGAGGCCAATCAGGTCGGCTCGCTGCAACCGACCACCCTCGTCGCCTATGAGGCGGACATCGGGAATGTCTTCGACAGCCGGGACGTCACCGCCCTGCGGGCCGAAGGCATGACCCCGCAAGCCCTTGCCGACGCCACCTGGCGCGACCAGATGAAAGCCACCGGCGAAGCCCCGACGCAGGCCTTCGCCGCAAGGCTTCTGGCGGCCGGCTACCACGGATTGCTGGTGCGCAGCTTCGCCCATGGCGCGAGCGATGACGACCTCAATCTTGTCCTCTGGCGCTGGGGCGACGCCGCACCCTGCCGGCTCACCCTGATCGACGACGAAGGCCGGCTGTCGCGGTAGGGCCATTCCGGGTTCGAATTTAAAGATGCTGACGGCACGGAGCCGGCGATCCGCAACGCAACTGTACAATCAGGGCGGCTGGCCTGAAGAGCATGATGTTTTGGCCCGGGCTCAATGAAAGCGTGCGCGTTGCGGTACAGGGGGTTGCCGTGCAGGGACCGGACCTTCTCGCTACGCTTTCCCTCCCCCGCATGCCGGCTTCCTGTCATCCAAGGAAGCCGGGGATCTGGTCGCGAAGCAGTTCCGAGAAGCTTTTCACCAGCCGTGATTGCCGGCTGGTGCGCAGTTGGAGAAGCCAGACCCGGAAGGATACGCCCGGCTCGAAGGGACGTGCGATGATCCGCTCGGCACCGTACCAGGACATCGTCAGTTCATCGATGATGGATATACCTGTTCCCTCAGCGACGAAGCCACAGGCAATGTCGGACTGTGTCGTCTGAACATGAAGCCGGCGGTTGACGCCGAGCGTCTCGAAAACCTCATCAATCATCATGCGGGAGGGATCTGTCCCGCCAAGGGAGATGAACGCCTCCCCCTCAAGGTCTTTGGCGTGAATAACGTCGCGATCGCGCAGGCGATGAGTGTGCGGCAGAATGCAGACCGCCCTCAGGGTGCCGACGATGCGTCCCTCCACCTCGTCGCGGTCACTGGGCAGGACCGACAGGGCAAGATCGACTTCACGCCGCGCGATGAGATCCGCGATATTGCGCGACTGGATGGAATCCAGTGTGACATTCACTTCCGGCCGCTCTCGGCAATACTGCGAGATGATCCTCGGCAGAACCTGCCGGCTGATTGCCGGGAAGCCGGCGATGCGCAATGTCCCGTAGGTGTTGTGGCGCAGGCCCTCGGTCAGCCGCTCAAGCATCTTGACCCCCGAATAGACGCGTTCGGTCTCGGCAAAAAGAATGTCCGCCTCGGGAGTGGCTGAAATCTTGCCGTTGTGGCGGCGGAAAAGCTGAATCCCCGCCTGCTTCTCGAAGAGACGGATCATCTGGCTGACAGCAGGCTGGGAGATGCGAAGCAGCCTGGCCCCGCCAACCATGCTGCCCGCGATCATGACGGCCCTGAACGCCTCAAGCTGTTTCAGATTCATGTCGCCCCCCCTTTATAAGCGAACCTTATATTTCATACCAATAATAGGATTGGACAGTTCGCAGACACTGAATGAAACATAGGCTCATCCTTATAAACAGGGAAGTTCGTCAGCTTTACCTGTATAAGAAACTCGAATTGGAAAAGGGGAAGCTTATGTCAATCAGGAACAAAACACGCACTTTTTGCCGCGAAATTTCTGCGATGGCGGCGGTGGTTTTCACCGTATCCCTCGGTGCAGTTACGACTGCTTCCGCGCAGGATCAGGATCTCGGCCTGATCAGGGAAGGCGCCATTACAGTCGCGGCAACCGCTTCCTTCCCGCCGATCGTCTCGGTTGACAGCAGCGGTGCCTATGTCGGCATCGACGCCGAGATCATCGAAGCGATTGCGAAGGAACTTGGGCTCAGGGTCGAGTGGGTCAACATCAAGTTCGATGGCATTATTCCGGGCATCAGCGCTGGCCGCTTCGATGTCGGTATGACCGGCATTACCGACACCGTTGAACGCCAGCAGGTCGTCGATTTCGTCAATTACGCCGATGTCGGTTCAGGCATTATCGTCGCCAAAGGCAATCCAAAGGGCGTGAAGGGTATTGATGATATCTGTGGCCTGATCGTTGCTTCGCAGACCGGTGATCTTGCCACAACCTATGCGAAACGACAGTCGGAGAAATGTGTTGCTGAAGGACGGCCTGCCGTCACGGTCAACGAATTTCCTGAAGCCACCCAGTCCATGCTTCAGCTGCGCGGCGGTCGTGCGGACGTGATCATCCATGATTATCCGCTGTCGGCCTACAAAGTGCAGCAATCCGACGGCGTTCTTGATCTTGTCGGCGAGCAGTTCTCCGCTGCCCCTTATGGCATGGCGATCGCAAAGAACCGCGAAGCGCTGGCTCAGGCGCTGATGCGCGGTCTCGATGCCATCATCGCCAGCGGCGAATATGGGCGCATTCTCGAAAAATACGACGTGAGCCAGATCGCGATCGGCAAGGCGACCGTCAACGCGGCAGCCCGTTGACCCGCACCTGAAACGTGGCCCGGTGCCTTCCGGGTCACGCCCTATTTCTCCGGAGCGAATAGCGACAATGATAAAGGATGGCTACGAGATCGTCCCCCGACGCCACCCGGGGCGGTGGGTGTTCAGCCTGCTCATCGCACTGCTGGTAGTCCTGCTGGTCTGGCAGGTGGCGCGCAACGAGATATTCCACTTTTCGACGGTGCCGGCCTATATGTTTGATCCCCGTATTCTCACGGGCGTCTGGATCACGTTGTACATCACATGCGGATCCATGCTGATCGGGCTGGTTTTGGGCATCATGCTTGCGGTGATGCGTGTGTCCGACAATCCCGTCATGCGCAGCACGGCCGGTGCGTTCATCTGGTTCTTCCGGGGAACGCCTGTTCTTGTGCAGCTGATCTTCTGGTTCAATATCGGCATCATCTTCCCAAGCATATCGCTGAGCATTCCCGGCGGCCCGGTGATGTTCGACATCTCAACCAATGCGCTGATGACGGCAACCCTCACGGCACTGCTGGGACTGGGCCTCAACGAAGGCGCCTACATGTCCGAGATCGTGCGGGCCGGCATATTGAGTGTCGATCGCGGCCAGCGCGAAGCCGCAAAGGCGCTCGGCATGCCGCCGGGCAGGGTTCTGTCGCGCATCGTGCTTCCGCAGGCGCTGCGCATCATCATCCCGCCAACCGGAAACCAGTTCATTTCGCTGCTCAAGACGTCGTCGCTGATCTCGGTGATTGCGGCGGGCGATCTGCTGACCCAGGCCACCCGGATCTACAACGAGAATTTCCGCATCCTCGAACTGCTGGTCGTTGCGAGCCTCTGGTACCTGCTTCTGACCACGGTGTTCAGCATCATCCAGTTCTATATCGAGCGCCGCTATTCGCGTGGTTTTGCTGAAACGCAGGAGCCTCAGGCCCTGCAATCGCTCAGGGATTTCTTCGCCATCATGTTCGGGCGCAGCAGGAACAGGAAAGCCGGAACGCCATGAAAAAGACTGTCGTCGAGGTCCGGAACGTTTCCAAGTCTTTTGGCACGGTCAATGTGCTCAGGAATGTCAGCTTTGATGTTCTGGACGGCGAAGTGGCGTGTATCATCGGTCCTTCCGGAGCCGGAAAATCCACTGCCCTGCGCTGCATAAACCGGCTCGAAACCCAGAGCCGCGGCATGATCTATGTCGACGGCCAGCCAATGGGTTACGAGGAACGCAACGGCCGGTTCCACGAGCTGGATGAAACCGCGCTCGCACGCCAGCGTACCCATATCGGCATGGTGTTCCAGCGCTTCAACCTGTTCCCGCATATGACGGTGCTGGAAAACATCATCGAGGCGCCGGTGATCCTGCGTGTCGCTTCCCGCAAGGAAGCGACCGCGAATGCGCGTGCATTGCTGGCCCGGGTGGGGTTGTCCGCCAAGGAAAACGAATATCCGGCGCAGCTTTCCGGCGGCCAGCAGCAGCGTGTCGCCATCGTGCGGGCACTGGCGATGAAGCCACGCCTGATGCTGTTCGATGAACCGACATCGGCGCTTGATCCGGAACTGGTCGGCGAGGTGCTGGCAGTGATGAAAACGCTGGCCGAAGAAGGGATGACGATGATCCTCGTCACCCACGAGATCGGGTTCGCCCGTGAGGTCGCCGATACGGTGCATTTTATGGTCGACGGCGAAATCGTCGAGAGCGGTGCCGCGCGTTCCATCCTCACCGATCCAAAAGAAGAACGCACCCGTGCATTCCTGAGCAGAGTTATGTGAGATGGCAAACCATAATATCGAGACACCAAACAATCCCTCATACCGGTTTGCCGCGCGCGCGCTGAATTCCAGCCATGCCAGCCATGCCGCAGCAAATGACCTCGTCGAATTGTCGGGAGGCTATGCCTTTCCACGCTGCCTGCCCGATATCAGCATGGAGGCAGGCAAGGCGGCGGCGGCTCACCGAACGGAGACGATGCAATATTCCGACGTCCTTGGTCTGGAAGAGCTTCGCGACCAGATCGTCGACTATGTTGCCGCCGACGGCATCGTCTGCGCGCGCGACAATGTGATGGTCGTCAACGGCGCCAAGCATGGGCTTGATCTTGCCTGCCGGGTTTTCATCGAACCGGGCGACGCCGTCATCGTCACCGCGCCAACCTATATGACCGCGCTCAGCATCCTGCGCACGCATGAGGCTGATTTCTGGGCCATCCCGCAGGACAAGCAGGGAATGCAGGCGGATGTGCTTGAACAAAGGCTCGCGGCCGCTCAGAGCGCGGGAGATAAACTGCCCAAGCTGCTGTTTGACGTTCCTGATTTTCACAACCCGACCGGCATCACCACAAGCCTGGAGAGGCGGCACGAGTTGATCCGTCTCGCCCGGCGTTTCGGCTTCGTGATCATCGAGGACGACCCCTATCGGCGTATCCGCTTCGAGGGCGAGGCGGTGCCGCCCATGAAAAGCCTCGATGAGTCCGGCGTGGTGATTGCGCTGGGTACGGCTTCGAAAATACTGGCGCCAGGCATGCGCATCGGTTGGGTCATTGCCTCCGCGTCGATCATAGAGCGTATGGCCGCGCACAAGGCCGATGGCGGCACCAGTCCGTTCAATCAGCGCATTTTTCTCGAACTCCTCGCCGGTAATCAGGTGGCGCACCACATTGCCGCGATCATTCGCCAGTTGCGCATTCATCGGGACATGATGGTAGACGAACTGCGCCGCCATCTGCCCGAAGCGAGCGTCCATGTTCCGCAGGGGGGATATTTCCTTTGGGTGGAACTGCCGGACGACGTCGATGCCGACATGCTGGCCGGTCTTGCGATAAAAAAGGGCGTGAAAACCTATTCGGGTCGCCTGTCCTATCCGCTGGAGCCTTCCAGAAATGCGCTGCGCCTTTGCTATTCCTACGAGGAGCCGGAACGCATCCGGCAGGGCGTCGCGGCTCTGGGAGAGGCATTCGCGTCGCTTCGCACAGGAGAGGTCGACAGTTCGGAACTGGAGGCTCTCGCCGACGCATCGCTAAAACTCCAGACCTTCTGATGCGGGCGCAGACGGCGGAACGGCAAGCGCTCCCGTTCCGTTCCGCAGTCTGCCTCGTTCACGCGGCCATGCGCCAAACGGCTCGGAAGCCGATGGCCGAAGAACTGCAGGGCGATGTGCCTCAAGTCCCTTTTGGTCAAGAATTTTGCTGGACAACGGTCCCAGACAGGTTCGTGACGCTCCCTAAAGACGAGGAGAGCGCCAGACCCTGTTTCGCGATCAAAACCTGTAATTCAGGCCGATCCTGAAGGTGTGGAAGTCGAGCGCGTTCGACGCGCGGCGGCCCGTTGTGGGGCTGCCCTGATGGTGAACCGGTCCGTAGACATCCGCCTCAAAAGGATCGCAGAAGCCCGGAATCATGTCACACATCGCATCGCCGAAGATCTCGCGGTTCGGGTTTTCCCTCCACTCCTTGCCGATCACTTCCTGTGTCACGTAGTCCCGGGTCACGCCAGCACGCGCCTTGTCGAACCTGAAGCCCTTTCGCGAAAAGCCGCTGTATGAATAATCGGCATTTATGGACCATCGCTCGTTGAGCGCATATTCCGCACCGCCGCCGAACGTATATCCGATGCGCGTGGCCGAATCCTTCTCCACGAAGACCACATCCGTCGTGTCCTGCATGACTTCCTGGATGGCAAACTGATCCCGCCACTGGGTTTCCTTTGCAAAGGCGACGCCGCCCGATCCGTAGATCATCCACCTGTTGTCAAACGCATAGCCGACGCGACCGCGCAAGGCGGCTGTCCAGTCGATATCGTAGTGGGTATTCGCCTGAAGCCCTTCTCCGGGCAGTCCAACGGAGCTTGTCCAGCTTTCCGTCGTTGCCGCCCCCTGCGCTCCATTGAGATAGCTTTTCGTCCAGCCCGCCTCTGCGCCCAGAACCAGCCCGTTGCCAAACTGCCAGTTGTAGCCGGCCTGCACGCCAAAATTCATGCCGTTGAGGTTCAGATCGGCGGATTCCGTTGCCGCTACGTCTGTTGCCGTGCCGTCGAGCGAGGTCGTGTTCCCCCATGTGCGGCCAACACCGGTGCCAAAATGAAACCCGGCATAGGCGCCGGTCCAGTCCACCTTGCCGCCCTTGAGGTCCCGGATAAAGGGCGCTGAGAAATGCGGAAGGGTCTGGTTTCCGCCAAAGGTACCCGTCAGGCCTGCATAAAATGTTCGCCCCGGGCCAGGTTGGCGGACAAGGCTCAGAGGATCGACATAATACTGATCGGTCAGATTCTCGACACGGACGGTTGCCGTGAGACTGTCCGAGACCTTGTATTCGGCGAATACGTCAACCAGCGTGTATGGCTTCCACGACACCAGCGAAATGAACTGCATCGCCCCGGTGGTGGTGACCTGCCCATGGCCGGCAGCGCGGGGGCCGACATGGAGCATGCGGCCGCCAAGCGTCAGGCGGTCATCAAAGAGTTTCTGCGACAGCGACAGGTCGACGGAATATTCCGGTGGGACCTGATTGGTGGCATAGTCGCCATAGAGCGTGGCATTGGCACAGGTTCCGGCCGCATAGCAGAAATCGACGCCGAGATAATAGTTTGCGTTCAGCTCTGCCGTGAAGCCGCCGTTCTCGTAACGGCCGGTCAGTTCGATGCCGGAAAATTTCGCGCGATCGATGTTGTGGACATACATGCCGACATTTTGCGTGCCGCCAAGCGTGCCGTATTCGCGCGAAATGTAATCTTTCACATCCCAGTTGAAATAGCCAAGCTTGAGCATGGCGCTATCGCCGGAGGACAGAAGGCCGTCCGTTGTAAAGTTCGCGCCAACGTCCCAGCTGTTGTTGCGCTCGGGGCTGAGATTTCCCGTGGGCACAACGAAAGTTCCGCCTGCCTCCACGATGCTCGGCATGCGCATCGCGCTGGCATAATTCGCATAAAGCTGAACGCCACGGAGAGGCTCAAGCGTCAGGCCGACAGATGGGGTGAAGCCACCATCGTTGCGTTTGCGCGATGCACCGTAATCGATGATGGGAACCTTGCGATCATCCGACCAGTAGTGCGAATAGCGCATTCCCGCGTTCACCGTCAGCCAGTCGAGCGGTTTGTATGCGAGGCGGGCATATGCTCCGGCCTCCTGCCTTGCGGCGTCGCGGATGACCGACCCGCGGCTGCCTTGCCCGGGAACCATCACGAGAGCATGTTTTGTCGGGCTGGTGTCCTCGGCGGTGTAGGAAAGACCGTATGAGAGATCGAGCGAGCCATATCCGGCGAGATCGAAACGCGACGTGTTGGCGACATCCCCGCCCCACAGCAGCGAGTCGGAGCCTGCGCGGAAGTCGGTAGGCAGGCCCAGATCTTCCGGTTTGTTTTTGCCCTGGTCCCGCGGTGCGTAGCGCTGCCGCAGATGCGACACCCAGCCATTCACCGTCAGGTCGATGAGTTCGTTGTCCGCCGGCTGCCAGCGATACCGCAATGTGCCGGTATCGAGCCCCACCCCCGTGGTCAGGCGCTGTTGCACCGGCTGGATACGTTCGGTGCTTAACAGGGATGCCAGCAGGTCTCCGCCCTCGCTGCGGAAACCTGTATAGCCAAGATGCAGCGTTTGCTCGTTCTCCAGATGCAACGTGGCTTTGGCCAGCCACGACTGCGTTTCGAGCTGCGTGTTCAGCACTTCCTCGCCGGGCCGGTAGTTGGTTATTCCTTCATTCTGATAGTAATTCTCCCAGGAGCGATCATCACAGATGCCGCCGGAATAGCAGTATGGCCGGGGCCCGAGATTGACCGGCGAGGCTGCCGGCCCGTTCCTGCCCGCATGATAGTTGCCCTGCTTTCGATATGCATATCCGGCCAGCAGGTCATAGTTCTCATTCTTTGTTGCGGCCACGATGCTGCCTGAGCCGCTGCTGGGCTGCAAAAGCCCCGGACGATCCAGACCCTGATCGGAGGCGACAGGCACCTTCGGCTCCAGCCAGGGAACGATGGGCCACGCATAGCCGCCAACCGCCCCCTGCTCCGGCTTCGATGTGTTGGTGCCGAAACCGCCTTTGACGCGTACCCCCCAGGTGTCGCCGGGCCTGACGATGTCGTCGGCACTCAAAGTGCGCAAAGCCACGCTGCCGGCGATGCCGCGCGATGAAACGTCCGCGCCCCTGATGACATCCACGCCGGCGATCAGGTCGGGGTCAAGGAAGGTGCGATTGGAAATGCCCTGATAGCCCTGACTGATCTGAAGCGCGTTCTCGGCGCCGTCCACGCTGACCTGAACACGCCCCATCCCCTGCATGCCGCGGATGTTGACGTCTACGGAACCAGCGCCGTTGTGCGCCTCGCCTGACAGCACGCCCGGCGTGCCACGAAATATGTCGGCCGGGCTCGATCCCCGGAAGCGTTCGATGCGCTCGGCCGGAATGTGGCTCGCTGCGGCAGCCGTCTCGAACGGCGTGTAGACCGTGCTCGCACCGCCGCCCTGTATGTTGATGGTGTTGAGAACTGTCGAGCCGTCTGGTGGCGGAGTGCCGGCGGCGGGTGTTGCGTGGGCAGCGGAGACGCGATCCTGCAAGACGATCGAACGGGGACCCGAAACACGATAACTCACATCCGTTCCGGCAAGCAGGCGCGACACCGCCTGTTGCGGCGTCATGCTGCCGCTGAGCGGGGCACTGGTGCCGGACAGGTCGAAGGCATAAGCGATACGCCAGCCGGAAACCTTCCCCACATCGGCCAGAGCGGAAGCCAGCGGCTTTGCCGGGATGTCGAACTGATAGGCTTGTTCACTCGACGAGGCCTGAGCATGGGCGAGCCCCGGGCAGCCCGGCATTGCAGCCAGTGCTGCGGTGCTGCAAAGCAGGAGCGCAGCGACATTCCTGATACGATTCTTGTGGTTCGACCCCGACATCACGACTCCCCGAGCGAGCGGGGACATCCGTCATCCCCTACCCTTAAAACGAATGACGGAGGCAAGACCTCATGGTCGGGTCAAAAAATCCTGAGAAAAAAGCGCGACTTTAAAACATGAGGGTTACGAGAGGCAGCGCGCGGACGACGGTCGCATCCACCGCAGCCGCGATCGTGTCGAGCGACCCGTCTATATCGTCCAGCGAAAACGTGCCGGAAATCCGCCTGCCGGAAACGCTTCCTCTCACGAGAAGCCGCTGTGAGGTGTGCCGGCCGAGCGCGGCAATGACATCGGAAACCGGTACCTGACGAACGACCAGCCGCCCCGACAACCAGGCGAGTGAGGCGTCGAGGTCGGCTTCTTCCACTGTGCCTCCGGCCCCGGAGGTGACCGCTATCTGTTGCCCCGGCGTCAGATGACGGGACGTCCGGTCATGGGCGCCCCTCACCGCAACCTCGCCGTGCTCGACCGCCACCGTCGTCCGGCCGGACTTGCGGTCGACATTGAAACCCGTCCCGACCACCCGTATCTGGTCGCCATCGACATCGACAGTGAAGGCCGGCGTGCTGCCTGGCGTGACCTCGAAGAAAGCCTCTCCGCGCAGCAGGCGCACATGCCGGCGCGTGGTATCGAAGTCGAAGGCAATCGCCGTATCGGCCCCTACCCTTGCCACGGAGCCGTCCGGGAGCCTCACCGGCATCACATAGGCGTGTCCCGAGACGACATCGGCCTGCAGGTCTTCCAGAAAATGGGGATTGACCACCCAGACCGCGAACACGGCGACCGCGCCTGCACAGGTCGCCGTCAGCCATGCCTTAGGCGACATCATTTGCCGGGCCACCACGCCGCGCGGAGGTGAGGAGGCCGCGGCCTGTTGCGCTGGTTTCTCCAGGCGCGCCCAAAGCACCCGCATTTCATCCCAGGCCAACCGGTTGGCCGGATCGACATTCAGCCAGTGCTCCAGCTCGCGACGCTCATCAGGCGTGAGCGAGCCGCCCGTCTGCTTCGCCAGCCACAGTGCAGCGATATCCCTTTGTTCCTCAGTCGTATTACGGCTTGGCGGCATCCATCCCCCTGGCTCGACCTCTCTTATCTTTCCACGGCATATCCCAGCTGGCCAATGGATAAACGAGCCTTTTAATCTGATAACGTCCGAGGAAAAAATCCTCACAGATGAAAAACCATTCGCCTCAGCCAGGTCGGTCGGACAGCGCCTTCTGACAATGGCGCATGGCGCGGGCAACATGCTTTTCGACCGAGCTCACGGAAATGCCGTATCGTTTGCCGATGTCGGCATTCGACATGCCGTGAACCCGGCGCAACAGGAAAATATCCCGTGTCATGCGTCCCAGCTCCATGAGCTTTTGATCAAGCTCCAGAAGCGCCTGACGGCCCGCAACTATCGAATCCGGTGTCGGAACATCGCAGGCAAGTTGCTCCGGCATTATGCGTCGAAGGAGTTCCCGTCGGCGCTTCTGCGTCCTCACATGGTCGATCGTCGCATTTCGGGCCGACACATACAGGATCCTGACGCTTTCTTCGTGAGTTCTTTCCTGATCGCCATTCAGCACTCGTGAAAATACATCCTGCACGATATCGGACGCCACTTCCCGATCACCAGTGGATCGCGTCACCAGAGATTCCAGCTTTTGCCGATGTTGCTCGAAAAGACGCGCCAGACGCTGGCTCCAGCCGGTCATTCGTCTGCTTCTTTCAAAAGGCCAGGCATGAGACACCGACTGGTTCCCCGCTTTCAGAAGCGGATCGGATGATAAAAGTTGTGTTTCTTAATCATGTTTAGGAAGGGACCACAATCGGTATGAATCTCAACGTCAGGACAGATCCGGTCCATGGATGCGGGCTTGAGCGGATTCCGGTCTTTGGCGGGGCAGTCCATGCAGCCTCTCCATCGCGACGATCGGATTTTGGCATGCGCAGACAAGCGACTGGTTAGAGACTTCCATCTGCTGAGGATGAGATGGCCTGTTCAACAGATGCCACCGACGATGGCGGAACAGGACGGGCTGACATGACGCGATACTCTTCCAGAAAAGGACTCGCTGCGAAGAGAGCGTTCAGTCCGTTGCGCGGGCTGCGGCTGCGCACCTTCCGGCAAGGAGGCGGCCACACACACCACCCTCAGCTTTTCCGGCTTCCATGAACTGCCAGTCGTGCCAGCAGGATCGCTGCCAGGATGGCCGCCGCAACATTGTAGCTCATGCCGGAGACGAAGGCCGAGGCGTAGCGCGCGGCCTGTAATTCGGCACCCTCCCCGAGCGCAGCACCGAAAAGGATGCCGACGAGGGCCACGCCGAGCGCCGCGCCGACCTGCTGGAGGGTGGAGATGACGCCCGATGCCATTCCGGCCTGACCTTCCTCCACGAAGCCGAGCACGAGGTTGAGCAGAGGCGTCATGATCATTGCCTGCGCCCCGCCGATAACGATCAGCACCGGGATAAGATGCGCCACCACAAGATCTGCGCCGGCAATCCACACCTGCCCTATCAGCACTCCGAGTGAGGCTGCATATACCACCGCGCTCAGGGCAATGGCAGGCGTGCCGAAACGTGCGACAAGGCGCGGAGCGCTGAGCGAGAGGATGACGAAAGCGATGGAGCAGGGCACGAAGGCGCTGCCTGCATCGAAGGGGCTGAGGCCAAAACCCGTCTGCACCAGAAGCGCGAAGCAGAGAAAGAAGGATGAGGCCGTCGAATAGATCAGGAGCACCAACAGTCCGCCTTGGGCAAAGCGGGGCCGACGCATCAGCGCCATGTCGACGAGAGGCTGATGGCCGGCTTTGCGGCGACGTTCCTGATGGCGATAGAAGGTGGTGAGCAGGAGTGCAGCCCCGGCAAGCGACAGGAAACTCCAGAGCTGCCAGCCATGTGTCGGAGCCTCGACCAGCGGCACGAGAAGCATCGTCAGCCCGAGGGTAACCAACGCCACACCCGGCCAGTCGAGCACCGGACGTTCAGGCGAACGCGTCTCCGGTATGAACCGCGCCATCAGGATTGCGAATATTCCGACAGGCACGTTGATGAGGAAGATCGTGCGCCATCCAAGATCGAAGATGTTGGCTTCAACCAGAAAGCCACCGACGATTTGTCCAGCAATGGCGGCAAGCCCGAGCGTCATGCCGAGAAAGCCGAAGGCGCGGCGGCTGTCCTCGCCGGAAAAATTCACCCGGATCGAGGCGTAAACCTGCGGGAAGAGCAACGCCGCCGCCAACCCCTGCAATACGCGCGCGCCGATCAGGATTTCCACGGTTGGAGCAATCCCGCAAAAAAGCGATGCGACTGTGAACCCGGCCATGCCGAGAATGAACAGCCTCCGCCGCCCATGGAGATCGCCAAGCCGCCCGCCTGTAACCAGCAGGACGCCGAAGGCCAGTTCGTAACCCGCCACGATGAACCCGATCTGCGACAGGCTCGCTCCAAGTTCCGCCTGCATGGAAGGGATCGCGACATTGACCACGAAAAGATCGAAAATCGTCACGAACCCGGCCAGCAGCAGAATGAACAGGCCAGGCCATGGCGGCCGCCGGACAGCTTCGGGAGGAATGTGGGAAAGGTGTTCGGTGGTGCAGGCCTCGGAACTCATCTGGCGTCCTCGTGTGTTGACGCACCAGCGATTCCACGGACATTATCCTTTTACAATTTAACTGCTTATGCTGTTGCTTTTTGTAATGGGCGAACCGATGCGCACCCTTGAGCGAACCCGACCAGAGCTTGCCAATTTCCTGCGTACGCGCCGGGAGCGGCTGTTACCGGAAGACGTTGGCCTTCCATCCGGCAAGCGTCGGCGAACACCCGGGCTGCGGAGGGAGGAAGTTGCCGCCCTCGCAGGGGTCGGACTGACCTGGTACACATGGCTTGAGCAAGGCCGCGAGATTGGGGTTTCTGCCGATTTCCTCGACAATCTTGCCCGCGTGCTCAAACTCGATGCCGCCGAACGAAGGCATCTGTTTCTGCTCGCCCACGAGCGTCCGCCGGCAGAACCCGGCAAGACGTTCTGCATCGTGCCGGCACTCGCCGCCCGACTGGTGGAAGACCTTGCCCCCCACGCCGCCTATATCATTAACCTGCGCTGGGACGTGCTGGCTTTCAATGATCCCGCCGACTCGCTGTTCGGGTTCAATGGCCATGAACCCGGCCAGCGAAACATGCTTCGGCTGCTTTTTACCGATCCCGCGCTGCGCGATGCCATCGTTGACTGGGAAGAACAGGCGCCGGCAATGCTGGCGAGCTTCCGCCGTGATTTCGCCGCCGCACGGGAAGATGCCGATGCCGGAAGGCTGGTGGCGGAACTGGAGGCGGTTTCGCGCGCGTTCAAAGGCTGGTGGCGCAGTCAGGACGTCCATGCGCCTTGCACCGGCACCCGGATGATCCGTGTCGGGGGGAAGCCCATGGAGTTTGAGCACACATCGCTTACCGTTGATGGCGGACAGCATCTGCGCCTCGTCGTCTACGCGCAAAAACGCTGACCACGCTGCATGTAGGCAAGCATGAACGCCCTGGCTCTGGATCGAAATGATGGGGCTGCATGGTCTTCACTCTGCCGCGCCTTCGGTGATCGCAGTTTCGACAGACCGTTTGCCGGGAAGCTGTCCGTTCAGCACCATGTATGCGATGAGGCCGATCACCAGCCCCCAGAACGCGCCTCCGACGCCGAGCATGTTGATGTTGGCGGCCGAGGCGAGGAAGGTAATGAGCGCCGCTTCGCGCGATGCCGGTTCCGCCATGGCCCCCGCGAGGCTGCCGCCAATGGTGCCGAGCAGCGCGAGGCCCGCGAGCGTGGTGATGAACGTGGCGGGGAACGCCATGAATACCGCCGCAAGGGTCACGCCGAACACGCCGACCAGCACATAGAAGCAGCCTGCCGCAATACCGGCGATCCATCGCTTCGACGGATCTTCGTGCGCTTCGCGGCCCGTGGCGATGGCGGCCGTGATGGCGGCGATGTTGAACGCATGGGAGCCGAAAGGGGCCATGACAAGCGAGCCAAGGCCGGTCACGGTCACGATAGGGTTGGCGCTCGTCCTGAACCCGTCATTCCGAAGCACCAGCATACCCGGCATGTACTGGCCGGTCAGTGTGATGAGGAACAAGGGCAGCGCGACGCTCAATGCCGCGTTCAGCGTGAACTGCGGCATGGTGAAGATCGGCATGGCGAACTGCAATTGCAGGCCCGACAGATCGACGCGATCCTGCCAGAGCAGAAACACAAGACCGATTACGAGGATGCCGACCACGGCATAACGCGCGGAAATGCGCTTGAGCAGCACATAGGCGAGGATCAGCAGACCGACCAGCACCGGATCGACGCTCGCGCCGCCAAAGGCCCCGACTCCGAATTGCAGCAATATGCCCGCAAGCAGGCCCGAGGCGATGCCGGGCGGGATCAATCGAATGACCTTCTCGAAATATCCCGACATGCCGAGCAGAACGAAGGCAACAGCAGAGATGATGTAAGCCCCGACCGCTTCCGCATAAGACGTGGTGGCAAGCGCCGTGACAAGAAAGGCGGCAGCCGGTGTTGACCAGGCCGTGATGATCGGCTCCCGGTAGCGCCAGCTCAGGAACAGCCCGGTCAGCCCGACGCCAATCGAGACCGACCATACCCAGGATGCCGTCAGTTCCGGGCTAAGGCCCGCAACCCGTGCAGCCTGGAACACCAGAATGAACGTCCCGCCATAGTTGACGATGACGGAGATCAGCCCGGCGACGATGGGATGGGTAAGATCATTCAGCCGGATAGGCGATGGTGACGAACTGGACGACATGGTTCCGAGCATTCTCCGGAGACAGGGCACGAGGCCGCGAACATGCCTTGACATCTAGCCGGTCAATGGCCTGATGTTCCCTGCCAATTCTTTCCAGAGGATCAGACCATTTGTTCAGGCACTCGCAGCTCGAATCCGTGAAGGCATGGCTCGCACATCCTGCGCATGCGGCGATGCCGCTCTATGCGCGGATACAGCGGGCGATCCGGCAACTGATCCTTGACGGCACGCCTGGCCCCGGAAAGCCGCTCCCGGCCTCGCGCGCGCTTGCGGCATCGCTGGGCGTTTCACGCGACACGATAGAAGCCGCCTATGCGCAGCTTCATGCCGAGGGCTTCATTGAACGGCGTGTCGGCAGCGGCAGCTTCGTGGCGGAAATGACGGAGTTCGCGCCCGTACACCGGCGCTCCAGGCGCGACGCCCTCATGCGCAATCAGGCCCCGAACCTTAGTAAGCGCGGCGACACCATGTTCCGCAGCGGTGGTGTGCGTGAGATGTTGATACCACGGCCCTTCGCGCCGGGGGTGCCGGACACGCGCAGCTTTCCACTACCGCTTTGGGAACGGCTGGAGCGGCAGGTGCTGAAAGAAGTCGGCACATTGGCGCTGCTGCATGGCGACCCGCAGGGCGCCGAGCCGCTGCGTCGGGCTATCGCCGACTATGTGAACCTCGAACGCGGGGCACGCGCCACGGCCGACCGCGTGCTGGTGCTGACCAGTTCGCAACAGGCGATGACGCTCTGCGCAAACATGCTTCTCGATCCCGGCGAGCGGATCTTCATCGAAGACCCGGCCTACTACGGGGCGCGCAAGGCATTCGACGCCGCTGGTCTGGAATCGGTGCCGATCCGCGTGGACAGCCAGGGCGTCACGGTCGAGCCGATCCTGAGCGATCCGCATCGGGCCAGGGCAATTTTCCTCACGCCCTCGCACCAGTTTCCGACCGGCGCAACGCTGGCGCTCGATCGCCGGCTGGCGCTGATCGAATGGGCCGCCCGGCATCAGGCATGGATCATTGAGGACGATTACGACAGCGAGTTCCATTATGCGGGCAAGCCTACCGCCTGTGTGCAGGGCCTCGATCCGCATGACCGGACCATCTATATCGGCACCTTCACCAAATCGCTCTTTCCGGGCTTGCGGATTGGCTATGTCGTGTTACCGCCGCAACTGGTGAACCCGATGACGGTCGCCCGCACATTGCTTGACGGCCACACGGCATCCATAGCGCAACTGACGCTGGCGCGGTTCATGGAAGGCGGGCATTTCGGAGCGCATGTTCGCGCCATGCGCGGCATCTATGCGCAACGGCTTGAGGTGCTTTCCGGCCTGGTCAGCAAACACCTTTCCGATTTTGTCGAACCCCGTATCCCCGTCGGCGGCTTGCAAATGCCGTGCCTTCTTACCTGCGACATTCCCGAGCGCGCTGCTATCGATGTGGCTCGACGTGTCGGCGTCGAACTGTTGGGACTGTCCGCCCTTCATGCCGCTGGTGACGGCAAAGCCGGCTTCCTGATGGGCTTCGCCGCCTACACGCCAGCGGAGCTTGAAGTTGCCGTCATGAAACTGGCGAACGCCCTGCGGATGGTAAAGACGCGCACATGAATGGTCTGGTCATGTTTTCTGGATTGGTGGGAACTGGCAGTCCATATTCGTGATAGGTGCGGGCTGGAAAACAGTTTTGGAGATAAAACATGGTAGCCGGCCCCGACGCCACGAAATCAGCTGTCGCCATCCGGCATATCCAGTTTGAAGACCTCGGGCTTTTCGAGCCAGTGCTGACGGCGGCCGGATACAAGGTTACTTATCTCGATCTGGATGGCGACGCGCTTTCAACGCTGGACGCGCTGGAGCCCGATCTTTTGATTGTCCTCGGCGGGCCTGTCGGCGTCTATGAAGCCGAGGCCTATCCCTGGCTTGCCGAGGAACGCCGGATACTCACGGTTCGGCTTGCAAAGGATCGTCCGACGCTCGGCATTTGCCTTGGGGCGCAACAGATCGCCGCGACACTTGGCGCCGAGGTTGCACCTATGGGACACAAGGAAATCGGCTTTGGCCCCGTTTCGCTGACGGATGCCGGACGGCTTGGGCCGCTCCGGCATCTGGAAGGCATCCCTGTGCTACACTGGCATGGGGACGCCTTCTGTATCCCGGATGGAGCAGCGAACCTTGGAACGACAGGATCGTGCGCCACCCAAGGCTTCTCCATCGGCCAGAACATACTGGCTTTGCAATTTCATCCCGAGGTGGATGCCAGCGCCGGGATAGAACGCTGGCTGACAGGGCATGCGGCCGAACTGGCGGCATCTGGTATCGATCCACGCGAGTTGAGGGCGCAGGCACAGAGCATCCCTGAAGACATGCGCGTGCCCGCGCAAAGGATGATGGAGGAATGGCTCTCCAGCACCGTCTGATTGATCCACCACCCTGCGTCCAGGCGGCTCAATTGGTCTGGATATGATCCCATAAGTGGATGGATATATCGGACCACTCTCATGATAGGGACCGGCAGGCCAGATGCTGCATGATCTCCATGTGGTGAGCCAATCCCTGCTGAAACCTGGAAGGAGATCAGCGATGGCAACACCGACAGCCGAACCCCTGAACCAACCCCTTGCGGAAGGAAGCGTTGGAAACGTCGGTCTGTCGGGTGGCGACCGCCCCGTATTCGCGGACATTGCCGACGAACGGGACCGCCAGCGCAATTGCATCGAGCTTATTGCCTCTGAGAATTTCGTCAGCCCCGCCGTTCTGGAAGCGCGAGTCTCCATCCTTACGAACAACTATGCCGAAGGCTATCCGCAGCGGCGCTATTATGGCGGCTGCGTCAATGTCGATGTGACCGAAGACCTCGCCATCGAACGCCTGAACCAGCTTTTCGGCAGCACGTATGCGAATGTGCGGCCACACTCCGGCAGCCAGGCGGCAATCCTCGCGCTGCTGACGCCCGGCAATACAATCCTCGGCGTCGACCCCAAGGCGGGCGGCCATCTTGCGCATCGCGCTGCCGTCAACCTGTCGGGCCGATGGTTCAGTGTCGTCAGCTATGGCGTGGACCCCGAAAGCCATCTGATCGACATGGATCAGGTGGCAGAACTGGCGCGGACGCATCGCCCGAAATTGTTGATCGCTGGCGGATCGGCCTATCCGCGCACTCTGGATTTCGCCCGTTTCCGACAGATCGCGGACGATACGGGCGCGGTCCTGATGGTCGACATGGCGCACTTCGCGGGCCTGGTGGCTGGCAACGCCTGTCCGTCGCCGATACCCTTTGCCGATGTCGTCACCTCGACCACCCATGAGAAGCTGCTCGGGCCGCGCGGCTGGTTTGCGAAGAAGAGCAATTCTGCGACCTTTGCCGGCTTGCAAGGCGGCCCGCTCATGCACGTCATCGCGGCGAAGGCCGTGGCGTTCGGTGAGACGCTTCACCCCTCGTCCAGGACCTGCTCGCGGGGCGTCGCCGGGAATTACCGCGTCCTCGCGCAAACACTCACCGATAGCGGATTGGCGATCACCACAGGCGGCACGGAAAGTCATCTTGCGGTGGTCGATCTGCGTCCTTTCGGCGTCACCGGCAACATCGCCGAAAAGGCGCTGGAACCGGTCGGCATCACGCTGAACGAGAACGCCATGCCGAACGATCCCGAGAAACCCATGGTGACATCAGGCATCCGGGTCGGCAGCGCAGCAGGAACTTCAAGCGGCTTCGGTGTGGACGAGTATCGGCAGATCGCCGCTCCGATGCTCGACACGCCTCGCGCCCTTCGCGGTGGAACTGCCCGAAGCCGAGCGAGAACGAATTGGTGGGCTAGTGCGCGGCCTCGTCGGTCGCTTTCCGCGGCCCTGCTGACTGCCACGATGGGGGAGCCTGTTCGGATATGACAGCATCGTCGAACATCGATCTTTCGTCGCAAGACATAGCGCGCTTCGGGAACGATCCCGCTCGCGCCTTTGCCACCAACCTGCAAAATGTGCAGGAACGCATTGCCTCCGCCTGCCTGCGCAGCGGGCGCCAGCCAGAAGACGTGCGGCTTCTGCCCGTCACCAAGACGGTTCCCGCCCATATCCTGCGCTTCGCCTTTGCGTCAGGCATCTCCGATTTCGGGGAAAACAAGCTGCAGGAGGCGCGCGACAAGCAGGCGGTGCTTGGCGATCTTGCTATCCGCTGGAGCATCATCGGCCACCTCCAGACCAACAAAGTGAAATATCTTGTCCGCCTCGCATCGGAATTCCACGCTCTCGATAGTTTCCGGCTGGCGGAGGAACTGAATCGCCGCCTCGATGCACAGGGGCGCGATCTTGACGTGTTCGTGCAGGTGAACACCTCCGGCGAGGCCAGCAAATACGGCTTGCACCCTGACGATCTGACCGCTTTCGTGGAACGCTTGCCGGAGTATCCCCGGCTGAAACCCCGCGGCCTGATGACGCTGGCCGTTTTTAGCGCGGATACCGAACGGGTGCGACCCTGCTTCCGCTTGCTGCGCACTCTGCGCGACCGGGCCATCGCCGTTCATTCCGGCCTGACGCAGCTATCCATGGGCATGTCAGGGGATTATGAGGTTGCCATCGAAGAAGGTGCTGATGTCGTTCGTGTCGGCCAGGCCATATTCGGCCCGCGTCCGACCGATGATGCCTTCTACTGGCCCGGCACAATTCCGCACTCATAGCCTATGCCCGTCTGCCGCGATCCCGAACCACCCTGCACGACGCTCGCGATCTCACGGCCGAGTTGGCGCTCGATGACAGCTCGCCACGCGACAAGGATGAACTCGTAGCTCTTTTCCAAAATGGCGCACTTGCCGCTGGATAGCTGCAGGGTGCCGTCCCCTGACGCGCCGACATGCTTCATCTGAAGCCTTCAAAACCCGCGTGATCGAGGATGCCCGCTCAGCGCTTTTCCAATCGTCCGCATCCATCAATGTGCATGTTTAATCATCCGCAAACGCCGCAGTCACATCACAAGGGATTCATCGATTGCAGGACGTGCTCCAGATCTGATTATTGAAGACTTTACCGACCTTCAAATCGGCTGCGCGGGATCCCGAAGACGATGGCGATCTCGGACGTTGAAAATGCTTGTCGCGTCGCCGGGCCATGTCGCAATCTCGCGATTGCTACTCGGGACCAAAGTCGAGCTTACAGCTCCGCGCTTCACGGTCACCGATCTCTATCCTGCAGGCAACCTATGAGCATCCCGGGCCGCCGTTCAAACCTCAGCGCCAACGTGGAACACAATGTTTTGAAAATCAGCATGACCTTTGCCACGTTGTAAGGGACCCACAGGCTGGCAGTTGGGTGGACTATGTGGGCGACGCAGATGACATGCTCACGATCAAATCCCTTCTCGGAAGAGCAAATCATACGCGCTATTACGCCACCAATACCGACATAAACCGCACATCCAGTCGTAACTACATAATGTCCGATAAGTTTGCATTATCATTCATTTTCTTCATTATAGAGAAATGGCGCAAATCATCGACGAAAACAGCGAAATTCATGCTCCGGAAAGCTCTGCGCCGCCGCACAGCACAGCAGTTTCTGCTGGTGTTTCCGCGGCCGGGCTGGCGGCCGAACTCCCCGCCCCTCCTGCCGAAAGCAACGCAGGCCTGCCCGCGCATCTGCAGGATCTGACCGAGCGCGCGCGCGGTTACGTCGCGGCCGCGAGTTCGGCCAATACGCGGCGGGCCTATGCGGCGGATTGGAAGCATTTTAACGCCTGGTGCCGGCGCCAGAACCTTTCTCCCCTCCCCCCGGACCCGCGGGTCGTCGGGCTCTATATCACCGCCTGTGCCAGTGGCACCGCGTCCGGCGGTGCCACTCACACCACGAAACGCGGCGGCAAATCCGACAGTGTCTCGACCATCGAGCGGCGCCTCGCCGCTCTCGGCTGGAACTATGCCCAACGCGGTGAGCAACAGCTCGATCGCAAGGACCGGGCGATCGCCACCGTCATGGCCGGGATTCGAAACAAGCACGCCGCCCCGCCTCGGCACAAGGAAGCGATCATGCCGGAAGACCTGATCGCCATGCTCGAAACGCTTGACCGCGGCTCGCTGCGCGGCCTGCGCGACCGCGCCATGCTGCTCGTCGGTTTCGCCGGCGGCCTGCGCCGCTCGGAGATTACCGGTCTCGACCTTGGTCGCGACCAGACGGACGACGGGCGTGGCTGGGTCGAGTTACTCGATAAGGGCGCGTTGCTGACCCTACGCGGCAAGACCGGGTGGCGCGAGGTCGAGATCGGCCGCGGCTCGTCCGACGCCACCTGCCCTGTCGCCGCGCTAGAAAGCTGGATCAAATTCGCCAAGCTCGCCAAAGGACCCCTCTTCCGTCGCGTGACCGGAAAAGGAAAGGACGTCGGGCCGGACCGGCTGAGCGATCAGGAGATCGCGCGCCTCGTCAAGAAGACCGCACTCGCCGCCGGCGTCCGTGGTGAGCTTTCCGAGGCGGAGCGCGGCCAGAAGTTCGCCGGCCACTCACTGCGCGCCGGCCTCGCCTCCTCGGCGGAAGTCGACGAGCGCCATGTGCAGAGGCAGCTCGGCCATGCCTCGGCGGAGATGACCCGTCGCTACCAGCGCCGGCGCGACCGGTTCCGCGTCAACCTCACGAAGGCGGCAGGGCTTTGATCAGCCGCCATCGGCGGAAGGTGTCCTCGCACGCTGTCCTGGCCGTCTCTTTCGGCAGCGTGTCTTCAAACCGTTCATGCTGCGGACCGTCGAGAACAACGGCGTCGATATTCTCGCAAGATCTGACCTGAAGACGCAGCGGAATGTTATTGCCATTTCCGATCTGGCTCATCAGCCAGCCGACACAGTACGCTTCGTCTCCCGGGGATGCTCATGGCAGGCCATGGCTCGGCCCGTGCCGACCAGCGATCCGGGTTCCGCGATGGTGCTGGCCAGAGAGCGATGCAGCGCCTCGCTGTAGCCGTCCGGAATATCGTGCGGGTCCGTGGATACCTTCCAAGGACATTTCGCACATTGCCGGACGCGCTTCAGTTTCCAGTTCATCCCCGACTCCTACCTATCGGTGGAGGCCCATCTACAGCCGCACGCCAGCTCATCCAAGTCGATTCGGTCGCTAATAGATATCGTCCGCCACCCCTGCCCTCCGCGCCCCGACATTGCTTCGACCAGAAATGATAAAGCCCGGTGCGGGAGGAGATGCACCGGGCTTCGATTCTGACTGACAACTGGGAGGAGGAGGGTTGCCAGTCGTTGCCCGAAGCTGCTGGGAGGAGGAGTGCAGCTCCGACAATCTGTATGTATGCTGCATCGCAGCATTCTTCAAGAACCACCTAACGAAATTATGCGCTTCAGGCGCTATTCGCCGGCGGCACCCTCCCCGGAAGAAAGCGCAGCGGCCAAGGCCGTCACGAGGCCAACGACCTTCCTGCGCATGGTGTGCGAGCTGATCCGCGCGAACGCAACGTTGAGGTCTCGGCCCTCGTTGGTCTCGATGAAGCTGACCAGTTCCGGCGCGGCGGCCGCCACGGCTTGACCAGAGTCGATCGTTGAGCCCGGGAAGAAATAGGCGGGCGGGACGCCGAAGACGTCCGCGATCATGGCCAAACGGCTTGAGCTGACACGGTTGGTGCCCTTTTCGTATTTCTGGATCTGCTGGAAGGTGACGCCGAGCCGGTCGGCCAAAATATTCTGGCTCATACCGGCCAGCCGGCGCTGCGCCTTGATCTTGCCGCCGACTTCGACGTCGATCGGATCGGGGACCTTCGCCATTCAATTTTCTCCGATCGTCTCGATGATGTCGTAGGTCTTTACGATGGCACCGACGCCGTCGTTAAGCAGCGCGAGGAACGCATCCCTCGTTACTGGCACGGTTTCGATCCGCTCCAGGCGCATCGGCGGCCACTCGTGACCCGGCTCGTCGGCAACCGCATCACGCAGTTCGACGATTGCGGCGCGAGCCGTCTCGGCATTGCCGAAGAACGCGCCACCAATGCCGTCGTCGCGCCAGCGCGCCTCCAACGGGTCGATCGCGGACGAATAGGTGTAGAATATATAGGAGGGCTCTGCTGACACTCGGTTTCCTCCAAGAGCTTGCGGTACGCCCCCGCGCTGCTCTTTGACCCCTGGTGATCGGGGAGTTGGAAAACCGTGTACACACGATCCCCACGGCCTTTAGTTCGGAGAACCTGTTGCATACGCCGCAGGCTCCCCGACCATAAGGTCAAGGAGATAGTACCGTTACAGGTCGGCACTCGTACCCGTGTACAAGGGTTTCCACGCCCTAAAGCAGCGCGTCACTGCTTCACCCGTGAGTCTAGGCGATCACGCGGCGCGGCGCAAACATTCAGACGCAAAAATGCCGAATGAATTCAGTCCGAAGATAAGACTCTGAAGATGGTTCCCCCGATACCCGCCAAGCGATATGGCTGGATTTCGAGAAGAGGGAAACTGCCAGCGGGTTGTGCTGCGCCGACGGAGAGTAAACGCCATGGATGAGACCAGCGAGACGATGACGATCTCCAACCGGAGCGATTTCGCCCTTTGGGCCATCGAGAGAGCTAAGGCGATTGTCACGGAGGAGGGTGGCAACCTTGCGATCGCCACCCGAGATCAGGGCGACGATGAGATTGCCGCCGCGGCCAATGCGCTTGGCCAGGCCATCGTCAACGCCCTCCTGGAAGTCTTCGACGGCTTGATGGAGGAATAGGGAAGCGCACCTACCGTTCGGCCCCGTCGCGGTCGTTGCCGCGCTGACGTTCCTGTTCCGCCTGCCGAAGGATCTGCTGACGCTGCTCGTCCTGGGCAGCCCTCGACGCGCCAGCCTGTTCTCGCGCCGCGCGGGAAGCGCGACCCGCGGCAATGGTCTGCTGTTGGGCCGCGATTGCGGGATCGACGGTTGCCGGCGCTGGCCGATCCTGAGTGCGCGACTCGTCGACGCGCGCCGGCGGCGGCGTGCCCCCTGCCCCCGCTGTGTCGTTGACCGAGCGCATCTGCTGCATCTGGATGTCACGACGCTGCTCTTCGAACAGCGCGGAGATTTCCTTGCGCATCTCCTCGACGGCCTGACGCTCCGCGCTGCTGTCGACCATCGTCTCCAGGCGGTCCATGGATTTGTTCGCCCGTGAGACGCGCTCGTCGAACTGTTCCAACGATAGGGGCATGGCCTTTTCCTTCTGCTGTTGAATGGTCGCGATCAGAGTCTTGAATTCCGCCAGTGGCTCGTCCGACGGCGCGCCGGAGCGCTGCGCAAGGGCATCAAAACGCTTCTGCAGCCAGGGCGACGGTGCATTATCCTTTGCTGAGCCGGCCGCCTCGACGATGACGGCGGCGCGCAATCCATGCGCCAGCAACCGCGCCTGGAAATCTCCGGCGACGGAACGCATCTCGGGACCGGGACCAAACTCGTCGTTCTGCCTGGCCAGCTCGCGCTCGATCTTGCTGACGCTCGCAGTCGTGGGCGCCAGGACTTGGACGGACTTGCCCTCGGCGGAAATCAACTTGGCCTCGACGCCGATGGCCTCCTCGACAATCACCGCCATCGTCTCGCGCTCCATGGCCTGTTGGACTTCCAACCGGAGGAGGACGAAGCCGCTGGCCCGAGCAGCAGCATGCGGTGCTTGAGCGGTGGCCGCGGCTGCGAACCGGTCGGCCGCCGCAATCACCGATAGCTCCGCGCCGGCCCGCTGCAGGGCGCTCGCGGTCGCCTGCCATTTCGGGGCAAGCGCGAGATTGCCATTGGTGAGCGAGGCACGGTCGACGACGCCGGCGCGCTTGCGCTCGACGCGCTTGGTGACGCCGGTCGTCTTGAGATAGCGAGGATCTTGCTTACCGCGTTCGTACGCGCCAGCCTGCGCCTGGCTATAAGGCCGCGTGGCTGCCACATCTGCGCGCCGGGTGGCGACCATGGCGATGCCCTGCTCCCGCGCCTTCGCCGCGAAGCGCTCGCGCCATTCGTACAGCTCCGACTTGGTGAGCCGCAGCGCCTTGCCGACATCGTCGCGCGCCGAGATCATCGCATGGACATGAACATGGCCGGTTTCCGGGTGATGCGCCGTGATCCAGCGGTGCCCGGCAACTTGCTCGCTGAGGAAATCCCGAACAGTGCGGGTCATCGCCTCCGGATCGGTCCCGGCCCGCGCCGAGAAAATGATGTGGAAAGCGTTGCGCGGCTCGACGGTGCGAATATGCGAGGACCAGGCCCGCCAGATGCCAACGGCCCTCTCCTTGGCGCTGGAACCGCGCTTGACCGGATCGCCTTCACTGGTGGTGATGGACTTCTCCGTCCGCAGGAATTTCTCGAGGAAGTAGCGGCCGGATTTCTCCGAGACAGCTGCGCCGAGAATGCGAACCTCGGCCGAGACGCCGGCGTCGGCCAGCCAGCGCACGAAATCGCCCTCCGCATTTTCGACGACGCGCACCGGCCCCTCGCCCTTCTCGCGGGCCTTCAGCGCGCCGGCGATCCGCTTGGCCGGCAGATCGGTCGCAGCAAAAACCGCGACCTGTCCATCGGGATGCCGGGAATAGAGAAAGGGTTTCGAGCTGAAGGAGACGTTCAGGGCGTCGTGAAGGGCCGTATCATCGACCTCATCGGCAAGCTTGATGGAGAAGGTGGCGAGCGCGTTGACCGCATATGCCTCGCGGAAATCAGCAGTCCATTCGGCCAGCGCCGCCGCCCTGTCCTCCCGGCTGGAAATAGCAACACCTTCCTGATCATAGATCGAAATGTCGACCTTGGCCCTATCGCCGTTCTCCATTTCGACCTCGCGCGTGCCGAGATAGGTCATCAGGCCAGCGGCCGATGCGCGACTGGACACGGTCGACGTCACCTTGATCACGACCGGCTGCGCGCCGGCGGCAATCGCTGCACGGCTTGCTGTCTCTGCCGACGTCCGATTCATTGCCGCCTGTCGCGTGGTCGTCGGCCGAGCAATGCGCGACGCGCGCGCGGACGAACCACCGCCCCCTCCTCCGCCGGTCGACACCTTCGGCTCGTCTTCCTCCTCGCCATTGCGGCCAGCGGCACCAAGAGAACCGACCAGCTCAATAATACCTCGCTGCGATCCCTTCGGCGCCTGCAGGATCGATGCAATCGTCGGCTCGCTCGAAGGCACGAAAGCCCCGGCAGTCGCTTTTTTCGCGATCTCTGTGGGAACGAAGCGTTGCCCCGGTTCCCTGGCCGAAAGACCGAAAACGCTGGCGCGCCGCCGGCGCAATTCCTCTTCCTCGTCTATCAGCGAAGCGGCACGGCGGGCGGATAAAGCCTCGATCTCGCCGAGCAGCCCGGACCAGTCATGCGCCATGGCCATCTGCCCTCCGCTCCTTGCGGCTGATCCGCAGCATCAGGTCCACGTCCGCGCGCAGCCGGAACACGCCGTCGAGGAGCGTGCGCAGAGCGGCGTCGAGATGCGTTTCGTAACCGACCCGCCCCTCGTTCATCGCCCGGACCGCCTGATTGAGGTTGATGCCGATGCGCCGAAGTTCCTCATTCGTGCCGCGAAGGGCCTCGGCCTCCGCTGGTCCGACGGGGAGCGGCAGGCCCGCCTGTTCGCGGAACAGCAGCCGGATGACGTCGCTGGCGGTGCGGCTTTCCCCGCAAAGCGCGGCAAGCGCCTGGCGCTCTTCCGGCTGCAGTCGGACCCTCACCACTTCGCTGCGCATGTCTTCCTTCCCGCTTGCCAGGTTGCCGGAGGCGACCCAGAGCGCCAGAGGCGCGAACCACTGCCCTGCCGAAGGCGGGGCGACGTCGAGTTTGTACCACAAACTTGACTATCCTGCCACCTATAACTAAAATATATTTTATTACAATTCATCATCACAATACAAACACTCTCGCCCAAGCTCCCACCACAACCACGCACCTCCAACGCCACCCGGCCCGTTAACAGTTCCCCGTTGTTCGTGCGATCATTGCTAGCGATATCACTGGCAATCGCCCAATTACCCATTAATCACTGACAGTTAACCGCGCTTCCGTTACTCATTGTCAACGGGCAACTGGCAATTGTCTGTTGGTCATTGCCCGTTGTCGGCGGTCAATCAGCAATCGACAATCATCAACGGTGAACGAACAAAGGGCAACGAATGCATTGCGGAAAGACAAGCGAGGAAATAACTATAGTTTATTCTCAGAATGAAGGAGCCATCATGATCGTCACCATCGCCAATCCCAAGGGCGGAACCGGCAAGACCACCCTCGTCCGCGCTCTCTCCGGCACGGCCGCCCATGCCGGCAACGACGTCTTCCTGATCGATGCCGACAGTCGCGCCAATACGATGCGCTGGGTCACGATGTCGAAAAAGATGGACGTCTGGCCCGACCGGCTGGAAGCCGAAAGCTGCCTCGATCCCAACCAGATCTACAAGCTCGCTCTCCATCATCAGCAGGAGGGCAAGATCGTCTTCGTCGATGTCGAGGGCACGACCAACGAAAACCTGTTCGCCGGCCTCTACTGTGCCGACATCGTGCTGATCCCGCTGCAGACGACCCAGGACGACGTCGTTGCCGGCATGCAGCTCGCGCTGAACCATGTGCCGGTGGTCGAAGAGGATCAGAAGCGCAAGCTCTCGACGATGATCGTCATCAACCAGCACGATCTGGTGACCGGCCGCGCCAAGGCGCATGAGCCGCTCCGGGAAATTTTACGCGAGAGCGGTGTCGCTCTCGCCAGCCAACCGATCGCGCGCCGCGCGTCCTATCAATCGATTGGCGCCGCCGGCACGCTCCAGACATCAGCGAAGCCTGATCCGAAGGCGATCGCCGAGATGGAAACGCTCCTTGGCGAGTTGCTTGCCCTCTACCGGTCGAAGACAAGCGAGGCAAAGCGATGAGCGACGGCGTAGACAGCAAGAACCTCGTCCTCGGATTGATCTCGACAGGCCGCGATCGCCCTTCGGTTCGCGAAAAGATGGTTTCCCCCGCAAAATCCGCTGAAGAAGACCAGGCGCCGGCACCATCAGCGAAGCCGCCATTGGCGCGCGGCCAGCTCCGCAACATGGTGGCCAGGGGCGAAAGCCGCGACCCGGTTGCCGGCAAACGCTTCCGCGACACCGAGAAAGTCACCACCGGCATCCATATCCGCGCCGAGGTCCACAAGAAGCTGAAGATCCTCGCTGCGATCGAGCGGCGGAAGTTCAACTCCTACATCGAGGAGGCGATCGACGACTATCTCGAAAAGATCGCCGAGCGGATTCCCGATATTTCCTGAGCGGGAAAAGGGAGAGGTCATCACGCGCTTCGCTTTGCGGCCTCCCCATTCGCCCTGAGCGCCGCCATCAGCATCGGCCCGAGCCCGAATTCACCACGCGCCGCCTTGCGGCTGAGATCGCGCAGATAGCCGCCGGGCGAGGTGATGTGCTCGGCCCGCTCCAGGATGCAGGCGACCGCAATCGCGGCATTCTCCGGCCCCATCACCTCGCAAGCCTCCTGATAGGCCGACGGGCTGACCCCGAGCGCCGATCGGACGGTTACGGCGGCCGTCATCAGCTCGCGCCAACTCTCGATCCGGCCGCCGGCCGCGTAGTCGGCAATCTGCGGGCAGGCCCTCAACACCAGTGGCAACGGGTAAGCTTTCAAAGGCTCGGCAGTCCGGTTCGGTTTCGGGCTCGGCATCTCGCCCTGCTCTTTTTCGGAGCGAGGTTCAAGTTCATGGAAGGATTCGGGTTTTGAATTCTGTATGTGACGACTGCCATGGCTGTCATTGACACCCGTTTTTTCTGCTTTTACCTGAATTTCCAGTCGGTTGATGATTTCCTCACGCAAAAGCGCCATTTCTTCGAGCACCGCATCGACGTCCTGACGACGAGGAGAGCGCGGCAGACGGGCCAGGAGCGCAATGTACATCGCCTCGATCGCCTCCCAATCGCCATCCGCGCCCTCGTCCATGGCGGCTGAGATCAGCTTGCGAACGTCACGGCGGCAAAGCGACAACGCCTCTTTCGCGCGCTTGAATTGAAGACGCTCGGCAGCGACCTGTTGCGCCAGGCTGGCCAACTCGCTCGCACGGGCGAGCAGAGGCGCGAGGCTGAAGCCGAAAGCAGCCTCAATGTCCCCTCCCCTACCCCGATGCGCATAGCGCTTGCCGTTCGGGCTATCGCGGCGCTCGATCAGGCCGGCATCGACCAGCGCGGCAAGATGCCGGCGCAAGGTCGTGCCGGCGATGCCGTGCGCGCGCAGCGACAGCTGATTGTTCGACGGAAAAACGACCAGACCACCGCTCTCATCCGCGAGTTCATCGCTCGGATAGAAGCTCAGCAGTGCCTGCAGCACCGTTATCGAACGATCCTGGAGGCCGAACACATCCTTCGCCTCGCCGACGTCATTGAAGACTTTCCACTTATTGACCGCCTTGCCCGCGCCGCGGTCGGCAGTTTCGAGCTGGCCTCTCACCAGGGCAAGCGTCATCGGCCGCCCATGGGGCGTTGTCACACGTCCAATTTGCATTTTCTTTCACCTTTCAAAGGGCAAAAGAAATCCACTCACCAAAACGGTGCCAAAGACTCTTGACTGTGATTCGTGGAAATGCGATTCTCGATCTTGCTACAGAATACGAGGAAGGCTTCCACGGTTTACCGATTGGGGGCCTTTTTCTTTTGCGGATTGATCCTTTCCGTCGTCCTAGAAGTAAACCACGTCAGCTCTCCATCGACGCCTGATATTCACGATGAAGCTGCTCGAGTTTGCTGATCACAAAATCGCCGAATGCAGGCGAAGATTTCTCATCGAAACTCAGATTGAGGGCCTTGGCAGATCTCTGCACGGTCGCGAGTTTCTGGCCGCTTTCTGACTTGACGGTCTCGGGTTTCACTCCCTTGCGCTTTGCTGTCAGCACATCCATCACCATCGCGAAGCGGTCGTCGGTGTCAGCAGCCCGGAATTCCTTGCTCTGCAGAAGACCGTCGAGTGCCTTCGGCTTGCTTGCCGCGAGCTTCTCGGCCAATCCCATCCAGCGCGGTCGTCCAGCCTTCGGGGCTGGTCCAATTGCTTCGATGATCGATCTGGGCACCGAGTGCGCGACGCTCATAAGTTTTGAGAGTTGGGTCTTCTCCATCCCCAATGCGGACATGATTACCTGCCGGTCGAAGCCGCGCTCCTCGAGTGCGAGAGCAAACAGGCCGCGCTCGATATAGCTAAGGTCGGCCCGCGCTGCGTTTTCCTGACCTTGTGCAACGACCAGTTCTTCGTCGGACAGGTTCTTCACGACCGCTTTGACGGGGCGCCGGAGTGCGGTGGCAACGCGCACGCGCCTATGACCAAAGACGACCTGGTAGCGATCAGACTTTTCAGGGTGCGGCCTCAAAAGGACCGGGCTCCTCTGACCGGAGGTGCGGATAGCCTCCAGCAGTTGCTGGAAGCTATCGCCGTCATCCGTCAGACGATCGGAGACGAAGGAGCTGTCGATCAAGTCGGGGGCGATATCGACAACTGCCGCCCCCTCCGCGATCAGGGCACGCGCCTGGTCTGCGGCGCTAACAATGTTGCCCAACGATCGTCCCATGGCCCCAACGGCGCCCGAGCGGATATGCTGAAGCTTCTTCTCTTGGCCCGCTTCAAGTTCGTGCGCTTCCTCATCGGAGTTGCCATGTGGCAACTCGCTGTCTCGCCTGGAAAGCATGGCTTTGAGCGTATCCTTGCGGCTCATGACGCCCTCCCCCAGGCCTGCTTCATCAGGCTCTCGATTTCCCCGTTTACGGCATCGAGCGACTCGATGGCCCGGTCATACGTCGACCTGGCGAAGTTCTCACGGCCCACCTCGTACAGGGTCTGCTTCGACAAGCCAGCGTCGGAAATTGCCGTCGATTTCAGCATTGTGTTTGTGAGCACTCTTTCGCGAAACAGCGAGCGCATGAAGCCGACCATCTGCGCCTGTGGGCCGTCAGATGGTTCGTAACGGGTCACGACATATCGGATGAAATCATAGTCGAGATCACCACCGGCATCTTGCACCACACTGAGCAGGTCGGACGTCATTAGCAGGAATTGGCACATCGACATGACGTCGAGCATCTGCGGATGGGCGGTGATCAACAGACCCGTCGAAGCGCAAAGCGCTCCCAGTGTCAGGAAACCGAGCTGTGGCGGGCAGTCGATCACGATCACATCGTATCTGGCTTCCACGGAACCGAGCGCGGATGCAACGCGACCGAAAAAGGGCTCCGTGGATCGCTCTGCAAGGGCCCGGGGCGTATCGTGCTCATATTCCATCAGCTCCAAATTGCCGGGAATAAGATCGAGGCCGGTGAAGTAGGTCGGCTTGATGATCTCCGAGAGGGGACGCCGCTTATCATCGTAGCGGATTGCAGCGTACATGGTTTCATTCGCCTGGATGTCATACTCGGGCTGATACCCGTGCAATGCCGTCATAGAGGCCTGCGGATCGAGATCGACACCAAGGACGCGATAGCCCTGGAGCGCTAGATATTGCGCGAGATGAGCGGCGGTCGTGGTCTTGCCGCTGCCACCTTTGAAATTGACGACGGCCATGACTTGGCAATGCTCACCCGGCCTGCGCCGGTGGACATAATTCTTGCTCTTCGAATTCTCATCCAAGACGGCGCGAATCTGATTAATCTGGTCCAGGCTATACCAGCGGCGGCCGCCAGACCCGATTTCCGGCTGGGGGCCCTTCCCGCCAAGAGAAAGCTGACGAAGGTATGCGTCGCCAATACCAATTAACTTCGCGGATTCGACGGAGGAGAAAGAGCGAAGGGTCTTTTTCGAAACGGGTGGGAACAGCGCCTTGCGCATCGCAAGCAGCTCTTCGGAGAGCGCAGCGCCATCGCCCGCGATGACGTCGGTCATCAACGGCTTCGGTGCCTCTGGAACGGCGGCTTGACTACGAGCCTTCAACATAACTACGAAAATTCTCCAAAGTTGGCGAATAAGTCGTAGGCGAGAATGCTCCGAGTCGCAATCGTTGGCAAGGAAAATAGGGTTAACAAAACCTTAACGCGATTTGTAGAAACCAGCGATGAGGATTCCCGCGGAGCAGGATAGGTGATCCGGGCCGAAAGTTGCCATGTGGCAACTCGCTGAACCCCTTGGGAAACAAGGCAAAACGAAAAGTCCACGTCGAAGGGCCACCCTCGGGAAAGGCATAGGGTCTAAGGAAAGGGAGGAAGAAACCATCCCCTTCCCCCAGTGTAGAGTTCAAGGGAGGGGCTTGCCCTTCCTTGGGTGGGGTGTTTGAGGCGGCAGATCCTGCCCTGACCTTTCATGGGGAGAGTTTGAGAGGGGTGGGTTGAATGGGCGGACACCGTATTCGGGCTCCCCGGCGCATCGACTAACACGCGATCGCCAAAGCATCTCGCCCGATTCTCCTCGGTCCAGCCGTCCATCAACGACGTGAATCAATCAAGTCCGAACGATTCAGAATTGTCGTTGGACAGTAATGCCCCAATTAGCGACGATTCCGTCATGATCACGCAGCCCTACCAGCTTTATGTCGAGCGCACCGAGCCAACGAAGAACATGGCCCGGTATTACGCCATGACGATCGAACCGACGCTGTTCGGAACGGCCTGCCTGACACGGCGATGGGGACGCATCGGCAGGATGGGCCAGGAGAAGGTGCATCATTTCGAGCGGGAGGAAGAGGCGGTTCACTTGTTCCTCGATCTCCTACGCCAGAAGCGGGCGCGCGGCTATCGTCCTGCGGGACCGAGTCGAACCGACCGCGCCGTCTGAGGGAGGGGGAGGAGGCCCGCGACGACGGGCCTCGCGGGAAGCCTCATCGACGTCGGGTCCAGTCAGTCTCAAAGGCGACTTCGATCTCGACGAAGAACGGGATCTTGAACGCGATCTTCAGGCCGAGCTTGCCCTTGCGAAAGAACTGGGCGGCGACCTTGGCGAGGGTGCGGAGGCGTCGGCCGGTGACGGTGAGGAATTTGGCGAGTTGGCGCATGATCTCTACTCCTTTCGATAAGCTTTCATTGCGGGGATAGGCGGCAACCCGGAGAGGCGCGCTGCACCGGGACGGCCGCAGCGGATGCGGAGGACCAGACGGCACCTGAATTTTGGCGCGCGAGGAGCCGCAGGCGGGGAAAATTCTGGCGGCGGCGGGTTGCGGCGCGCCGGGAGGGATGCAACATCCCCGATGCCGATGACAGGGCATCGAAAGGAAGGAGCGGCAACCGGCCTTTCTCCTCCTCCGGCCGCTTTCCTCCCGCCTGGAAAGGCGAAGCTGGGCTTCGCGCCGGCTGCGTCGGTCGATCCGCGGCTGGCCCGTCGACACGGCAGAAACCGCCCCTAGAACGGCGGCTCGGCGCTCATGCGACCGTCCTGTTCGGCCAGGATCGTTTCCCGTTCGGCCCGCGCCAGGCCGAGTTCGGCCTCGATCTGACGGCGCTCGGCCGGATCGGCGTTGCGGGCTTCAGCTTCGAGTTCGAGGATCGTGCGGTCGAGGTCGTAGGTCATCGTCGTCTCCTTGACGTTTTGTGAAAGACGACGCGCGCGGTCATGGTGGCAGGCAGGAGTCAAGGATCGCGGAACGCGACCGGCGGAGCCGGCGAGTGGGGGAGCCGAATTTCTGGCGCGGCCCTCAAGGGGCGGGACTGAAATTTGGGGGAACCACGATGTCCTTGAGGCCTGCCTGCCGCCATGGCACCCTCGGACGGACTGAGCAGACTTTTCCTCTCCGAATGGCACCCGGAAAGCGGGACGCGGGCTCGATGCCCGTTTCCCGCTCATCTTAAGAGGGGAGCGCCCCGCCTTGGCAGGCGGGGCTTCCGATGTCAGGCGTCACGCTTCTGGCGGTTCCAGACCAGGTCGTAGTCGCCGTCGGCCTGGCTCGGCCACAGGGCCGCGTTGATCGGGGCGTTGAAGCTCGGGTCGTCGAGCTTGACCGAGATGTAGGGTTCGCCGTCGGTGGAGGTGGCGTTCCAGCCTGCGCCGACCTCGGCCATGCCCGCCATCACGCGGAAGTCGGGAGCGTCGCGCGAGGTGCGCTCGATCGGAACCAGGCGTGCCTTCATCGATACCGTCAGGGTGCGGACCGCGCCGCTGATGAGGTTGCCGTTGGTGGAGAAGTTGCCGATGATAGCCATTTTCGAGATCCTTTCGGGTTGCTCGGGTCGCGTCCATCGCGACCTCGATGGCTGTCGAAAGGATCGGGGACGATCGGACCGCACCCCTTGGGCCGGAACGAAGTGGAGGGCGGCCGGAGCCGGCTTTCTTGTCCAGCGAGGAATGACGGCGGCCCGGGGTCCCTGTTCGACTTGTCGAATGGGGTGGGTTCCGGCAGGGGAAGAAAGTTGGAGACGGCCGTTGCGGGAGGACGATCGAGGCGCAGCCGGTCTCCGATCAGACATGCCACATCGAGGACGTGTTGGCCGCGCCAGGGTTGACCAAACCGGAAGGGTCTCGAAAATGGCGGGCCGTCATCGTCAGGCCTTCTTCGCTCCCGCCGGCAACCTCGTCGGCGACACTGCGCTGCAGGTATATGTCCGGTGTGGCGCCGCAGACGATTGAGCCCACTGCCGACGATATCGCTCCTTCCGCGTTGGCTGTCGGAGGGTTTTCCTCGAATGCCGGTAGGACGACGACACCCTTGATGACACGGAATCCTCTTCTTCCGCAGGCATAGGGGCACCGCTTCCATGCACTCCGGTCATCTGCTACCTTGGCAGCGCCATGCCGCCGGGTTCACCTGAGCTGCCGCCGTCGAACGGATGACTGATGCTCAGCCCGCCTGCCAAGGCGGGGCGCTCCCTGGTCTTCCGGTTGCCGCGCCAATCACCATGGGCCAGCGCGACCGTTCGCGCCCATCTGGAGAAGACAGCGCGGCCGGGACTACAATAGAGGTGGCGAAGCGCCGACCCGGACAAGTCGATCGTCACCGGAATCGGCGAAGACGGCCGAAGGCTGGCTACGTGCCGGAGGCATAGAGCGCGGTCGCCGCAGGCGATGGCCAAAGACAAGATACAGAATCAGCCTCCAGGTCGACGAGCGTCCGCGTAACTCCCCATGTCGACTTACGGCGCGACCTTTGCGGCCGCACGAGACAGGATGAGCTGCCTGATGTGCGCGCGGACCTCGAGTTCGGTTCCGTAAAATCGGTCTTGCCCTTCGGGGTAGGTGATCGTCCAGGGATCATCGGCTCCCATCATGGTCGCTTCGAAGATGTCGCCATTGCCCGCGGTGACAGATATTGCACGGATTGGTCCTGCCGAAGATTCATCCCGCGTCAGTGAAAACGAAACCAACCAGCTCGGGCCATGGCTGTTTCGCAGCGCCTGCATGACGCCTGTGGTTCGCGCGTTCATCCAGTAATCGCGCAGACTGGCTTACCAGTACCGCCCATGCTCCAGGGCATAATCGCAAATGGCATCGTGCTCTGTTTGGGTGAGGGGATGCAGTTTGGTCATCGATTTTCCTTTCAGGACGAGGGACGGGAAGTACGGGTCCGGCGGCGGCCGGACCTCAATCTCGCCGACGCGCCGCGACGCGGGCTAGACGAGATCTGGAGAGATGAAGAGCATCGGAGAAATGAGCATAGCGACGGCCGGAGGCCGGGATTTCGGGAATTCTCGACGCGCCGGCGCGGGAAACAGGGCAGCCGCAGGAGCCTCAGCGTAGCGGCTCGAAGAGGAGGCGGGACCGACTGCCCCCGCGGCAGCGCTCCGTGCTCTGTTGAGGGCGGCTCCCTACCGCAGGCACCGGCTGATACCGAAGACGTTGGAATTTCATGGCAGGATTTCGATATCCTGGCACTTTCATGAAAGCCGCAGCTATCGCGAGTGGCTAAGCTTTCACTCGCTCCCGGTTCGCTGAAAGACCGGGAGTGGTCGCGGAGTGGGGCCGTTGCGTCTGGGGGCGTACCAGGAGCGGCGGCCCCGATTTTCACGGGGGTCGTCAGACACCGCACATCCCCTCGCATTCGTTCGGCCAGAGGTCGAGCTGTCCGCGATCTGACGCCGTCGAGAGATCGGCCTCGTCCAGCGGCACGCACGAGCGATGCAAAAAAACCTCACCGCGAATACCGCTGATGCCATTGCGTAGCGCCTGGTCGACCTCAATGGCGTCGGCCCACGCCGCAAAATCGTGGTCACGCATGAAGCGCCAGCGCGCGTTGTCATGAAACGGGCACCCCACGCAGGCGCTCTTTGGGGGATCAGGATAGCTGTGCCGGCGCAGCCAGGCGAGACAATCCCGTCGGCTCATGCGCTTTTCGATCAACGGAAAGCGCTTGACCTGCCAGGCTCGAAGCTGGGCTTCGCCCGGACGATCTCGTCGCAGCTGATGCCGATCCATTGCTCCACCACGGCATGGTCAGGGGAACGCTTGCGGGCGAGGCCGGCAAGCTCTCGGACCCTTCGTCGGATCGGGACGATTTTATAGTCCGTGGTGCACTGCCTGCGGATCATGCCGATCGACACGGTCTCGCGGGCTGTTGCGCGTGTGCCGATTTCGATCAGCTCTCCGTCATCGTCCTCGTCGTAGACCGGGACAGCCGCACCGACGGGCGTTACCGTCTTTGCGAAGGCCGGGATCGACGCCCAGCGTTTGCCGTCGCCGGCGCCGATCAGGTCGTCACGAATATTGCCGGCGGAGACGATATGCACGGGAAACGGCAACACGTTGCCGGACATGAGCCATTCGAGATGATCATAGACAGCCTGTGGCTCCCAGCCCGTGTCGGCGAAGATCGCACAATCGGGCATCGGACCGATCTCACCGTGGGCGGCCATCAAAGCGAGGGTCGTGGATTGCACCCCAGCGCCAAGGCTCAGCGCGCGAAGGCGAATGGCGGAGGGGTTTCCCCCCACCGGCTCGAAAACAGGCGGAGCGTTGAGCATCAGCGTCCCTCCGCGAATTCGCGGTCAAGCCAGCGGCGAAGATCCCGCCGCATGATGCCGATGGAGCCGTTGATCTCGGTGATCCTCCCATCGCCGACGATATGTCCGCGCTCGCGGAACAGATCGATGAGATGACGCATGACATCGAGATAAAGATGGCCGCCGACGAGGGCGATATCCGAGAAGGGAATGCGCCCATAGCCCGTCAGCGTCGCGATGTGCATTCCGGGATGCTCGCCGGAGGCGATGACGCGGCGCTGGGTCTTCTGCTTCGGCCACCGCGTTCCGAGATCGCCCGCCTTAATCTCGGCCGCGATCGCCGGGGTCATGCGCGCGTCGTAGATTTCGATCGGCGTGGATGCGGCACGGAACCCCAAGCGCGCGGAAAGAAAGGCGACCTTCGCCTTCTCTCCACGCGGGTCCACCGATCGCAGCGTCTGCCATAGGGGGCCGTCATAGCGTTCGATGGCCGGCATATAGGCCGGGCCGTCGCGCTTCGTCGCCGAGCAGGCGAGGATCAGAAGGCGGTTTGCGGGGAGGGGAGCCATTATGCTGCCTCCCGCTCTTCGGCCGCGGCCGGCTGCAGGCTGTGAAGGTAGGCGACGGCGCGCTGAGCGTGCGCGGCGGCAGCGAAGATCGCCCGCTTGTCGTCGGAGAGCACCTGCAGCCACGACTGAAGGTAGGATGCGTGATCCGGGCGCGGCTCCAGTTCGGGCACGATGCCGAGATCGGCGCAGAGGAAGCAACTGCCGAGTTCAGCGATCAGTTCTTCGCGGGCGCGTTCGCTGCGATCCTTGCTGTAGCGGCTGAGATCGCGGCCGACGCGATGCGCCGGCGCCGTCCAGTGGGTGGCCTCATGGCTCACGGTTGCCACGTAGGAGGCCGCATCCTTGAAACTTTCGACAACTGGCATCTGTATGTGGTCGGACGCAGGGCTGAAGAAGGCCCGGTCGCCGCCATGGCGGATATGCGCGCCGGTGTTGCGGAAGAACCGATCGGCATGCTCGATCCGCTCGACGGGATCGGTAATTGGCGCTGCGGCGTGGTGGTACCGGTCGGGCAAGCCGTCAATTTGCGCAACGTTGAAGACGGTATACGCCTTGAGGAAGGGGATTTCGCGCTCGATCTCACCGCCATGACCATCGGATTCGGACTTGCTGAAGCGACTGGCGAAGACCACGGTCGCGCCGGACTCGCCCTTGCGCACGGCTGCGCCAAGCTCCAACGCCTGTTTGAACGTCATCCACATCGGCGAGGAGAACCCTCGCGCGATGCCCTCCGACCACAAGAGCAGGACGTTCATGCCGCTATAAGGAAGGCCGTTGTGCCGCAAGGGACGGGTGATCCTGCCTTCCATGTTGGACGCGCACCACGGCTGCACCCATGGGCGGACCCCCTTCGAGAGATCTTCGACGATCCTGTCGGTGATGCGCGTGTAGATGTCGACGCGCTGCGCTTCGGTCTTTTTCCTCATTTTCCTTACCTCCGTTCGAGAGGTCGCGCCTATCGCGACCCCGTCACGGCGGTCCGGAAGCCGGAGCCATAGGGGCACGGCGCACGCTAAGCGCCGGAACGAAGTGGAGGAGGGCGAAGCCCTTGCGCGGGTTCCCGGCTCCGGCAGGACCGAAGCCGGACGGGTCGCCTGGCGCTCGCCTTTCTTCTTTCCTTTTCAGGTTCGATCTGGTGTCGGAACGAAGGACATGCTATATATCTGACCATCTGACTAGGTGGAACGAATGGGCAAGCAAACACAACTTTCAGGTACGAACAGATCAGTGAACCCGACAATGAGCGGGCGGTGGAAACTCGAGGACGCGAAAGCGCGCTTCAGCGAGGTTGTCCGGCATGCCCGTGAGGACGGTCCCCAACGCGTAACCGTTCGGGGACATGATGCGGTTGTCATCATGAGCGTCGAAGAATTCGAGCGCCTGACACCGGCTACGCCACGCGTACCGTTCGTCAACTTCATGGAGGCGTTGCATCTCGGGGGCCTGGATCTTGAACGCGACGACGACCTTGGCCGGGATGTCGAGCTGTGAGGGGATGGCTGCTCGATACCAATGTGGTGGCCGCGCTGACCAACCCGCAGGGCGCTCCCTCCGTAAAAGCATGGGCGACTGGTCAAGACGAAGAGACTTTCTATCTCAGCATCCTGACACTCGCCGAGTATGACAAGGGAATTCATAACCTGCCAAACGACCATCCCGACCGCTCGCGCTATATCGCGTCGCGGGACGCTCTTGCGGATCGGTTTGGCGATCGTGTGCTTTCCCTGCGCGACGAGGCCGTGCGGTTGTGGGGACGCATTTCGGGAGAAGTCAAAAAGGACACTGGGCATCCACCGCCCGTGATCGATACGATGCTGGCAGCGACCGCGATCGAATACGAGCTCTATCTCGTCACGCGCAACGTGAAAGACACGCGCCACTCGGGCGCGGCAATTTTCGATCCATGGACCGATGACCCGGCCAAGTTTCCGCTGAGTCCAAGGGCCAATAGGCCCCGGTAGCAACGGAAATGGTGGGGCCGCGGCCCCACCTGATCGCTCAACCGAGCGCGTCCATCTGCGCTTCGGCCGCTTTGCGGTCGAGGGTCTGACCAGGATTGTCGATCGGGCGATCGAAGGGCTTCCAGGCTTCCCCGACAGCGTGTTCGTAGGCCGCAACCGCGCCTTCGGCGGCCATGCGGAGCGAGAATGCCTGGATACCCATGTCGGCGGCAAATTCCCGCTTGCGCTGGGCGGAACTGTCGTAACCGACAATGCCATCGCGGTCGTCGTCACGGGCATCGCTGGCGGCCTTGGCCGTGGCATCGCGGGCTTCGGTCACGGCGCGCGAGTAGAACTGGCCAGCGCCATGGGCGGATCCGACGAAGGCTCCGACGATGCGTTGCAGGTGGATCTGCATCGCGCGCTCACCGAGGCCTTCGGATAGAGCATCGACGGTTTCGAGGATCAGGCGTTCATGCGTGTCGCGCACGCCGTCGCCGTCGACGACGGCGGTCCCGAAGCTTTCGGCGATCCGCATCGCCTGGGCGGCATC
>NZ_JBXAFY010000011.1:0-192576 GCF_058793575.1 Shinella sp. GW835-FHT14H05 | reverse complement strand
ACTCGAAATGCTCCAGATCACACTCGACATCTTCCTCGCAAGAAAACGCCTCGCGAGTCCAACATGAACACTCCCCCTTGAGGGGGAGATGTCCGGCAGGCCAGAGGGGGGTGCCTTTGGCGGCACCCCGAAACCCATCAACCCTTCACGAACGCCAGCACATCGGCGTTGAACTTTTCCGCCTGCACCTCGGCCAGCCCATGCGCACCGCCCTTGTAAATCAGCAACTGCGCATCCTTCACGATCTTCGCCGACTTTTCCGCAGACGCCGCGATCGGTACGATCTGGTCGTCGTCGCCATGGATGATCAGCGTCGGGCGGTCGATCTTCTTGAGGTCTTCGGTGTAGTCGACCTCGGAGAATTCGTGCACGCAGTCGTAGTGGCCCTTGATGGAGCCCGCCATGCCCTGCAGCCAGAAGCTCTCTCGGAAACCCTCGTTGACCTTGGCGCCCTCGCGGTTGAAGCCGTAGAAGGGGAGGGTGAGGTCCTTGAAGAACTGCGAGCGGTTCGTCGCCGTGCCCTGGCGGATGCCGTCGAAGACTTCGAGCGGCGTGCCTTCCGGGTTGGCCTCGGTCTTCAGCATCAGGGGCGGCACCGCGCCGACCAGCACCACCTTGGCGACGCGCGCCGTGCCGTGGCGGCCGATATAGTGGGCGACTTCGCCGCCGCCGGTGGAATGGCCGATCATGACGAGGTCCTTGAGGTCGAGCTTTTCGATCAGCTCGGCAAGATCGTCGGCATATTGGTCCATAGTGTTGCCGTCCCAGGGCTGGTCGGACCGGCCGTGGCCGCGCCGGTCATGGGCGATGACGCGAAAACCGTTCTGGCCGAAGAACAGCAGCTGCGCATCCCAGGCATCCGCCGAAAGCGGCCATCCATGGGAGAACAGGATCGGCTGGCCCGTGCCCCAATCCTTGTAGAAAATCCGGGTTCCGTCCTTCGTGGTGATGGTGCTCATGGTCTCTGCTCCTTCGGGTTGGGTTTGTGAAAAGGCAAGGCGGGGCAACAGCGTGGCCGCACCGGCAAGGGCCGCGGCGGTCAGCGTCTGGCGCCGGGTGATGGGCAATAGGGTGCTCCAGTTGGTCATGAACCTCCTCCTTTGATCGGATGGTTTTGGCGTGTCGTCAGCGCCAGTCGGCGGCGAGCAGGTGGCGCACGGTCGGCGGGTCTTCGCCCTTGTGGAACTTGCGCACCTCCGCCTGCAGGTCGGCATCGGCTTTCGAGATGCGGCGGTGCTGGCGCAGGTGTTCGGCCCAGGATTCTACGAAGAACCATTCGAGGAAGATCTCCGGGTCGGCCGCATCCTCCGTCACGCCCCAGCCATAGGCGCCGTCGCGCCGCCGTTCCGAGGAGAAGGTATCGAGTGCGGCGAGGAAGGCCGCGCGGTCGGCGGCATCCACCCGGTATTCGACGGTGATCAGCACGGGGCCGCGGTCGTTTTCCACCGTGCCGGCGGTCAGCGGCTCGGGCCAATGGTTGGAGGGCACGAGGTCCGCCTCGCCCTTCGGCAGCTTCAGCCGGTGGAAGACCAGGCCGACGACCAGGAGGCCGGCGGCGGCGACCAGCAGCGTGGCGGAAATGCCGAGCGCCTCGGCGATCGTGCCCCAGGCAAGGCTGCCGGCGGTCATCGCGCCGTTGAACACGGTGAGGTAGATGGCAAGCGAGCGGCCGCGCACCCAGTTCGGCAGCACGGATTGCGCCGTGCCGTTGAGCGTGGTGAGCGCGGTGATCCAGCCCGCGCCAAGCAGCAGAAGCAGGAGGATCGCCACCCATTGCGGCGGAGCGAGCGACAGCCCCGCCATGACGGCCGCGGCAGCGATGGCGGCGAGCAGCATCAGCCCGTCAACGTCGAGGCGGGCGCGCAGCGTCGGCATCAGGAAGGCGCCGCCGATGGCACCGGCACCCACCGCGCCGAGCAGCACGCCATAGAAACCGGCCGTGCCGCCGAGCAGGTTGCGCGCGACGAGCGGCAGCAGCGCCCAGACCGCGCTGGAAAAGGCGAAGAACACGGCCGCGCGCACCAGCACGACATGCAGCTCGCGGCTCGACTTGGCATACCGCAGGCCCGCGCGGAAGGCGCCGAAGAAGCGTTCGGACAGGACATCCTCGCTGTTGGCCGGCCGCCGCCACCAGAGCAGGGCGGCGATGACGAAGACATAGCTGATGACGTCCACGCCATAGGTGACGGCCGCGCCAAACGTTGCGAGCAGCACGCCGCCGAGCGCCGGGCCGATGGCGCGCGAAATGTTGATGCCGAGCGAATTCAGCGCGATGGCGCCCTTGACGTCGGCCTTCGTCACCAGTTCCGGCACGATCGCCTGCCAGGTGGGCGCCATCAGCGCCGCGCCGATGCCGCCGATGAAGGTGAAGGCGACGAGCGAGGTGATCGATTGCAGCCCGGTCGCCGACAGCGTCAGCAGCGAGATGCTGGCGGTGGCGAGGATGAGCTGGATGACGATCAAAAATTTCCGCCGGTCGAGGATATCGGAAAGCACGCCGGCGGGGATCGCCAGCAGGAAGATCGGGAAGGTGGAGGCCGCCTGGATGAGGGCCACGGCGGCGGGGGCGGCGGAAAGGTCCGTCACCAGCCAGGAGCTTGCGACATCGCGCACGAAGGTGCCGATATTGCCGACGATCGTCGCCACCCAGAGCACGGCGAAGATTTTTTGGCGCAGGGGCGCGAAGGCGCCGGGCGGGCGAGCGGTCTCGGCGGCCATCAGGTCCAGTCCTCCCGGGGCGCCGTCTTCCAGCGGTGCAGGTCGTACCAGGCGACGAGCAGGAAGGCGCCGGCCAGGCCGAGATGCTCGAAGAAGGCGTTGGTCGCCATCATGCGCTCCATGCCGGGCGTCATTTCCCAGAAGCGCAGCGCGATGAAGGTTGCCATCAGCGTGAAGGCCGAGAGCGCCAGCGCGCCGATCCAGCGGCAGAAGCCGGTCAGCACCATGGCCGAGCAGGCGAGCTCGAAGAAGATGACCGCGGCGGCGATGGGGGCGGCGGGCGTCAGGCCGAAATGCTCCATCTCGGCAATGGCGCTGTTGAAATCGAAGAGCTTCATCAGGCTGCCCTGGATATAGGCGGCGCAGAGCCCGAGCAGCGCCAGAAGCCGCACCGGATGGCTGATGATGAAGGGCGCGCAGACTTTTGCCGCGCGCTGTTCCATGGTTTGCAGCATGTTCTCTCCTATACCGCCCAGCAGGCACAGCCGAGCGCGCCAAAAAAGCCCTTGAGATCGCCGATCGGCAGTTTCGACGTCCAGGCGCCGGCATGGTCGTGGCCATGCACGCCGCAGGAACTGGCGCAGCCGCAGGTCGAGATCGCAGTGCGCCGCAGCGAGCGTTTGCCCGCGCCCTCCGGCTCGCCCCAGGCGGCGTAACCACCGAAGGTCTTCACCGGCGACCAGTCGGGCATTGCCGGCGGCACGGGGTTTTCGTCGAGCGCGGCGAAATCGCCGGCACCATAGACGATCTTGCCGCCGACCATGGTGAGTTCCGAGGTCAGGAACGAGATCTCGTCCTCCGCGCAGGTGAAAAAGTCCTTGTCGGGCACGATGAGGTCGGCGAACTGGCCCTTTTCGATGCGGCCCTTTTTGCCCTCCTCGTTGGAGAACCAGGTGACGTTTTCCGTCCACATCCTCAGCGCCGCCTCGCGGTCGAGGCAATTGGCGCGCGGATAGAGCGCCAGGCCACCGACCGTCCTTCCGGTCACCATCCAGGACAGCGAGACCCAGGGATTGTAGGAGGCGACGCGGGTGGCATCCGTGCCGGCGGAGGTTTTTATGCCCTTTTCCAGCATGCGGGCGACGGGGGGCGTGGCTTCGGCTGCGGCATTGCCGTAGCGCTCGACAAAATATTCGCCCTGATAGGCCATGCGGTGCTGCACGGCGATGCCGCCGCCGAGCGCCGCCACGCGGTCGATCGAGCGTTCGGAAATGGTTTCCGCATGGTCGAAGAACCAGTTGAGGCCTTGCAGCGGAATATCGCGGTTGACCTTCTCGAACACGTCGAGTGCCCGCGAAATCGTCTCGTCATAGGTGGCGTGCAGGCGCCAGGGCCAGCGGTTTTCGGCGAGGATGCGCACGACGCCTTCGAGGTCGCCCTCCATTTCCGGCGGCATGTCCGGCCGCGGCTCGCGGAAATCCTCGAAGTCGGCGGCGGAGAAGACCAGCATTTCGCCGGCCCCGTTGTGGCGGAAATAATCGTTGCCCTGCTTGTACTTGACCGACTTCGTCCAGTTGAGGAAATCCTGCTTCTCCTCCTTCGGCTTCTGCGTGAAGAGGTTGTAGGCGAGCCGCACGGTCATCTGGTTGTCGTCGGCGAGCTTCTGGATGACGGCATAGTCGTCCGGATAGTTCTGGAAACCGCCACCGGCATCGATGACGGAGGTGACGCCGAGCCGGTTGAGCTCGCGCATGAAATGCCGGGTGGAATTGACCTGGTAGTCGAAGGGGAGCTTCGGGCCTTTGGCCAGCGTCGAATAGAGGATGCCGGCATTGGGTTTTGCCAGAAGCAGGCCGGTCGGGTTTCCATTGGAATCGCGGATGATCTCGCCGCCCGGCGGGTTCGGCGTGTCCTTGCCGTAGCCGACCGCCCTGAGCGCGGCGCCGTTGAGCAGCGCGCGGTCGTAGAGATGCAGCAGGAAGACCGGCGTATCGGGCGCAACGGCGTTGATCTCCTCGATGGTCGGCAGGCGTTTTTCCGCGAATTGATGCTCGGTGAAACCGCCGACGACGCGCACCCATTGCGGCGGCGGGGTGATCGCCACCTGGCGCTTCAGCATGTCCATCGCGTCGGCGAGCGAGCGCACGCCGTCCCAGCGCAGTTCCATGTTGAAGTTCAGCCCGCCGCGCACGACGTGGGTGTGGTTGTCGCAGAGCCCGGGCAGGGCGCTGCGGCCCTTGAGGTCGATCACCCGCGTTTCCGGCCCGGCCAGCGCCATTACCTCGCGCTCGTCGCCGACGGCGAGGAAGGTGCCGTCGGCAATCGCCACGGCCGTCGCCTGCGGATTGCTGCGGTCGAGGGTGGTGAAACGGCCGTTGCGAAGGATGAGATCAGCGGTCATCGAACGGGTCTCCTGTTGGGCATGCGCGCTGGCGCTACCCATCGTGAGGGCGGCGGCGGTCGCGCCGAGGAATTTACGACGGGTCGGCATCAGGCGTGTGTCCTGTCGGTGGGTTTTCCGCCCTTCGGCATTTCGCCGAAGACATGCGGCTTGACGTGATGCTGCAGCCAGGATTGCGCGGCCGGGTCACGGTTCCAGAACGACTTGGCGAGCGGCACGATCTGTTCGCCGACGAGAATGCCGAGCAGCCCGATCAGCGCCACCACCGGCGGGGCCGGCGAGCGCACGTTCAACAGGCTGTAGACCACGCCCACAAGCAGGCCGGCGCCGAGCGAGAGGAGATAGATTTTCATCACAGGCTTCCCTCCATCATGGATCGAGTGCCCGCCCGCAGGCGATGCGGGCAGGCGGAACGGGGTAGGGCAGGCGCTTGGCTCAGTGCGCTTCGGAGGCACCGAACATGGTCTTGGCGTAGATGATGCCGAGACCATACGCTCCGCCGAATTTCTTGGCGATGCCCGTCGTCAGCTCGTAGCTTTCGGCGCGCGCCCAGTCGCGTTGCAGCTCCAGCAGGTATTGCAGCGAGGTCATCGGGCGCACGCCGGCCTGCACCATGCGGTCCATGGCACGGTCGTGGGCTTCCGTGGAAATGTCGCCGCAGGCATCCGCGATGACGTAGACCTCGAAGCCCTGGTCGAGGGCCGAAAGCGACGGGCCGACGATGCAGACGGAGGTCCACAGGCCGCACAGTGCCAGGCGCTTCTTGCCGATGCGGTTCACCTCCTCGATGACGGCGGCATCCTCCCAAGTGTTCATCGAGGTGCGGTCCAGCAGCGCCTGGCCGGGAAAGGCCTCGGTGATCTCAGTAAACATCGGGCCGGAAAAGGTCTTTTCCGCCACGGTCGTGAGGATCGTGGAAACGCCGAAACCCTTGGCGCCATGGGCGACGAGGGCGGCGTTGTTGCGCAGGTTGACGGCGTCGATCGACTTGGTCGCAAAGGACATCTGCGACTGGAAGTCGATCATGATCAGCGTGTGGTCCTTGGGCGAAATCAGCTGGCTGCCGGGGGTCGGCGTGGCATTCAGGGTCATGGACGGTCTCCCTTTGCAGGATGCGGGTTGCGGGTTCCGGAATGACCCGACTATGCCCCCGCGCCCCGCGCCGTTCTTGTCCGGTATGTTCGTCTTTTGAAGATTCCGCCAGGTTTCTAGGTTGAAAATGCACGCAACCATGCGCGCGGCCCATCGCGTCGATCCGAAAAATTCAGGAGCGGCTGTCGCGGCGGAAGCGGGCGGGGGTGCCGCCGGTGACGGCGGAGAAGATCTTGGTCAGGTGGCTCTGGTCGGCAAAGCCGCAGCTGATGGCGATCTCGGCGATCGGCAGGTCCGTCAGGAGCATGTCCTTGGCGCAGGCGACGCGATATTCGGTGAGCCAGCGGGCCGGCGTGCGGCCGAAGCTCGCCTTGAAGGCCTTGATGAAATAGCTCTGCGACAGCTCGCAGCTTTCCGCCAGCTCCGCGATGGAAAAGCCGCCGTCGAGGCGGGCGGCGAGGAATTCCAGCGCGCGCTTCTCCTGCCAGGGCGCCAGCGTGCCGCGGCGCTCGGCGGGGAAATAGACGCCGCCATAGGCCTGCGTCAGGTGGGTGAGGATGGCAAGCCCGACCTGTTCGAGGAACAGCCGGCTTGCCTGCTGCGGCCGCTCCAGCGCCGGCAGCAGCGCCTGGGCGAGGCCCAGCATCACCGGGTCGAGCGTGCCGGGCGGGCATTTGAAGCCCGACAGGTCCGGCCGGCCGATCTCGGCGGCAAAGGCCCGCACATGCCAGAACGGGATCTGGAAGCGCACATTGTCGAAGGGCGAGAGGTGGTGGCAGCGCCATTCCTCGCGCAGGTCCGTAATCGCAAGCGCGCCCTTCGGATAGCCGCCCTCGAAGACCAGCGCGGCGCCGCGCCACAACCGGTGCAGGCGGAAATCGGCGAGCTGCGTGATGATGTTGAAGGCTTCCTCGCGCGGGTTCGGCGGGCTCGTCACGAGGTCGTCGCGGTCGGAGCTGAGGCGCGTCACGGTCATCGGCGAGACATGCAGGATCGCCCGGCGCGGAAGAGCCGCCGCCCTGGCGGGATCTGCAAAAAACGCTTCGTTCACCGCGGCCTCCCTCCCGTCAATTCAGGTGCTTGCGGTCCCAGACGGCGGGTTTTTCGCCGTACTGGTGCAGCAGATGGGCGCAGATCGCCACCGCGACATGGCGCAGCAGCGCGGGCGGCGAGGGTTCCGCGCGACTTCCGAGCAATGCCAGCAGCGCCGTGCCGAGATTGCCGAGCACGGAATCCTGTTCGCCGCGCCGGCAGACCAGCCGTCGGCTCGCCACGCCCGGCGACAGCGCCGCCGCCTCGTCGAACAGCCCCTTGGGCAAAACGAAGGCGAGCGCGCGAAGCCGGCTGGCAAGGCGGATGCGCGCACCGTCCGCGAGGTCGACCAGGCAGATCGATCCGCGCTCGTAGTGGCGCACCGGCGTCGCCGATCCGTCGGCGCGGATATCGGCGTGCGCGGCATCCTCCAGGTAGAGCATGAGGAAATAGGCGTCAGCCGCGGGGAGGGGCACGTCGTTTTCCCCGCCCGGCTCGAATTCCTTGCAGATGCTGGTGACGGAAAAGCCCGCGGCCCGGATCGGCACCGTGGTGAGGCTGGGGGCTTCCGGCGTGCCGAAATAGAGGCCCACGCATGTCAGGTCTTTATGGGCCGGGTCTTTGTCGGGAAGCGTCAACGGCAATCTCTCAACCATGTCTGCGGGTGGTTTTGACCTTAGTCGACGCCGCCCGGCCGCGCAACGCAATCGGCACTATTGCGAAAACGTCAACAATATATGCAATATTATGGATCTTCTGGTGAAGGCCGAGGGAGGTTATCTCTTGCTCAACGAATGAACCGAGAGCGAGGACAAATCCATGCTTACCCAGATCAAAGGCCTGCACCACGTCACCTCGATGGCGGCCGACGCGCAGGAAAACAACGACTTCTTCACCAAGACGCTCGGGCTTCGCCGCGTCAAGAAGACCGTCAACTTCGACGCGCCCGACGTCTACCATCTCTATTACGGCGACGAGACCGGCTCGGCCGGCACGGTCATGACCTATTTCCCCTTCCCGCACATCGCCAAGGGCGGGCGCGGCGCCGGTGAAGTCTCCGAAACGGTGTTTTCCGTGCCGAAGGGCTCGCTCGGCTACTGGAAGGAGCGTTTTTCCGGCACCGGCCTGACCGGCCTTGCGGAAGACGAAGCCTTCGGCGAGAAGCGCCTGCGCTTCCTCGGCCCCGACGGCGACGGCTTCGCGCTGACCGAGGTGGACGGCGACAAACGCCTGCCCTTTGCCGGCGGCACGGTTCCGGCCGCTGAGGGCGTGCACGGTTTCCACGGCGTGACCATGCGGCTGCGCGATGGCGGCGCCACCGGCGAACTCTTGAAATATATGGGCTATGAGGAAATCGACCGCCGCGGTGCGCTGACCCGCTATGCCGTCAAGGATGGCAACGGCGCCGATGTCATCGATCTCGAAGTGCTGCCCGGCGCACCGTCCGCCCGCCAGGGTGCCGGCTCCGTGCACCACGTCGCCTTCGCGGTGGAAAACCGCGCGGCCCAGGAAGAAGTGCGCAAGGCGCTCATGGATACCGGCTACCACGTCACCCCGGTCATCGACCGCGATTACTTCTGGGCCATCTACTTCCGCACGCCGGGTGGCGTGCTGTTCGAAGTGGCGACCAACGAGCCGGGCTTCAACCGCGACGAGGACACCGCCCATCTCGGCCAGGCGCTGAAGCTGCCGCGCCAGCACGACCATCTGCGCGCGCAGATCGAAGAGATCCTGCCGCCGATCGTCGACTAGTTTGCAATCCCGCCGGCGCCACCCAGCCGGCGGCCTCCTCTTTGTTTCCAGGGAGACCATCATGTCCCGTGACGCCTACCACCATTTCGCCACGACGCCGGATGCCGGCGCGCCGCTGGTCTTCACCTTCCACGGCACCGGCGGCGACGAACACCAGTTCACCGGCCTCGTGCACCAGATCCTGCCCGCAGCCGGCATCGTCTCGCCGCGCGGCGACGTTTCCGAACATGGCGCAAACCGCTTCTTCCGCCGCACGGGGGAAGGGGTCTACGACATGGCGGACCTCGCGCTGCGCACGAAGAAGATGGCGGAGTTCATCCGCGCCCATAAGGCGGAAAACCCCGATACGCCGATCTATGGCCTCGGCTATTCCAACGGCGCAAACATCCTCGCCGCCGTGCTCTTCAAAGCGCCGGACCTGTTCGACCGGGCGGTGTTGATGCATCCGCTGATCCCCTGGACGCCCGCGCCCAACGCCGCACTTGCCGGCCGAAAAATCCTGATCACCGCCGGAAGGCGCGATCCGATCTGCCCGCTGCCGCTGACAGAGAAGCTCGCCGCCTATCTGGAAGGCGAGGGCGCTGCGGTTAATCTCGCGCTGCACGATGGCGGCCATGAGGTGCGCCAGCCGGAGATCGACGCCATTGCTGCCTTCCTTGCCGATCAGGGATAAGGTGGACGAAAGCGGCCGGCTCCCGCCCCGGAGCCGGCTTTTAAACAATCCAACGAGGAGAAAAAACCATGAGCTGGATGCCCGGTATAGAACCGCAATGTCCCGAGGCCGGCACGGTCGACGACATCGAGATGCTGATCGTGCCCCGCGCCCGCGATCTCGGTGGCTTCGAGGTGCGCCGCGCGCTGCCGGCGCCGGAGCGCCAGATGGTCGGCCCCTTCATCTTCTTCGACCAGATGGGACCGGCCGAATTCCTGCACGACGGCGGCATCGACGTGCGCCCGCATCCCCATATCGGCCTTGCCACCGTCACCTATCTCTACCAGGGCGAGTTCCAGCACCGCGACAGCCTCGGCACCAACCAGATGATCTATCCGGGCGAGGTGAACTGGATGGTCGCCGGCAACGGCGTCACCCATTCCGAGCGCACCAGCCCCGAGACCCGCGCCAAACGCCATTCGCTGTTCGGCATCCAGACCTGGGTGGCGCTGCCGGAAGCCGACGAGGACAAGCCGGCAAGCTTCGAACACCAGGGCGCCGACGCCCTGCCGTTCCTCACCGGCGAGGGCAAGCAGGTGCGCCTCATCCTCGGCAATGCCTGGGGCGAACGCGCGCCGGTGAAAACCTTCTCCGAGATGTTCTATGCCGATGCGGTGCTGGAAGCCGGCGCCAAGCTGCCGCTGCCCGACAACCACGAGGACCGCGGTCTTTACGTCACGCAGGGCTCCGTGCTGATCGCCGGCGAGGAATTTCTGGCCGGCCGGATGATGGTGTTTCGCCCCGGCGATCCGATCACCGTTACCGCAGGCGAGGCGGGCGCCCGCCTGATGCTGCTCGGCGGCGAGACGATGAACGGGCCGCGCTACATCGCCTGGAATTTCGTCGCCTCCTCGAAGGAGAAGCTGGAAGCCGCGCGGGAAGCCTGGATCAAGGGCGATTTCGAACACGGCCGCTTCCGCCTGCCGCCGGACGACAAGGCCGAGTTCATCCCCTTCCCGGAGACCCTGCCCACGGGCCACTAGAACCGTTTGGCGGCCGAGACTACGGGTCGAGTTCCGGATAGTGGCGGAACAGATCGTCCTCGTTCGGCGCAAGGCGCCGCTCGCTTTTCAGATAGGCTGCAATGCGCGGATGTTTCGCCACGGCGGCCGAGAGGGCGGCTATCTTCGGATAGTCGCCGTAAAGCTGTTCCATCAACCGCGGGAAGGCATAGGAAAGCCCGCTCATCACCTGGAACAGCGAGAGATCGGCATAAGTCAGCCGATCGCCGACGAGGTGGTCGGGGCCGGCGGGGTTGCGCTCCAGGATGGTCTCGAACCAGCCGAGGAACTTTGGCACGCGCTCCTCGCGGAATTCCTTCGCCCGGCGCAGCGCCTCCGGCTTCTGGTCCTCGTAATATTGCCCGGCGCCGATCGGGTGGTGCACATCATGCCCCTCCACGACGAAATCGGCGATGGTGAGCTGGATCTGGTGCGTCCATAGCCGCAGCCGCTCGTCCTTCGGCGCCAGCTCCAGCCGGTCGCCGAGATAGAGCAGGATCGCCGCCACCTGTCCGACGACCACCGCCCCGTCCTTCAGGAACGGCGGCGCGAAGGAGGGCGTCGCAAGCTCCTTGCCGAAAGCCGAAAGCACCCGGTCGCCATCCTCCCGCGCGACATCGCGATAGGGCGCACCCGCTGCCTCCAGCGCCAGCCGCACATATTCCCCGCGGCCCTGAATGCCGCTCCAGTAGTAGAGTTCATAGGTCATGCCGCCCAAATGCTATCAGCCCCGTCCGGGTTCCACAAAAGGCGAGGGCATGGCCTTGAAGCCATTGCCGGCGCCGGTCATGATGCCCCCCATGGCACAATCATCCGGCTCCTTTGAGGTCGAAGAGGTCTTCACCGAACAGCACGACCTGCTGGTCCTCTCGCTTGGCTTCATCTCGCCCAAAAACCCGCTCGACATCCTGCATTTCGCCTGCGGCCGCACACGCAGCGGCGAAATCCCGCCCCTGATCGAGGACCTCCTGTATATCGAGCGCACCGACCAGGATCTCGCCTGCGACAGCCGCGACCTCCTCGCGCTCGCTGCCACACCGGAAGGCATCGCGCTCCACCTCACCGAAGCCGGCGCCCAGGCCCTCCGCCTGCCGCAACAAACCCTCTTCCGCTTCGACCGGCATCCCCACCTGCTGCCCCAGGCCACCGCACTCCTATCAGCCATGTCCGCCGCCGGCCAGGAGCAGGTGGCGCCTTGAAAGGCGCAAACGCGGACAGCCCATCCACCAAAGTCACATAGGACTTGTTATGGAACTTATCGGGCACGTTGCCCTTACATTTCCTTTGGCTTGACTCCCGTGGCTGCACAGATGACAAAAGCCCTTGTTCAGTTGGAGTTTACGATGGCAGACGAACCAAATCTCGATGCGAGCACCCAAGCGGTTGAGGCCACCCCGGCCGCAGTCCCTGCCGAGACAAAGAAACGTCGGCCTCCGGCAAAGCGCAAGGAAGCGGCAGCACCGGTCGTGACTCCTGCTGTCTCGCCCTCGAAGTCGCGCCGGCACTCCGAAAGCGAGAAGGCCGAAAAGCTTGCTCAAATCGAGCGCCGCCTGAGCGAGGGATCGACGTTGAAGGCGGCTGCCGCGGACGCCGGCATTTCGGACCAGACTTTTTACCAGTGGAAGCGGGCAGTGCCGACGGCGGACGCGAAACCTGCTGCACCCGCCTCCCAGGACGATGGCCTCGCGGACCTGCTGGCGCTCGAAGCGGAAAACATCCGCCTTCGCGGCCTGCTGGCCGAAAAACTGCGCACCGAAAACAGCGAGTTGCGCAAGAAGCTCGGCCTGGCCTGAACCCCCATTCCCTCGATCGATTGTATCGTAGCCGCAACTAATGTATGCGACGCCGAGCCTTGTTCTCTGCGAGGCAAAACTTTGAGCCAAAGGTCTACCCGCGCATGAAATCGCAGCGCAGCTTTGTCGTCGTGAAAAAGAACAGCCGCCGGCAGCCCAAGCCCCAGGCATCGTCTATCTGGGGTGACACGGACTTCAAGGCCCTCGCCCGCGAGGCCGAGATCGAGGCGCCGGGTATTTTCGTGGAGCAGCCGATTGCCGTAGAACCGCCGGCTGCTGAACCGGCTTTGGTCGAAGAGGTCGCGGAAGCACCTGCACCCATCGAGGCGCCTGAGATCATCCCGACGCCCGAGGCCGTCGAAACGGCTCTGCCAGAGGTCGAAAAGCGGCAGCCGGCGCGCAAGCGTAGCGTAGCGAAACCCTCAAGCGCGACGACGACAGCGACACCCGCGGTGGAACCGGTGGCAGCGGCTGTCCCGACCTATGACGCGTTGATCGAGCTTGAAGACGCCAATCGGAAGCTCAGGCTACAATTGCGCAAACGGCTCGAAGCGGAGCGCGCGCAGCTTGTCGAAATGCTCGAACGTGTGGGCATCCGCCAGACTGCCGCGTGATCACGAAACGCCAAATCGCTCCAGCATCTTCTTGAGCTGAGCATTCTGCAAAACCAGCACATCCGCCAACTGGCGCCTCAGCCGCTGGACATCCGCATCCACATTTTCCACCTCGGTCTGGAAACGGTCCTGCGTGTTTGCGGCGCTTTCTGGCTGGCTGGTAAGCGCGACTGTCGTGCCGATTTCGATCTTCTTCGTCCGGCCAACCCGCTTCCTGCGCGTTGCAACCTCTTTGACGGCCTCGTGTCGTTTTGGAGCCATCCGTGCCTTGGCGCGAACGCGGGCAGACCGCTCGGATGCCCTCGCCTCCTCCTCGGCCGGTTCACGGATCGGGGACACATCCTCGGCGGGTAGCTCTGTTACGGGGAGCGTGTTTTCCTGCGCCGGCTCGGGGCGCGCCTCAGCTTCGGCAGGCCCCGCATCCTGGCCAGTGTCCCGGTCTGCCGGCCGGCCGCGCGAGATCAGGTTCCCGATAAACTTCCATGGTGATTTCATCGTGCTTCAACCTCGAGCATTCGCGTCACGACGGACATGACGCGCCAATCCGACTCGGGACGTGAGCCTCAGCGCATTTTCGCTACCGACGATGTCATGGCTAGGGCCGATCTTGTCTGCCGGCCCGAATGTGCCCGCCGATCAGGCGAGACCAAGCTTCTTCCGCAGGTCGGCATTTTCCGCGCGAAGCTTCTCAGCCAGGATCTTGCGAAGCCGCTTGTTCTCGTCTTCGAGCTGAAGAAGCTCAGCCATCTCGTCACCGGCCGAAGCAGGCGCGCTGACGGCAACGGCAGCCTGCTTTTTCGCGGCAACGTTGCTGCGCTGGCGCTTGGCGGCAACGGGCTCGGCCGCGGGCGTCACCTCGGCGCCATTGCCGGTCCGCTTCTTGCGGGCATCGGAGACCTTTGCCGGCTGGGAGGGAGACGATTTTGCCTTCGCTTCCGCGGCCACCTTCTTCACTCTCGGCGCGCGCGGCTTCTTGACCGCCGGCGGGGTCACGCCGGCAATCGCCGCTGCAACGTCGGAATTGGTGCCTGGGGTCTGCTCGTCAGCCATCGTTCGCCTCCCATGATCGCTAAAACCATGTTTCAGGCGCGTTGCAGAGGGAGTCAATATCCAGGGCGTCATTAACCTGCTTCGCCGGGACATATCACGCTTCAGCGCTGATCAATCCGCGGTTGCCCATGGCCCACCAGTTGGCGTATCGAAAGAAACGATTTGGGGAGAGTGCAGCGCGTGGGCGAAGACTGGGGACATTTCGATGAGGAACTGGAGCGCGCGCGCGTCGCCTGGCTCTATTTCATCGGCGGGCAGACCCAGCAGGAAATCGCCCAGCGCATGAACATCACGCGGCTGAAGGTCAACAAAATCATCGGCCAGGTGCGGGAATCCGGCAGCGTGCAGGTCAATGTCAGCCTGCCTTTGACAGACTGTATCGAGCTTGCCGAAAAGGTCTCCGCCCGCTACGGCCTGGTCGATGCGCTGGTGGTGCCGGATCTCGACGATTATCTGGAGCAGAAGCGCGTCATCGGCGAGGCGGCCGGTTCGCTGGCGAGCGAACTGATCGAGGGGCGCGACATGGGCGTCGGCATCGGCTCCGGGCGCACGCTGAGCTTTGCCGTGCGCAGCCTGCGCGCCCGGCCGAAATCCGAAAGCTGGGTCGTGGGGTTGACCGGCGGGGTCACCAGCGGCTCGGCCACCAATACGTTCGAGGTCGCGACGGCCTTTGCCCGCGCGCTCGGCGTCGAATGTCACTACCTGACGGCGCCGATCTACTGCGCCAATCCCGAAAGCCGCAATGCGCTGCTGCTCAACGACGAATTGACGGACGTGCTGGCGCGCACCGAGATCGCCGATATCGGAATCGTCTCCTGCGGGGCCTTGGCGCAGGAGACGTCGCTGACCCAGATCCGCGTCGTGAAGGACAATCTCGATACGGTGCTGAAGCGCGGCGCCGTCGGCGAATTCATGGGCTGGTTTCTCGATGCGCGCGGCCAGGCGATCGATCATTTCCTCAACGACTCGATCATCGCGCTGCCGCCGGACAAGCTGAAGCTCAAGCCGATTTCCGTGCTGGTGTCCGGCGGTATCCGCAAGATCCCGATCATCCGGGCGATCCTGCGCGCCGGTTATGTCAACCGGCTCGTCACCAATGAGGGCGTCGCGCGGGCCTTGCTGCAAGGCCCGCGCTGACTGTCCTGGATCAGGCAAGCGCCTTCTGGAGCGCGTCCGCCATGGTGCGTAGCGTCACATAGGTCGAGGCCGCACCGGGGTCGATATGGCCGACGGAGCGTTCGCCGAGTTTCGCCGAGCGGCCGCGCCGGGATTCGAGCGCCGCCGTCGCCTTCATGCCGGCCTCGCCGCCGTCACGGGCGGCAACCAGCACGTCCAGCGTGGAGCCGCCATCCTTGGCAACACGAAAGCCCGCCTCGACCGCCGGCACCCAGGCGTCGATCATCGTCTTGTCGCCCTGTTCGGCGCGGCCGCGGTCGCGAATGCCCTGGCAGGCCGCACTCAGCCATTCGGCCATGCCCGCGCCGTCGAGGTTGAGGCGGTGGCTGACGGCCGTGCCGGCGCGCAGGAACGCGGTGGCGTAGAGCGGGCCGGAGGAGGCGCCAACGGCGTCGAGGAAGGCCTTGGCCATGCGCTTGCAGATGCCTTCGATCGTCTCGTCGTCCTGGGTATCTTCCAGCGCGCGCTGCACGGCCTTCCAGCCGATTTCCATCGTCACGCCGTGATCGCCGTCGCCGATCACGCCGTCGAGTTCGGAAAGCCAGTTCTTCTCCGCGATGATCTCGTCGCCGACGGCATGCATCATCGTCTTGAAGATCGCCGGCGTGACGTCGCCCTCGGTCAGCAGCTCGCGGGGCTTGTCCTGAACGGCGGCGCCGCTTTCGGCAAGCTTGACCGCCTTGCGGCTGCGGATCGCGATGTCGTCGGTCTTCTCGAAGGCGCCGACGACGAGGGCCGGCGTGCGGCAGGGATGGTCGAGCAGCGCCTGCAGGGTATCGTCCAGCTTCATCAGCGTCACGGAGGCGCCGGCCATTTCCAGCGACGTCGCATATTCACCAACCCACGAGGCGTGGATCTCGATGCCAAGAGCATCGAGCCGCTGCTTGACGCGGCGGAAGATGAGGTAGAGTTCGATCTGCGACGTGGCACCGAGGCCGTTGACGAGAACAGCGACGCGCTCGCCCGCCTTGAGGTCCAGCTCCTTCAGCACCGCCTCCACGAGTTCGTCGCTCACCTCGTCCACCGGCGCGAGTTTCTGGCGACGGATGCCGGGCTCGCCGTGCAGGCCCATGCCGATTTCCATCTCGTCGTCGCCGATGGTGAAGTTCGGCTTGCCGGTCTGCGGCAGCGAGCAGGGGCTGAGCGCCACGCCCATCGAGCGGGTCGCGTCATTGGCGGCCTGCGCCAGCGCCTCGACGCGCGCCAGCGGCTCGCCGAGATCAGCGGCGGCACCGGCCACCTTGAAGACGAAGAAGTCGCCGGCAATGCCGCGGCGCTCGGATTTGCGCTCGATCGGGGCGGAGGCGACATCGTCGGCGACCGCGACATGGCGCACGGCGATGCCGGCCTGTTCCAGCTCCTCGGCCGCCATGGTGAAATTCAGCACGTCGCCCGTATAGTTGCCGTAGAGCATGACGACGCCGACGCCGCCGTCGACGGCGCGCGCAGCCTCGACGATGTGCGACGGCGAGGGAGACGCGAAGATGTTGCCGACGGCGGCGGCATCGGCAAGGCCGCGCCCGACATAGCCGGCAAAGGCCGGCTCATGGCCCGAGCCGCCGCCCACGACGATGCCCACCTTGCCATCGCGCGGACCGTCGACGGCGACGACCGCCCGTCCCGTCGCACCCTCGACGCGCAACATGTCCGGATGCGCGCCGACCATGCCTTCGATCATCTCCGCGATGATGTTTTCCGGCGCGTTGATCAGCTTCTTCGTTTTGACTTCCTGGTTCATTCTGCTTTCTTTCGTCAGATCGATGCGGCCGTCGGCTTCAAGCGTCACGGCGGAGATAGCGGCGGGAAACGGCGTCGAAGGAAATGGCGAGCACGACGATCGCACCCGAGACGATGCCCTGCCAATAGGGCGAGACGCCGAAGAGCACGATGATGTTCTCGATGATGGCGATGATGCCCGCTCCGAAGATCGCCCCGATCGGGCTGCCGATGCCGCCGGTGGTGGCGACGCCGCCGATGACGGAGGCGGCGATCGGCGCCAGGACCCAGGTCTCGCCGATCGATGGCTGGGCAGTGCCGAGGCGCGCGACCATCAGCACGCCCGCAAGGGCGGCAATGGCCCCGGCGGCGGTGAAGACGAGAAGGCGCACCTTGTCGACCTTGATGCCGAGCATGCGGGCGCCGGCCTGGTTGTTGCCGATCGCATACATGTAGCGGCCGAAGGGCGTCTTCAGCATGACGAAGGTCGCGACAGCCAAAGCCACGAGCATGATGATGAAGGGCACGGGAATGCCGAGAAGGTCGCCGCGGCCGAGATAGTGCACGTCCTTCGGAATGCCGGTGATCGCGACGCCGCGCGTCAAAACCAGGTTGGCGCCGCCGAAGATGCCGGCCGTGCCGATGGTGAGCACCAGAGAATGCAGCCGCAGCACCGTCACCAGCAGGCCGTTGATGAGGCCGAGGCAGGCGCCGAGCAGGATCGCCAGCAGCATGGCCGAATAGGGCTCGAAGCCGAGCCGCACCATGAGGATGCCGGAGATGACGCCGCAGAGCCCGCCGATTACGCCTAGCGACAGGTCGAGCTCGCCCAGCACCATCAGCATGGATTGCGCAATGGTGATGAGGCCGACGAAGGCGAGCCCGCGCGCGATGACCGACAGGTTGTAGGGCGTGAGGAAATAGGGCGAGATCAGCGCGGAAAGCGTGAAGATCACGGCGAGCGCGACGAAGACGCCGGCAAGCGGGCTGCGCGACAGGATCGCCCAGGGCCTGGTTTGCGTGGAGCTAGTTTGCATGGGCTTTCGCCTCCGTGCCGAAGATGGCGCCTACGAGGGTTTCGTTGCTGGTGTTGGTGGTGTCGAACTCGCCGGTGATGCGGCCGTGATGCATGGTCACGATGCGGCTTGCGCATTTCTTGAGTTCGTCGAGTTCGGATGAGACGAGGATGACGCCGACGCCCTCCTCCGCCAGACCCTTCATGATTTTGTAGATCTCGGTCTTGGTGCGGATGTCGATGCCCTTGGTGGGCTCATCGAAGATCAGGACGCGCGGCCGCGTCGCCATCGCCCGGCCGATGATGGCCTTCTGCTGGTTGCCGCCGGAAAGCTGCGAGATGCGCTTGCCCATGCCGGATGTGCGGATGCCGTAGTCGTCGATGATCTTCTGCACCGCCTCACGCTCGCGCCCGCCGCTGATGCCCAAGGCACCTTTCGTCAGCGAGAGGATGGAGATGCCGATGTTTTCGCGCAGCGACAGCAGCGGGAAAATGCCGTGGTGCTTGCGCTCTTCCGAGAGGTACAGCATGCCGCCGTCGACCGAGGCGGATGTGTCGTTGAGCGTCCACGGCCTGCCGTCGACCGTCACGCTGCCGGCCTTGGCCTTCAGGAAGCCGAAGATGGTCTGCATGACTTCGGAGCGGCCGGCGCCGACAAGCCCGGCAAAGCCGAGGATCTCGCCGCGCCGCAATTCGAAATCGACATCGTGGAAGCGTGCGCCGGAAAGGCCGCGCACCTGCATGATCGTGTCGGTGACCGGCCCTTTCGGGCGGAAATGTTCGTCGAAGGAAAGGTCCCGGCCGGACATGGCGCGGATCAGGTCCGCCTCGGCAATGTCGGCGATCCGGCCGCTTTCGATCTTCTCGCCGTTGCGCAGCACCGTGTAGTCGTCGCCGATGGCGAAGACCTCGTCCATCTTGTGGCTGATGAAGACAATGGCGTGGTCGCGGTCGAGCAGGCCGCGGATGACCTTGAAGACGCGGTCCACCTCGACGCGCGTCAGCGACGACGTCGGTTCATCGAGGATGAGCACCTTCATGGCGGCATTGGTGCAGGCGCGGGCGATCTGCAAGAGCTGCTGGTCGGAGACGGAGATATTGGCGACCAGGTCGCGCGGATCGGCCTCGATGCCGAAGCGTTCCAGATAGGTCCTGGCTTCCTCGACGAGCGCATTGCGATTGACGAGAAGGCCGCCATGCCCCGTCCTGTCGAACGGCATGAAGAGGTTTTCCGCAACGCTCATCTGCGGGAAGAGATTGAGCTCCTGCGGCACATAGGCGACGTTCTTGTAGAGGCTCGCATCCTCTGCCGGATCGCGGCCATCGATCAGCACCTGGCCGCGGGACGGCCGGTCGGTGCCGGTGAGGATTTTCACGAGGGTGGATTTGCCCGCACCATTCTCGCCGGCGAGAATGTGCGTGCGGCCGAGTTCGATCGTCAGATCGACCCCGTCGAGCGCGGTCACGCCGGGAAAGTCCCGGCCAAGGCCGCGGGTTTCGAGATAAGCCATGGGGCACCTGCGTACAGGAATGAGATGGAAAAGGCGCGGGGGGAGTGCCCCGCGCCTCGCGTCAGTCCGGTCGTGCCGGATCAGCCGCCCACATTTTCCTTGGTGAGGAAGGCGTTGCCGGTGTCGAGGTAACCCGGCACCTTGGCGCCCGTCGCCTGCGCCCAGAGCAGCATGACCGACCAGTAGCCCTGGAGTTCCGGCTGCGAGGCGGACGAGCTGTCGGCCACGCCGTCGCGGATCATGTCGAGCATTTCCGGCAGGTTGTCGAGACCGACGAGCGTGACCTGGCCCTGCTTGCCGGCTTCGACGATCGCCTGGCCGATGCCGATCGGGCCGGCAGCGTCGGATGCGACCCAGCCCTTGAGGTTCGGGTTCGCCTGCATGATGGCGGCCGCCTGCTGCTGCGCTGTCTCGATGCTGTCATTGTCGATGCCTTCGGCAACGACCTTGATGCCCGGATGTTCGGCGAAGACCTGGCGGTGGCATTCGGCGCGGATCGAGTGGTTCGGCGCGGTCGGCACGCCCTGCATGATGGCGACTTCGCCTTCGCCGCCGAGAACCTCGACGAGGCGGCGGGCCGCGATCTTGGCCTGTTCGCAGAAATCGGAGCCGATATAGGGGATGGCCATGCCTTCCGGCGGGATCGAATCGAAGATCACCAGCGGGATCTTCTGGTTCTGCGCTTCTTCCAGCGAGGCGCGGTTGCCGGACGGATCGAGCAGGTCGAGCGCCAGGCCATCGGGCTGGGTCGCAAGCGCGCTGTCGATGATCTGGTTCTGCTGCACGACGTCGGCGGACTGCGGCGCCGAGTAGATGACCTCGACGTTGGAACCGGTCTGCGCCTTGATCGCGGCCGCGGCGGCCTGTGCGCCCTCGTTCACCTTGTCGAACCACGGATGAACGACCTTCGGCACGACGACGAAGCGGTAGCTGTCCTTCTTGGTCGTTCCCTCGGCGTCCTGGGCCGAAACGGAAAGCGGCAGGGCAAGCGCGGCGGCGCATGCCAGGAGCGTGGCAAGTTTCTTCATGATGACCTCCCTTGGAGCAGGCGAAAATCCCTCCCGCCTGAATGATGGAACAGGGGCTTTGCATGGGCGCTCTCTCCCAAAACCCAAAGCCCACGCTCGGTTTGATACAGATGTATTTTCATTTTTACAACAGTAAAATGACGAGCGCGATTGTCTGACGCAACGCCCCGGCGCGCTGCTCGTCAAATCGCAGGATGCAAATACCGGGGACGCATCGTTGAATGCGGATGTCGCACTGCACATATCTGGGCGGGCTGAGCCATCGAAAGACAATGACCGCATGACACCGAAGACCGCTTTGCTTTTGGTCAATCCGAATTCGCGCCGTGGCAGAGAAAGCCTCCCTCAAGTCCGCGACCTGTTGAGCCGCACGCAGATCGACTATGTCGAACTGCCGCCGACGGCGGATGTCTCGGCGGCGGATGCCATTCGCGAGCACGCGGCGCGCGTCGATATGGCGATCGTCGGGGGTGGCGATGGCAGCCTCAATGGTGCGGCGCCGGGATTGCTCGATACCGGGCTGCCGCTCGGCGTGCTGCCGCTCGGCACGGCCAATGATTTTGCGAAGACGGTGGGCATACCGCTGGACCTGCCGTCCGCCATCGGCGCGATCGCCAAGGGAAACACCACGAAGGTGGATCTCGGCCAGGCCAACCAGCACCCGTTCTTCAACGTCGCCAGCATCGGCTTCAGCGCCGATCTCGCCATGTCGCTGACAGAAAAGGCAAAGAAGCGTTGGGGCAAGCTGGGTTATGGCCTGGTGGCCGCCCGCCTGCTGGCGAACTCGCGCCTGTTCACCGCCACGCTCGAACATGACGGGCAGGCCGAGGAGCTTAAGACCCTGCAGGTCTCCGTCGGCAACGGGCGCTTTTACGGCGGCGGCATGACCGTGCATGCCGATGCGACGGCGACCGACGGCATGCTCGATTTCTACAGCCTGGAGGTCGACCACTGGTGGCGGCTGCTGCGCCTGCTGCCGAGCCTCAGGAAAGGCACGCAGGGCGAATGGGACGATGTGCGCGCCTTCTCGACGAAGGCGCTGACCATCCGCACGAGCAAGCCGCGCGCCGTCAACCTGGACGGCGAATTGAAGACCACGACGCCCGTCACCTTCGCAATCCTCGAAAAAGCCGTCTCCGTCTTCGTGCCCTGACGCCCCCGAACTGGTCGTGGAAATAGACCACTCGGCGTCACCGTCCTTGCGCATTTTTCCACAAGGAGGTGACAGCTGGCGACAAATGGCTTAACTGGTCTATAAAGCAGTCCAGTCAGAGCAAGCCATGCCGCGCCTCTCGCCCCTCAACGAGACGATCCACAAGCAGACCGCCAAGGAGATGATCCGCGACAAGATCATCTCCATGATCGCGTCGGGAATCCTGCAGCTGGACGACGAGCTTCCGAGCGAGCGCGAGCTTTCCACCATGCTGGCCGTGAGCCGGGAGACCGTTCGCGGCGCGATCCAGCTTCTTGCCGGCGAAGGCGTCGTGCAGGTCTCGCAGGGCGCGCGCACCCGCGTGTGCCGCGTCGACGTGACGGTGCGCACGCAGCGCATCGGCGTCACCGATCCCACCTCCATCAACGGCTACAGCCTGGAGGCCGTGCATGCGGCGCGGCTGCTTGTCGAGACCGCCGTGGCCGCGGATGCCGCGCGCCATCTCAGCGCGGACGATATCCGCCGCCTCGACGATTCCATCGCCGCACAGGAGCAGGCCCTCGACGACCCGGTCCGCTTCCTGATCTGCGACCGCGAGTTCCACCTGACCATCTACTATGCCTCCACCAACCGGCTGCTCGCCGATTTCGTGGTCGATCTCTACACCTACATGCTCGACCACCGCCGCATCGCGATGGGAGAGCCCGGGGCGATCGAGAAGAGCCTGGAAGACCACCGTTTCATCGTGCGGGCGCTGAAGATGCGCAATCCGGACGCCGTGGCGGCGGCATTCTCCGAGCATATCCTGCGCATTCGCGACACATCGCGCGCCGTCGACGAGCGCGGCCTCACAAACTAGGGAGTTGGCCTATGCATATCCTGATAATCGGCGCGGCGGGCATGGTCGGGCGCAAGCTGGTGAACGCGCTGCTGCGGACCGGCACGGTGGCCGGCAGGCCGATACGCCGCCTCACCCTTGCCGATATCGTGGCGCCGGAAACGCCCGATTTCGACGGAGAGGTCGAGGCCATCGCGACCGATCTCGCGCATGACGGTGCGGCGGCCGCCCTTATCGCCTCCCGGCCGGATATCATATTCCACCTGGCCGCCATCGTGTCCGGCGAGGCCGAGGCGGATTTCGAGAAGGGCTACCGCGTCAATCTCGGCGGCACCCATGCACTGTTCGAAGCCATCCGCCGCGCCGGCCTCGAAAGGCCCTACAGGCCGCGAGTCGTGTTCACCTCCTCGATTGCGGTGTTCGGGGAGCCGCTGCCGGCGGTGATCGGCGATACGCAATGCCTCACCCCGCTCACGAGCTACGGCACCCAGAAGGCGATCGACGAGCTTCTGCTGGCGGATTATTCCCGAAAGGGCTTCTTCGACGGCATCGGCATTCGCCTGCCGACCATCTCGATCCGGCCGGGCAAGCCCAACAAGGCCGCCTCGGGCTTCTTCTCGTCCATCCTGCGCGAGCCGCTGGTCGGGGAGCCGGCCATCCTGCCCGTCAGCGAGACGGTGCGCCACTGGTTCGCCAGCCCGCGCGCCGCCGTCGGCTTCCTGCTGCATGCGGCCGAACTCGATACCGGGTCGCTCGGCCAGTTGCGCACCATCACCATGCCGGGCCTTTGCGCCACCGTCGGCGACCAGATCGAGGCGCTTCGCCGCATTGCGGGCGATGGCGCCACGAAACTCATCCGCCGCGAACCGGACGAGACGATTGCCGGCATCATCGCCGGCTGGCCGAAGAGCTTTGACGCAAGCCGCGCCGAAGCGCTCGGCTTCCGAGCCGAGACATCCTTCGAGGAGATCATCCGCGTCCATATCGAGGACGAGCTGGGAAACCGGGCTCCGGAGCGCGCCTGACATGCTGCTGGGTGCCATTGCAGACGATTTCACCGGCGCGAGCGACCTGGCCAACACGCTGGCAAAGGGCGGCATGTCGACCGTGCAGTTTTCCGGCATCGGCCATGAGGCGGCGGATTGCGAAGCGGGCGTCGTCGCGCTCAAGACGCGCTCCATTCCCGCAGCCGATGCCGTTTCGCAATCCCTTGCCGCGGCGCGCTGGCTGCTGGACCAGGGCTGCGAACAGCTCGTCTTCAAATATTGCTCGACCTTCGATTCCACGCCGCAGGGCAATATCGGCCCGGTCGCCGAAGCGCTGCTCGACCTGCTGGGCGGCGGCACGGCGGTGGTCTGCCCGGCCTTTCCGGGTGCGGGCCGGCGCATCTTCATGGGCCATCTCTTCGTCGGGGATCGCCTCCTGTCCGAAACGGGCATGCGGCATCATCCCCTGACGCCGATGACCGATCCCGACATCCGCCGCTGGCTGTCCCTCCAGACCGCCGGCGAGGTGGGCGGCGTCCCTCTCGACACCATCCGCTCCGGCGTCGATGCCGTGAGGGCCGCCTTTGCCCTCAACGCGCAAGCCGGCCGCCGGCTGGTCGTCACGGATGCCATCGACGACGAAGACCTGATGACGATCGGCGCCGCCATCGCCGGGCACAGGCTGGTCACCGGCGGGTCCGGCATCGCGCAGGGCCTGCCGCGCAACTTCCGCGCCCAGGGCAAGCTCTCCGCAATGCGCCGGGACTTGCCGGCCGTGCGCGGGCCGGGCATCGTCTTGTGCGGGTCCTGCTCCACGGCTTCGCAGCAGCAGGTGGCCGTCTACGCGGCAAACCACCCCTCCCTGGCCATAGACCCGTCGGCCCTGATACGCGGCGAAACGACTGTCGAAGGTGTCGCGCGCTGGATCGGGGAGCAGAGCGCGCAAACGCCCATCGTCTATTCCACCGCCGCCGAAGACACGGTTGCCGCGGCGCAGGCGCGTTTCGGCCGCGCGGCGGTCGCGGCGAAGATCGAGGACTTCTTCGCCACCCTCGCCCGTCATCTCGCCGATACGGGCACCCGCCGCATCGTCGTCGGCGGGGGCGAGACCTCGGGCGCCGTCGTGGAGGCGCTCGACCTGTCGAGCATGCAGGTGGGCCGCGAGATCGATCCGGGCGTCCCGGTGCTGGTCGGCGAGCGCAACGGCCCGCTCGGACTGGCGCTCAAAAGCGGCAACTTCGGCGCGGTGGACTTCTTCGAAAAGGCACTCGGCCGGGTGGGACAGCCATGAACGAAGCAAGCGTGCGCGAAAACATTGTCCAATGGGGAAAGTCGCTGTTCGAGCGCGGGCTGACCGCCGGCTCGTCGGGAAACATCTCCGCCCGCGTGGAAAATGGTTTCATCGCGACCCCGACGAATTCCTGCCTCGGCTTCCTCGACCCGGACCGCCTGTCGAAGCTCGATGAGAGCGGCACCCACCTTTCCGGCGACCCGCCGACGAAGGAACTGCCCCTGCATTTCGCCTTCTACGAGGGCCGTGCCTGCGGCGCCGTGGTCCATCTGCATTCGACCTACGCCACTGCCCTCTCCTGCCTGTCGGATACCGATCCCGAAGACGCCATCCCGGCCATCACGCCCTATGTGGTGATGCGCGTCGGCCGGGTTCCGGTCGTGCCCTATACGCGGCCGGGCTCGGCGGAGGTCAGGCCGCTCATCGCCCGGATTGTCGCCGAGCACAGTGCAGCCCTCCTAGAAAACCACGGGCCGATCGTCTCCGGCGTGACGCTCGATGCCGCGGTCTTTGCCATCGAGGAGTTGGAGGAGGCCGCAAAGCTAGCAATTCTGACGCGCGGCCTTCCGGTCAGGCAGCTGTCCAAGGCCGCCGTCGACGATCTCAATGCCACCTTCAAACTACGGTGAACCATGCCGAAATTTTCCGCCAATCTCGGCTTCCTCTGGCCGGACAGACCCCTGCTCGACCGCATCGACGCCGCCGCCAGGGCCGGCTTTCGCGCGGTGGAGCTGCACTGGCCCTATGACGTGCCCGCCGGCAGCGTGAAGCAGCGCTGCGCCGCGCACGGCCTCCAGCTTCTCGGCATCAACACGCCGCTTGGCCGCAGCGAAGACGGCGATTTCGGGCTCGGCGCCCTGCCCGGCCGCGAGGCGGATTTCGAGGCGGGCTTTCGGCAATGCCTTGCCTGGGGCGAAGTCGCCGGGGCCTCGGCCATCCATGTGATGGCGGGTGTCGTCGCGGCCGATCAGAAGGCGCAAGGCCGAAGCACGCTTGTCGAAAACCTGCGCAAGGCCGCCGCGCTGGCACCCGCAATGACGCTCCTGCTGGAAGGCATCAACCAGCGCGACAAGCCCGGCTATTTCTACTCCACCATCGGCGAGAAGGCGGACATCATCGCCGAGGTCGGCGCAGCGAACGTCAGGATCCTGTTCGACATCTACCATGTCGGCGTTTCCGAGGGGGACATCTTCCGCAAGCTCGAAACCTATCTCCCCCTCATCGGCCATGTGCAGATCGCCGCCGTGCCGAGCCGGGCGGAACCCGACGAGGGCGAGGTCCACTATGCCCATGCCTTCGCTGAACTCGACCGCCTCGGCTACGACGGCTGGGTCGGCTGCGAATACAAGCCGCGCGGCGGCACGGATGACGGGCTCGCCTGGACGAAAGTGCTGAACGTCACGCTTTGAAACCGAAGGAGTTGCCGCAATGGATGATCGTCGAAGCGCCGCCGTGATCGGGCTCGGATCGATGGGTGCCGGCATGGCGCGCGCGCTGCATCGAAGCGGGATGCGGACGACCGGGACGGATGTGAACGCGAAAGCATTGCAGGCGATGGAACGCGACGGGGTGGCGACCTATCGCACGCCCGCAGAGGCGGCGGGCGCGGCGGATATCGTCATTGTCGTCGTGGTGAATGCGGCGCAGGTGGAGGCCGTGCTGTTCGGCGAGGACGGTGCCGTTGCCGCCATGCAGCCGGGCTCCGTCGTGGTCTGCTGCGCCACCATCGCGCCCGAACGGGCGAAGGCTTTCGCGGCGCGCGCAGGCGAGCACGGCATCCTCTATCTCGACGCCCCGATCAGCGGCGGCGCGGAAAAGGCGGCCGCAGGAAAACTGACGGTGATGGCCTCCGGCCCGCAGCAGGCCTTCGATGCCGCGGCACCCGCGCTGAAGGCCATGGCCGAAACCGTCTACGACCTCGGCGCGGATGTCGGCATCGGCTCCTCGTTCAAGATGGTCAACCAGCACCTCGCCGGCATTCACATCGCCGCCGCCTGCGAGGCGATCACCTTCGCCAGGTCGCTCGGCCTCGACATCGCCAAGGTCTTCGAGGTCATCACCAAATCCGCCGGAAACAGCTGGATGTTCGAAAATCGAATCCCGCATGTTCTTGCCGGCGACTACAGCCCGAAAAGCAGCGTCTCGATCTTCACCAAGGATCTCGGCATCGTCTCCGACATGGCGCGTGCCAACAAGTTTCCCGCCTCGATGGCCGGCACGGCGCTGCAACTGTTCCTGATGTGCGAGGCCGCGGGAATGGGGGCGGATGACGACGCCTCCGTCGCAAGGCTCCTCGCCGGCATCTGCAAGCTCGACCTTCCGCCGGAAGTCTGGCCTCAAAGCGCGCCCGCGGACGATGAGGCCAGTTCGATCCAGTAGCTGACGCCGGCAGGAATGACGTCGTCGTTGAAATCGTATTTCGGGTGGTGGAGGCCGGCGGTCTTGCCCTGGCCGAGGAAGATGTAGGCGCCGGGGCGCTTTTGCAGCATGAAGGCGAAGTCCTCGCTGCCCATCATCGGCGCCACGTCGCGATCGACATTCTGGGTGCCCGCCACCGCGGCGGCGGCGGCAAAGGCGATGTCGACATTGGCGTCCGCGTTCACGGTCACCGGGTAGTCGCGCAGATAGTGCAGCCGCGCGGTGGCCCCGAAGGTCCTCGCCGTCAGGTCCACCACCTCGCCGAGCCGCCGCTCCATCAGGTCCTGCACCTCACCGTTCAGCGTGCGCACCGTGCCCTTCAGCAGGCCGTCCTTCACCATCTCGTTCGCGCCGCCGCCGCCCTCCTCGGCCGGCTGGAAGATCACCGCGACGCTTCCGGCAAAGCGCCGTGTCGCGGCGAGGTATTTCGCGGCACCGAGCAGCATCGCGGTATGCCCGTCATGGCCGCAGGCATGCATCAGGCCGGCGGTCTGCGAGGCATAGCTGCAGCCGGTCTCCTCCATGATCGGCAGCGCGTCCATGTCGGCCCGAAGGCCGATCACGGGTCCGCCGGCGCCGGCCGAGCCATGGATGAGACCGACGACACCCGTCCGCCCGATGCCGCTCACCACCGCGTCGCAGCCGAATTCGGCAAGCTTCTCGGCGACGATGCCGGCCGTGCGGTGCACCTCGTACTGCAATTCCGGATGCCTATGGAAATCATGCCGCCACGCCACGATTTCCTCGAGCATCGGGGCGATGTCCTTGTTGAGCGGCATGGGCGTAACCTCCGGATTTGCGGTTTGCGGTCAGAAGCTGATCGTCTTGTGCTCGATGTAATGGTTGATGCCCTCGGCGCCGAACTCGCGGCCGATGCCGCTCTGCTTGAAGCCGCCGAAGGGCGCCATCAGGTCTGCCGCCGCGCCATTGATCGACAGGCCGCCGGTGCGCACCTTGCGGGCGATGTCGAGTGCGGCCGGCACATCGCGCGTCCAGACGGAACCGGCGAGGCCGTATTCGGAATCGCCGGCGATCTCCACCGCCTCGTCGATATCCCGGTAGCGGATGACGCTGACGACCGGGCCGAAGATTTCCTCGCGCGCGATCCGCATGGTGTTCGTCACGCCGGTGAAGACGGTCGGCCGGATGAAGGAGCCGTGGTTGATGCCGTCAGGCATGCCATGGCCGCCGATCGCCACCGAAGCGCCCTCCTCCATGCCGAGCGCGATATAGTCGTCCACCCGCTTGCGCTGGCGCTCGGAGACCAGCGGTCCGATGAAGGTCTGCTCCTCCGACGGATTGCCGACGACCATTTTCGACACCTCGTCCACCAGCGCATCGACGAAGCTGTCGTGCTGGCCTTCGGAGACCAGGATGCGCGTCTGGGCGACGCAGACCTGGCCGTTGTTGGGGAAGGACCGGTAGCGCAGCGCGCTGACCGTGCTCTCGATATCGGCATCCGGCAGCACGATCGCCGCCGACTTGCCGCCGAGCTCCAGGCTGAAGCGCGCGAGCCGGTCGCTGGCGATATGCGCGATGCGCTTGCCGACGGCGCTCGAGCCGGTGAAGCCGATCTTGTCGACGCCCGGATGGCTGACGAGATGTTCGCTGACCTCGCGGTCCGCCACGAGAATGCTGACCACGCCCTCCGGCACGCCGGCTTCGGCAAAGAGTTCGCCGAGGAACTGGCCGCTGAGCGCGGTTTCCGGCGCAAGCTTCAGGATGACCGTGCAACCGGCCAGCAGCGCCGGGTAGAGCTTGACGAGCGCCACCTGGTGCGGCGCGTTCCACGGAATGACGGCGGCAACGACGCCGACCGGCGCGCGCATCCAGAGGGTCTTCGCTTCGGGAAAGCCATCCCGCGTCGCCTCCCAGGGATATTCTTCGGCCGCCTTGAAATAGGCAAGGCTCTGGTCGCGGATCAGCGTCTGGATCGCCCGCGTGTACCAGAGCGGCGCGCCCATTTCGCGCGAGACGAACTGCGCGAATTCTTCCGCCCTCGCCTCGTAGAGATCGAAGAAGCGGCGCAGCACCGCGATGCGCTCGGCCGGCGTCAGGCGGGGCCAGGCGCCCTTGTCGAAGGCGTCGCGGGCCGTGGCCACCGCAAGGTCGACATCCGCCCGCGAGGCCAGCGGCGCCGAGCCGACGAGCGCGCCGTCATAGGGCGAGCGGACCTCGATGCGCTCCGCGCCCAGTGGTTCCTGTCGACGGCCGCCAATGAAGTTTCCAGTGAAATGTACCATGTCGCGCTCAGCCTGTTCGAAGTTATAGGAAGGGTGTCTCGCCCACGCGCAGGCGCGGGCAAGGTGGAAAATTTCGGTGTCCGGACCAGCGCCCGGACGGTGGTGGGGTCAGATTGTCAGGGTTCTATAAGGTCTGAGGCCCTCTCACCGATCATGATCGATGTGGCATTGGTGTTGCCCGCAATGTGGCGCGGGAAGATCGAGGCATCGGCGACCCAGAGGTTCTCGGCGCCGCGGACCTTGAGGTCCGGCGTCAGCACCGCGCGCGCGTCCACGCCCATGCGGCAGGTGCCCACCGGATGCAGGAAGGGCACGGTCGATTTGCGGATGTAGGCCTCGTCGGCCGCGGCCCCCGCGCTCGGGTCCGGCACGTCGATCAGCTTCATCACCTGCGAACCGAAGGGCGCCGTCGAGGCGATCTTGCGCACCCAGGCAAGGCCGCGCTTGACACCGTCGAAATCGTCCGGGTGGTCGAGCAGGCGCGGATAGATGGCCACCGGCGCCAGCGGGTCCTTCGAGCGGAGCTCCAGGTGGCCCATGCTCTTCGGATGGTTGATGTTGACGAGGATGGTCGTCAGCTTGCGGTTCGGAACCGTATAACGGCCCTTCTTCTTCACCCAGCCGAAGGGGAAGAGGTGGAATTGCAGGTCCGGCTCTTCGAAAGACGGATCGGATTTCAGGAAGGCGAGCACCTGCGCGGTCGGCACGCTCATGAAGCCCTTGCGCCGGAAAACCCATTCGGCGAGCGTCTTCACGCCGTTGATCGGCGTCGCCAGGCTGTTGGCCGTCGTCACGTTCATCTCGGCCAGCACATAGAGGCCGGGATGTTCCATGAGGTTGCGCCCGACATCCGGGCTTTCGACGAGAGGCTCGATGCCGTGGCGCTTCAGCTGCGCCGGATCGCCGATGCCCGACAGCATGAGGATCTGCGGCGAGTTGATGGAGCCGGCCGACAGCACGACGCCCTTGCGCGCCTTGAAGGTGACGCGCGTCCCGTCCTTGATCGCCCGGATGCCGACGGCGCGGCGGCCTTCGAAGAGGATGGTCTCGACGATCGTGCCGTCCACGAAGGTGAGGTCCGGATTGCCGAGCTTCGGCTTGATGAAGGCCTCCCAGGCCGAGTGCCGCTTGCCCTCGCGCGTCGAGCCCTGGTTCCAGGCGACGCCTTCATGGGAGGCGCCGTTGAGGTCTGGGTTGAGCGGCACGCCGGCATTGACGAAACTGTCGAGGAAGGCCTCGGAGACCGGATGTTTCCAGCGCAGGGCCGAGACGCGCTGGGGGCCGAGGCCGCCGCGCAGCGCATTGTCCTTGTCGTTGTCGGCCGTCTCCATCTTGCGGAAATAGGGCAGCACCGAGTTCCAACCCCAGCCCTTGTTGCCCATGGCTTCCCAGGCGTCGTAGTCCTTCGCCGCGCCGCGGATGAAGATCATGCCGTTGATGGCGGAGGAACCGCCGGGCACGCGGCCGCGCGGCCATTTTTCCACGAGGTTGTCGCGGGTCGGGTCCGGCTCGGTCTGGAAATCCCAGTCGTAGCGCTTGTTGCCGATCGTGTGCACGAGCGCTGCGGGGATATGGGTGAGGTTCAGGCGTTCCTTCTTGCCGGCCTCCACCAGCAGGACGGAATTCTTCTTTTCGAGAAGCCGGGCGGTCAGCGGGCAACCGGCGCTGCCCGATCCCACCACGATATAATCAAATTCTTTCAAGGCACTCATTTGCTGTAGACCTCTGGATTATCCGTCACGCCGCTTCGACGATTTTCGCCAGGTGACAGGCGGCGAGGGCTTCGCCGGCCCGCGGTGTCAGCACCGGATCGATGGTTGCGCATTTCTCGATCGCGAAGGGACAGCGCGTCCGGAAGCTGCATCCCGGCGGGATGTTGATCGGGTTCGGCGGCTCGCCTTCGAGAAGGTATTTTTCCGGATCGTAGGGCCGCGCCTCGATCGACGGCACGGCGCTGAGAAGTGCCCGCGTATAGGGATGGCCGGGATTGAAGAAGGTCGTCTGGTTGTCGGAAAGCTCGACGACGCGGCCGAGATACATCACCGCGACGCGGTTGCAGACCCGCCGCACCATTCCGAGATCGTGCGAAATGTAGAGGAGCGTGATGCCGCGCTCGCGCTGCAACTTCTCGAAAAGCGCCAGAAGCTTCGTCTGCTCCACCTGGTCGAGCGCAGACAGCGTCTCGTCGAGGATCAGCAGTTCCGGATCGAGCACCATGGCGCGCGCGATGTTCACCCGCTGGCGCTGGCCGGCGCTGAGGCCCACCGGCAGCTTGTCGTGGAGATCGAGCGACAGGCCGATTTCCTGCATGACCTGCTCGACCTTCGGGCGGATCGCGCTGCCCGCCATGCCGTGGATCCTCAAAGGTTCGGCGATCGTGCGGCCGATGGTGAAATGCGGCGGGATGGCGTTGAACGGGTCCTGCAGCAGAAGCTGGAAGCGCTTGCGCAGGTCGAGCTGGCCCTTGGCGTTGAGCCGGGCGATATCCTTGCCCTTGAACAGGATCTGCCCGGTATTGGGCAGTTCGAGCAGGCTGAGCAGCCGCGAGAGCGAAGACTTGCCGCAGCCGGATTCGCCGACGATGCCGAGGCTGTCGCCCTTGTGCACATCGAACGACACGCCGCGCACGGCATGCACATGCTGCTTGCCAAACAGTTTCGTCGGGTCCTTGGTGCTGTAGACGCGGCTGATGTCGCGCACGGACAGCACCACCTCGCTGTCGGAAATCTTGTCGGCGATCGAGGCGCCGGTGTTGCGCGTGTCGGCCTCCCAGATTTTCGGCAGGTCCGAGATGAGGTTCGCCGTATAGGGATGTTTGGGGGCGCTCAGCAGGTCCTCGAAAGGCTGGTGTTCCACCACCTGGCCAGCGGACAGGACCAGCACCTCGTCGGCGATATCGTGCAGGGTGCCGAGCGAGGACGAGACGAAGAGGATCGCCGTGTTGAAATCGCGCTGGAGATCCTTCAGCAGGCGCAGGATCTGCGCCGCCACCGTCACGTCGAGCGGCTGCGTGATGTTGTCGGCCACCAGCAGGTCCGGCTGGGTGACGAGCGCATCGACGATCATCACGCGCTGCATCATGCCGCCCGAAAACTGGAACGGGAATTCCTGGAAGCGCTGCGCCGCCGAGGGGATCCGCACCGCATCGAGCGTGCGCACGACCCGGCGCGCGGCGTCGGCCGTGCTGATGCCCGGCTCGACGGCTTTCAGCTTCTCCACGATCTGGTGACCGATCGGGATGGTCGGGTCGAGCGCGCTGCCGGGATCAGAGCCGATATAGGCGATCTTGCGGCCGCGCAGCGCCTGCATCTGCCGCTGCGGCAGCGTGACGAGGTCTTCGCCACGATAGAGGATCTTGCCGCCGGTAATTTCCAGCGGCCTGGCGACCCAGTTGATCAGCGCGCGCGACAGCACGGTCTTGCCGGAGCCGCTTTCGCCGATGATGCCGAGCACGCGGTTTTCCTCGATGCTGAGGGAAACGTCCCTAAGCACCGGCCGCCTTGCGCCGGAGCCCAGAAGCAGATCGACGGAAAGGCCCTGGACATCCAGGATTTTCGAGGACGTGTTCATTCGACCCCCTGCAGAATCTTGTTGCGCGAACGTTCCAGTGCCCCACCCATGAAATTGATGCCGCACAGCGAGAGGGCCAGCAGCAGGCCGGGCACGGTGGTGATCCACCAGGCGTTCATGAGGTATTTCGTGCCATCGGCGATGATCGTGCCGAAGGTGGGCGTCGGCGGCTGCACGCCGATGCCGATGAAGCCGAGCGCCGCCTCGAAGATCATCATCTTCGCCACATCCAGCACGGCGACGAAGGCGATCGGCGGCAGGATGTTCGGCGCGATATGCACGAGCAGGATCCGGAGGTCGGACGCGCCGAGGATCTTGGCCGCCCGCACATATTCCCGCCGCCGCTCGGACAGCGTGACGCTGCGGGCGACGCGGGCATAGGCCGGCCAGCCGGCCAGGATGAAGACGAGGATGATCGTCAGCGGCGTCGGCCGCGTGACGCCGAGGATGGTGATCGCCAGGATAACGACGGGGATCGACATCTGCGCATCGGTGAGCCGCATCAGCACCAGCCCGACCCATCCGCCGACATAGCCGGCGATCATGCCGATCGCCGAGCCGACGATGAACATGCCGATGACGCTGACGACGCCGATGAACAGCGCGTTGCGCAGGCCGATCAGCGAGCGCGAGAACAGGTCTCGCCCGAGCTGGTCCGTGCCGAAGAGGTAGGGCATGTTCGCGCCGTCGAGAAGCCCGGGTTCGAGGAACTTCTTGCTGACGTTGAACTGCGTCGGCGACAGGTTGAGGAGATAGGGGCCGATCACCGACAGGAGCAGCAGCCCGAGCACGATGGCAAAGCCGATCTTGAAATCGGCGGTGCGCCATGCCTTTGCGAAGAGGCTGGTGCCGGGGCCGCGCTTTCTTGCGACGGCCGTTCCGGCGGGATCGATATCCGTTCCGATAGCCATCAGTACTGCAGCCTTCTGTCAATGGTGGTGGCGGCGAAGTCGACGAGGATGTTGACGACGACGAGAACCACGCAGGCGAGGATGGAGATCGCCTGGATGATCGGGAAATCGCGCTGGAACACCGCGTTGATCATCAGGAGGCCCACGCCCGGAAAGTTGAACACGTATTCTATGAGGAACAGGCTGCCGAGCAGCACGCCGACGGCCTGGATGCCGAGCGTGTTGAGAAGCGGGATCAGCGAATTGCGGAAGACGTGGAAGACGATCATGCGCGACCGTGACAGCCCGCGGATCTGGCCGACCGAGACATAGGCCTCCATCAGGTTGCCGCTGACCGACACCGCGATCGAGCGGATGAAGACCGGTGCCAGTTCCACCGCCAGCACGATCGCCGGCAATATGGCGTAGCTGAAACCCTTGTAGCCGATGGCCGGCAGCCAGCCGGCCTTCGCCGAGACGAGGAAGATCAGCACCAGCGCCAGCCAGATATTGGGCAGCGAGACGAAGATCGAACTCAGGTAGAGCGCGAAGCGATCCGGCCACTTGCCCGACCGCAGCCCCGCATAGATGCCGATCGGCACCGCCAGCGCGAGCGCGAAGACGAAGGCGAGGCCGGCGAGCAGCAGGCTGTAGGGCACTGCCGTCGCGATGAGCCCGATGACCGACGCCCGGTTGGCGGCGTTGAACGTATCGGCGGCGCGGGTGCCGCCGGTGCTGGCGCCTTGGGCGCTGCGCACGAACGAACGCCCGAAATCGCCCTGGGCGATCTGCCCGACATAACGGCCGAACTGCACGAGCACCGGGTCGCGCAGCCCCATTTCCTTGGCCGTCTGTTCTGCGACCGATGGCGACACCATCGGCCCCAGCATGATGCGCACGGGGTCTCCCGGCACCACCCTCAACAAGGTGAAGATGAGCAGTGCCACGAGGAGAACGATGATGAGACCCTGCGCTATTCTTCGCATGAAGAAATCGAGAGCAAAGAGCATGTAGGGTACCCCGCGATGCCGTTACAGTCTGCCGGATTATCCGACGCCGAAGCGATGCCGCTTCGGCTGGAAATGCTTTAGACCAGGTCCGCCTTGCTGAGATCGATCGGACCGTTCGGGAAGTAGTATGCACCCTGAAGGACCTTCGCCGCGCCGTGGAAGTTGACGGCGGAAAACAGCGAGAAGCTCGGCGATTTCTGCGCCATCAGCGGGAAGACCTTTTCCTGAAGGATCTTGAGGCGCTCTTCCGGCGTCGCGGCACCCCGCTCCTCGTCGAGCACGGCGTCGATCTCCGGATCGTTGACGCCGGTGATGAGCGCCGCCTTCGAATGCCAGTTCGGGCGCAGCACCAGGTCCGGCTCCGGCGAACCGGTCATCCAGCCCACGTCGCACATATGGCCCTGGCCCTGGCCGTCGGCGGCGCGATAGATCGCCTGTTCCCAGGCGGCCGGCTCCAGCACGGTCAGCTGCACGTTGAAGCCCTGCTCGGCCATCATCGCGGTGATGATCTCGCCATATTCCTTGGTCTTCGGGTAGAAGCCGATCGAGGTGATATATTCGAGCGGCGGCAGGCCCTCGCCGTTCGGGAAGCCGGCTTCCGCCAAAAGGCGCTGGCATTCCTCCGGGTCGTATTTCGGATAGGTCTCGATGTCCTTGAAGCCGAACTTCATCGGCGAGATGAAGCAGCTCGTCGCCGAGGCGGCGTCGCCCATCAGCATGAGGATCTGCTCGCGATCGATCGCATGGCAGGCGGCAAGCCGGATGCGCGGATCGTCGAAGGGCGCCTTGTTGCAGCGGAAGTGCAGGTACTTGTTCTCGGTGGAGAGGCCGCGATGCCCGACGATGGCATCGTTGCCGGCGAGCGTGGCATATTGCTCGGGCTCCAGGCGCTCGGCGATCTGGTATTCGCCGTTCATCAGGCCGAGCAGGCGGGTATTGGCATCCGGCACATAGGCATAGACGATCTCGTCGATCTTCGGCCGGCCGCCGTAATAGGCGTCATTGGCGGCCAGCATGCTGCGATCGCCGACCGTCTCGACATATTTGAAGGCATTGGTGCCGTTCGGACGCTTTTGCAGCGTCGCGGGATCGGCGACGTCCTTGGCCGACAGGATCGGCAGGAAGCTGGAGATGAACCAGTAGGCCGATGCCGGATAACCATACTTGGCGGTGCTGAGGCGCACGGTCAGGCGGTCCACGACCTCGACATCGACGCGGCCCGGATAGAAGGAGGCGGCCGGCCGTTCCGGGTTGGAGGCATATTCCATCGTCGCCTTGACATCCTCGGCGCCGAAGTCCTTGCCGTCATGGAACTTCACGCCGTCGCGCAGCTTGAACTCCAGCGTGTTGGCGTCGATCAGCTGCCAGCTCACCGCGAGATCCGGCTCCAGCTCGGGAACCTTGCCCTCTTCCATCTGGCAGCGGGTCAGATGGCTGAACACGAATTTTTCGAAATTGGACTGGCCAAGCGTGGTGTGCGAGGTCGGGTCCCAGTTCCCGGTCACCGGACCCATCGAGGCGAGGACCACGGTCTTCTTCGCCTGCGCTGCGGCAGGCCCGGCAATCGAGGCAAGGCCCGCCACCGCAACGGCAGCACCCGCACTCGCAAGCAGTTCGCGACGTGTAATCATGGATAGGTTCCCTTTATCGTTGACCTGCCGGAGGAGAGCGGCGGCTTTCCCGACCCCCGTCCCCTTCCAATTGCAGCAACGTTAGCAGCCGCACGGCACTCCCGGCTTGACACCGCGTACGTCTTTTTTGTCGCAACGGCAGGATTGCAGCAACGGATTTGTGCAGGGCAGCAACCGGCGGTCGTGCCGCGGCGCCGGCACGGCAACCCGCCAACCGTCTTTTGTCACCGCGTGCGGCAAAAGGCCTTGCGATTCGGCCGGGCACCGGCAATCATGATGAAAACATGACGAACGGGCTGCGCGAGGCGCCCGACGTCAAACCTCCCGAAGTGCCAATGCGTCGAAGGGTTACGAATGGAACGCGTTATCGATCTGTCATCGCGTATCGACTATGAGATGCTTTTCGATCGGAAAACGGCGCAAATCTACTATGGCGTCGAGCCGGAGCCTGCCGGACGCTATTATGACGACGACCGCGGGATGGTGGTGCGCACCCATGTCGACGGCGGCCCGTTCCGCCAGGACCTGATCCAGTTCGAGCCGGACGTGCTCGCCTTTGCCGGCTTCGGCAGCCCGTTTCCGCTGCCCAATGTGCGCCACCACGTCCAGACCGTCGGCGACGAGGACTGGATCCACTTCACGCTCTGTCTGGACTCTGCCATTTGCGAAAACGTGCTCGGGCAGGAAGTGGTCGAGCAGGAGCGCTACGAGTGCACGATCACGCGCTATCCGGCGAAATCGGTGATCGACCGCATGTCGCGGCTCGACGGGCAATACAAGATCGCCTGTCTCTGGTTCAAGCCGGAGGCCTTGCTGAGAATGCTCGAAACGACGGAATCGCGCATTCCCGACGAGCTCTTCTGGCTGAAGGCGGGGCGCGTGGACCGGGTCTATTACGCCTCGATACCGCTGACGACGCAGATGTACCATGCGGTCAACGACGTGCTGGCCTGCAATTTTTCCGGCGGCGTGCGCCGTGCCTTCGTGCGCTCCAAATATCTGGAACTCCTGTCGACGATCTACCAGTCGCTGGTCGACCAGGCCAACCAGAAACGCTCGTTCTGCGGCGACGGCGACCATCGCAAGGTCGAGGCGGTGGCGAGCTACCTGACGTCGAACCCCGCCTCGAAGGATTCGCTTGCCGATATCGCGCGGCGCGTCGGCATGAACCGCACCAAGCTCGTCACCACCTTCAAGGAGGTCTACGGCACCTCCGTCGAGGCCTATTGGCGCGACTGGCGCCTGCAGAAGGCGCGCGACCTGCTCGTCAACCGCCAGATGTCGGTCAGCGAGGTCGCCCAGCAGGTCGGCTATTCCGAAATCTCCGCCTTCACCCGCGCCTTCAGCAAACAGTTCGGCATCGCGCCGAAGAAATACCAGATGAAGTGAGGCCCTGGCGGAGGCGTTGAACGCCGCTGCCCGCCCTCCCCGATCGTCCCCCCTGACGCCGGGAAGAACCTGGTTACCATCGCAAGCAGGTTTTCGCACCGCTGCCCTCAGCGCTCATTGTGCTGCGGGAGCGCGTATGCAACCATTCGCGCGGAGCGTGCATGGGCACGGCTATTTGGGAACTCAACGGCAACGGGGGAACTGAACATGGGTAAGAGCCCGACCAGTGACGCGCTTGATGCATTCGCCAAGACCGTGGGCGGCTTCAGGGCCTACGATTTCAGCCAGGCCACCGCCTTCAAGGTCATCGAGACGGACGATCCCAGCCAGGGCAAGATGTACAAGATGGTCTTGCGAAACGGCCAGCCGATGGGTGGCGTCTGCATGACCATGTGCGCCTTCTGGGTGGTGTTTCATGCCATGCAGGACAAGAAGGGCGGCAGCGCCTTCACCAAGGGACGGTCCGTCTGGGACTACCTGTTCAACGACGGCGGGCTGAACACGGGCGCGGCCACCAATATCGTCGTCGAACATCACCAGTCGTCCGGCAACCAGCTCATCTATTTCGACAACTTCATGAAGAAGTTCGGGGTGGAATTGCGCAACAAGTCGATCTCGGGCGGGCAGTTGCCGAACGCCTATATGCCTTTGACAGCCGGCACCACGGACCAGGCCGCCGCCCTGATCACCTCGGTCAACGGCTACAAGATGATCAGCCTGAAAAAGACCAATTCGGGCGCCGGCGGCGGACATGCCGTCAGCGCCTGGTACGACGGTTCCGATGCGCTGTTCATGGATCCCAACTACGGCGAATTCTGGTTTCCGTCAAAAGTTGCCTTGACCACCTGGTTCAAGTTCTTCTGGGCCAAGACCTATTCCAAGAGCTACAAGAGCCTTCGTCCCCGCACCTATGTCGCAGCCGCCTGAGCTTCAGGTCGATGCCTGTTTCAGGGCTTGGAGAGCCGCGCGGACGATGGCGATATCCTGCGTCGCGACGCCGGTAAGGTCAGCGATCGTGATCTGCGTGTCGGCGGTCCGCCCCGGCTGCGATCCGTTGAGGATGGCGCCGAGCTCCGGGCATCCGGATGGGTCGAGCAGGCCGGCCGCGACCGCTGTCGCGATCTCGCCATGGTCGGCGCATTGCGCGCGGTGATCGACCGCGATCACCGCGGCACGCGACAGGAGGTCGAGGTGCAGTTCCTGCTTGCCGGGGGCGTCGGCGCCGAGCGCGGTGATATGGGTGCCGGGCCGGACCCACTCGGCCATGACGATCGGCGCGGCCGATGGCGTCGTGGTGATGATCGCATCCGCCGTTGCGCACAGCGTCGCAAGATCCGGCTCCGCCTTGACGGAGAATCCTTCGGCCGTCATCTCGCTGGCAAAGGTCTTAGCCCTGGCGCCGTCGCGGCCCCAGTTGCGGAAGGTGAGCGGATGCTGCGCGATGGCGGACAGGGCCCTGATCTGCTGGCGGGCCTGCGTGCCCGATCCGACGATCGCGATGGACCGGCTGTCGCGCCGGCAGAGCGCCAGCGTCGCGATGGCGCCGCCAAAACCGGTCCGGAGGTCGGTCAGCCAGCCCTCGTCATAAAGCGTGGCGACCACCTGGCCGGTGTCCGAGGAGATGGCGATCATCATGCCGTTGCTCGACGGAAGGCCGCGGCGCGGGTTGTTGTAGAAGCCGGAGGCGATCTTCACGACGAAGACATCGTCGCCCGCGATATAGCCGTATTTGATGTGGCAGTCGGCATTCTGCGCTTCGAGCCGCAGATAGCCGACCGGCGGAATGTTCGCCCGCCCGTCGACGATCGCGACATAGGCGTCCCGAATGGCATCGACCGCGAAAGCGGCAATCGGCAGGCGCTTGAGGTCGTCCAGCGTGAGGCTGATCATCATGCATTGCCTTCATTGAGATATTTGTAGACGGTCGCGCGCCCCAGCCCCAGCACACGGGAAATGTAGGGCGCGGAGTTGCGCGCGGAGAATGCGCCGTCGGAGGAGAGCGCCACGACGAGTTCGCGCTTCTGCTGGCGGGTCATGTCGGTGATGCGGATGCCGCGGGCATGGGTCCATTGCTGGATATATTCGTTGATCCGCTCGTGCCAGTCTTCCTTGAAGAGGCTTGCGGGCTTGGTCTTGTCCTCCGGCAGCCGGATCAGCGTCGAAAGCGTGCGCATCACCGAATGGAAATCCGACAGGTCGACATTGATGCAGAGCACCGCGGCGGGCTTTCCAAGATGATCCGAAAGCACGACGCTGATCGCCTTGATCGACCGGCCGTCCCAGTTCACCTTCTCGTAAGGTCCGATCAGGCGCTCGTCCGGCTGGAAATCGATCTCGTGGAGCAGCGACGGCTCGCCGATTTCCCGCTTGGAGAAATTACCCGCGAGATAAACGACCGTCTCGGTCGCCAGATCATGCAACACGACCTCGGCAAACGGCTGGAAGAGCAGGGCGACGGCGTCGCAGATCCGGGCGTAACTCTCAAGTTGCTGGTTCAAGTCCGTGGCCTCACATTTCACCGCGACAGTGCCATTCGTGGACAAATTTGTCCAGAATAGAAATTTCATCCACGCCGCTTGACTTTCCTCGAAAACGCCGCTCCTATCGTGGACGGATTGTGCGATATGGACATTCAGTCCACACCAGTTTGAGGGCGGCAACCATGGAATCCACCACTGCAATCGATGCCATCCGAAGCGCTGAAACGCGCATCCGCCCCTTCGTGCGGGAGACCTATCTCGAAGCCTCGCCCTATCTGTCGAAGACGATCGGCCTCGACGTGCATCTCAAGCTGGAAAACCTCCAGCATACGGGCTCGTTCAAGCTGCGGGGTGCGCTGAACAAGATCCTGTCGCTGGGGAGCGCCGCCGCGACCACGCGGGTCGTCACCGCCTCGTCGGGAAACCACGGCGCGGCCGTCGCCTTCGCGCTGAGACAGGTCGGCGGCGAAGGCATCGTCTTCGTTCCGGAAAATGCCTCCGAGGCAAAGGTCGCCGCCATCCGCCGGCTCAGCGCGGAAGTCCGCTTTCACGGCACGGATTCCGCGGTGACGGAAGCCCATGCGCGGGCGTTCGCCGAGGCCGAAGGCGGCGTCTATGTGCCGCCCTATAATGATATCGACGTGATGGCCGGCCAGGGCACGCTCGGGGTGGAAATCCTGCGGCAACTGCCGGATGTGCGCACCGTCATCGCCTCCGTCGGCGGCGGCGGGCTGATCGCCGGCATCGCGACCTATCTCAAGGCCGCAGCCCCGCAGGTAAAGATCGTCGGCTGCTCGCCGCAGGCCTCCCGCGTCATGGCCGCCTCCGTCACGGCCGGGCGCGTGCTCGACCTCGATTCCGACGATACGCTTTCGGATGGCACGGCGGGCGGCGTGGAGCCGGACACCATCACGTTTGCGCCCTGCCGCGACCTGGTCGATCACTGGATCGACGTTTCCGAGGCGGAGATCGCCCAGGCGATGAAGCTGTTCGTCGAGCATCACCACATGCTCTGCGAGGGCGCCGCGGGCGTCGCCATCGCGGCCGCCATCAAGGCGGAGCGCGGCCTCATCGAAGGCCCGGTCGCAATCGTCGTCTGTGGCGGCAATGTCAGCACTCCGGTGCTGAAGGGCATCCTCTGATGCCCGACGCAACCGCCGCCGGCTTCCTCGCCACCGAGCTGCCGCGCCTGACCGCGCTGCGCCAGAAACTCCACGCCATGCCGGAACTGTCCCGCCAGGAGGTCGAGACCTCAAGGCTCGTCGCCGCGGAACTGCGCGCGCTGGGGCTCGTCCCCCACGAGAATATCGGCGGCTACGGCGTGGTCGCGGAGATCGCCGGCAAGGCGGAGGGGCCGACGGTCGCCCTTCGGGCGGACATGGATGCGCTGCCGATCCAGGAGGCGACGGGGCTCTCCTACGCATCGCGCCATCCGGGCTGCATGCATGCCTGCGGTCACGACGGGCACACCGCAGCCCTCCTGGGTGCCGCCGCCTATCTCGCCACGACCCGGAATTTTGCCGGCCGCGTGCTGCTGGTGTTCCAGCCCGCCGAGGAACGCTACGGCGGCGCGCAGCCGATGCTGGACGACGGCCTGCTCGCGCGTTTTCCCTTCGACAGCATCTTCTCGTTCCACAACTGGCCGGGACTGGCCGAAGGCGCGGTGTCGGTCGCGGACGGCCCGGTCATGGCCGGTTCGAACGAATTCGAGGTGGGCTTCCGGGCCGATGGCGCGCACGGCGCGATGCCGCATTTGAGCGCCGACCCCATCCTCGCCGGCGGCTATTTCCTCACCGGCCTGCAACAGATCGTCTCGCGCACCGTCGATCCGCTGCAATCGGCCGTCGTCACGGTCGGCTCGTTCCATGCCGGCATGGCGCAGAACGTCATTCCCAAGGAAGCGCGGCTGCGCGGCACCTATCGCGGCTTCTCGCTCGACATGCTCGCCCATATCCGCACACGGCTCGAAAACGCCGTGCGCGCCACCGCCGAGATGAGCGGTGTCACCGCCGAATTCACCCTCGACGGCCCCGACTTTCCCCCCGTCGTCAACAGCCCCCGCGAGGCACAGATCATGCGCGAGGTCGCAACGACGCTGGGTTCGCAGCAACGCACATCCTGCCCACCCTCGATGGCCGGCGACGACTTCGCCGTCTTCCTCACCGAACGCCCCGGCGCCTACGCCTGGATCGGCAACGGCACCGACAGCGCCGGCCTGCACCAGCCGGAATACAACTTCAACGACGCCATCCTTACGACGGCAGCCGAACTGCTCGCCCGGACCGCCGAGGCAAGCCTTCAGACCAGGACTGCGTGAGTCCGGGGCCAATCGAAAGGCAAGGTCATCTCCCGCTTCATGCCGGGTGAACAACAAAAAGGCCTGGCAGATTGCCAGGCCCGGGTTTTGCATAAGGACAGACCTTATTTGTTGATCGGCGCGTAGTTGCCGTCGTGCCAGCGGTTGATGTCGTAGCTGGCGTCCTTCAGGTCGCCCTTCTCGTCGAAGGTGATGGTGCCGACGACGGTGTCGATGGACTGGCCGTTCTTCAGTGCCTCGGCCACCTTGGTCGGATCGTCCGAGCCGGCGCGCTCGATGCCCTGGGCGAAGGCCTGGATCACGGCATAGGAGAAGAGCGTGAAGCCTTCCGGCTTGAAGCCGCCGGCGGAAATCTTTTCCACGGCTTCCTTTGCTTCAGGCTTTGCCTGCGGATCGGACGGGAAGACGAACAGCGTGCCTTCGCCGGCGGGGCCTGCGACCTGCCAGAATTCCGGCGAGGCGATGGAATCGGGCATGATCAGCTGGAACTTGTAGTTCTGCTCGGCCGCCTGGCGCAGGATGAGGCCGGCTTCGGGGTGATAGCCGCCGAAATAGACGACATCGACCTTGGCGTCCTTCAGCTTCGTGACGAGCGCGTTATAGTCCTTCTCGCCCGCATTGATGCCCTCGGCGAGCACTTCCTTCAGGCCGTTCTCGTTCATGGTGGCACGCACCGCGTCCGCCACGCCCTGGCCGTAGGCCGTCTTGTCGTGCAGCACGGCGACGTTCTTGCCGGCATATTCCTTGGCGATCCACGGGCCGATGAAGGCGCCCTGGGCGTCGTCGCGGGTGTAGAGGCGCATGATGTTGGTCCAGCCCTTGGCGGCCGCATCGTCCGTCATGACCGGGTTGGAGGAGGCCGGGCTCATCATCAGCGTGCCGTTTTCGGCATAGACCGCGGACGCCGGAATGCTGGAGCCCGAGCAGGCATGGCCGTCGACGAACTTGACGCCGCTGGCAGCGATGCGGTTTGCCACCGACACGGCCTGCTTCGGGTCGCACTGGTCATCCTCGAACTGGAGCTTGATCTGGCGCCCGAGCACGCCGCCCTTGGCGTTGATGGCGTCCGCGGCGGCCTGCGCGCCCTGCTTGAACTGGTCGCCGATCGTGGCAAGCGGCCCGGTCAGCGGACCCGCCACGGCAAAGGTCAGGTCTTCCGCGCGAGCGGCCGAGCCCATGAGCAGGCCGATGGCCGTGCCGATAATCAGGATCTTCTTCATTCTCAACTCCCTCTTTGCAGCCGCACCAGCGCGGCTGCTCCTTCCAAAAACAACTATCCCACCGACAGCAGCGGCTGGCATTCGAACCATTCCCACAGATAGACGGCAAGCCCCCGATCGGCGTGGATGCGCAATGTCTGCGTGTCCTCGTGAAAGTACACGACCGCCGTCACGCCGCAAAACGACAGGGCGGCGCATGGCCCCGGATTGTCGACATCGATCGTCGTCGCGCGCGCCAGGAGATCGCGGATGCCATCTCCCCGCGCCTCGAAGACCCGCAAGGCCGAGCCGACGCCCGTGGCGGCATATCCCGCCTCGTGCCAGCCATCGTCGACGGGAATGCCGACCGCGAGGAGGCGGTCGCGGGCGAGGCGCACGGTGTAACGCGCGCCCGTGGCGAGGCCGAGCGCGCCGACATCCTTGCCGAGACCATGCTCGGCGAGGAAGCGGTCGAGGTCACCGCTCACGAGGCGTTGCGGCAGGCCGGTAACGGCGCGAAGCGCGATGGTGCGGCCCTCAAGGCGGGCGCTTGCCCAGTCCGGTTCGGGCTGCCACTTGCGGGAATTGTCAAGCATGGAGGCGGCCTCCTTCGGCGTCGAAGGCGCAGGCGGCGACGATGCGGGCACGCCGCACCTCGCGCAGGTGCTGCAACTCGATGATATCGCCCATGCGATCGAGGCCGCGCTCGATCAGCCCGAGCGCGATCGGCCGCTGGAGCGCGGGGCTGAAATAGCTCGACGTGACATAGCCGATGCTGCGCGGCGCGCTCGCCAAGCGCTCTATGCCATGCGCGCCGGTCGGCAGCACACCCGCACCGTCGATCGCCTCCAGCCCGACGAACTGCCGGCGGTCCGGGCGCGCGGCATCTTCGGTGACCAGGGAACGGCGGCCGATGAACTCGACCTTCTTCCTCTCCAGCGGCGCGGTGAGGCCGAAATCCATCGGCCGGCTCGTGCCGTCGGTGTCCTTGCCGATGACGATGTAGCCCTTTTCCGCACGCAGCACCATCAGCGCTTCCAGGCCGAGCAGCGTCGCGCCGAACGCCTGCCCTTCGCGCTTCAGCCGCGACCAGAGGACGGCGGCATGATCGGCCGGCACGGAGATTTCGTAGGAGCGTTCGCCGGTGAAGCTGACCCGGGCGATGCGCACCGCCTGCCCCTCGAAACGGCCCATGGCGAGGGCCATGTGCGGCAGGGCGGCGTCGTCCAGTTCGAGGCCGAGGCCGATTGCTTCGAGAAGGGCGCGCGATTGCGGGCCGGTCACCGTCAGCGTCGCCATTTCGGCGGTCGCGTTGTGAATGAAGACGCGCCGCCGGTCGAAACGGTCCTGCCGCCATTCCTCCAGCAGGGCATGCACGCCCGCCACATGCGAGGAGGAGCAGGAGACGACGAAGCGGTTCTCGTCGAGCCGCACCAGCACGCCGTCATCGTAGATATTGCCCGCTTCCGAGAGGATGAAGCCGTAGCGGCAGCGGCCGGGGGCGAGCGTCGACATGGTGTTGTAATAGATGAAATCGATGAAGGACGCGGCATCCGGCCCGATGACCTCGATCTTGCCGAGCGGCGAGCCGTCGAACAACGCGACGCCCGCGCGCGCGGCTTTCGCCTCCGCCTGGATGCGGTCTTCCGGCGCGCCATCCCCGTAAAAGGCCGGCCGCAGCCAGCCGCCATATTCGCGGAAGGTCGCGCCGTCCGCCCGGTGCTCGCGTTCCAGCGGCAGGCGGCGCAGCGGGCTCATGCGCGTGCCGGAGCGCGCACCCGCGAAGGAGGCGAGCGGAACCGGTGTGAAGGGCGGGCGATAGGTCGTCGTGCCCACCTCCGGAATGCGCCTTCCCGTCAGCTCGGCCACCAGCGCCAGCCCGTTGACGTTCGAGGTCTTGCCCTGGTCGGTCGCCATGCCGAGCGTGGTGTAGCGCTTCAGGTGCTCGACGGAGACGAAATTTTCCCGCACGGCGAGTTCCACGTCCTTCGCCGTCACGTCGTTCTGGAGGTCGATCCAGACGCGCTCTTTCGACCGCGATTTCGGCCAGGCCGCGACGATGCCGAGGTCCTGGCCCGCACCCTCCGCAAGCCCCGCCGGCAGCGCGAACTGCCCGGCGGCGGCGCCCACCACCTCGACGCCGTCCACCGGCCGGCCGGGCACGAAGGCGAGGATGTCGTCGCGCCAGTCGAGCTTGCCCTGCGCCTGGCAAAAGAGGTGGACGGTCGGCGTGAAGCCGCCGGAGGCGAGCACCGCATCGGCTTCCAGCACGCTGCCGTCGGACAGCCGCACGGCGCTGACGGCGCCCCGGCCGCTGGCTTTGACGATGGTGCGGCCCGTAAGCACCCGCAGCCCCTCGGGCGACGGGGCGTCGGCGCGGTAGTCGACGACCGTGACATCGGCACCGGCGGCCGAGAGCGCCTGCGCGGTCTCATAGGCCAGCCCGTTGTTCGTCGCCACCACGACCCGGCGCCCGGCAGCAACGCCGAAGCGCCGCAGATAGACGAGCGCGGCCTCGGCCGACATGATGCCCGGCAGGTCGTTGTTGCCGAAGGGCAGCGGCCGTTCGATGGCGCCCGTGGCAAGCACGATGGATTTCGCGCGGACCCGCCAGAGCCGGTCGGGTGCGCCGCCCTTGCCCTTCTGGTTCAGGCCGGCGAGGTGGTGGTCGTAGATGCCGAAGGCCGTCGTGCCGGCCAGCACCAGCGCACCGGCCTGCTCCAGCTCCGCCGCCACATCCGCCACCCACACCGCGCCCGGCTTTCCTTCAATCGTCGCCGCGCGGAAGAGCAGGCTGCCGCCCGCCTGCCGGCCGTCGTCGCAAAGCACGACACGCCGGCCGGCGCGCAGGGCGTCGCGGGCTGCGGCAAGGCCCGCGGGGCCGGCGCCGACCACCAGCACGTCGCAATGGTGGTTGACCTGTTCGGCAAAGGCCGGCGCGCGCACCGCCGCGTCCAGCGTGCCGAGGCCTGCCATCTGGCGGATGCGCGGCTCGAACAGGTGCCAGTCGGGAAACATGAATGTCTTGTAGTAGAAGGCCGCCGGGATGAAGCGCGCAAAGGCGTCGAGGAAGGCATGACGATCCTTCTCCGCGCTCGGCTCGGCATTCACGCTGCGTACCGAAAGGCCGTCGGCGGCGAGGACCTGCGTGGCGCGCGTGTTCGGCATGCCGCCCGCAATGTCGAGAAGCGCGTTCGGCTCCTCGACGCCCGCACCCCAGAGGCCGCGCGGGCGGTGATACTTGAAGCTGCGCCCGACGATCGAGACGCCGCCCGCCAATAGCGCCGAGGCGACCGTATCGCCCGCAAAACCGGCGACGGTTCGCCCGTCGAAGGTGAAGCGCAGCGGCCGCGTCCGGTCGATGGCCGTGCCGCCCTCAGTGCGCCAAGCCGTCATCGCTGCCTCCTTCCAAAAGGGCGAAGGCCTGCGCCACGCCGTGGTGCACCGTATCGCGCTCCATGCGGAACACTTCGCCGCAGGTCATGTGCATCCAGATTTCGCTGGCCGCGCCGCGCGGGTTGTTGCGATCGTGCAGGTAGGCCGCCCATTCGCCGTCCGTCACCGCGCGAAACCCCTCGGGCCGCCGGTTGCCGGCGTCGCCGCCGAAGTGGAATTCGGTCTCGCTTCTCGGGCCGCAGAAGGGGCAGGGAAAAAGCTGCATGGCGGTCTCCTGGAGCATTCCAGCCGAAGCGTCGCTTCGGCGTCGGACAATGCGGTACAAACAAAAATCTGGAGCAAGTCCGGTCCGCCGGATTTGCTCTAGTGCGCGATGCCGGAGCCGGCGGCTTCGTCGATCAGCCGCCCGCGTGCAAAACGGTCGAGATCGAAGGGCCGGCTGACATCATGGTGTTTTCCGGTGGCGAGCAGATGGGCGAGCAGCGTGCCGCCGGCCGGGATCGCCTTGAAGCCGCCCGTTCCCCAGCCGCAATTGAGGAAGAGCCCCGGCAGGGGGCTTTCGCCGAGGATGGGCGAGGAATCCGGCGTGACATCGACGATCCCGGCCCATTGCCGCATCAGCCGCAGTTGCCGGAAGCTCGGGAACATTTCGAGCAGGCCCGACACGACGCCTTCCAGCATCGGCAGGTTGCCGCGCTGGCCATAGGAGGGAACGCGGTCGAGTGCGCCGCCGATAACCAGCTCGCCCTTGTCGGATTGGCTGGCATAGGTGCCGGTTCCGGGCGACAGCACGACGGTGTCGAGCACCGGCTTGATCGGCTCGGAAACGCAGGCCTGCAACGCATAGGAGGTGATCGGCAGGCGGAAGCCGGCCTTGGCCGCAAGATGCGAGGAATGACCGGCGACGACCATGGCGGTGCGCTCGGCGCGGATCTCGCCGCGGCTGGTTTTCACGCCACGGCAACGCCCGCCCTCGATGAGGAATTCTTCCACCTCGCAGGACTGGATGATATCGACCCCCAGCCGGTCGGCGGTGCGGGCATAACCCCAGGCGACGGCATCGTGCCGTGCCGTGCCGGCCCGGCCCTGCCAGACCCCGCCGAAAACCGGATAACGCGCCTCGGGCGAAACGCTCAGGAGCGGCAGCACGCGGCGCACCTCGTCCACGCCGAACAGTTCGGCATCCGTGCCGTTGATCTGCATGGCGTTGACGGTGCGCGCCGCCATCTCCATCTCCGCCTCGCTATGGGCGAGCGTGACGATGCCGCGCTGGGACAGCATGATGTTGTAGTTGAGGTCGCGACCGAGCGTCTCGTAGAGCCGCAGCGCCAGGTCGTAGAGCGCCGTGCTTTCGGGGAAGAAATAGTTGGAGCGCACCACCGTCGTGTTGCGCCCGGTATTGCCGCCGCCGAGCCAGCCCCTCTCGATGACCGCGATGTTGCGGATGTTGTGCATCTTGGCGAGGTAATAGGCCGTCGCCAGCCCATGCCCGCCGCCGCCGATGATGAGGATGTCGTAGCGCGGCTTGGGCTCCGGCGAGCGCCAGGCCTGCTGCCATCCCTGCTGGCTTCTCAGGCCTTCCTTCAGCAGCGAGAGGGCCGAATAATGCCACGTCATCGCGCGGCGCCCCTGCCCGCACGCGCCAGCGCGCAACGGCAAACCGGGAAGGCTGAGTGCTGCTTCATGCGCTGCCCCTGCATGGCGGAACCGGCCTTCTGGGCCGCGTTTTTGATGGATCCCATGATCTCAATAAAACATCTGGACACTAATGTCCAGAAGAGCGCGACAGGCTGCAACGCCAAAGGCGCATTCATGACCTTGACCAGCAGGCAGGAGGGTTTTTAAAGCCGTACAGGCCTGTCCATTATCAGCCGTCGGGCTGCACGCGCCGCACCAGGCTTTCGAAAGCCTCGACTTCGTCGTCCGGCGCCTCACGCCCGGTGAAACTGAGGAGATAGGGTCGCAGGAGCCGCAGTCGCATGTCGCGATCGTCGCGCATGCCGAGCGTGTAGTGGCCGATCTGCGTGAAATACAGCACCCGGGCGCGGATGAAGGCTTCCACCTCCGGATAATCGTAGCGCAGGAACATGCGCGCCACGGCATCGACGCGCTGGTCGTCCGCCTGGTCGACGACGCTGCGCACGGCCATATCCACCTGCCCCCAGGATCTGACCGCCGCATCCAGCCGCGGGTCGAACAGCGCCGGGTCCACCCAGCATTCGAAGATGTGGCACACGGCTTTCGTCACCGTTTGCGCGGGGCGAAGGGCGCGCTCGATGATCGGGCTGGTGTTCTTGCGCAGCCAATAGTCCAGCAGTTCCCGGTGCAGCTCCTGCAGGTCGGCAAAGAACCAGTAGAAGCTCGACCGCGACACCGCGAGCGTCTTGGCCATCACCTGGATCTTCACATTGGCGATGCCCTCCGCGGTGAGCGCTTCGATGCCCGCCTCGATCCAGGCCTCCCGCGTCATGCGGCCGGTCGTCTGCTTCGCGGCGCCGGCTCTTGCGCCCGGAGGCTTCTTCTCATTCACGATGTCGTCTCACCCGGTTTCGCCGCTCCATGCGGGCTTATGTTGCGCAATGCCGGACGGGATATCAAGTTCGCGGGAACTTCGCGGGGTCTCTGGCGGTTACGTCAGCAGCCTTACTCCGGTTTTGGGAGAAACATCATGAATCGCATCATTCCGGCCATGCTGGCCTGCTGTGCGCCGATATTGCTCTCCACGGGCGCCCATGCCTCCGAAGAACAGTTCCTGGGCGGCCTCGAGGGCCAGTATGCGGGCCAGGGCCAGGTGCGCCTGCGCACCAACAAGGAACCGATCAACGTCGACTGCACCTTCACCTCGACGGCATCGGGCAACTCGCTGTCGCTCAAGGGGCGCTGCCGCGGCCTGCTCGTCGTGTCGCGGGCAGTCGGCGTCGACCTGAAGATTTCCGGCGGTGCCTATCGCGGCTCCTATATCGGCGCGGGCTCGGGACCGGCATCGCTGTCCGGCAAGCGCCGGGGCGATACGCTGAACCTCGCCATCGGCTGGGCCAAGGAGGTGAACGGCGACCGGCGCGCCAGCCTCTCCGTGGCGAAAGCCGGAAATGACGGCCTGACCCTCACGACCACCGACCGCGACCCCGCCTCGGGCAAGACGGTGACGACGAGCCGGATCACGCTCCAGCGCCAATAGCGAAAATCGCTTCTGCCCGCGCGCCGGCCATGGCAAAGACTCCTGAAGCTTTGCGAAGGAGAGACAACCATGGCTGCGAAGGACGCCCCGTCCCTGCCGGCCGGCAGACCGCGCGCGGCGGCGGCCCTGCCGCTCAATGCCCTGCGCGCCTTCGATGCGGTGGCGCGCCGCGGCAGCCTGCGGGCGGCGGCGGAAGAGCTGCGTGTCGTGCCCGGCGCCGTGCGCCAGCAGATGGCGAGCCTGGAGGACAGCCTCGGCGTCGCCCTGCTTCGCCGCGAGGCCGGACGGGTGGCGCTCACCCATGCCGGCCGGCGTTTCGCCGACGCCGTCGCCGTCGCCCTCGATATTTTGACCCGTGCCGCCGACGAGATCACCGATGCGGAGCGGCGCCGGCGCATTCGCCTCGGTGCCCCCATGCCGCTCGCCGCCAACTGGCTGATCCCGCGCCTGCCGCGGCTGATGGCCGACCTGCCGGCGCTGGAGATCGACATCATCCCCGTCGACGTCGCCTTCACGCTGGCCGACCGGCCCGACCTCGACGCGCTCATCGTCGGCGGTGAATACCGCCCGCTGCCCGACATCGCCGCCTTCGGCTTCATGAAGGACGAGTTCGGCCTTGTCGGAACCCCGGCCGAGGCCGCCAAGCTGCAAGGGGCGGTGGACGGCGACGAGGCATCGGCCGCCATCGCCATCGTCGCGCGCGATGTCGCGTACCTCCTCGACGACTGGTTTCGCGAAAGCGGCACGCCGCCCCTGCGGTTCCACAAGCGCTTCGAGACCGAGACGCTGGAGCTTGCCATCGCCGCCGCCAAGGCGGGGCTCGGCATCGTCGCAGCACCCCGCGCCTCCATCGAGCGTGAACTGGCGGACGGCCTGCTCGTCGCGCCGCTCGGCTTCGTCGCCCGGCCCGTCGGCTACCGCCTGTGCTGCCGCAGCATGGATGCCGAGGGCAAGGCGATCCTCGCGCTCAGGGCCTGGCTGACGCGGGAGGGCGCAGGAAAACTGCCCGGCAGCGCAGAATAATGTCCCTGCCGCCGGGCGGGCGGAAAGTTCTATCTGGATCGAACCACGAGACCGGATAGGGGAAACATGCAACAGGACCCGCACTTTTCGCGCATCGACTGGGTGGCATCGGGCTGCCGCCTGCTCAAGGGCATCGCGGCCGAGTTTGCGCAAACGCAGCCCTTTGCCGGCCTGACGATCGGCACCGCCATCCACCTGGAGCCGAAGACCGCCGCCCTGCTCCTGACGCTGAAGGCCGGCGGCGCGCGCGTCGTCGCGACCGGCAATCTCAACAGCACCCAACCGGCGACCGCCGCCTTCCTCGCGGACAACGGCATCGCCATCATCGGCGAGCAGACCCGCAATGCCGGCGCGCACCACGGTTTCATCGATGCGCTTCTCGATGAGAAGCCCGACCTGCTGCTCGACAATGGCGGCGATCTCTTCGCCCGCTTCCTCGAACGCCCCTATGACGGGCTGATCGGCGGCACGGAGGAGACGACCTCCGGCCGCACGCGGCTGTCGCCGCTGCGCGAAAGGCTGGCGCGGCCGATCCTGGTCATCAACGACAGCCCCATCAAGCAATTCGCCGAAAATCGCCATGGCGTCGGCCAGAGCCTGTTCGAAAGCTTCCTGCGCTTCACCAATCGCTCGACCAACGGCAAGCGCGTGCTCGTGTTCGGCTATGGCGCCTGCGGCAAGGGCACCGCCGCCTGCTTCCGCCAGGGCTACAGCGCCGTCGGCGTCGTCGATATCGATCCCGTGACGACGCTGGAGGCCCATCTCGACGGGTTTTCCACGCCGCATCGCGATGACGCCGTCCGGTCCGCGGACGTGATCGTCACCGTCACCGGCCATCCGGGCATCGTCACCGCCGCCGACCTGGCGCTCCTGAATGATGGCGTCATCCTGATGAACGGCGGCCATTTTCCGCAAGAGATCGACCGCGACGGCCTTGTCGCCGATCCCGCTGTCGCCTCCGTGGCATCGTCGCCCGAAGACGGCATCGAGACGATTTTCCTGGCGGATGGCCGCCGGATCCACCTGCTTGCGGCCGGGCACATGGCCAATCTCGCCGGCCCGCGCCCGCTCGGCAACAGCATCGAGGCGATGGATCTGGGCTTTGCCATGCAGGCCCGCTGCCTGGAGCGGGTGGCAGGCCGCACGCTGGGCGCAGACGCCTGCCTCGTGCCCGTGCCCGCCGATATCGATCGCGCGGTGGCCGGCGCCTTCCTCGATCTCAACCGATAGGACAGACCATGCTGCGCTGGGGCATTCTGGGCACGAGCTTCATTTCCGACACCATGGCCGGCGCGATCGCGAAAAGCCCGGCCTCGCGCATCCAGGCCGTCGCCGGGCGCGACGCGGGAAGGCTTGCCGCCTTCGCCGCCCGCCACGGCGTCGCCCGCACCTACCGCGACATGGCGGCGCTGCTCGCCGATCCCGACGTCGATGTCGTCTATGTCGGCCTGCCGAACCATGTGCACCACGAGGCGGTCATCGCCGCCGCCAAGGCCGGCAAGGCGGTGCTGTGCGAAAAATCGCTGACCACCACGCTTGCCGATGCGCAGGCGCTGGCGGGCGCGGTGGAGGACAGCGGCATCTTCTTCATGGAGGGGCTGATGTACCTCAACCACCCGCTGATGGCGCGGCTGGGCGAGATCCTCGCCTCCGGCCGGCTCGGTGCGTTGCGCGCGGTCACCGGCTTCTACGCCGCCGATATCTGGCGCGTCGCCAATCCGGCCGGGCGCGGCACGCTCTTCAATCTCGGCTGTTATCCGGTCTCGCTGCTGCATTTCGTCGTGCAGGCCGCGTGCGGACCACAGGCCTTCGCCGCCCGGCAACTGGCGGGCCTGGGCAACGTTGCTCCGGACGGCAACCTCATCGATGCGGCGCTTACCGTGCGCTTTTCGAACGGCGTGCTGGCCAGCCTGCAATGCAGCGACGGTTATGGGCTGACCCATGATTTCGCCGTGCATGGGGAGAGGGCGAGCCTGCGCCTGCCGGCCAATCCCTGGCTGCCGCAGGCCGGGCCTTCGCGGATCGAAATCCGCGACCACGACGGCACGGTCGAGGCGATCATCGTCGAGGCCGATGGCGATGCCTTCGACTACCAGCTCCGCACGGTCGAAGCCTGCCTCGCCAATGGAGCGACGCGGCCACCCCGCCCGGCGCCGCGCCTTTCCGACTCGCTCGAAATCCTGTCGATGCTTGTCGACTGGGAGCGGCAGTGCCGGGCGTGAAGCCCGGCCTCGCCTAGGCTACGGCGAGCGATGCCATGTCGATGACGAAGCGGTAGCGGACGTCGCCATGCTCCAGCCGGTCGAAGGCGTCGTTGACCTCGTGCATCTCGATGATCTCGCAATCGGGCAGGATCTGCTTTCGGGCACAGAAATCGAGCATTTCCTGCGTCTCGGCGATGCCGCCCGAGGGCGAACCGGTGATGCGCCGGCGCCCGGTGATGAGCGGCAGGGAGCTGAAGCCCTTCATGGTGTCCAGAGCCCCCACGATCACCAGCACGCCCTCGACATCCAGGAGGTCGATATAGGGGGACATGTCGTGGCCGACGGGCACCGTGTCGATGATGACGTCGAAGGACGATGCCGCGGCCGCCATGGCGTCGGGCGCGGTCGAGATCAGCACGCTTTCGGCCCCGAGCGCTTGCGCTTCCTCGCCCTTCGCCGCCGAGCGCGTGATGACCGTGACGCTGGCGCCGAGGGCTGCGGCAAAGCGGACCGCGAGATGGCCGAGGCCGCCGATCCCGACGACGCCGACCCGGCTGCCGGGGCCGACATTCCACAGCCGCAGCGGCGAATAGACGGTGATGCCGGCGCAAAGCAGCGGCGCGACGCGGGCGGCATCGAGCCCGTCCGGCAGCTTCAGCACGAAATTGTCGCGCACGATCATATGTTTCGAAAAGCCGCCATAGGTCATGCTGCGGTCGATCCGGTCGGCCCCGCCATAGGTGAGCGTCGGCCCCTGGCGGCACATCTGCTCCTCGTTCCGGCGGCATTGGTCGCAATGCTGGCAGCTGTCGATGATGGTGCCGACGGCGACCAGGTCGTTGACGGCATGGCGCGTGACGTCCTTGCCCACCTCGACGACGCGCCCGACGATCTCGTGGCCGGGAACGGTCGGGTAGCTCGTCGGAAACCAGTCCTTCCAGAGGTTCTTGGCGATATGCAGGTCCGTGTGGCAGATGCCGCAATAGAGCACCTCGATCGCCACGTCGTTGTCGCGCAGCTCGCGCCGGGCGAAGGAGAAGGGGGCAAGGGGCGTGTCCGCGTCGTAGGCGGCGTATCCGGTCGTTTGCATGGGGAGGTTCCGTTCACATTCGGGAAGATGGGGAGAAGCTAGCCGCAGCCTGCCCCGCCGCGGTAGCTAAATCCTTCCGGATTGTTGCCCAATCCTCTTGCCCGCCGCCCGGCCGCTTGCTGCCGGGCGGGTGCGACGCTACTCTGCCCGTCATGTTGCGCCCCGACGACAAGAAACACAGCCCGGCCGGCCATCCCGACGAGAGGGCGATCGCGCGCGCCCGGCTGGCCGACCGTATCCTGCACGATCTCGCCGGCGCGGACGACCGCCAGTCCGCCGTTCCCGGCCTGTCCTTCTATCGCCGCGGCTCGGCCTGCGATCCGGCATCGGCCTTCTACGAGCCGAGCCTCTCGCTCGTCGTGCAGGGGCGAAAGCGGGTGATGGTCGGCGCGAATGTCTACGAATACGACGCCTGCCGGTTCATGCTGACCTCCGTCGACCTGCCGACCATCGCGCAGGTGCTCGACGGCAGCGAGGCGCATCCCTTCCTGTCGCTCATGCTGAAGCTCGACCTTGCGGCGGTGCAGGCGGTCGGCGCCGAGATCGACCTGGAGGGCATTGCCACGAGCGATGCCGGCACCGGCATGACGATCGGCATGGTCACGGCCGGCCTGCTCGACGCGATCCTGCGCCTGGCGGCCCTTGCGGATGTGCCGCGCGACATCCCCATCCTCGGCCGCATGGTGCTGCGCGAGGTGATCTACCACCTGCTGGTGGGACCAGCGGGCGGCCAGCTTCGCCAGATCGCGCGGCACGGCACGCAGCACAACCGGATCGCGACAATCATAAGCTGGCTGCGCGCGCATTATGCCGAACCGGCCTCGATCGAGGTTCTGGCGGACATGGCCGGCATGGGCGTGTCGACCTTCTACCACCATTTCAACGCCATCACGCGCATGAGCCCGTTGCAGTACCAGAAACAGATCCGGCTGCACGAGGCGCGCCGCCTTCTCCTCACCGAGCGGCTCGATGCCGGCACCACGGCGTTCCGCGTCGGCTATGAAAGCGTCACCCAGTTCAGCCGCGAATACAGGCGGCTGTTCGGCAATCCGCCGATCCGCGACATCGCGCTCCTGCAAGGCCGCTGAGCCGGTTCTTACCCTCCCGTGACCGATATTCCGGGGCATGATTGCGCGTGGAAGCCAGTAGTTTGGCGGCGGTTTATCTGGTACTGCCAAGGCAGCGACTCTCCTGCCCCAGAATGCATCCCGTGCTCACCTTCCCCTTCTCCCTGGCCGATCCCATCCGCTATCCTGGGCCGCCGCCGCAGGCATCCGATGTGGTCATCATCGGCGGCGGCGTCATCGGCGTCACCACCGCGCTCTTCCTGGCCAAGCGCAACATCTCCGTCACGCTGGTGGAAAAGGGACGCATCGCCGCCGAGCAGTCCTCGCGGAACTGGGGCTGGATCCGCAAGCAGGGCCGCGATGCGGACGAGCTTCCGATCGTCATCGAGGCCTGCCGCCTTTGGCGGGCGCTGGCCGAGGAAAGCGGCGAGGATATCGGCCTGAACCAGACAGGCGTGACCTATCTCGCCCGGTCGCAAAAGGACCTCGCCGGCTTCGACGCCTTCATGAAGATCGCCGCCGAGCACGACCTCGACACCCGCCTCATCGATGGGGACGAGACCGCCAGCCTCTTCGAGGGCGCCGCACGCCGCTATGCCGGCGCGATGGTCACGCCCTCCGACATGCGCGCCGAGCCGTGGCTCGCCGTGCCGGCGCTCGCCCGCCTTGCCGTGCGCCATGGCGTGAAGATCGTGGAAAACTGCGCCGCACGGGCGCTGGAGCTTTCGGCCGGCCGGGTCAGCGGCGTGTGGACGGAGGCGGGCCTCATCGCCACCTCCAGCGTGCTGGTCGCGGGTGGCGCGTGGTCGTCGCTCTTCCTGCGCAAACACGGCATTTCCATTCCGCAGCTCAGCGTGCGGGCCACCGTGGCCGCCACCGGGCCGCTGCCGGAGATCCATGCGGGTGCGGCGGCCGATGCGCAAATCGCCTTCCGGCGCCGGCAGGATGGCGGATATACGCTCGCCCCCGGCGGCAGCAGCCAGCTCTCGCTTGGCCCGGATGCCTTCCGCCACGCGCCAAAATATTTTCCCGTCCTGCGGGCCAACCCGCTGGGCATGCGCTATCGCCTCGCCGCGCCGGCGGCGTTTCCCGACGGCTGGACGACGCCGCGCGACTGGACGCCGGACGGTCCGAGCCCCTTCGAGGCGATGCGGGTGCTCGATCCCGCGCCCGAAAACGCCCGCCTCTACGCGATCGAGCGCGACTTCCAGGCGCTTTTCCCGCAGATCGGGCCGGTTTCGCTGCGGACGACCTGGGCGGGCATGATCGATGCCATGCCGGATGTCGTGCCCATCGTGGACCGCGCGCAGGCCATCGACGGCCTCTTCGTGGCGACCGGCATGAGCGGCCATGGTTTCGGCATCGGGCCGGGCATCGGGCGCGTCGTCGCGGATCTCATCCAGGGCAACGATCCCGGCCATCGTCTCCACCGTTTCCGGCTGGCGCGCTTCAGCGATGGAAGCGCCATTCGGCCAGGCCCTGGGCTTTGACGGGCGAAAAGGCATGACATCTTGAGGCCATCATGAGTTCCGGACTGATCGACACGAAACCGCTGGCCGGCATTGCGCTGGCCTCGGCCGGCTATGCCTGTTTCGCCATGCAGGATGCGCTGGTGAAATGGATGGTGGCGACCTATGAGGTTCCGCAGATCCTGTTCGTGCGCAGCCTCGTCATCGTGCTGGTCTCCGGCGTGCTGATCCGCGTCTACCGCCATCCCTCGATCCTCAAGAGCCCCTATCGCGGCACCGTCGTGCTGCGCGCCGCGCTGATGCTCGTCGCCTGGCTGCTCTACTACAATGCCGCGCGCTATCTGGGTCTTGCGGAACTCACCACGCTCTATTTCTCCGCGCCGATCATCACGGTCTTCCTGTCGATCCTCGTGCTCAAGGAGGCCGTGGGCGCCGGACGCTGGATCGCCTGCGTCGGCGGTTTCGTCGGCGTCATCATCGCGGCCAACCCGTCCCATTCGCCCAACCTCATCCCCGCGGCCATGTGCCTCGTCGCGGGCTTCTGCTGGGCCTGGAGCACCATCCTCATCCGCCTCGTCAGCCGCAGCGAGAGCACGCTCACGCAGATGTTCGCGACAAGCCTGCTCTTCGGCATCGCCTGTGCGGCCACCTTCCCCTGGATGTGGAAGACGCCCGATGCGGAAGGGTGGATGCTGATGTTCGCGCTCGGCCTCGTGGCGACGCTCGGGCAGTTCCTGCTCTACGAGGGTTTTCGCTATGCCCCCGCCTCCGCGCTGGCGCCCGTCGAATATACCGGCCTGATCTGGGCCTTCGTCTACGGCTATGCCATCTGGGCGGAAATCCCGGCCCTCAACGTCTTCATCGGCGCCTTCCTCATCGTCGCCGCCAGCATGGTCCTCGTCATCTGGGAGCGCCGCGTCGCACTGTCGCCGCGCAACATCGCCTCACCCTGAGCGCGGTGCGCGTTAGTGCACCGCCTTGGCAAAGCCCTTGGCGAGGATCGGCCCGGTGGGACGGCCTGACGTGGAGCCGCCCGCCTGTTCGAGCGTCAGCTCGTAGAGCTGGTCTTCGTTCGGATCGGGCAATGTCGGCCCTTCCAGCCGGGCGGACCGGCTGCCGTCCAGAAGGCCGAGCGAAACGGGGCCCAGCTCGCGCGAGGGGAGCGTCCAGACCTCAATGGTCTTGTCGGCCGGCACCTCTAAGGCGCTGAGCAGGCGCACATTGGCCGTGTCGTTGCCGAAGTCCTCGACGACCGCCTGCACCTCGCCGGCCTCGTTGAGCAGGACGGCGATCACCACCGGCTCGACCGTACGGCCGAGGCTCCAGACGAGACCCGCCGCCAGGAGCAGCGTGGCGGCAAGGGAGGAAAGCGCCGCCAGCCGCCAGCCGGAGCGCCTGTTGTCATTTGCCGGGGCGGCAACCGGAGGAGACTCCCCGCGCGCCGGCAAGTTCGCCTCGATCCTGCGCCACAGGCCATCGTCGACCGCGGCCGGCGCAAGCTGGGTGTCGAGCGGCAGGAAGCGCTCGCGGCTGGCCGCGACCGCCGCGCGCAAGGCCGCATCGTGCTCGATGCGGGCATCGACGGCCGCCGCCTCGCCGGCATCCAGCAGGCCCAGCACATATTCGTCCGCAAGCGAAAGCACGTCCTCTCTGCCGCCGGTCATGACATGCACTCCCTCAACGCCGAAAGGCCGCGCCGTATCCACGACTTGGTCGTGCCCAGCGGCAGGCGCAGGCGCCCGGCGATTTCGCCGTGGGTGTAGCCGCCCACATAGGCCATGAGAATGCCGCTGCGCCGCGTTTCCTCCAGCCCGTCGAGGCATTCGCGCAGGCGGCTGTCGCGGTCGAGCATCTGCCAGGCCGCCATGACCTCGCTGGCATGGTCGCGGTCCTGCAGCGCCTCGATGTCGTCGACCGCCTCCTCGCGCCCGCCGTCGCGCAGCAGGTTGAGCGCGCGGTTGCGGACGATGGCATAGATCCAGCCGCGCGCCGAACCCCTCTCCCGCGAATATTGATGCGCATGGGTCCAGATGCGGATGAAGGCCTCCTGCACGACCTCTTCCGCAAGCTCGCGCCGGCGCACGATGCGCTGGGCGACGGCGACCAGCCGGCCGCTTTCGCGATCGAAGATCACGCGGAGCCCGCTTCGCTCTCCCCTGGCGCAGGCAAGTACTGCGGCTTCCAGTTCGTCCGGATCGTCAGGTCTAAAAGCCAAGCCACCCTCTTTCCGTCGAACATTGCAGTCGGCCGCGGTTTCCTGAAAAGCAATTGCCATCATCCGCATGATTTCGTCCAGTCATCTCTCCGGCATTGGTGACAGGAAGACACCCGGACAGCCCTGCTGGATGCAGCGTGCAAATATTTTTTTGCACGCTGCATCCAAAGGCCACCCGCCATGTGTCTTCGAATGGAGAGCATTTCCTCTCTCTAACGCCAAAAGCACCGGAGAACGACATGACCAAGCACTTCCACGCCCTCACCGCCTCCCTCGCCATCGGCCTTCTCGCCACCACGGCGTCTGCCGCACCCGTCCTCGGCCTTGCCGGCGACAAGACGCTCGTGCTGTTCGACACGGAAAAGCCCGCCGTCTCTAAAACCATGGAGGTCGGCGGCGTCGACAAGCTCCTCGGCATCGATTTCCGCCCCGGCAACAAGACCGTCATCGGCGTCACCACGGACCACCGCATCGTCTCGATCGATCTGGAGAGCGGCACGGCAACCGACGTCGCGAAGATGGACAAGATGCTCGATCTGTCCGAAGCGCCGGTCGTCGTCGATTTCAACCCGATGGCCGATCGCCTGCGCTTCATGACCGGCACGACCAACCACCGCGTCCACCCGGATACCGGCGCCGTCACGGTGGACGGCACGCTCGCCTACGAGGAGGGCGACATGCACAAGGGCGAGACCCCGAACATCGTCGCCGCCGCCTATACCAATTCCTTCGGCAAGCCGGAGAAGACGGCGATGTACAATCTCGATGCCACGATCGGCGCGCTCATCCAGCAGACCAAGCCGAACGACGGCACGCTGAAGGCGATCGGCAAGCTCGGCATCGAGCCGATGCCGGCCGCCTACGCCCTCGACATCCAGGCAACGGAAGACGGCAAGAACACCGCCTTCCTCGCCGCCGGCAAGACGCTCTACACCGTCAACCTGGAGACCGGCGCCGCAACGAAAGTCGGTGATATCAGCGGCGTCGACAGCGAGCTGCGCGACATCGCGGTGCTGCCGGCGATGTAACGAACAAACGCAGTCGGAGCCGGCACCCGCCGGCTTCGATACCCCCTTGATCGGCTTGCCAATCCATGCGTCTACTCCACCTGAAATCGGTGAGGGTTTGTTGTGGCCTCAGGCACGAAGACGACTGCTTCGCGACGGCGCAGGCCGGGCGTGGTCGCGTCTGGTGCCGAGAGCATCAGGCAAGAGTTGGGGACGGGCACTTTGCGCAAGAATTCCACCCGGGTCGGTCCCGGCTTTCCACAGGTCGTCGTGCTGTTCGGTGCGACGGGCGATCTTTCCCGGCGCAAGCTGCTGCCGGGGCTGTTCCACCTCATCAATGCCGGCTTCATTCCGGGCTGCCGCATCGTCGGCGTCTCGCTCGACGATATCAATGCGGACAGCTTCCGCACCATCGCCCGCGAATCGCTGGACAAGTTCCTGACCCGCAAGTTCACCGAGGCCGAATGGGAGGCCTTCGCCGCCTCGCTCGACTATGTGCCGCTCAATGCCGGCGCGGGCGCGCTGAAGGCGGCCGTGGAGCGGGCGGAAGAGGCGCTGGGGCCGGAGACGCGGCGCGTGCACTACCTGTCCGTGCCGCCGAAGGCAGCCCTTCCGGCCGTGCAGCTTCTCGCCGAGGCGCAACTGGTGGAGCGCTGCCGCATCATCATGGAAAAGCCCTTCGGCACGGACCTCGCCAGCGCCGTGGAGCTGAACAAGAAGCTGCACGAGGTCTTCGACGAGAAGCAAATCTTCCGCATCGACCATTTTCTCGGCAAGGAGCCGGCGCAGAACATCCTGGCCTTCCGCTTCGGCAACGGCCTGTTCGAGCCGATCTGGAACCGCAATTTCATCGACCATGTGCAGATCGACGTGCCGGAAACGCTCGGCCTTGCGACCCGCGCCGCCTTCTACGAGACCACCGGCGCCTATCGCGACATGGTCGTGACGCATCTCTTCCAGATCCTCGCCTTCATGGCGATGGAACCGCCGACCGCGCTGGAGCCGGCGCCGATCTCGGAGGAGAAGAACAAGGTGTTCCGCTCCATGCTGCCGATCGAGCCGCGCGACGTGGTGCGCGGCCAATATATCGGCTACCGCAAGGAGCCGGGCGTGGACCCGGAGAGCGACACCGACACGTTCATCGCGCTCAAATGCGCCATCGACAACTGGCGCTGGGCCGGCGTGCCCTTCTTCCTGCGCACGGGAAAACGCCTTGCCGAAGGGCAGCGCATCATCTCGATCGCCTTCCGCGAACCGCCGAAATCCATGTTCCCGGCGGGCTCCGGCGTCGGCGCGCAGGGGCCGGACCATCTCACCTTCGACCTTGCGGACGCCTCCAAGGTCTCGCTGTCCTTCTATGGCAAGCGCCCCGGCCCCGGCTTCCGGCTGGACAAGCTGTCGCTGCAATTCGCCATGAGCGAAACCGGCCTGATCGGCGAAGTGCTGGAGGCCTATGAGCGGCTGATCCTGGATGCCATGCGCGGCGACCACACGCTGTTCACCACCGCCGAGGGCATCGAGCGGCTCTGGGAGGTCTCCCAGCCGCTGCTCGACAACCCGCCGCCGGTACGGCTCTACGACCAGGGCGGCTGGGGGCCGAAATCGATCCACCAGCTCATCGCGCCGCATGCCTGGCGCCTGCCCTTCGAGCGCGCCTGGCGGGATTCGGCGAAGGAATAGCGGGCGACCCGCATCAAATCGTCGGGCTGATCTAGGCGACGACGATCTCGGTGCCCGCGCCCTTCAGCGCCTCCGCAATCGCGGCGGGCGGGGCCTCGTCGGTGACGAGGCGGTCGATATTGCCCCAGGGGGCGACCTCGAAAATGCCGCGCTTGCCGAATTTCGAGGCATCTGCCAGCACCGTGACGCTGTCGACGCGCTCGATCATGGTCTGCGCCACCTCCGTCACCTCGGCGTCGAAATCCATCACCGCATGTTCGTCCACCGCGCCAACGGTGAGGAAGGCGTGGCGGGCGCGGAATTTGCGGATCTGCTCCACCGCGAACTGGCCGAGCGATTCGCCCGCATCCGCGCCATAGGCGCCGCCGATCAGGAACACCTTGTGGTCGGGGTTGGCCGACAGCGTGGCGGCGATGCGCCAGGAATTGGTGACGACGACCAGCGCCGGCAGGTCGACCAGCGCCTCGGCGAGGATCAGCGTCGTCGTGCCCGTGTCGATGAAGACGGCGTCGCCGGGGGCAAGCAGGCTGGCCGCGGCATGCGCGATGCGGCGCTTGGCCGGCAGGTTTTCCGCCATGCGCAGCGCGAAAGGCCCCTCCACCGCCGGCTCCACCGCGGTGTTGGAGCGCACGCGCGCACCGCCGTGGAACTTCTTCAGGCGGCCCATCGCATCGAGATTGGCGAGGTCGCGGCGGATCGTCTCGCGCGAGGCGCCGAGCGTCTGGGCGAGGTCGTCGACGCTCACCTCCCCCGCCTTGTGCACGAGCTTCACAATTTTTTCGTGGCGATCGGCCGGCCTCACGGCGCCCCCTTGCAAGCACAGATTCGCGCAGGAATTCGCGCGATTTGCAGAATTTCTTCCGTTGTATCCTGCGGTTCGGTCAAGTCAATGACTGAATTCCGACCGTTCAGTCATTTCGACGTATTTCGCCTCGCCCGCAAAATCGTGCTTTCGCATGCCTTGCAAGGGTCTTCCGGCCGTTACACTCTGCCATCCCGCTTTACATTCGGTCATTTAGTTTATACCGTTCAGTCATAATGTGACCGAACGGGAGAGAATGCTGTGCTACGCCAGCCGCAGACCGGGGAGACCTACGATGTCGCCATCATCGGCGCGGGCGTCGTCGGCTGTGCGGTCGCCCGGCGGTTCGCGCTTGCCGGCGCCAAGGTGATCCTGATCGAGAAGGGCGCCGATATCTTGTCGGGCGCCTCCAAGGCCAACAGCGCCATCCTGCACACCGGCTTCGACGCCCCGCCCGGCAGCCTCGAACTGGAGCTGGTGCGCGCCGGCCGGCAGGAATATCTGGAGATCAGGCACAGCCTGAACCTCGCTTTGGTGACGACCGGCGCCTATGTCTGCGCCTGGAACGCCCTGGAGGCGGAAAAACTCGCCGGCATCGAACGGCAGGCGCGCGAAAACGGCACGACGGACGTGGTGCTGCGCTCGGGCGACGAGGCCCGCGCGGCCATGCCGTCGCTTTCCGACCGGCTCGTCGCGGCCCTCGAAGTGCCGGGCGAACACATCATCGACCCATGGTCGGCGCCGCTCGCCTATCTCACCCAGGCCGTGGCGCTCGGCGCGCGGTTTTTGCGCGGGGCGGAGCTGATCAAGGGCACGTTCGATGGTAGCTGGCGTCTGGAGACGACGGCGGGCGAGATCCTTGCCGACACCGTGATCAACACGGCGGGGCTTTATGGCGATGTCGTCGATACCCGCCTCGGCTTCACCCCCGGCTTCCGCATCAAGCCGCGCAAGGGCCAGTTCGTCGTGCTCGACAAGGCGGCGGCGCGCCATGTACCACGCATCATCCTGCCCGTGCCCACGGAAGTGACCAAGGGCATCGTCGTCTGTCCCACGGCCTTCGGCAATGTGCTCGTCGGCCCGACGGCGGAAGAGCAGGAGGACCGGGTGCGCGCCACCGTCGAGACCCAGACGCTCGAAGCCCTCGTTGCGCGTGCGGCCGAGATCGTGCCGGCACTCGCCGGCATGCCCGTCACCGCGCTTTATGCCGGGCTCAGGCCCGCCAGCGAAGAGAAGGGCTACCGCGTCTTCGCGCGGCCGGACCAACGGGCGATTACGCTCGGCGGCATCCGCTCGACGGGCCTCAGCTCCGCCCTCGGCCTCGCCCAGCACGCGCTGAAGCTCCACGCCGATTTCGCCGGCCCCTTCACGCCGCCGGCGCAGGCGCCGGACATCGCCACGCCCAACCTCGCCGAATGCCGCGAGCGCGACTGGCAGCGGCCGGACCATGGCGAGATCGTCTGCCACTGCGAGCTGGTGACGCGCCGCGAGATCGAGGCGACCTTTTCGAGCCCCGTGCCCCCCGGCGATTTCGGCGGCCTGCGCCGCCGCACCCGCGCCGGCATGGGCCGCTGCCAGGGGTTTTATTGCAATGCCCGGCTCGCCGAGATGACCAAGGGCAAGCTCGCCACGCCCCTCGCCATCGACACGGAGGCTGGCCGATGAGCGCGGCGGATGCGGATGTGCTGGTCGTTGGCGGCGGTCCTTCGGGCGTGGCGGCGGCGATCGAGCTTCGGCGGCAGGGCCGGCGGGTCATCCTGCTGGATCGCGAGCCGGCGCTGGGCGGGGCGACGCGGCATTGTGCGCATTCGCCCTTCGGCATGCTGGAATTCGGCCGCGTCTATTTCGGCGCCGCCTATGGCCGCAAGCTGACGCGGGAAGCGGAGAAGGCCGGCGTCGATATCCGCACCGGGCATTCGGTGGTGGAGCTTGGCGAGGGTGCGCTGCTCGTCACCGCCGGCCCCGGCGTGGAAAAGCTGACAGCCGAACGCATCCTCGTCACGACGGGCGCGCGGGAAAAACCGCGCTCCGCCCGGCTGCTCTCCGGCGACCGGCCGATCGGCGTCGTGACCACGGGCACGCTGCAATCCTATCTCGCCTTCCACGGCCTCCTGCCCTTCCGCCGCCCGCTGATCGTCGGCTCGGAGCTCGTCTCGCTGTCGGCGGTGCTGACCTGCCTCAGCCATGGCGCAAGGCCCGTCGCGATGATCGAGCCGCGCGCCCATGCGCTCGCCCGCGCGCCGCTTGCCTGGTTCCCGAGCCTGATGGGCATTCCTTTCCACCGCGGCGCCGAGATCGTCGATATTCTCGGCCGCGGCCGCGTCGAGGCCGTCACCATCCGCCGCGCCGAAAAGCTCGAAACGCTGGACTGCGACGGCGTGCTGCTCACCGGCCAGTTCACCCCGGAATCCGCGCTGTTCCTGCAATCGGCGCTGGGCGTCGACCCGGGCAGCGCCGGGCCGGCCGTCGACCAGCAGGGCCGCTCGCTCGATCCGCGTATGTTCGCCGCCGGCAATGTCCTGCGCGCGGTGGAGACCGGCGGCTGGGCCTATCGCGAGGGCCGCGCCATCGGCAGGGCCATCGCCGAGGATTCCGGACGCGACCCCGAGGACGCCGCCCCGGTGCCCGTCACCTTCGATGCGCCGATAAAACTCGTCGTGCCGAATATCCTGCGCCGCACCGCGTCCGCCCCGGCCTTCCGGCAGTTCCAGCTCCGCGTGCTGCGGCGCGTGCGCGGCCGGCTTTCGCTCACGCTTGACGGGCGCGAGGTCTGGCAGGCGCGCGGCCTCTGGATGCCCGAGCGGCGCATCCTCGTGCCCATTCCGCCGGATGCGCCAAAAGCGCAGCATGTGCATTTTCGTTTCAGGGAGGAAGACTAGATGCGGGTAGCCGCCATAGACCAGGGCACGACATCCACCCGTTGCCTCGTCATCGAGGATGGCGGCGCCTGGCGCGTCGCCGGCACGCGCCGCCATGCGCAGCACCACCCCGCGTCCGGCTGGGTGGAGCACGATCCGGAAGAGCTGCTGCGCAATATCGAGGCAGTGCTGGAGGGTGCGGGGTCGGTCGATGCCATCGCCATTTCCAACCAGGGCGAAAGCTGCCTTGCCTGGCATGCGGAGACCGGCAAGCCGCTGTCGCCCGTCATCGTCTGGCAGGATTCGCGCACGGCGGAGGCGCTCGCCGCCCTGCCCCCGGAGGCGGAAGCGCGCTCCAAGGCGGTGAGCGGCCTGCCGCTCGATCCCTATTTTTCCGCCAGCAAACTGTCCTGGCTGGTGAAGACCCTGCCCGCCGTCGCAGCCGCGCTGGAAGCCGGCCGCCTGCGGCTCGGCACCACCGACGCCTTCTTCCTCGACCGGCTCTGCGGCACCTTCCGCACCGACCTCGCCACCGCCTCGCGCACCGGCCTGATCGACCTTGCCACCGGCACCTGGAGCGCGGAAATGTGCGCGCTGCACGGCGTGCCGCGCCAGTGCCTGCCGGAGATCGCCGCGGTCGATGCCGGTTTTGGCGCGATCGGCGGTACGCCGGTAAAAGTCTCGATCGTCGACCAGCAGGCGGCCCTCTTCGGGCATAATTGCCGCAAGCCGGGCGATTGCAAGATCACCTTCGGCACGGGCGCCTTCCTGCTGGCGATCGCCGGCGACCGGCGCCCGGCGGAATCCGATCTCCTGCCCACCATCGCCTGGCACCGCACCGGAGAAGGCCCGACCTTCGCCATCGAGGGCGGCGTCTATGATGCGGGGTCCGCGCTGGAATGGGCGCGCGATATCGGCCTGTTTTCGGCCATGGAGGAACTCGGCAGCTTCGAAGGCCCCTCCGCGCTCAGCCGCGGCATCGTCTTCGTGCCGGCGCTGTCCGGCCTTGCCGCACCCTATTGGGACCGCCAGGCCGCCCCCCTCTTCATCGGCATGGACCACGCGACGGACCGGCGCGACCTGGTGCGCGCGGTGCTGGAGGGCATCGCCATGCTGACGGTTGGGCTGATCGAGGCGGCGGCCAAGGTCGGCGAACTCGGCCCGAGCATCTCCATCGACGGCGGCCTGTCGCAGAGCGCTTACTTCGCCCAGTTCCTGGCGTCGGCCAGCAACCGCGCGATCACGGTGGCGCCGATGCACGAGCTGACGGCGCTGGGCCTTGCGGAACTCGCCGGCGTCGACGTCCGCGGCGCACGCACCGCCGCAAAAACCTTCAAGCCGGACGGCACGGTCGGGGCCTCTGACCATGCCCGGTTCGCCAAAGCCATCGAAAGGGCGCGCGCCTGGCGGTAACGCCGCCAGCAACGCCTTAAAATCTCACGGAGCCAGACATGCGAAAAATCTTCCTCGCGTGCCCCTACGGGCATGCGGACAAAGCCGTCGTGGAACGGCGCTTCGACATTTCCAACGCGGTCGCCGCCCGCATCGTGGCGAATGGGGCGGCCGTGTTCAGCCAGGTCTCCATGTCGCACCCGATCAACGGCCAGCTCGCCCATCTCGACAAGGCGGCGATCGGCCGCCTCTGGGCGCCGGTCGATGCGCTCTTCATGGCGGCGATGGAGGAGCTGATCGTCATCGACGAACCGGGCTGGACGGAAAGTGCCGGCGTTGCCCGCGAGATCGAGTTCTTCAAGGAACGCGGCCGGCGGGTCAGCCTTTGGAGCGAGGCCGAAAGCGACTTTCCGGCATGAACTGAATTTTCAACAGGAGGGGAACCATGAACAGCACGACACACCATGCAAGCGAGCACGACACGCTGAAACGCGACGTCACCGCCTTCCAGTCCTTCGCCGTCGCCTTCGGCTTCGTGTCGATCGCCACCGGCATCTTCACCGCCTATGGCGCCATGCTCTCGACGTCAGGGCCGATGGGCATCTGGACCTGGCCGGTCGTCGTCGTCGGCCAGCTGATGGTCGCCTTCATCCTCGGCTCGCTGTCCGCGCGCATTCCCGTCACGGGCTATGTCTACCAATGGGCCTCGCGCATCTCCAATCCGGTCTTCGGCTGGATCATGGGCTGGATCAGCTTCACCTTTCTCGCCATCGTGCTCTGCGCGGTGGATTACACCATCGCCTCCACCGTGCTGCCGGTGCTGTTCGGCTATGAGGGCACGCCGACGAATGCCTGGTGGATCACCAGCCTGGTCATCGTCGTGCAGGCGGTGATGATCGCGTTCTCGACGAAATTCACCCAGCGCTTCAACGCCGTCGCCGTCACCATCCAGCTCGTCGGCATGATCGGCCTCGTCGTGCTGCTTTTTGCCGCCGGCTACCTCAACAACGAGCTGGACTTCTCCAACCTCGTCAGCACCGGCACCATCTCGCCGGAGGGCTATTACGGCTTTGGCGAACTGACAAAGGTCGGCCCGTGGATCATGGGCACGCTGCTCGGCGCCTTCACCATCGTCGGCTTCGAATCCGCCGCCAACCTTGCGGAAGAAACCCGCGAGCCGGCGCGCGTCGTGCCGAAGGCCATGTGGCAGGCGGTGCTGAGCCTCGGCATCATCGGCATGCTGTTCCTCATTGCCATTACCGCGCTTCTCGGCGATCCGGCGGCGATCGGCAGCTCCGCCACGCCCATTGCTGACGTCATCTCCCGCGTGCTCGGCCCGGTCGTCGGCAATATCCTCTTGGTGCTGGTGGTGATCTCCATCTTCTCCTGCGGCCTCGTCATCCTTCTCTCCGGCACGCGCCTCGTCTGGGCCATGTCGCGCGACGAGCGCTTCCCGGGCTGGCAGCTCTGGCACAAGATCAGCCCGACGCTGCACACGCCGGTCAATGCGACCATCCTCGTCGCCGCCATCGGCGAGATCATCCTGGCGCTGTTCTCGCAGCAGACGGACGCCCTGTTCTCGCTGTTTTCCGCCGCCACCCTGCTGCCGGCCATCATCTATGCGGTGACGGTGCTGATGTATGCCGCAAAGCGCCACCAGCTTCCGCCGAGCCAGGGTTTTTCGCTCGGCAAATGGGAGGTGCCGGTGCTGGTGCTCGCCATCGCCTGGCTCGCCTTCGAGCTCGCGATCTTCCGCGATGCCTCGTTTGCAAAACCCTGGTCCTATGTGGCGATCATGTTCGCCATCGGCGCCGTCTATCTCGGCTACCTGCTCGCCTCGCGCGGCGGCGCCAAGGGGTTGAAGATGCCGGAGCTGATCGCCATCGACGCGATCCTCGACGCCGATCGCGGCGCCGATTTCAACGCGACACCCGCCGAGTAGCGAAAAAACGCGTGGAAACCGCGCGGCTGTGACTGTATCGACGGAACGGGGGGACATGCCATGAACCTGCGTTTCGTCGAAACATTCGTCTGGGTGGCCCGGCTCGGCAGCTTTCGCGCCGCCGCCGACCGGCTGAACGCCACCCAGGCCGCCGTCTCCAACCGCATCGCCAGCCTGGAAGCGGAAATGGGCTGCGAACTCTTCGAGCGCGTGCCGGGCGGCGTGCGGCTCTCCACCATCGGCCAGCGCGCCATGCAGCCGGCCGAGGAGCTGCTGAAGGCCGCGACCAGCTTCAAGGTGGCGATCGGCAGCCCACAGCATCTGCGCGCCACCGTATCGATCGGCACCATCGATTCCATCGTGCATGCCTGGCTGCCCAATTTCATCGAGCGCGTGAAGGAGCGCTTTCCTGCGCTTGGCCTCGATCTCAACGTCGACACGTCGCTGGCGATCGGCAAGGACATCAGCGAGCGCCGGCTCGACCTCGCGCTGCTGATGGGCCCGGTGCTCACCCCCGGCCTCAAGAACATCGATCTCGGCACGATGGAATGCGCCTGGGTGGCGACGCCGTCCTTCGGGCTCGGCGGGCGCGAACTCACCCTGCATGACCTCGCCGAGCACCCCGTTCTGACCTTCTCGCGCAACAGCGTGCCGCATATCTGGCTGCTGCGGCAGTTCGAGGAAATGGGCGTGCAGCCGCCGGTCATTTCCAATTCCAATTCGCTCTCCGCCATGCTGCGGCTGGCCCGCGACGGCATCGGCGTGGCGCTGCTGCCGGTGCCCATGGTGGTGCCGATGATCGCCGAAGGCGTGGTGGAGCGCCTGTCGATCACCCCGCAATTTCCGGCCCTGAAACTCCACGCGGTCTATGCCGACGACCCGGAAAATCTAATCCCGTCAATGCTTTCCGTCATCGCCAGAGAGGCTTCGCTCGACACGACCGGCATCTCGGCCTAAAGAGCGTCCACACAAGTTTTTTCTATCAGGGACGACAATTCTTTGTCGTTTGTCATTCCAATCTTCTGGCCTGACGATACCCGGACTGAGACTTGGAGGACTTCGATGAAGATCAGTATTGTGCAAATGAATTCCGGTTCCGACAAAGCGAAAAACCTCGACGACGCCGAGCGCATGGTGCGCGACGTGGTGGCCGCCGAGGGGCCGGACCTGGTGGTTCTGCCGGAATATTTCGCCTTTCTCGGCGAGGGCCGCGATGCGGTGCACGGCAGCGGCGAGAGCTTTCCGGACGGCCCGACCTACCAGCGCTTCGCAGCGCTGGCCAAGGAACTCGGCGTGACGCTGCATGCCGGCTCGATGGTCGAGAAGGCCGGCAACAGCCACTACAACGCCACCGTGGTCTTCGGCCCCGAGGGCAAGGAAATCGCAAAATACCGCAAGATCCACCTGTTCGACGTCGACACGCCCGGCGGCGTCTCCTACCGCGAATCCGACACGATCGGGCGCGGCGAGGACGTGGTGACCTACAAGGTCGGCGACACCACGGTCGGCTGCGCCATCTGCTACGACATCCGCTTCCCGGAACTGTTCCGCGCACTGCGCGACAAGGGCGCCGACGTCATCGTGCTTCCCGCCGCCTTCACGCTGATGACCGGCAAGGACCATTGGGAAGTGCTCGCCCGCGCCCGCGCCATCGAGACCCAGACCTATTTCGTTGCGGTCGGCCAGGCGGGAGCGCACGCAGACGGCAAGAAGTGGTGCTGGGGCCATTCCATGGTCATCGATCCCTGGGGCCACATGGTCGCCCAGTGCTCGGATGGCGTCAGCGCCGCCTCGGCCCGCCTCGACCTCGATCGCATCGGCAGCGTGCGCCGCGACGTGCCCGTCGCCCAGCATCACGTTCTGTGAAGGAAAGAGCCATGTTCATCGTCAACCCCATGCCGCAGCAGATCGCTCCGGCACTCATCGCGAAGATGGAGAAGGTCGAGACCGCGACCGTCGGCCATTTCCTGCATTCGGGTTTCCTGAACCGGGAACTGCGCGCGGTCCTGCCGGAAAAGCGCGTCGGCGGCACGGCCGTCACCGTGCGCCTGCCCCATGCGGATTCGACCATCCTGCACTATCTCACCAAGCTGGTGCGGCCGGGCGACTTCATCGTCGTCGACCGCTGCGGTGATGACAAGCACGCCTGCTGGGGCGGCGTGGTCACCCATTCGATGAAGCTCGGCGGCATCGTCGGCGCGGTCATCGATGGCCCGGCGACGGATTTCTCCGAGATCCGCCGCGTCGACCTGCCCATGTGGTGCCGCGGCCCCTCGCCGATCACCACCAAGATCCTCGGGCTGGAAGGCGCGATCAACGTGCCGGTCTCGGTCGGCGGGCAGACGGTCAATCCGGGCGACGCCGTGATTGCGGATGAAAGCGGCGTGCTGGTGCTCGATCCGTCCAAGGCGGAATGGGCGGTCGACAAGGCGCTTGCCATGCAGGAAAGCGAACTCGTGCTGCTCGAACGCCTGCGCAAGGGCGAGAAGCTGCCCGACATATCCGGCGCCACGAAAATCGTGGAAGCCTCGGCCGCCTGAGGCAGCCCAAGACTATAAAGACACGGGAACAATTCGGTCCAAGAGTGGAGGAAAACTCATGACCAAGACCAGACACGCAACCCGCGCCGGCCTTGCCGCGCTTGCCATGGCCCTCGCCACTTCGGTGGCGATGGCCGACACGGTGGTGCTCACCGCCTATTCCGGCATCTTCCAGGAAAACTACGTGAAGGCCGTCGTCGAGCCCTTCATGAAGGCCAATCCGGACATCACGATAGAATTCTACGGCATGCCCAACTCCGCCCAGATGCTCGGCACGCTGCGCGCCCAGGCCAGCGCCCCGCAGATCGACATCGCCATCATGGACGTCTCCGTCGCCAAGGCCGCGACCGACGAGGGCATCTTCGCGCCGATGGACGAGAGCGTCACGAAACATCTGGCCGACCTCTACCCGCAGGCCAAGGCCGAAGGCGTCAATGCCGTCGGCGTCACCTTCGACAACCTCGTCCTGCTCTACAACACCGACAAGGTGAAGACCGTGCCGACCTCGTGGAATGCGCTGTGGGACGCGCAATATGCCAAGCAGGTCTCCATTCCCGCCGTGCCGGACATCCAGGGCACGACCTTCACCATCCTCACCGACAAGATGGCGGGCGGCACCAACTACATCGAAAGCGTCGAGGCCGGCATCAACCGGCTGGCGGAACTCGCCCCCCTCGTGCAGACCTGGGAGCCGCGGCCGGACGTCTACCAGCCGATTTCCAGCGGCACGGCGGCGATCGGCATCGGCTGGAATGCCCGCGCGCAGGTCTATGCCGATCTTTCCGACGGCAAGCTCGGCGTCGTGCTGCCGGAGGAAGGCAGCGGCTTCCAGATCAACGTGATCGGCCTCGTCAAGGGCGGTCCTGCCAGCGACAGCGCCAAGAAATTCATCGACTATGCGCTGAGCCCGGAGGCGCAGGCCGCCTTCACCGAGCAGATGTTCTACGCGCCGACCAATTCCAAGGCCGCCGCCCTCATCTCGGAAAAGGCGCTGAGCCGCACCGCCGCCGGCGCGATGGACAAGATGATCGACATCAACTGGCTCGAGGTCGCCAAGATCCGCGATGCCATCACCGAGCAGTGGCGCCGTCGCGTCATCCCGCTCAGCCGTTGATGGAGGTCTGCAACCGATGACATCTGCACCCGAAGAGCATCTCAGACTGGAAGGGATCGGCGTCAGCTTCGGCGCCGTCAACGTCATCCCCGCGCTCGACCTCTCGGTCCGCAAGGGCGAGATGGTCGCCTTCCTCGGCCCGTCGGGATGCGGAAAGACCACGACGCTGCGCATCATCGCCGGGCTCAACAAACCCTCCCGGGGCCGCATCATGGTGGGAGGGCGCGACATCACGCGCCTTCCCATCCATGATCGCGACATGGGCATGGTGTTCCAGAGCTATGCGCTGTTTCCGCACATGAACGTCACGCGCAACGTCGCGTTCGGCCTCCAGATGCGCAACATCCCCTCGCGCGATGCGGAAAGCCGCGCGGCGCAGGCGCTGGACATGGTCCAGCTCGGCCACCTCGCCCACCGCAAGCCGAAGGAACTGTCCGGCGGCCAGCAGCAGCGCGTGGCGCTTGCCCGCGCGCTCGTCATCGAGCCGTCGATCCTGCTCCTCGACGAGCCGCTCTCGAACCTCGACGCGAAGCTGCGCGACGAGATGCGCGTGCAGATCCGCGCGTTGCAACAACAAAGCGGCATCACCGCCGTCTTCGTCACGCACGACCAGGTCGAGGCGCTGTCGATGTGCGATCGCGTCGTGGTGATGCGCGGCGGGCGGGTCGAGCAATTCGGCACGCCGACGGAGGTCTATGAACGCCCGGCCACCGCCTTCGTCGCCAATTTCGTGGGCCGCACCAACCGCCTCAAGGGCGCGATCACCGCCGAGGGCACGCTGACGGCCGCCGGCCACCAGCTTCGTTCCGCCACCACGCTGCCGCCCGGCGCCGTCGAGATCCTCGTGCGCCCGCACCGCATCCGCATCGACGCCGCCGCCGAGACCGCCAACCGGGTAAAGGGCGCCGTCTCCGGCATCACCTTCATCGGCGACCTCGTGCAATATGCCGTGCGCGTCGGCGATGCCGAGGTCGTGGTGGAAGAGGCGACCCGGCGCGACCGCAGCCCGCTTGCCGTCGGCGACACGGTGACGCTCGGCTGGTCGGCGGAAGACACGCTCGTTTATCCGGCGGGCGAACAATGAGCGCCGTTCCCACCACCACCCCCGTGCCGGCGGCACCCCGCCAATGGCGCGACGGCGAACTCGCCGTCCTCCTGCTCCTGCCCATCGCGCTCATCAACGCGATCGGCTTCATCCTGCCGGTGCTGAATCTCGCGCGTTATTCCTTCAACAAGTCGCGCGTCGGCGGCGGCATCGAAGCCGTCTTCACCTGGGAGAACTGGGCGGGGCTGTTGAGCGATCCGTTCTATCTCGAACTGGTGTTCAACTCGGTCTGGATCAGCCTGGCGATCACGCTGACGACGCTCGTCGTCTCCTATCCGATCGCGCTCTACCTGCACCGCGCCTCCGGCGCCTGGCGCACCTTCCTCACCGTGCTGGTCATCTCGCCGCTTCTGACCTCGGCCGTCGTGCGCACCTATGGCTGGATCGCCATCCTCGTCGACGACGGCCCTGTGGTCGGCGCCATCAAGGCGCTCGGCCTGCCGGCGCCGAGCCTGATGTTCAACATCAAGGGCGTCTTCATCGGCCTCACGGAAATCCTGATGCCCTACATGATCCTCGCGCTGATGGCGGGTTTCGGCCGGCTCGATCCGCGGGTGGAAGAGGCCGCGCGCACGCTCGGCGCCACCCCGTCGCGCACCTTCATGAAGGTCATCCTGCCGCTGACCCTGCCCGGCATCGCGCTCGGCTGCCTGCTCTGCTTCGTGCTCGCCGTCTCGTCCTTCATCACGCCCAAGCTGATGGGCGGCGGGCGGGTGTTCCTGCTGGCGACGGAGATCTATGACCAGGCGATCGTCACGCTCAACTGGCCGCTCGCCTCGACGCTGTCGATCCTGGTGCTCATCGTCTTCGGTGCGGCGCTGTGGGCCTACTCCGCCGTGCTGCGGCGTCTCGACTAGGAGGAAAGATGATGGAAATCCACAAGACCTCCTGGCCGATGCGCATCCTCGTCTTCCTGCTCTTCGTCTACCTGCTGGCGCCGGTCATCCTCGTCTTCCCGCTGTCCTTTTCGGGCGACCAGGTGCTGCGCTTCCCGCCGTCCTTCTGGTCGACGCGCTGGTATTCGGCGCTGTTTGCCAACAGCCAGATGCTGCAGGCCTTCTGGACGAGCCTGTCGCTCGCGGCCATTGTCACCGCCCTGTCGATCGTCATTGCCGTGCCCGCCGCCTGGGTGATGACCCGGCTCACCTTCGCCGGCCGTGACCTGCTGTTCAACCTCTTCACCGCGCCGCTGCTTTTGCCCACCATCGTGCTCGGCCTCGCCATCCTCATCGTCTTCGCCTCCTTCGGGCTGCTTGCGACGATGCACGGCCTGGTCTTCGCCCATCTGGTGGTGACGCTGCCCTATGCGCTGCGGGTGCTGGCGGTGTCGCTCAGCACGCTGGACCGCGCCTGCGAGGAGGCGGCGCGAACATTGGGCGCTAAACCGCTCACCGTGTTCTTCCGCGTCACCGTGCCCATGCTCACGCCCGGCATCGTCGCGGCGGCCGCACTCTGCTTCCTCGTTTCCTTCGACGAGGTGGTGATCACGCTGTTCCTCACCGGCCCGCGCATCAGCACGCTGCCGGTCGAACTCTACAACTACGTCTACAACCAGGCCGACCCGCTCGTCGCCGCCGCCTCCGCGCTCCTCATCCTGCTGACCCTCGCCGTCATCATGATCGTCGAACGCGCCATGGGCCTCGGCAAGGCCTTCGTGAAGTAGACCCCCTCGCCTCCGGCTCATGTCGTGCCGGAGGCGACCAGGCCGTCGATATGGGCCTGCAAGGTCACCGTGCCGCGGATCGGATTGTCCGGCCGGGCCGGCCCGTCCACCGTTGCCGCCGTCATGCGGGCATAGGCGCGCGCTGCCTCGACGGAAAAGCCGGCGTCGCGAAAACTCTGCTCCCAATGTTCCCGCGGCGTGGTCTCCACCACCACCGGCCGGCCGAGCGTGGCGGAAAAGGCGTTGGCGACGTCCTGGAACGTATAGGCCCGCGGACCTTCGACATAGCGGATGCCGACATCGTCGAGCCCGCTCACCAGCCGGCGATAGGCCGCTTCCGCCAGATCCGTCGGCGAGACCATCGGCAGCACCATGTCGGCCGGAAAGGCTGTCGGCAGCGTGCCGCCGCGCGCCGGGTCCAGCAGCATGTCGAGATTGGTATAATAATAGGCCGCGCGGTCGATGGCGGTGGGAATGCCGCTCGCCTTCGCCCGCTGCTCGAAGTCGTAGAGCACCGAGAGATCGCCGATCGCCTCGCCCTTCTGCGCGCCATAGGTCGAGGCGACGACGATCTTTTCGAGGCCCGAACCTTCCAGCGCATCGGTGATGCTGCGCGCCGTCGCAAGCTCGGCGGCGTCGCTGTCGCCGCGCGTATCGGCCGGCGGGTTGAGCAGGAAGGCGCGGTGGCCGCAGCGCAGCACCTTGTGCAGGGCCTCGGTGTCGGTGATGTCGACCACCGCCGGCTCCACCCTTGCCGTTGCGATGGCGCCGGCCTTGTCCGCATCGTGCAGCACGGCGATCACCCGCTGGCCCGCCTGGTCGAGCGCGCGCACGAGGTTTGCGCCGATATGGCCGGTTGCTCCGAGAACGACAAACATGGGTCACCTCCTGGTCTTCCCCGAAAAAACCCATTTGCCGCGACAGGGTTCCAAAACCGGGCCGAATAGGTTTGCCCGGCGGGCGGCGCAGGTGCTATCTGCGGCAAAGCCGAAACGCAGTCTTGGAGATGGACATGGATGTGGTTTTTACGCCGGAGCTGACGGTGTGCGGGATCGATGAACTGCCGGGCCACGGCACGCGCAACGTCACCCATGTGCTGTCCATCATCGATCCGGACTATCCGGAGCTGGAAGCCTTCCTGGCCTATGGCACGCATCACCGCACGACGCTGCGCTTCCACGATATCATCGCCGCCGCGCCCGAGCGCGTGATGCCGCACCCGGACCACACGCAGGAAATCCTGCGCTTCGGCACGGATTTCCAGGCGCGGCAGGATGCCAAGGGACCGAGCCACCTTCTGGTGCATTGCCATATGGGCGTGTCGCGCTCGACGGCCGCCATGCTGACGCTGATGGCGCAGGCGAACCCGGACGAGCCGGCCGAAAGCCTGTTCGCCCGCCTCGTCGCCATCCGTCCGCAGGCCTGGCCGAATTCGCAGATGGTGGGTTTTGCCGATGAACAGCTCAGCCGCAAGGGCGACCTGACGGCCGCCCTCCGTCGCCATTACGGCCGGCAGATCAAGAGCCGGCCGCAGTTCACCGAATGGATGACGACGCTCGGCCGCGACGCCGAGCTGAAGATGGCAATCCTGGATTAAAGCATTTGTTTTTGCGCATTTCCGGACGGAAAACCGCTTCACACTTTTCCTGGAAATGCTCTAGATCGCCCGGGACACCCGGTCGGCCTCGCCGATGAGGCCGACGATGCGCTCGACGGCCGACGGGATCGGCCCCAGCACCGGCTTGCCGAAACGGGGGCGGAGTGCCTTGGCGGCTTCGCCGAGCGGGCCGCCGCCGATGACCACGGCCTGCGCGCCGTCCTCCCCGATGCACGCGCCGACCGCACCGGCGAGTGCCTCGATGAGAAGGGCGGGATCGGCGGCAAGCGCCACCGGATCGCCGGCCGTACAGCGGATGCCCGTATAGAGATGGGCAAGGCCGAGATCATGCGCCCGCTGACCGATCGCCTCGGCCAAATCCGGCGTGGAGGTTGCCACGCCGAACCGCCGCCCGCCCTCCGAAGCCTCGATCATCGAGGCCTCGCAGATGCCGACAACCGGAACCGCCACCTTGCGGCGAAGCTCGGCAAGGCCGGGATCGCCGAAGGCGCTGACGATGATCCCCGCACACCCCCGCCCATTGGCCTTGCCATGCGCCGTGCCCAGTTCGACCACCTCGGCGGCCGAAGCCGTGAGCTGCTCGGGCGTGACGATCATGGAGGGCGCCCGGCTGGCGGTGACGGTTTTCACCGCCAGCCTGCCGGCGAGAGCGTTGAGCGCGATGGCGTGCATCATCTCGCTCGTCGCCTCGGAACTGTTGGGATTGATCAACAGGATGTGCGGGGTCATGCTTGGTTCAAGCTCCAGCTTTCAGGGGTTGCACGGCAAGCTCCGGGCTTTCGGTGGTGGCATCGGCGCGCTGCGTGATGTCCTCCATCGACATGCCGTAGGTTTCCGGTCCGAGACGAATGCAGACCGCGAAGACCGCATACATCGCCGCCGCCAGGCCGAACACGCCGACCATGCCGTAATGGTCGAACAGCGCGCCGGAAATGGTGGGCACGAAGGACCCGGCCGCCGAGCCCGAAGCCAGGATGAAGGCCACCCCGAAGGCGCGGATGCGGGTCGGGAACAGTTCCGGCGCATAGATCCAGATGGACGTGTTGAGCAGGAGCACGAAGAACTGGAAGAGCGCGCCGAAGAACAGCACCAGATAGATGGTGGTGCCGAGATACATGATCGACAGCGCCGCCAGGCAGGCGCAGATCGCGCCGACGGTCAGCACGCGCTTGCGCGGGAAGTAGTAGCCGAACATCGAGGCCGCAATCGCCCCGAGCACGCTGCCGCTCTGGATGATCATGCTGTAGAGCAGGCTGCCCTGCAGCGTATAGCCCATCGAGACGAAGATGACCGGCATCAGCGTCAGCACGGAAAGCTGGGCGCCATAGCTCATCAGGATCGCGATCGACACCGGCACGATGCGGCCGAGGAAGGGAGCGCGGAACAGTTCCTTCCAGGCGCCCTTGGTCGGCGGCGCATCCGTCGCCTGGTCCTTCGTCAGGTGCTCGCGCACCACCAGGTTTTTCGGCCGCAGCGAACCGGATTCCAGCACCGAGAGCACCTTGTTCGCCTCGTCGATCCGCCCTTGCGAGGCAAGGAAACGCGGCGTTTCCGGCACGTAGCGACGGTAGAACACGACGAGCAGGGCCGGCAGCGCCAGCGAGGCGAAGAGCCAGCGCCAGCTGTCTTCGCCGGGGAAGATGCTGAAGATCATCAGCCCGTAGACGGGTGCGAGAAAGTTGCCGAAGCCGCCGGCGCCGACATTGACGAGGCCGGCCGCCGTTCCGCGGAACTTTGGCGAGCAGAATTCCGACAGCATGGTGACGGCGGTCGAAATCTCGCCGCCGACGCCGAAGCCGACGATGGCGCGCGCAATGCACAGGAACATGAAGTCCGGCGCCAGCGCGCAGGCGGCCGAGCCCAGCGAGAACAGGAGCAGGTTGACGGTGAGCATGACGCGGCGGCCGTAGCGGTCGCCGAGAATGCCCGAAAGCAGGCGGCCGATGGCAGCGCTGCCGAAGGTGATCGTGTTCAGGAAGCCGATATCCGTGCCCGTCAGGCCCCAGTGCTCCTTCAGGAGCGGGCCGGACACGCCGATCGTGTTCTGCTCGAAACTGTCGAACAGGCAGCCGATCAGCACCAATGCGATGATCTGTTTGTGCGCCCCGGTCACTCCAATCCGGGTGAGCGCGCCTTCCAGTTGCCGAATGACCGGCGATGATTTGCCGGACTGTACCATACCTTCTGCTGCCATAGTCTCCTCCTCCTGGCATCAGCGTGAAAATCAATTTTCACACTATGCCTTCAAGAAATGAGTTTTTCAAGAGAAACTTGTGGGCGCTCTGTTCTTCCCGAAGGCCGGTCCCTCCGTTACAAGCAGGCGATGGCAAAGGCTGCGGTGGGGTGAGATGAGTTCGACGGATCGTTCGTTCCTGTTTCGGGTGAGGGATGCGCTGGACGACCTGCATCCGGCGGAGCGGCGGCTCGGCGATTTCGTCTGCGATTTTCCGGGCGAGCTTGCGAGCTATTCCGCCTCCGAACTGGCGCGGCTCGCCCAGGTCTCGAACGCCACCGTCACCCGCTTCGTGCGCCGCCTCGGCTACGAGAACTACGAAGAGGCGCGCCGCCACGCCCGCGACGAGCGTCAGACCGGCTCGCGCCTGTTCCTCGCCACCTCGACGGATGCGGCAGGCGACCAGTCGGTGGCAGCCCATGTCGCCCAGGGCATCGCCAATCTCGAAGGCACCTTCGCCACCATCACCGACGCTCAAGTCAACGCCGTGGCCGACGCCGTGCTGGAAGCGCGAAAGACCTGGGTGGTGGGCTTTCGCAGCTCCCACCCCTTTGCCGATTACCTGCAATGGCAGATGACGCAGGTCGCCGAAAACATCGTCGCCATCCCCGGCGCCGGCCAGACGCTCGGCGAGCACTTGGTCAGCGTCACCGAGCGCGACGTCGCCATCGTCTTCGGCCTGCGCCGCCGCATCGCGCAGATGGAGGCGATCCTGTCGGCCATCGAAAAGAGCGGCGCGAAACTGCTCTACATTACCGACGAGGGCGTCGCCCACCGGGCGAGCGCCACCTGGCACTTCCGCTGCCAGACGCTCGCCCCCGGCCCCCTCTTCAACCACGTCTCCGTCATGGCCGTCTGCCACCTCATCACCACCCGCGCGATCGAACGCGCCGGCGCTGCCGGCCGCACCCGCCTGCGCGGCATCGAACGCTTCGGCGATACGCTGGAGGAGCTGTGAGCGGCCAGCATCCGGAAACGACGATCACCCGCGCCGACTGGTACGGCCGCAAACTTGAGCGGGAGCGTCACGCGGACACGCTGTTTTCCGATCTCGACCTGACGGAGGCGGAGAATATCGGCAGCGTCTTTTCCGACTGCGTGTTCCGCAGCGCCCGCTTCAACGCCTCGGCCCACCGCGATGCCGCTTTCGTCAACTGCACCTTCATCGCCTGCAAGTTCTTCGATGCGAGCTTCACCAACTGCAAATTCATCGGCAGCCGTTTCGAGGATTGCGCCTTCGACACGATCAAGGTGGTGGAGGGCGACTGGTCCTTTGCGGGCCTCGCCCATGCCGATCTCGGCCGCGCCTCGTTTTTCGGCACGAGGCTGCGCGAGGCGGACCTGACGGGCGCCCAGTGCCGCGCGGGTTCGATCCGCAATGCCGACCTCTCCGGCGCGCTCCTGCACAATGCCGATTTCACCGGCTGCGACCTCAGGGGAAGCGATCTCAGCGCCATCGAGCTCAAAACCATCCACCTCAAGGACGCCATCATCACCATCGACCAGACCATCTTCATCGCCGAGGCGCTCGGGCTGGATGTGCGGCTGAAGTGAGGGCAACCAGCCCTCGCGTTCCTGCATAGCTGCACTGCACAAAAAATGTTTATCAAAAGGTCAAAAGTTGGGCATAGTGCCTGCAGTTGATGCACGTGATGGTTCCTCCCAGTCCATCGCATCAGCTGTTCCCCTCTGGAGGTTTTTGACCTTCACACTTCAAGGGCCACGGTTTTCCGTCGGCCCTTTTTTTTGCGCGCAATTTGCCGGGAGCGCACCGGCCTGTGACAGCTGTCAACCGCCTCACGCCCGCCCCTGCCCGCGTTCCAGCGCCTGCACCATCGGATAGATGCTGAAGGCCGAACGTTCCGCCTTGTCGGTGAGGTCGCGCAGATAGCCGCCGGGCGAGCGGATGGCTTCGCCGCGCTCCAGAAGCACCGCGATCACCACCGCGGCCGCCGCATCCCCCATCGCGGCCTTCGCCTTGCGCCAGGCATCGGGCGAAATGCCCAGCATCGAGCGCACCAGATCCGCCGCCGCCACGAGGTCCGTCCAGCTTTTCACGCCGCTGCGGGCATAATCGGCAATCTGCGGGCAGAGCCGCATCAGCCGGTCGAGGCTGATCGCCATCTTCTGCTCGGGTGCCGCCTTCGCCGTTTCATTTTCCCGGCCATATGGTTCAATTGGTTGGTCTGTGTTTGAATTCTGAATATGCTGCTCAGATTGATGCTCACTGCCGCTCATTTCTTGCTCTGAAAGGCTTGAGAGATAAGCGTTTTCCACTTCGGCCCGAAGACGCTGCAGGCTATCGCGGCGTGTGGCCAGGATGTCTGCGGCGGTGCGGCGTCCGAGCCCTGCCACGAGATCGGCGAGACGGGCGGCAAGACCGAGCCAATCGCCCGCCCTGCCCTCTTCCAGCGCCGTGGCGATGATCTTGGCAATATCCCGCTGGTGCAGCGTCACTTCGCTCCTCAGCGCCCGCATGGCCCTGTCCTCGGCACGCACACGCTCGGCCGCCTCGAAGATCTCGCCGGCCTTCAGCGCCAGCGGCGCGAGATCGAAGCCGAAGGCATCCTCCAGCGCGCCCTTTTCGTCGCGCCGGCAGAAACGCTTGCCGTTGGCGCTGTCGCGGCGGAAGATCAGGCCGGCCTCGACGAGCGCCGCCAAGTGCCGCCGGATCGTCGCCGGGGCCATGCCGCGCGCCCGCAGCGAAAGCTCGCGGTTGGACGGGAAAACGATGATCGGCGCCGTGCCGTCGAGCTCGCGCTCATTGGCGAAGGAGACAAGCGCCTCCAGCACGCTGATCGTGCGGTCGCCGATGCCGTAGACGCCGCGCGCCTCCGTCACGGCGCGCATCAGCTGCCACTTGTCGGCGCGGCCATTGTCATTGCCGCCGCCCCCGGCGCGCAGCTTTTCCTGCCGCTCCGCCGCCTCGCGCTGCCGCATGAAAAGGCGCGCACTCATCCGTCCGCCGCCGAAAGGCGTCGTTGCAATCTGCTCCATCATGGTCGGGTCCTCTTTTGAGAGGCAAGGAGGTCCCGTCAACGCCGCCGGTCAGGCAGGCGAAGTCCCTTGTGCCGTGCAGCATCAGATGCCGACGACGCTTGACTTTGACCCTTGGAAGTGATTCTCTCGAATTGCTACATAGAAGAGGGCTTCCGAAATGGTGACGTTTTGGGGGCCTTTTTTCTTGTCTCCGCGCTTCCTTCCGCTGGTTTCTCTGGGTGTTGCCGGCCGTTCACACGGCCGAATCAGTGTGTCTCGGGCTCAGCTTTTCCCCGCGAGAAAAGCCGCATAATCCTCTTCTAGCCGCGCCGTGAGCCGCGCGATGAAGGCCGGGTCGACATCCGGCGGGAACGCGATGCGCACCGCCTTGCCCTTGCGCTCCACCCTGGCGAGAAGCCCGCCATCGGCCTTGCGGATCTCTTCCACCGCCGGCGCCGCCTTCGGTTCGCGATGCATCAGCCGGTCGAACAGCTTTTGGAACCGCTCGTCGCTGCCGACCCGGCGAAACTGCTCGGACGTGACCTCGTCGTCGGCCTTCTCGATTTCCGCGCCGTTGCCGTTCTCGAACAGCGCGCCCAGCGCCATCCAGCGTTCGCGCCCCGCCTTCGGCGCCGGGCCGATCTCGCGCACGAAACGGATGGGCACGCTGTCGGCCACCTGAAGCAGGCGCGACAGCTCGCTCTTCTGCACGGCGAGCGCGTCGCCCACGAGCCGGCGCTCGAAGCCGCGCGCCACCAGCGCCTGGGCAAACAGCGCGCGCTCGATGAAACTCAGGTTGCGCCGCTCGGCATTCTCCTTGCCCTGCGCCAGCACCAGCTCTTCGTCGGACAAAGCCCGCACGATCGCCTTGACCTTCTGGCCGAGGCGGCGCGCGGCCTTCAGGCGGCGATGACCATAGGCGACCTGGTAGCGGCCCTCCCCTCCTCCATCCGTGGCGGGTGCGGGGCGAACGAGGATCGGCACCTGCTGGCCGCTGTCGCGCATGCTGTCGACCAGCGCCAGAAAATCCGCGTCGTCGCGCTCCTCGTCGGAAAGCCGGTCGTTGACGAAGGACGCCTCGATGCGGTCGGTATCGAGCGCGACGATGCGCTCGCCCTCCTCCAGCGCCTGGCGCAGCGCGCGGGCCTCTTCGGCCTCGCGCGTGATCGAGGACAGCGTCAGCCCCATCGCCTTGACGGCGCCGGACGACGTGCGGCCGGGCTCGCCGGCGGCGGGCAGCGATTTCGTCTCGGGTGCCACCTCGCCCGCCGGCAGGATATCGCCGCCGAACAAGGCCTTGATGGAATTCTTGCGGTCGCGGCCGGTCATCATGCGCGTCCCCATGCAGTGTGCAGCAACTGTTCGATCTCGCTGTTGACGGCCTCCAGCGAATCCATCGCCCGGTCATAGGTGCCGCGCGAAAAGTTTTCGCGGCCGACCTCGTAGAGCGTCTGCTTGGTGAGGCCGGCATCCGAGACGGCGGTGGATTTCAGCATGGCCGAGGTCAGGACCCGGTTGCCGAAGAGCGAGCGCAAAAAGCCGACGATCTGCGCCTGCGGCCCGTCATGCGGCTCGTAGCGGGTGACGAGGTAGCGCAAAAAGTCGAAATTGAGCTGGCCGCCCGCCTCACGCACCACGCCGAGCAGGTCGGAGGTCATGAACAGGAACTGGCTCATCGAGGCGACGTCGAGCATCTGCGGATGCACGGTGACGATGACCGAGGTGGAGGCGCAAAGCGCCGACAGCGTCAGGTAGCCGAGCTGCGGCGGGCAATCGATCACCACCACGTCATAGTCGTCGGCGACCGAGGCGAGCGCTGCCTGCACCCGCGTGAAGAACAGGCCGTGCGCCTCGCCGGCCTTGCGCTCGGTCAGCGCACGCGGCGTCGCATGCTCGAATTCCTGGAGCTCCAGGTTGCCCGGCACCAGGTCGAGATTGTGGAAATAGGTTTTCCGGATGATCGCCGACAGCGGGCGCACCTCTGCGTCGTAACGGATCGCGCCGTAGATCGTGTCGTTGCCGACGAGGTCGAGTTCCGGCTGGTAGCCGAAGAGCGCCGAAAGCGAGGCCTGCGGATCGAGGTCGATGGCGAGCACCCGGTGGCCGGTCATCGCGAGATGCTGGGCGAGATGCACGGAGGAGGTCGTCTTGCCGGAGCCGCCCTTGAAGTTGGTGACGGAGATGACCTGCAGGTGTTCGCCGCGCGCGGGGTCGCGCCATTTCACATAGGCGCGGGCCTTGGCGGCATTGCCCTTGGCACGGGCCTGCTCGGCGAGGTGATGGCGCAGCGCGTCGATATCGGCGAGCGAATACATGCGCCGGCCGCCGGGGCCGGTCGCAAGCTCAGGCCCCTCCCCCGCCAGCGAGATCTGCCGCAGGTAGCCGTCCGACACGCCGATCAGCCGCGCCGCCTCGCCGGAGGTGAAGCTGCGCAGCGTCTTCTGCGAGGTCGGCGGGAAGAGCCGGTCGCGCATCGCCTGGAGCTGCACGGAAAGCGCATGCGCATCTTCCGCAATGGTCTCGTCGGCCGGGCGAAGCGGCACCTGTTCTCCCAACGCTGTCTCCGACGGCTTGGCCATCCGCAGTCTCCGTTCCTTGCCCAATCCCTGGGCTTAGTCGTCGCGCCAATCCCCCTGTCCCGTCATGATCGGGCGGATCGTCTCGCCTATAGTGTCTCCGATTCTCCACCCCGGGGATATGCGAGGACGGGAGAATCTACAGATGCTTTTGGCAGTTACGGCGAAAGTCACAATCTTCGCCCGGTTCCGTTAGGGACGGTGCGGCAGCTTCCGAGTCGCGTCAAGCGTTTTTTGGTTAACGAAATCTTAACGCCGAACCCGGCGCGAGGCTGGAAAACCGGGCTTTTCGCCCCTGGCGCCTCCGCGGTCATCCACCGGATTCACCACGGCCGCGTTGACACCTGTTAACATCGCGAACCCATCACGCGCATGAATCGATCCGCGCGAACCGATTCCGAAAGGTCGTTGGACGCGATTCTCTTCCACGGCGAGACTCGGCGTCATGGATGACACGAGATCAAGCCATTTCGTTTCGATCCGTGGCAAGAAGCACTGGCTGTGGCGCGCTGTGGATCAGGAGGCGTCGCCGTCGCCGCCAACTGTGGCATCGCAACAGCCCCACCTGTTTCCATTCAGACGCGCTTTGATTGTCTCCTTGGCCGTGTCGCGAGCACGTTGCGGATTGCGAAGCTTGAATGGATCCGTGAAACACCCGGCATGGCCGAGAGGATTTCCTTGTGGATGCGCTCGAACTCGCCTGCATTGGCGACCTCAACGCGCAGCAGGTAGTCCGAGCCGCCCGTCATCAGGAAGCACTCTCGAATTTCCGGATATTTGCGAACGGCCGCCTCAAAGCGATCGAGGTAGTCTTCCGTTTGCCGTTCCAGCGTGACGTTGATGATGACGGCAATTGTGGACTCGACATTTCCCGCATCCACGAGCGCGGTATAACCGCGGATGACGCCCGTCTGCTCCATCAGCTTGATCCGCCGCAGGCAGGCCGAAGGCGAAAGACCCACTTCGACGGCGAGGCTCGCATTGCTCATGCGCGCATCCAGCCGGAGGAGCCTAAGGATATTGCGGTCGATTGCGTCCAGAGCCATCATCGCAGATCATTCCAAATCTTCGTTGTTTCATTCAAAAATCGTGATCTAGCACAATAATCAAGCGCCATTTAGTGCCTAATTTCGCGATCGTTTCAATAGGCTCCGCTGAAGTTGGGGGCTGGAAATGCATATCGGAATTCAGGAAGACGCGCAGAACGAGGCGATCCGCACGGGCGGCGCAACGGGCTATCTGACCATTGATCTTGCCGCACTTGCCCGCAACTACCAAAAGCTGGTCACGGAGGTAGCGCCCGCGCGCGCGGCGGCGGTCGTCAAGGCGGATGCCTATGGCCTCGGCGCCAATCGGGTCGCGCCCGAGCTTTACGCGCAGGGCTGCCGTCATTTCTTCGTCGCCCAGTTTGTCGAAGCCCTCCACCTGCGGCCGCTTCTTGCCGCGGACGCCGCAGTCTTCGTGCTGAACGGCCTGCAGCCCGAAAACGAACTCGCCTGCGCACGCAGCGGCATCGTGCCGGTGATCAATTCTTTGGAACAGTGGCGGCAATGGTCTGCCGCCGCAAAGGTGCTCAGGCGCACGCTGCCGGCGGTGCTGCAATTCGACAGCGGCATGTCGCGCCTCGGCGTGCCGCCGGAAGACCGGGCGATGCTTTCAGAATACGTCGAGGCCGACGGCCGGATTGAGGTCCTCTTCATCATGAGTCACCTCGCCTCCGCCGACGATGTCGACAGCGGCCAGAACGATGACCAACGTGCCGAGATGGAGCGCATCTCGGTCGAGTTTCCCGAATTCGACGTTTGCTTCGCCAATTCGGGCGGCATCTTTCTCGGCAAGGTCTACCATGGTGCACTCGCCCGCCCCGGCATCGCGCTCTATGGCGGCGCGCCAACCGCCGGGCGTGACAACCCAATGGAGCCGGTCGTGCGCCTCGATGTCGCCGTCGTGCAGACACGCACCGTGTCGGCTGGCACGCGTGTCGGTTATGCCGCCAGCCATGTCACGACGGGCGAGATGCGGCTTGCCACCATTGCCGCCGGTTATGCGGACGGTCTGCCGCGCAGTCTCAGTGGCCGGGGCGCGGTCTATTGCGACGGTATCCGCCTGCCAATCATCGGACGCGTCTCGATGGACAGCATCATCATCGACATCTCCGCCCTGCCGGCGGGCCGCCTGATATGCGGCAGTCTCGTGGAGGTGCTCGGACCTCACCAGACGCTTGAGGATGTCGCACGCGACGCCGGCACCATTTCCTACGAAATTCTGACCGGTCTCGGCCGCCGATACGAGCGGCAATACCGCTGACCCCCTTCTTTCCAAGTGAGGATACATGAAAGTCATCGTTCTGGGCGCCGGCATTATCGGCGTCACGTCGGCCTATCAGCTTGCCAGGGCCGGCCACGAGGTCACGGTCATCGACCGCCAGCCGGCCCCGGCGCTGGAGACGAGTTTCGCCAATGCCGGCGAAGTCTCTTTCGGCTACTGCTCGCCCTGGGCCGCTCCCGGCATACCCATGAAGGCGATGAAGTGGCTGTTCATGCAGCACGCGCCGCTCATCCTGCGGCCCAAGATCGATGCCGCCATGCTTTCCTGGATGGCGCAGATGCTCACGAACTGCACCTCGCGGCGCTACGCCATCAACAAGAGCCGCATGCTGCGGCTGGCCGACTATAGCCGCATCGCGCTCACCGCCCTGCGCGAGGAAACCGGCATTGCGTATGACGAACGCATGCAGGGTACGTTGCAGCTCTTCCGCACCGAGGCGCAGCTCGACGCCTCCGCCAAGGACATCAAGGCGCTCGCCGCCGACGGCATTCCCTATGAGGTGCTCGACCCAGAGGGCTGCATCCGTGTGGAGCCGGCGCTCAGGCATGTGCGCGAAAAAATTGTCGGCGGCCTGCTGACGCCGAAGGACGAGACCGGCGATTGTTTCAAGTTCACCAATGCATTGGCGGCCAAGGCAGAGGCGCTCGGCGTTCGCTTTATGTGGAACACCGCAATCAATGCCCTCGACGTTGACGCAGGAAGGGTGCGTGGCGTTGCGACCGGCACGGGAAAGCTGTCAGCCGACGCGGTGGTTGTGGCGCTCGGCAGCTATTCGCCGCTGCTGGTACGTCCCCTCGGCATTCGCCTGCCGGTCTATCCGGTCAAGGGCTATTCACTGACCATCCCGATCACGGACGCGGCGCGTGCGCCGGAATCGACGGTGATGGACGAGACCTACAAGATCGCGATCACCCGCCTTGGTGATCGCATCCGCGTCGGCGGCATGGCAGAGATATCAGGTTACACCAACGATCTCGGCCTGACCCGTCGCCGCACACTGGAGCATTCCGTCATGGACCTGTTCCCTGGCGGGGATACCGGCAAGGCCACCTTCTGGTCAGGCCTTCGGCCTATGACGCCGGACGGCACGCCGGTCATCGGTGCGACGAAGATCGCCGGCCTCTTCCTCAACACCGGCCACGGTACGCTTGGCTGGACGATGAGCTCGGGTTCCGCCCGCGTCATTGCCGACATCGTCTCTGGCAGGAAACCGGATATTGATGCCAGGGACCTTGCCGTTGCGCGATACGCCTGACGGCTGCTGGAACGGAGTGAACACCGATCGCGACCATTTCCATGTCGCGATCAGCCATTCGTTCAACCGCTGATGAGCTTGACCTCAAGGTAGTCCTCAAGGCCCCATCTGCCGCCTTCGCGCCCGTTTCCGGACTGCTTGTAGCCACCGAACGGGCTGCCGGCCGCCTTGGGCGTGCCGTTGATCTGGACCATGCCGACGCGCAATTGTCGCGCCACCCGCTGCGCCCGGTCGAGGTCCGCGGTTTCGACGAATGCGGCAAGGCCGAAGCGAGTGTCATTGGCTATGGCGATAGCCTCGTCTTCGCCGGAAAACGGAATGATCGTGAGGACCGGGCCGAACACCTCCTCCTGGGCGATCGTCATGGTATTGTCCACATCGGCAAAGACCGTCGGCCGGACAAAGCTTCCCTTCTCGAATCCATCGGGACGGCCAAGCCCCCCGACGACGACGCGCGCGCCTTCCTTTATGCCGACGTCGATCAGGTCCTGGACCCGTGCATAGTGGCCGTGCGAGGCTAGTGGGCCTAGATGATCGCCCGGTTCGTCCGGCTGGCCGATGGCAACGGCCTCGGCTGTCGCCTTTGCGACCGCGACGGCTTCGTCATACACCGTTTTGTCGACGAGCATCCTCGTCGGGGCGTTGCAGGATTGCCCGGTATTGTTGAAACATTGCATGACGCCGCGTGCCACGGCGGTCTGCACATCCGCGTCGGCAAAGACGATGAACGGCGACTTGCCTCCGAGTTCCAGCGACACACGCTTCACGGTTGCCGCAGCGGCGCGCGACACTGCCGCGCCACCACGGGTGGAGCCCGTGAACGATATCATGTCGACGTCGCGATGGCGGCTCAGCGCCTCGCCGACGATCGCCCCCTCCCCGTTGACGAGGTTGAAGACGCCGGCGGGAAGCCCGGCAGCGTCGACGAATTCGGCAAACAGCATGGAGGAAATCGGCGCGATTTCGGAGGGCTTCAAAACAACGGTGCAGCCCGTCGCGATTGCCGGTATGACTTTCAGCGCCAGCTGGTTCATGGGCCAGTTCCACGGCGTGATGAGGCCGCAGACGCCAATGGGTTCGTGAAGAATCCTCTGGTCGGGCAGGTCCGGCCGCAAGAGCTCTTCAAAACGATACTCGTCGAGCGCCGCCAGAAAGGCCCTTGCGTGGTAGAGGCCGGCTTCAGCCTGGGAGTGGGTCGCGAAGTCGATCGGCGCGCCCATTTCCTGCGAGATGGCCTTCCCCATTTCGGCGAGACGGGACTGGTAGATATCGACGATCCGGCGGATATAGCCGAGCCTTTCCGTCAGTCCGACCTTGCTCCAGAACGCAAAGGCGGACCGGGCAGCGGCGACGGCCCGGTCGACATCCTGCTCCGAGCCGGAGGAAATGACGGCAAAGGGCTCGTCCGTCGCCGGATTGAGCACCTCCATCGTCCTTTCCTGCGCAGGCGCACACCATTTTCCGTCGATATAGAATTGTCTTCTGTCCAGCATCCCGTCCGCCCTCTCCGTGCACTTGCCGTTTGCGGGGTTCAAGGTCACGCCTTGATCCCCATCTCCTCCATGTCGCGAAAGCGGTCGCCGATGCGTGCATGCGGCCTTCCGCCATCGGACGCGCCGATCGCGATGAGGACCTCGTTTTCCCGAGGCGCATCCGCCACCTGCAGGTTCAGGGTCAGGAAATGCGAGCGGGTGCCCGTAACGCTTTTGTGCGTCATCGGCAGCGAGAGCAGCGCGCCGGCAGCATTGCGCGTGTTGGCAAAGCTCAAGTAGCTGCTACCCTGCGCCGCATGACGGAAGATATTGCCGAACCGCAGGGTGTGGATGAGCGCCGAACCGTGCTCGACCTCGCCATTCAGCCCCACGGCCGCGCATTTGCCATAGGCCTCGATGCGCTCCGCCGGCAGCACGGCAACGAGACGACGTGTCATCTCCTCGCCGAGAATGGGCGCATAGGCATTGATGATCGGGCTGAGGTCATCGACGAAGGGCTGGTTCGCCCAGGGGTTTTCCAGAATGGCGACAACGCCGACGGCGGTGACGGGCCGGTCTGAATGTCGTCCCCCTTCAATGAAGGTCTCCTCGATAAACGTCACGAACTTTCGAATTGCGGGCGCCATCACACAACCTCCATGCCTGGCTTTCGGATGGCCAAAGACTAGGGAAACAGGGCGCTTGATCTTCCTCAAAAAAGAGGAAGCTTGCGATAACGTGCTATAGAATAATAGGAGCTTCTGAAGCCGGGGGAGAGACATGGACGTAAGCCAGCTTATCGCGTCGTTGAGCGATATCGCGACGTCGATCAATGCCGAGCAGGATACCGACACCATCCTCAGGCAGTTGATCCGCGCGGCATGCCACCATCTCAACTGGTATCGCGGGACGATCATGAGCATCGATCTGGCAAGCGGTTACGCCTATGTCACGGTCCGCTACGACCCGGCACTGGTGCCGAACGACGGGGCGACGAACTGGGCACTGGCAACGAGCCCCTCCCTGGTCGCCCTGCGCTACAACGAACCGGTCTTCATTCCCAACGCCAAGACATCCGCCGAGTTTCCGGGCTTCCAGCGGGAATCGATCGAGAAGGACTACAGCAGCGTCCTCGTGACGCCCATGGCCTGCACCGATCTGCTGGGGCGCCCGATCGTCCTCACCCTCGTCTCGCGCGAGATCAAGGAACTCACGCAGGATGACCTGTCCCTCATCAAGCTGATCGTGCAGCTGGGAACCGCAGCACTGGAGAAACAGAAGCACATTCTGGCCCAGAAGACTGCCGCGGAGCAGAAGGGAGAGGTTCTGGGGCGACACATACAGTGGATGAACCAGGCGCTCTCCGACGACTCCGTGCGCAATCTCGCTGCCACGATCGATCCGATCTTCAAGCAGCCGCTTCTTGTGGTCGACTGGACGACGAACACGATCCTCCCGAGCAAGAGCCCGGACCCGCGCTTCTACGACGATGATGAATGGCGGCATTATGTCGAGAGCGAACTGGGCGATAGAATCCTTACCTTAGCCTCGGAAAGCCTCGCCGGTGGCGCGACCGCCAATGTCGATTTCCACTATACGAAGGGGACGCAGACCACCACGGCGGTCGCCCGCATGCACGGCCTGACTGTAGACGGAAAGGCGGTCGGGGCGCTGATCTTCATCGGCGACGAAGAAATTCCGGAAATCGACCTTCTGCTCATCGAAAGCGCCAAGCAGGCCCTCAGTGTTCAATTGATGCGCAACCAGATCCGCTTCCAGTTCGAACAGCGCTCCCTCGATGCGCTGTTCATCGAACTGATCGAAGGCAGCTGGAAAAGCGAAAATGACATCGCGCAGCGCTCCTTGAAATTCGGCATCAGGACCGGCGCGCGCCACCGGCTTCTCTATGTGTCCTACATCAATGCCGACGCGATCCGGAGCCAGGTGCGGGACGGGATCCTGCGCGGCCTTTCCTTTCTGGCGGAACATTTCGAACCGCGCGCGGTGGTCATCGCCAGGCAGAATGGCATCGTCGTCTGGCTGCCGGAGCCCGAGGCGCCGAGCCCCGCCTACCTGAAGACCGTCACCGCGAAGATCATGCAGGAAGTGATGCGCCACCATCGCGACACGCCGACGATCGCGATCAGCGATCCCTGCGAGCGGCTTTCCGACTATGCGCTGCAATTCGAGCGGCTGTCCTGCGTCATGGACATCGCCCTCTCGCTTGCAAAACGCGGCGTCGTCTCCGCCTCGATGCTTGGTCCGCTGAGCATGCTTCTGGTCACCGCCGATCTGCAGCAGATCAGAACGCATATCAACGCTTCATTAGGCCCGATCATTCTCCATGACCGCGAGCACGATACGAAATTCTACGAGACGCTTTCGAGCTTCGTGGATGCGGGTTATCGCAACCAGCAGTGCGCGGACCAGCTGGCCATCCATGTCACCACGCTGCGTTACCGGCTCTCGCGGATCGTCGACCTGTTCGGCCTCGATCTTGAATCGTCGCAGAAGCGTTTTGAATTCGAGCTGGCGTTGAGGATTTCAAAGCTTCTCGACGAATAGGAAACCGCCACCGCGCCCATGGCGCGGCGGCGGCGTTTTTCAGATCCGGCCCTCGACCCGAAGCTCTTTCGTGACCTTTTCGATGCTGCGCCGGAGGATGCCGACGATCGTGTCGATCTCCTCACGCGTGATGATGAGCGGCGGGGAGAGCACGCACATGTTCGAGATCGGCCGCACGATAAGACCGGCCTCGTAGCATTCGCGGTCAACACGAAGGGCCATTTCGGCGTCGAGCTTGGTCGCTTGCTCGGAAGAAGGATCGGTCACACATTCCACGCATCCGAGCAGCCCTGTTCCGCGCGTATCGCCGATAAGCGGCAGGTCCCGCAGCGACCCGATTCTTTCCTGGAAGTATGGCGCTGTCTCGCGCACATGCTCAAGTATGCGGTCGCGGGAAATGACATCGATATTGGCGAGTGCCGCGGCGCAGCTCACCGGATGGCCGCTATAGGTATAGCCGTTGGTGAAGAAGCTGCCCTTCGCATTTTCCCCGCTGATGCGACCAAGGACGGCATCCGAGATCACGAGGCCGCCGAGCGGCAGGTAGCCTGACGTGACGCCCTTGGCGAAGGTGATGATGTCGGGAACGATATCGAAGACATCCTCGGACGCGAACCAATGACCGCACCGTCCGAAGGCCGTGACCACCTCGTCGGAGATATAGAGGATGTCGTGCTGGCGGCAGATCTCCAGGATTCGCTTGTGGTAGCCCTTCGGCGGCACGATGACGCCGCCGGACGCCAGAAGCGGTTCGGCGAGGAAAGCGCCGACATTCTGCGGTCCGAACTCGGCGACCTTGGATCGGAATTCCTCCACGAGGAAATCGAGAAAGGCCGCCTCCGACATGCCACGCGGCCGGCGGAAGGTGTTGGGCGCGGAGATGAAGGCGATCTGGTCGGAGGCGAGGTCGAAGTTCGGCCGGTTCCAGGCGCGGCCGGAACAGGCCGCCGTCAACTGGGTACTGCCGTGGTAGCCGTCGATGCGGCAGATGATCGCCTTCTTGTTCGTCCGCCCGAGCACATTGTTGTAGAACTGCATGAAGCGGAGTGCGGAATCGACGGCGGATGATCCTCCGGTCGTGAAGAACACATGGTTCAGGTCGCCCGGCGCCAGTTCGGCGATGCGGCGCGCAAGCTCCGCCGCCGGCTCGTTCACGAAGTACCAGGGCGAGTTGTAGCTGAGCGTCATCGCCTGGTCGCGGATGGCGTCGGCGATTTCCCGGCGGGCGTAACCGATCTGGGTGCACCACATGCCGCCAGGCCCGTCGATCAGCTTGCGCCCGGCGTCGTCCCACACATAGATGCCATCCGCATGCGTGAAAAGCGGCCGGTCGGACCGGCCAAGCTTGGCCATCTCTTCCGACGGATTGATCAGGTGCTGGCGCGCGGCGTCTTTCGGGCCTTCGTCGCCAAGCTCGTGCCGTACCTCGATGTTCATTTCCGATCTCCCTTTCACTCCTTCGGGTGGAGGTCTCGACGAGCCCTCCACCGGGATTGCCACATTCGCAGAGCATTTCCGCCATTCTTCGAATGGCGAACACGCTCTACCTCTTTGTTTTTACGTAATTCCGGACGCAAAACTGCTTCGCACTTTTGCTGGAATTTCTCTAGTCAACGGCCTTCGCCGCAGCTTCCACCCACGCGTCGAACTGCGCCTGGTTCTTCGCAATCCACCCGTCCGCGATCGTCTTGATCGCGCGGTCGGACGTGTCCTTGTTGAGTTCCGATTCCCACTCCGCCCAGGTGGAGGTCGGCCACTTCGCCTCGGCAAGGAAAGCGCGCACCGCCGGGTTTTCCGCTATGAAGTCGCGATTGGCGGCGGACATCCAGTTCCACGAGCCCGTTACCATGCGGCACGGATCCTGCCCGCCCGCGCAACCAACGACACCCTTCACGAGGTGCCCGTTCGTGGCATGGATATTGTCGGGCATGGCGTCGTAGGGGATCGGCAGCCAGACGGTTTCAGTGCCGGGCTTCAGCGTGTCCGTGACCCACGACGGCTGCCATGTGTAGACGAGGGTCGGCTCACCGCGCTTGAAGCGCGCAAAGGTTTCGGCGAGCAGGACCTCGTATTTGCCGCGGACGGTCTTCACCGTGTCGGCGAGGCCGAATTTCTCCACCTGGTAGTCGACGACGTCGCCGCATTGCCAGCCCGGATCGCAATTGACGAGATCGGCCTTGCCGTCACCGTTCGCGTCGAAGAGCGCTGCGATCTTCGGGTCCTTGAGTTGCTCGAAATTCGTGAGGTTGTAGGTCTCCGCCGTCTTCTTGTCGACGAGATAGCCGTTCGTTCCCCCGCCGACGATGTTGCCGTCGCCGACAAGCTCGACCGTGTCCTTGACAGGCTCGTAGGCGGCGATCTCCTGCGGGATGTTGATGTCCGCAGCCACGTCGAGGTCGCCCTGCGAGGCGGCCTGGAAGAACGCGATCGTGCTGACCGTCGTCAGCTTGACGTCATAGCCAAGCTTCTCCAAGCCCTGGATGAGAATGTCGTCCTGGATATAGTTCGCGCCGAGGCTGTCGCCGCGGGCGAACCGTATGGTCTTGCCCTCGCCCGGCAGGCTCTGCGCAAAGGCGCCATGAGTGATCGCGACGCAGCACGCCGTGGCCGTCAGCATCTTGTAAAGCTTATGCATTTTCGTTCCCCTTTTTTGGCGGTTTTCAGGTTTTCTCGTTGTGGTGACGATGAGATGGTCATTAGGTCTTGATCTCCTCCAGCTTGTGCGGGAAGAAAAGCCGGGCCCAGAATCCGGCCTTCGCAGCCGATCGGTTCGGCCGTCCGCTCCTGGAGGCCATGCCCTGGGTGACGCGGTCGAGGATCATCGCAAGCAGCACGATCGCAATGCCGCCGATGGCGGCATGGCCTACGTCAAGCCGGCCAAGCCCTTGCATCACGACCAGGCCAAGCCCTTCGGCACCGATCATGGCGATGACCACAGACATGACCATGGCGGTCAGAACGGTCTGGTTCAGGCCGCCGAGAATGGTTGGCACTGCGAGCGGAAGCTGGATTTCCCAGAGCAACTGGCGCGAGTCGGCGCCGAAGGCATGCCCGGCCTCGACGATCTCCTTGTCGACCTGGCGGATGCCGATATTGGTGAAGCGGATCAGCGGGGGGACGGCAGTCACGATCACCGCGACCTCGCCGGGAACCGTGCCCACGCCGAAGAGCATGACGACGGGGATCAGATAGACGAAGGTGGGCGTCGTCTGCATGATGTCGAGGATCGGCCGGACGACGTTCCACACCCGGTCGTTGCGCGCCGACCAGATGCCGACAGGGATGCCGATGACCGCGCATACGACGATGGCGGTCGCAATCAGCGCGAGCGTCGTCATGGCCTCGGACCAGACGCCGAGGGCGGCGATAACGACCAGCGAAACGGCCGTGAAGAGCGCGGTCGACCGACCGGCCAGCTTCCATGCAACCGCCGAGAAAAGCAGGACCGTGATCGGGAACGGCACCGACTGCAGCGCCGCATCGGTCAGCGCAAGCCCGTTCTCGATCGGCCACTTGATGGCGATAAAGACCGGCCGGAAATTGTAGGAAAGCCACTCCACGCCGGCCTGGATCCAGCGGGCGACCGGCAGGACTGCGAGATCGTTTGCGTCAAACATGTGCTTTTTCCTTGCTTTTCGGCGCGGCGGGAGAGGAGGACAGCTGGCGCAGAACCGCTTCCGGCGAAACCGTGCCGATGATGCAATCGTCCCCATCCAGGACAGCGACAGGCTGGCCCGCCGTGAAGACGCGGGACACATCGAGCAGCTTGGCGTCCGCGGAGATTGCGCTGAAGCTCGACGCCATGAGGGGCGCGATGTCGGCGCCGGCGCGCAGATCGTCGATCCTTGCGCGGGCGATGTGTCCCTTGATGCGGCCGTCTCCATCGATCGCGAAGCCGCCGTTTGCGCAGAGCACCACGCGATGCCCGCCGATGAGGTCGGCGGCCGCGGCAGCCGACATGGCCGAGCGGACGTCGAACACCCGGGACCGATCGACGTCGCGCGTGAACTCCGCGACATAGTCGCTTTGCGGATCGAGCACGATGTCCTGCGGTTCGCCTTCCCGCACGACCTCCCCATCGGCCATGATGGCGATGCGCGTGCCGAGCTTCAGCGCCTCCTGGAAATCGTGCGTGATGAAGAGGATGGTCTTCTGGAGCGTGCGCTGGAGGCGCAGCAGCTCATCCTGCATTTCCGCGCGGATCAGCGGATCGAGCGCGCTGAAGGCTTCGTCCATGATGAGCACGTCGGCATCGGTCGCCAGCGCACGGGCAAGCCCCACGCGCTGGCGCATGCCGCCGCTCAGTTCATGCGGCATCCGCTCTCCCCAGGCCGCGAGGCCCACGACGGCGAGGATTTCCTCCGCCTTGCGGCGGCGCACGGCCGGCGCGATACGGCGCAGCTTTAGGCCGAACTCGACATTCTCCCGGACGGTGCGGTTGGGCAGCAGGGCGAAGTGCTGGAACACCATCGAGACCCGCGTGCGCCGCACCTCACGCAGCGCCTGTTCGTCGAGCGCCACGAGGTCGCGCCCATCGAGCAGGATCTTGCCGGCGCTCGGCTCATTCAGCCGGTTGACGCAGCGCGCAAGGGTGGATTTTCCCGAGCCGGACAGGCCCATGATCATGTAGATCGAGCCCGATTCGATCGAGAGGCTGACATTGTTCAGCCCCACAACGAGCCCGGTTTCGGCCAGGACCCTGTCCTTCGTCGCCCCGTTGCGGAGGCGGGAAATCGCGGGCTCCGGGGAGCCGCCATATATCTTGTAGAGATTGTCTATCTTTAGCCGCTCGCTCATGTTCCCTATCCCAGTTCGATGCCTGCCGGAGGTTCCCGTCTCCGGCATTTGCCTTCACCGCCCGACCGGGCGCCTTATTTCATCGGCGAAAATGCGGTCGGAATGAGTATCCTGTTGTCCATCTGCGCGATACAGGCGGAAAGCCGCGGCGTGAACGCCTGCCATCGTTCATCATCGGCAAGGCGCTTGCGCCGCTGCGTCCGATCCTCCAGGTCCTGATATCGCCAGAGATGCACGACCTGATTGAGCGGGCCGATGTCGGTGACGAAATAGCCGACGAGATCGCCCAGGATCGGCTGCTGGATGGCCAACCCCTCCTCTTCCACCAAGCGAAGGTAGGCGCCCATCATTCCGCCACGAATTCGGTAGCTGCGCTCTTCGACGATCATCGCGCGCGCTCCTCCCGCAACGCATCGGACGTCCGTCGGCGGACCGTCTTGCCGCTTACGAAGGTGCCGATGAGGCTTGCGACGACATCCGGCGCCTCGACGAGGATCGAATGCCGAAGGCCCTCCAGAATGGCCAGCTCCGAGCCGACGATCGCTTCATGCATGGTACGCGCCATGCGCGGGTTGGACCCGATGTCATGTTCGCCGGTGGCGATCAGCGTCGGGCAGCGAATCTGGTCGAGCAGGCCGCCGAAATCGGTTTCCGCCAGCACGCGATAGGCAGCGGCGTAGCTTTCCGGGTCGTTTTTGGCGTTCTGCGCGCGCAGTTGCGCCATAAGCTCGGGGTTTGCCGCGCGAAACGCATCGGAAAACCAGCGGGACATGGACGCATCGTAGTGCGATCCGCGCTCGGTCGTCCTCAGCGCGTGCAACCGCGCCAGGACCCGCTCGCGCTCCTCCTCGGTCCGGTTCGCCACCGTCGAAAACAGGAACAGGCGGCGCACCCGGGAGGCGTGCGTCAGCGCCATGCGCTGGGCGATCAGCCCTCCGAGGGAAAATCCGGCGAGGTTGAAATCGGAAAACCCGACATGGTCGGCAAGCGAGAGCGCATCTTCGACGAAGTCGTCAATTTCATAGCGCCCCTTCACCTTCGTCGACCGCCCGTGTCCCCTCAGGTCAAATGTCACGATCGTGAAGCGATCCGACAGGCGCGCGGCGACGTCCTCCCAGGATTCACCGGACGCGCCGACCCCGTGGATGCACAGCAGCGGCTCAGGGCCGTCGCCGTGGATCCTGTAGCGGATCGCCACATCGTTCGTGACGTGTTCGAGATCGCTCATTGCGCGGCTTCCAACGCGGACCGGCTTTCCCTCGCAGCAAAGAACGGGATGATCTCCTTGGCGAAGAGCTCTATCGTCTTCTTCTGCAGCTCGAAGGGAACGTTGAAGTTGATGCCGAGGCTCACCTGGTCCACGCCGGCGGCCTCGTAGTCGAGCAGTTTCTCGATCACCTCGTCGGGCGTGCCGAAGAGGAAATTTCGCTCGATGTTCTCCGGATCGTAATTTTCCTTGCCGGCGACGGCCTCGTAAGGAACCGCTTCGGGAAAACCGTTGGTGACCGCGCCGAGGTTCTGGAAGAGGTTTTCGAAGAGCCGGCCATATTCCATGCTGCACCGGATCGCCGTCTCCCGCTCCTCGGGCTTCGTGTAGAGGCAGGCGCGGCGCTGCATCATGAACCGCGGACGCGGCATTTCCGGATGGTCGGCACAGGCCTTCCTGAACTTCTCGCCGAGCACCGCAATTTCGGAATTCGGCGCGGCGAGCGGGGTCGACAGGATGTTGGCCCCTTGCGCGATTGCCCAATCGAACGTCCCCGGATCGCGCGCAGCCACCCAGATGCGCGGATGCGGCTGCTGGAGCGGCTTGGGCACGGATGTCGCAGTCGGAAAATTCCAGATCTCGCCGGCATGCGCATAGTCGCCTTCCCACAGCTTCCTCACTGCGGGAACCAACTCCTTCATGTAGGCGACGCCCTGCTGCTGCGGGATGCCGCCGGCCATGCGGTCGAACTCGTACTGGTAGGCGCCGCGCGCGATGCCCAGTTCGAGACGCCCTCCCGTGAGATGGTCGCAGAGCGCCGCCTCGCCGGCCAGCCGGATGGGGCTCCAGTAGGGGGCGACGACCGTCGCCGTGCCGAGGCGGATCTGCTCGGTATGCTGGCCGATCCAGGTGAGGAAGGTGAACGGATTGGGCGCGACCGTCAGTTCGATCGTGTGGTGCTCGGCGGTCCAGATCATCTCGAAACCGCCCTGGTCGGACAGCTTGGCAAGCGCAAGCGCATTCTGCGCCACCTCGGTCATAAGCATGTCGGGCGATTTGCGCTCGAGATAGAGAGAGACTGAGAATTTCATGTTCAACTCCGAAGAAACCGCGCTCAGCGCAGGCGAATGACAAAGGGGTCCTGCATCGCGCCCGAATAATCGAGCACCACGTTCTTCACGCGCGAGAACTCCCGCATGACGTCGAAACCGCCGCGTCGGCCGTAGCCGCTTTCCTTGAAGCCCCCCATCGACGACATGAAGGAGGCGGACCGGTAGGTGTTGATCCAAACCGTTCCCGCATCGACGGCGCGGGCAAAGCGCATCGCGCGATCGATATCCTTGGTCCAGATGCCGGAAGCGAGCCCGTAGCGCGTGTCGTTCGCCAGCGCGATCATCTCGCTTTCCGAGGAGAAGGGCATGACGCCGACGACAGGCCCGAACAGCTCGTCGCGCATGAATCCCATGTCGTTGCTGGCGTCGGTCAGCACGGTCGGCTCGAAATACCAGCCATCCGCGAGGTCCTCGCGCCGGGGCTGCTTGCCGCCGGCCGCGACCCGTGCGCCCTCGGCAAGGCCCGAGGCGACATAGGTCTTCACCTTCGTGACCTGCTCCGAAAGCGCGAGCGGCCCGATGTCGGACGTCTCGCTCATCGGATGGCCGATCGCGATGCGGTTCGTGCGCTCGACCAGCGCTTCGACGAAACGGTCGTAGATCGACCGCTCGACGAAACAGCGCGAACCGGCGACGCAGGTCTGCCCCGCCGCGGCGAAGACGCCGGCCACGACGCCATTGACGGCCCGCTCGATGTCCACGTCACCGAAGACGACATGCGGCGACTTGCCGCCAAGCTCCATCTGACAGGGCACGAGATTGGCCGCCGCATTCGCGGCGATCTTGCGTCCGGTTTCCGTGCTGCCGGTAAAGACGACCTTGGCAAGCCCCGGATGGCGCACCAGCGCCTCGCCCGCCGTGCGGCCCGCGCCGGTCACGACATTGACGACGCCGGGCGGAAAGCCCGCCTCTTCGATAAGCTCCATCAGCGCCAGCGTGGAGGCGGAGGTATGTTCGGACGGTTTGATGACGACGGTGTTGCCGATCGCAAGGCACGGTGCCAGCGTGCCCGTCAGCATCATCAGCGGCGAATTCCAGGGCGTGATCATGCCCACCACGCCGATGGGCTCACGCATCGTGAAGTTCAGCATGTCGAGCTTGTTCACAGGCACGGTATCGCCCTGGAGCTTGTCGGCCATGCCGGAAAAATAGGTGTAGGAGTCCGGCAGGGCGCGCATCTGCGCTCGCATCTCCTTGATCAGCTTGCCATTGTCGCGGGTCTCGATTTCCGCGAGCGTATCGGCGTTTTCCAGGAACAGTTCAGCCAGCCTGCGGGCCAGCTTGCCGCGATCCGTCTGCGTCATGCGTCGCCATTTCGGATCGACAAAGGCATCCTGGGCGGCCCGCACGGCCGCGTTGACATCGTCCGCACCGGCATCGGCGAACTCGTACCATTGCCGGCCGGTGGTTGGATCGTAGCTCGGCAGGTATTCGCCGCTCTTCGGCTCAAGCCACTTTCCGCCGATATAAAGTCCCTGACGGGATCCTTCGAGAGAGCTTACGGCTCGCTTCATGGCAGTCTCGCAATCATGGTTGGAAGGAATTCGAAGGGGTTTCGGCCTCGAGCATCGCGATGCGACCGCCCTCGGGATGCCCGACATAGATGCCGAAGCGATGGTCGAGGCGTTCACGGGCGTAGCGCCGCAGAACGGCCCTCAACTCCTGGCTCGCCACCCGGTCGTCCGGAAGGTCGTCGAGCGGGAAGAATTGCAGTTCCGGCGGCAGGTCCTGAGAGCTGAAGCCCGGCGCTAAGGCCGCGCGGTAGACGAGGTAACCGGGGTCGCTGTCGGCGACATCGAACACCGAATAGAGGAAAGCCGTGTCCGGCAGGATCTCGATCTCCCGCCCATCGGCGAGCTCCAGCCGGCTTCCAGGCTTGCGCTTGCTCGCCACCGGAAGAAGAAGCCGACCCTCGGCGTCACAGCGCAGGAGCACACTGCCCTCCTTTTCGATGAGGTAACCGGTGATCATGCCGCGCGAGGGAAGCCAGCCATCCGGCAGCGCGTTCTGGATATGCGCATAACGTCCCCGGCAGAACGCCAGCGGCGCTGCGGGACTGGCCCCAAAGGCCTGGACCTGACCGACCAGGATGAGATGATCACCGGCGACGTGCTTGTCATAGACCGTGCAGTCGAACCAGGAGAGGTTGTCCGTCAGCACCGGGGCTCCGGTGTGCACGGCGCAATAGTCGACATTGCTGAATTTGTCGGCGGACTTCGAGGCAAAGACGCTGGAAACGCCAGCCTGCCGTTCATGCAGGACATTGACCGCGAAGGCGCTGCATTTCTCGAAGACTTCGCAGCTCGCCGCCGACTTTCCAACGCAGATAAGAACGAGAGGCGGATCGAGCGAGACGGACGTGAAAGAATTCGCCGTCATGCCTCTCGGCGCGCCGCTTTCATCCAACGTGGTGATGATCGTCACCCCGGTTGCGAAGGTGCCGAATGCACGGCGCAATTCGACGGAGTCGATGGTCCGATTGGCCGGTGCTCTTTCCGTTTCGCTCACGATCGCTCCTCCCACGCTCGGTTGTGGAGAGGAGGATACGAGGGCGGACGATCTTATCTTCCTTCAAAAAGAGCAGCAGAAGCGATTATTATCCTCAAAATGAGGAGAGGAATTCCATAGTGCACCGAGAGGCAGCTACACTTAGTCGTGCGCCATGAGGTGAACTCGCGGTACAGCCGGAACCCTCGATCATCTCCACCAGCGCCTGAAGCGAGACGCCTGCCGATTTGGCTCAAACCCGATCTGGTGGATATGGACGGTCCAGCCGTCGCCCAGATAGCTTAAGCATCTGAAAAGACATTATTTCAGCAAAACGCCGGCTTTATAAAACTCGTGTGCCTCGGGCGACCGCGTTTGCGGCAATGCACAGGTTTGATGTGCATTTCTAGGCACCAATATACCGATGCATCTGAGTAAAACGTAATGCGTCACTCAAAGCCAAATACAAATGGCGTAACCAGATCGAACAGCTCTTTACAAAGCTCAAGAACTGGCGGCGCGTTGCCACCCGCTACGACAAGACCAAGCAATCCTACCTTGGCTTCGTCACCATCGCAGCAGTCAAACTATGGATACCCTTTGTCCACGAGTGCTACAATCCCTACGCGGGGCGAGGTGCAACAAGGGCTTGCTGCTGCATGGCCCGCATAACCCGCGGGACATTCTTGCGACGCATATTCTGAAGCAGACCGGGTCCTACGAGCAGGCGAGCTATGCCATTCAAGGCACGCTCGATGTCGTGCAGCAACACTACGGTCGCTTCCTGCCACAAGACAAGGCTGCACTGGCCGCCAGATTTGGAAGGCCGCGTAAGCTCGAATCCCCACCCCTCACAAGCAGGAACCTCTGACGTCAGTTCCCGTAAACGGGTCTGGTCGACGGGCTGGGAGCTTTCAAAGTCGAATTGGGTACTGCGATGCACGCGAATGGAAGCATAAAATGTTCTCGAACAAAGCACTTGGAAGCCATTTCCGAGAATGGGCGGCACGAAACACACTGTGGTAGACAACATTTTCCGCAGCTCGGCGCTGACGGTCGACCATGAACGGAGTATCGGTCCCCTATTGCGCGGCCAATCAAGCTTCAGCGCAGGATAAGAAACAGCCCGCTCACGATGGCGAATGCCAGTACGCCGAGCCGCAGCCCGCGCCCGCCGATGCGGTGATGCGCCAGTCGGGAGGCGGCGCTGCCCAGGAGGACCGGCGGCGTCAGGTAGAGCGCGGCCAGCAGCTGTTCGGACCCGATGCGCCCGGAAAAAGCCAATACGACCAGCGACATGATCTCGCCGACGAAGAAGCAAAGCGCAACTGTCGCCCGCAGAACCGGCGCTTTGGCGTGCTGGTAAAGAAGAGCGAGCGGCGGTCCGCCGATGCCGGTGGCGGTTTCGGTCACCCCGGTAAACAGGCCGACGCCCAGGGCGCTCGGCTTGTTCGGCGAGAACGGCGGGGCGACCAGGGCCGCACCCGCGGCAACCACCGTGAAGATGCCGACGGCGAGGTCGAGTTGGTCGACCGAAAGGGCAGCCAGCAGCCATAGACCTGCGAACGTACCCGCAAAGCGACCGACTGTGATCCATTTGGCGCCCGACCAGTCGACATGGTCGCGCTCACGCACCGCAACATGCAGATTGAGCGGCAGCATCAGCAGCAATAGGGTAACGGGCAGGAGGTCGGGTTTCAGCATCCCGACGACAGGCGCGACGATCAGCGCGAAGCCAATTCCGAGCGATCCCTGGATGAAAGCGGAAATGAAGGTCACGATCGCCAGGATGGCGAGGAGGCTCATGCTCATTGATAGTGTCCGAGACTGCGATGGGTTTGCGAAACCGGGTGAATGCGCTGGATCGGCGCTTTCGCGATGGCGGCGGCCGTATCGCCACGCACCTCTGCCAGCAAGGCTCGCGCATCCCAATCGACCGGCCAGCCCTGCCACAGCCGTAGCTGCCCGCCGGTGAAGACGGCGTCGATCTGGTCGCGGTTGCCGTAGCGCACAAGTTCCCACATCAGATCATGCGTGGGCGTGAACTCCGGCCGGTCGAGATCGACGAGCAGAAAATCGGCGGCAAGTCCCTCGACGATAGCGCCGGTCAGGCCCGAAAGACCGGCGGCGTTCGCGGCGCCCGTCGTCGCCCGATCGAGCCAGAGCCAGCCGCCACCGCAGGACGAATCACCCGTCATGAGGCCGAAACCGGCGCGTTGCAGCCCCTCGCCCGCATCCATCAGCCGGAAGCCATCGGCGCGCGTTCCATCCGTGCCCAGCCCGAAGCGAATGCCGAGTGCCGCCATCTGCAGTGCCGGCGCCACCGCATTCCCTTTCCAGAGGCTCGCCACCGGATTGTAGGCGACGGCGGTATCGGTCTTCTGCAGGAGGTTGAGTTCATGCGGCGTGATGAGCGTCGAGTGCGCAAGCAGGACGTGGGAACCGAGCGCTCCGAGATGGGCCAGATGGTCGATCGGCCGGCGCCCACGCGCCACGAGAGAGCGCTCGACGGCGACGAGGTGTTCGTTGACATGCGTCTGGAACACGACCCCGTTCGCCGCCGCCATGTCGGACACCGCCTTCAGCATTCCGTCGCTCGCTGCTTCCGGAATGGAGATCGCGAGCGACGGATGGATCAACGGATCCTGCCTGTAGGTCGCGAGATGTTCTTCGGCCTGGCTCAAAATGACGTCGGCGTCAGGTATCTGCGCGGTTCCGCCAAGGTCGTTGCAGATGAAGCCCACCACGCTGCGAAGCCCAACCTCCCGCGCTGCCCGGACCAGCGCGCCGACATGGCCCTGCGAACGCGTACCGGCATCGACAGCGGTGGTGAAACCGCCCCGTAGGCATTCGAGCGCGGCGAGCTTCGCCGAGAGATAGACCATGCGCTCGTCCAGGCTGCCCTCCAGCGGCACCCAGATTCGCCGGAAAATTTCCGACGGCTCACCGAAGACCAGTGACTTGCCGAGCGACTGGGTGAGATGCGTATGCGTGTCGACGAAGCCCGGCATCAGCAGGTGATCGGGCAGATCGACCGGCGTCAGATCCGGATAGTCTCGCGCCACGATCTCTACGGTATCGATCCTGTTGAACGTTCCGCCTCGCACGACCACCGCCATGCTGGCGCAGGGCCCTTCCGGCAGCAGAACCTGACCGGGATGCAGGAGGAGATCACCGGTTCTGGACAGTTTTTCGCGGATCGCGCTCACTCGCTTGCTCCTTGGGCGGTGCTTTGCAGGGAAGGCGCCGTCTCCTTGGAATTCCGGCCGGCGCCGTGATTGGAAAAGAGGGCATTGACGACGACGGCCGTGATGGTGCCGGCGGCAAGACCATTGCCGAGGATCATCTGGACCCACTGCGGGAATTGACTGTAGACACCCGGCACTAAGATCGGCAGCAGCCCGAGCGACAGCGCGGAGGCGAGCGTGAACATCGGCCCATGCTCCCGCAGATCGACGCGGCGCAAGAGATCGATGCCGATGACGCCAATGATGGAGAACACGATCACCGCCGTGCCGCCGACAACTGCCTCCGGCAAGGCCGTCGCCATACGTCCGATCGGTGCAAACAGGGCGATCACCACGAGAATCGCACCGGCCATCGCCGTCACGTAGCGCGATTTGACATTGGTCGCCCGCACGATGCCGACATTCTCGCCGCTGGTGATGATCAGCGATGTGCCGAACAGGCCGCCGACCAGCGACATCAGCGCGTCGCCACGAATGGTTGCCGGGACGATGGCATGCGCGTCACCACGCCGCCCGACAATCTCCGCCGTCGCAATGGTTTGGCCGGTCGCTTCCGCCATGGAAATGATCGAGAAAACGATCAATGGAATGGCGGCGATGAGATCGAATTTCGGCATGCCGAAGGGAAACAACTGCGGAACGGCAATCACGGGGCCGGAAAACACGCCGGACATGTCGATATGGCCGAGCGCAAACGCGACGAGCGAGCCCCCGACAAGGCCGAGCATGACGGCCAGCCGTTGAAGCGTGCCGGAAAAGACGCGCGCGGCGATGATCGTGAGAACGATTGTAATGAGAGCGAGCCCCACTTCGACCGGCGCGGCAAAACCCTCCGTTCCGGGTTTGCCGGTAATCGTCACGCCATAGATGCGCACGAGATTGACGGAGACCAGCAGAAGCATGGTTCCAACGACGATCGGCGGAAAATATCGGAGCAGCCGGCGAAAGACCGGCAGAGCGAGAAAGTAGAACAGCGCCGTCATGATGACCGCGCCGACGGCCGTCTGAACATCCGTCTGCTGCGCGATCGCCAGAAAAATGGCGATGGGCGCACCACCGGGTACCATGACGAATGGCAGACGCGCGCCAAACCCCTTCGGTCCGAAGCTCTGCAGCATCGAGCCCAGACCGCAGACGAAGAATGTTGCACTGATCAACGATACCGTCACCGCGTCGGAAAAACCGAGCGCCTTGCTGACGAGAAAGACTGCGGTGATCGGCGACGCTGCCATCACCAACACATGTTGCAGGCCAAACAGCATCAGGCTGCGCAAAGGCAGCTTCTCGTCGGCTGGATCGACCACGCTATTCCATTCACTTTTCATGATTTCCTCCTCCCGGCCACCTCAAGCCGCTTATGCAAATCGTTTTGCATTGCGCGTTTCCTATCACGCTTTTTGCCTTTTGCAAATCGTTTTGCTTGAACGCTTTCGACGTGTTAGGACGAATGCCACTGGAGGCATCATGGGAAAACCGACAATCACCGACCTTGCGCGCGCCGCAGGCGTCTCCGTCACCACCGTGTCGCATGCCTTTAGCGGACGGCGGCATGTCGAGCCGGAAACGCGCAGGCGCATCGAAGCGCTCGCAGAGGAGATCGGGTACCGTCCCAATCACCGCGCCCAGCGTTTGCGAACCGGACGGGCAGGATCCATCGCCCTCGTCTCATCCATGCCGTTCGCCGTAGCCGCAGGCCCCTCCCGGCTGGGCTTCCTGATGGAAATCGCCGCAGCCGCAGCCGTTACTGCCTTTTCACGCGGCATATCCCTTTGTCTCGTGCCGCCACTTGGGCCCCGTGACAGCCTGGAAGCGCTCGAAGTGGACGGCGCAATCGTCATGGAGCCGGAACGTGACGATCCGGTCCTGGACTTCTTTTCCGATCGCGGCGTGAATGTCGTGTGCATCGGCCGCGCGCCGGGTCGGGACGACCTGCCTTTCGTGGACCTGCAGAGCGGTGCGACGGCGCGGCTTCTGCTTGATCATCTCTTTTCCGGCAACAGCAATGTCGGCCTGATCACCGGTCAGCAGCGGCGCAACTCCTATATCGAGATGGAAGCCGCCTATGCGGCGCGGATAGAAGAGACAGGCGCCTCCCCCACCGCGATCCGGATAGATGAAAATGGCGGTGAGCAGGCTGCCGCCGAAGCCGCCGAACGCCTCCTGCGTGCAGAACCCTCCATTTCGGCCCTGTGCGTGCCGGTCGATGCCTTCGCGACCGGCGTTCTGGACGCGGCGCGGGCTTTGGGTCGCAGAGTTCCTGAAGACCTCCGCCTTGCCACCCGCTACGACGGCATGCGCGCCAAACTGGCGACGCCTCCGCTCACCGCAGTCGACCTTCACCTCGATCACGTCGCAGCCGCCGCGGTCGACTTACTGCTCGCGCATCTGGGAGACGGAGCGGCCACGCCGCAGGCACTCGCCCCGCCCACCCTTGTCGTCCGGCCGTCATCGGCGACGTCGAAACGATCAAATTCAGCGAGATCGCCAGACGGGCGATCTCGCTCTTGATGGGACCCGAACCAGCGCTCTGTAGAAAGCCTCTTTCAATCATGCAATCATACTGGATCAGAGCATTTTGGCGCTTTGCGCACACCGCCTGACCTATGTCGCAATCGCGCAAAAGATCGGTCTTTCACTTAAGACGGTTGCCGGTGTCTGCAAGGAATATGCCCCTCTTTCGAGCGACCAAGCCGTTCCCAAAGAAATGTCTCTGCTGGCCGCCCGCGATATCCCGATAGTGACGGGCTTTTGGCCGTTGGTTGATACGGCCCAGGCCATTTGCAAGCGGGCTGTAGAAATTATGAACGGGCATCGACGCAAGAATACAATGCCCGAACTCGGCAGGCGGCTGGAAAGCCTAAGGTTGCTTCCGTGAGCGCGTTGGCGTGTCAATTGATAATGTGAACAAAGCTGCCCATTCCCAGAAACAAGCTCCATCGCCACAATCTGTTAGTGTGGCCTGGAAAGCCCGGTTCAACGCGTATCTGTTTGCTGCGCGCGAAGGTCGTACGGGGTCCGGTTTCTGGAGGAAGGCGGCCCTTTTAATCGACGCATCAGCCGCAACCAGTTCCCGTCAACAGCGTTTCCACGCCGCAGCTGTTGGGCAATCGATCTCCCTTTGTGCAAAGTTTTTCGTAAGCGGTGGCTCGTTGGCACCTTGTCGAGCGGCCGTAGCCAATCCCTGACGGGGCTGAACTTCTCCAAGAGCTCGGATGTCGGGACTACGCCGCCATTCGCATCATCGTCGCAACTACCTCTTCTTCGCGATAAGGCTTGGAAAAGAACACCACGTCCGACGGCAAGCTACCCTGTGGTGGTTTGGTGTGGCCGGAGGTGATGATCACATGAATGGGCGGCCAACGGTCGCGTATCATGGCGGCGAGACACAGTCCGTCGATACCGCCCGGCATATCGATGTCGGTAAATACAATCGAGATATCCAGACGGTTTTGCAGAATTTCCACCGCCTGAGTGGCATCGGCAGCTTCCACTGCTTCGAACCCAGCCGATTCAATCAAATCTATCGCGGCCATCCGCAGAAGAGGCTCGTCTTCGACCACAAGAATGATTGCTGAGGACATAAGAATGCTCCGTCGCTCTAGGACATCTGCACCTGAGCGAGTGGTGCATGGAATTCGGCTTGAAAGCCCGATGGTTCGAAACGAACGTCAACGCCACCTGTTCCAACCAAACCAATACGAATCAGCTTCGAACCGAATCCCTTGCCATTCGGTTCGACGGCAGGAGGTCCGCCTTTCTCCTTCCAATTGAACACCAGCTCATCTTCGCCGCCGAGGTCTCGCAGGTGCCAGGTGACTATGACGAGGCCGTCCGGGTTCAGGAGTGAGCCGTATTTGGTAGCATTGGTGGCAAGCTCATGCAAAAGAAGAGAGATAGACAGCGTGGCTCTTGGACCAAGGTCAACCGAAGGCCCATCGACCGCCAGGTTCTTCGCACTCATGAAGTTCGCGAGGACCGCGCTGACAACATCACCAAGGCTCGCATTCGACCAACTTTGCTGCAGAAGGACATCATGTGCGGTCGAGAGCGCGTGAAGCCGGTCCGTGAATGCATCAACGGGGGCTCGGTCGGCGACGCTGCGCAGAGTCTGCGTGGCAATCGCCTGGACCATGGCAAAGGTGTTTTTCATGCGATGGCTGAGTTCCTCGTTGCGAACGGTCTGTGCCTCCTCTGCAAGCCATTTCAGGTTTTCCGCTTCCTTCCGTTCAGATTTGTCCGTGAAGAGGATACCGACACGGTGGCTATTCGGGTCGCCAACGCGAAACGCGTGAACGTCAAACCAGCGTTCACTCAACTCTTTGGCGACGTGCTCGAACCGCACCGGCTCGCCACTAAGCGCGACGCCGCCATAAATATCGAACCAATGTTGCTCATGATTTGGAGCGAGGTCGCGCATCCATTTGCCCTGAGCGTCCACCAAACCTGTCTGGGTCGCAAATGCCGGATTGATCTCGACGAAGCGATAATCGGTAGGGACGTCACCATCGAATTTCATCTCGACGATGCAAAAACCATCCTCAATGGCTTCGAACAAAAGCCGGTACTGCTCTTCGCTTTCGTACCGCTTCCGGTCGCCCTCCTTCTGACGCGACATCGCAGTATCACGTTCCAGGACAGCCTTTCGCAGATGCATTTGCGTCATGACCTGACGGGCCAAGGCTCTCAGTCCATCGGCCTGGCTTGCCGTTAGTCCTCCAGGGCGCGGTGTGCCGTCTATGACGCAGAGACTGCCAAGGACGTTTCCATCAACGTCGCGAAGAGGTGCTCCCGCATAGAAACGGATGTGCGGCTCGCCGGTAACAAGGGGGTTTTCACGCGTTCGTTCGTCATTCCTGAGGTCTGTGATAACGAGAAGATCATCCTCGACAAGAGCATGAGCGCAGACCGAGCGGTCGAGATCGGTCTCGCATGGCTCGAAGCCGATCCTCGCCTTGAACCACTGGCGGTTCCCGGCAACAAGGCTCACGAGAGCGACTGGTGTTTCACAGAGAAGGCAAGCGAGGCCGACGATGTCGTCAAAGCCTTGCTCGGGTGGCGTATCGAGGATGTCGTAACTGGCGAGGCTTGCAAGGCGCGTCGCATCTGTTGTGTAAGGAGGCGGCGGCACGCTTTGCTTTCTTGAGTTTTAACCAGACAAACACCATTGCATTTCACCCGAACTTTGGGAAGCCTCGGCGCGCCATTGTTCCAGTCACTGTATCGCTGGAATGAATGGCGCTAGCGCTGTAGAGATTGGAAAATGAAAGTTTCTGCGCGGCGGGGCGCACCACGACCATGCTGCAGAACATTCCACAAGACCTCTTTTCCAAGATATTCATAACGGACGAACTGGAAAGCAGGCCAGTCGAACGCGCCGATTTCCTGAAGGAAAAGATTGCAATTCAGGACCTGGCGGCACGGATGGTTATCGATCCGGATGCCGTGCTTCCACGCTTCGTCCAACTCGCGATGCAGATGACCGGCGGCGAGTCGGCAGGATTGAGCATCCATGATGAAGCTGGCAAGTCATTCCGATGGCTTCATATGTGCGGAGAGCTTGCTGCCTTCGAGGGTGCAACGACTCCGCGCAATTACAGCCCTTGTGGCGTGACACTTGATACTCTTCGCCCCACGCTCGCGCGTCATCCGGAATGGGCCTACAGTTGGGTATCTGACGCGAATATCGAGCTGCCGGAAGTGCTGCTGGTGCCGCTCTCGATTGGCGGCACGGAGTGAGGAAGATCGAGGTCGACAGCGGCAAACGAGCAGGCTTGCCGAGCGACGCAGCCGAGAAGATGAAGGCTCTTGAGCGGGAGAACCGCGAGCTTCGTCAGGCCAACGAGATTTTGCGCAAGGCGTCTGCTTATTTCGCGATGGCGGAGCTCAACCGCCCCTTCAAACGATGATCTCGTTCATTGACGAACACCGTAGCGTGTTCGGGGTCGAGCCGATCTGCAGGCTTTTGCCGATTGCCCCATCAACCTACTACGAGAACGTCGCCAAGCGCCTGGATGTGGACCGCCTGTCGGTTCGCGCCCGCAGCGATAGCGGCCTGAAGATCGAGATACGTCGGGTGTTCAATGATAACTTCCAGGTCTACGGCGCGCGTAAAGTCTGGCGGCAGTTGCAACGCGAACGCTACGACATCGCCCGCTGCACGGTCGCTCGGCTCGATCGCCGCCTCAGTTCTCAAGATCTTCAGCATCTGACGCGACTTCCGAAACCTTGGCCGACTTGACTCTACGAGGGTCCTTCTGAGCAGGCTCTCGCTCGCGCATGGACACAAAGGCGGGCGGAGCCTCTCCGTTCTTGTCGACCCCGAAATAGATCGTCTGATGCGGAAACGGAATTTCGATCGCGCGTGCATCGAATACGCGTTTTACTGCGCCATTAAGAGCCCGACCAACAGCCCATTGTTTCCCGGGCAGCGTCTTGATACGCACGCGCAAGATGACAGCACTGTCGGCAAGCTCTTGCACGCCAAACCATTCCATCTCGCCCAGAATGACGCCGTTGATCTCCGCATCACCACGCAGTTCCTCGAATGCATCAAACAGGGCCGCGCGAGCGATCTCGACATCCTCGCGGTAGGCGATACCAATATCGCCGACATGGTAGGAGAAGTCACGCATGAGATTGGTGACCATCTCCACCGAGGAGAACGAAATAATGTGGTACGCGCCCCGGACGTCTCGCAGGCTGACAGAGCGGATCGTCAATCGCTCTACCGTGCCCGTCGTGCTGCCGACCGTGATGACGTCACCCACATTGATCGCGTTTTCGAGTTGAATGAACACGCCGTTGATGACGTCCTGCACAAGCTTTTGAGCGCCAAAGCCAATCGCCAGACCGATCACGCCGGCGGATGCCAGAAGTGGCGCGATATCCAGTCCCATTTGCGAAAGCGAAAACATGAGAGCGATCACTACGATCGCAATGGTCGCCGCATTTCTGAGGAGTGTGAGTAGAGTTGTCTCGCGTGCGGTCGCAATGGAGCCGAAGGCGGGGTTCAGACGATAGTCGACCCAGGACGTCAACGCGAGCCAGAAGATATAGGCGACCAGCAGGATGACGAAGACCGAGGCGATCGCGCTGGTGAAGGCCAGCCCGATGCGCGATTGCATCATCGTCGCGATGTCGAAAATACCCATCGCCGAAAGCACGATCCCGAGAACCACCGCCAGGATGACGATGCGAAGGATCGTCAGGAAGCGCGGAACGAGACCGTTGACGCGTCTTTCGAGAAGCGGAAGGCGTTCGTTGACATTGACCGGCAGCCGAACGCCACGCGTCACCGTGCGCGCCAGCCAGTCCGCGACGACAAAGCCGATGATGATGGCTGCAAAGGCCTGGGCGCTCGCGGCCAGCACGGAAAACAGCCGTTCGGCCGGCCCGATCAGCACGACGAAAAAGAGGAATGCGAGATAAACGATCACCGGCCAATGCCAGCGTGTCGCCATGAAGCGGGCCTGACGGTGGCGAGGGCTGTGGTCCGGGGTCGTCAGGAGCCAGTCGGTCACCGCCTGGCGGTTCATGAAGGTCGCCGATATGGCGATGATCAGGGCAATGAGCGCGACGAGTGCGGAGATCGCCCGACCGGAAGCGAGGGACACCGCTTGCGAGAGAACCGGCTGGAGGAGAAGCTGCCCATAGCCGAGAATGCTGACGATCCAGCCAAGGATCCGACTGGTTTTCCGGGCGGCCTCATCCGATATGCGCACCAGCCGCAATTCGCCGGCCGAGGGCGAAAGGACGGTTCTGATCGCCACCCTCGCCAGTTGTACCACCGTGAACGCATTCAGGTAGAGCGTCTGCTGGATATCCATGCGCCCCAATTCGCCGAAGACCGTGAGCGCCGCCACATATCCGGCGCCCCATGCGACAACGACAATGCCGATATCGAGCGCGGCCGAGGCTGCAATGAGAATGGCCTTCTCGAAAAACCCGGCCGAGGCGGAGCGTTTTCCGAACGAACGGTCGATCCGCCGCGTAACCAGGCGCAAGGCCATGAAGACCCCGTAGGTGACGACGATCACGAGGGCTAGGTCGCGCAACGTGCGCAACAGCACTTCGCCTTCCGCACCGCTCAGATTGGCAAATGTTGCCGGCGCGGCCGACAGTTGCCTTGAGAAGACGATGACTGAAGAAACGGCCCTCTCAGCGGATTGTCGTGTGACCTCCGCGATCTTCTGGCCGAGCGAAGTATCCTGTGCCGCCGGCGGTTGCGCGGCATCGGCGGAAAGCGCCTTTTCACCATCCGCGGCTTTCTGCAACTCACCAAGGAACGTCTCGCGTGTCTTGTCGTCGCGAAGGACGTCGATGAGATCCTGAAGCTTCGCAGCCTCGGCCGGCTGGTCCTGGGTGGCGCCCGGCAGGAGGGATTGCTGCGCGGCCGCGGGCATGATGCCTGCAACGAGCATGAAGATCAGAAGAAAGACGGTTCTCATCAAGGGAAGTTCCATGGGTCAGGCCATCGTGCGCGTGCCGGGAAACAACAGGTCGACAAAGCGGGCCGCCGTCGGTTGCGGTTCGTGATTGGCAAGGCCCGGGCGTTCATTGGCCTCGATGAACACATAATCCGGTTGCGAGGGGTCGCGGACCATGAAATCGATGCCGACGACCGGAATGTCGATTGCGCGTGCGGCCCGGCAGGCGGCTGCGACAAGATCCGAATGCACCGTGTCCGTGACATCGTGGATCGACCCGCCGGTATGCAGGTTTGCGGCCTTGCGCACCGTGATCTCACGCCCTTCGTCGAGCACGGTTTCGAGATTCAGCCCCTGACCTCCAAGGCAGCGCTTTGTTTCCGCGTCGATCGGGATCCGGCTCTCTCCGCCCGTCGCGGCCTGCCTGCGGCGGGATTGCCGCTCGATGAGGCAGGCAATCGTGCTGTGGCCATCGCCGATGACGGCGGGCGGACGTCGCACGGCGGCGGCGACCAGCGCATAATCGATGATCACGAGGCGCAGGTCCTGCCCCTCGAAACACGCTTCGAGCAACACCCGCTCGCAGACCTGGCGCGCCGAGGCGATCGCCGCGTCCAGCCCTTCCATCGTCGTGATGCCGATCGAGATGCCGCGCCCCTGCTCGCCGCGCGCGGGCTTTACCACAACCTTGCGGTGTTTTTCCAGAAAGGCCTGAAGGGCCGTTCTATCTTCACCCACCTCGATCTGCTCCGGGACGGCAAGGCCCGCAGACGAGACGATGCGGCGCGCGATGGCCTTGTCGTCGCTGATCGACATCGCCACCCCGGATGTCAGTTCCGAGAGGCTCTCGCGGCAATGGATGGATCGGCCGCCATGGGTCAGGCGAAAGAACCCGCCTCCGGCATCCGTGATATCCACATGGATGCCGCGCCGCGTCGCTTCGTCCACGATCAGCCGCGCATAGGGGTTGAGGGCATCGTAGGACTGATGCGGCATCGCGAAGAACTTCTCGTTGATGGCGTTCTTCCGCTTGACGGTGAAGAGCGACATGCGCTGGAAGTTGAGTTTCTCGTACAGTTTTATCGCCAGTTCATTGTCGTGCATCACCGACAGGTCGACATAGGAGAGGCCACGCGCCTGGAAATGTTCGGCCAGCTTGCAAAGCAGCTTCTCGCCGATCCCGGGCTGGCGCGCATGCGGATGCACGGCAAGGCACCAGAGCGAGGCACCCCGATCCGGATCGTCGAACAGCCGCTGATGATCGATGCCCGTCACCGTGCCGACGATCTCGCCGGAGGCATCGTCCTGGGCGACAAAATAGGTGAGCGACCGGTTGTCCCGTTCGGAGGAGAAGAAGTCCGAGCGGATCTGCACCATCCCGCAGGCGGCATAGACATGATTGATGCCCTCGGCATCGGCCTCGGTCGCCAGCCGGCGGATGGTGATGCCGCGCATGCGGCGCGGTTTTGCCCGATAGGTCGACAGGTTGAGCCGGAATGTGTGCGAGGGGTCGAGGAAAATCTCCTGCGGCGCCCGCGATAGAAGCACATGCGGATCACGCACATAGAATGCGATATCCCGGCTGGACGGCGCTTCGTCGCGCAGCTCCGACAACAGCGTCTCGTGGTCGGAAAAGGTCTGGGCGAAGACCAGTCGCCCCCACCCGCAGTCCAGCACCACGTCCTTCTTCTGCGTGCCGGAGGTTTCCGGCCGTCCGACATGCCGGTCGGGCTGGGCGCGCGTGCGCAACTGCTTCAGTCGATGGGTGACTGCCTTGGTTCCCTTGCTGCGCTGGCGCGGCAACGTCGCATCCCCTACCTTCTTCATGTCAAACCCCCTGGGCCTGGAGCCACATTTCCAGCAGCCCGACCTGCCAGAGTTCGGAGCCGCGAAGCGGCGTGATGTGGTCCGACGGCTTGAGGAGCAGACGGTCGAGATAGTCCTCGCGGAAGAAGCCGCGCTCGCGCGCCTTCTGCGAATGCAGCGTGTCGCGGATCATGTCGAGATAGGGACCGGCGATATATTTGAGCTGCGGAACCGGGAAGTAGCCCTTCTTGCGATCGATCACCTCGCTTGGAACGACCTTGCGGGCCACGTCCTTGAGGATGCCCTTGCCGCCGTCGCGCAGCTTCTCTTCCGGCGGAATGCGCGCGGCAAGCTCCACCAGCTCATGGTCGAGGAACGGCACGCGGGCTTCCAGCCCCCAGGCCATGGTCATGTTGTCGACGCGCTTCACGGGGTCGTCGACCAGCATGACATTGCTGTCGAGACGGAGCGCCTGGTCGACGGGCGTATCGGCGCCGTCTCGCAGCAGATGCTCTCTGAGCAATGCGCCGCTGGCATCGTGATCCGCGATCCACGCTTCCGACAACTGTGTTCGCAGAACGTCATCCGATCTATCGCGGAATGCCTTGCCGTAATCGGCGACGACATCGTTGGAGTCGACCAGAGGCGGATACCAGTGATAGCCGCCAAAAACCTCGTCCGCACCCTGGCCGGACTGCACCACCTTGATGTGCTTCGAGACCTCCTTGGAGAGCAGGTAGAATCCGACATTATCGTATGACACCATGGGCTCAGACATTGCCGCTATCGTGCCAGGCAACGCCCCCATCAGGTCAGATGAAGGCACGAAAATCTTGTGGTGATCTGTGCCGAAATGTTCGGCGATGAGATCCGAATAGACAAACTCATCGCCCTTCTCGCCGTTGGCCTCCTCAAAGCCGACGGAAAAGCTCATAAGATTATGTTGGCCCGCTTCCGCGAGCAGACCGACGATCAGACTGGAATCGACCCCGCCGGAAAGCAGTACGCCAACGGGCACGTCGGCGATCATGCGACGCTTGACGGCGAGGCGAAGGGCTTCGAGAAGCTGGCCCTGCCAGTCCTCACGCCGGATCGCGGCATCGGCGGGCTGGCGCCGGTATGGTGGATCCCAGTAGCGGCGATCCTCGAAACTGCCATCGCGTCCAAAGATGCGGATCGTCGCGGGGGGTAGTTTGCGCACGCCGTTCAGGATGGTGCGCGGCGGCGGCACGACTGCATGGAAGGTCATATAGTTGTGCAGGGCCACCTTGTCGATCGACGTGTCGACACCACCTGCCTTCACGATCGCCGGCAGGCTGGACGCAAAGCGCAAGGCCCCCGCAACTTCCGCGACATAGAGCGGCTTGATGCCGAAGCGGTCGCGAGCCATGATGACGCGGCCGCTGTCGCGTTCATGAATGACAAAGGCGAACATGCCGTGGAAGCGCGAAACGCAGTCTTCGCCCCAGGCATGCCATGCCTTTAGGATGACTTCGGTATCGCCGTCGGAGAAGAACCGATAGCCCTTGGCTTCGAGGTCCGACCTGAGTTCACGAAAATTGTAGATGCAGCCGTTGAAGACCATCGACAAGCCGAGGTCGGGATCGACCATTGGCTGCTGCGACTTGTCGGACAGGTCGAGGATGCGCAATCGCCTGTGTCCGAGTCCCACATTCCCTCGAACCACGACACCCGATCCATCCGGCCCGCGAGGCGCGAGAACGTCCGCCATGATCGAGACCGCTGAAACCGACGGTGACCCGCCATCGAACCTGACTTCTCCGCAAATTCCACACATATACTGGGTCAAAACCTCCATTGTTGGTACAAAATGCGACGTCAGGGCCGTGAAAAGCTCCACGGCCCTGACGTCGTATGAAAACCCAATGTCCGACGCGGCACGATGTTCCCTTCCGGAGCTGGCTTCATCCCCCGATCGTCTTTGCACGCGCCAGCATATAGTCCTCAGCGAATGCCATATGCTCGGCGGCGATGCGGCGCGCATCGTCCGTCCTCCCGTCCTTCAACGCGGCCATCAGGCGATACTGGAAGGACAGCCCTTCCTCACGGGAGCTGGACGCCGGATCGGCATAGATCCGTCGCGCCAACGGCAACTCGCGTAACAGGTTGTGCATCAGCCCGCAGAGGAACCCGAGCAACGGGTTGGGGCAGATCTGTGCGAGTTGCGAGTGGAAGTCGAGTTCTGCCACGCGCTGGCGATACTGCTCATCGGGATCGCGCGGCGGATGATCGTAGATGCGGATCGTATTTTCCAGCAAAGCGAGTTGCTCGGCCGTCACCCGGCCCGCAAGCAGGGCCGCTATTTCGGGCTCCAGCGCCTTACGGATGGCATAGATGTCGGACAGGCTCGGCTGGTCGAAGAAGAAGTGGGTCGACAGCAACTCCATGGCGTGCTGGGCGGAGGGCGCGGCAACGAACGCGCCGCCACCTGGGCCACTGCGCGTAAAGACCATGCCTTGCGTCTCCAGCGTCTTCATGGCCTCCCGCACGGTGCCCTTGGCCGCCTTGAACCGATCGATCAGTTCGCGCTCCTGCGGCAGGCGGTCGCCGGGGGCGAGGCCTTCCGAGCGGATATAATCTTTCATCCGGTCGGCAATCGCCTCCGGCCGCCGCTTCGTCTTGCCGGCGGGCGTGAAGAGGCGTTTGCCATCTTCGCCGATCGTACTGCGTTTTTCCCTGATGCCTGGCATGCCCGTCACTCTCTTCTGATGCGAGGCGCGCTCGCGACAAGCCGTTGTGTATAGGCGTGCCCGGGATTGGCAAAGAGACGCGCCGCGGGCGCCGTCTCGACCACCTCGCCGAAATACATGACGGCGACACGGTCGGAGATCGCCTCGACGACGGCGAGGTCATGACTGATGAAGAGATAAGATAGACCGAAGCGCACCTTCAGGTCGCGCAGCAGCAACAGGACTTGCGCCTGCACGGAGACGTCGAGCGCGCTGACCGGTTCGTCGAGTACGATGATTTCGGCTTCCGCCGCCAGTGCCCGGGCAATCGCGATGCGCTGCGCCTGACCGCCGGAAAACTCGTGCGGATACCGGGTGAGCGTATCTTCCGGCATCTGCACTGCGTCGAGCAATTCCCTCATCCGCGCGGTACGCCTCGCCGCCTCGTAGCCGCACAGGAGTTTGAGCGGCGTGTCGAGGATATCGCGGATCGTCTTGCGCGGATTGAGCGAGGCGACCGGATCCTGAAAGACGTACTGAATCATCTTGCCGAAGGCGCGCGGCCCCTCGCGCCGCAATGCGCCCGCATCCTTTCCGCCGATCATCAGGCTGCCGGCGGTGGGCGCTTCAAGGCCGACAAGCATTCGGGCGAGCGTGCTCTTGCCGGAGCCGCTTTCGCCGACGACGGCAAGCGTCTCGCCGCTCGCAACATCGAGCGAGACGGATTTCACGGCCCTGACCTCATGGCGCGCCTTGCCGAGCAGGCTCCTGCCGCCGCCGAACGTCTTGGAAAGGTTGCGGATCTGAATGGCGGATACGGTCATGATGCCTGCTCCTTGCTGCCCGCGAAGAGCCCGGCGACACGCTCCAGGAAACGCTCCCCCGTGCCGAGTTCGGGCACGCAGGCGATCAGTCGCTTGGTATAGGCATGCTGCGGATTGGCAAGCACCGCGCGGGTTTCACCCGTCTCGACGATCTCGCCGTCCTTCATCACCGCCACCCGGTCGCAGATTTCCGAGACGACGCCGAAATCGTGGGTGATGAACAGCAGGGCCATGCCGCGCTCGCGCTGCAAATCGCGCAGGAGTTCGAGGATGCGGGCTTGCACGGTGACATCGAGGGCCGTCGTCGGCTCGTCTGCGACGATCACGTCCGGGTCGTTGGCAAGCGCCATGGCAATGCCTACACGCTGGCGCTGGCCGCCCGAAAGCTGGTGCGGATAGTGTTTTGCCCGCTCCCGCGCCTCCGGGATGCCAACCTTGTCCAGAAGGGCAACTGCCCTTTCCCGGCACGCCGCAGCACCGATCGACTGGTGCGCGGCGATGGCCTCCTCCACCTGCCGCCCGACCGGATACATCGGGTGCAACGTCGTCAGCGGGTCCTGGAAGACATATGCAACGCGGCTGCCACGGCTGGCGATCAGGCGCGTCTCGGGCATCGCCAGCACGTCCTCGTTTCCGAGATAGACCGCCCCGTTGCAGATCAGCCCCGGCGGAGACGCCACCAGCCCCATGACGGACAGCGCCGTGACGCTCTTGCCCGAGCCGCTTTCGCCGATGAGGCCGAGGCATTCGCCCGGCTTCACATGCAGCGAGACACCGCACACCGCCGGCACGACCGCGCCGCCGCGCCGGAAGCCGGTTTCGAGGCTCGCAATCGAAAGAGCAGCATCCGCTACGGCATTTGCCGGCATGGCGCGGCCGCTTGCGACTTCGGTCACCGGCCCCGGCCGCGCAAGCGCACCCGAGCGTAGGCGCGGGTCGAGCACGTCGCGGACGCCGTCGCCGAGAACGTTCAGGCTGATGACGATGAAGAAGATCATCACGCCCGGAACGATGGAGACATGCGGCGCAGTGAACAGCTGTGCCCGCCCCTCGCCCAACATGGAGCCGAGATCGGCCTGCGGCGGCTGCGCGCCGAGGCCGAGGAAGCTGAGGCCCGCCGTCTCGAGTATCATCCAGCCCGCCGTCGTCGACATGGTGATGACGATCACCGGCAGGACGTTGGGCAACACCTCGGTGAGGATGATCGACAGGTTGCCCTTGCCGGAAAGCCGCGCCGCATCGACGAATTCGCGGTGTACGTAGCCGAGCGTCACACCGCGCACGTTGCGGGCGAAGAAGGGGATGTTGACGACGGCGATTGCATAAAGCGCGTTCATCAGGCCCGGACCAAGCGCCGCGACGATCGCCAGCGCCAGCAGGATATAAGGAAAGGCCATGAGCATATCGATGCCGCGCATCATCGCATTGTCGGTGCGCCCGCCCGCATAGCCCGCCACGATGCCGATTGCCGAACCGATGAGGGCGGCTATCAGGGTTGCGGCAAAACCGACCGCGATGGATATGCGCGTACCCCAGAGCAAGCGGCTCAGGATGTCCCGGCCGAGCTGGTCCGTGCCGAGCAGGTGGCCGGCCGTCAGCAGGGGTTTCAGCCGGTCGGCCGGCGCCGTGGCGTCGGGATCGGGCAGCGGCAGGATCGGCACCAGCAGGATCATGAGGGCGATCAGGCCGAGCAGCACCAGCCCTGCCGTCGCCAGACGATTGTTGAGCAGCAGGTGCCAGGAGGTGATCCGCCGGGGCGCTTTCGACGCCGGCGCTTCGGCAAGCGCGCTCATGTGCGGATCCTCGGATCGAGCATGGACTGAAACACGTCGGCGACGAGATTGAACAGGACGTAACTCGCTGCGACCACGAGGACGCCGCCCTGCACCAGAAGGATGTCGCGGGTCGAGATCGCCTTCACCAGCATGGCGCCGATGCCCGGCCACTGGAACACCGTCTCGATATAGACGGCACCGCCCAGCACGAAGCCGGCCTGGATGCCGATGACGGGAATGATGCTGACAAGCGCCGCGCGGAAGGCATGGCCGTAGATCACGCGCCGTTCAGGCAGGCCCTTGGCACGCGCCGTGCGCACATAGTCTTGCCGCAGCACCTCCAGCATGGCGCCACGCGTCAGCCGGGCGATAACCCCGGCGGCAACGACCGCCAGCGTGGTTGCCGGCAGGATCAGGTGGATCAGGAGGTCCTTGAGATCCCCGCCGCCATAGACCGCATACATGCCGGACGCCGGCAGAATGCGCCAGTGCACGGCGAACAGATAGATAAGCAGGAGCCCGAGCCAGAAGGACGGCATGGAGATGCCGGCGAGCACGAAGAATGTGATCGCCCGGTCCACCCAGCCGAACTGCCGCACCGCCGAAACCACGCCCGCGAGCAGGCCGATTACGGAACACAGCACGAGCGACACGCCAGCCAGCACGAGCGTTGCCTGAAAACGCTCCAGCACTTCGTCGAGCACGGGGCGGTTGAGGGCGAAGGACCGGCCGAAATCGCCATGAAGGACGTTGCCGATCCAGATCAGATATTGCTGCACCAAGGGCTTGTCGAGACCGAGGTCGCGGTTGATGCGCTCGACGTTTTCCGGCGTGGCATAAGCGCCAAGAATGGCCGTGGCGGTATCGCCCGGGATCAGCGCCATCACCAGAAAGACGATGACGGAAAGGCCGAACAGCACGGGCACGACGGCGATCAGCCGTTTCAGGATATAGGCCGACATGGGACCTCCGGGACATCCGCGGCACTGCCGGCATTTCTGCCGGCAGTGGCTTTACAGACGAGGACTACTGCTTTGTCACGCCATGGAGATTGAGCAGGAAGGAGGGTTGCAGCTTGAAGCCCTGTACGGCCGCGGTGGTGACCGCATTCTGCTTCCAGTTGGCAACGAAGAGCCAGGGCGCATCGTCATGCACGATCGCCTGCACCTCGCCGTAGAGCTTGCCGCGCTCGGCCTGATCCGTCGATACGCGTGCCTGTTGCAGAAGCTCGTCCACCTTCGGGTTCGAGTAATAGCCCGAGTTGAAGCCGCCCTTGTCCGGCATCGCGTCCGTGCGCAGCGTCAGGTAGGGCACCGTGTCCGGATCGTTGGTCATCCACGCCATTTCGGCCATGTCCGCCTTGCCCTCGAGACCGGGATTGACACGGCCGAGGAAGGTGTTCCACTCGTAGGTCTCGATCTTCACCGTGAACCCGACGGCCTGAAGGTCCGCCTGGATCGCTGCGCCCATGGTGATCGGATCGAGCATGCCGGAACCGCCCTCGGTGACGTAGAAGGTCAGCTGCGGATTTTCGACACCCGCCTCGGCCAGCAGCGCCTTGGCCTTTTCGGGATCGTAGGCATAAGGCTCGACAGCACTTTCCACCCAGTTGAAGGCCGGCGGAATCGGGCCGGCCGCCACCGTCGCGGTGCCCTGCAGGACGTCGTCGACGAGCGTTTCCTTGTTCACGGCATAGTTGGCCGCCTGGCGCACACGCTTGTCGGCGAAGGGGCCGGTCTTGGTGTTGAGAATGCCGAACCAGACATGCGGGCCGGCCTGTTCCGCAACGGCGAAATTGGCGTCCTGCTTGAAGGTCGCGAGATTGTCCGGCGGGACCTCCACCATGACGTCGATGCCACCGGCCATCATCTCCGCGACGCGCGTATTGGCATCCGTGATCGGCCGGAACACGACGGCCTCGAGGCTCGCCGCACCATCCCAGTAATCTGGGTTGCGGTCGATGACGACGCGCTGGCTCGACAGCCACTCGACGAACTTGAACGGCCCGGTGCCCGAGGGGCTGCGACCATAGTCCTTGCCATGCTGATCAACCGCGGCAGGCGAGACGATCAAACCCGTCGGATAGGCCAGATTGGAAAGGAACGGTGCGAAGGGCTCGCTCAGCTTGAACTCGACGGTCTGCGCATCGATCACGTCGACGGATTCGACCGAAGCGAAGTTGAACGACAGCGGGAATGGCCCGGTGTTGTAGAAGGGGTGGTCTTTCTTCAGCATGCGGTCGAAGTTGAACTTCACCGCCTCCGCATTGAAATCCGAACCGTCATGGAACTTCACGCCCTGGCGAAGCTTGAACGTGTAGGTCTTGCCGTCGTCGGAAATGTCCCAGCTTTCGGCAAGCGCCGGCTCGACCTCCAGCGTGCTGTCCTTGAAGCGCACGAGGCCGTCATAGATGTTGACGAGGATCCGGAAATCGTTGGTCGCGGTAACCGTGTGCGGATCGAGAGACTGGGGCTCGGCGATCTGGCCGACGACCAAAACATTGGGTGGTGTCTGTGCGGCGGCCGGCCCCGTGGCAAGCGCGGCGCAGGCAAGGGCAGCAGCCGCAAGGGCGCTCCGAAACAGCCTCTTCATGGGGAAGATCCTTTCGATTTGGCATCGTTCGTGAGCTGCTATTTATAACTACAAATACACTCGGTGCAATAATTTATCATGATTAAATTCCGAAACCGTGGATTGACGCGCCTCTCGCGCTCCGCGGAAAACTGATCAGGACCCGCCGGGCTCGTCCGCACTGAGATCCTGCTCGGCGCGCTCGACTTTCTGGCGGGTGAAGCCGCGCAGGCCCGAGACTTCCTCGGCGTCGCGCTCGATCTGCACCTCGCTCGCAGCATAGTGCACCACCAGCTTTGCAACCGACATCAGGGCATGGAGATGGATGCGCTCATAGCCGTGCGAGGCATCGACGCCGAAGGCCAGGAGCGCGGTGCGCACGTCATGCCCGGCTTCCACGGCGGAAGCGGCGTCGGAGCGATAATAGCGAAAGACGTCCTTCTGGACGCGGATGCCGTGCTCGCCGCACAGCTCATAGAGCTTTTTCGACAGGTGATAGTCGAACGGGCCGGTCTGGTCCGCCATGGCGAGCGTTACGCCGAACTCGTCGGAATTCTGGCCCGGTGCGGTCGTGCCGTTGTCGATGGCGACCAGCGAGGCGATATCCGGCACCAGAGCCGCCGATGCACCGACGCCGACCTCCTCGCCGATCGTGAAAAGCCAATAGGTATCGACCGGCGTTTCAATGGCCTCCCGCTGCATGGCCTCGAGTGCTGCGAGCATGATCGCCACCCCCGCCTTGTCGTCGAGATGGCGGGAAACGATGAAACCGTTGTCGAGAAATTCCGGCTGCGGATCGATGGCGACGATATCGCCGATGTCGATGCCGAGCTGCACGATGTCCTTCCGGTCACGCGCAAGCGCGTCGATACGCAACTCGATATGCCGCCAGCCCGACGGTTGCGTGTCGACCTCCTCGTTGAAGGTGTGGCCCGACGCCTTCAGCGGCAGGATGGAGCCGCGATAAATCCCCTTGCCGGAAAAGATCCAGGCGCGCGCGCCTTCGGCAAACCGCGCCGACCAATGGCCGATCGACACGAGTTCGAGCCGGCCGTTGTCTTTCAGCGCCTTCACTTGCGCACCCAGCGTATCGAGATGCGAGACGATGCCACGGGCCGGCCGCTCCGCAGCGCCAGGACGACGCGCACGGATTGCGCCGCGCCGTGTCAGCTTGACCTCCAGCCCGAGGCGCTCCAGTTCGCGCGCTGTGTGGCGTACGGCTTCGTCGGTAAAACCAGTGGGGCTCGGGATGGCGAGCAGTGCTTCCAGCCGAGCCCTGAGATAATCCGGGTCGATATTGATCGGTGTCTGCATGGGGGCGTTGTCGCAGCCAACACCGGTTTCGTCAACAATACGACGCCGGACAGCGTCGCCCGCATCATAGCCGCGGTCGATCTACTCCCATGGAAACGCCGGGCTTCCCGGACGAAAAATCACCCGGCACGCTCGCCGCACGTAACGCCAAATTGTTTTAACGGAATGGCAATTTTTACCATTCGGTAGAAATTTCTTCCACTACGGTAGACATTGCGGCAGCAATGTGCCAAATAATGTCCTTGTTGCGACAGTGTTTCATTTGCGACATCGATTTGTAACAGATCTCGCTTATAGGTCGCTCGAACCAGCATACATCAAACAAAGGAGAGTGCCTCGCTTCCGGAGCCGGGCCCGACACAATATGGCTTTTGCAACTGAGCGCGACCTTCCGGGCGACGAACGACCGGTCAAGATCAGCATCAGGAATGTCTTCAAGGTTTTTGGCGTACGTCCGGAACAGGCCCTCAACCTTCTCAATGCGGGCAAGACCAAGCAGGAAATCCACGCCGCGACCGGATGCACGATCGGCGTCAACGACGCCAGCTTCGATATCCGCGCCGGCGAAATCTTCGTCATCATGGGCCTGTCCGGGTCCGGCAAATCAACCATGTTGCGCCTTATCAACCGGTTGATCGAGCCGACCTCGGGAACGATCGAGATCGACGGGCGCGATGTCACTCGGATTTCACGCAGCGAACTGATCGCACTCCGGCGCCACCAGATCAGCATGGTCTTCCAGTCCTTCGCGCTGCTGCCCAATCGCTCCGTTCTCGACAATGCCGCCTTCGGCCTGGAAGTCGCCGGCGTCAGTGAGGCCGAGCGCAAGCAGCGCGCCCGCGCCGCCCTGAAGGCCGTCGGCCTCGAAGGCCATGACGACAGCCGGACCGACCAGCTTTCCGGCGGCATGAAACAGCGCGTCGGCCTTGCCCGCGCGCTCGCCGCCGAGCCGGCGGTATTGTTGATGGACGAGGCCTTTTCGGCGCTCGACCCCCTCATCCGCACGGAGATGCAGGACGAGCTGGTGCGTCTCCAGGCCGAGCACAGCCGCACCATCATCTTTGTCAGCCACGACCTGGACGAGGCCATGCGCATCGGCGACCGCATCTGCATCATGCAGAACGGCGAAGTCGTTCAGGTCGGCACGCCCGACGAGATCGTGCTCAAGCCGGCAAACGACTATGTTCGATCCTTCTTTCGCAATGTCGACGTCTCGCAGGTCTTCCGCGCCGGTGACGTCGCGCGCAAGACGCAGGTGACGATCATTGAGCGCCAGGGCGTGTCCGCTGCGGCCGCGCTCGAACGCATGAAGCATTTCGACCGGGAGGTCGCGATCATCCTCGGTCGCGACAAGACCTACCACGGCATGGTCAGCCGCGCGTCGCTGATCGAAACCGCCGGCAAGGACGCGAGCGACCCGTACAAGCGGGCGTTTCTGCCGGACATCGAGCCGATCCCGGCCGCCGAAAGCCTGTCCAACGTGCTGGGCAAGGTCGCCTCCAGCGCCTGGCCGGTCCCGGTCGTCGACGACAGCAACCGCTATCTCGGCTCCATCAGCAAATCCGTGCTTCTCGAAACGCTCGACCGCACCGCCTGATCCGCCAGCCCGGAGATTTTTCCATGACTTTCGATATCGGAGACGGCGTCGACAGCGTCGTCAATTACATCCTCGACAATTTCAGCCCGTTGCTGGACACCATTGCCCTGATGATCGGCACCGTGACGGACGGAATCCAGAACCTGCTTCTCGCGACGCCGCTACCCGTCGGCCTTGCAATCTTCGTGTTGCTGTCGCTGTGGCGCGTCAGTTTCGGCTTTGCCGTGTTCACCGGCCTTTCGCTCTGGCTGGTCGGCCATATGGGCCTGTGGCAGGCGATGATGGAGTCGCTTTCACTGGTGATCGCCTCGACGCTGATCGCCATGGCGATCGGCCTCCCGCTCGGCATTGCCATGGCGCGCAGCAACCGGGCCGCGGCAATCGTACGCCCGGTGCTCGACCTCATGCAGACCATGCCGGCCTTCGTCTACCTGATCCCCGCGGCCATGTTCTTCGGGCTCGGCGCCGTGCCGGGAACCATCGCGACCGTCATCTTCTCCATGCCGCCCGTGGTGCGCCTCACCAATCTCGGCATCCGCCAGGTGCATGTGGAATTCGTCGAAGCCGGCAACGCGTTCGGCTGCACCTCCTCGCAGCTCCTGTTCAAGGTGCAACTGCCGAACGCCATGCCCTCGATCATGGCCGGCATCAACCAGACGATCATGCTGTCGCTGTCCATGGTGGTCATCGCCTCGATGATCGGCGCCGGCGGCATCGGAAACACGGTACTCACCGGCATCCAGCGCCTCGATGTCGGCACCGGCTTCGAAGGCGGCATCGCCGTCGTCATCCTTGCCGTGATCCTCGACCGGATCACGCAGAGCCTCGGAAAGGAGCGCGCCGGCATCTGGCGCACCCTCTTCCGCCGGACAGCGCAACCGCAGGCGAACTCCCCGGCCACGGCCTGAGAACGTCCGGCTCGCGCTGAAAAATGGCGGCGCCCGCGCCGCCGAATGCGAACCTTCAAAGGAGCAAACATGTTCAAGACACTCGTTACCATGAGCCTCACCGCAGGCCTCGCCACCGCTGCTTTCGGCACGGCTTTCGCCGAAGAAAAGGCGCCGGTGAAGATCGGCTGGGCCGCCTGGTCCGATGCCGAATTCGTGACCAAGCTTGCCGCAAAGCTCATCAAGGACGAACTCGGCCAGGAGGTTGAACTGGTGCAGACCGACGTGGCCCCCCTCTACCAGGGCGTGAGCCGCGGCGACCTCGATGCCATGATGATGGCCTGGCTGCCCGCCACGCACGCCGACTACTTCGCCAAGGTGAAGGACAAGGTGACGACGCTCGGCACCGTCTATGACGGCGCGAAGCTCGGCTGGGTGGTCCCCAAATACGTGCCAGAGGATGCGATCGCTTCGATCGAGGACCTCAAGAAAGATGATGTGAAGGCCAAGCTCAAGGGACGCGTCGAGGGCATCGATCCCGGGGCCGGCCTGACGCGCCTGTCGGAAAAGGCCGTCACGGACTACGGCCTTGACGGCTACAAGCTGCAGATTTCCAGCGAGGCCGGTATGCTGACGACGGTCGATCGGGCGATCCGCAAGGAAGAATGGTTCGTCGCAACCTCCTGGAGCCCCCATTGGATGTTCGGCAAATACGAGCTGCGCTACATCGCCGACCCCAAGGGCGCGCTTGGCGACGCCGAACATGTCGATGTGCTCGCCCGCAAGGATTTCGAGGAAGACAATCCGGAGGTGGCCGGCTTCCTGTCACGCATGAAGCTGCCGATCGGCGATCTCGAGGCCGCAATGTTCGACGCCCAGGAGACCTCCTACGAAAAGGCCGTCGAGAAATACATCACGGACCATCCCGACCAGGTCAAGGCATGGCTCGGCAAGGAAGAAGGCTGACGCCAGCGTTTTGATACCCAATCCAGCTCCGTGGGGCGCCAGCCCCGCAGAGCACTCATCATGAACAGGAAGGACCTTTCCATGCATGACTATCCTGAAGACACCCTGATGCCCGCCGCGCCCGCCGGGCTTAGAGACGACACGATCGGCGGCCGAATTTCGCTGGCACGCGACGCGATGGGCATGACGGTCGAGCAGATTTCCAGCGTGGTCGGCGTGACGACCGAAACGTGGACCAATTGGGAAAACGACCGCTCCGAACCTCGCGCCAACCGTCTCGACATGCTTGCGCGCATCCTCCAGATCAGCATCGCCTGGCTTATCGACGGCCAGGGCAAAGGCCCGCTGGAAGCGAAGTAAGACCCTGCATTCGACGAAGCCACCCCGGCGCGCCGGGCAATCGAAAGAGCCCGCCGCTCGAAGTAAGTGATGTCAAAGCGGCGAAACTCGTGCAAAAAAGACGGCATGCCCATCTGACATTCCATGCGCCGAACAGCCGCCGGATACAGACACAAGCTGAAAACCACACGATGGCCGACCTCTACCGCAAATCGAAGCTGCTCCGGCGTTCCCGGGTTTTCCGGGGCTCTCTCTCCCTTTGGCGCCCGCGCCTCGTCTTCTGGTGCGGGGCCTTGGCGACCGGCGTGATCAGTGTCGGCTTTGCGAAACTCGCCGACTTCGCCCAGCACGCTTTCACGCGCCTCACGACGGCGGGCTACTGGACGTTCCTGCTGCCGATGCTGCTGACGCCACTCGCCTTCGCGCTGTCGGCCTATCTGTCGATGCGCTTCTTCCCCAACGCGCAGGGCAGCGGGATACCGCAGGCAATCGCCGCCCGACACCTGAAGGATGACGAGGATCGCGGAAAACTGCTGTCATTGCGCATCGCCTTCGGCAAGATTCTCCTGACCGTGCTCGGCCTCTTTTCCGGCGCCTCCATCGGCCGCGAGGGGCCGACCGTGCAGGTGGGGGCTTCGATCATGCTGGCCGTCGCCCGGTTCGGCGGCATGGCGCAGGCGAGAGGTTTGATCCTTGCGGGCTCGGCCGCCGGCATCGCCGCCGCCTTCAATACGCCGCTTGCCGGCATCGTCTTTGCCATCGAGGAAATGAGCCGCACCTACGAGGCGCGCGCGAACGGCCTCGTTCTCGTCGCGGTCATCCTGTCCGGCCTCGCCGCGCTCGGGCTTTCCGGCAGCTATCACTATTTCGGGTCCGCTTCCGCGGCCCCGGGCACGCTGCAGGACTGGAGCCTCGTGCTCATTTGCGGTGTTGGCGGCGGGGCGTTGGGCGCGGCCTTCAGTGGCATGGCACTGCATTTCGGGCAGCGCATCCGCCGGTGGGCGCAGCCGGCGCCGCTGAAACGCATGGTGATGCTTGCCGTGTTTTGCGGGATCGCTGTCGCCACCATCGGCGTCGTCTCCGGCGGCAAGACCTTCGGAACCGGCTACGAACAGGCACGAGGCGCCGTACAAGGCGAGGCTCTTCCGCTGCTCTTCTTCCTGGAAAAATTCGCCGCCGGTTTTCTCTCCATGCTTTCAGGCATTCCCGGCGGCATCTTTGCACCGTCGCTGGCCGTTGGCGCGGACTGGGCAGCACCGTCGGCTCGCTTCTCGGCACCAGTCTCACGCTCGCGGCAATTCTCGGCATGGCAGGATATTTCGCCGGCGTCGTCCAGGCCCCCATGACCGCCTTCGTCATCATCCTCGAAATGACCGGCGACCACGAAGCCGCCATCCCGCTGATGGCCGTCTCGATGATCGGCTACCTCACATCGCGCATCCTCTCGCGCGAGCCGCTCTATCACGGACTTTCCCGCGTCTTCATCGCCGCGGCGATCCGGGCGCGGCGAGCATCTGGTAAGAGCGTCGGCGAGGCAGAGCCGTCTCACGAACGATAGCAACCACCTCGTTGAGGACGACATAGGCATATTCACGCGACGGCGACTCATAGATCGCAATGTCGGTTTGGGGTTGGCCAAGATCGACAGCGCCGGACCGAGTCCCTCCATCCGTATCAACGGCATAAAACGCGTCGCCTCGGCAACGGTTTATGAGCGATACGAATTCGAAGATGGCCCCTCCTGTGCCGGGTATTTCCACAGTGACATGTGAAAACGATCGACCGGCGGCCGCTCGGCAGTGCATTGACCATTAATGTCGGGCGCACCATCTAGGCGACATGCCAAAATCTGAAAAGAACGACGTCGAGTTGATGAGAAGGTGGACCCTAACGCCCGATGCCACGATGGGGTCATCCGTTCGCGCAAAGGGTATCCTGCAGGAGGTACAAGCGCGTCTGCCCGCTATCTCGAAGAAAGCGATCTCGCTCGAAGGAGTGGATCTTGTTCTCGCGATGCCGACCGATGAAAGATCCGCTTTTAACGCCGCGGTGTCTGTGGTCACGCAAACGCTGGATGATGCGCCATTCCTACCTGTCATCCCGCGCGAAATTCAAGACATTCTCGGCATGAAGACCAGCGAGCGGCATCGCTGGCTTGCGGACGGGCGCCTACCTAGCGCAGGGACGAGGACAGTCAGGCTGGCCGGGCGGGCCCGCCAGATCACCTTCCATGTTTTCGAACCGTCAGTGGTGGACGAGCTCCTCAATCGTGGCGCTGTCGATGAGTGGCGGGTGGAAGATGCCGAAGCGAGGGCGGAGAAGAGGAATGCCACCTATCTGGCGCGGCCGTCGAAGAAAAGCAAGCGGTCGAAAAAGGCGGACAATGGCACAGGCGATCCCGCATCGGGCCTCCCGGGTTGGGAGGATTTCGACGCGGACGGATTGCTTCGTTGAACGACCGGTGATTAAAAGCGCGCACGGGCGCCATGCAAAGCAAGAGCCCGAGAGCTCTCGCCCTCTTGGCCCGGCCCGCAACGGTATGATAGTTAGGTCTTTAAAGGATCGATCCGTGACCGTTGAGCAGATAGCTCAAGCATCTGAAAAAGAACCGCGTCGTGGCACAACGTTGACTTATGGAACGACGCCGTACTTCGTGCTTCGCCGAACTCCAGCACAATGCGCACTGTCTTGTCCCTTGCCTTTGGACGCAGCTCGTAATCGAATATCCGTGCCAGTGCGCAGACGACCATAATGAGCGGGACGCAGTCATGAAATCAATCTTGCTGGCACTCTTGGTGTCGATGAGCGCTACACCGTCTTTAGCCGCTCTGGAATCTCATATTTCGATCCTTGAGCCTATCGAGACGGCTGAAATCAAATCCTGGAGCGATGCATCGTCGGGTGATGTCGAGTGCCGGGAGCTTGCAGATATTGCCAACGCCTTTCTCTGCCTCACGCAGACCAGCGAATTGCTGACGCGCTTGATGGCACGGGCGTCTTTCTTTAAGGAAGCGTCTCCCCGCGGCCAGCTCATATCCGCGAAAAATGCGAGGTTTATGGAATCGGATCAGGCTCACTATGTCGGGCATGACACCGTTGCGGAGTTTATCAACGCATTCTACGCCAAGAGTGCTGAAAAGTGTGCAGGAGACCCGGAGCTTTGCGTCTCCCCTCTCGAAAAGGAGTTGTTCGAGAAGGTCATAAAACCACTGCACGAACGCCAGGTCACGGATTTCGCGATCCTTGCAGTAGAGGCGCGGGGTGAAGGCTTCATGAGCAATGTGACGCACGAGATACTTCATGCGCGCTATTACCTAAGCCCGGCTTATAGAAGCGTTGTGACAAAGTTCTGGAACGAAAATGTCATCCCTGATGATCGCGATAAGATACGCGTCTTTTTGGCCGACACCTACAATTTCGATGGCCCGGAAGGCGAAACACTTCTGATGAATGAGTTTCAGGCCTACACCCTTGAAGAAGGTGCGGAAAAAGATGTGTTCGGCTTTGCTCGTATTGAACGGACCTATGGCGTCCAACTGAGAGAAGCCTTGAGCAGGAGCCGTTGAAAGGCAATGGGTCGCGCCCGCGTGTGGAAGGCTTCTTAGTCGCAAAATACCGTTGTCATCACGACGGAGCCCGATGAAAGTTCCGGCTCTTCACCTTAGGTCCTGTTGACAAAGTATGGCAGCCATATCTTTGCGGCAGCCAGGGCGAGGAATGCCGAGAAGGATTTTCGTGTCTTATCGTATCGGGTCGCAACGCGACGGAAGTGCTTGAGGCGGTTGAACATTCGCTCGATGCGGTTTCGATCCTTGTATGCCCGGAAGTCGCAGGCAGGCGGGTTCTTCCGGTTGGCCTTCGGCGGAATGACCGGCCTGATCCCATGGATCAGGAGTTCCTCGCGTAGCAAATCACCGTCATATCCTTTGTCGGCAAGGAACAGTCTCGGTTTGCCGACTGGTATCGACAGCAGGTCCGGAACGGCATTGTAGTCCGAAGCCTCGCCACCTGTCAGGACGAAGCCGAGAGGGCGTCCCACACACCCTGTTCGGCCCAGCGGCGAAAGCGGACATAGACGGAGTTCCACTTTCCATAGCGCTCATGCATGTCACGCCAGGGGCAGCCGACCCGAAGAACATGCAGCATACCGTTCAGATACTGCCGATTATCGTGCGACGGCCGGGACTTCCTGCCGCGTTCGGTAGGCAACAGCCCCTCGATGACCCGCCATTCCGTATCCGTCAGATCGCCGCGCGCCAAAACCGCCTCCTAAAAGACAGTTTTGAATCATGCTTCTACTGATTTGGGAATCCACTTTGTCAACAGGTCCTAGCTTACAAGATTGGGGAGGCTACAACTCCCAAAGATCTGGGTGCAGGCGATGTCGATCTGTTCCTCAATAGTCTGGGTATTTCGAGCGCTGCCTCACGCCAGCGCCTCTTCAGGAAATTCGCCAGCGATGTCGCACACAGACTTGCCGGGCATCTGGACCGCCTTGGGAGAGGTGAACACAAGCCGTTCGCCGATCTCATTGCTTCCAATATCCGCACGTTCCTGGGTGCACTTGATGTCGACGTCCCCGATGCAGCAAAAGACCATGACGCTTACATTGGACGGACCGGTGGATGGATGCTGAGTTGATAATGCGCGCAGAGTTTTTGACCGAACCTATGGCTGGCACCGATGGAAAATTGCTGCGCGTCGATTTCGATTCTGCATTCGAAAGTCGCATAATTTAAGGTGACATCGCCCCACCGCTTCGACGATGTAGCGCTCGCCCGCAGGACCTGCAACCGACAGCGCGGCGCGGCGGATTAGGTGAGGTATGTCAGTTGGATCCGAGATGAATTCTGAGTGTGCCGCTGCTCACCTGAGGGCACGATGCGCGGTCTTTTACACGAGAGGCCACGCTACATTACCATCGCCACACCGCCGAGCACTGGCCGTCCATACTGGGAAGTAATCGGCTCAGAGCCCGGCCGTTAACATTACCAAAGATTAGAGGAATCTGGACCAGTTATGTCCATCGACTTCCCTGCCTGAAAGTGCAAGACCAACATCGTTGAACACACATTTAATCTAGGGGCCAAACATGAATTTGAATAGCGCACGCTTGGGTTTTGTTGCTCTCGCCTTCAGTATCGTAGGAAATGCAGGAATCATCGCCTCCGCCTATGCCGCGGAGTTCTCTTTTACAGCAACAAACACGACCAATACCGGGATCACCGAAATCTTGGTTTCTGAGAACAAAAAGGATTGGGGCTACTTTGACATTGGTAGCGGTATCAAGTCAGGCGCAACTGCCAACCTTGTGTGGGATCAAAGCACAAATAGCGAAAGCTGCGCTCAATGGGTCAAAGCAAGTTACGCGGACGGCTCCGAATCCGAACCTGCCAAGTTCGATTTCTGCGAAGACGGGCTGGAAATCAATTTCTAGACATAAACACGACAAAGCGTGATAATCGCGCGGCGGGTCATTTCGTGTGACAGACGCCGAATTGCGTTGCTTAGCCAATCACTTTCAAATCGCTCGGCTTAATTTTGAGTCAGCCGGTCTGCGTTGTTTTGTACAAGCAAACGCAAACGCAGCCTCTGCGTTTGCGTTGAATCTCCGATTGTAAGAAAGTATCTCTGCCGCCGATATAAGGTGAGCGCTTTGAGATGTCCTTCGTTTGGCATTAGCATGCTCGCTCCAACAGGGGCGAGGAGCCTCATTTGTTGCATCGATGGTCGCGATAACCTTAATGCTATAACGTTAAACGTGGCACCGTCTAATTTGTTGCGGGACGAGCGCGTCCAGTATCTACTGGGCGTAGCAATATTGTTTTTAACGGAGTCACTAATGCTTACACGTACTATTTTTGCTGCAATGGTAGCCTTTGCCACATTTGCAATTCCGGCATCAGCCGCTGAAACCGTAAAGTTCGGAAAGACGTGCATCGGTCGTTCTGGTTCGACCGCCGACATTTGCCTTGCTTTCAACGGTAAGACGATCACCAGCAGCTACAAATATCGTGGTTCTGTTCCCACTCGCGGGACGCACACCGGATGTTCGGTGAAGGGCAACACGCTGGTATGCACCGGCGGCCGGTGGGCGACGTCCAGCGCTTCCGGAAAGATGAACAGAGTTACAGTTAAACTCGCCAAAGGTGCGCCGGTCTCGATCACCTGGCGCTGATTTCTCATTTGCTAAGTCTCGATTGTCCGCTTGTCTCTCTTCGAGGCGGGCGGCTTTCCCTTTGCGCTCGACAAGACCGTTGGTCGGCGCGACACTCTTTGGCGAGAAAACGGCCCGATGCCCGATCCCGATAGGCACTCTTAGCGATCAAGCGCGGAGAGTGCTAACGCGGTTTTCTTTTTGGTGCTGGGGAGTGTCGAGACACGGCGCGCGCGAGGCACGGGCCGCAAATCCTGCTAATTCTTGCTAAGATCCCGCACTGCCTCCATACCGGCGCGATGACGCTTGATTCGAAAATATTTGTGGGCCTTCGGTCCACTCGCAAAAAAACTTCTCCGCACGGCAATTCCACCGGCCCGAAATGCCAATGGGACTGTTGCGAAAAGATTGGCGCGCACCGCGCACCCGTGGGGCGAGATGCCGAGGGCCTGTATCTGCTGTTCTGTCTTGAGCATGTGAAAGACTACAACAAGGGGTACAATTTCACGGCAGATCTTTCCCACGCGGACGTCGCCCGCTACCAGAGAGAAGCGACAACCGGGGCTCGTCCGACATGGGGGACCGCAGTCGACCAGGCAACCGAAATCCCGATGCCGTCCACCACCCGCTCGGGTTCGGCAAAAGCATTGAATGCGCGCAAGACAGCTGCGCAACGCCAGGCGCAAAAGGCCGATCTCCAGAAACGGAAGCTCAAGGCCCTCGAAGCAAGGGCTTTCGAGACCCTGGGACTCTCGCCGGATGCGACGCCAAAGGAAATCAAGAGCCGTTATAAGGAAAGGCTCAAAATGCTCCATCCCGACACCAACCAGGGAGACCGCCTCTCCGAGGACGAGCTTCGCGCATCGATCGACGCGCATAGGATCCTTAAACTGAACGGTTTTTGCTGAGAGGTCCAACTAGTAGCCTGGGATGAAATAAAAGGGGAAACGATCGATCGACGATCGAACAGCCGAAAGCATCCTTTTAGTGCTCTTGAAGGGATGTGAACTGTCGACCCGGTAGTCGCAAACAGTATCTGTTTGAAATCGTCAGAGGCAGATGTGAGCCTCCAAGGCTGGCAAATCAAGGATTCTAGACCCATCGGCGACCCGGTCGACGCCGTGATCTGTGTCGAAAGAGGAGCTGGTAGCCGCTGGAGCGGGCTTGTTTCCGCTGCTGCGAAACCACTGGCTTGTGGTGCAGGAGAATCGCACTACATCGCTACCTACGGCTGAACATTCTGCTGTCGGATCCGCATTAAGCCAAATCTCAAACCCATTGATAAGCCTTCTAAGTGGCCGAATGCGAATGCACGCCTCCTTGGTGTTTGGCTCGGCCTACCCGTGGATCCACTCGGCCGACTATGTACGTTCAGCCCTGAAGAGTTTGAACGCTTTGTCCTTGAGTGCGCCGATAGATATCTCGCTCAGAAAGTTCCCAGGGTTAGCGAGATTCAGCAGGGCGGCGCCGGCGACAAAGGACGCGATATCGTAGTGTGGCTTGGTGAGCTGGGATCTGCAGATCGCTACTGGAACCTCTACCAATACAAGAGATACAGCGTCGCGCTTGGTGACATCTGCTAAGTGCTTTACTTCGATTCAATAGGGATTTCACCCTGCCGAACGAATATTGGTTCGTCCCTCGCGGGGGAGTGACTGGCAGCCTTCACGATCTGTTCGACTATCTATTGATTATTATCTGAAATTAACCCGATTTTTTGTTTCACCTTGACCCGCGCTCACCCAGAAAACTTCTTTTTCACAGAAGCCCTTGTGCCGCGTTACTCGGGCAGCGCCGCATGTAAAAATGGGTCAAATCAGACCGATATTCAACAAGCACGTTCTCTTGGACCGCCCATAACGGACGATTTGGCGGCGGTAGCCGCGAAGATTCTCGCCAGTGAAGGCCGCTTTGATGGCCCGAACCCGTCGTTGACCGCGTTGGATTTCAGGGATATCGCCTGTGTTCTAGCCGAGATTTCCGAGCGGACAATTCTCCGCAGCACGCCGGCGAATGAAGAATTCGAAGTGCGCCTTGCAGCGCGCGACCTGCCGCCGGCGGTATCGCCATAACGCTGAGCCCGTACCGCGCAACACAAGCAGGGAAGTTACCCGAACGCTCCCACGCTTGCCACCCTACTGGGACGCCAACCGGCTTCCGCAAGACAAGTCCTGACAGGCTGAAAAACTCGGGCGGGTGTGCATGTATCGTCGTAGGTACAGCAGACACCTGCACCCACGGCCGCATGGCGGCGCGTGGTCTTATCGAGACCGGCACTCTTCAACGAAATTTTTGAACGATCTGAGCCGGGGAACCCCTCGAAACTGTGTATGGCCGGCGTGCAGGCCCAACTCACCTTCACTGCGGTAGGCACATCCGCGAACCGAGAAAATCATTCGATATCGTCGAGCAGTGTCTGATGCACGTTAACGTAGTTGTGGGCATCTTTCGGCAGGCTATACAACCAGTTCCTGCAGTAGGGGCAGTAGATGTGTTTCGTACCTGCATGTAGGGCATCTATGGCGGGCTTGATCCAGATCGCCTTGAAGCCAGTGACCGGAATGCGGGCCAGAGCGAGAAGGCGCTGGATGTAAATTTCTGGCATCCCCTGCAATGCCAGCAATCGATCCGCCAAGGGGCTTCTTCAGGAACGCCATATCCTATTCCCGTTCAACTACGACATCCGCAGAATTGTGAAACTGTCCGTGATTGTGTTCAGCTAGCCACCGATGCGGATTCGCGCGCCCATGGCTGCCGACTGCTTTATCGCATCGAGCGCTCGCATTCCGGACACGGCGTTCGAAATCGGCCAAGGCTGTTCGATTTCGCCGCGCACGGCCCGCGCGAAGGTGCGCACTTCATGTTCATATTGGTTGGCGGGCGGAAAACGGATCGTCTCCACATTCTGGTCATAGAGATCGTCGCGGCCGCGCAGGCGGATGACGGTTTCCTGCTGTGCGGACGGCCAAACAGACACCGGCAATTCCATCCATCCCTCGGTACCAGTCACCATGATCCAGTGCGACCAGGCCTGGAGCAGCGCGCCCGAAAAGAGGAGATTGCGGTGACCCGGAAATTCCAGCATGCCGGCTACGGCGATGTCGACGCCGTCGGAGGAAGCCTTTTCGAAGGTGGCGGTGGCAGCGAACGGCTCGTCTTCGAAGAGAAAGCGTGCGGCCGTGACCGGATAGATCCCGACATCGCCGAGCGCGCCGCCGCCCAATTCCGGCCGGAAGCGGATATCGTCGGGATTGTCGTTCATGACGCTGTAGGTGGCGTGAATCTGCGTGACGCGGCCGAGCCTGCCACTGCGGATGATATCGCGGGCTGCAAGCCAGCGCGGATGGTAGCGCACCATAAAGGCCTCGGAGACCTGCAGGCCGGTGGCCAGCTGGGCGGCCTGGAGACGTTCAGCCTGTTTTGCATGGAGCCCGAGCGGTTTTTCGCAGAGCACATGCCGGCCAGCCTCCAGCGCCTCGATGGCTTCATCGACATGGCAATTGTTGGGCGTGGGAATGTAGACGGCCTCGACGGCATCGTCGCGCAGCATCTCGCTGAGCGATGCATAGTGGTGCGGGATGTCGAACGTGGATGCGACGGAGGCCGCACGCTCAGGATCGCGCGAGGAAATCGCAACGACCTCGCATTCGTCCACCGCCTTCATGGCGGGAATGACCCAATCCCGTGCGATCTTTGCGGTCGAGAGGATACCAAAACGAACTGGCTTCATTGATAATGTCCTTGAGGTCGGATGGCGCTCAGCGCGTGGCGCGCAGGCGCATGAAGATCGACTTGGTCTGCATGAATTCCAGGAGGCCCTCCGTCCCGTTCTCGCGTCCAAGCCCGCTTGCCTTGGCGCCACCGAAGGGCAGCTGGGGTACGGTTTCAAGATAACAATTGACATAGACGAAGCCGCTTTCGAGCGCGGCGGACACATGCATGGCGCGATCGAGATCCTTCGTCCAGACCCCGTTGGCCAGGCCATAGGGCGTGGCATTGGCGAGTGTGATCGCCTCCGCCTCATTTTCGAAGGTCGTAACCCCGAGAACGGGGCCGAAGACCTCTTCGTTGAAGATGGTCATTTCGGGCCTAATGCCGGTGAAGATGGTCGGTTCGACGAAATATCCCGCATCGAGTTTTGGGTCCGCGGGCCGGCCGCCGCCCGTTACGAGCGTCGCGCCTTCCTGTTTCGATATTTCGATATAGGAGAGCACCTTGGCGTGGTGCTGCTCGTGGATCATCGGGCCGAGATCCGCATCGGCATCCTTCGACGTGCCGAGCTTCAAGGCGCGAGCCTTGATGGCAAGGCGCTCGACGAAATCGCCCGCAATCGACTTCTCGACGAGAAGGCGGGCGCCGGCGCAGCATTCCTCTCCCTGATTGATCGTGAAGGCGGCGAGCGCGCCATCCACGGCGGCGTCGAGATCGGCGTCGGCGAAGACGATGTTGGCGCCCTTGCCCCCGAGTTCGAGCGCCACCTTCTTGAGCGTCTGCCCGCAGAGCCCGGCTATCTCCTTGCCGACATTGGTCGAGCCCGTGAAGGAGATCATGTCGATATCGGGATGGAGGCAAAGCGTGCGGCCGACTTCGTCGCCATTGCCCGGCAGGACGGAAATCACGCCGTCGGGAATTCCGGCCTCCTTGGCGATGCGGGCATATTCCAGTGTCGTGCCCGGCGTGAAGGTCGAGGGCTTGATCACCACCGAGCAGCCGGCAACCAGCGCATAGGGCAGCTTCTGGAAAAGCGTGACCGTCGGGAAGTTCCAGGGAAGGATCATGCCGACGACCGGCAGTGCCTCATGGGTCACGAGGCCGAGCTTCTCGGCGCCCTCGTGGTTGACCACCCTGCCCGGGATGTTCCAGGCCAGCGTTGCGGCGAAGCGCGCGAGTTCCACCGACCATTCGATCTCGCCGCGGGCGGCGGCCATTGTCTTGCCCGCCTCGTTTGCCTCGATGACGCTGAGGTGGTCGAGTTCGGCGATCACCAGGTCAGCAAAGCGCTGGACGATCTTGCCGCGCTCGATCGCCGGCATTTTCGACCAGACGCCCGACTTGAACGCTGCCTTGGCGGACGCGACCGCCCGGCCGACATCCTCCGGCGTGGCGAGGCAAACGCTCGCGACCAGTTCACCGGTGGCCGGAGAGTGTCGGTCATAGGTCCGGTTTTCCGCGGGCCGCTCGACCGCGCCGTTGATCCAGAGCCCGTATTGACGATGAGACATTGCAAACACCTGTTTGGTTTCAAGAATTCGATAGGATCATTCGGCGGGCGCCGGCACGCCCTGGGCCAGCTGTTGGCTGCGCCGCCGGGAGAGCAGGAACGCGCGGATACGCTCGTTATAGGCAACCACCGCCACGGCCAGCACGAGGCCGATCACGATGCGCTGCCAATAGGGGTTGATGCCCATGAGGTTGAAGGCATTGGCGAGGAAGCCGATGATCAGCACGCCGCAGATGGCGCCGACGAGATGGCCGCGGCCGCCCATCAGCGAGATGCCGCCGACCGCAACGGCAGCGATGGCGTCGAGTTCCCAGCCCATGCCGGTCCGCACCGCATCGCCCGATTGCATGCGGGCGGTCAGGATGATGCCCGCAACGGCCGCAAACGTGCCGCAGAGCGTATAGGCAATCACCTTGGTGGCGCCCACCTTGATGCCGCTGAGCACCGCCGCCTCCTCGTTGCCACCGATCTGATAGATGGCACGCCCGGTCCGGGTATTTCCCAAGAAAAGCATCGTCGCGACCGCGAGGGCGGCAAAAATGATGACCGGCACCGGAATGCCGGCGATCAAGCCTTCGGCAAGCTGAAAGAACTCTTTTGGCAGCGTGCCAAAAATGGGACGCGAATCCGACAGCCACATGGCGAGGCCCCGCACGATCGCCATTGTCGAAACCGTCACAATGATCGGCTGGAGGCGAAGGCCGGCGATCAGGATGCCGTTGATGAACCCTACCGCCGCACCGGCGATAAGTGCGAGATTGATGCCCAGGATCGGCGGATGCGTGTTGGCGATGCCGGCGACGAGAACCGTTGCCAGCGCCACCACCGCACCCACCGAAAGATCGATGCCACCGGTCAGGACGACGATGCTCATGCCGATCGCGACGATACCGAGCATCGATGTCTGTCTCAGCACATTGCTGATATTGGCGGCGTCGGCAAAGCCATCGGCAACAAACGTGAAGACCGCGACGAGGACAATGAGCACCAGGATGATCGGCTGGCTGGAGATGAATGCGCGCATATTTGCCATGGTCATTGCCCCGCCACGTCTACGGACATGGTCGTGTTGAGTTCGACCAGCGTGAAATTGCTCTCCAGATCGATATCGAGAAGCTGCTTACCAGCGGCCTTTGCCTTGAGCGTGAACACCACCTCAAGCGGCTCGCCGGCCATGGAAAACTGGAAGAAGCGCTTGCCCCAATAGTCACTGGTGCCACCTGTGGCAGGCTTCACCGAAACGACATCGAAGGCCGAGACGAAGCTGCTGTTGAGCGCGATGGAGAAGGTGCCGGCGGGCACCGCCTTGGGATCGACGCGCACCGACATCGTAAAGGCTTTCCCGACCACCGCTGGCGCGATGTCGATCGCGACGAGATCGGACCCACCGGCAGATTGCGACTCGGTTGCATTTGCCGTGGCTGCCGCGATGGTGTCCGCATACCGTTTGGCGTCCGCCGTCGCGGAACTATCGGGATATTCTGCCGCAAGAAGCGCATACACATCGGGGAATTGCGTCATGTCGCCGGCTTCTTCGAGTGCTGAAGCGAGCTTGGACAGCACGGCGAGGCGATTGGCCTTGAGGGTTTCGCCCGCGCTGAGGGTCGTCAGCAGTTGCTGGTACTGCGCGATGGCTTCCTCGCGGCGGCCGAGCCCCATCAGCGAATTGGCGATGCCGATACGCGCTGCATCGTAATAGCCACTTTCCGGGAACTGCTGCACGATCTGCTGATAGCCTTCGAGCGAGCGACTGTAGACGCGAGTCAGTTCGTAATTGTTGGCGAGCGTATAGGGTCCACGCGCCTGGTCCGCCTGGAAAAGCGTGGGCGCGAGGACGTAGGCGCCGCCGTTCATGGCCGCGAACAGGAATAGCACGAGGGAAAACGGTGCCACCCATGGCCGGAGGGGAGAGTCTTGCACAGATGCGATAACGTATGGGCTAGCCATTGGATGCCCTCCTGGCAAAGATCGCGCCGATGAAGGGGCCGGCACCGGCCATGATGACGGCAGCGAGGATGACCGCGCCCTTGGAGACATTCTGCCACTCCGGCGCAACACCCAGCAGGTTGAAGAGATTGGACATGACGCCGATGACCAGCGCGCCGACAAGCGCGCCCCAGACCGATCCGCGTCCGCCCTGAAGGGCCGTGCCGCCGATCACCACGGCTGCGATCGCGTCAAGCTCATAGAGAACGCCGGCCTGCCCGGGCTCGCCGGATCCCATGCGCGCGGTGAGGATCAGGCCCGCAATACCGGCGAGTGCGGCACAATAGACATAGGTGAAAAGCTTCACCCGCCATACCGACACGCCACCGTAGTAGGCCGCCTTCTCGTTGGCACCGACCATGTAGATCATGCGCCCGATGGCGCGAAAGCGCATCACGTACCAGGTGACGAGAACGATCGCGAGGAACAGGACGGCTGGCGCGGGGATGCCGCCGAACGTGCCCCGCGCGAGGAACCCGATGAAGGCCGGATAATCCGCATAAATCGGCTGGCCGGCACTGTAGACCAGGCCCGAACCGCGAAAGACGGTCATCGTCACCAATGTCGCGACGAAGGGCTGGAAGCCAAGCAGCGCGACGAGGGAGCCGTTGACGAGGCCGGCAACGAGCGCGGCAGCGATGGGCACAAGCACGACGACGCCGAGCGGATAGCCTGCCGTCGCGAGCGAGGCGGCGAGCGTGCCGACGAGTGCCACGACCGAACCCACCGAAAGATCGATGCCGCCCGAAATGATGACGACGTTCATCCCGACGGCGATGATGCCGATGAGAGAGGTGACGCGGATCAGGTTGACGATGTTCTCGATCGTCCACAAATAGGGCGAGGCAAGCCCTGCTACGACAAGCAGAACGGTCAAAACCACGAGATTGCTGTTTATGGAAAGACGTTCCTTCATCGCGCATCTCCCACGCGCGCCTGGGGAGCTTCGGAATGGCCACCCATGACATTGATCATGATCTCGGCCATGTCGAACTGGGCGCGCGCCTGCTCGCCGGTCACGCGGCCGAGATTGAGGCAGATGATGCGATCACAGACGTGGACCAGCTCCTCGATGACCGAGGAGACGATGATGACGCTCGCACCGTTCGCCGCAAGCTGGCGGATCAGGTCGAAGATCGCCCCCTTCGCGCCGACATCGATGCCGCGGGTCGGCTCGTCGAGCAGGAAAATATCGACCTTGGCATCGAGCAGCCGGGCCAGGATGACCTTCTGCTGGTTGCCGCCACTGAGTTTGCCGACGGGCACCTCGGTCGAGCTGTATTTGACCTGGAGACGCTGGCAGAGATCCTTGACCGCAGCCACTTCACGGCCCCGCCGTAGCGCAAGAGGCCCCGCATAGCGCGCCAGAGACGAGAGCGTCACATTGTGCCGTATCGGCATCGACAGGATGAGGCCATCGCTTTTGCGATCCTCGGGACCAAGGCCGATACCGCCCTCAAGCGCTTGTCGCGGGCCGGAGAACATTGCACGCTTGCCCTCGGCACGGATCGTTCCCGCGCTTGGCTTGTCGACGCCGAAAATGTTGCGCAGGATTTCCGTGCGGCCGGAGCCCATGAGGCCGGCAAGGCCCAGGACCTCGCCCTTGCGAAGCCTGAAGGAGACGTTCTTCAGGAGTTCCTCGGTCGACAGGCCATCGACCTCGAGCACGACGTCGGCATCCGGCGCCACGCCCCGATCCCACTCGCGCTTTTCGAGGCTGAGCTTGCGTCCGAGCATCATTTCGACGAGCTGGGACTCGGAAAGGTGCGCAACGTCGGACTCGCCGACCATCTGGCCGTCGCGCAGCACGACAACGCGATCGCAGACTTCGAAGATTTCGTTGAGGTGGTGGGTGATGAAGATGATGGAGGTGCCCGCCTTCTGAAGCTTGCGGACGATCTTGAAGAAGTGCTCGACCTCCTCGCGATTGAGAGGTGCGGTCGGCTCGTCCATGATCAGCAGGCGGCAGGGCCGGGTTATCGCCTTGCCGATCTCCACCAGTTGCTGCTCGGCGACGCTCAGATCGCGGATCGCCACATCGATCGAACCCGGATAGCCGAGGTCGCGCATGATCTCGACAGCCCGCGCGCGCATGCCCTTCCAGTCGAGCAGACCCCAACGGTTGCGGACCAGATTGCCGAGAAAGAGGTTCTCGACGACGCTGAGATGGGGCACGAGCATCAGTTCCTGATAGATCGTGCTGATGCCCATGCGATGGGCAACCGAGGTGTCACTGAGCTCGACCGGCTTGCCGTCGATAGAGATCGTGCCCGCATCCGGCTTCACCGCGCCCGCCAGGATTTTCATCATAGTGGATTTGCCGGCCCCGTTTTCGCCGACCAGCGACAGGATTTCGCCGGCCCGGACCTGCAAGCCGACATCCGACAGCGCCTTCACACCCGGATAGGATTTCGAGATGCCGGCCATCGTCAAAAGCACGGCAGGCTCGCCCTTCGGGACGGCCTTCAGATGCGGGCTCTGACCGTTGGTTCTGTTTGCCATCAACAATTCACCTTCCTGCGAGTTCGCGGGCGGCTGGCATCAACCAGCAGCCCGCGCCTCCAGCGGAAATCCTCAACGCACGTATTGAAGGTCGGCGTTGTAGAACTCGTCGACATTGTCCTTGGTGACGATCGGCGTTTCCGTGGTGATCCGTTTGGGAACAGGCTCGCCCTTGAGCACCCGCACCGCCATATCCAGGCCGATCGCACCGCCGGTGGCGTAGATCGAGGTTGCCTGCAACCAGCCGTCCTTGATCGCCTGGAAGGCTTCGCGCTGTCCGTCGACGCCAATGAGATAGACGTCGCCGGGCTTGTAGCCGGCTTCCTTCAGCACGTTGATGGCGCCGAGGATCATGGGATCGTTGTGGGCGTAGATGACCTGGAACTGGTCACGATAACGCGTCAGCCAGTCTTCAACGATCGGAATTGCCGGGGCGAGGTCGTAGTTGGCAGGCCGCGCATCCAGCAGCTTGATATCAGCCTTGCCTTCGAGCTGAGCCGCAAAACCCTGGTGGCGCTGGATCGTCGGCGTGGCGCCCGGAATGCCTTCCAGTTCGAGGTAGCTGAACTTCTCCCCGACGGAGCCGAGCACGTGCTTGCCCAGACCCTCGGCAAGCGAGAGATTGTTGCCGCCGATGAAGACATTATAGTCCTCGCCGACGATTTCGCGGTCGAGCACGACGAGCGGAATACCCGCTTTCTTGATCGCCTCGACGGCCGGCACGAGCGCCTGGGCTTCGCGCGGGCTCATCATTATAAGGTCCACGCCGCGGGCGATCAGGTCTTCGATGTCGGCGATCTGCTTTTCGTTGGTGCCCTTGGCGTCGGTGTAGATGAACTCCTTGATCAGCTCGGGATATTTTTTCGCCTGCGCCTCGGCGCTGGTCACCATGAAGGCCCGCCACGGGTGGTCCATCGTGTCCTGCGAAAAACCAATGGTCCACGGCGGCGCGCCGTAGGGGTTGTCGGCAGCCGCCGACGGGGCCACGGCCGCAAAGAAGGCCGAAACGGCAAGCGTCGTCATTTTAAGCAGTTTTTTCATTGCTCCACCTCATTTTTGTTGATTGTATGATTGCATCCAATCTCCAATTTCGTCCTATGTCAAGCGGTCCGGACATTTATTTCACGGGGAAGTGATGCCTACGGGCAGGCCACGCCAGTGTCCTTGATTTGCCAATTTCGTATATTGACATCAATATATTGGATACTATTCTCTCGCCCGTACGGCTGAGCCGACCAACAAGAGGGAGCTTTCAGATGGGAAAAATTTGGAAATCGACGACGGCAGCGATGATACTGGCGATCAGTCTTGGCGCGTCAGGCGCAAAGGCTGCGGAGAGCTATTTTCCGGAATGCTTTGCGGCCTGGGACGCCGACACGAAACAGCTGTCTGCCGTGACGCCGCGCGAAGGCCCGTATCGCATCGCGCTGGTCAACGGCTTTGCCGGCAACGACTGGCGCATCCAGATGATCCGCGCTGCGGAGTCCTATGTTAAGCGGCCCGAGATTGCCGCGAAGATCAAGGAATTCACCGCTGTCAGCGTCGGCAACGACGTCGCGGCACAGATTGCGGCGATCGAGAATTACGTCGCAGCCGGCTACGACGCGGTGCTGTTCATCGCCGTCAACCCGGAGGCCTTCGACGCCGTGATCGGCCGTGCCAACCAGGCAGGCACGCTCCTCGTCTCCTTCGACAATGTGGTCTTCAACGACAACCACCTCATCGTCGATATCGACCACGGCGACATCGCCGCCAAGAAGGCACAGGCCATCCTCGATGACCTGAAGGCGAAGAACGTCACCGAAGGCAAGGTGCTCTGGGTTCGCGGCCTGCAGGGAAATGCAACGGAGAAGCAGCAGACCGAAAGCTTCACGAAGGTGTTCGAGGGAACACCCTTTGAAGTGGTCGAGGTCGTCGGCAACTGGGATGTCGGCACGTCGCAGCGCGTGACGGCGGAAGCGGTCGCCGCGCACGGCAAATTTGTCGGCGTCGCCAATGCCTATGGCAGCATGGGCTCTATCCAGGCGCTGCTCGACGCCAAGCATCCCGCCGTCCCCTTCGGTTCGGACACGATGAACGGCGCCGTGCGCATGCTCGCCGAAAACGGTTTCACCGGCGTTGCGATCGGCTCCTCGCCTTCTGTTTCGGCAGTGGCCATTCTCGCGGCCCTCTCGACCTTCGAAGGAAAGCAGATGCCGCAGCGCATCAAGCTGCCACCGCCGTCGCTGCCGTCGACGGACTGGAAGGACGGTGTCGCCTATTTCTCGCAACTCCCGGCCTCCTTCGACACCGCAACGGGTTTCAAGGAATGCAACCTGCTCTTCACCGCGGATGAACTGACCTCCAAGTGAAGCGGCGCCGGCGGGCTGTGCCTAAGCCCGCCGGCTTTGGCCGAAACCGACGAGAAGGGACAGGAATGAGGGTGAATGCGATACGATTGCGGGGCGTCGGCAAATCCTACGGTCCGACCAGGGCGCTGGCCGATGTCAGCCTCGATATCGAGGCCGGCACGGTGCATGCGGTGCTCGGGGAAAACGGGGCGGGCAAGAGCACGCTCATCAAGATTTTGACCGGGGTCCTCGCGCCCGATACGGGCACTGTCGATCTCTTCGGCGAGCGCCTCGACCATGACGGCCCGCAAGTTGCCGAGACACTCGGGCTCGCAACGGTGTTTCAGGAGCTTTCCCTCGTCCCGCACCTTTCTGTCGAGGACAATCTGTTTCTGTCCAATCCGCCGCGGTCGAAATTCGGCTGGATCGACCTGCGTAGGCAGCGTGCGGAATCGCACCACTGGCTTGACCTAGTCGGGTTGGGCGACGTCCATCCGGGCACCCATGTCGGCCAGTTGTCCCTTACCCAGAAACAGTTGCTGGAAATCGCCAAGGGGCTCGCCAAGAAGCCGCGCATCCTGCTCCTCGACGAAGCGACGGCCTCCCTTCCCGGCAACGATGTCGACCGGCTCTTCAACATCATCGCCGACGCGAGGCGCGAGGGCCTGACGGTCATCTACATCTCGCACCGGATGACCGAGATAGAGCGCATTGCCGACCGGTGCAGCGTGCTGCGCAATGGCCAGTTGATAGAGACATTCGACGCGCATGCGCGCTCGCATGACGAGATATGCCGGATGCTTGCCGGCCGCGAGATCTCGCAGGTTTTCCCGCCCCGGCGTCCTGTGCCGGCCGATGCGCCCATCGTGCTGGACGTCTCGGGGCTTTCAGCGGTCGACAAGGTCCGCAACATCTCGTTTGCACTCCGGCAAGGCGAGGTGCTCGGGATCGGTGGTCTCGAAGGACAGGGCCAGAAGGAACTCCTGCAAACCCTCTATGGTGCCATTCGCACGACGGCGGGTTCGGTGACGCTTGATGGCAAGCCATTCAAGCCGGCCGGCCCGGCGGCGGCCATTGCGGGCCAGCGACCGGTGATGCTTCTTCCGGAGGATCGCAAGACGGACGGCTTGCTGCTGGCGGAATCGATCCGCGACAACATGCTGCTTTCCGTGACGGGGAAGCTCAGCAGATACGGGCTGCGGGACCAGGCTGCCGAAACCGCCTATAGCCGTGCGATTACCCAGAAACTGGCCATCAAGATTGCATCACCCGACGCGCCGGTTTCGTCGCTTTCCGGCGGCAACCAGCAAAAGGTTCTGCTCGCGCGGCTGCTGCTCAATGAGCCTGCGGTCTACATTCTCATGGATCCGACGCGAGGCATCGACGTCGGCACCAAGCAGGAAATCTATGCGCTCATTCGCGAACTCGCGGACCACGGCGCGGCCGTTCTCTTTCTCACCACCGATTTCGAAGAGCTCATCGGCATGTGCGACCGCGTGCTCGTTCTCTATGGCGGCGCCATCAGACGCGAACTCGAAGGCGACGCCATCAACGAGGTCAACATCATGGAAGCGTCGCTCAACATGACGCGTCCCGAGACCACCCGAAACCCCGCGGATACGGAAATCCGGCCATGAGAATCCTGACATCACGACACATGCCGGTCCTGCTTGGCGCGGCGGTTTTCATCATCGTGCTGGCGGTCTATCTCGCCGTGCATCCACGCGGCATTTCCAGCTTCGTCATCCAGTCCTACGCCAATTCGGCAGCGCCACTGGCCCTTGCCGCGCTGGCGCAGACCTTTCCGGTCCTGACCGGCGGGCTCGATCTTTCGGTGGGAGGAATGGTGGCGCTGACCAATGCACTCGCCTCGGAACTGGTGCAGGGTTCGCCCGTCGAAATCGCTTTCGGCGTCCTGACCGTGCTTGCCGCAGGCGCGGTTTGCGGCGCGCTCAATGGCGCGCTCATCGTCTATGGTCGCCTCCAGCCGATCATCGGCACGCTGGCCACGGGTGCGGTCTTCAGCGGCCTTGCGCTCTTCATCAGGCCCTTTCCCGGTGGCGACGTGGATACAGGGCTTGCTTACGCGATGACGGCCATCCTGTTCGGCGTCCTGCCCGTCTCGACGCTGCTGATAGCGATCATCGCCTCCTGCACCTGGGCTGCGATATCTCGGGCATCCCTCGGGCGCGGCATATTCGCCGCTGGATCCGCGCCACAGGCTGCGCGGCTGTCCGGCCTGCGCATCGAGGGATCGATTATCGCCGCCTACGTGCTTTCGGGGCTGTTCTCCGCCCTTGCCGGCCTCTATCTCGGCTTTCAGACCCTTTCGGGCGATGCGACGATCGGCGTGCCCTATACGATCAACTCCATCGCCGCAATCGTCATCGGCGGGTTGTCGCTGCGGGGCGGCGCTGGTTCGCCGCTCAGCGCGATCTTCGGAGCACATGCGCTGCGCGCGATCAGCGCCGTGTTGCTTTTCACCGGTGCCCCGCCCCTGGCACAGCCGCTTTTCGAAGGCATGGTGCTGATCACCGCGGTGGCGGCAGCCTCCCTCACGCTGGTCCGCGACCCCAACCGCCTGAAGGCATTCCCATGATGAACGTGTTTTCCGTGGCTTTCCGCGTGGAGAGGCCGATCTGGATCGCCTGTCTCTTCGTTCTCGCGCTGAGCGTCGCAATCGGCATCATGTATCCGGCGACCGTCTCGGTGAATTACTACATGCAGCAACTGCAGATCGCGGCCTTCGTGGGCATTCTTGCCAGCGGCGCGATGGTGGTCCTCCTGCTCGGCGAGATCGACCTTTCCATGCCCTGGACCGCAACCGCGGCCGGTATGCTCGCTTGCGGGGTTTTCAGCAGCGGTGCGGCCTGGACCAACGACGGCACCGCAATCTCCGTCGCCCTGCTAATGGGCCTGGCCATCGGCGGCCTCAACGCTTTCGGCGTTGCCATCCTGCGCGCGCCATCCATGGTGTGGACGCTTGGCGTCAATGCCATCCTGCTCGGATTGACTGTGGTCTATGCAGGTGGCTACAGCCCGCAGACGAACGCTTCCCCCCTGATGCGCCACCTCGCCGTCGGGCGCGTGTTTGACGTCGTGCCGGTGGCCGCGCTGGTCTGGATGTTCGTCGGTGGCATCCTCGTTTTGGTTCTCAGATTGACGCCGCTTGGCGCCTGGATTTATGCGATGGGCCGCAGCCCGCGTGTCGCCTACCTCGCCGGCATCCGCACGCGCGCCGTGGTTTTCTTCGCCTTCCTGTGGGCCGGGCTCTGCTCCGCCGTTGGGGGCGTGCTGCTTTCGGGCTATTCAGGCCAGGCCTTTCAGGCCATGGGCGATCCCATGCTGCTGCCGAGCATCGCCGCAGTCGTCGTCGGGGGCACGAAGGTGACGGGCGGCGAAGGCAGGTATCTCGGCACCGTCGTGGGCGTGTTGGCGCTCACGCTCCTTTCCAACGTCCTTTCCCTGATGCAGGCGCCCGAGGCGCTGCGACTGATCATCTACGGCAGCACGATCATCCTGATGCTGCTCGTCAGCAACAGGCGGGCACAGGCCCACCCATAAACCTGCCCGGAACAAAACCATCTACCCGCCCCATCAACACAAGGAGAAGCCGCATGGATGCGTTTGGAATGAAGCTCGAATGGTACAGCGAACCGTCATCCTGCTCTTACCAGTATGGCACTCTGGAGGTCGTCACCGGCGACAAGACGGATTACTGGCGGGAAACCTTCTACGATTTCTGGCGTGATGACGGCCATTTCCTGTCCCGGGACGTCGAGGGCGATTTCAGCGCCGAGGTCACGGTTCAAGGCGACTATGAGGTTCTCTACGATCAGGCCGGCCTGATGATGCGCCTGAGCGAGAGCCATTGGATCAAGACCGGCATCGAATTCACCGACGGGCGGATGTTTTTCTCCGTCGTCGTTACCAACAACCAATCCGACTGGTCTTTGGTGCAAGTGCCTGTCGATCCCGGTGGAATCCGCATTCGGCTGACCCGCCATCGCGAGGCGATCCGGGTCCAATATCTCAACAGTGAGAATGGCGCCTGGACACCGGTCCGTCTCGCCTATTTCCCGCCGACGAAGACGGTACAGGTGGGCGTCATGTGCTGCTCGCCGCAGCGCGCCGGCTTCACCGCCCGCTTCAAGGACTTCGTTATCGGGCCGCCGATCGCGCGTGAATTGCACGATTGAAGAAGCACCAACCCGATCCCGGCGGCATCAGCAATGCCGCCGGGGCCAAGCTATTGCATTTCGGATTGCCTTATTGTTATATTATATCCAATCTTCATTTCTCGCATACAAAGGCACCAGAAGCCGCCCGGCGCCGAGCCGCCAAATCGCCGTGCGCAGCGGTTCCCAGCCAAATTTCGGGGCAAGGGTCTCGTTAAAAAACCGTTGACACCACTCATAATGTATCCAATATATTGTCTCCTATAAGCAAGGGGAATACGATCATGGGACCGAAATACGCAACTCCAAACTTCAGCGAAGCCCGCCGGGCGCTTCTGATCGGTGGCGCAGCCGCCGGCCTGACGGTCAGCTTTGGAAGACTGTTTTCCACGCCGGCCTCCGCCGCAACGGGCGGCACTCTTCAGGTCATGGCGTGGGAAGGCTATGACCTGACGAACGAGCTCAAGACGTGGCGCGAGGAAAACGGTGTCACCGTAGAAACCACGTCGATCGCGTCGCAGGATGACGTGCATACCAAGTTCATCGCCGGCAATCCGCCGCCGCTCGACCTTGCCGAATACAACCAGGCCTACAGCGAGCTTTACATCGATCAGATCAAGATCGTCTCGCCGCTCGACGTCTCGAAAATCCCGAACTACAACGCCGACAACCTGTTCAGCGTCTTCTTCGACAAGCCGACATGGTTCAAGGACGGGACGCTCTATGGCTCCCCCTACATCTGGGGCTTCAACACGCTCCTCTACAACTCCGCCGAGATGGAGGAGCCGAAATCCTACAAGGACCTGCTCAAGCCGGAGCTCAAGGGCAAAATCGCCATCATGGACGACGCCACGGGCAACTGGCCACTGATTGCCCGGCTGGCCGGTTTCGGCGAGAAATACCCCGCCCTCACGAAGGATGAGCTGAAGGCCGCGTTCGACGGCTTCGTCGCCTTCCGCGACCAGGCCCGCCTGATCGCCATCAACCAGGGCGATGTCGCGAACTTCATCGCATCCAAGGAGGTGCTCGCCGTGGTCGTGGCAGACCCGCAGATCATCCAGCAGGTCACCGCGCAGGGCGTACCGCTGAAAATGGCTGTTCCCGAAGAAGGCCCGGTCCTGTGGGTCGATGCATGGTTCATCCCGGTCTCGGCGGACAATGTGGAAACCGCGCATGCCTTCATCAACCAGTCGCTTGACCCGCAGGTGCAGGCAAATGTCTGCATGAGCATCCACCAGGCCCCGGTCTCGAAGAAGGCGGTCGAGCTTCTGGACGAAGCCGCCCGCCAGCGCATCGACTATTCGAAGATCGACCAGATCTTCTCCGCGGGGCTTCCCGGCATTCCGCCCGTCGAGGCGGAGGGCGAGGTGGCCAGCTACGACGACTGGATCCAGGCCTGGCAGCAGTTCAAGGCCGGCATGTAAGCGCACCGGCATTCCGGGCTGCGTCTTGCGAAGTGGCCCGGAATGCAACGGTATCAGGAGTAAATTTCGGTGGTTAGTTCACAAAAAACGGGCGGGTTCCTGGCGGCTCCGGCAGTCACCTATATGGTGATTTTCTTCGTCGCCCCGAGCCTGCTGCTGTTTTCCTATAGTTTCTGGACGGCAAGCTCGTTCCGTATCGTGCCGGACTTCGTCCTGACGAATTATCTCTCTTCGATACAGTCCCTGCTGTTTCTCAAGGTCACGCTCAACGCGCTGCTTATCGGCCTCGTCACAGCGACAATCTCGGTGCTGCTGTCGCTGCCGATCGCCTACTATCTGACCTACGTCACCCGCTCCAAAGTGATCTTCTACCTCATCCTCATCACCTGGTTCTCCAGCTATCTGGTGCGGATATATGCGTGGCGCACGCTGCTCGGCACGAACGGGCTTCTAAACGCCGCACTGCTGCAATTGGGCATAATCACAACACCCATCGAGGCCTTTCTTTTCAGCCCCTTCGCCGTGGGCGTGACCCTCGTGCATATCTATCTCCCCTTCGCGGTCCTGATGGTGATTTCCGCGATGAGTGAAATCAAGAAGGAGCTGATCGAGGCGTCCCGCGACCTCGGGACAAGCCCGATCGGCGCCTTCATGAGGGTCGTAGCACCCAATGCCGCGCAAGGCCTGATCGGTGCCTTCATGCTGACCTTCATTCTTGCAGCCAGCGACTACGTGACGCCGCAGATGGTGGGCGGTTCCTCGGGCCAGACCACCGGCCTCCTCATCGCAGACCAGTTCCGCAAGACCGGCAACTGGCCGCTCGGCGCGGCACAGGCCTTCATCATGTTTGCCCTGTCGATCCTGATCTACCTGGTCATCACGGCACTTGCCCGTGCTTCAGGCCTCACCCGCTCTCGCAAGAGCACGACGATCTTAACGCAGGACAAGTAGATGATCCTCCGCATCACCGTTTACCTGATCCTGGCGTTCCTGCTCATCCCGCTGGCGCTGATCGTTCTGTTCAGTTTCAACGCGAGCCCCTCCTTCACCTTTCCCATCACCGGCTACAGCGTGCGGTGGTATGCCCAGATCTTCTCGGACCCGCAGCTCGGTTCGGCCTTGTGGAGGAGCTTCTGGATCGCGACGCTGACGGCGATCATCACCTTCCTTCTCGGCGCCGCCGCGTCGCTCGCCTGGCTGCGGCTGGGGCGCAAGGGCCGCACCGTGCTTGAAATCCTGTGCATCACTCCGATTGCCCTTCCCGGCCTGTTCCTCGGCGTGTCGCTGCTGGTGCTCGCTTCCCAGGTCGGCGTGCAACTCTCGATGATCACCATCGTGCTCTCCCATGTGGTCCTGGCGCTTCCAATGCTGATGATCGCCATGCGCGCCAGGCTCGCCTTGTTCGACCCTAACCTTGAGGAAGCATCGCGCGACCTCGGCGCCTCCCAGGTCCTCACGTTCCGCCGGGTCACCCTCCCCCTCATCGCGCCGACGCTCATTTCCTGTGCCGTGCTCAGCTTCGCGCTTTCGTTCGACGAGTTCGTCGTCACGGCCTTCGTATCGGGCACCGAGACGACGCTGCCCATGTACATCTGGTCGATGATGCGCCGCACGGTCACGCCGCTCATCAACGCGATTTCCACGCTCGCGATGGTTTTTACCATCGCCATCATTTCCATCGCCCTTGCCATTGCCGCGATGAAACGCGCGACAAATCTCTCCAGCCGCGACGTCGCTTGAAGGAAAACGCCCATGTCCCCAATCATCGAAATCACGGATGGCAACAAGGCCTTCGGCAGCTTCAAGGCGCTTCAGGACATCAATCTTTCCATCGCCCAGGGCGAGATCGTCACGCTGCTCGGCCCGAGCGGCTGTGGGAAGACGACGCTGATGCGCATCTTCGCCGGCTTTGAGAGCCTGACGAGCGGATCGCTCAAGATCGACGGAAAGGACGTCTCCAACCTTCCGCCGGAAAAGCGCCCGGTCAACATGGTCTTCCAGCGCTACGCCCTCTTCCCCCATCTGGACGTCTTCGAGAATGTGGCCTACGGCCTCAAAGTAAAGGGCATCGGCAAGGACGAAGTTCGCGAACGGGTCCGCAATATGCTGCGCATCGTGCAGATGGATCACCTGCAACAGCGCTTCATCACCGAGCTGAGCGGCGGCCAGTGCCAGCGCGTTGCGCTTGCACGCGCACTCGTCAACGGGCCGAAGGTTCTCCTTCTCGACGAGCCGCTCGCCGCGCTCGACCTGAAGATCCGGCAACACATGCTGACGGAAATGAAGCGCATCCATGCGGAGACCGGGGCAACCTTCATCTATGTGACGCACGACCAGGACGAGGCCATGATCCTTTCGGACCGCGTCGTGCTGATCGACCGCGGGCAGATCGTGCAGGTCGATACGCCACAGGATATGTACAACCGGCCCAATTGTCTTTTCTCCGCCAAGTTTCTTGGTGAGACCAATATCCTGCATGGAACCATCGTCGAAGACGCGTCCGGCAAAAGGGCGTTCAGGTCGGCGGAGGGCAGCTTCCACTACCAGCCCACGAACCAGATCGCCTCGAAAAGCGCTGCCATCATGTCGGTGCGCCCGGAAGCGATTTCGCTGTTCGCCGAAAACCCCGCGCGGGACAACGCCATCCCGGCGACCGTGACCGACGTGCTCTTCACCGGCAGCCGGTCCTTCTATCATCTCGTCAGCGACGGGGGAGAAGCGCTTCGTGCCCAGGTGCAGAACACGCCGGGTCTGAACAGACCGAATGTGGGTGACCGCGTACATGTCTGCTGGCCCCACGACGGGTCTGTCGTGCTGCCAGCATCCCCCAGCCACTGAGCATTGAAGATATGACTCCCAACTCCTCCATCATAAAACGCCACACGGTAACCGCGACCGTCCTTGAACTGATCAGGGACCGCATTGTCGAAGGGGTCTATCCAGGCGGCCAGCAGATCCGCCAGGAAGCCATTGCCGAGGAATTCGGCGTGTCGCGAATTCCCATCCGTGAGGCTCTGGTTCAGCTGGAGGCAGAAGGCTTCGTGCAGATCCACACGCACAAAGGCGCAGTCGTCGCCCAACTGACCGTCGAAGACGCCATCGACATCTTCGAGGCGCGCCTCGTCCTCGAGCCCAGCATTCTTCGTCAGGCTGTGACGAAGGCGACGGCGGAAGACATCGAACGGGTGCGAAAAGCGCTGCACGAATACGAGCGCGGGGTCGCCAACGACGCGTCTCCAGCCCAACTCAGCCAATTGAACTGGGCGTTTCACAAGGCGCTTTCCAGCGCGTCGGGACGATGGCGGTCACTCGCCGTCCTCTCATCTCTCTACAAGTCGGCAGACCGATATCTGCGCTTGCAGATCGACAATGCCGAGGCCCGGCGAAACGCGCTTGAAGATCACCGGGCAATCGCGGCCGCGTTCGTGCAGCAGGACGCGGCGCTGGCGCAACGCCTGCTGGCCCGGCATATTTCCGGCGCACGAGACGATGTTACGAAAAGCCTGAATATGCTGAAAAAGGCGCCGTGATCCACGCCGACACCTCAGGACGCCAGCGGCATTCATTTGAAATAGAGGAAAGACATGCAACTTGATCGCGTTATTACCGTCGTAGGCGCCCATGCGGAAGGCGAAGTTGGCCGCGTGATCACCGGCGGCGTCTTGCCACCCAAGGGCAAGACCATGTTCGAGCGGATGCAGAACCTCGAACGCGATGGCGCCTGGCTTCGAAACATGCTGCTCTTCGATCCGCGCGGCAGCGTCAACGCCGCAGTCAACCTGATCACGCCCCCGTGCCGCGACGACGCCGATCTCGGCATGATCGTGATGGAATCGGACTATTTCGTCCCCATGTCCGGCTCAAATCTGATCTGCACGGTCACGGTGGCGCTTGAAGCCGGCATGATTCCGATGATCGAGCCACAAACGATCGTCCGGGTCGACACGCCTGCGGGCCTCGTGGAAGTCACCGCGGAATGCCGGAACGGCAAGTGCAAGCGCATCACCTTCCGCAACATCCCCTCGTTCGTGATGCACCGCGACGCGACGATCGATGTCCCGGATCTCGGCACGCTGCGGGTGGATGTCGCGTACGGCGGCATGATCTATTGCATCGTGAACGCTGAGGACCTGAACCTGACGCTTGATCGCAGCGAAGCCCGCCTGCTTGTGGACCTGGGTGAAAAGATCAAGGCAGCGGCGGCAAGCCAGTTGCCGTCCATCCACCCCGAAAATCCGCAGATCCACACGATAAACCAGGTCGAATTCGCCGGCCCACTGCAGGTTTTGGGGGGGGTGAAAACTTCGAAGAACGCCGTGGTGGTCTCGCCAGGTCGGCTCGACCGCTGCCCGTGCGGCACCGGCACATCAGCCCGCATGGCTCTGCTTCATGCCCGCGGAGACCTGGCGGTCGGCGAGACATTCCGCCACCTCTCGATCCTCGACACGGTATTCGACTGCGAAATCCTCGAAACCGGCACGGCCGGCCCAATCCCGGCCATCACGCCGCAGGTCTCCGGCCGAGCATGGCTTACGGGTGTCAGCCACTACGGGGTGGATCCGGAGGATCCGTTCCCGGAAGGCTACCGCCTGTCGGACACATGGTTCGCTTGAGGTCGCCCACGAAAATCGAATCCAGTTGCGCCGACAAGCCCGCCTGTCGGCGCAATCGGGGAAGTGCTTCCCATGTGCCATTTCGCATGTCCTGCGTGTGGATCCGGTGTTGAAATCGATCTATCCGCTAAATTCCGCCTGCCGGTTGCTTGCTTAACGAGGGCTTTGTATTCAATATACGGGTCAGCATCGTAAATGAGTCCGTGATGAAAGCCTCCCCTTCTATCAAGCGCCGCACCGTTACCTCGTCCGTCCTGGACCTGCTTCGTGACCGGATCATATCCGGCTACTATGAGGGTGGTCATCAGATCCGTCAGGAAGCGATTGCCGACGAAGTCGGCGTCAGCCGCATTCCGGTGCGCGAAGCGCTGGTTCAGCTGGAGGCGGAAGGCCTCGTCGTCATCCATACGCACAAGGGCGCGGTGGTGGCTAAGCTTACGCCGGAAGATGCCGTCGACATTTTCGAGGCGCGCCTGATCTTCGAACCGTTCATCCTCGCCAAAGCGATGGAAAAGGCGACGCCCGAGGACGTCGAGCGCGTCCAGAGCGCCTATCGCGACTACGAGAAAGCGCTTCTGGCCGGCGAAAGCCCGGCGATCCTCAGCCAATTGAACTGGGCATTCCACATCGCGCTTTCCTACGCCGCCGACAGGCCACGGTCTCTGTCCGTGCTCTCCACGCTCTACAATTCCGCTGACAGGTATCTCCGGCTCCAGATCGACGCCAAGGCGGCACAGACGAAGGCCCTGGAGGAACACAGCGCGCTTGCCCAATATTTCGCAGATGGCAACAGCAGCGCCGCGCAAAAACTTCTCAAGAAGCATATCGCCGATGCCCGCGATGACGTTATCCGCGGCCTTCAACACCGCGGCACGAAGGTCGCGTCCTAATCTATTGTCACGACGGGTGCCCGCGCCATCTGCGCGGACACTTTCCTGTCGAGACCGATCAGGCGGCTTCCTTCTGGCCCTCATAGGCGATGAACTGCGGCGCAAGAGCCGGAATACCCTTGATCCGGTCCGAAATCTTCTCGGCGACCATCATCGTCGGGCAATGCAGGTTGCCGTTGGTCATCCGCGGCAGGATGGATGCATCCACTACGCGAAGGCCTTCAAGACCATGCACCCGGCCTTCATCATCGACGACGGCCAGGTCATCGTTGCCCATGCGGCAGCTTGAGCATGGGTGGTACTGGGTGCCCATATTTTCCTGCAGCCAGGCGAAGACATCCTCGTCGCTCCACTTGCGCAGACCGGGGAAAATCGCTTCTCCCCTGATCTTGTCCCAGCCACGCTGCTGAATGATCTCATCCGTATGCCGAACGCCGTCGATCAGGTTGCGGCGATCTTCTTGGTCCGAAAGATAATTGAGCACGATCGACGGATGTTTGCGAGGATCCCCGCTCAGCAGCGTGACCGCACCCTTGCTGTTCGGCCGGCCGAGGCAGACCTGATATTGGAAGCCCTCCTCGATATTGACCTTGCCGTGCATGAGTTCACCCAGCATGGGCAGGAACTCGTGCTGGATGTTCGCATAATCGACGCTGTCGCTGCTTTTGAAGAAGGAGCCGACTTCCCAGAGGTTTGTCGTTCCAAGGCCGCTGCGCAGGAACATCCATTGCGCGCCGATCATCGCCATCTTGAACAGGTTCATGTCCACGGCCGGCGAAACGCCCTTTCGCGACGCCCGATACTTGATGGAGACGGCGACGTGGTCCTGGAGACTCTTGCCAACGCCCGGCAAGTCCGACACCGACGTGATGCCATGTTCCGCGAGTTCATGGGCGGGGCCGACGCCGGACAGAAGAAGCAGTTGCGGGGAGTTGAAGGCACCTCCGGCAAGGATGACCTCCCGCGCCGCGCGCGCTTCGACAATCTGCCCCTTCTGGTCATAGCGCACGCCGGTGGCCCGCTTGCCGTCGAACAGGACCTTGTGAACCAGCGCACCGAGTTGCAGCTCCACGTTCCCGCGCTTGATCGCCGGCCGAAGATAGGCACGTCCCCCGCTTGCCCTGATGCCGTTGTCGATATTGGCTTGGTAGGCATGCACGCCTTCCTGACGGAAGGCATTGTAGTCCGCATTCAGAGGATGGCCAGCCTGCTGTCCGGCCTCGAGAAATGCCTGGAAGGGCTCGAGTTCCGCCTTGAGCGTGGTGATCGCGATCGGCCCCTCGCCGCCACGATACTGGTTCGCCCCCTTGTCGTAGTTCTCGAGCTTCTTGAAATATGGCAGGCAGTGGGCATAGGACCAGTTGGTCAAACCATCCTCAGCCCAGCGATCGAAATCGCGCGGATTGCCACGAACGTAGACCATCCCGTTGAGCGAGCCGGAGCCGCCCAGCATCTTCCCGCGGATATGCGGCACCATCCGGCCGTTCAGTGCGGCTTCCGGCCCGGTATCGAATTCCCAGGTGCGGGCCTTGTCCGTCAGCGGATAGGACATGGCCGCCGGCATGCGCACGTAGATCGAATTGTCATGAGGCCCTGCCTCCAGGACAAGGATCCGGACGTTGCGGTCCTCACCGAGACGTGCGGCGACGACCGATCCAGCAGCACCCGAACCCACCACGATGTAATCGTATGTTTTAGTTGGCATTTCATGTCCCCAATTAACAATTCCGGTCAGGCTGGCCGCACCCGGCATGATTGACGTCGCCTTTTGTTGTAAACCGGTGGCATCCGCTATTTGTCACGGCGCGACCCGCTAAACCAACAAGCATGAGCCATTATTGGATCCAATCTATTATATTCCGAAAGCTGCGTCTAGTGTAGACTCGGGGAAATCGCAGCGCGATGGAGCCCGGAAAAAGATCAGATGCGCGTGTCGCGAAAACCAAGACGACGCAGGCCGCGCTGCACATCGGGAGCGCCCATGAACAGGCGCCAAAGCAGCCCCGATCTATAGTTTTCGATCATCGCGACGATAGGGCCTTGGTTGATCGCGAGATGCCAGGCTGAGATCCAGTTCTCACTTGGGGCAAACGCATCGGCAAAGCCATATTTCGACCAGAGCCGGCCATCCTCGTACGAAAGAAATGAACGAAGGGCCGCTTCGGCTTCCAGCGGGAGAAAGGGGAAACTCGAAAGAGCAGCAGTCGGCGACAGCACCCCATGATCGTTTTCAGGGCAGCTGACCAGATAGCCGCACGGCCCATCAGAAGCCGTCAGGCCCCATCCGTGCACGCCATAGCCGACGTGACCGTTCGGATTGCGTTTGCAGTGCTCGAAATTGATGCGCGCATGCGCGACGACCTGCTGCAAATGATCGACATAGTCGTCTCGAAGATTTCGAGGGTCCAGGGCGCAGAAGGAATATTGCGACAGGAAGAGCGGCCCGCCATAAGGCATGCCGGCCGGAAGGGTATGACCGTAGTAGGACTGTCCGTTTCGATGCCTGCCTTCGTTCGCCCAGCCGACATGGTAAACTTCCGGATCGATCGGCGAGGATTCGGAACCTGCCGCCAGCACGTAAGCGATCAGCGCCTCGTTCCAGCCCGTGATGGGCGTGTTCAGGTGCCATTCGTGCTTAGGGCTCCAGTGCCAGTACAAGGACGGCCGGCCACCGGGGCGAACGAAACCAGACCAATCGACGGCATCGCAGACGCGATTGATCCGCTGCCGCAAATCGCGCTCTAGCGGCGTATCACCGGAAAAGAACTCGCGGGCGCAGATAAGCCCCTGAATCAGCAAGCTCGTCTCGACAAGATCGGCGCCGTCGTCCCTCGGAATCCATTGCTCGACCTTCAGTGTCGTCGCCCGAACGAAATGCGGGAAGGCACCCTTAAACCGTGGAATCTGCTCAAGGCTGTCCAAGATCCTGTCGATACGGCGGCATGCTTCCGGATGCGCAATCCATTGCCTGGAGGCCATGACCAGGATTGCCAGAATTCCGAAACCGACGGCGCCAATGGAAACAAGGTCATATGGGTCTCCCTGCTTCACCGGCCGGCGATCGTAGGGCAGCGACGTCGCGTCGTTGGCGCCTTCGACGAAGTAATTTGCATGCGCCCACTGGACAATGTCCAGCACATCCGAAACCGCGCTTTCCCTTGGGATGCCGGAAAAGCCGCCCGGATAAGTCGGCTGGCGGGAGGTAAAACCGGAAGAATGACGATTCATGCGATCTGGAAGCCATGGCGAAGCGGGTCGTGGTCGTCGACAAAGATCGTGTTATGCCCCGTCACGCGCGCCCAACCAGATACACTCGGAAGAATGCCGGAGAAAGACCCCACATTGGCCGCAGCCTCGACGCGGCAATTGAACATCGTGCCGATGATGCTTTCATGGACGAATGTTTCGCCGACATTGAGGCGCTGGCGCGCCACTAGTTGAGCCATTCTTGCCGACGATCCTGTTCCGCACGGTGACCGATCAATCGCCTTATCCCCGTAAAAGACGGCATTGCGCGCATTCGCCTTGGCATCACGAGGCTTGTCGCACCACATGACATGCGAAACGCCCGTGATACGCCGATCGTCCGGGTGGGCCGGACTAAGCTTTGCCTGCGCTGCAGCGCGAACCTTCGGGCTGAGCTTGACGATCTCGCTTGCACTCATCCGGTCAAGTCCCGGCCAGTTCGCCTGAGGCTCGACAATGACATAGAAATTCCCGCCATAGGAAAGATCGACCGTCAACGTTCCAAGGCCTTCGACGTCGATTTCGACGTCTTGCGCATGCAGATAGCTGGCGACGTTGAAAAGCCGCACCTGCTCGACCTTGCCGCGTGACTTTGAATACTCGATATCGACGCGCCCGGCCGGAGTCTCGAGTGACAGCTTGCCGCTTCGCTTGGGCGTAACCACACCGGTTTCCAGTGCGGCGGTGACCGTTCCGATCGTGCCGTGCCCGCACATTGGAAGGCAGCCGCTCACTTCTATGAAGAGCACGCCGACGTCGCAGTCGGGGCGGGAGGGCGGATACAGGATCGTCCCGGACATCACGTCATGTCCCCTCGGCTCAAACATCAGCGCGCGACGGACCCAGTCGTGATCACGAAGGAAAAGTTCCCGTTTCTCCGCCATCGAGACATTCGGGAGAAAGGGCGCTCCCCCGGCGACAACGCGCACAGGGTTGCCGCAGGTGTGGGCGTCAATGCAGAAAAACGTATGGCGAGTCATTGAGACGCGGATCCCCTTGTATGGCGAAGCGATTGGCAGAAAACGGCGCAAGATCGATGGATGGCACCATCCCCGAAACAAGCTGCGAAACGAGTTTGCCGGTCGTTGCAGCTTGGGTAAGCCCGAGATGCCCGTGACCGAACGCGTAGATGACGCGCGATGACCTGTAGGACCGACCGATCACAGGCAGAGAATCCGGCGTGGCCGGCCTATGCCCACTCCACTCCGACCCCGTGCACCCCTTGATGCCCGGCAGATATTTCGCCGCGAGCGTAAGGAGAGCCTGGCATCGTTTCATGTTCGGCTTGGCACGGAGCCCGCCGAATTCGGCAGCACCCCCAAGTCGCAGGCCGCTGCTCAAGGGCGTCGCCACGAACTTCCTGTCCGCAAAGATGATCTCACGCCTTAGCGTGACCGGAGCATCTTTGATGGTGGTGTTGTAGCCGCGCTCGCTTTCCAGGAGGACACGATCGCCCAGATATGCCAGAAGCTGAGCCGACCAGGCACCCGCAGCAATAACGAGCGTCTCGAATTGAAGATCTCTGCTGGCCGTGTGGGCAACAACCCGTGTTTGCTCGGGGATAACACGTTCGACGTTCTCGCATAGAAACGTCACGCCTTGGGATATCAGCCACGCGCGCAGCCCATCCAAAACCACTTTCGGATCGGATATCTGCCCCCATTGAGGCGTGAGGACACCACATGCCACGAGCGGGCCAAGAGCAGGTTCGAGTTCCCGAACTTCGGAGGCCGAGAGTTCGATCACTTCGATCCCCCATCCTCGCTTCGTCTCCCACTCCAGCCGATCGCGCGCCAGACCATCGGGCTTTTCATAGACGGTAAGCGCGCCGGTGCGGCTGATGTGCTGCGCCATTCCTACATCGCGAAGCAGAGCGGCGAGATCGTCATAGGCACGCTCATTGATCGAGGCCAGTGCCCCGGAAATCCGTGGCAAGGCTTCAGAACGGCCGGCACGCGCGAAGGCGGCCAGCCATGGAAGCAACCGAAACGCATGACCTGGGCGTACCGCCAAAGGGCCGAGAGGATCCAGGAGCCATCCGGGAACTTTCTTCCAAAGACCCGGTATCGACGCCGGCATCACCTCGGTAACGGCAACCCCACCCGCATTGCCCGAGGATGCGTTATCACCATTGGCGTCGCGATCGATGACCGTAACGCTGGCTCCCATCCGGACCAATGCATATGCCACCGAGAGACCGACAATCCCTGCGCCAACAACTGCGACCTGTTTTGACAGCACTATTCCCTCGCCTCAGCACTAGACATGGCTTCTCAACAGAGCCATGGCATAATGTAGATTGGATCCAATAATTGATGTGGTCAACCTGAAACCTGACGGGCCAAAAAAAGTTTCAAGGGCGGAGTGGACAGCATGATTGTTTGATTGTAGATTGGATCCAATCTTTCTTTTAAGACCAACAGGACAGGATGGTTAGACTATGGCGAAGTGGACAGGCGTTTTTCCGGCAGTGACGACAAAGCTGACACAGGACGGCAAGGTCGATATCGAGCAGACCAAGGCGAGCATCGACCGCCTCGTGAAATCAGGCGTTTCGGGCGTTATCGTTCTCCCGATGCTCGGTGAAAATGCATCGATGAGCATGGAAGAGCGCGAAGCCGTCATTCGGGCCGCCGTCGATGTGGTGAAAGGTCGTGTTCCCGTCCTTTCCGGCCTCGCCGAAATCACGCTGGAAAATGCGAAGAAGAACGCGAAGCTCTACGAATCCTTCGGAGCGCAGGGCCTCATGGTATTCCCGAGCCTTGGCTATAAGACGGACAACCGTGAAACCGTCGAATGGTACAAGGGCATCGCCAGCGCCTCGTCGCTGCCGATCATGATCTACAACAACCCGATCGCGTACGGCGTCGACTGCACCGTCGATGTTCTCAAGGATCTTGTCGATGTGCCGGAGATCGTGTGCATCAAGGAAGAGACCGGCGACATCCGCCGCGTCACCGACATGTATGTGGCTTTCGGCGATCGTTTCAGCATCTTCTGTGGTGTCGACGACCTGATCGTCGAAAGCTCTGCGCTTGGCGTGACCGGCTGGGTTTCCGGCATGACGAATGTCTGGCCCGCCGAATGTGTCGAACTCTTCAACCTTTGCGCTGAAGACCGTTATGCCGAAGCGCGCGCCCTTTACAGGATCCTGACGCCGTCGTTCCATCTCGATACGCATGTCAAGCTTGTCCAGTACATCAAGCTCGCCGAGAACCTCGTCTACGGCGCTCCGGAATGGACCCGCGCTCCCCGGCTGCCGCTCGTCGGCGCTGAGCGTGATTTCGTTGTCTCGACCGTGAAACATGCAATCGCCGTTCTCGCGGGGCGCGCCAAGAAGGCCGCTTGATTTCATCCGAGCAGACGCCCCTCGCCCGCCATATGCCGGGCGAGGGTTTACGCGTGGATTTATCCTGCGCGACATTGCCGAACATCTGGAGACTACATGACCATCACCGGTGAGCTTCTGATCGGGCTTGAGAACCGTCGCGGCGGAAATAGCCAACTCTGGGGCGTCGAAGCCGCCTCCGGCGAGCGGCTCCAACCAGGTTTTGGTGGCGCCGAACTCGGGGATCTGGAGGATGCCTGCGCATTGGCGGCATCGTCTTTCGACGCCTACCGGGAGACGACCCCGGATGACCGCGCCCGCTTCCTGGAACGGATCGCGGATAACATTCTTGCCATCGGCGACGAGCTGATAGAACGCTGCATGGCAGAAAGCGGCCTGCCGCGGGCGAGAGTGGAAGGCGAACGCGGCAGAACGGTCGGTCAATTGAGGCTTTTTGCTTCTGTGCTCCGCGACGGCGGATACCTCGACATCCGCATCGACAAGGCGCTTCCCGAACGCACGCCGGCGCCCCGTCCCGATATCCGTCTTCGGCATATCGGGCTCGGTCCGGTGGCTGTGTTCGGTGCCTCGAACTTTCCCTTGGCCTTTTCGGTCGCGGGAGGCGATACGGCCTCCGCGCTGGCCGCAGGTTGCCCGGTCATTGTAAAAGCCCACTCCGCCCACCCCGGCACATCCGAACTGGTCGGCCAAGCCGTCCAGAACGCCGTTCGAGACTGCGGCTTGCAGCAAGGCACCTTCTCGCTGCTATTCGACACCGGCCGGCAGATTTCGCAGGCGCTGGTCGCCGATCATCGCATCAAGGCCGTGGGCTTCACCGGCTCGCGACGGGCCGGAACCGCATTCATGCAAATCGCGGCGTCGAGACCGGAACCCATTCCAGTCTACGCGGAAATGAGTTCCATCAACCCCGTTGTTGTCTTCCCAAAAGCGCTCGCGGCGCGAGGGGGCGAGATCGGCCGGGACCTGGTGGCCGCCTTGACGCTGGGCGCAGGCCAGTTTTGCACCAATCCAGGCCTCGTCATCGTATTGGAGGACAGCGGCTATGCCGCGTTCACGGCATCTCTGGCGGACACGCTGAAGCAGTCGCAAGCTGCAACAATGCTGACGCCCGGGATTTGCAAGAGCTATCGCGACGGCATCGAGGCGCTGGAAGCGAACCCTTTTGTCAAAATGATCGCCAAGGGTGCTCCGGGCAACAATTTTCAGGGCCAGGCAGCTGCCTTTGAGACGGATGCCGCAAACTTCCTCGCCCATAAGGAACTACACGAAGAGGTCTTCGGCGCGGCCACGCTTGTGGTGCGGTGCGCAACTGTTGGAGAATTGCGGGCGGTCGTTTCCGCGCTCGAAGGCCAGCTTACGATCTCGATGCATGCGGACGAAGGCGACTATGAGGAAGCCCGCCGCTTCATCCCGCTGTTCGAGCGGAAAGCAGGCCGCCTGATCCTCAACGGGTTTGGAACCGGCGTCGAGGTTTGCCATGCCATGGTTCACGGCGGCCCCTTTCCTGCAACCTCGGATTCCCGGGCGACCTCCGTCGGAAGCCTGGCGATAGCACGCTTCCTTCGGCCGGTGTCATATCAATCTTTTTCGTCGAAGCTTCTAGCAGCTGAGCTCACAGAAGAAAATTCATGCGATTCACAGTGCGGTAGAGATTCCGAGTTGTAGTCAGAGCCCGGAGAGCTCCAGCAAGCACTATAATGACGCTGCTTGTTTACTAGCGCTCGTGGACAAAGGCTTACTGTGGGATCGGTTTTTGATTCAAGGCTTTCATTTGGAGGTAGACTTGGGTGAACGGATCGGTTTGACGGACGAGGAGTGGGCGGTGATCGGCCCGCTTCTTCCCCTCGAGCAAGGACGCGGATGCCGCCCTGCTCAGGACAATAGGCGCTATTTCGAAGGCATGATGTGGATGGCGCGCACGGGTGCACAATGGCGACACCTGCCTGATGAATACGGCAAGTGGTACAGTGTCTTCCGCCGATATCGACGCTGGGTCGAGACCGGTGCGTTCGAAGCAATGCTCGAAACTCTGGCTGAACTGGTCGGGCGGGATCGAAGCGCCGACATGACCGACAGCACAATTGTCCGGGCGCATCATTGTGCGGGCGGCATAAAAGCGGACTCAGGAGACCGAGGCGCTTGGTCGATCGCGCGGCGGCTTCACCACTAAAATCCATGCCCGCTGCGATGCGAAAGGTCGACCGCTCGGCTTCGTCCTGACACCCGGGCAAACGCATGATACCCAAGGCTTTGCGCCCTTGTTCCGCATGATCTCCGATCGGATCGAGGCTTTCCTCGCCGACAAGGGTTACGACGCCGAAGCCATTCGCGACGAAATCGCCAGTGCCAGGGTCGAGGCTGTCATCCCATCAAAAAGCAACAGGCGCGAGCCGATCCCGCACGACAAAGCCAAGTACAAATGGCGCAACCAGATCGAACGGCTCTTCAACAAGCTCAAGAACTGGCGGCGCGTTGCTACCCTCTATGGCAAGACCAAGAAATCCTACCTTGGCTTCGTCACCATCGCAGCAGTTAGGATACCCTTTGTCCACGAGCGCTAGCAAAGTACCCGGATCCGCTGACAACCACTCGACGTTGATTATCGAAGGGCGAAAGGCTCTTGGACGGATACGAACCAGCGACGTTTCTTTCCTCAACCTGAAATCCCACGTCTTTACCTTGATTGCGTTGAGATGCAGATTAGGATCGACAGATTTGAACACGCCGTCCAGTTCAAGGCGGAGATCGTAATGCAGGCGTGTGGCGTCGTACTTCTGGATGATAAAACGCAGGCGGTTCGAGGATTTGACGGTCGTCGAGCCACTCGGCTCCTGCGCCTGCTTGAAATCCCGCTTCTTCTTTTAGGTCGAGAGCTTGTCAGCCATGACGCGCCTCACCAGATCCTGCGATCGATCTGCGAGGAGATCATCGGCACGGCTGCCGCGCCGGGCGCGCCGAGACGGAGACGCTACACGAGCCGGCCGAGGAGATAGGTCGTGGTGGCCGTGGCCAGAACCCTGAGCCATGGGTGTACGTCACCTCGCGAAGGCCGCGCACCCATCCCGTCGGTCTGCTTTCGAATTAAGGCCACCCGAGCGCGCAGATCGGCCAATTCCTGCCGAAGGGCTGCAATCTGCTGCTCTGCCGAGATAGGTTTCTCGTCTGCAACGCCCGAATCCTCGGCAGGGCTCTCCTCCTCCAGCTCGGCGAGATGTTCGCGCAGCTGGGCCGGGCTGTCGAAGCCCTTCGCTCGTATATCGGTCATTGCGTTTGTCTCCCGCGACGTCGATGCTCACGGCACCCGAGAATGGTTTGCCGGCGCCGACATGAAAACACACCTGCGCCATCGTTGTTCCGTGCACGCATCAGCAGCGTGGTTGCGATCAAGATCGGCGACGAATATGGTCGGCGCGGCGCTCCCGCCGTTCCGTCTATGACGGCTTACATGCCAACCGGCACGGTCAAGTTTTTCACCCAAGACAAGGGCTTTGGCTTCATCACGCCGGACAACGGCGGAACGGATGTCTTCGTCCACGTTTCGGCCGTTCCGTCATGTGGCCCGCTTCGCGACGGGACGAAGGTCAGCTCTCAGCACTCGCCAGCCTTCCCGTATTGTGACATAGGCGCGGCCGAGAGGCGGAGCTTCTCGCCCTCGGAAAGGGTGTGCACGTCCCCGGGCAAGACGACGAAGTCCTCGATGCTTTTCACCTGTCACCCCAAATGCGCTGCGCCTGCTGGCGCCGCGTTGTCACTCCGAGAGAGCTAACGCTCATTTTGAGCCAAACAAGTCGGATGCCCGATCCAGATCGACCGGATCTGCATCGACATGCTGCTCGAAACCTTTTGCTGTCCATCGACATTACCTGTTCGAAACCGGAGAACAGTGCGTGGCCAGAGCATATGGAAACCCATCCGATCCCGAGACCAAATGGTCGGACACCGAAATCCTCGCCAAGGCGCACGACCTCGTCCAAACCTTTCTGAACTTTCTGCGGCTGGAGCGGCCGGGAAAGGACATTCTCGACGCGCGTTGCCTGCCGGCAAGTAAGTCTTCTCTCATCAGCGCTTTCAGGCTCGTGATCGCCACGGAGGCACGCGGCGACGTGCGAGAGGCGCTGTCGTCCGCCGGTCATGTCCTCGCCCAGTTCCAGGACCGCGTCGGAACGCGCATCTCCGTGACGCCGGCCTGTGCGACGAACGTCGGTCCAACGCGCACAACGGCAGCGAACGTGCTGGAGGACGTTCTTCGCCAGGTCGACGAAGACACCCGTCGGCTGTGCAATCTCCTGGGCAAGGCGTCGTCGATCGCGGAGAGACGGTTCCAGCGCAGACATGCGCGCACGCCCCTCCAGGACGATGGAACATATACCTGGTACGGGCACGGCTGATACCTCAAACGATGGAACGTCAGCTATTCCACGCCGCCGAGCTCGCGGAACGCGCGCCACTGGTCATCGGTCGAAACTCCATCTGTAAAGACGCGAAACGCCTTTCCCTGAGCCTTCAACGCTTGCGCGGTCTTCAACGCGTCGGGGTAGAGCAGTGTCGGCTCGTCACGCCGGTCCTCTCCGAAGGGGTCCACCGAGCTCAGCGCGATAACCTGAAACCTTGTTGCCATGATCATTCCTTTCGAATACGCCGAGATGGGTCAGCCTTCATTTCCATCGGAGACAAAGTCTTTCGGGAGCTCTTCGCGGGCGGCTCGATGCGCCAGGGCCCGATCGATCCACCTTTCCCTCAAGACGACGTCAATCGCGAAGGCGACGTCCTCGGCGCCCCAGCCAGCCTCCTGCATCTCGCGCATGAAAGCGGTCAACTTCTCATCGATGATGCTGTGCAGCTCACCGTCTCTCGTTGTCGTGCTTTGGTTCACCATCGTCACCTTGGAATGAGTTGCCATAGACCAGACAACGCCGCTTCTGCCGGTAGGTTTCGTCGCCCGCAACGCCGGACCTGATTATAGCGATTTTCCCCTCCTGTGGAGCCGCAAGAGCGGGCTGGACTCCTGACGGCGCGAATGCTTCATTGCTCGCCCGGAGGACACGAGTATGGCGTATGAATGGGATGCGGGCCGTGCGCGGCGGGCGCAATTGATCAAGTCGGTATCGATGATAGCGCTAGCCGCATCGGTGATCAGCGTGCCCGTCGCGGTGCTGCTGACGGCCTCGCCGTTCTAGAGTTACAAAAACTGCACCTGCACGCTCGTCAGCTCAGGATGTTGGCGCTGTACCCGGCGGCTATCGAGTAGGTGCCGCCAGACACCATGCGCGCTTCGTCGGAGGCCAGCAAGACACCATCGGCGCGACATCGCGCGGATCGATCAGGCGGACGCGGAACTGTCGTCTATTGGGATATCTTGGGCCATCCGAAGCCTCCGGGAACGAACATCGTCCCCCTGAGGATTTTGCCCATGCTGTTTCAATCCATACACGAGATCCGTACAGGTAGCGCGGATTGTAAGGTCCTGGTCTTTCATAACTGATCAGGCCTCCTCGCCGATCGTGTCGGCCATGTACGCCCCGCGGCGACCCATCTCCTGCGGCGGACCGGTGGTGCTGTCGCGTGCCGTCTGGTGTTCTAGTTCGGCGTTGAGTTCAGCGCCGAGGATGACGATGATAACGGATACCCAGACCCAGACCATGAAGCCGATCGAGGCGCCTAGAGCACCGTAGGTTGCGTTGTAGTCGGCGATGTGCCCGAGATAGAAAGTGATGGCGAGGGCGGCAGCAAGCCAAGCGAAAGTCGAGAAGACCGCGCCCCAACTCAGCCAACGCAGCTTTGCGGGTTCCCGGCTTGGTCCAAGTCGATAGAGCGCTGTGATCGCGGCGCCGATCAACCCCAGCAGCAGCGGCCAACGCGCCAGGCGGATGATCAGTTCTGTCCATCTACCGAGCCAGAGGTAGTTCAGGATCGCCGGAACGACGCCAGCGAGCGTGATGATTAACACGACGAGAGCAAGACTGGCGAATGTGAAGAAAAGGGAGGTGAGGTTAAGCCGGATCAAGCCGCGTTTCTCGTTCTCACCATAGGCGACGTTCATCGCCTCGAACAGCGCCTTCAGCCCGGCGTTGGCGGACCAAAGTGCAATCGCGAGACTGCCGAGCAATGTCAGGGAAAGGCTCGCCGGCGGCGCAGAGGTCAGGCTCCGCAATTGCCCAAGGATCAGTTCAAATGCCTGTTCAGGCATAGCCGACCCGAAGAAGGACAAGCGGTCGATGACAGATGCGGGATCGGCGACCAGCCCATAGAGCGATACGAACACGCTGATGGCGGGAAAGATCGACAGAAGCAGATAGAAAGTCACGCCGGCTGAGATCAACAGAATCCGGTCAGAGGCGAGGCTGTCATAGAGCCGCCATGCCACATCGCGAAGTCCCAGCGCGGGGATTTCGCCAGGTGCGTCCGCGTTGCGCCCTTTCGGATCGGTCGCTCCAGAATCTGCATTCATGCCTGCCCCTGCCGTCCGTCATTGTAACAGTCCAGTAACGCACGGAAGCCAAAGGAGTTTCGGGTGTTCGAACTCGTCGGCAGCGACAAATCGAGGGAACGCCATGCGCCGGGGGCGAGGCCGACGGCAAGGGCCGTGGCGCCCGTGCCGTCGACTGGGCTACTATCGCTTGGAGCGGAGGCGCCCCTGCTCGATTTTGCAGCGCCACATTCGTAAAACGTGGCGCTTTTGATCCGCAAGCGCCTGGAATGTCGCTACAATCCAGCGCGCGTCGATGCTTTACCGCGACATGTTCTCAATAAAAAGGGACCTGATGTTTCGCGCGGATCGGAGTTCCGAAGCGCGCATTCTCGGCCGCCTGTGGCGAGACCACCAATTCGCGTGCTTACGGAGGTGGCCCGACTGATCGGCGCGCTACAAGTTCCGCCGGTAGTTTTTGAGAGCGGCTAACGGTGGGATCTTCAATCTTCTTCAAAAGGAATTCCACCGCCATCGCACCCAGTTGTGCGACTGGCCGACGTATTACAGAGAGCGGTGGGTTGAAAACACGCGCCCAAGGAACATCGTCGAACCCTATGATCGAGAGATCCACACCGATGGTAAGGCCGAGGTCGCCAGCCGCCGATACCACGGCAAGCGCCATTTCCTCGTTCGTTGCCAGAATGGCCGTTGGCCTCGTCTCTTGGCTGAGAATGTTGATCGCCGCCTCACGCGCAATGTCCATATTGCTTTGGCTGTAGCGGATCCACTCCGACCGAATCTCAAGTCCGCATTCGGTAAGCGCCATCTCTGCACCACAGACGCGGTTGCGTACTGTTGTCACGACCTGCGCTGGCATGGTGCTGCTGTGAGTCTCTACATTCGCGGTCGCGACAAGCAGCCCGATCCGGTTATGGCCAACGCTGGCAAATTGCAGGATTGCAGTATGTGCGGCTTCAAAGTCGTCCGTCGTCACAAAATCGATCTTGCTGGAATTGACGTCGCGGTCGAGCAGCACAACCGGCACTTCCGGCTCGCTTTCGACCAGCAGATGGTCGATTTCATCCGGTGAAGAGGGCACGACGATTAGGCCATCCACTCGCTTCTCAATCAGTACCCGCACGGCATTGCGCTCGCGCTCGATATCGTCATCCGTGTTCAAAACGAGGATCTGGTAACCCGCCCGCGACGCCGTTTCAATGATGGCTCGGATCGCGCTGTTGAAGAAGGAGTTGGCGATATCGGCGACGACGACGCCGATCGTCAACGTACGCCCGGAGCGCATGGAGCGCGCCAATTCGTTGACGCGGTAATTTAGTTCGTTGGCTGCTGCCATGACGCGCTGACGCGTCACCTCCGTCACCAGCCCGTACCCACCGAGCACGCGCGCAGCGGTGGCGCGCGAGACATTGGCCCGTTCGGCAACGTCGATCAGCCTTGCCGCCTTGTCGATCGGCGCTTGCGCCATGCCTGTCCCCCTCTTGCCGCTTGCGGCTGCGATAGCACAACATAAGTGCGTCTGCGCGTGGAATATCGACGCAATCGCCGACCAAACGATTAGGGCAGAACAAGCTCGGCTCCGGCCTGCCGGCAGGTCGCCGCCGCCACAACCATGGCCTCAGAAAGGCAGGCCTGCCACTTCGACGCGGATTGCGGCCGGCCGTTTCGGGCCAGCGATGCGATGACACTGGCGAGCGTCGCATCGCCTGCCCCCATCGTGTCGACGATCGGGCTTGGCAACTCGACCACCGGCACATGGACGGCAAGGCCCGATCGCTCGACCACCCGAGCACCCTGTGCGCCATGTGAAAAGAGCAGCGTCTCGGCGCCAAGCTCGAAGAGATGCGAGGCAACCTTCTGCCAGTCCGCATCGTAGAGCACCTGCACGTCCTCATCGCTGAGCTTGACCAGAGACGCCGTCGGCAGCAGCGCCTCGAAGCCCTGCCGATAGGGTGCAATGTCCGGGATCAGGCGCGGGCGCGGATTGGGATCGACGATGCGGATGCGGGGCGTACTTTGGAATGCCGCAGCAAGTGCGGCCGCCTGTACGGCATTGTCGAACGGAAATGAGTTGACGGCAACGACGCTGGCGTCGGCGAGCGCGTCGCTCACTGCCACGTCGAACAGGATGCGACGCCGGAACATTGCGGGGCCGAAAGCATAGCTCGGCTCGCCATTCTTCCGGGTCGAGGTCACAACGCCGGTCGGATCGACGCTGGGCGTATTGATGATGCGCACAGCCCGATCGCGGGCGTAGCGCCGGAGATAATAACCTTCCCGGTCCTGCCCCACCCGCGTGACGAGGGTCGAGGGTAAGCCCAGCTTTGCGACGCCGGCCGCGAGATTGAGGCCCGCGCCGCCGGCGAAGCGACGCGGGTCCTCGGTCTCGAAGCGGATTTCGTCGATGATACAGTCACCTATCGTGACGATGGAATGCATCCGGCGCTCACTGGAGATTGGTGTGCCTGTAAGACATTGTGGCATGGGCATCCGGCAGCGCGCGCGCCATTTCCAGCACCACGGCATCCAGCAGCAGCAGGCTCGTCTGCTCGAACAGGCTGCCACCGAACTGCGCGGTCTCCACGACCGGCACCGGCAGGACGACGTCGGCGATCTGCGAAAGCGAGCCCTTCGGCTTGTGCGTCAGGGTCACCACCGTGGCGCCCTCGGCCTTTGCGATCTTTGCGTAGCTCAGGCTGACGGGCGTCTCGCCGGACCCAGAGATGATGAGCAGCCCGTCGCCCTTGCGGATGGACGGCCCCGTCACCTCGCCGACGAAATGCACGTTTCGGCCGAGATGCATGAAGCGCATGGCGGACATCTGGGCCGCGAGCCCCGAACGGCCCTGGCCGGAAAAGAACCATCGCCGGCTGGGATCGCCAAAGGCCTCCACGACAGCCGCAAAGGCGGCCGGATCGATGCGCTCAAGCAGTTCGGCTATTTCCTGTCCCACGGCCAGCCAAGCTCCGGCTCGGGCAGACGTTCCTTGATCCATGATGCTACCTTTCCTGGATTGTCAGATTCGGTGATCGCACTGCCGACCACCAGAATTTCGGGTTTGACCACGATGACGGCGTCGAGCGTCGCCGGGCCGATGCCGCCGGCAAGCGACACGCGGAAGCCACGCGCGTGCATGGCCGCGACGGCTTCGATATGGCTGGTCGAGGTATCGCCCGCGAGCCGTGCGTCGGTCGGCGAATGCACGGCAACATAGGCGAAACTTTCCGGTAGGCAGATATCGGGGCGCAGCAGAACAGGCTTGCCGGACTCGGTAATCGTATCGATGATGACATTTGCGCCGAAAGTGGTGGCAACGGCGCCAACGGCCTCGAAAGTGGCTTGCGAGGCGCAGGACAGCACCGTCATGAAGGACGCGCCGGCGCTGAACACCATGTTGGCCTCGAAGGCGCCGCCATCGACGGTCTTGGTGTCGGCAAGCACGGGCACGTCCGGGCACAGTTCGCGCACCGTGGTGATCGCGGCCACGCCGAAGCGTTTGAGAACCGGCGTACCCACCTCGATGATATCAGCCACGCCTCTGAGGGCGGGCAGGATTCCGAAATGCTCGGGCTTGTCGAGCGCGACTTGAAGCAGCATGAAAATGTCCTCTAGGCTTGCGAAAGGCCGGTGATCGCCTTCAAAAGGCTGTCAGGCGTGAAACTGGAAGAGGGCGCATCCGCGACCACACGGCCGAGGCGCAGCACGGTGATGCGGTCGGTCACATCCAACACATGCGGCAGCGTGTGCGAGATGAAGATGACGCCGAACCCCTTGGCTTTGGCTTGTCGGATGACTTCCAGCACCTCGCCGGCCTGGCGGGCGCCGAGATGGTTGGTCGGCTCGTCGAGGATGATCACCTTGTTGGCCCAGGCGACCGCCCGGCCTATCGCCACCGCCTGACGCTGCCCGCCGGAAAGGCGCGATACCGGCCGGCTCGTCGCCGGCACCGCGATGCCGACACGCTCCAGCTCGGCATGCGCCTGCTTGCGCATCGCCGCCTCGTCGAGAAACCCGAACCTTCCAAGCAGGTCCTTGCGAAGGATCTCGCGCCCGAGAAAGACGTTGGCGGCAACCGTCAGGTCCGGCGCGATGCCGGAATCCTGGTAGAGCGTCTCGATGCCGGCTTCGAGCGCGTCGTGCGGCGATTTCCAGCTGCGGCGCTCTCCGTCGAGATAGATCTCGCCGCTGTCCGGCTCATGGGCGCCCGAAAGCACCTTGACCAGCGTCGACTTGCCCGCCCCGTTGTCGCCGACAAGGCCGACGACTTCGCCGGCATTCAACGCGAAATCCACGTGGTCGAGCGCAACCACGCCGCCATAGCGTTTTCCCACGCCGCGCACTTCATAAAGCGCTGTCATCGGCGGCCTCCCCTCGCACCGAGCCCCTGCACGCCGACGGCGAGCGCAATCAGCGCGGCGACGACGATCTGCTGCCAGTTGGGCTGGACACCGATCAGGATGAGGCCACTCAGCACTGCGGTGGTGATCAGCGCACCGACCACGACGCCCGAGAGCTTGCCCGTGCCGCCTTGCAGGCTGACGCCGCCGATCACGGTCGCGGCGATGGCATTGAGCTCCCCGCCGCGACCCGACAAGGGCGATCCCGAGCCGAGGCGGAAATAGACGAAGGCACCGGCAAGTGCTGCAAGGGTACCGGAGATCAGGTAGATCTTGATCAGATGTCGATCCACGGAAATGCCGGCACCGCGCGCGGCAAAGGGGTTGGAGCCGATCGCGTAGGTCCAGCGGCCGAAACGCGCCCGCGACAGGAAGGCCCAGGACAGTATGATGATCACGAAGACCGCGATGACCGGCACCGTCAGCGCGCCGAGATAGGTGGCGTTGCCGAGCAGGATCACCTCCTTTGGCGCGCCGGCGATCTGCGTGCCGCCGGTCAAAACCAGGCTCATGCCGGCTGCCGCGCCCATCGTTGCGAGCGTGGCGACGAAGGGAACGAGCCCGCAATAGGTGATCAGCAGGCCGTTGATTAAGCCGACGACGACGCCGACACCGATCGCCACCGCCATGCCGAGCGTGATCGCCAGCCACGGATCGACGCCGCCTTCATTGGCAGCGCGGATGACCAGCGCCATGGAAACGCCGGCAAGGCCGAGGACCGAGCCGACGGACAGGTCGATGCCACGCGAGGCGATGACGAAGGTCTGGCCGATCGCCATCAACACCACGGGGGAAAAGTCCTGCAACACATTGGCCATCGCCCGGATCGAGAAGAACCGGGGATTTGCCGCCGAGAATGCGGCGATCATGATGCAGAAGAGGAGAAGCAGGATGACATCCTGCCTCACCATCACTGTTTTCAGCCAATGCGGCCGGGCTTGCGCTTCCATATCGCGTGACATCTTCTTTTGCTTGCTGGGAGGACCGAGCTCAGTCGGAATAGATGGACGAGCCGGTTTCCGCGAAATTGTCCTTGGTCATGACGACGTTCGGGATGACGACCGATTTCTCGATCTTGTCCGCCCCCTCGCCCGTGACCTTGGCCTTCGCATATTCCAGCGCCAGTTCCGCCTCTCTCGCTGGTTGCTGGGCGACGAGCGCGGTGAACACGCCTTCCTGGAGCGCATCGACCTGGGCCTTATAGGCGTCGTAGCCGACGAGCTTTACCTTGCCGACCACGTTGCTGTTGCGAAGTGCTGCGACCGCCCCGGTACCGCTCGTGCCATCGATGGCGAAGATGCCGACGAGGTCGGGATGGTTGAGCAGCACGGTGTTGATGGCCGAGGTCGCATTCGCCGGCTGGCTGTTGGCATATTCACGCCCGACGATCTCTATCTTCGGATAGTTCGCCGCCAGCTCCTCGCGAAACCCCTGTTCGCGCAGGGTGTTTGTCGTGGCGCTCGGCGAACCGGACATGATGAAAACCTTGCCCTCACCGCCGATCTGCTCGGCAAGCGTCTTGGCGGCCTGCCTGCCGCCGTCGACATTGTCGCCGGTGATGTGAGACGTGAGATAGGCCTGGTCGGTGACGGTCGTATCGACCGTGATGACCGGGATGCCTGCGGCTTCCGCGCGCTGGACGCTCGGCTGCAACGAATCCGGGTCGGTCGGCACGAGGATGAGGGCGTCGATATCCTGCGCCAATGCGGCATCGACGAAGGGCAACTGGCTCTGCGGCGAATATTCGGACGCACTGCCCTGCCAGATCAGCTCGATACCGAGCTTTTCAGCGGCGGCACGCGCACCCTTCTCCATCGCCAGGAAGAACGGATCTGATGCGATACCCGGAATAAAGGCGACGGTCAGCTTTTCCTGCGCCTGAGCGACAGTGGCGGCGAACGCGACAGTGGACATCGCGGCAATAGCAAAAAGACGACGAAAACGGCTCATTTTCTCTCCTCCCTGGAAATGAGATCGATCTCTTTCTCAAAAATACCATTACTTAGGGGAAAGTCAATCAGTGAGCAAAGGAAGGTCTGTGTGGTGAGGCAAGACGGTCGCGATGGTGCTCCGTCTGCAGATCTGTTAGTCGCCGCTTACCCGCACGTCGTGTCGCAGAGTTCACAAAGTGCCTTGGCGTTCGCACCCGCCGATGTGTTTCGGCAAGCGTTTTTCACCGCTGTTGGGCACGAGCCTATCCTAGCCCTGCTTGATAAGGGCCAGATCGGCCACCCCAACGAGGCCGGCGTCGTCGCCGAGCATTGCAGGCACGACCGGCACCTCGCGGAAGGGCGCCATGGCGTCCTTGCGGATGCGCGCGCGGATGCCGGGTTCGAGCAGGTCGAAAGCGACCGATACGCCGCCGCCCATGACGATCATTTGCGGGCTGTAGAGATGCAGCAGGCTGGCGAAACCCGAGCCGAGCAAATCTGCCTCCTCGGCAACGAGGGCGAGGCAGGTGGCATCGCCTGCCCGCGCGCCCTCCACGGCGTGGCGACCCTCGACCGTTTCGCGCGCGGCTATCCTGCCGAGATAGGAGCGAGGATTTCCGGCCGCGGCCGCACGGGAGCGCTTGCCGAAGGCCGTCCCGGCGGCAACCGCTTCGAAGCAGCCGACGCGGCCGCAGGAGCAGACCGGCCCTTCCGCAACCAATGTGAAATGGCCGACATGGCCGCCCATCCCACGCGCGCCGTGCATCAGCCGGCCATCGACGACAACGCCACCGCCGATGCCGGTGCTGACCGTGACATAGACGAGATGATCGAGCCCGCGCGCCGCACCATGCTGCCATTCGCCGAAGGCGGCGGCGATGCCGTCATTCTCGACAATGGCCGGGAGGCCAAAAATCTCAGACAGACGGTCGCGCAAGGGGAATTGCTCCCAGCCGGGAAGGGTCGGAATATGGTCGATAATGCCGCTCACAGTATCGAGCGGGCCCGGCGCGCACATGCCGACAGCGCGGATCGGCGCACCGCCTGCCGCCTGCGACACCTCTTCGACAAGCGCGCCAAACTGACGCATCACCACGTCCGGGCCGCTGACATCCGTCCGTACCGCCGTGCGCGCCAGAACCTTGCCGGCTCGCACCAGCGCTGCACGAACCTGCGTGCCGCCGAGATCGAGACCTATGGTGAAATCGTCCTTCATGCGGGCCTCTTATCGTTCCACCGGTTGCGCGTGTAGCCAGGCCATGCGTTGAACCAGATCCGTCGCCTCGAAGGCAAGCGAGCCCATGACAACGGTCTGGGCGCCGGCCCGGGCAAGATTTGGCACCGTATGCTCGCGGATGCCGCCGTCGGCGCACAGCAGGATGCGGCCCGCCGCACTCCGGTTCGCGATCAGCGCGCGCGCCTCGCCGAGCCGGCTTTCGGCTTGCGGGTCGAGCGTCTGGCCCTTGGCCCCTATCCGCGTGCCGAGCAGCGTCAGCAGGCCGATGCGCTCGATAAAGGAGGCTGCGGCCGCAATTGGTGTTTGCAATTGCAGCACGATACCGGGGACGAGCCCGAGACGGTCGATGAGGTCGAGGCCTGCCTCGAGATTTCCATTCTCCGCATGAATGCTGATCGCATCGACGCCGGCATCGGCGAACTGGCGGATCTGGGCCTCGAGGATGGCATCTGCTGCCATCAAATGGATATGCAGCGGTTTTGCCGAACAGCGGCGGCAAACGGCGACAAGATCAGGGAAGAACAGCAAAGCGGGCGAGAAATGGCCGTCCGCGACGTCGATATGGTAGATGTCGGTGAAGGGGTCGATCCGAGCAATCTCCGCACCAAGCCTGGCGAGATCGGCCGACCACAGCGACATTTCGGCCATGAGCCGATCCTTGGGCAGGGTTTCGAGCCAGTCGGAAGGCGGCCGCATCTCAGAGCTCCTTGAGGAACGCCGCAAGTGCGGCACGGAAATCAGCGCGATAGGCGCTGGCATCGTCCGCCTTCGGCGTGATTTCCACCAGCCGTGCGCCCGGGATCATCGACGCGAGCAACTGCGCATGGCCAAGCGGATGAACGACGTCGCGCCCATGGCCGATCACCAGCGTCGGCACGGCGATGGCCGAGACCTCCGCCTCCGTGACACCGGGGCCGTCCATCGAGATCGCCCTGAGCAGCGCCGCGGTGACGTCGATCGGCTCGCGGGTGAAGAAGCCGCGGATCGAGGCGAGATTGTCCGGTCCGGTCCGCTCCAGCTCTTCGGCCAGCGGTGACGCTTCATATTGCCGGCGTGCCTCGTCCGGCGGATAGCGATCGAGAAGCTCGCCGGCAATGCGGTTCGGCGCCATGTTTTCAGGGTTGGCGGCGCAGATCCATGCCGGGCGGGCGATCACCAGCGCCCGAACCAGGTCTGGCAGGCGCACGGCAAGCCGGAGCGCGATCGCCGCTCCCATGGAAATGCCGCCCACCACCGGCCGCTCGGTACCCCTTGCGTCAAGATAGCGGGCAACGTCGCTGGCGAAGGTGGCGATCGAAAAGGCCGTCTTCGGGCCTGCGTCCGAGGCGCCGTGGCCACGGCATTCGAGGGTAATGCGACGAAAGCCGGCATCCTCCGGAAAGACCTGACCCGGCTGGGCCTGATCGCCGCAAAGGCCATGCTGGAAAAGGAAGGGCATGCCTTCGCCCTCCTCGTAGACCGCGAGGCTCACCCCATCGACGGAATGGCGGGCTGGATTCATGCGCCGTGGCCCTCCGGGGCAAAGAGGGGCGCGAGGAAAGCGGCAACGCCCGGTGCTTCCGCCGCCGAAAGCCCGTGGGTGATCACGTCGCCGTCGAATCCTGCCCTCTTCAGCGCGGCCACGTAACGCGGATAGTCGATGACGCCCTTGCCCGCCGTGGCGAAGGAACCGTCCGGATGGCGATCCTTCGCGTGTGCGATGGCGATGCTATCCTTCAGCAGATCGATCGCCTCGTCGATGATGCGGTCTCGCGTATCCGTGTCCTCATGCTCGAAGAGGTTCGCCGGATCGAGCACGATGCGGATGCGCTCGCTCGCCATCGTGTCGATCAGCCGGCGCGCCTGAGCTGCGGAGTTGATGACATTGGCAAGCTCCGGCTCGACGCCGACGAAGACGTCGTGCCGTTCGGCAATCGCGAGCAGATGGCCGAACTCGGCGATCATGTCCTGCCAGGCCTCAGTCCCCTGATTGTCAGGATGGTCGCGCCACTGGTCGGCGGCGTCGCGGCTGCCCGTGCAGACGGTCAGGAGATTCGAGCCAGCCCCATGTGCCACACTAGCGATTTCTGCGAAACTGCGCCGTCCCGCGTCGCGAGTGCCGATATCCGGGTGGATCATGTTATAGGTGGCTGAGATCGCCGCAATGGCGACGCCGGTCTTTGCAGATGCGTCCCGGATCGCCGCAACCACTGCGTCCGGGATGACCTCCGGCAGTGGGCCAAGGCCGGAGCAGGCGAAGTTGTACTGAACCGACGCATAGCCGGCATCGCGGGCGGCGGCGAGCACGACGTCCGGCGTCGTGCCGGCAAATGTCTTGGCGAAGATGCCGGCTCGCATCACACACTCCCCTGCGCATCTGCGAGGTTTACCGGCGTCTTGTCGCGCACCGACTGCATCACTGCCGCCATGGCGCGCACCGAGGCGATGCCGTCCTCAATGCCTGCGCCCGTTAGCGGCCCGCCATCAAGGATCGTGTCTGCAAAGCCCTCCAGCTGGCGCCGGTAGAATTGACCGTCGGCGCCGAGTACGCGGCTGGTCGCCCCGGTCTTTTCGCTGAAGATGTCCACCTCGCTGCTCTTGAACAGCCAAGGATTGTAGGTCTTGCCGAGAATGCTGCCGTACTCGCCGTAGATCTGGAAGCCCTCGTGCCAGTCCATGCGCACGGCAACCGTCAGGTCCAGATGGCCCATGGCGCCGTTCTCGAACTCGACGTCGACAAACCAGGAATAGGCGCCGAAACGCTGACGCAGCCGCGCATCGACCGCGACGATCGGGCCCGCGAAATAGCGGGCGGTATCGAGCAGGTGGCTGCCATGGGCAAGCATGAAATACTGCTCTAGATCGGCCTTCGGGTTGCGCGACGGCTTCTTCGCATTGGCGCTGCGGATCATGTAGGGCTGCACCGCGTCGGTGACGGCATAACGATGGGTCGAATCGCAATACCAAGCCTTCAGTGCGAGCATCTCGCCCATCTCGGCGTCGATGAAGGTCTTGGCGCTTTGCAGGCCGGCGTCGTAGCGCTTCATATGGCCGACCTGGAAGACCTTGCCGCTTTTCTCGACGACGGGGCGAAGACCCTCCACATCCTCCACCGTCATGCCGAGCGGCTTTTCGCACAGCACATGTTTGCCGGCTTCGAGCGCCTTAGCCGCCGCAGCGACGTGGAAGGCGTCTGCCGTCGCGATGATGACAGCCTCGACGTCCGGATCTGCGAGCATCTCGTCGTAGTCGGAGAAATCCTTCTTCGGCGCGTGGGTCGCAGCCATGCGGGCGCGCAGGTCGTCGGCGACGTCGCAGATGGCGTAAAGCTCGACATTGCGCGCTTTGACGGCGCTTTCGAAATGCCCCGCCTGCGAGATCGGCCCGCAGCCGAGAATGCCGACCTTCAGCAGCGGCTTACCCTCGTTCATCAGCTTGTCCTTTCAATACTGGCCGGCGCTTTCAAGACCGGCCCTGTTCATCAGCTCTTCGACACAGGCATGCTGCGGAAGCGCACGGCGGTCTCCGGCTGCGCCACCTTGCAGACGGCGGGCGGCAGGCCGCGGGCGATCAGCTCGATATCGGCAGTGATCGATGCACCCATGGCGCCCAACGTCGATTCCATTGCGCCGGCCTGGTGGGGCGACAGGATAATGTTCGGCGTCCGTCGCACCGGGTCGTCGGCCGCGACCGGTTCGATCGGGAAAACGTCGGTCGCAACCCGGATCCGGCCCGAAGCGGCGGCCTCCAGCATGTCGGGGAAGTTGGCGACCGCCGCACGGCTGAGGAGCAGCAGGCACGCCCCCTGTTTCATCAGCCCGAACGCGCGTCTGTCGAGGAAACCGGCATTGTCGGAGGTGACGCCGGCGAGCACGAAGACGAAATCGCTCTCGCCAAGCAGCGCGTCGAGCGACACCGACCGGCAGCCGGCCTGCTCGATCAACAGACCGGGCACCCAGGGGTCGTAGACGTCGATCGTCGATGTAAACGGTTTCAACAAGGGCAACAGCGCGCGGGCGAGATCGCCGAAACCAATCAGCCCGACCCGCGCACGCATCAGCGGCAGCGCATTGCGGTTGGCCGCAAATCCATACTCTTCCTTGCCCTCCCGCATTAGTCGGTCGGCCTCGGTGATACCGCGGCCGAGATCGATAGCCATGGCCAGTCCGATCTCGGCGACCGGTTCGGCAAAGACGTGGCTTGCCGACAGCACGCGGATGCCGTGCTCGAAGCAATGGCGATAGTCGATATTGGGCAGGAAGTTTCCCTCGCTGTTGACGAAGGCCTTGAGATTGCAGCAGCGCGCCAGCCGTTCGGCCGGCATGTCGAAAATGCCCATCGCGACATCGGCCGGCACGACATGCCTTTCGAAATCCTCGTCGGTTAGTACATCGCCCTCGTGGATAACGACGTCGCCCAGCGCACGAAGCCGGGCGAGATGAGCGTTTGTGAAGACGTCTTCGACGAGGCGCGGATGTGCCATGATGAAGGTGCGGAAGGGAGCACTGTTACCGGTCATAGAAGTCTCACGTCAGATATCTGTCCAGCGGCCGTCTTCGGCGCCCGAGCGAAGTGCGGCATCGACGAAGCGCAAACCGCGAACGCCGTCACCGATGCCGGGCAGCAGCAGGGCATCAGCCGCCGGAGCCCGGCCGTCACGGCGCGCCTCGATCTGTTCGGCCATGTCGATGTAGAGTCGCGCCAGCGCCTCGATGAATCCTTGGGGATGGCCGGCGGGCATCAGTCCCTTGAAGGCAGTTCCGTGCGAGGCGCGGTCGATCACCATGCGCCGGCCGCCGAGCGGCGCGAAGGTCAGCTGGTTCGCCGCCTCGACCGTCCAGCCGAGGGAGCCCTTGTCGCCGTGCACATCGATCCTGAGCCCGTTGGTTTCGCCGATCGCCACCTGGCTTGCCCAGAGCAGTCCTTTCGCGCCGCCGCCAAAGCGCAGCTTCGCCGTCACATTGTCATCGACGCGGCGGCCGGCGACGAAGGTATCGACCTCGGCCGAAAGGGATGTTGCCGTGAGGCCCGTGACGAATTCGACAAGATGGAACGCATGGGTGCCGATGTCGCCGAGGCTGCCGGCGCCGCTTCTCGCCGGGTCGGTTCGCCATTCGGCCTGTTTGTTGCCGGTCGCCTCGGTTGCGGTCGCCAGCCATTCCTGCGGAAAAGCGACGCGGACCAGACGCACGGCGCCGATCTCGCCGGCCGCCACGATCGCACGCGCTTCGCGCACCATGTCGAAGCCGGCATTGGTATAGGTTACACCGAAAAGGGAGGTGCTGTCCTCGGCCACCTTCTGGAGCGCGAGCGCCTCATCCAGCGTGGCGGTCAGCGGCTTGTCGCAGAGGATGTTGATGCCGGCACTGAGGAAGGCGCGACAGGCGGGTGCATGCAGGTGGTTCGGCGTTACCACAGCGACGAGGTCGATGCCATCGCGGGTTGCCTCGCGCTGTGCCATCGTCTCAAAATCTGCATAGCAGCGATCCGGATCGAGTCCGAGATCGTTCCCGCTTTCGCGTGCGCGCACCGCATCGCTCGAAAATGCGCCCGCGACCAGCGAAAAGCGTCCCGTCATCGCGGCAGCAGCGCGGTGTGCGGCGCCGAAGAACGCACCATTGCCACCGCCGACCATGCCCAGTTTCAGCGTTCTCATGTTCCTGTCCTGTCTGGAATGAAACGGGCCGACGTTGACCGCCGGCCCATCCCCTTTGAAGCGTACTTACTTGGCGGCAACCTTGCCGCAGGTGGTCAGCGCATCGGCCGGGGTGCAGGTCTCGGTGCCGGTCTGGATGAACGGCTCGAGCTTTTCGCCCTTGGTCAGCTTGTCGAGGGCAATGATGGTCTCGTAGCCCATGTCATAGGGACGCTGGCCGATGTTGTAGTGGCTCAGGCCTTCGGCGAGCAGCGGAAGCTGCGGACCGAAGTTGTCGCCGAAGACCACGACGAGATCCTTCTTGTCGAGACGTTCCTTCAGCGGCTCCATCGCCTGCTTGTAGGCCTGCGGCGCATACTGCGCCCACCCGCCAACCGCAACGAAGGCGGAGAGGTCGGGATGGTTGGTCATGACGTCGCGAACCTGCTGGGCGGCAAGCGCGATGTCGTCATTGTTGTAGACCGGGCAACCTGCCGGCTCGGTCCAGCCGTTCTGGCCGGTGAGCGTGTCGACCGGCTTGTCCTTCGAGGCACCGGCGAGCGTGTCGCGGATGCCCTGAACGCGCGCCTTCAGGTTTTCAGATGCCGGCGCGCCCGACTGAATGCAGACCGTACCGCCCTCTTTCTTATTCTCCAGCACCTTCTTGGCGAGTTCCACGCCGAAGGAGTAGTTGTCGGTGCCGATATAGGTGGCGCGCAGGCCGGCATCCTCCGGCAGCACATCGGTGTCGAAGGTGACGACCGGGATACCCTTGTCATTCGCCATCTTGAGGATGCGCGCCATCGCCTTCGGGTTGCCGGCGGAAATGCCGAGCCCGTCGACGCCGCGGGTGATCATGTCCTGCGCGAGCTGAACCTGCTTGGCTTCGTCATATTCGGTCGGACCGACATAGGTGCAGGTCACGTCGCCGAGCTTCTTGGCGGCTTCCTTGCAGCCGGCGTCGATCGGCGGGCTGAAGGCGTTGTTCAGTACCTTGAAGACCAGCGCGAATTCCCGGTCTGCAGCATTTGCCGTCGAGGCAAAGGCGCAAAGCGCGATCGCGGCAGACGACAAGGTCAATTTCAGGCTTCCTGACAGCGACATGGTATCTCCTCCTTGGTTCGCTGATAAAGACGTTCTTCTTCACGGCGAGGCACTCCTCCACGCCCTGACTGTGTGCGGGCGCGGCCGTCAGCGGCGCAGCGACCGAATGCGTTCGAGAAGCACTGCGGCAAGAATGAAGCCGCCAACGAAGGTGCCCTGCCAGAAAGGATTGACGCCAGCGATCAGCAATGCGTTGCGGATCACCTCGATCAGGATCGCGCCGATCGCGGCACCGAGTGCAGTCCCGAAACCGCCGGTCAGGGACGCGCCGCCGATGACGGTCGAGGCGATGGTTTGCAACTCATAACCCGTGCCGATGGCGTTGGTGACCGCGCCAAGCCAGCCGACGAGGAAGATCGCGCTGACAGCCGCCATCAGGCCGCTGAAGGCATAGGCCGAGATCTTGATCGCATCGACCGAGATACCGGCAAGACGGGCGGCACTCTCGTTGCCGCCGATGGCAAAGATGTAGCGGCCCCAGCGGGTCATGGTCAGAAGGCAGTGCAGCACGATGACGAAGACGACGAGGGCGTAGACGACGTTCGGAACGCCGAGCGTGTAGCCGCCGCCAAGCGCCAGGATCGATTCCGTCGCGGTGCCGAACTCGTAGAACACCTGATTGTCGCTGACGACGAGCGCAAGACTTCGTCCGATCGACAGTGTCGCTAGTGTCACGATAAAGGGTGGCAACTTGGCGAGCGTTATGACTGCGCCGTTGAGCCCGCCGAAGACCAGGCCGACGACGAGCGTCCCGAAGATGCCGACCGGCAACGGTGCGCCGGCATTCAGCAGGATGCCGAGCGTCACACCGCTCAGCCCCAAAATCGAGCCAACGGAAATGTCTATCCCGCCGCTGATGAGCACGGGCGTCATGCCCAGCGCCATCAGACCGATGAAACAGGCATTTTGCAGGACGTTCATCAGGTTACCGGACGTGGCGAACTTTCCGGAGATCATCGACACGGCCAGTCCGAGCACGACGATGGCAATCGCGATCCACATTTCCTGCGTCAGCATCAGCCGGCGTAAAAGCGACTGGTCGTGGCGTTTCAGGAGGTCGACATTCATGTCGGGGGCGTTCGACTGGGACATGGTTCTCCTTCCTCCTTAAGCGGCCTGGATGGCGCCGGTGATGAGGCCGGTGACCTCTTCCGGGCTCGATTGGTCTATGCGTTTGTCGGCGACCTTGCGGCCGCGCCGCATGACGACAACCCGGTCGCAAACGTCGAAAACATCGGGCATGCGATGGCTGATGAGGATGACCGAGAGGCCCTGTTCCTTCATTCGCCGGATCAGTGCCAGCACCTCGGCCACCTGCCGCACGCTGATGGCGGCGGTCGGCTCGTCCATCAGGACCAGCTTGGAATTGGAAAGCCGGGTACGGGCGATCGCTACGGCCTGCCGCTGGCCGCCGGACATGCGATCGACGAGATCGGCGGGCCGTGTCTCGGATTTCAGCTCCTGGAAGATTTCCGCCGAGCGCGTGTTCATCAGCTTCTTGTCGAGCACGCGGAACGGCCCGACCTGCCGCATCGGCTCGCGTCCGAGGAAAACGTTGGCTGCGGCTGTGAGATTGTTGCAGAGCGCCAGATCCTGGTAGACCACCTCGATGCCATGCCGGCGGGCATCGGCCGGACCGGAGAGACGGACCTCCTGGTCCTCGAAGACGTATCGGCCGGAGGTGGGCTGGAAATTGCCGGCGATGGTTTTCACCAATGTCGATTTGCCGGCGCCGTTGTCGCCCATAAGGCCTAGCACTTCGCCGCGGTTGATGTCGATCGACACGCCGTCGAGCGCCCGGATGGCGCCGAATTGCATGACGATGTTTTCGAGACTGGCAAGCTTGCTCATCCAACCTCCTCCCTGAGCCTGGATAGATATCTTTCTTAAAGTAAGAAATATGAAGGGTTGCTCCTTGTCAACGGTTAATCTCTTCGGAGCCTTCCAAACATGAATTGCGTCAATATAGCTGACATAATTTGCATACGCCTATATTTTAGGCAGCAAACTGGAAAAGCGAGGAAGCCCCCGTTGGGGATTTCCTGGGAACAGAAAAGATATTTTTTACAAAAGATATAAATGCGATTATTTCAGGGAGGGAATGCGGATCGCAGATCGGGAGGTGGTGGATTTCGAGATGGCAGACCAGACGCTTGCCAAGGAAGTCAATGAGCGGCAAATCCTTCGCTTCCTGCGACTGAGTGGGTCGGCGAGCCGCGCCGAGATCGCCCGTCATCTCGAGGTGACACCGGCTTCGGTGACGCGGCTCGTTAACGGGCTAACCCTGCGCGGGCTGGTGCGTGAGGTGCAGCCGCTTGCTAAAATGCGCGGCGCAGCGCGTGATGCCGGCCGGCCAGGCGTCGCGCTCGCGCTCAACCCTGGCGCCGTTTACTTTCTCGGCGTCGAGATCGGTGTCGGCATTCTCCGCTATGCGCTGATCGATCTGACGGCAAGCAGTGTTGCAACATCCGATGTGCATGTCAGCAGAACGATCACGCCGGAGGAGGTCGTGGACGCGATTGCCGCCCATGTCGCGATGCTGGAGCGCGACCTGCGTTATGCCGGCCGCGTCCAGGGCGTCGGTGTCACCGTGCCTGGCGTTGTCAATCTGGAAGGTTTTGTCATCAATCTGCCGATCCTCGGCTGGAAGGGCGTCGATCTCCTGACGCCGTTGCAGGCAGCCATCGGACGGCCCTGTTTCGTGGAAAACGACGCGGGCGCGGCGGCGTTCGGCTCTGTCTATACCATGCCGGAACTCCAGACCGGTTGCTCGGTCTTTCTCGTCATAGGTCGAGGATGTGGCGGCGCGGCGGTGATGAACGGCCGCCTCCTGCGCGGTGCGAGCGGCGCGACAGGCGAGCTTGGCCACATGCGCATCGCGCGTGACGGCGCCGTATGCAGTTGCGGTCACCGTGGTTGTCTTGAAAGCCGTGTCGGGCTCGACGCATTGGCGCGGTCCTATTGGGGAACGGACGATCTCGAAGAAGCCCAATTCGAGGCACTTTCCGCCGAGGTGGCCGAGCGGTTTGCTTCCGGCGAGCCCACCGCCGTAGCTTCCGTTACCGATCTTGCCGGATGGCTGACGCTAGGCATCGTTAGCCTTGCCAATATCTTCAACCCTTCGACGATCTTCCTCGGTGGCGCGCTGGGCCCGGTTCTTTCTCTCATCCTTGAGGAGCTGCGCCGCGACGTCGCTTCCGGCATCGTTCCCGGCCTGCCTGCACCGGACGTGCGCCTTTTCAGCCTCGAACCCTATGAATGCGCCATAGGTGTCGCCGCCATCGCCCATCAACGCTGCTTCGACAACTCCCGTATCGAAATCGACATGGCTGGATGAGATAAGCCGCTCTGATTGAAACTTGGGAGCAGCGACATTCCAGCGAAGTCTACCCATTCGATGCTAGCCGACAAACACTAGAGAAAGTAGAAGGCCTGGCCGAACAAGTCGCGAAGAATAACAAGCCATCGCCTGCACGGAGGGCTGTGTTCTCGCAGAGATGTTAAAATGCAACTGGATTTTTCATGCTGTCAACTCCTTGATTCGTGTGTCGTCGAGCAATGTCTGGGACGGGCTTTCTGGAAGAGACACTCGCACTGGCACAGAATAGGAACTCATTCGGTGGCCATTCATTTCAAAACGTGAAGTTTGTCTCTGTTGATCCTACGATCCAGCGCCGTGCCGAGGCTCGTGGAGATTGCCGTGCCGATACCTAAACAAGTTCGTTGGAAACGCCTGTCTTATAGATACCGCTGGCGGTAGATTGCGGCGTTCATTCGGTTCCTTTTTTAAGATGAGTTCAACTCAGTTCGTATAGGACCGCTCCACCGAGGCTTTAGCCAAGGCGCTGGCCTGCTGATGCGGTCCAATGGATCTAAATCTGGACTCCGTCACGCGGGCCCATGCGCTTTGGGAACAGTCCGAATGTACAGCCGATAGCGTCACCCAACCGGCGTTGAGCAACAACAGAGCATGGAGACCTGAAAGCGGCGGTGCAAAAGTCGGCCACGGTAGCGGCGGCATAATGCTGCCGCGGGCGGAGTAAAATCCGGCCACCCTATTTCCTTTCTGCAATGAACGCAGGAGGGACAGGGGATCTACACCGTGGAACTTTATCTGAGGGTTCGGCTGGCTGTTTCCGAAGGGATGACGCAGCGTCAGGCAGCAAAGCATTTCAACATATCGCGCGACAGCGTGGCCAAGATGCTGTCGTATTCTACACCGCCCGGCTATCAGCGACGTTCGCCGATCCGGCGTCCGAAGCTGGATGCGTTTGTGTCAACGATCGAACATTGGCTTGATGGAGACCTGAAGGTGCCGCGCAAGCATCACCATACGGCCAAGCGGGTGTTCGACCGGCTTCGCGACGAGTGCGGGTTCACGGGCGGCTACACGATCATCAAGGATTATATGCGCGAGCGGGATCAACGCCGCCAGGAGGTGTTCGTGCCGTTGTCGCATCCACCGGGCCATGCGCAGGCCGATTTCGGCGAGGCGACGGTGGTGATCGGCGGCGTCGAGCATAAAGCTCGCTTCTTTGTGCTGGATCTTCCTCATAGCGACGGATGCTATGTGCGTGCCTATCCGGCGGCAGTGGCCGAAGCCTGGGTGGATGGTCATGTCCACGCCTTTGCGTTCTTCGGGGCCGTGCCGCAGTCGATCGTCTATGACAACGACCGTTGCCTGGTGGCAAAGATCCTGCCCGACGGCACACGCAAGCGGGCAGCGCTGTTCAGCGGCTTCCTGTCCCACTACCTGATCCGGGATCGCTATGGCCGTCCGGGAAAGGGCAACGATAAAGGGAATGTCGAGGGTCTCGTGGGCTATGCCCGTCGCAACTTCATGGTACCGATCCCACAGTTCCCGACATGGGATGCGTTCAATGCTTTTCTGGAAGAGCAGTGCCGCAAACGCCAGCGCGACAAGCTGCGGGGCGAGAGCGAGACGATTGGCGAACGGCTGCAGCGCGATCTTGCGGCCATGCGTCCCTTGCCGGCATCGCCGTTTGATGCCTGCGACCAGGCCAGCGCTGTTGTGACAGCCCAGTCGCTGGTGCGCTACAAAACGAACGACTATTCCGTACCGGTAGCCTACGGCCATCAGGACGTCTGGGTCCGGGGCTATATCGATCAGGTGGTGATCGGCTGCCGCGGCGAGATCATCGCGCGTCATCCGCGATGCTGGGAACGGGAAGACGTCGTCTTCGATCCCGTCCATTACCTGCCGCTGATCGAGCAAAAGATCAATGCGCTGGATCAGGCAGCGCCACTCCAGGGCTGGGATCTGCCGGACGAGTTCGCGACGCTGCGCCGGCTGATGGAAGGCCGCATGGCAAAACATGGGCGGCGGGAATATGTGCAGGTTCTCCGTCTTCTGGAGAGCTTCGACCTTGCCGACCTGCATGCGGCCGTGAAGCAGGCCATCCAGCTCGGCGCGATCGGCTTCGACGCCGTCAAGCATCTGATCGTGTGCCGCGTAGAACGCCGGCCGCCGCGATTGGACCTGTCGATCTACCCGTACCTGCCGAGGGCGACGGGCGAGAAGACCTCTGCAAAGGCGTATATGCGCCTTCTGTCGCCTGATGCAGGAGAAGCGGCATGAGCACCGAAGCACCCGACATCCTCCTCGCCCATTATCTCAAGGCCCTGAAGCTGCCGACCTTCCAGCGCGAGTATCAGAAGCTGGCCCGGTTATGCGCCACCGAAGGCGTCGATCATGTCGGATATCTCTTTCGGCTTGCCGAGCGGGAGATGATCGAGCGGGACCGGCGCAAGGTCGAACGCCGGATCAAGGCGGCCAAGCTCCCGGTCGTCAAAAGCCTGGATAGCTTCGACTTTACCGCTATACCCAAGCTGAACAAGATGCAGGTGCTGGAGTTGGCGCGATGCGAATGGATCGAGCGCCGCGAGAACGTCATTGCTCTTGGCCCCAGCGGGACGGGCAAGACGCATGTCGCGCTCGGGCTCGGCTTGGCCGCCTGCCAGAAGGGCCTGTCCGTCGGCTTCACAACAGCGGCTGCCTTGGTCAGCGAGATGACGAGGCGCGTGATGAGCGACGTCTGCTGCGCTTCCAGAAGCAGATGGCAGCGTACAAGCTGCTCATCATCGATGAACTGGGCTTCGTGCCGTTGTCGAAGACCGGGGCGGAGTTGCTGTTCGAGCTGATCTCGCAACGCTACGAGCGCGGCGCCACTCTCATCACCAGCAATCTCCCGTTTGATGAATGGACGGAGACCTTAGGATCGGAGCGTCTGACCGGCGCTCTTCTCGATCGCATCACCCACCACGTCAATATCCTCGAGATGAACGGCGACAGCTATCGTCTCGCCCAAAGCCGCGCCAGAAAGGCCGGCTAAACCTTCCTTGAAAATCGCCACGCATGCATGAGACCCCCGCTCGGGCTACGCCCTCCCGGAGGTCTCATGCATGCGCCACAAGTGGCCTGGTTTTACTCCGCCGCCTCGCCATAATTTGCTCCGGCGTTGACATGAGAGGGTGCATGGAAGGTTATCTTCCCGCATGATCGGTTAACGACAGCGCAAATTGGAAGATCGCTGATCTCATCCGAACTCTTAGAGACGTCAGAGACTTGGAAATCCTCGTCCTCGGTCGCCAGTGCCTTGTCCATGACATAGGAAACCGAACTGCCACTCATCTGGCTCACTACTAACAGATCAGACAAGCTCTCCGCGGAGATTGGATGGAAATGGATGGACAAATAGTGCATAACAGCTTTTCGGGAATTGGGTGGGAACGGATGAGTAAATGGAATTTTTAAATACGGTGCCGGTCCGGATCACGCCCGAAGTCCTGTCGCTGATCGCCGAAATCGACGAATTCAAGGGTGCTTGGCGTGCGATCGGCCGGATCGCGCCCGAGCGGCTGTCCAGCCTCCGGCGTGTGGCCACGATCGAAAGCGTCGGTTCCTCCACACGTATCGAAGGCGCGCGCCTCACCGACCGAGAGGTCGAAAAGCTTTTGGCAAACATCCGCTTGGGGTCGTTTACGACACGCGACGAGCAAGAGGTTGCCGGCTATGCGGAGGTGATGGAGACGATCTTCAGTGCTTACGAAGCTATTTCGTTCACCGAGAATCATATCCGTCAGCTCCACTGACCTGAGACCCATCGTCCCTCCAATTTTCAGGAGAGTCTTGGGTTTTCAATCTGACCTTATGCGGCCTGTTTTTC
>NZ_JBXAFY010000010.1:0-208951 GCF_058793575.1 Shinella sp. GW835-FHT14H05 | reverse complement strand
CTTCGTCTATCGGTTAGGACGTCAGATTTTCATTCTGAAAAGAGGGGTTCGACTCCCCTAGGGCGTGCCACTTCCCCCGTCGATTTCTCCGCAAAACACGTCCGTCAGAACGCCTTTGCCGCGTCCAGCACGCGGAACTGCATGCGTCGGCTGCCCTGCCAGCTATCGGCCGAAAGCGTGCCGGCGAGATGCACCGCCTGGCCGCGCTCCTTCATCAGGAACATGCCGAGATCGGCTTCCGCCGCGCGGAACGCCATGGCGTCGATGCGCCCGCCATCGGGACCTTCGAGGGCGATGCGCAGGTGGTTGACGCCGACGGGACGCACATCACGCACACGGTGCGCCGGCAGCGCGAAGATCGGCTGCGGATGGCCGGAGCCGTAGGGGCCAGCCTGTTCGAGCTGGTCGGCGAGCGCCAGGGTGGCGCCGCTGGCGCTCATCGCGCCGTCGATCTTCAGCGTTTCGACGGCCACCAGATCGCGCACTGTGCGCTCGGCGCGTTCCTCGAAGAAGGTGCGCAGGCGGCCGAGATTGGCCCGCTCCACAGTCAGACCGGCCGCCATGGCGTGACCGCCGCCCTTGACCAGGATGCCCTCGTCCACCGCGGAGCGCACCATGCGCCCGAGATCGAAACCGCTGATCGAGCGGCCGGAGCCGGTGCCCTTGCCAGAGGGATCGAAGGCGATGGCGAAGGCCGGGCGGCGGAAGCGATCCTTCAGCCGGGAGGCGAGCAGGCCGACGACGCCAGGATGCCAGCCCTCGCGGGCCGTCAGGATCACCGAGGCGCTTTCGCCGGTGCCGTACTCCGCCTGCGCCTCGGCTTCCGCCTCGGCGAGCATGGCGGCCTCCATGGCCTGGCGCTCGCGGTTCAGCTCGTCGAGCTGCTTGGCGATGCGCTCGGCCTCGCCCGGCTCATCGATGGTCAGCAGGCGGCTACCGAGCGCCGCATCGCCGATGCGCCCTCCGGCATTGATGCGCGGGCCGACGAGGAAACCGAGATGGTAGGGCGTCACCGGCCCGCCGATGCCCGCCTGCTTCAGGAGCGCCGTCAGGCCGGCATTGCCGAGATGGCGCGCGGCGATGAGCCCCTTCACTACATAGGCGCGGTTGAGCCCCTTCAAGGGAACGACGTCGCAGACCGTGGAGAGCGCCACGAGATCGAGCATGGAGAGGAGATCGAAGCCTGCGGCCCGCGTATCGCCCCGCGCGCGCAAAACGCGCTGCAAGGCCACCAGCACGAGGAAGACGACGCCGGCGGCGGAGAGGTGCCCCTGCCCCGACAGGTCGTCCTCGCGGTTGGGATTGACCAGGGCAAGGGCCGGCGGCAGGTCCTCGCCGACCTGATGGTGGTCGATCACCACGACATCGATGCCGCGATCGCGCGCGACGGCGAGCGATTCGTGGCTGGTGGAGCCGCAATCGACGGTGACGATCAATTGCGCACCGCGCTCGATGAGCTGGGCGATGGCGTTCGGATTCGGCCCATAGCCCTCGAAAATGCGGTCGGGAATGTAGATTTCCGCCTGCACGCCGAAATGCACGAGGAAACGGTAGAGCAGCGCCGAGGAGGACGCGCCGTCGACATCGTAATCGCCGAAGATCGCCACGCGCTCGCTACGCTCCACGGCGCGCGCCAGCCGCTCCGTCGCCGCCTCGCAGTCCATCAGGCTGTAGGGCTCGGGCATCAGGCGGCGCAGCGTCGGGTCGAGGAATTCGAGCGCGGTCTCGAAGGGCACGCCGCGGCCGGCCAGCACGCGCGAGATCAGGTCCGGCAAGCCATGCGTCTGGCTCATCGCCAGCGCGCGGTTTTCCCCCGCCTGGTCGAGCCGCGCCACCCAGCGCTGGCCCGTCGCCGAGCGCTCGACGCCGAGAAAGGCGCGGCTGACGGGATCTGCGTTTTCCAGCATGCTCATGGCCGCTCCTGCCTGCCGACCCCCCTCTGCCCTGCCGGGCATCTCCCCCTCAAGGGGGGGAGATTGGATGGGGCGATGTCTTGCCCATCACCAACGATGCGATTTGAGCACAATTCCCGCCGCTTGCCGATCTCCCCCCTTGAGGGGGAGATGCCCGGCAGGGCAGAGGGGGGTAGCGCCAGATCGCGACGGCAGAGAATCAGGCCGTCTTCGGCCGCTCGATGCGGATGACCTGCGGTTCGCCGACGAGATAGCCTTCGCCCTTGATGGAGGCGACCGCCTTGCGGACCGAATCTTCCATCGTCGCATGGGTGACGAGGATGATGGTCTTCGGATCGGTCGATTCGGTCGTGGACTGCGCGCGCTGGACGATCGATTCGAGCGAGATGCCGTTTGCCGCCATGTGCTTGGCGATGCTGGCGAAAACGCCGGTGCGGTCTTCGACCGAGAGGCGGATGAAATAGCCGCCGTGGTGCTTGCGGATCTGCGCGCGCTTGTAAGGCGCAAGGGATGCGGCCGGGCGGCCGAGCGCCGGCACGGTCTGCGCGCCGGGGCGGCTTTTCGCGATATCGGCGATGTCGCCGAGCACGGCGGATGCCGTGGCGTTGCCGCCCGCACCAGGGCCGACCATCAGCAATTCGCCGAGAATGTCCGATTCGATCGCCACGGCATTCGTCACGCCATCGACCTGCGCGATGACCGAATCAAGCGGCACCATGGTCGGGTGCACGCGCTGTTCGACACCGGTATCGGTCTTCTGCGCCACGCCGAGCAACTTGATGCGATAGCCGAGGTCGGCCGCAGCGCGGATGTCGTCGATCGAGATGTTGGTAATGCCTTCGAGATAGATGTCGTCGGCCGAGATCTTCGTGCCGAAGGCGAGCGTCGTCAGGATCGACAGCTTGTGCGCCGTGTCGTTGCCCTCGATATCGAAGGCCGGATCGGCTTCGGCATAACCCAGGCGCTGGGCTTCCTTCAGGCAGGCCTCGAAGGACAGGCCCTCCTTCTCCATCTTGGTGAGGATGTAGTTGCAGGTGCCGTTCATGATGCCGTAGACGCGGGAAATCGTGTTGCCGGTGAGCGATTCCCGCAACGCCTTGATGACCGGGATGCCGCCGGCGACAGCCGCCTCGTAGTTGAGGATGCAGCCGTTTTTCTCCGCGATGCCGGCAAGCTCGACACCGTGCGCGGCGAGCAGCGCCTTGTTGGCCGTCACCACATGCACGCCGCGCGACAGCGCCGCCTTGACCGCGGCATAGGCCGGGTCGCCCGCCCCGCCCATCAGCTCGACGAAGACGTCGATCTTCGCCTCGCGGGCGAGCGCGACGGAATCGTGGAACCATTCGATGGCGGAAAGATCGACGCCGCGATCGCGGCCCTTGGTGCGCGCGGTGACGGCGATAATCTCGATCGGCCGGCCGCACGTCGTCGTGAGCATGTCCCTGCGTTCGACGAGAATCTTCGCGAGCGAAGCACCAACGGTGCCCAAGCCCGCAATGCCGATCTTCAGGGCATCAGCCATGGTCATGTCCTAACGTTTTGGAAAAAGCCCTCCGCCTGGCGCGGAGGGCGGATGGTGTCAGCGATGGGCGTTCAGCGAGATGACGTTGTGCATCGTCTCGTCGGCCGTGGAGAGGAACTTCTTGATGTTGCGCGCCGCCTGGCGGATGCGGTGCTCGTTCTCGACCAGCGCGAGGCGAACGTAATCGTCGCCCATCTCGCCGAAGCCGATGCCCGGAGCAACCGCGACGTCGGCCTTCTCGACGAGAAGCTTGGAGAATTCCAGCGAGCCGAGATGGCGGAACTTTTCCGGGATCTTGGCCCAGGCGAACATGGTGGCCGCCGGCGGCGGAACCTCGAAGCCGGCCTTGCCGAAGGTATCGACCATGACGTCACGGCGGCGCTTGTAGATGCTGCGCACTTCCGCGATGTCCGCACCGTCGCCGTTCAGCGCATGCGTCGCCGCCACCTGGATCGGCGTGAAGGCGCCGTAGTCCAGGTAGGACTTTACGCGGGTGAGTGCTGCGATCAGGCGTTCGTTGCCGACGGCAAAGCCCATGCGCCAGCCGGGCATGGAGAAGGTCTTCGACATGGAGGTGAACTCGACAGTGATGTCGATGGCGCCCGGAACTTCCAGCACGGACGGCGGCGGCGCGTCGTCGAAGTAGATTTCCGAATAGGCAAGGTCGGACAGCACGATGATGTCATGCTTCTTCGCGAACGCGATGACGTCCTTGTAGAAATCGAGCGTGGCGACATGCGCCGTCGGGTTGGACGGATAGTTGATGATCAGCGCGAGCGGCTTCGGGATCGAGTGGCGCACGGCGCGCTCGAGCGGCGGGAAGAAGCTCTCGTCCGGCTCGACCGACATCGAGCGGATCACCCCGCCGGCCATCAGGAAGCCGAAGGCGTGGATCGGATAGGTGGGGTTCGGGCACAGGATGACGTCGCCAGGCGCGGTGATCGCCTGCGCCATGTTGGCGAAGCCTTCCTTCGAGCCGAGCGTCGCGACGACCTGCGTCTCCGGGTTCAGCTTCACGCCGAAGCGGCGGGCGTAATAGGCGGCCTGGGCGCGGCGCAGGCCGGGAATGCCCTTGGACGAGGAATAACGATGGGTGCGCGGGTCCTGGACGACTTCGCAGAGCTTGTCGACGATCGCCTTGGGGGTCGGCAGATCGGGATTGCCCATGCCAAGGTCGATGATATCGGCGCCACCCGCTCGCGCGCTTGCTTTCAAACGGTTGACCTGTTCGAAAACATACGGCGGCAGACGCCGGACCTTGTGAAACTCTTCCATCTTTTACCCCGTTGAGCGCGGAGCCCCTCCGGCGGCTCTGCCGGAAGACGCAAAACTCCACGCGAATCAAGTGACCGGATACTAAAGCGTCGCGCGACGATTATGACGCGCTTGGCACGCTTTAGCACTTAAACTGCTGCATAATTTTGTCCTTAAATCGATATCGATTTAAGGAATTATGCAGAGGCGAAAGCGTTCAAAATGAAGGCGCTTCGCCTGCGCCGGCGGTCCAGGGGACCGCCCATCGCTTTGCTGCCAAACGGCAAGAAAGGCAAGTGCTAATTCGTGCCCTGGATCTCAGAAAGTGTCGCCGCGCCGTGTCCGTCGCGCAGAGCCTGCAATTCGGCGAGCTGGCGACGGTATTCCGCCTCCGAAATCACGCCGGAACTGCGGCGGCGCGACAGCGACGACAGGCGCGCGGAGTAGCTGGCGGCCTCCTCGTCGCTCATCTGCTTCGTCTCGGCGCTGACGATCGCGGTGATGTCCGGATAGACGTCGGCGCGGTTGGCGCCGCTGTTGACCGTCGAGGGCGTCTCGCTGGAAGCGCAGGAGGCAAGGACGACCGGCATGGCGGCCATGAGAAAGGCGGCGCTCAAGCGCCTGAATTCGAACGCCATGTGGCAGTATGCTCCTGTCGAAACGACCGGTTCCGTATCTTTCCGTGAAAGGCTGTCAGGCCCTTGTAATCTGTTTCGCAGAGAATGTAAAAATACAAAAGTAACAATAAAATCGGGAGGGAACGATGGCCGAGGACAGCAAAGCGAACGACCGCGATGCAGCCGGAAACAAGCCCGGTTTCCAGCCCTTCGACCCCGCCGCGATCGAACCCTATGTCGTGAAGGACCCCGAGGCGCTGACGGTCAACCTCGCCCGCACCGTCGAGCAGCTCGGCAAGGCCGCCTCCGCGTGGCTGGCACCCCGCGAAAGCGGCGAGAAGGTCGATACCGTCTCCGAGCCGATGGTCGACATGGTGAAGACCCTCTCTAAAGTCTCGGAATACTGGCTGACGGACCCGCGCCGCACGCTGGAAGCGCAGACCATGCTGCTCGGCAGCTATTTCAACATCTGGTCGCGCACGCTGAGCCGTCTTTCCGGCGAAGAGCCGGACGCCACGCCCGATCCGCACAGCAAGGACAAGCGCTTCAGCGACGAGGACTGGGTGAAGAACCCCTTCTTCGACTTCCTGCGCCAGGCCTATTTCGTGACCTCCGACTGGGCGGAAAAGCTGGTGGCGGACGCCGAGGGCCTCGACGAGCATACGCGCCACAAGGCGGGCTTCTATGTGAAGCAGATCGCCAGCGCGATCTCGCCCAGCAATTTCGTCACCACCAATCCGCAGCTCTATCGCGAGACAGTGGCGTCGAACGGCGCAAACTTGGTGCGTGGCATGAAGATGCTGGCGGAGGATATCGCGGCCGGCCGGGGCGACCTGAAGCTGCGCCAGACCGACACGAGCAAGTTCGCGATCGGCGAGAACATGGCGCTGACGCCGGGCAAGGTCCTGGCGCAGAGCGATGTCTGCCAGGTCATCCAGTATGACGCGACGACGGAGACGGTGCTGAAGCGCCCTCTCCTCATCTGCCCGCCGTGGATCAACAAGTTCTACATCCTCGACCTCAACCCGGCGAAATCCTTCATCAAATGGGCCGTCGACCAGGGCCATACGGTCTTCGTAATCTCCTGGGTGAACCCGGACGAACGCCACGCCGCCAAGGACTGGGAGGCCTATGCGCGCGAGGGCATCGGCTTCGCGCTCGATACGATCAAGCAGGCGACCGGCGAGGACGAGGTCAACGCGATCGGCTATTGCGTCGGCGGCACGCTTCTGGCTGCGACGCTGGCGCTGCATGGGCAGGAGGGCGACAAGCGCATCCGCACCGCGACGCTCTTCACCACGCAGGTCGATTTCACCCATGCCGGCGACCTCAAGGTCTTTGCTGACGAGGAGCAGATCGACCTCATGGAGCGTGGCATGAAGGCGACCGGCTATCTTGACGGCTCGAAGATGGCGACCGCCTTCAACATGCTGCGCGCCTCCGAGCTGATCTGGCCCTATTTCGTCAACAACTACCTGAAGGGCCAGGATCCCATGCCCTTCGACCTCCTGTACTGGAATTCAGATTCCACGCGAATGCCCGCGGCCAACCATTCGTTTTACCTCAGGAATTGTTATCTGAACAATACTCTCACGAAGGGCAAGATGGTGCTCGCGGGCAAGACGCTGTCGCTGAAGGACGTCAAGATCCCGATCTATAATCTCGCGACCAAGGAGGACCATATCGCGCCGGCGAAATCGGTCTTCGTCGGCAGCCAGTTCTTCGGCGGCAAGGTCACATACGTCATGGCGGGCTCCGGTCATATTGCCGGCATCGTCAATCCGCCGGACAAGATGAAATATCAGTTCTGGACCGGCGGCCCGGTGAAGGGTGCCTTCGAGGACTGGGTGGAGAAGGCGACGGAGACGGCCGGGTCCTGGTGGCCGCACTGGCACGCCTGGATCAAGGCCGAGGACGACCGCATGGTGCCGGCGCGTAAGACCGGCGGCGCGATGAACTCCATCGAGGAAGCCCCCGGCTCCTATGTGCGCGTGCGTGCCTGACGCGACATGAAATTCGATCCGCCGCTCGTCTCCGGCACCCTCGTGCAGCGCTACAAGCGCTTCCTGTTCGACGCCATCCTCGATGACGGATCGGCGATCACCGGCTCCTGCCCCAACACCGGCTCGATGCGCGGCCTCACCGCGCCGGGCTCGCGCATCTGGATGTCGCAGAGCGACAGCCCGACGCGCAAGCACCGGCATCGGCTGGAGCTGGTGGAGGCGGACGACACGATCGTCGGCATCAATACCGGCCTGCCGAACCGCCTCGCCGAAGAAGCGATCCGCGCCGGCCTCGTCGCCGATCTCGCCACCTATCCGGTTCTTGAGCGCGAGAGGAAATACGGCCGCAATTCCCGCATCGACATCCTGCTCTCTGGCGAAGGCCGCCCGGCGGCCTATGTCGAGGTGAAGAACGTGCATTTCCGCCGCACGCCCGGCCTCTCGGAATTCCCCGATACGGTGACGGAGCGCGGTGCAAAACATCTCGAAGAGCTCGGCGACATGGCGGAGGCGGGTTTTCGCGCCGTGATGCTTTATCTCATCCAGCGCGAGGATTGTTCGCGCTTCCGCATCTGCGCCGATCTCGACCCGACCTATGCGGCCGGCTTCCGGCGGGCGATTGCGCGCGGTGTCGAGGCCTATGCCGTCAAATGCGCGGTTACATCCCAGCAAATCCATCCTGTCGCAGCGATCGCCATGGACGAACCCGGTGTCGCTGATTTATGACGGTCTCTAAAGATTAGCGAAAGTTCGACCATGGTGACCTATATCGACGCGACCTCCGCGCCGCTGAAGAACACGGGCGTGATCCGCCTCTACGACTTGGAGGCCTTCGCCGGCATGCGCAAGGCCTGCCAGCTCACCGCGCGCTGCCTGGACGAGCTCTATCCGCTGGTGAAGCCGGGTGTCGCCACGGACGTCATCGACCGCTTCGTCTTTGAATTCGGCATGGATCACGGTGCGCTTCCGGCGACGCTGAACTATCGCGGTTACACCAAGTCGAGCTGTACCTCGATCAACCACGTCGTCTGTCACGGCATTCCGAACGACAAGCCGCTGCGCGAAGGCGATGTCGTCAATATCGACGTCACTTTCATCCTCGACGGGTGGCACGGCGATTCGAGCCGCATGTATCCGGTGGGCGAAATCAAGCGCGCCGCCGAGCGGCTGCTGGAAGTCACCCACGAATGCCTGATGCGCGGCATCGCTGCCGTGAAGCCCGGTGCGCGCACCGGCGCCATCGGCGAGGCGATCCAGATCTATGCAGAAGTCGAGCGCTGCTCCGTCGTGCGCGATTTCTGCGGCCACGGCGTCGGCCGGCTTTTCCACGATGCGCCGAACATCCTGCATTACGGCCGCGCCAATGAGGGGCCGGAGATGAAGGAGGGCATGATCTTTACCATCGAGCCGATGATCAATCTCGGCCGGCCGCATGTGAAGGTGCTGTCCGACGGCTGGACGGCGGTCACCCGCGACCGCTCGCTCTCCGCCCAATACGAACACACCGTCGGCGTGACGGCGGATGGCTGCGAGATTTTTACGCTTTCGCCCGGCGGCCTCGACCGCCCCGGCCTTCCGGCATAGGTCGCCCATGGCAGGATCGCGCGGACGAAAGGACACGACATCCTCCACCACGACGGTGGACGAGCCCGCGACCGCCAACGATCTTTTCAACCCGATAGACGAGCGCGGTCATTTCTACGAGCGCCCTGCCCGCACGACGAACGCCAAGGCGATCCCGGCGGTGGGGGAAAAGCACTATCACGGCCACCGCGAGCGACTGCGCCTGCGCTTCCGCGACAGTGGCGACGGCGCACTTGCCGACTACGAAATCCTCGAACTGCTGCTGTTCCGGCTCATTCCCCGGCGCGACACGAAGCCGGTGGCGAAGGCCCTGCTGGACCGCTTCGGCACGCTTTCCGGGGTCTTCGGCGCCACGCCCGCGCTGTTGCAGGAGGTCAAGGGCATCGGCGAGGCGGTGGCACTCGACCTGAAACTCATTTCCGCCGTCGCCCAGCGCACGCTGAAAAGCGAGATCCGCAACAAGACCGTGCTCGCCTCCTGGTCCTCCGTCATCCAATATTGCCACGCCGCCATGGCGCATGAGCCGCGCGAGCAGTTCCGCATCCTCTTCCTCGACAAGCGCAACACGCTGATCGCCGACGAGGTGCAGGGGCACGGCACGGTCGATCACACGCCGGTCTATCCGCGCGAGGTGGTGCGCCGGGCGCTCGAACTGTCGTCGACGGCGATCATTCTGGTCCACAACCACCCGTCCGGTGACCCGACCCCGTCGCGGGCGGACATCGACATGACGAAGACGATCGTGGAAACGGCGCGCCCGCTTGGTATCACGGTGCATGACCACATCATCATCGGCAAGGATGGGCATGCCAGTCTCAAGGGACTGAGACTTATGTGAAATCCCAAGATCGGGTGAACCGGCTTTCATCCGATTGAAACGGTTCGCTGTCACATTCGGTTGACGTAAAAATGCGAGGAGAAGACAATTGCTGCAACGCAATATGATTCTTCCCGCAAAAGACTGGGGCACCCTCACATGCAGGAATTCGATCTCGTCGTCGTGGGCAGCGGCCCAGCAGGCCGCCGCGGCGCCATCCAGGCCGCCAAGCTCGGGCGCAAGGTTCTGGTCATCGAACAGGGCAAGCGCGTCGGCGGCGTTTCCGTGCACACCGGCACGATCCCGTCGAAAACGCTGCGCGAGACCGCGCTGAACCTCTCCGGCTGGCGCGAGCGCGGCTTCTATGGCCGCTCCTATCGCGTGAAGCAGGAAATCAGCGCCGACGACCTGCGCCGCCGCCTGCTCATCACGCTCGACCACGAGGTCGACGTGCTGGAGCACCAGTTCGCGCGCAACCGCGTGCAGCACATCCGCGGCAAGGCGAAGTTCGTCACGCCCGATACGATGGAAATCGCCAAGGACGACGGCGAGATCGTGCATGTGAAGGGCGCCAGCATAATGCTCGCGGTCGGCACGAAACCCTATCGCCCGGAGAGCATCCCCTTCGATGGCGTCAGCGTGCTCGATAGCGACGAGCTGCTCGACATCCAGAGCCTGCCGCGCTCCATGGCCGTCATCGGCGCCGGCGTCATCGGCATCGAATATGCCACGATCTTCAGCGCGCTCGACACGCAGGTGACGGTTATCGATCCCAAGGCGACGATCCTCGATTTCATCGACAAGGAAATTATCGAGGAGTTCACCCATGATCTGCGCGACCGCAACATGAAGCTGATCCTCGGCCAGAAGGCCGACAAGGTGGAGAAGCTCGAAAACGGCAAGTGCGAGATCACGCTGGACAACGGTCGCCACGTCACCTGCGACATGGTGCTCTATGCCGCCGGCCGCGTCGGCGCAACGGACAGCCTGAACCTCGCCGCCGCCGGCCTCACCGCCGATTCGCGCGGCCGCCTCAGCGTCAACCCGGAGACGTTTCAGACCGAAGTGCCGCATATCTTCGCCGCCGGCGATGTCGTCGGCTTCCCGGCGCTTGCCTCAACCTCGATGGAACAGGGCCGCATCGCCGCCCGCGTCGCCGTCGGCGCCATTGCCAAGGAGCCGCCGAAATATTTCCCCTACGGCATCTATGCCGTGCCGGAAATCTCGACCTGCGGCCTCACCGAGGAAGAGGTCAAGGAACGCGGCATCCCCTATGAATGCGGCATGGCGCGGTTCCGCGAGACCTCGCGCGGCCACATCATGGGCCTCAATTCCGGCCTGCTGAAGATGATCTTCTCGCTGAAGACCCGCCGCCTGCTCGGCGTGCACATCGTCGGCGAAGGCGCAACCGAACTCGTCCATATCGGCCAGGCCGTTTTGAACCTGAAGGGCACCGTCGAATATTTCGTCGAAAACACCTTCAACTACCCGACGCTTGCCGAAGCCTACAAGATCGCCGGCCTCGACGCCTGGAACCGCATGGGCGACCTGTCGCAGACGGCATGAAGATCCTGTCGCTGAACGTCTGGGGCGGCATGCTGCACGCGCCGCTCATCGACTATCTCGCCGCAGTCGATGCCGATATCTATTGCCTGCAGGAAGTGCCTCGGGCCGTCGCCGCGCGGTCGGACTGGCTCACCTATCGCGACGGCGCGGTGGAACTCCAGCAGCGCGCCAATCTCTACCGGGACATCGCCAGCGCGCTTCCCGCCCATGACGGCTTCTTCGTGCCGGCCATGCGCGGCGAATTGCTGGACGGTGACCAAGCCTGCTGGCAGGAATTCGGCCTCGCCACCTTCATCCGGCAGGACATCGCGGTGATCGGCCAGGCGCTCGATTTCGTGCACGGCGCCTATTCCCCGCATGGGTTCGGCACCCATCCACGCGCCCGCAACGCCCACGCTTTCCGCCTCTACGACTACGCGGCCGATCGCGCGTTGTCCGTCGTGCAACTCCACGGCCTGCGGACGGAAGACGGCAAGGGCGATTCTCCCGTTCGCGATGCGCAGGCCGACGCCCTCGTCGCGCTCATCGAGCGCCTGCATCGCAAGGACGAAGGCCTCGTGCTGTGCGGCGACCTCAACCTCCTGCCCGACAGCCGAACCTTCAAGACGCTCGAACAGTTCGGCCTCACCGACCTCGTCACGACCCGCGGCTTCACCGACACCCGAACCTCGCTCTACAAGAAGCCCGGCCGCTATGCGGACTACATGCTGGTAAACGCGGAAGTGCCGGTCGCGGAGTTCACGGTCGTGGAAACGCCCGAAGTTTCCGATCATCGGGCGCTGCTTCTCACCCTCGGCTGACGGCAGGTCGGAGGCTTGCCCGCTGCTGCCCTGATCTGTTCCGGCGCACGAGGAATTCGGCAAGAAGAAGATTGGGTATCCAGCATCCCCACGCCAGCGCTCCGGCAACCTCGTCGTAGGACAGGCCGGCCACGACGGAGAGCCCGAGGTAGATGCGAAGTGTCACCGCGGCCATCGTCAGGGCAGCGGAGCGGATCATCCAGCGGCGATGCGCCGCCACATCCCCTGTCATCGCGAGAATGACGCCGTAGACCGTCGTACCGACCCAGGCAATGGCCAGGCAGCCGAAGCCAGAGGCTGCAACAGCGCCCGATTCGGTGCCCACCGCCAGAAAGAAGCCGCCAGCCCCGGAGGCGAGAATCGAAATCGCGTAAACCCTCCCGAGCGTTCGGTGAAGGGTGATGCGGCGTTGCCGCAACCCCGGCCATAGTTGCATGGGCACGAGAGCAAGCGCGACCGACGCCAGAACGATGTGGGCATAGAATGCGACCGGCCGCAGGTTGGCGTGATAGACGAAGTCGGCCATCGTCACCTCGACGCCTCCGAGGAGAAAGCGAAAGGAGGCAATGGCCACCACGGGACAAAGAATCCAAAGCAGGGCGAACCTGCTGATAGCGACAGTTGATTTCAACATGCGGGCGCACTCCGGCATTGCGGCCGCCACGTGCGATTTGCACAGCAGGCGCCGACCGCGTTTTCGACACGGTCATCACTGGCATAATCGAGCGTATTGGCGGGTTTCGTTGTGCTGCGCTTTGTTGCAGAGGCCGCGTGCGGCTGTTCGGGAGCACTATGCCCAAACACAAAAAGGCCGCCCAATGGGCGGCCTCTTCGTATTGAATAGGGTCGATCCGATTATTCGGCGTCGCCTTCGGCGGCCTTCTTCTTGGCCGGGGCCTTCTTCTTCGGAGCGGCTTCTTCGCCGTCCGTTGCTTCGGCCTTGGCGGCAGCCTTCTTCTTCGGCGCAGCCTTCTTGGTTTCCTTTTCGGAACCCTCTTCGTCTTCGGCCATCAGCTCGTCCTTGGAGACGGCCTTGTCCGTCACCTTGATCTCGCTGAGCAGGTGATCGACGACCTTTTCTTCGAAGATCGGCGCGCGCAGCGAAGCGGCGGCACCTGGGGTCTTCTGGAAATATTCGAGGATCTGCTTTTCCTGGCCCGGGAACTGGCGGAGCTGCTGGTAAAGCGACTGCTGCATCTCTTCGTCGGTCACCTGGATGCCGGCCTTTTCGCCAATTTCCGAGAGAACGAGGCCGAGGCGGACGCGGCGTTCGGCAAGCTTGCGGTATTCTTCGCGAGCGGCTTCTTCCGTCGTGTCTTCGTCAGCGAACGTCTTGCCGGACTGCTGGAGGTCCGTGTTGATCTGGCGCCAGATGTTTTCGAACTCGGCGTCGACCAGGCGTTCCGGCGAATCGAACTTGTACATCTCGTCGAGCTGGTCGAGGATCTGACGCTTGACCTTCTGACGGGTGACCGAGCCGTACTGGCTTTCGATCTGGCCGCGGACGATTTCGCGCAGCTTGTCGGCCGATTCGAGGCCGAGCTTCTTGGCGAGGTCGTCATTGATCTCGACGTCGGCGGCAGCAGCGACTTCCTTGACGTTGATGTCGAAGGTGGCTTCCTTGCCGGCGAGGTTTTCAGCCGGGTAATCGGCCGGGAAGGTAACGGTGATGACCTTCTCGTCGCCAGCCTTCAGGCCGATGAGTTGCTCTTCGAAGCCCGGGATGAAGCGGTTGGAGCCGATGACGAGTTCAGCGTCTTCGTCCTTGCCGCCGTCGAAGGCTTCGCCATCGACCTTGCCGAGGTAATCGATCGTGACGCGGTCGCCGTCGGCGGCCTTGCCCTTCTTGGTTTCGTAGGAACGCGCGCTTTCGGCGATCTTCAGGATCTGCTCGTCGACTTCGGCAGCGTCGACTTCAACGACTTCGCGCGTGACGGCGATGCCGGAAGCGTCCTTCAGCGTGATCGCCGGGATGACTTCGTAGGACAGGGTGAATTCGAAATCGGCTTCGGCGGCAAGGATCTTTTCCGCTTCGGCCTGGTCCTCGGTCATCACGATTTCCGGCTGCGTCGCCGACTTTTCGCCACGCTCGGAAAGGATCGCCGACGGACGGTCGCGAATGATCTCGTTGACGAGCTCAGCCATGATCGACTTGCCGTACATCTTCTTGAGATGGGCGAAGGGGACCTTGCCCGGACGGAAGCCGTTGATGCGGACACGGCCCTTGGCGTCTTCAAGACGCTCGTTCATCTGAGCTTCCATGTCCTTGGCCGGGATAACGACCTTGATTTCGCGCTTCAGCCCTTCAGCGAGCGTTTCGATAACCTGCATGTTCAAACCTTCAATTTCGAGTTGGCGGTGCTCAAACCGGCCTGCCGGTTATGGCGAGCACCCCGCCGGTCCATTTGCCAGCGGTGGCTTTACTGAATTCCGTGGCCTTTTGGCAAGCAAAATGGCGCTCTACAATGACCCACAGCCGCGGAAACCTCCATTTCCACGGTTCGTGGCTCTGGTGCGGGTAGAGAGACTTGAACTCCCACGCCTTGCGGCACCAGAACCTAAATCTGGCGTGTCTACCAATTTCACCATACCCGCGTCTCAGATACTGCAGTGCCACGGGCGGCATGGCCGCTGCCGTGGCGCCCTCCGAGCGCGGCGTCTCTATATCACCCGTTTCCGGCGGATCAAAGGAAAAATGCGGAGCAGAGCGGCGTGATCCAGCCCGTTCTCGTCAATAGAGCGGTTCGTCATAAATCGGCTCGCCCTTCAGGATGAGCCGGGCGATCTGCGGCGTGCCCTCCTTCGAGACGCGCGCCTCCACCTCCAGTTCCTCCTGGTTGCGGGCATCCTCCAGCACTTTGCCCTCGCCTTCCGGCACATAATAGCGCTCGATGCCGTAGCTGACGAAGATGTTATCCGGCAGGACATTGTCCACCGACGAATAATATTCGAAGGGCAGCGTGCGCAGCACGACGCTGCCTTCCGCCGGCGCAAGGTCGCCGAAACTCGCCTCGCTTGCCGTCCATAGGCCGTCCGCGCCGGGCTTCAGCCGCACCGACATGCGCACCTGCTGGCTGTCCTTCGGTATCTCGCCCGTCACGATATCCTTCGGGATCGTCGAGATCGGATAGGACAGGATGACGTAGTCGCCGCGCAGCAGGTCGCGCGGATCGACGGGCAGCGTCTTCAATTTAATGTCGGCGCCGCTGCGCAGGATCGAGGCGCGGCTTTCGACCATATAACCGAGCACCGCGGTCTGGAGGGCAGCGGCGACGATGGCGGCGGCAAGCGGGGGCACGCGGAGGAAACTGGATATCGTCATGCTCACGCCTCCACCTTGGTTTCAGCCTTGGAAAAACGCCGTTCCAGCGCGATCACGCCCCAGGCGATCAGAGCCACCACCAGGCCCGAGACGAGGAAGAAGCCGGACGTGCCGATGATGGAGCCGATCGTTTCGGAGGCGAGATAGAGCGTCTCGGCAGCGAAAGCACCGTAGCCGAGATAACGCACCGCCCCGTTCTCCTTGCCCGAAAGCGCAATGCCGGCGATGGCGGCCATGAGCGTGAGGATGCCGAGGAACAGCCGGTCCGCCACATTGTCGAATTCGGCATGCAGCACGAGAAGGCCGACCATCAGCACCAGGTAGGAATAGAAGGCGGGTGCGGCGCCGGCGCTGCGGGCAAAGGCATGGAGCGGCGACTGCGGCACGGCGGCCAGCAGATAGGCGACCGCGCCGAAGGCGGCAATCGCGATGGCGGTCGTCGGCGTCTCGTATTCGCTATAGATAAAGGCGAGCCAGGTGACGAGCAGCAGATAGGCGAAATGGCGGACCCGCGCGGCGCCGGTATACCGCACCAGCAGGATGATGATGACGGCCATCAGCGGCATCAGCCAGAGCAGCACGGTCTCATTGGCGCTGTAGGATTGCGTCCAGTCCGCACCGGAAACGACGAAGGCGAGGAAACCCGCGACGGCGGTGACGGCGCCCGAGCGGAAGAGCGCAGCCGCTACGACCGCGCCGACGAACCAGACGAGCATCGCCTGGAACGTATCGCCGGAGAGATGGTACATCTGCCCGACGAGCGCGATCGCGCCGCCGAAGGCGAGCGTGCCGAACACCAGGAAGGCGGCGGCCAGCCGCTCCGCGCCGCGCGTGATGAGCACCGCGCCGGCCAGATAGGCGCCCCAGATTAGCCCGACGATGCCGACAAGCCGCACGAGGCGCGGAATGGCATCCCAGTTGGCGGCGACCAGCAGCAGGACTGCGGCAGCGACCAGCAATGCCGCAATGATCATCAGCACGCGGCCGAGGCTGAAGGAACTGGGGCGTGAATCGTATTCCTTGAGCAGCCGCCCGACGGTTGGCGCGTCGATCAGGCCCTGCACCTCCCAGAGTTTGAGGTCGCGCTCCAGCCTGCCCCTGTACATGCGTTCCTGCTCCGTTCCAAAAATACCACTCGATCGCGCCGATTCCGGCTCTGTCAACAGGGACGATATAGGTTGCGGAGAAATTCGCAATCGGGGCGAAAACTCGAAAAATGGGCAAATCTTCGCGAGTTACGCCCTTGAATGCGGACCAATGACCACCAAGATAAACGGGAAATAAAGAAATACATGGTAATTCTAGCCCTCAAGAGCCGATCGGCTCGGCGGTTTCGGGCATGCAGCGGGCGCATATCATCCATGCCCATATTGCACTGCACAAAATCGACGGGCGCGGTTATAGTTCAGTCATCGGATCAGAGATGGTCCGGCCCGGAAATCGAGGCGCCGCGTTTCGTAAGGCGACAGAGGACCGGAAGAGCGGATTGGTCGAACGCCTGGCATGATGCCTGAAGACCCGATGTCCGGAAACGGGGATCGACATGGAATTCGGGGCGACGCACTCCTCCTCCCAGCGTCGCTTCGATACGATTGGCAACACTCCTCCTCCCAGTTGCCAGTCACCTTCAATGACGCCCGCTGGATCTCCTCCCCCAGCGGGCGTTATTATTTGCGCCAGACGCATGGCGCACCCTCCCTTTCCCGGCAAAATCCTTCGACGCTGCGTAGATCCGCGCAAAGTTTGCGCAATCGCGCGCATCTGGCGCCGAACGCATGCAAACGGCGCATGGGTGCCATTCCGATCGCGCTCTTTTTTACGCGGCGGCGCCATCCTATATTCCTCTCATCGGTCGGGCGACGATCTCCTCCTCCCAACGTCCCCGACAGGATCGGCACCCCTCCTCCTCCCAGGTTGCCGATCGAGACCAGAAACGCCCGCCGGATCTCCTCCCCGGCGGGCGTTTCTTTTTGCACTGCACCCAACCAGAGACGCATACCGGCCTTAACCTTTGTGGCCGAAAGCCCGGATTTTGGCCAGAATTTTGCCAAAATTTCTGCTTGACATGCGTAAAATGCATGGGTGCCGTGCTGGAACAGCGCTGTTCTTTTCGGCGGCGCAGCGTATATTCCGTTTCATCAGATCAGGGCGGCGCCAAAGACGAGCGGCCGCCCAGTACGAAGCCCAAGAAAGGGGTAATCACATGAACCTGGCACGCTCTTTTAACAACTGGCGCAAGTATCGTCAGACCGTCAATGAACTCGGCCGCATGTCGGACCGCGAGCTCCGCGACCTCGGCATCGGCCGCAGCGATATCCCGTACATCGCTCGCAAGGCTTCCAACTAAGCCGAACGACCGTTAACGGTCCTTTTTCGAACGCCCTCCGGTTCCCGCCGGAGGGCGTTTTGCTGTGCGTGACTTATTGCGCCGCACAATGTCGCGATTCATCGTCTGCGACACGCCTGCTTTTCTTCCCCGAAAATGCTGAAAATCCCTATCCGCCTGGAATATCGGCACTTTCTGCCTATTCTGCTCGCACCGTTCGCAACTGCCCGATCCGTGATCGTCTTATTGCACAAATGCATAGCAGCTGCATTTTCTTTGCACTGCACATTAACAAGAGTGTCGCGTATATAAGCATCACAAACCGGTTGACAGACGTCCCGGACAACCGCTTCGAGGAGCAAAGACGATGAACCCGATCCGCATTGCAAAGAACTGGATTTCCTACCGCCGCACGATGAACGAGCTCGGCAACCTGTCGAACCACACGCTGTCCGACATCGGCCTGACGCGTTACGACATCCGCGACATCGCAGCCCGTTCCTTCCGCTAAGACATCAGCCGAATTTCCGCCGCTGCGGCCGGAATAGGCGACGCGCGAGGAACGCTTCAAACGGCACCATCTGGTGCCGTTTTTGATTCAAGCTTTTGATTTCGGGGTGATGGAAAGCCGCACGCCGCCGTGGTAACGAACCGGCCATGAACAACACCTCCTTCCCAGCCCCCATCCATATCATCGGCGGCGGCCTTGCAGGCTCCGAAGCCGCCTGGCAGATCGCCGAGCGTGGCGTGCCCGTCATCCTGCATGAAATGCGCGGCGTGCGCGGCACGGATGCCCACAAGACGGACGGCCTTGCCGAGCTCGTCTGTTCCAACTCCTTCCGCTCCGACGATGCGACCAGCAATGCGGTCGGCGTGCTGCACGCCGAAATGCGGCTGGCCGGTTCGCTGATCATGCGTTCGGCCGATGCCAACCAGGTGCCGGCCGGCGGCGCGCTCGCGGTCGATCGCGATGGCTTTTCCGTCGCCGTCACGGCCGCTCTCGAAAGCCACCCGCTGATCACCATCACGCGCGAGGAAGTGACCGGACTGCCGCCGGAGGAATGGGACCAGGCGATCATCGCGACCGGTCCGCTGACCGCACCATCGCTCGCCGCAGCGATCCAGGCGCGCACCGGCGCCGATTCGCTCGCCTTCTTCGATGCCATCGCGCCGATCGTGCACACGGCAAGCATCGACATGGACATCTGCTGGTTCCAGTCGCGCTACGATAAGGTCGGCCCCGGCGGCACGGGCAAGGACTATATCAACTGCCCGATGGACGAAGAGCAGTACAATGCCTTCATCGACGCGCTGATCGCCGGCGACACGACGGGCTTCAAGGAATGGGAAGGCACGCCCTATTTTGACGGCTGCCTGCCGATCGAGGTGATGGCGGAGCGCGGCCGCGAGACGCTGCGCCACGGGCCGATGAAGCCGATGGGCCTCACCAATGCGCATAACCCGACCGTCAAGGCCTATGCCGTCGTGCAGCTTCGCCAGGACAATGCGCTCGGCACGCTCTACAACATGGTCGGCTTCCAGACAAAGCTGAAATATGGCGCGCAGGCAGAGATCTTTCGCCTGATTCCCGGGCTCGAAAATGCGGAATTCGCCCGGCTCGGCGGCCTGCACCGCAACACCTACATCAACTCGCCGACGCTGCTCGACCGTTCGCTGACGCTGAAGGGCCGCCCGGGCCTGCGTTTTGCCGGCCAGATCACCGGCTGCGAAGGCTATGTGGAAAGCGCCAGCATCGGCCTGCTCGCCGGCCGGTTCGCCGCCGCCGAGCGCTTGGGCGAGACGCCCTCGCTGCCGCCCGAAACCACCGCCTTCGGCGCGCTGCTGAACCATATAACCGGTGGCCACATCGTCTCCGACGACGAGCCGGGCAAGCGTTCCTTCCAGCCGATGAACGTCAATTTCGGCCTGTTCCCGCCGCTGGAGCCGGGCGCGGTGACCAGACCCGAGGGCCTGAAGCGCTTTCGCGGCAAGGACAAGGCGATCGCCAAGAAGCACGCCACTGCCGCCCGCGCGCTGGAAGACTGCGCGCGCTGGTTAAGCCTGTGAATTAGTGCGGCTGGCCCGCGGCCTGCGGGTCAACGCTGGCGATACCAGGCATGAAGCTGCCGAGCAGCCACAGCGAGACTTCCGCGGCGTCCCGTTCGTCGCGGAACTCGAAGGTGCCCCCCTCGTAGGCGGCATTGGCGAACTTGACATCGAGGCGCTTCGGGCCGGCGCCGTTGACGCGCACCGTACCGGGTTCGATCAGGTGGCAGGAATAGTGATGGCCGTGCGCATTCATGCAGCCGGCCTTGCCGTCATGCAGCCGCAGGAACACCGTGCGGCCGTTTGCGGTGGTGATCATCTCGCGGATCGCCTCGTCGGGAAAAGCCCGGCCGAATTCCAGGATCGCCAGGCCGGCATCCTCGCCCGCCAGCTCCTGCTCCTCCTCCCGGCGAAACACCTGACGAAAGACCAGGCCGGCCAAGAGCAGGCTGGCGATGGTGATGGTCCAGAGCATCGGCGCGACTCCTCCGCGAAAAACGTCCTGACGCTGTAGCCGACAAGGCTTGCGCCAGTTTTGCGTCCCGTCAATTTTTAGAACGGCCCGCGCCGCATCGCCCGCCACATCCACCATTGCCGCCGCCACTGCGCCGGCTGGGGGGAGCGTTCGAGCGCCGCGGCGCCCGCCTTCTCCGCGGCGTCCAATATATGCGGAACGAACGCGACGGGCAAAAAGGCCGGGCGATTCGCCGGCGAGACGCCGCTTGCCGCCCGCGCCTTGGCCAGATGCTCGCGGCCGAGACCCACGAATGCCTGCACGGCGCGCGTGGCCGCAGCGGCATCGCTGCCGCCGAGAAGCGCTTCCGGCGTCAGGCCCGTCGCGGCCAGGAGATCGGCCGGCAGGTAGACCTGCCCGCGGCGGCGGTGGATCGGCAGCAGCAGGAGCGTTCCGGCCACCGTCTGCGCCACGCCAGCATGGCCGGCCGCATCCGCCGATTTTGGCGCGGTGGCGGGATCGAGGATGAGGCTCGCAAGCTGGATCAGCGCGGAGGCCGTCTCGCCGGCATAACCTTCGAAGGACGCGCGGCTCTCCATCGGGTCGTTATAGACGTCAAAGATGCGCGCTTCGATCATGTCCGTCAGTACGGCGATCGGCAACCGGTGCTCCCGGACGCAGGCCATCAGGCCGGCCGCAAGCGGGTTGGCCATGGCGTCGCCGTCGGCCTCTCCCTCCAGCAGGTCGCGCCACCATTGCAGGCGGATTTCGCCGGGAAGCGCCTCGCGCACCACGTCGCGCACGCGGGCGATCTCGGCATTGAAGGCGTAGAGCGCGGCAAGCGCGCCGCGCTTTTCCACTGGTGCCAGCAGGCAGGCGAGATAGCGGTCGCGATCGGTCTCGCGAAGCACCGTCAGGCAGTGCTCGTAATGGGCATCCATCTTGTCGGTCACGTCGAAAAAACCGCCTTCCGCGTCACACCGCGATCAGCGCCGCGGCGACCGCCCGGCTTTCCGCCAGCATGACATTGAACGTGCGCACGGCGGCCCCCGTGCTCATCGGGTCGGAGCTGATCCGGCGCTCCTTGAGCGCCGCCTTGATATCCGCCGGCAGCGGGCGGATGTCCTTGCCGGTGCCGACCAGCAGCACCTCGATATCGCCCGCCTCGTCCAGCACGCGCTGGAGATCAGCGACCGTCAGCGCCTCGCCCTCCTCCTTGTCCCAGCCGTGGATGCCGGAGGGCAGGCAGAGAATGGAGCCGCGGTGCGACATGTCGGCAAAGCGGAAACCGCCATTGCCATATGCGTCGATCGGCGCACGACCGGGGAAGTGCGCCTCGCGGATTTCGATGCCTTTAGCCATTGCTTTCCGTCGCTTCCGTAACCGGTGCCTTACCACCCTTGCCCGGGCGGTAGCGCTCCGGCTGCAGGCGGAACAGGATGAGGATCGGTCCGGCAATATAGATAGAGGAAATGGTGCCGATCGCCACCCCGAAGAGCAGCGTCAGCGCGAAGGTGCGGATCGCCTCGCCGCCGAACAGCGCCAGCGCCGAAAGCGCGATCAGCGTCGTCGCCGAGGTCAGCACCGTGCGCGACAGCGTGCGGTTGATCGCGTCGTCGATCAGGATCGGCAGCGGCATCTGCTTGAAATTCCGAAGATTTTCGCGGATCCGGTCATAGACGACCATGGTGTCGTTCAAGGAATAGCCGGCGACGGTCAGGAGGGCTGCGACGGCGGTGATGTTGAACTCGATCTTGGCGAGCGCCAGGAAGCCGAGCGTGAAGAACACGTCATGCGCCAGCGCGATGATGGCGCCGATGGCGAAGTGCCACTCGAAGCGGACCCAGATATAGGCGACGAGCGCCAAGAGGCCGACGACGAAGCCGAGCGTCGCCGTGTCGATCAGCTCGCCGGATATTGCCGGGCCGACCACTTCGACGCGGCGGAAGTCGTAATCGTCTTCGAGCTCGCCGCGGGCGATGAGCACGGAGGTCTGCTCGGCATTCTCGCCCTCGCCGGCTGACGTCAGCCGCACCAGCGCGTGGCGCGCATCGCGGTGCTTGGTGACGTTCAGCACATCGACGCCGGCATCCGTCAGGCGCGCGGCAATATCGTCGGGATCGGCATTGCCCGCCTTCGCCTGCACTTCCAGCGCCGCGCCGCCGGTGAAATCGATACCGGGCTTGAGCTTTCCAGCAATCAGCAGGCCCGCGATGGAGAGCGAGAGCACGGCCGTCATCAGGAAGACGACGTTGCGCACCGCCATGAAGCGCAGATTGAGGCTGTCGAAGAAGCCGGAGCGCACGCCCTTCGGCAGGTGCGTCGCATGGCTGCGGTTGAGCCAGGCGCTGACAAGGCGGCGCGTCAGCGTGAAGGTGGTGATGAGCGTTGCCAAAAGGCCAATGCCGACGGCAAGCGCGAAGGCGCGCACCGGCGCGGCCGAGAGCAGGAAGAGCACCGCGATGGCGATGAACATGGTGATGGAGGCATCGAGCACCGTGGCGCGCGCACGGCGGAAGCCGACCAGCACGGCGCGCGAGAGCTCGCGCCCGCCCTTCACCTCCTCGCGAATGCGCTCGAAGATCAGCACGCTGGCATCCACCGTGATGCCGACGGTGAGCACAATGCCGGCGATCATGGAAAGCGACAGCGGCGCCCCGACCAGCGCCAGCACGGCGAAGGTGAGGATGACGTTGAAGAACAGTGCTATCGAGGCGATGACCCCGAGCACGCCATAGAAGAAGGTCATGAAGGCGACGACGGCCCCGACAGCGACGACGAGCGCAGCGGCCATCGTGACCCTGGACGTCGTGCCGAGCGCCGGCTCGATCGAGCGCTCCTCGATGATGGTGAGCGGTGCGGGCAGCGGGCCGCTGGCGATGATGCGCGCGAGGTTTCCCGCACCCTCCGCGTCGAAATCGCCGGAAAGCCGGCCGACGCCATCCGTGATGGCGCCCTGGATGCGCGAGGTCGAGATGATCTGGCCGTCAAGCAGGATCGCGATGGTGCGGCCGCTGTTTTCGCGCGTGAAGGCGGCGAGCCGCTCGGCCGCTTCGCCTCTCAGCACGAATTCGATGAAGGGTTCGCCATTGGCGGCCGGCTGCGCGGAGGCGACGTCGGACGCGGTGAAGAGATCGTCCTGCCGGACGAGATAGCCGACCGGCGGCTCCCCGGTGGAGTAGAGCACTTCGGAGCCCGCCGGCGCGCCGTCCTCGATCGCCGTGTTGACCGGCACGCTGTCATCGACCAGCCGTGCGGAGAGCCGGCCGACCTGCGCCAGCATGTCCTTGACACGCTGCGGGTTGGTGAGGCCCGGCATGGCGACGACGATGCGGTCATGCTCGCCGCGCCCGACGACAAGGGTGGGGATATCCAGGCTCTCGACGCGGCGGCGGACCGCATCGACAGCGCCAAGCGAGGCGACGCGGACGGAATCGTCGATGGCTGCAGCCGATAAGACGAGGCGGAATGCGTTGGTTTCAGGCTCACTCAGCGTGCCGAGATCGAGGCCGGCGAGCGTCGTGCGAGCGGCCTCAACGCGATCGGCGGCCGTCACCGTCACGTCGATCGTGTCGTCCGCGCCGTTGAGGTCGCTATAGGGAACGCGCGCAGCGCGCAGCGCATTGCCGATCGTTTCCACGGCGGCGCGCAGCCGGTCGGCGGCGATGTCGCTGCGCGAAACCTCCAGCACGAGGCGGGAGCCGCCGGTGAGGTCGATGCCGGGCTCGAGGCGGTGCATCGTCAGCCAGCCGGGAAGAAGAGCGGCCGTGCGCGTGGGCAAAAGGCTGGGCAGAATGACAAGAAGGCTCGCCGCAAGGACGAGCCAGAGGGAAACGGTCTTCCAGCGGGCGGATTGCTGCATCGCGGTCTCGCCTACGGCAACTCCAGCAAAAAGGGCGGAACGCGGTCCTGCTGGCATTGCGTAAAAACAAAAACAACCCGGCACGGACGCCGGCTGAAAACCAGTCGGGCCGTCCGGCCGGGTTTTTGCCCGGCCAGGCGGCAGGCCAAGTTATTCCTTGACGGGTTCGCCCTTGACGCGGACTTCGCTGATGCCGCTGCGCACGACGCGCACCTTCATGCCCTCGGCGATTTCGACTTCAAGCTCGTGGTCGTCGACGACCTTGGTGACCTTGCCGACGATGCCACCGCCGGTGACGACCTGGTCGCCGCGGCGGATGTTCTTCAGAAGCTCTTCGCGACGCTTCATGTTGGCACGCTGCGGGCGGATGATGAGGAAATACATCACCACGAAGATCAGCAGAAACGGCAGGACCGACATGAGAATGTCTGCACCGCCAGCTGCCCCGCCGGGTGCCGTCTGGGCGAAGGCCTCGGTAATGAACATCAGCTACTCCTTGAAATCTTGAATTTGTGCGGCCTGAGGGGCCATTTCGGTTGCCGGAATATAGGCAAGCAGGCCTTGAATGCAACACACGAGACTGAGAAGCCGGCTCTTTTCAAGCGCTTTCCCCCTTTTCGCCACCCGCCGCCCCATGTTACCCGGCAGGGACGCATGAGGAGAGAGAAATTGCAGGAAGACCACGTCAAGCTTTTGCTCGCCGAAATCGGCCGTATCAATGCCGCGCTGGAACGCCTCGCCGGCCCCGCGCCCGCCATCAACGACTGGAACGCCGCCGACGTCTTCGTCTGGTCGCCGGCCCGCCAGCACCTCCAGCCGGTGAAGCGCCCGAACCGCATCGACATCGAACTCATCCGCGGCGTCGACCATGTGCGCGACATCCTCGTCGACAACACCGTGCGATTCGCCCGCGGCCTGCCGGCCAACAACGTGCTGCTCTGGGGCGCGCGCGGCATGGGCAAGTCGTCGCTGGTAAAATCGGTGCATGCGCTTGCTGCCAAGGAGACCGGCAGCGGCCTGAAACTCGTCGAGGTGCACCGCGAGGATATTTCGACGCTGCCGGCGCTGATGGAGATCCTAAAGGACGCGCCCGCGCCCATCATCATCTTCTGCGACGACCTCTCCTTCGACCATGACGACACGTCCTACAAGTCGCTGAAGGCGGCGCTGGACGGTGGCGTGGAAGGCCGGCCGGACAATGTGCTGCTCTATGCCACCTCCAACCGCCGGCACCTCCTGCCGCGCGACATGATGGAGAACGAGCAGTCGACGGCGATCAATCCCTCCGAGGCCGTCGAGGAAAAGGTGTCGCTTTCCGACCGTTTCGGCCTCTGGCTCGGCTTCTACAAGTGCAGCCAGACCGAATATCTCGAAATGATCGACGGTTATGCCGGCCATTTCGACCTCGACCTCCCCGCGGAGCAACTCCACGCCGAGGCGCTCGAATGGGCGACGACGCGCGGCTCCCGCTCCGGCCGCGTCGCCTGGCAATATGTGCAGGACCTCGCGGGGCGGCTCGGCAAACCGCTGGTGAAATGACGGCCGCCCGATGCGCTTCGTCAATCCGATCCCCTTCGTCCGCGACATCGGTCGCTCCCGGGATTTCTACCGCGACAGGCTCGGCCTGAAGGTTCTGGAGGATTTCGGAACCTTCGTGCTCTTCGAGACCGGCTTTGCGATCCACGACGGACGCGCGCTGGAGCAGACCGTCTGGCGAAAGGAAGCAAGTGGGGAAGAGCCCTACGGGCGAAAGAACCTGCTGCTCTATTTCGAGCATGAGGACGTCGATGCAGCCTTCGCGGCCATCGCGCCGCATGTGGAGCTGATACACCCGGTCGAACGGCAGGCCTGGGGCCAGCGTGTCTTCCGGTTTTACGATCCGGACGGGCATGCGATCGAGATCGGCGAGCCGCAGATGGAAATAAGCAAGGCGACGGGACCACCTTGCTTTGATCGGTAAACCTCGCCCCACCCTCTGTCGTCATCCTCGGCCTTGAGCCGAGGATCCACATTCGCGGCGTGGCCGTGGATGGATGGTCGGGTCACGCCCGACCATGGCGGAGGAGAGGTCGAGCGGCTTTATCAGAAACAACAAGGCCCGGTCGAACCGGGCCTTGTTGTTTTTCCTATGGACGATCAACCTATTCCAGGAAGGTCATCGGGTTGACCGGGGTGGCGTTCTTGCGCACCTCGAAGTGGACCTTCGGGCGGGTGGCGTTGCCGCTCATGCCGGAGGTGGCGACCGTCTGGCCGCGCTGGATCTTCTGGCCGCGCTGCACGCTCAGGTCGCCGGCATGGCCGTAGACCGTGACGGTGCCGTCGTCGTGGCGCACGAGAACCGCGTTGCCGAGTTCCTTGAGGCTGCTGCCGGCATAGATGACCACGCCGTTTTCGGCTGCCTTGATCGGCGTGCCTTCCGGAACCGAGATGTCGATGCCGTCGTTGCGGTTGCCTTCGACATTCGCGCCGTAGCCGGCAATGACCGCGCCGCGCACCGGCCAGCGATATTTGCCGATGCCGGTCGATTCGGGGGCATCTTCCGTCACGTCCGACTTTTCGGTCGCTTCGGTCACGGAGACAGTCTTCACCGGTGCCTTGTAGGTTTCCGGCTTCTTTTCCGTCGTCTCGACCCTCTTTTCCTTGTTGACCGGAACCGAGGCCGTCGTCGTCTTGTCCGTCGTCGTTTCGACGCTCGCGCCGCCGGCCGGGATCGTCAGCTTCTGGCCGATGCGGATCGATGCGGTCTCAAGGCCGTTCGCCTTCTTCAGCGCATCGACGGAAACGCCGTTGCTGCGCGCGATCTTCGCAAGCGAGTCGCCCGGCTGCACTTCGTAGCCGGCCTTGCCCTTGCCTTCGCCGGCCTCGGCGACCTTGGAATTCGTCTGGCCGCTTTCCGACTTCACCTTGTCCCGCGTGGAGGTGCCGGGCAGGATGGCGACGTTCTGCTCGCCCTTGCGCTCCGGCGTCGGCAGCTTTTCGCCGACCTTCAGCGTGTGGTCCGTCGAGGCCTTGGCGGCACTTGCCGTCGTGCTGAAGGTCGGGATGACGATCTTCTGGCCGGGCTCGGCATCCGCAGCGCGCTTCAGGCCGTTGGCGGCGAGAATTTCCTTTTCCGGCACACCATAGCGGTTGGCGAGCGTCTTCACGCTTTCGCCCTGGCGCAGCATGACGACCGGTGCGTTCTTTGTCGACCAGCCGGCCTTGCCCTTGACGGTTGACGTCGTCAGCGTGTCGACTTCCTTGACCTTGCGCTCGGGAAGCTCCTGGGCCATCGCGACGTCGCGCTCGGCTTCCTGGCGGGCGCCAGCGGTCGGGTCGTTGAGTTCGCCGCGCTGTACGGTCATCGGCGTCGTGGCGAGCCGCGTGCCGGAGCCGCCGGTGGTGGATGTGTTGATCGGGTCGTAGGAGACCGTGCCCTGATCCGGGAATTCCTGGTTCAGCGCCTGCTCGCGAGTGCCCATCTGGTCGGTTGCGACGACCTGCTGGCCGTTGCCGACCGAGCCGCGCGGCACGACATTGTTGCCGAAGAGCGTGCGGCGCGGGACCGAACTCGTCGTGATGTTGTCTGAGCCGGAGGAGGAGAAGAGGCCGCCAAAACGGGAGACGTCCGAGCTGCACCCGGTCGCTACGCTTGCCAGCAGGGCGGCGGCCACGAGGCGGGTCGCGGTCCTACCAAAACTCGGCGATACACTCTTACGCATGAGACTACCCAATCGGTACGCTACTTGATGTAGACCGATTAAAGCGCGTTAGAGTTACTGCACGGTTAAGGACGGGCTATCCGCAACAGGTTTTTGATGAATTGATAACCATGGTGCCCCCGCACCATGGCAAAACGAGGGTGATAAGCCTCAGAAGCCCGTCGCGTACATGCTGTCGGCGCGCGAGATGCGGCCGTTGACGCGGGCGACATTCTCGACATCGGCAGCACTAGGCTGGAAGATCGCCGAAATGGGCGTCGCGCGGCGCGTGGCCCGCTCGCCGAGGACGGCGGCGTTTTCGAGGGCGGCGTCGGGCGCCGTCATGTCGAGGGCGCTTTCATTATAGGCGATGGCTTGCAGGGCGGCGACGGCCGGCTCGCGTGTTCCGGCATAACGCGCGCTGCGCTGGTCCTGCGCCGGCATGCTGTCGAAATATTCGACATAGGCGCGGTAATAGGCCTTGCGGTCGTCCTTCTCCAGGAAATGGCCGAAGGCGGCATATTCGCGCTTTTCGAGTTCTGATGTGTCGAGGTTGTCCCGCTCGGCAGCCGTCAGTGCCGGCAGGCTGGATGTCGTCTCTTCCCTGGCAACACTCAGCACGAGCAGCGCATCGACCGTCAGGCCGACATGGGAGGACGGGTCGTAGCTGCCGCCGGCGAGATGCGCGGTCGATCCGGCCTCGGCATTCTCCTCGACAGCCTTGCCTGCAGCCTTGCCTGCGAGATAGGCGAGGCTGTCGCTGGTCGAGCTGCTGGTGATCCTGTTCGAGACGTACATTTCCCTCTCCATCGGAACGACCTCAAAAAACCGGCGTCCTGTGTGGAAACTTCTGCTTCGCTATCGGCCTACGCCCCGAAGCTTGCGCGAAGCTTGCGTTGGTTAACAAAAGGTTAACGCGCTGGAATCGCGACGGGAATCCGTGCGGTGCGCCGAGGCGCATGCGCTGGAGCCACTGATTTTCCGGGAAAAAACGCCACGAGACTCAGCAGGCGAGCCCCTGCCAAGCCGTAAAAGCCATGGATGAGAGTTTGATTAGAGGGCCTGCGCCATCTGCGGCACGATCGGCAGGTAAGGCACCTCGAAGAGGTCCTCGCGGTCGAAGCGGCTGCCGGTCTTGGTCAGCTTCAGCATGCGGCACTCGGTGTCGCTGACCATGACGGGGGCGATCAGCATGCCGCCGGAGACGAGCTGCTCGGCGAAGAAGCGCGGCAAGGCCTGAAAGGCGGCGGTGACGAGGATGCGGTCGAAGGTGCCCTCGCCCGGCATGCCGTTGCTGCCATCGGCCTGGCGCACGATGACGTTGCGGATGCCGGCCTTCTCGATGGACTGCTGTGCATTGGTGGCGAGCGTGCGGTAGCGGTCGACCGTCAGCACGCGCTCCGTCAGGCGGCCCATGACGGCGGCGGTGAAGCCGCTGCCGGTGCCGACTTCGAGAATCCGCTGGCCTGCCTTCAGGCTCAGGAGGTGCAGCACGCGCACCGCAAGGTCGATGCCCTCCATGAAGGAGCCGCAGTCGAGCGGCAGGACGCGGCGCGAATAGGCCTCGCCGGCAAACTGCGGCGGCACGAAGAGCGTGCGCGGCGTCTGCTCCACGGCCGTCAGGAGGTCGAGATTGTTGATGCCCTGCCCGCGCAGGCGCAACGCGAGCGCGGCAAAACCTTCCTTCTCGATCACCCGTCCCGTGTTCAATCCGCATCCTCGCCGTTGAGCACGCGCTGCACGCGATCGAGCACGGTGTAGTCCGTGAGGTCGAGTTTCAGCGGCGTGACCGAGATCTTGTGATTCTTGACCGCGTGGATATCGGTGCCGACGCGGAAATCGCCCTTGCGCTCGCCGAAGCGCAGCCAGTAATAGGGGAAGCCCCGGCCATCGGCGCGCTCGTCGATCGTGAGACCGAAATCGAGCTTGCCCTGGCTCGTCACCTCGACGCCCTTGAGTTCGGCGGGGGTGCAGTTGGGGAAGTTCAGGTTAAAGAAGGTCCAGTCCGGCAGCTCGACGTCCATCAGCTGGCGGATGAGTTTTGGCGCGAAGGTTTCCGCCACTTCCCACGACACGACGCGGCCGCTGGCATGGTGGTAGGCCTGGCTCAGCGCCATCGACTTGATGCCCTGCAGCGTGCCCTCGATGGCGCCGGCGATCGTGCCCGAATAGGTGACGTCATCGGCCATGTTGGCGCCGGCATTGACGCCGGAGAGGACGAGGTCCGGCTTGACGTCCAAAACTTCGCGCACGCCCATGATGACGCAGTCCGTCGGCGTGCCGCGCAGCGCATAACGCTTGTCGTCGATCTTGCGCAGGCGCAGCGGCTCGGAAAGAGTCAGGGAGTGGGCAAGGCCGCTCTGGTCGGTCTCGGGTGCCACGACCCAGACGTCGTCCGTCAGTTCCCGGGCGATCCGCTCGAGGGCGGCGAGGCCCTCGGCGTGGATGCCGTCGTCATTGGTCAGAAGGATGCGCATCTCGTCTCCGCCCGCCGCCTCAGGCGGCCTTCTCGATCTTCTTCAGGCCGCCCATATAGGGCAGCAGGACATCGGGCACCGTGATCGTGCCGTCCTCGTTCAGGTAGTTTTCCATGACGGCGATGAGCGCGCGGCCGACGGCCGTGCCCGAGCCGTTCAGCGTGTGCACGAACTTCGTCGCCTTGTCGTCCTTGCCGCGATAGCGCGCATTCATGCGGCGCGCCTGGAAATCGCCGCAGACCGAAACGGACGAGATTTCGCGGAACGTATCCTGTCCCGGCAGCCAGACTTCCAGGTCGTAGGTCTTGCGGGCGCCAAAACCCATGTCGCCGGTGCACAGCGTCATGACGCGGTAGTGCAGGCCGAGGCGCTTGAGGATTTCTTCGGCGCAGGCGGTCATTCGCTCGTGTTCGTCGATCGAGCTGTCCGCATCGGTGATCGAGACGAGTTCGCACTTCATGAACTGGTGCTGGCGCAGCATGCCGCGCGTGTCGCGGCCGGCCGAGCCCGCTTCCGAGCGGAAGCACGGGGTGAGCGCCGTGAAACGCAGCGGCAGCTTGTCCTGGTCGAGGATTTCCTCGCGCACGAGGTTGGTGAGCGAAACTTCCGCCGTCGGGATCAGCCAGCGGCCGTCCGTGGTGCGAAACAGGTCTTCCGCGAACTTGGGAAGCTGGCCAGTGCCGTACATGGCGTCGTCGCGCACCAGCAGCGGCGCATGCACTTCCGTGTAGCCGTGTTCGCCGGTGTGGACGTCGATCATGAACTGGCCGAGCGCGCGCTCCAGGCGGGCAAGCTGGCCCTTCAGCACGGTGAAGCGCGAGCCGGCGATCTTTGCCGCGGCCTCGAAATCCATCCAGCCGAGCGCCTCGCCGATTTCATAATGCTCCAGCGGCTTGTGGTTCCAGCCGGGCTTGGCTCCCCATTGCAGCTTTTCCACATTGCCGGTCTCGTCCGAGCCGACCGGCACGTCGTCAAACGGGATGTTGGGAATGCGCGAGAGCTGGTCGGTGAGCTCGGCGGTGACCTGGCGCTCTTCCTCTTCGGCTGCGGGAAGCAGATCCTTGATGGCGGAGACTTCGGCCTTCAGCTTGTCGGCAAGCTCGCCGTTCTTCTGCGCCATCGCCGCGCCGATCTCCTTGGAGGCGGCGTTGCGGCGCGACTGCATGTCCTGCGCCTTCTGGATGACGCTGCGGCGCTTCTCGTCGAGGTCGATCAGCGCCTTTGCGAGGGGACTTGCGCCGCGCTTCGCCAGGGCGGCGTCGAAGGCGTCGGCATTGTCGCGGATCCATTTGATATCAAGCATTGTCGTTCCAGGCGTTCTTTGGATGAAGGCTCACCCCGCCCGGCAGCGACCTGCGGCAACGCCGCGGGAAAAGCCTCAGTCGGCCTCGCCCGGGGTTGCTGCGACCTCGTTTTCCGCGTCTTGCGCGTTCGAGGCGTTCGCCCGCTGCCGTTCGATGAGTCGGGCCGTATAGATGGAAATCTCGTAGAGAAGGATGGCCGGCAGTGCAAGGCCGATCTGGGAAACCGGATCGGGCGGCGTCAGCACGGCCGCCACCACGAAGGCGATGACGATCGCGTATTTGCGCTTGTCCTTCAGCGTCTGCGACGAGATGAAACCGGCGCGCACCAGGAGCGACGAGATGACCGGAAGCTGGAACACGAGGCCGAAGGCGAAGATCAGCGACATGATCAGGCTGAGATATTCGGAAACCTTCGGCAGAAGCTGAATGGAGACCTGCCCCTCGCCGCCGCCCTGCTCCATGGCAAGGAAGAACCACATGACCATGGGCGTGAAGAAGAAATAGACCAGTGCGGCGCCGATCAGGAACAGGATCGGCGAAGCGATCAGGAACGGCAGGAAGGCCGAGCGCTCGTTCTTGTAGAGGCCGGGCGCCACGAATTTATAGACCTGCTGGGCGATCACCGGGAAAGCGATGACGAAGGCGCCGAACATGGCGACCTTGATCTGCGTGAAGAAGAATTCCTGCGGCGCCGTGTAGATCAGTTCCACATTGCGATGCGTCAGCCCCGCCCACTCCACCGCCCATTTGAACGGCAGGACGAGCAGGTTGAAGAGTTGTTTGGCGAAATAGAAGCAGACGAGGAAGGCGACAAAAAACGAACCCACCGCCCAGAGCAGGCGCTGGCGGAGCTCGATCAGGTGCTCGATCAGCGGCTGGGGCTTGTCTTCGATATCGCCGCTCATGCCTCGTCCTTCTTGGTCTTTGTCGTCTTGGCCTTGGCGGGAGCGGCCTTCTTGGCCGTGGCAACCTTTGCTGCCGGCTTGGCAGCGGCCTTCGTCTCGGCCTCGACCTTGGCGGCCGCCTTGCGCGGCTTCGTGGTCTTGACGGCCGTTTCGGCAGGCTTCTTCGCCGCCGTCTTCTTTGTCGGCCCCGCCTTCAGCGGGACGGCCGCCACTGGCTCTGCCGAGGCGGGCTTGTTGGCCTCGGACGGCACGGCGAGCGGCACGCTCTCCGCCGGCGTGCTTGTGGTCGCCGACGATGTAACGGAGCTGGCCGACTTCTGCAGGTCCGCCTTGATGTCGTTGCCCATCTGGCGCAGCGGATTAACCGCGTCGCGGATGGTGTTCAGCGGATTGAGCTTCTGCGCCTCGCCGATCGTCTTCTTCACATCTTCGAGATCGGCCTCGCGCAGCGCCTCGTCGAACTGCTGGCGGAAATCGCTCGCCATACCGCGCATCTTCGACATCATGCGGCCGAACGTGCGCAGCATCTGCGGAAGGTCCTTCGGACCGACCACGATGATCAAAACGATCGCGATGACGAGTATTTCGGTCCAGCCGACATCAAGCATTGGGTATTGTCCTCATGGGCCGCGAACCACCGCCCGCGGCCAAACGCCGGTCACTTGACCTCGTCAGCCTTGTGATCGACGGTCTTCGCCTTGTCAGCGGCGGCCGCTTCCTCTTCGGACATGCCCTTCTTGAAATTCTTGATGCCCTTGGCGACATCACCCATCAGTTCCGGAATCTTGCCGCGGCCGAACAGCAGCAGCACAACCACCAGAACGATCAGCCAATGCCAGATGCTGAAAGAACCCATTCCCGTAACTCCCTTTCGAACTCGAACCCCGATGTAAGACGTTCAGGCGTCTTTTTCAAACACTAGTATGTCGCGCTGGTTAGCCGAAAGCGTGACGTCGCGCAATCCGGCCGCCAATTGATCGGCCCTGACGCGCGCCCGAACCGGCCGATCGGTGCCCGGCACGGCGAGATCCAGCAGCTCGACCACGCCGAGAAAGCGCCGCGACAGGATGCGCGCCGGAATGTCGCCGCCGGTTTCCATGACGTGCAGGCCCGACAGGCGCACCGCGACATGCACCTTCTGGCCGTCCGAAAAATCCTTGCCGTCAGCATTGCCGAGCGGCGTTTCGACGACGCCGCCGCGCACATGGCCGGGAAATTCGTTGATTTCGGAGAAGAAAGCGGCGGCAAAAATGTTTTTCGGGCGAAGATAGAGCTCTTCCGCCGTGCCCACCTGTACAAGGCGGCCGTCCTTCAGAAGCGCGATCCGGTCGCCCATGCGCATCGCCTCCTCGGCATCATGGGTCACGACGATGGCGCTGGCGCGGGAATGGCGCAGGATCGCCAGCGTGTCCGCCCGGATCGAATCCTTGAGGCGCGAATCGAGGCCGGAGAACGGCTCGTCCATCAGCAGGACCGAGGGCCGCGGCGCAAGCGCACGGGCAAGCGCCACGCGCTGCTGCTCACCGCCGGACAAGACATGCGGAAATTTCTGGGCATAGTGCGACAGTCCGACGCGGTCGAGCGCCACCAGCGCCTCGGCCTCCGCTTCCGCCCGCGGCAGGGCCGTCAGGCCGAAACGCACATTTTCGAGCACCGACATATGCGGGAACAGCGCGAAATCCTGGAACATCAGCCCGACGCCGCGCCGCTCCGGCGGCAGGAAGGTGGTCGGGCCGGCGATCTCGCGATCGTTCAGCAGCACGCGGCCGGCGCTCTGCGCCTCGATGCCGGCGGCGATGCGCAGCAGCGTCGTCTTGCCGGAACCGGAGGGACCGAGCAGGCAGAGAACCTCGCCGGGTTCCGCCGTCAGCGAGATGCCGCGGATCGTCTGCTTGTTGTGGTAGCTGTGGTGGATATCCTCAAAGGACAGGCGTGCGCCGAACATCACCGCCGATGCCCGTCTCGTCTCGATACCGTTGGAGCCTGACGGGTCCGAAGCCATTTCCGAAGTCTTTCAAGTCGCTGGCCCAATCGCCGACGACCGGTGCCGACGATAAGCTTCGTCTATTCGTCTTCTTTTCCGCCCGGTGTCAAGAGACCGAGTTCTTCGAGGTCGAGCTGGGTGATCGGGTCCTCGTCTTCCGCCAGTTCGTCCTCGCGAAGCGGCATGGGCACCTGGAAATTGGCGGGGATGCGGCCAGTCAGCAGGCCGGCGCCCTTCAGCTCTTCCAGCCCCGGCAGGTCGCGCAGGTCTTCGAGGCCGAAATGATCGAGGAAATCGCGCGTCGTGCCGAAGGTGACCGGGCGTCCCGGCGAGCGCCGGCGGCCGCGAAAGCGCACCCAGCCCGCCTCCATCAGTACATCCAACGTGCCCTTGGAAGTCTGCACGCCGCGGATATCCTCGATTTCGGCGCGCGTGACCGGCTGGTGATAGGCGATGATCGACAGCACTTCGAGCGCGGCGCGCGACAATTTGCGCAGCTCCGTCTCGTCGGTGCGGATGACGAAAGAGAGATCCGGCGCGGTGCGGAAGGCCCAGTTGTCGTCCATCTGCACGAGGTTGACGCCGCGCCCGGCATAAAGCCCCTTCAATTCGCGCATGACATGCAGCACGTCGACCCCGCGCGGCAGGCGCTCGGCGATATACGCCGCAGAAACCGGCCCCGCGGAGGCAAAGACCAGGGCTTCGGCAATGCGCGCGGCCTCATGCAGCCGGCGCGGATCGACGATCGTGCCGCCATCCACATCGTGCGGTGCGTCGTCCTCGCCTTCGATCACGCTCACGGCCCCCCGTCCTCGTCGCCTTCGGGGTTCGGCCCGCGGCGCAGGTAGATCGGCTGGAAGGCGCCGTCCTGGCGAAGCTCCAGCCGCCCTTCCCGCACCATTTCCAAGGTCGCGGCAAAGGCGCTGGCGATTGCCGTGGTGCGGTCAGCCGGGTCGGTCAGGTAGCGCAGCATGAAATGGTCGAGCGCCGTCCAGTCCTCGAACTCGCCGACCAGCAGCGACAGGATGTCCCGCGCCTCGGCGAGTGACCAGACGGTGCGCTTCTCGATGGTGACCTGAGTGATGGCATGGCGCTGGCGCAGCGAGGCATAGGCGTTGAGCAGGTCGTAGAGCGAGGCCTCGAAGGTCGAGCTTCGTTCGACCGGGATATGTTCCGGCATGCCGCGGGCGAAGACGTCGCGGCCTAGGCGGTTGCGGTTGACAAGCCGGGTCGCGGCATCGCGCATCGCCTCCAGCCGCTTCAGGCGGAAGGCGAGGCTTGCCGCCATCTCCTCGCCAGAGGGACCGTCGTCCTTAGCCTGCCGCGGAATCAGCAGGCGGGATTTGAGATAGGCGAGCCAGGCCGCCATGACGAGATAGTCGGCCGCAAGTTCGATGCGGATTTTTCGCGCCCGGTCGATGAAGACGAGATATTGCTCGGCGAGCGCCAGCACGGAGATGCGGGTGAGATCCACTTTCTGCGTGCGGGCAAGGTGCAGGAGAAGATCGAGCGGGCCTTCGAAGCCGGCGAGATCGACGACGAGGCTCTCCTCGGAAAGCCCCCGCTCCTCGCCGCCCTCCTGCCACAGGTCGTACATCGGCGCATCCGCACCGCGACCCTTCTTCTGTGGCTTCGGCCCCGTTCCCTGCACGTCGCCCCTCTAGTGTTTAAGCCACCGCGATCATCGCGTTGAACTCTTCGCGCAGCGCTTGCTCGTCCGCCCCATCCGGCGTCGGGAAGCCTGCGCGCACCGCATTCGCCCGCCGCAGGCTGTCGCCCGTGAGCGGCGGCACGTTTTCGGTCACCGCAATCATTTCGCCCATGATGCCATGGCAATGCAACACCATGTCGAGCCCTGCGGCGATGATTCCCCGGCTTCTTGCAGCAATATCGCCTTTCAGCGCGTTCATCGACACGTCATCGGACATCAGGAGGCCATCGAAGCCGATATGGCCGCGGATGATCTCGCTCACCACCTTGGCCGACGTCGTCGCCGGATTGTCGCCGTCGATGGCGGTGAAGACGATATGCGCGGACATCGCCATCAGCTCGTCCTTCATGCGCCGGAATGGCACGAAGTCGCAGGCTTCCAGCTCTTCACGGCTCGCATGCACCACCGGAAGGTCGTGGTGCGAATCGACCATGGTGCGGCCGTGGCCCGGAATGTGCTTCATGATCGGCAGCAGGCCGCCGGCCTTGAGGCCTTCCGCCGCCGCCTTGCCCATCACCGAGACGATCTCCGGTTCCTGGCCGTAGGCGCGGTTGCCGATGACATCGTGCACGCCCGGCACGGCGACGTCGAGCACCGGCAAACAATCGACATTGATGCCGAGGCGCAGAAGATCGAAGGCATGCAGGCGCGACATCAGCCAGGCGGCGCGCAGCCCCTTCTCCGCATCCGCGCGGTAAATCGCGCCAAGCGCTGCGGCATTCGGATATTGCTGCACATGCGGCGGCTTTATGCGCTGGACGCGGCCGCCCTCCTGGTCGATCAGCACCGCGATGTCGCTGCCGCCGCCGATGCAGTCACGCATCTCGGCCGTCAGGTCGGCCACCTGCGCCGGCTCGCCGATATTGCGGCCGAAGAGGATGAAGCCCCAAGGCCGCTCGCTGCGGAAGAAAGCCTTTTCGTCGGCGGTGAGGCTCAGGCCCTTGCAGCCCGAAAGGAAGGATTTCGATTCGCTCATGTCCGCAATCTTAGAGGTTCGATTTGGAAAGACGAAGGGTTGCGCCTTCGCGGGAATCAAAGAGGCGCGGACCTGCCGCGCCTCTTCAGAAAATCGTTGCCAGCCTCAGCGGGTGACGAGGCAGCTGCCGCCCGCGCTCTTGTAGCGACTGCAGAGCGAGTTCGCCTCTTCGCGCGAGCCGACGGGAATGCGCACACGGAAGAATGTGCCCTTGTTGGGGATTTCCGCCTTCTTGATATCCACGCCGCGGCCGCCGATGACGCTCGAGAATTTCGAGGACAGCGAGTTGTAGCTCTTCTGCGCTTCGGCTTCCGAAGGCAGCGAGGCGATCTGGATCACATAGCTGCCGGGGGCGACGGCTGCGACCTGCGTCTGTTCCGCCGTCTGCTGGGTTTCCGCTGGCTTCGCTTCGGCAGTCTGCGTGCCAGAGACATTGCCGTTTTCGGTGACGGTCCCGACGACGGTGACCGGCTGGTCGATCGGGCGGGTTTCCGGAACCGGCGCGTTGCCGTCCGTCGAGGTGTCCGTCGCGCCGATCGTCGTCGTCTTCACGGTGCGCACCGGCGCGGTGTCGTCGACCTCTGCATCCGCCACTTCGGCGAGCGCGGAGCGCGGCTGGCCTTCGCTTGCCGCCTGTTCGGCGCTGAGCGAGGCATCCGCATCGATCGTCGCATTTGCCGTCGCGACGGCTTCGCCAGAGGCACTGCCGGTCGTTGCGGTGGCCTTGGCATCGATATCGGCCGTTTCGACCACCGGCTCGGTGACCGTTTCCTCGCGGGCGACCAGCGTGCCGTCCGGCTTGACGATCATCGTCTTGACCTTGCGCGGCGAGACGAGCGGCTTATTGCCGCCTTCCGCCGTTGCTGTCTGGGGCTCGTCGACGCCCGGCAGCAGACGGTTTTCATCGTCTGCCTGGATGACCGCTTCGACGCCGTCTTCCGGACCGTCGAACGGCAGGGTCTCCGGCGTCAGCGTGCGCTGCACGACGTCGACCGGCTCTTCCGTCGAGGTGACGAGCTGTTCCTGCTGCGGCGTGGCGGCAGCGTCGCCGGCCACGCGGTCGTAGACGGCCTTGTCCTGGTTCGGAACGGTCTTGCCGCCCTTTTCCTCCGGCACGATCTTCACCGGGGTCTTGTCTGCAAGGATGACGCGCGGCTCGCCGGAACCGGCCGTGCCGCCGGTAAAGGCGGTCCAGGCGTAGACGCCGCCACCGCCGACCAGCAGAAGGGCCGCGATGGAGGCCGCGATCAGCAGGCCGCGGCGCGGGCGCGCCTGCTCGTCGTCATACCCGTCACCGGTATAGAGCGTGCTCGCCTGGCCGGGATCGACCGGGATCGCCATGCGCTCCGGCTGGCTCAGCGAGCGGCGGAAATCCTCTTCCAGCGCGCGCTCGAAATCGTCGACGTCGTTGATCTGCGCCGTCGGCTGGGCGACGGCCGCGGCAACCGCGCCGGCGGCAACACCCGCCTGCAGGTCTTCCGTGCGCGCCTTGGTAGACGGCTCGGTGAAGAGCTGCGCCATTTCCGCGTCGATGTCGAAATCATAGTCCGGCTGGTAGACCGGTGGCTTTTCCTTCTCGATGACCGGAAGCTGCGGCACGTCGAGTTCGGTGACCGGCGAGACGCCCTCGTCCGTATCGGCAATCATCGCGGGGTCGAAGGGCAGCGCGCCATCGGCCGTCTCGGTGATGATGGGCTGCGGCGCGGTATAGGTGGAGACCGGAACGGCGACGGCGGGTTCGCGGCGCACGGGCGTCACAACCTCGACCGGCCTTGCGACCTCGGCCTTCACCTCCTCATTCACCGGCTCGTCGTCCAGCGAGAAATCGGAAAGATCCAGGTCGATATCGGACAGGTCGAATTCCAGGTTCTCGAAATCGAGGTCCGGCTCGGCGGCAACCGGGGTCGGCATCGCGACCGGCTCCTGGCGGGTCTCGACGATCGGGCTCTGGACAGGCTCGAAGACTGGTTCGCGAACGGTCTCGATGAACGGCGTCCGCGCCGTCACGGCAACCGGCTGGCGGTGCTCGACAACCGGCTGGCGGTGCGCGACGGGCGTCGCGCGGCCGAAGATGGAGGAGAGGCCGCCGGTGGTACGCGGCGTCGCCGTCACGGCGGCAAGCGAGGAGCGGGTTTCCGGCACGGGATAACGCTCGACCTCGGCCAGCAGCGCATCGCGGTCGTAGTTCTGGCCCGGCTCGACGGATTCGACCCGGTAGTCGGGCTCGGCTTCGAGCGTGGGTTCTTCGGCCTGCCATTGCGTTTCGGCTTCCGCCACCGCACGGGCGCGGTCCTCGCGGTTTTCGAAGGGCATTTCGGCGACGAAGTGCGGCTCATCGCGGGCATAGACCGATTCGGCATGGAACGGCTCGGCATCCTCGCGGACAGCCTCGTCAGGCATCCAGCCGTCAAAATTCGGCTCGCCGTCGGCTTCCACGGTCACCGGCAGCGGTTCGACGAAGGAGGCTTCGGCGCTGTGTTCGCGCGGCGCGCGCTCTTCGGCCAAAAGATCGTCGGCAAAACCGTCGCCGATCGAAAGCTCCAGTTCGCGCTCCAGGTCGAGGCCGACATCGTCGAGCGGGTTTTCGTCCGCGGCGTTCGGCTGGAAGCCGAGGAAGGCCGGCTGGCGCTCGTCGGCGCTGGTGCGCTCGGGAATATAGGTTTCGACGACCGGCTCGCTGCGCTGTTCGAAGCGCGGCTCCAGCCTTTCGACGAATTTCAGGCCCGCATGCGCCGTCGGCTCGGCCTCGACGGCGGGCACGTCTTCATGCACGGCCGTTTCAAGCTCGTCGGCCAGCAACAGAGCGGGATCGAAGTCCAGTTCCGGCTCAGGCTCGGCCGGCCGGACATCGGCAATGAGTTCTTCTTCAACAGGAGTCGGCTCGACCACCGGCGCTTTAAAGGCGGGCTCGCGATATTCGACCTCGCTGAGCGTGGCGCCGTACTGCGGATCACCGACGATCAGCGCATCCTCGAAAGACGGCTCGATCGCCTGCTCAGTGACGGACGGCTTTTCGAAGGAAGGCTCGCGGTTACCAACATCGCTCGCGACGACGTCGCGCGTCGGCACTTCGTCGAGAACGGCATCGCTCTCTTCGACAACCGGCTCCGGTGCATCGAAAACGGGCTCGACATGGCGCAGGGCTGCGCGCTCGGCGACGACCGGCTCGACCGCGACGCGGCTCGGCGTGTCATATTGCTCGAAAGCGCGCATCAGCTCGTCTTCAAGGGCGAGCACGGGGTTGTCCCGTCGCGGCACAGTTTGCGCGGCGTCGGCAACCGGTTCGGAGGAAGGCTTGCGGACGTCCTGAAGCGGACGCGGCTCGTAGCCGACGAGACGGGCAAGCTCGGCCAACGGATCGTCGTCCGCCAGGAGATCCGTGTGAGCGGTTCCGCTTCGCGCGAAGTTCTTCTCTGCCATACTGCTTCCCACTTACAAGCTACAAAAACGCGTTTGCCAGCTTATTGTGGGGAAATGGTGACGTTATCGCATTTCGTCCGGGGCGGCCGTGCCTGTAATCGACAGGCCGGACTTAAGAACAGACGCGACAGCATTCACCAGCCCAAGTCTGGCAATACTCAATTCTCTATTTTTATCGTTAACAAACCGTAATTCCGGTTGCTCTTTGCCTTTATTCCAATGCGCGTGGAAAGCACTGGCAAGATCATAGAGGTAAAAAGCGATGCGGTGCGGCTCGTGCGCCAGTGCCGCGCCCTCGATGACGCGGGGATATTCTGCCAGCTTTGCGAGAAGCTGCAACTCGCTAGGATCAGCGATATTGCCCTCGATCGAGGCCGCGAGATCGAGCGAACCGATGTCAAGCCCCGGAAACGCCTCGGCCGCCTGGCGGAACACCGACATGCAGCGCGCATGGGCATACTGCACGTAGAAGACCGGATTGTCCTTGGACTGCTCCGTCACCTTGGCGAAGTCGAAGTCGAGCGGCTCGCTGTTCTTGCGATAGAGCATCATGAAGCGCACGGAATCGCGGCCGACCTCGTCGACCACGTCGCGCAGCGTGACGAAGTCGCCGGAGCGCTTCGACATCTTGACCGGCTCGCCGTTGCGGAACAGCTTGACGAGCTGGCAGAGCAGCACCGTCAGCTTCGCCTTACCTTCGGAAACGGCGCGCGCGACAGCCTCCAGACGCTTGACGTAGCCGCCATGGTCGGCGCCGAGCACATAGATCATTTCGTCGAAGCCGCGGTCGAACTTGTCCTTGAAATAGGCGACGTCGGCGGCGAAGTAGGTATAGGAGCCGTCCGACTTGATCAGCGGACGGTCGATATCGTCGCCCACTTCCGTCGAACGGAACAGCGTCTGCTCGCGGTCTTCCCAGTCTTCCGGCAGCTGGCCCTTCGGCGGCGGCAGCACGCCCTTGTAGACATGGCCCTTGAAGGTCAGGTCGTTGATCGCCGTGCGGATCGGCGCGCCGTTGCCGGCATGCAGCGAGCGTTCGGAATAGAAGACGTCGTGGTGGACGTTGAGCGCGGCCAGATCCTCGCGGATCATCGCCATCATCGCGTCGATCGTCCTGTCCTTGACGAGCGGCATCCACTGGTGTTCCGGCATGGCGCGCAGCGTCGTGCCGAATTCTTCCGCCAGCGCCTCGCCGACCGGCTTCAGGTAATCGCCCGGATAGAGGCCCGACGGAATATCGCCGATCGCCTCGCCCAGCGCTTCGCGGTAGCGCAGGAACGCCGAGCGGGCCAGCACGTCGATCTGCGAGCCGGCGTCGTTGATGTAATATTCCTTGGTCACCGCATAGCCGGCAAAGCCCAGCAGGTTGGCGAGCGCATCGCCCACCACGGCACCCCGGCAATGGCCGACATGCATCGGGCCGGTCGGGTTGGCGGAGACATATTCCACATTCACCTTGCGCCCGGCGCCGAGCGAGCCACGGCCATAGTCCGTGCCCTGCCGGATCATGCCGGCCAGCAGCGCCTGCCAATAGGCGACCGAAAGGCGCACGTTGATGAAGCCCGGCCCGGCGACGGCGACCTCGGCCACCTGCGGGTCCTTCTTCAGCTGTTCGACGATGAGGTCGGCGAGTGCGCGCGGATTGAGGCCGAGCGGCTTTGCCAGCACCATGGCGGCATTGGTCGCGACGTCGCCATGGCTCTGATCGCGCGGCGGTTCGACGCTGATGCGGCCGAAATCGAGCTCGGCGCGCTTCTCACGGACGATTTCAAGTCCTTCGAGTACGTTTTTGATTCTGTTGTCGAAGTCTGTAAAAAGGTTCATCTCATCCATCCGCGCGAAGCGATCCGTGGGCGGCTGACTATCGCAATTCCGGGGTATGGTCAAACAGCCGGCGGTGCGTGCTGATGGCGTAGTTGTCGGTCATTCCCGCGAGATAATCGCCGACATGACGGGCGCGCGCCGATTCCGGCATGGTCGAAATGCGGTCCACCCAATAGTGCCCCTGCATGAGCTGCGGGTCGTCCATATAGGCGTGATAGAGGTCCGTCAGGATGGAGGCCGCATTGGCGCGCACACGCATCACCTCCGGGTGGCGATAGATGCGGGAAAACAGCAGGCGCTTGATCTGCTTGTCGGTGACGGCCATCTCGTCGGTGAAGGTCGCAAGCACCCGGCGCGCCTTGCGCACGTCCTCGGCACTTTCCGGGCGCTCCGCGCGGATCGCCTGCTGCGCATAGCCGATCACGTCCTCCACCATGGCGGTGATCTGGCGGCGCATGATCTCGTGGGTGAAGCGCGAGGCTTCGAGGTCCGGATAGCGCTCGCGCACGTCGCGCATCAGTTTTGCGAGGAACGGCACGTCCTCCAGCATCTCGAAGGTCAGATAGCCGGAGCGCAGCCCGTCGTCGATGTCATGAGTATTGTAGGCGATGTCATCGGCGATCGCCGCGACCTGCGCCTCCAGACTGGCATAACTCGCCAGTTCCAGGTCGTGCACAGCGCAATATTCGAGGATCGGCCGCGGCACGTCGTCGCCGTGCGTGCATTCTCCCGTCGGGCCGATCAAAGGTCCATTGTGCTTGACGAGGCCCTCCAGGCTTTCCCAGGTGAGGTTCAGCCCGTCGAAGTCGGCATAACGCCGCTCCAGCTTGGTGACGATGCGCAGCGATTGCGCATTGTGGTCGAAGCCGCCGAAGGGCTCCAGCACCTCGTGCAGTGCATCTTCGCCGGTGTGGCCGAAGGGCGTGTGGCCGAAATCGTGCACCAGCGCCACGCCTTCGGCGAGGTCCTCGTCGAGTTTCAGCGCCCGCGCCAGCGCACGGGCAATCTGCGCCACCTCGATCGTGTGGGTCAGCCGCGTGCGGTAATGGTCGCCATCGGCGGCGATGAAGACCTGTGTCTTGTGCTTCAGGCGGCGGAAGGCCGTGGTGTGCACGATGCGGTCGCGGTCGCGCTGGAAGTCCGACCGCGTGGGGCTTTCCGGTTCCGGATAAAGCCGCCCGCGGGTCGCCCAGGGGTCGGAGGCATAGATGGCGCGTTGCCCCGCGCCGAAACCCAGCGCATGTCTGTCCAGTGTCATTCGTCACCTGCATTCACGCCGCCCATTGACGCGGCCGCAATGCCTTCATACCTATAGTGTGCACAGCGGCAAGTCCGGCTGCAAGAGAAGCGTGAAATGCAAGCCTTTTCAGGGATTTGCCCAAGACGCTCCGCAGCCGCCCCTGCCATCGGCAACGAAGTCGCCATCTGTGCGACAGAGCGATTCTCTCCGGATCTTGACCCCGGCAGGAGGCAGACATGAACGACAAGTCCGTAAGTATTTCCGACGCCGCCGCAAGGCGCATCGCGTCGATCCTCAATTCCTCGCCGGAAAAACAGGCGTTGCGCGTCTCCGTGGAAGGCGGCGGCTGTTCCGGCTTTTCCTATAAATTCGACCTCGTCGAGGACCAGCAGGACGACGACCTGGTGCTCGAAAAGGACAAGGCCAAGGTGCTGATCGACCAGCTCTCCCTCGTCTACATGGACGGGTCGGAGATCGACTTCATCGACAACCTGCTCGGCCAATCCTTCCAGATCAAGAACCCCAACGCGGTCGCAAGCTGCGGCTGCGGCACCAGCTTCTCGATCTGAACCAACGAATCACAGGACCCCCGCATGCCGATGAAGATTGCCACCTGGAACATCAACGGCGTGCGGGCGCGCATCGACAATCTGGTCGCGTGGCTGAAGGAATCCAATCCCGACATCGTCGCGTTGCAGGAAATCAAGTCGGTCGACGAGGCCTTTCCGCGCGGCGAGATCGAGGCGCTCGGCTATCACGTCGAGACACACGGCCAGAAGGGTTTCAACGGCGTCGCGCTGCTCTCGAAGATCCGCCCGGACGAGGTGAACCGCGGTCTGCCCGGTGGCGAGGGCGACGAACAGGCCCGCTTCATCGAGGGCGTGTTTTCCGTCGAAGGCGGCGTCATCCGCGTCTGCTCGATCTACCTGCCGAACGGCAATCCGCCGGACGATCCGGTGAAATATCCCTACAAGCTTTCCTGGATGGACCGGCTCGTCGCCTTTGCTGAGGACCGGCTTGCGCTCGAAGAGCCGCTCATTCTCGCCGGCGACTACAATGTTATTCCCGAGCCGCACGATTGCTGGGACGTCAAGGTCTGGGAAAAGGACGCGCTTTACCTGCCCCCGACCCGCCAGGCTTTCCGCCGGCTGGAAAATCTAGGCCTGACGGATGCCGTTCGCGCCACGTCGGACGCGGTGCCGCTCTATACGTTCTGGGATTACCAGGCAGGTTGCTGGCCGAAGAATTTCGGCATCCGCATCGACCATCTCATGCTGTCGGCCGAAGCCTCGGACCGCCTCGTCTCAACGGCGGTCGAAAAGCATGTGCGCGCCTGGGAAAAGCCGTCCGACCATGTGCCGGTCGTGGCTGTGCTCGATTATGCGGCCTGAGGCAAAAACCTAAAAGGTCTTATTCGTCCGGATTGAAGCGGATGCTCTGCGCGAGCGCTACGCCCTTGCGGCGGTCTTCCTCGCTTGCGACGGAGAAGGCTTCTTCCTGCGTCGCCTGCAGCCAGGCACAGTCCTTCGGCGGGCAGTGATCGAGGGCCGCGGTCATGAAGGCGAGGCCGCGGGCCGCCTGGCCTTCCTGGAAGAGGATGTTGCCGAACAGGCCCATCGCGCCGGCATGGCCATTGTTGCGCGCCCGGTTCAGCCACTTCTTGGCCTGGTGCACGCTGGCACTGCCGCCCTCGCCCGAGAGCATCATGCGGCCGAGCTGGAACTGCGCTTCCGGAATACCGAAGGCCGAGGCTGCCTGAAAATAGAGCTGGCGGGCCTGGGTCATGTCGACCTTCACAGGGCTATCCGGAATGCCGCGGCGATAGTAGCTGGCGAGCGCGATCAGCGCATTGGCGAAGTAGCCGGTATCTTCCGAACCCGGCTCGACGCCGGCCTGGGCGATCTCGCTGTAGATCTTGAAGGCTTCGAGGTCGTTCTCCGGCACGCCGTCGCCATCGGCATACATATTGGCAAGCGCCCAGCGCGAGCCGGTATGGCCCTTTTCCGCCGCATAACGATAAGCCTCGATGGCGTCTTCCTTGCGACCCTTCTTGTAGGAGAAGAAACCGAATTTGAAGAGGTCGAAGGGACCGCTTTCCCTGCTGACGCCGGACTGGGGATCGAATGCGAGGGCCTGTGATGCCGCTCCAAAGGAGAGCGAAAGGCAAAGACCCATTACCACTATTTTCATCGGCGACAACTCGGACTTGGGCATCACTTCTACAATTCCGTGCCCAGCCTGGTTCGCTGTGCCAAACCGGAATCGCACGGGTCTCGTGCGGATTTCCGGCAACTCCGGCGGCAATGACATCGGCTGGCTCATCGTTTCCTTGGGCGCGGTTTCACGCGTCTACTTGTCATTATCGCTGCGCCCCGTTTGTGGCGGGAAATGGACATCTCGTCTCTCGCCTAGGTGTGTAGCAAACTCTGGAAAAAAATGTGTTGCGATTCCGTCACATAATTTGACGCCTCGCTGTGGTTTCCCCAGAGAGGCTTAACCGGAGCAACAAAGTCTTAACCAAGAAAAAAGGCCCGGCGATGACGCCGGGCCTGATTCTGATCTCTTGATGGTCCGCCGATCAGAATTTGACCTTGAGCGAGGTCGAGATGGCGCTGAAGAAATCGGTTCCGAAGTCGTATTGGGCATTACCGCCGACAGTCTGGCCGTCGACGACCTGCGGCCTGGAGCTGCCGCTCGTCAGCAGGCCGACCGCACCGGCGAGGCGCAATTCGACATTCTCGCTCACATTGTAGGAAACACCGGACCCAAGGGTCCAGGTATCCGTCTGGCTACCGTAGCCATGGCTGGTGCCGCGGTCCCAGGTCAGGCTCATGGCACCGCTGAGCTTTTCGTTGAACTTGTGGCCGACGCCGCCGGTGACCGTCCAGCCGTCGCGATAAAGCAGGTCGAGCGAGGTGGGCACGTTGCGCGGATCGGTCGTGTCCTTCGCCGTCACCTTGATGATCTGCAGCTGGCTCCAGTCCGTCCATTTGACCGAGCCGAAGACGAGCCAGTCGGGGGCAACGCCGGTCTGGAATTTCAGTTCCAGCGAATCCGGCATGGAGGCAAAGCTCTCCACATTGTATTTCGTGCCGGGAATGAAGCCGCCGCCGGGCACCGGAAGCACGGAGTTGCGCAGGTCGATCGTGCCGTCGAGATTATCGAGGTCGACCGCGCTGTTGTAGACCAGGCTCACGCGAAGCGCATAATCCGGAATCTCGTAGGCGACGCCGGTACGCCAGCCCCAGCCGCTGCCTTCGAGATCCAGCCGGCCGACGCCGCTGAGAGGAAGACCCGTGCCGGAAAGGTCGGCCGTGAGACGCTCCTTGAAGCCGCCCACTTCCTGGTAGAAAGCGCCGCCGATCAGGCGAAGCTGGCCCTGACCGACATCGAACTTATAGGAGCAGGTCGCAGCGTAGTTATCGCTCTCGATCTTGGTCTCCATATTGTCGTTAGCACCGGCCCAGTTCGCGCCCGGATTGGTATGGGCGCCCCACGGCTGAGAATAGTCGGCGATGCAGTCGACGTCGTCGAAGATTCTCGCCTTCACGCCGACACGCGGAATCCAGTAGCCCTCGCTGTCGTCGATGCCGTTGTTCGGCCGACCGTTCAGGTCGCCGTTGAGCGGGTTGATATCGACAACATTGTCGAGTTCGCGCTGCGGCGCGACATAGGTCGTGGCTGCCTCCGCCGCATAATCCGACGGATCGAACAGAAGGTCGATATTGTAGCCGCCGCGCTCCAGGCCACCGGCCTGAGCCGATGTCGCGGCCAGCAATGCCATCGCAGCCATCACGCCGCGGCCGATCGTTTTCTTACCCATGCAATCCCCCTCACAAAGTCTTGCGCTAACGACAACTGCCTTTGCCGCGCGCCTCTCCGCAATGACTATCGAAGACGCGCGCTTGCTTGGCAAACCCCAGTTCTCGCCTGTGATTTCCAATGAGTATTTAAGGAATTACGTAAGTTTTTTATGAAGACCCTCAATAACAGCGGGGTCAGGTAGATTTTTTCGGAATTGCATGGATTTCGACAGATTCGTGGATATTCATTCCAACTCAGCGACGTTCTGTCACATTTCCGACACAGCCGGAATTTTGCAGGCGGCTTACCGAATAGAAAACCGCGCCGGGGTCTCCGGCGCGGTTTTTTCGTCTTCCCGGCAGATTTTAGGGGAATCAGCCTGCTTCGCTGACGCGGCCAAGCGCCACCGCAAGGCTTGCGAGCTGCTGTTCGAGCTCCGCGAAGCGTTCGCGCTCGGCCTCGACCACCTCGGGCTTGGCATTGGCGACGAACTTTTCGTTCGACAGCTTGCCCTCGATGCGGCCCGCCTCCGCCTTCGCCTTGTCGATCGCCTTTTCGAGCCGCGCCTTCTCGGCCGCCAGATCGATCAGGCTGCCGAGCGGCAGGCAGGCGGTCGCCTCGCCGACGACGATCTGCGCGGCGCCCTTCGGCGCCGTGTCTTCGAGGCCGATCTCCGAGACGCGGGCGAGACGGCGGATGGCCGAATCGTGCGTTTCGAGGCGCGTCTTCGTCAGGGCATTGGCGCCGACGACCACGAGCGGCGCCGTGGCGCTCGGCGGCACGTTCATTTCGGCGCGGACCGAACGGATGCCGGAGACAAGATCGACCAGCCAGTTGATCTCGTCGGCGGCCGCATCGTCGGCATAGGCCGGCGATGGCCATTCGGCATGGCAGACCAGGCTATCCCGCGTCTTGCCCTCGCCTGCGGTGTGCGCCCAGAGTTCTTCCGTCATGAAGGGCATGAACGGATGGAGGAGCTTGTAGATCTCTTCCAGGACATAGGCCGCGCAGGCCTGCGATTCCGCCTTCGCGGCCGCATCCTCGCCCATGAAGATCGGCTTCAAGAGTTCGAGATACCAGTCGCAGAACTGGTTCCAAACGAAGCGGTAGAGCGTGCCGGCCGCATCGTTGAAGCGGTAAGTCTCGATCGCCTCGGTGACGTCGCGCGCCGTGCGGGCGAGTTCCGTCAGGATCCAGCGGTTGACCGTCAGCGACGCCGTTTCCGGCACGAACTTCGGATCGGTCGCGACCCCGTTCATCTCGGCGAAGCGCGTGGCGTTCCAGAGCTTCGTGCCGAAATTGCGGTAGCCGGCGATGCGGGCCGGGTCGAGCTTCACGTCGCGTCCCTGCGCGGCCATGATGGCCAGCGTGAAGCGCAGCGCGTCCGCACCGTATTCGTCGATCAGTTCGAGCGGATCGATGACGTTGCCCTTCGACTTCGACATCTTCTGCCCGTTCTTGTCGCGAACGAGAGCGTGAATATAGATCGTGTGGAAGGGTTCGACCGGGTTGCCGAGCTCATCCTTCATGAAATGCAGACCCATCTGCATCATGCGCACGACCCAGAACGGGATGATATCGAACCCCGTTACGAGAACGCTCGTCGGATAATAACGCTCGAGCGCCGGCGTCTTTTCCGGCCAGCCGAGCGTCGAGAACGGCCACAATGCGGAGGAGAACCACGTATCGAGCACGTCCTCGTCGCGCGTCAGGATTTCGCCCGGCTGGAAGTTTTCCAGCTTCTCCTCGACCCACGCTTTCCAGGGGCCTTCATGTGCGATGTAGTGCTGGATGGCGGCATGCAGCGCCTCCTCCTCGCTCTTCTCGACGAAGACCTGACCGTCCGGGCCGTACCAGGCCGGAATCTGGTGACCCCACCAGAGCTGGCGCGAGATGCACCAGGGCTCGATGTTCTCAAGCCAGTTGAAATAGGTCTTTTCCCAATTCTTCGGGACGAAGTTGGTGCGGCCTTCGCGAACGGAATCCAGTGCGGGACCTGCAAGCGCCTTGTTGTCGACGAACCACTGATCGGTCAGCATCGGCTCGATGACGACGCCGGAGCGGTCGCCGAAGGGCTGCATGACCTTCTTGTTTTCGACATAGGGGATGTCGTTGCCTTCACCGTCCTTGACGGTGACCGCAAGGCCCTCGGCATTGATCGCGTCGATGATGCGCTTGCGCGCCTCGTAACGGTCAAGGCCACGATATTCGTCGGGAACGAGGTTGATGTCATCGACCTCCGACTCGTTCGGCACGTTGCCGGATTTCGCGATTTCCAGCGCCTGCGCCGCATAGAAGGCGTAGGGCTCGCCGTCGGCGCGCATGGCGGCCTGTGTGTCCATCAGCCGGTACAGCGGGATATTGTTGCGACGGGCGACCTGATAGTCGTTGAAGTCGTGCGCGCCGGTGATCTTGACCGCACCGGAACCGAAATCCCGTTCCGGATACTCGTCCGTGATGATCGGGATGAGGCGGCGGTGCGCCTTGGGACCGACCGGGATCTCGCAGAGCTTTCCGACGATCGGCGCATAGCGCTCATCCAAGGGATGGACGGCGACGGCGCCATCGCCCAGCATCGTTTCAGGACGCGTGGTGGCGATCGAGATGTAGTCGCGCTCTTCCTGGAAGACAACGTTGCCGTCGGCGTCCTTCTCGACATAGGTATAGGTCTCCCCGCCGGCGAGCGGGTACTTGAAATGCCACATATGGCCGTTGACTTCGTTGTTCTCGACCTCCATGTCCGAAATCGCCGTTTCGAACTTTGGGTCCCAGTTGACGAGCCGCTTGCCGCGGTAGATCAGGCCTTCCTTGTAAAGCGAGACGAAGACTTCGAGTACGGCTTCGGAAAGCCCCTCGTCCATGGTGAAGCGTTCGCGCGACCAGTCACAGGAGGCACCGAGGCGCTTCAGCTGGTTGAAGATCAAGCCGCCGGATTCCGCCTTCCACTCCCAGACCTTCTCGATGAAGGCGTCGCGGCCCATCTCGCGCCGGCCGGGCAGCTTTTCGGCTGCGAGCTTGCGCTCGACGACCATCTGGGTCGCGATGCCGGCGTGGTCCATGCCCGGCTGCCACAGCACGTCCTTGCCGCGCATGCGCTCGAAGCGGACCATGATGTCCTGCAGCGTGTTGTTGAGCGCGTGGCCCATATGCAGCGAGCCCGTCACGTTCGGCGGCGGGATCACGATGGTGAAGGTTTCGGCGCCCGGTTTTGCGCCTTCGCCGGCGCGAAACGCGTCCGCATCTTCCCACGCCTTGGCAATTCGCGGCTCGACCGCTGCGGAATCATAGTTCTTTTCAAGCATTTTCGTGCGAAGCCCGCTGTTTGTCGTCAGGGTTTTCTAAACCGGATGGCCGGCGTGAAGTCAACAATATCAGAAGAAAAGCCGCGCCGGGGGTCCGGCGCGGCTCAAACCATTTTTAAGCAGAATGGCGGCGTCGGTCAGCGGCGCGGGCCGCGCGCCACCCGTTCGATCTCTTCGCGCACCAGCCGCTCGACCAGCGTCGGCAGGTTATCGTCGAGCCATTCCTGCAGCATCGGGCGCAGCATTTCCTCAGCGATCTCGTCGAAGGAACGGCGCGGGCCGGCATCCATCGCCTGTGCCAGCGCACCAAAGGACTGCGCCACGCGCTCGCCGACCGCAGGCGAAACGAGAGCGGCGATATCACGGCCGGCCGCGACCGGTTCAGCCACGCGTGTTTCCACGACCGGCTCCGGCTCGACGTGGAGTTTCACGCTCTCGTGCTTTTCGACAAAAGGCTCACGCTTTTCGACCGCTTCGACGGGCGGCACGAAGCGGCTGGCATTCGCCGTCATGCGGGAGGTCATCACCGGGTTTTCTTCGCGCAGCGGCAGTTGCACCGGCTCGATGGAAACTGGCTCAACCTCCGGCTCCCGGTTTGCGACATGCCGCTCCGAGGCGGCGCGCACACGGGCGGCGACATCGGCGAGCGACAAAGCGGGCTGGGTGGCCTGCGCCGGCTCCGTGCGCTGGATCGGCTGGATGATGGAGGGACGGTGCTCCTCGCTGTGGAACCGCTCGACCACGGCCGGGTGGTCCATCAGGTTGCCGGAATGGCTGTCCGTCGTGATGTGGAAACCCTCGTCGCCATCGGCATCGGGCGCGAGCTCCGGCATGGCTTCATTGTTCTCGATGATCTTGCGGATGGACGCCAGGATTTCATCCATGGACGGTTCACGCGCTACATTTGGCTGAGCCATTTCTATCCCCGTTCTCTGCGGCGTCCACGGCCTGCCGCTCCCAGCTTGCCGGACATCCCGAAAACCCTAGGCGAGTTCGGTGGCGAACTAAATCGCCGCGAATCATGTGTTACGAGTGATGCACAGATTTGTTTGCCCTGCCAAGGGCGAGGCTTATTCGCTGTCGACGGTTCTCAGCCCGAACCACTTGTCCTTGACGGCCTCGAAATGCACCTCGGACCGGTATTCCGCCACTTCGAGGCCCTGGCTGCGCACGGTCAGGCTGCCGGTGGCGGCAAGCAGCGAATAGCTTGCGACCACAGCGTTGCGCTGCACGGCGGCGAGGTCTTCCTGTGCATCGAGCACGTTCTGCTGGGCATTGAGCACGTCGAGCGTGGTACGCTGGCCGACGTTGCGTTCCTCGATGACGCCGTTCAGCGCCTGGTTGGCCGCGTCGATCTGTACGCGGATGGCCGCGATCGACGCGCTGGCCGCCTCATATTGCGCATGTGCCGAGGCAATCGTGCGCTGAACTTCCATACGCGCGGAATCCACCAGCAACTGGCTCTCGCCAAACCGTTCCTTGGCCTGGCGGATCTGGCCATATTCGGCACCGCCCTGATAGATCGGAACGGTGACGCGAGCCGTAACCGCACCGCGCAAATCATCGCCTGCAGCCTGGTCACCGTTGACCGACTTGTAGACGCTTCCCTGTAAAGAGACGCCCGGCAGCATAGCGCCTTCGGCCTCCTTCACGTTAAAGCCTGCTGCATCAACATCGCGCATGGCCGCGATAATATTGGGGTTTTCGCGCATGCCTGTCGCCACCGCGTTATCGAGCGAGTTCGGCATGGCCTTCTTGGCCGCGGACGGCTGCTTGATGCCCTTAGGCGTTTCGCCGACGATTTGTACGTAGACCGCTTCACTCTGCTTCAGCGACGAGATCGCTGCGGTCAGCAGCGCTTTGGCGGCAGCAAGTTCGGCTTCCGCGAGACTAACGTCCGTGCGGGTGCCTTCGCCCACATTCAGCCGCGCATTGGAAGCACTCAGCTGTTCTTGGAGAAAGGCGATGTTCTGCTTGCGGATCGACACGATTTGCTGGTCGCGTGCTATATTCGCGTAAGACTCCACCGCTGCGAGGAGGATCGAAATTTCCTGAGCGCGCAGCGATTCACGGCTTGCCAGCACATTAGCCTCGGCCGCCCGCACGCGATTAAGGGTCTGAAAACCATCGAATATTTGCTGGCTGATTGTGATACCATAGCTCGACGTAACCAGATCTGTTCTGCGAGTACCTTGAGGACGCTTCGATCCAGCGTAAGGGCCGATGTCGCGACTCACACGTAGGGCCTCGGCTTCAGCAACAGCTGAGACACGCGGCCGCATCCCCGCCTTGGCAATTGTCACATTCTCATCGATCGCACGGAGGGCCGCACGCGCGGCATTCAGGTCGGGGTTGTTCTCGTAGGCCTTGGCCATGGCGCCGGCCAGCGTCTCGGCGGATGCGCCGTACGGCACGGCGTGGAAGGCGGTGGCGAGGGCTAGCGCAAAGGCGGTTCGACGAAGAATGGACACAGTACGAAACTCCGATCCTGGCCAGCCCGTCGCATGAGCTGCCTTTACACAATTCTCACCGGCCGCAGGCCGGGCACGCTTTCGGGCAGCGGCAACCCTCCACGGACGGTGCCGCACCGACCGCGATAATGCCTCTTCGTTCATTCGGGAACAGTCGGCAGGTCCATCGGCAAGGATTTGGTAACGACAATAGGACAGGCCCGTTGCGAAAGTGCAACAAATCGGGCCTGCCCGGGATAAAGCGCGTCAGCGCTCATTCAGAAGACGAATTCCTTCGCCCGACGGAAGCCCGGCAGCGGCTTGACGGCCGTGTTGAAGACGTTGCGCTCGGAAACCCGGCCGCCTTCCTTGATATAAAGTCGGGCCTGCGAGGCATTGCCGTAGCCCTCGACGACGACCAGGCGACCACCGTCGCGAAGCTGGGCGAAAATGGCATCCGGCACGAATTCGACGGCGCCGTGCACGAAGATCACGTCATAGGGCGCTTCCGGCGCATAGCCGGCTTCGAGATCGCCGGTCACGACGGCGACATTGTCGTGACCGAGGCGGGACAGCGTGTCCGTCGCGGTCGCGGCAAGATCCACGTCGCTTTCGAGCGCGACGACCGAGCTGCCGAGGCGCGAGAGAATCGCGGAGGCGTAACCGGTGCCACAGCCCACTTCGAGCACCACGTCGGTATTGGCGATCTCGGCGAGCTGGATCAGCTTGGCGAGCGGCGACGGCTCCATGAGGTAGCGGCCGGGCACGAGCTGGATGTCGTTGTCGATATAGGCGAGCGGCTTCACCGCCGCGGGCACGAACTCTTCGCGCGCGACGGTCAGGAAGGCGTCAAGCACCTCGTGCGACGTCACGTCCGTCGTACGGATCTGGTTGTCCACCATCTTCGTGCGCGCTGCTTTGTAGTCAATCATCTCTAGCCCTGTGAGTAAGCGGCAGACCGCGGCACGAAGGCCCGGTTGCGATGCCGGATGCGTCGCAATTCTCTTAGTGCGGTTTCGGGCCGGGTGTCCAGTGGCGGCGACGGGTTGCGCGCAAAAACCGCGGCCCGGCCGGTTCGAACCGCGTGGCCTCGGAATATCCAAGGGTTATCATGAATAAATTACTCAACATATTATTGCCTGCTCCCCGCATAATGTCGTATTGAACACTCAGGTTTTACGGATGCCAAGGCAGCCGCACCGTGCCCGTTTCTATTGAATGGGCTTCGCTTGAACTAAGATATGTAAGAGGAATACGCCGTGCCGAAACGGTCTCGCCTGCTATTCGCGATCTTCCTGATGGCGCTTGCCGCCCCGCACGCCGCCCCGGCGCAGACCCAGGAGACACCATCGGTCCAGACGGACGGCCAGCCGGACGCGACGGGCCAGTCCACGGGCGCTGCAACAGGCGGTGCCACCACGACGGACACAACCGCGCGCCCGACGACGACCGAAGGCACTGCCGACACCGCGACGGACCCAGCGACCGCGACCGATCCGGACGCCACAGCCGCCGATGAAGAAGCAACCGAGCTCGACGCCGTCGATGACGCCGCCGGCGAGCGCCAGGCCGGCCTGCCGCATGACCTTTCCCCCTGGGGCATGTTCATGGCGGCCGATATCGTCGTCAAGGGCGTGATGATCGGCCTTGCCTTCGCCTCCGTCGTCACCTGGACCGTGCTGCTCGTGAAGCTTGCGGAGCTTGGTGCCGCGCAGCGCTCCGCCAGCCGGGCCGTGCGCCGGCTCGTTGCCGCCCGCGGCCTCGCGGATGGCGAGGAGGCACTCGGCCGCAACCGCGGTGTGGTCGCCCGCATGACGCGCGCGGCGCGAGAGGAAATGGATGCCTCCGAAGCCGTGCTCGATCACGTCTCCGACGGCGGCGTGAAAGAGCGCGTCTCCTCGCGCCTCGGCCGCATGGAAGTGCATGTCGGCCGCCGCATCGCCAAGGGCACCGGCCTGCTCGCGACGATCGGCTCGACCGCCCCCTTCGTCGGCCTGTTCGGCACCGTCTGGGGCATCATGAACTCGTTCATCGGTATCTCCAAGGCGCAGACCACCAACCTCGCCATCGTCGCGCCCGGCATCGCCGAGGCGCTGCTGGCGACGGCGATCGGCCTCGTCGCCGCCATTCCCGCCGTGGTGATCTACAACTTCCTGGCGCGCGCCATCACCGGTTACCGCCAGAACCTCGCCGACGCTTCCGCCGCGATCGAACGACTCGCCAGCCGCGATCTCGATGTGCGCCGCGCCGTGCGCCACGCCGCGCCGCGCAGCGAGCGCGCCGCCGGCTCCATCGTGAAGATCGGGTGACGTCATGGCGAGCAAGATTAAGGAAGGCGGCGGCGACGACCTGGAAGAGAACAGCGAAATCAACGTGACGCCGTTCATCGACGTCATGCTGGTGCTGCTCATCATCTTCATGGTGGCGGCACCGCTCGCCACCGTAGACATTAATGTCGACCTGCCCTCCTCCGTCGCCCAGCCGACGCCGCGCGAGGACAAGCCGGTCTTCATGACGCTGAAGAAGGACCTGACGGTCTCGATCGGCAATGGCGAGATCGGGCGCGACACCTTCGGTCCGCAGCTCGACGAGGTGACGGACGGCAACAAGGACACGCGCATCCTGCTGCGCGCCGACAAGGCCGTCGACTACGGCAATGTCATGGATGTCATGAACCTGCTGCGCGCCGCCGGCTATGCCAAGATCGCGCTCGTCGGCCTCGAAGGCGCGGCGCCGGCCGCGGCCCAATAAGGACAAGGCGCGCCTTCGGGCGCGCCTACCCGGTCATTCGGGTGGATTACCGCTCGAAAATATCGATCTTGTGCCGGGAAAGCAGTTGCAGCGATCTGTCCGGCGCAATCCGGTAGGTCTCGACATAACGATCGCCGAAATTGTCACGGAAGAGATGTTCGAACGTGCTGCCGATCGGCGCCTTCGTCAGTTTGCTCCGCGGCTGGCCGTTATAGGTGATGCTGCCCGGAATGGGCTCGATGGCGTAGGCGGCGGAGCTTAATAGAGCAAACGTCATCGCCACCGCCGCTAGGGTCTTTATCGTGCGCATCGGGCATTCTCCTGTCTTGTCGATTTCATCAAACAGTAGATGGGGTTGGCAGAGCCTTTGTTCCATCACAGGATCGTGGGACACGCACGCAGGCGGGAAAAAATTCACAATCCGCTGCAAGCCCCTTGCGCCCTTTCTAAATTCGTTCTAAACGCCCGGCACCACTCGCTTTATAGCAAAACGGACGGCCTCGTGGCGGAGTGGTGACGCAGAGGACTGCAAATCCTTGCACCCGAGTTCGATTCTCGGCGAGGCCTCCAACTTCCAATTTATCATGGACTTAGATCGCTTTGTTGTGGATACCTACGCTTAAGGTAGGCCACTCTTGGGATCCTTGCATTCCGACGCCGCATTTTGCTTGGCGCATGCTTCCGGCAGTACCGCTCCTCTATGAGCAATCAGCTCTTCATCGGTGGAGCGCTCACAGGAAGAGGTAAATTAAGCAACTGTTTTCATTACAGAAGTTTAATCTTGCATTCACTTCTCGTTCATCGGCGCGGACCTAGGTTCTGCTCATCGACAACGAGGAACTACCACATGAAAGTCTTCATCCGCACGCTTCTTGCTACTGTCGCCCTCTCGGTCGCGGCAGTACCGATGGCACAGGCCGCCCAGCAATACGGCCACGACCGCAAGCCCGGTTATTCGCAGACCTATAAGAAGAAAGTCGTGACCAGGAAGAAGGTCGTGACGCGGCGCGCCTGGCACCAGGGCGAGCGCTACTCCGACTGGAAGCGCCGGCCGGCTGTGCGCGATTACCATCGCTATGGCCTGCGCAAGCCCAACCGCGGCCAGCAATGGGTCAAGGTCGACAACGATTACCTGCTGCTAAGCATCGCCACAGGCGTCATCCTCGGGGTCGCTGCGGCCCGCTGAACGGAAAACCCCACCGCAGGCGACCTGCGGTGGGGTTCTCAATTGTTACGCCTCAACGGATGAGCAGCGCCGTCCCGTAGAGCCCCAGCGCAAAAACGGTGTGCGCGACCAGATTGAGGATGCGCACCATATTGGCATTCGGCAGCTTCGACGCTGCGACGCCGATACCGAGACCCGGCTGCAGCAGGAACCAGCCGGCGCCGACTGTGACGATGCCAAGGATCCAGGCCGGCAGGAAGGTCGGGGCGGCAAACCACGCCTCGCCGGCGAGGAGCGCCAGGATCACGCCATAGAGAATGCCAACGGCATAGTGGCTGATCCAGCCGAGCGCCAGCTCGTTGGCATAGGGCGACGCCTTGCCGATATCGTCATGAAAGACCGTGCCGTTCTTCAGGTGCCAGAACCAGCGGCCGACCGGCGCCCAGTTTGGCCGCGACTGGCGGAACACCTTCCAAAGCACGATCGCCCAGAGATCCATGAGCACGGTCGCGCCAATGCCGATCACCACACCCTTCAACAGCAATTCCATATGCTTCCCTCACCCTAAAAAGCCCTGCCGGGGTTTAGAGCAGGTCCGCAGCGTCGATGCAATAAAGAGAGAGGGAACGTCAGCGCGCGTTGCGGCGCGCCTTGCGGGTCGCCCACCAGACGGCCAGGCGGCGGCGCTGGCGGCGGACGAAATGGGAATCGTGGGACAGCACGAGAAGGCCGAGCGGCACCATCCAGAATCCGAGGATCGGCAGGAAGCCGAGAATGCCGCCGAAGATGAGGAGAACGCCGATCAGGGTGCGCAGCCAGCGCGATTCCGGCAGTTTCATCCGAAAACTTCCGATCACGATCTGCCGCGTGCGCGGGTCGATCCCGAAATGCATGTTTGTTTTTCGCGTCGTCATTCGCCGTCCATTCGCTCGAAAGCCCGGTTTTCCGGGACTCGCCTCCTCTCCAGTTGGAGACTTCTCCACAATCAATCAAGCCTCGTGCATTTTTTTGCCAAAAAGCGCTTGGCAAATCGATCCAGCATTTGTATTACGCGCTCACTCCGCAGCGAGCGGATGATCCCTGGTAGCTCAGCGGTAGAGCATTCGACTGTTAATCGACAGGTCGCCGGTTCGAATCCGGCCCGGGGAGCCAGATTTTGAGGGGCTGTGCTGAAAAGCGCGGCCCTTCTGCTTTTCCGGCATAGACGCAGTTAAGGAGCCATCCTTCCGCAGGATTGGCTCCCCGTCAATGATCCCGTGCTGCTTTCGCTATCGCACGTTCGTCGGCTGGCGCTTAATGTTCATCTGGAGTTCGTGGCGGCTGGCGAAGCGGCCGAAGAGTAGGAGAAGCTTGCGTTCCTCCGCCTTGTCCAATCCGTTCTTGCGGCAATGTTCGATGACGTCGAGCACATTGCGGGTCTGACGGGGGCTGAACTGGCGATTGTCTATGTGGTGCGTCATGGCGGGCTCCTCGCTTCGGCATTCGGGCGGAGGAGGAATGCGCCGGGCGGCTTTTTGTTCCCGGCGCTTGGTCTTTCAGGGCACCATTCCGGCACCGGCCTGGCCGGCGCTGCGCGCGAGGCTATAGTCGCGATCCGGCGTCGCGCGGCGAAACGTCTGGCTGCGATCGCGCGGCCGCACGGCAGCGTCGCCAAGCGGCGTTCCGATTACCCCGTCGGCATAGGTGCCGGTCGCGATATCGTCGTCATGGTCGACCGGGCTCACCGGAAAAAGTCTGAAAAGCATCCTGATACCTCCAATTTTCCTCCAAACGAACGGGCGCGGTTTCCGTTCCCGCCGCTTGCCGGATAGACGCAAAATTAACCATGTTTCCTAACAGCTCGTTAAAGCCTGACGCTTTTCCGCGCGACCTTGCGCCTCTTTGTGATCCGACCTGTCACGATTCACGTCTTGGCGTTCAGGAACATTGACGCTAGCTTACCCTTACGTCGGGTTGGCAGAGGGGCAATCGATGACGAATGATTTGATTTCAGAACAGACATTTTCAGATCGAGACATTTTGACGGCGGCCAATTTCGCGGCGCGCGCGAAAGGACTGCCGTTCCGTGCGCAGATGGTGTTGCGCAGCCTGCTCGGCCTGGAAACCGGGGCACTCGCCATAACGGTGCCGAGCGGCCAGACCTTCGTGATCCGAGGCAAGACGCCCGGCCCGAACGCCGTCGTGAAGCTCAACAACTGGAACCTTGCCTACCGCGCTGTCAGCGGCGGCACGATCGGCGTTGCCGAAAGCTACATGGATGGTGACTGGGAAAGCCCGGACGCCGGCATGTTCCTCGAACTCGTGCTGGTCAATACCAACATCGTTCGCAACTACACGAACGGCCCGCGCGGTCTGTTGCTGCTCGTCGAAAAATTCCGCCACTGGCTGAACGCCAACACCCGCCGCGGGTCGCAGCGCAACATTTCCGCGCATTACGACCTCGGCAACGAGTTCTATTCCCAGTGGCTCGACCCGACGATGACCTATTCCTCCGCGCTCTATTCGCGCGGCGCAAACGACCTCACCTCCGCCCAGGTCGCGAAATATCGCGCGCTGGCCGAGGCGACCGGCATCGGCCCGAACGACCATGTGCTGGAGATCGGCTGCGGCTGGGGCGGTTTTGCGGAATTTGCGGCCAGCGAGATCGGCTGCAAGGTCACGGGCCTGACGATCAGCCGCGAGCAGCTTGCCTTTGCCCGCGAGCGCATGGCGAAGGCCGGCCTTACCGACCGGGTCGAGCTGAAGTTCCAGGATTACCGCGACGAGACCGGCACCTATGACCGCATCGTCTCGATCGAGATGTTCGAGGCGGTCGGTGAAAAATACTGGCCTGCCTATTTTTCCAAGCTGAACGAATGCCTCAAGCCCGGCGGGCGCGCCGGCCTGCAGATCATCACCATCCTGCAGGAAGCCTATGAAGAATACCGGTCGAACCCGGATTTCATCCAGAAATACGTCTTCCCCGGCGGCATGCTGCCGACGCGCGAGCACCTGGCGTCGCTCGGCCGGCAGTTCGGGCTGTCGACGGCTTCCGACATCGGCTTCGGCCATGACTATGCCCGCACGCTTGCCGAATGGCGCCACCGCTTCTGGGCCGCCTGGGAGCGCATCGTGCCGCTCGGCTTCGACGAGCGCTTCCGGAAACTCTGGGAATTCTACTTCTACTATTGCGAAGCGGGTTTTCGGGCGCGAAACATTGACGTGCGGCAGGTGGTTTATACGCGTCCGCTCGGCTGACCCGCGCAGGTTAAAAAAAATCCCTCTGGAAGCTCGTTCTCGGGGAACACGATTTCTTGCAAAGCGTCGCTTGGCGGCCGAAAAGACGTTTCCTGATCTAGGTTTATAACGCGAGGCTCGGCTCCCATGGCAATTCTTCCGTCCGTTCTGGATGCAATCGGCAATACGCCGCTGATCCGGCTCAAGGGGGCTTCCGACGCGACGGGCTGCGAGATCCTCGGCAAGGCGGAATTCCTGAACCCCGGCCAGTCGGTCAAGGACCGCGCCGCCCTCTACATCATCCGCGCGGCGGAACGCTCCGGGGCGCTGCGTCCCGGCGGCGTTATCGTCGAGGGCACGGCCGGCAATACCGGCATCGGGCTGGCGCTCGTCGCGCAGGCGCTCGGCTACCGCACCGTCATCGTCATTCCGGAAACCCAGAGCCAGGAGAAGAAGGACGCGCTGCGCCTGCTCGGCGCCGAGCTCGTCGAGGTTCCCGCCGTTCCGTACAAGAACCCGAACAACTACGTAAAACTTTCCGGCCGTCTTGCCGAGCAACTCGCCAGGACCGAGCCGAACGGCGCGATCTGGGCCAACCAGTTCGACAATGTCGCCAACCGCGATGCTCATATCGAGACGACGGCGCCGGAAATCTGGCGCGACACGGATGGCAAGGTGGACGGCTTCGTCTCGGCCGTCGGCTCCGGCGGAACGCTGGCCGGGGTCGCCGCAGGCCTGAGGGCGAAAAACCCGAACATCAAGATCGCGCTTGCCGATCCGGATGGTGCGGCACTCTACAACTATTATGCGCATGGCGAACTGAAAGCTGCCGGCAGCTCGATTACCGAAGGCATCGGTCAGGGCCGCATCACGGCGAACCTCGAAGGGTTCACGCCGGATTATTCCTACAACATCCCTGATTCCGAGGCGGTTCCGCTGGTCTTCGACCTGATCGAAAACGAAGGCATCGCGCTGGGCGGCTCCTCCGGCATCAACATTGCCGGCGCGATCCGGCTTGCCAGGGATCTCGGCCCCGGCCACACGATCGTGACGATCCTCTGCGACTATGGTAACCGCTATCAGTCCAAACTCTTCAACGCGGACTTCCTCGATTCGAAGGGCCTGCCCGTTCCGGCATGGCTGACGGCGAAATCGGGGATCAAGGTCCCTTATCAGTCGGTCGAATAGGTCTCATGTCCCTGCCAACCACTGCCCTCTTTCGCGACGATTTTTATCTTTCGACAAACGAGGCGGTGGTGACGGCGGTGCACGAGGATGGTGGCATCGAGCTCGACCAGACCTGTTTCTACGCGACATCCGGCGGCCAGCCGGGCGATACCGGTTTTCTGGAGCGCGCCGACGGTTCCCGCATCGCGCTCGGGCCGGCCGTCAATGGTGGCACGAAAGAGATCATCATCCACCGCCCGCTGGAGGGCGAGACCTCGCCGATCGTCGGCGAGACGGTGGTCGCCCATATCGACTGGGCGCGCCGCTACAAGCTGATGCGCATGCACACGGCCTGCCACCTGCTCTCCGTTGTCTGCCCCTACCCCATCACCGGTGCGGCCGTCGGCGAGGACGACAGCCGGGTCGATTTCGACATGAGCGAGACCATCGACAAGGATGAAGTGACGGCGCGGCTGATGAAGCTCGTCGAGGAAAACCATCCAATCTTCGTGCAATGGATCACCGATGAGGAACTCGCTGCCAATCCCGGCATTGTGAAGTCGAAGAACGTGCGCCCGCCGATGGGCCTCGGCCGCGTCAGCCTCGTCTGCATCGGCGAAAACTCTTCGGTCGACAGCCAGCCCTGCGGCGGCACGCATGTCTCGGAGACGCAGGAAGTGGGTGCCATCCACATCGGCAAGATCGAGAAGAAGGGCAAGGAGAACCGCCGGTTCCGCATCCGCTTCGGTGCGCCCGGTTCCGAGGCGTAGCGCTTTCTGGTTTACGCAAGACCGCGTTCCGCATTTTGCCGGAATTGCCTGAGGAGTAAAAAATGTCCAACGACAAGAGCAGGTTCGTCGTCTCGGCCGACTGGGTGGAAAAGCAGCTCGGCGCGCCGGAATTCCGCATCGTCGATGCCGCCTGGTATCTGCCCGCGCAAAACCGCAACGGCGCCCTCGAATATGCGGCCGGCCACATCCCCGGCGCCGTGTTCTTCGATCAGGACGTGATCGCCGATCATTCGAGCAACCTGCCGCACACCGTGCCCTCGCCGGCCTTCTTCGCCACCGAAGTCGGCAAGCTCGGCATTTCGGATACGGATACGATCGTCGTCTATGACGGCCCCGGCATCTTTACGGCGCCGCGCGTCTGGTGGCTGTTCCGCACGATGGGCGCCAAGAACGTCTTCGTGCTGGATGGCGGCATCGACGGCTGGAAGAAGGAAGGGCGGCCGCTCCAGACCGACCTGCCGGAACCCGCCCCCGCCGTCTTCCACACCAATTTCAATCCCTATGCGGTCACCTCCTTCGAGGAGATGCGTGGCATCGTCTCGACCGGCTCGAAGCAGATCGCCGATGCCCGCGGCGCCGGCCGATTCACCGGCGAGGAAGCGGAGCCCCGCGCCGGCATGCGCTCCGGCCATATGCCCGGGGCGAAAAGCTTGCCGTCGGGCACCTTCTCCGTCGATGGCAAGCTCAAGGACCTTACGAGCCTGCGAAAACATTTCGAGGATTCGGGCATCGACCTTTCGAAACCGGTCGTCACAAGCTGCGGCTCGGGCATCACGGCGGCGATCATTACGCTGGCGCTCACCTCGCTCGGCCATGAAAACAACACGCTCTATGACGGCTCCTGGTCGCAATGGGGTGGCCGGGACGATACGCCGGTCGTGACGGGAAAAGACTGATGGCGAAGAAGGCACAGACGGCACCGATCGCCGTCCACATCACCGCGCTCGAAATGACCTCGCCGCCGAAGCAGAGCCTGCCGGTGCCGGTCAACGTGCACACCGCGATCCTCAATGCGCCGGAAATCCCGCTCGCCTTCTACCGCTTCCTCTACCGGCAGGTCGGCAGCCGCTGGCACTGGGTCGACCGGCTGCGCATGACGGACGACGCGCTCGCCAAGACGCTGTACGACAAGCGCAACAGCGTCACCGTGCTCTATGTCAACGGCGCGCCGGCCGGGTTCTTCGAGCTGTTGCAGATCGACGAGGACGTGGTCGAGCTCTCGCATTTCGGCCTGTTCGAGCGTGCGCTGGGGCTTGGCATCGGCAAGTGGTTCCTCTTGCAGACGCTCTATGCCGCCTGGTCGCTCGGGCCGAAGCGCGTGACGGTCACCACCAACAACCTCGACCATCCGCGCGCCCTCCAGCTTTACCAGATGTTCGGCTTCTCGCCGGTCGGCACGCGCGATGCCGAGCTTGTGCCGCTCGCTGACGCCGAGTTGCTGGCGCTCGCCAAGCGGGATTGTCTGCTGCCGCCGGAGCCGCGTTAATCAATCTGAACGGGAGCTAACAGCCGGTTCAGCTCCCTTTCAGATCGCCCATGGCAATTTCCGTTCAACAGACGATCAAACGAACAGGAAACATTGCCATGCAACGCCGCGCCTTTCTGACCGCGTTCGCCACCGCCCTTGCCGTCCCCGCCTTCTCGGGCCTCGCGATCGCGCAGGAAACCCCGTCCTCGGAGATCATCCTGCGCCGCCTCGATGCGGCCCCCTCCCGCCGCCTGCGCGAAGAGGAACGGGTGACGGTGCGCGAATTCAAGCGCCGTCCGGACCTGCGCGGTGCCGCCCCCTCGATCAACATCCAGTCGATCAACTTCGCCTTCGCGTCCTCGGATATCCCGCGCTCGGAATATCGAAAGGTCAGCCAGATCGCGCGCGCCATGGAACAGCTCCTCAAGCGCCGCCGCCGCGCCGTCTTCCTCATCGAAGGCCATACGGATGCCGTGGGCTCGGCCGCGTCCAACCAGGTGTTGTCCGAACGCCGCGCCGAATCGCTGAAGCGGCTGCTCGTGCAGGAATTCGGCATCCCCTACCGCGCGCTCGAAACGGTCGGCTACGGCGAGGACTATCTGCTGGTGCCGACGCAGAACGAGGAATGGCGCAACCGCCGCGTGACGCTGCGCCGCATCGACGAATTTGTGCGCTAATTCAACACTCCAAAAGCAACACCGCGGGTGCCCACCGGCATCCGCGGTGTTGTTGTTTTTGCGGCCTACTTCGGTGCTGGAAACGACCGGGCAACTATGTCATATGACTGTCACGAGCATTTCCCGAAGGCGATGGAGCCGTGGACGGATCGATCGGCATACAAACGGAATCTTTCGCTCGCATGGACAGCCCCACCCCTGATCTTCGCGATTTGCTTGGCAAGCGGGTGCGCATCCTGCACACCAAGCGGCGCCTCAGCATCCAGAAACGCATCGTCGTCTTCGAGCAGCAGACCTATGTGCTGCATTTCTTCGTGCTGAAATCGACGAAAGACCGTTTCGAGGACGCCGTCGGGCGACTGGAGGCGGCCGGCATTTCCGCCCAGCATGTCTGCGCCGGCACTTCCTCGTGGGGTGATGCCATCAAGGCCGGCGGCCATTGGCTAGCGCTTTCCTACCTGCCCGGCAAGCCGCTGACCCAGAAGGCGCATCCGGCAGCGCTCGCGGCGCTTGGCCGCACGCTCGCCAAACTCAACACGATCGAAGGCGCCGCCACCGGTGCGCTCTTCGAACGCCGCCGGCCGGTCCTGCCGCATGAGGGTTACCTCGCCCAGTCCGGCGCCCTGCACAGCCCGGAAGAGCGGCGCTGGATCGAGGAGAGCCTCGCGCGCATGCGCCGCCTGCCGGCCACCCAGCTCACCCATGGCGACCTCTACGGCAGCAATATCATCGAGCAGGACGAGCATTCGATCGGCCTGATCGACTATGAGCTGATGACCTACGACGTTTCGGGCATCGAACTTGCCGCAACCATGATGCGCCCATTCTGTCGGCAGACCGCACAGCGGCGCAGCCTGCTCGACGGTTATCTCAGCACCTGCGCTGCCGACCTGCGCGCAACCTGGCTGGCGCATGCCCCCGACCTCGTCTTCACCGCCGCCACCCGCCTGCTCGCCGCGCGGCGGCAGCGCATCCGCCACCTGAAGATCCGCGACCGGCTTTTCTCCATCGCCGAGGCAGTGCCGATGGCATCGCTGCGCAAGCGGCTGAAAGACCGGCGCGAGGCCATCGCACGGAACATCGTATCCGCCGAGGCGAACGAGGCCTATTACCAGCACATCGCCAAAACCATGGTGGGCCTCTGCCTCGCCGATCCGGCGATCGATCCTGTCGAACTCCTTGGGCAATGCGACAAGGCCTTCCGCAAGGCGACCTGACAGGAATCGGGTGTCGCGAGCGCGGTCAATGATGAAGGATTGCGGCACCTTGCAACCGGAGCCGCCAAAGATGTCCCTTCGTTTCCTGCCCATGCCGACCGAAACCGCGACCGCCTACTGGAGCGGCGGCAAGGATGCCTATGGCATGGTGCCGGAGCGGCATGTTTCCGATGGCGATGGCGTGCCCTGTCGCCATTGCCTGCGGCTCGTCGGTGCCGGCGAGACCTATCTCGTCCTGGCGCACCGCCCCTTCCCGGCCGTCCAGCCCTATGCGGAAACCGGCCCGATCTTCCTGCATGCCGAGCACTGCGCCGCCCATGTTCCGTCTGAAGACTTGCCGCCGATGCTGACCAGCCGCGACTATATCGTGCGCGGCTATTCGGCGATAGACCGCATCCTCTACGGCACCGGCGCCGTGGTGCCGACCGGCGACATTCCCGACTATGCCGCCACGCTGCTGGCGCGCGAGGATGTCGCCTATCTCCACATCCGTTCGGCGCGCAACAACTGCTACCAGTGCCGCATAGAGCGCGCATGAAAGAAGGCCCGGATCGCTCCGGGCCTTCTTTCATTGCATGCATGTCGAATCAGGCGACGTTCAGCACCGCTTCCGGGGCATAGGCCTCATAGCCGAGCGCCTCGGCGACCGGGCGGTTGGTGACGCGGCCCCTGTGCACGTTGAGGCCGGCGCGCAGATGCCGGTCCTCGGCGATCGCCTTCAGGCCCTTGTCGGCGAGTTGCAAGCCGTAATGCAGCGTCGCATTGTTCAGCGCATGCGCGGAGGTGACCGGCACCGCGCCCGGCATGTTGGCCACGCAATAGTGCACCACGCCGTCGACCTCGTAGGTCGGATCGGAATGGGTGGTGGCGTGCGAGGTCTCGAAGCAGCCGCCCTGGTCGATGGCGACGTCGACGATGACCGCGCCCCTCTTCATGCCCGACAGCATTTCGCGGGTGACGAGTTTCGGCGCAGCGGCACCGGGGATCAGCACGGCGCCGATGACCAGATCGGCGGAGAAGACTTCCTCTTCCAGCGCATCGATCGTCGAATAGCGCGTGTGGATACGGCCGCCGAAAATGTCGTCGAGCTGGCGCAGGCGCGGGATCGAGCGGTCGACGATCGAGACGTCGGCACCGAGACCGGCCGCCATCTTCGCCGCATGCAGGCCGACGACGCCGCCGCCGATGATCGCGACCTTGGCCGGCAGCACGCCCGGCACGCCGCCGAGCAGGACGCCGCGGCCGCCATTGGCCTTTTGCAGCGCGGTGGCGCCCGCCTGGATGGAGAGACGGCCGGCAACCTCGGACATGGGTGCGAGCAGCGGCAGGCCGCCGCGCTCGTCCGTCACCGTCTCATAGGCGATGGCGGTGACGCCGGAGGCGAGCAGGCCCTTGGTCTGTTCCGGATCGGGCGCGAGATGCAGGTAGGTGTAGAGAATCTGTCCGTCGCGCAGCTGCGCCCATTCGGAGGGCTGCGGCTCCTTGACCTTCACCACCATGTCGGACTTCTGGAAGATATCCGCGGCAGTGGCCACGATCTTCGCGCCGGCGGCGCGGTAGGTGTCGTCGTCTGCGCCGATGCCGGCGCCGGCCTTGGTCTCGACGAGAACCTCATGGCCATGGGCCACATATTCGCGCACAGCCCCGGGCGTCAGGCCCACCCGATATTCGTGATTCTTGATTTCCTTCGGACAACCGATGCGCATGCGCGTTCCTCTCCCAGTGCTGTTCCCGTTCATTGCCGCCGCTTGTCGGCGGGGACCACTATGGAAGCAGAGGACGCGTGCAATGTCCTTGCAAAGCGGGTTTGCGAAACGCACCATTGTCGAATATTCTGCGAATATCAGCGAAAATTTCGAAGGAAATTCGAATGGCGCATCTGGATGCAATTGATACTGCGATCCTGAGGGTGATTCAACAGAACGGCCGCATCTCCAATGCGGAGCTTGCGGAGCGCGTCGGGCTGTCGCCATCGGCCTGCTCGCGCCGGCTCGACATTTTGGAAAAATCCGGTGTCATCAACGGCTACCACGCCCGCGTCTCGCCCAAGGCGCTCGACTACAAGATGATCGCCATCGTGCACATCTCGCTTTCCGGCCAGTTCGCCAAGACGCTGAACGAGTTCGAATCCGCCGTAAAACTCTGTCCCAACGTGCTCGTCTGCTACCTGATGTCCGGCGAGTATGACTATATCCTGCGCGTCGCCGCCAAGGACCTGGAGGATTATGAGCGCATCCACCGCGACTGGCTCTCGGCCCTGCCCCATGTGGTGAAGATCAATTCGAGCTTTGCCCTGCGCGAGATCATCGACCGGCCGAATGTCGGCATCTAGCTCGCAATGACCCGGTTTCGGCCGGCATTCTTTGCGGCATAGAGCCGGGCGTCCGCTGCCGAAAGCAGGGCGTTCAGCGTCGTGCCGTCGTTGTAGCTGTTGGCGATGCCGATGCTGACCGTCACCGGCACGCCGTCCGGCCGGCGGATCTCCGCTTCCACGGTGCGGCGCAGGGCCTCCGCGCGGTCGGCGCCGGCCTCTGGCGTGACACCCTCGCAGATCACCACGAATTCCTCGCCGCCGAAGCGGAAGACGCGGTCGGTGCCGCGCAGTGTGCGTTGCAGGCAGGCGGCCGTCTCCTTCAGCACGCCGTCGCCGGCAAGGTGGCCGAAGCGGTCGTTGACGTCCTTGAAATGGTCGGCATCGATGATCATCAGCGCCATCGGCTTGCCGGCCGCCAGCATCGCGGAGAGCAGGCGCGGCGCCTCGAATTCCAGGCGGCTGCGGTCGTAGACGCCGGTCAGCGCATCGCGACCGGAACGGTCCAGCAGGTCCTCGTAACGCTCGCGGAAGGTGAGATCGGCAAAGATATCCGAGATCGGCCGCGGCGAGACGGGAATGGCCGAAATGCGCGAATAGGAGAGATAGATGGTGATCAGCACCGCATAGGCGCAGGCCGCCATCATCTTGGCGATCCAGCCGCCCCAGAAGACTTCGACCGGCGCGCCGTTGAGGAAATGCAGGGCTGCGAAGAAGCCGATCTGGTCGAAGGTCAGCACCACGACGCCGGAGACGAAGAAGCGCATGGCCGTGCTCTTCTTGAACACCCGCCCGAGCCGTTCGTAAAGCAAGATGATCGCCAGCGCATCGATATAGAGCAGCGTCGTGCCCCAGAGCATCAGCCAACCCATCTCGTCGATGAAGGCGAGATCCGCGATGCGGCCCGGCACAGCCCCGATCGTCTGGTGATGGCGCAGGAAGAAGCCGAGGCCGACCGTCAGGAAATTGCCGGCGAGCAGACCGTAGATCGGCGCACGCACGACCGCGGCGTCCTCCTTCACATAAAGAAGGAGAATCATCATCAGCTTGCCGGAAAACAGCACGGAGGAGCCAGGCGAGATGACGCCGAAGGGCAGCTCGATGTAAAAGACGGCCGCGAGATAGGTTTCGAGGAAGTGCATCACGCCGAGTGCGGCAATGAAGACGCCGATGCCGATCTGATGGCGCAGATGCAGGATGCCCACCATGAAGACGAAATAGAATCCGGCCTCGACGAGAAGCAGGATCAGATTTTCAGTACCCATGGGCGATCCGCAGTTTCTTCGCTTTGCCCGGCAGCTAAATACAGGGCAAGAGTCGCAACAAGTCTTTTCCTGCGGATACAGGCAATCGCGCCGGTTCTCCAGCGCGTTCACGTTCTTTTGTGTGACTTTTCACAGAACGAGGCGAGAAATCGCCCGGCGGCGGTCAGACCTGCCGGCTGTCCACGCCGTCGTTGAACAGCGAAGGCCCGTGCTGGTCGACGATCTGCTTTGCCTTGCGGAAGGTCGAGGCGACCGTATCGTCCCGCGAGGAGAAGAGATCGGCGCGGATGAAGCTGCGGGTGAAGACCCGGTCGCCGTCCCGCTTCTCGATCCGCCCGGCCAGGCGATACTGGCCGCCTTCCGGAATGGGAGCCGCGACGAGGGTGAGGTCGTTGTAGGCCTCGGTTTCCTCCGCGACCTTCGCGGGGGCTGCCGAGTCGCCGCCGCGACCGAAGAGTTTTGAAAAGAACGATGCCATGGCCGATTGCTAACACAGGCCGCCGCGCCCTCCAAGGGGAGAGCGCGGCCAGCCCCTGCCCCTAGATGATGAGGTTTGCGAGAATTTCGTTTTCCGTGATGTCTTGGTAACGCATGCCGGCAGCGTCGAAAGCCTTTTTCAGCGCCGCAAAATTCTCCGGCGCCTTGGTTTCGATGCCGATGAGGATGGAGCCGAAATTGCGGGCGGATTTCTTCAGGTATTCGAAGCGGGCGATGTCGTCGTCCGGGCCGAGCATGTTGAGAAAATCCTTGAGCGCGCCTGGGCGCTGGGCCAGGCGCAGGATGAAGTATTTCTTCAGCCCGGCATGGCGCATGGCGCGTTCCTTGACATCCGGCAGGCGCTCGAAATCGAAATTGCCGCCGGAGACGACGGCGACGACCGTCTTGCCCTCCAGCGCCTCGCGGCCGAGCGCATCCAGCGCCGTCAGCGACAGCGCACCCGCCGGCTCCAGCACCACGCCCTCGACATTCAGCATGTCGATCATCGTCACGCAGATCGCGTTTTCCGACAGCAGCATGACCTGATCGGCCGAAAACCGGCTGAGGGCTGCAAAATTGAGGGCGCCGATCTGCCCGACCGCGGCACCGTCGACAAAATTATCGACCTGGTCGAGCGTCACCACGGCACCGCTTTCGAGGCTGCGCTTGAGGCTCGGCGCACCGGCCGGCTCGCAGAACAGGAAGCTCGACGGGCCGATCCTGTCGGCAAGATAGCCGGTCACACCCGAGGCAAGGCCACCGCCGCCGACGGGCAAAACCACGAGATCCGGCAGCTTGCCATCGGGAAGCTGCGCGATGATTTCGGCCGCCACCGTCGCCTGGCCCTCGATGATGTCAGCATGGTCGAAGGGCGGCACCATCAGCGCGCCGGTCGCCTCCGCGTGCTCGCGGGCCGCCTTGTAGCACTGGTCGAAGAAGTCGCCGACGAGCTTGATCGTGACGAACTCGCCGCCGAAGATGCGGGTCTTGTCGATCTTCTGCTGCGGCGTCGTCACCGGCATGAAAACCACACCCGGCACGCCGAAATGGCGGCAAACGAAGGCGAAACCCTGCGCATGGTTGCCGGCCGAGGCGCAGACGAAGCTGCGCGCGCCGTTTTCGTCGGCGAGAACCTTGCGGAAGAAGTTGAACGCCCCCCGGATCTTGTAGGAGCGTACCGGCGAGAGGTCCTCGCGCTTGAGATAGATTTCCGCGCCGTAGCGGGCGGAGAGATGTTCGTTCAGCTGGAGCGGCGTTTCGGGAAACAACCCGCGCAAGGCCTCCATGGCCGCGTCGACGTCGGATGTCATGCTCTGGTCCATATTCGATAGGGATCTGGGTTCGATAGGATTGGGTTCAAAAAGCTGCGTGTCTCGCCTTCAGGACAAGTCTTGCCTTCAGGAAGGACAGATGCAGGGGAAGCCGATCATTCTTCAAACCTTTCCGACGCCGCGCAGCAGAACCGGTCAAAACCAAGGAGGACCGCGTCGGAAGCCATCCTTGAGTTTGGACAATGCAAAGGCTATGGCATATCGACGCGACGGATACCACCCGCCCTGGCCGCCATGGCCTCTTCCCGAGACCAGAACTTGAACGCCACCATCTTCCGATCCGCCATCAACATTGCCGCCATCAGCGGCATCTACCTGTCCGTGGCGATGCTCGTTCCGGCGTTCATCGACGTCTATTACGGCCATCCCGATTCGGAGGTCTTCTTCCTCTCCGCCTTCATGACCGGCGGCCTGTCGCTCGCGACGGCTGCTGCGACGCGCGCCGGCCCGCCGCCCTTCAACAAGCGCATGGGCTTCCTCGTCGTCAACATGCTCTGGCTTTCGGGCAGCATCATCGGCGCGATCCCGCTCTGGCTGTCGTCGCTGAACCTCACCTTCGCGCAGGCCTTCTTCGAATCGGTCTCGGCGATCAGCACGACCGGCTCCACCATTATAGTCGGCCTCGACGACGCGCCGCCCGGCGTCTTGATGTGGCGCTCGCTGCTGCACTGGCTCGGTGGCGTCGGGATTCTTGCCCTCGGCCTCTTCATCATGCCGTATCTGCGCGTTGGCGGCATGTCCTTCTTCAAGCTCGAATCGTCCGATACGGCCGACAAGCCCTTCGCCCGAATCGCGAGCTATACCCGCGCCTTCCTCGCCATCTACGTGGCGATCACCCTCATTTGCGCCATTACCTATGCCGCGCTCGGCATGAGCCGCTTCGATGCGCTGAACCACGCCATGTCGACGGTCGCGACCGGCGGGCTTTCGACGCACGACGCCTCCTTCGGCTATTTCAAGAGCCTGCCGCTGCTCTGGGCCGCCACGTTCTTCATGACACTCTCCAGCCTGCCATTCTCGGTGCTCATCCTGTTCGTGGTGCGCGGGCGCATCGATGCCTGGCGCGACCCGCAGATCCGCGTCTTCCTCGCCTATCTCGCGCTCTTCGCGATCGCGGCCAGCATCTTCCAACGGATCGAGAACGGTGTCCCCTTCCATGAGGCGCTGGCGCATTCCTTCTTTACCATCTCCTCGATTCTCTCCACCACAGGCTTTGCCAGCGACGACTTCACGCAATGGGGTCACTTCATCGTCGCACTGGCCTTCGTCGCGACCTTCATGGGCGGCTGTTCCGGTTCGACGTCGGGTGGGCTCAAGGCCTACCGCCTGATCATTCTATTCAATTTCATCCGCACTGGCCTCTACCGTCTCATCTATCCCGACGGAATCCATGCCGTGCGCTACGGCAGCATGACCGTCGACATCGATCTGCAGCGCGGCGTCTTCCTTTTCTTCATCACGTATGTGGCCATTTCCGCTATCGGCGCCATTGTGCTCGGCCTGATGGGCTATGACGTTCTGACGGCGGTATCGGCCGCCGCGACGTCGCTGTCCAACGTCGGCCCGGGCGTTACCCAAGCGATCGGTCCGGCCGGCAGTTTTGCCGGCTTTCATGATGCCGCTCTCTACCTGCTCTCCTTCCTGATGTTGCTCGGCCGTCTCGAAATCCTGACTGTGCTCGTCATCCTGACACCACTGTTCTGGAAGAGCTGACCGCGTACCGCCTTTGGCGTTCTTGACTGTTGTCACGCTTCTCCGCATCCTGCCGCCATCCGGCTGGAGGAAGACTGAATGTTTGCGTCGAAGTCCCTGTTGCGTTTGACCTTTATCGCCGCGCTCGCGCCGGCCTTCGCCTTTGCCGGGCCGCTTGCGGATGCGGCCAAGAAGGCGGAGGAACAGGCCGCCGCCGGCGACACGGTGGGCGCGCACAACACGATCCGCGATGCCTTCGGCACCTTCGCCGCCACCCTGCCCTTCACGATCGGCAAGGCCGTCTTCGTTTCCGCCCCGCCGGAAGGCTACGGCATGTATGCGGTGCGCCCCGCCTCCGACTTCAAGGTCGGCGAGGCGCTGATCTCCTATGTCGAGCCCGTCGGCCTCACCTGGCGGCCGGGCGACGGCGGCCTGCTCGAATCGCATTTCACCGTCGATCTCGAACTTCTCGATCCCAAGGGCACGGTGCTCGCCGAGCAGAAGGCCTTCGGCTCCTTCGACTTCAAGGGCAGCGTGCGCAACCAGGAAGTCTTCGCCAAGCTGACCCTCAATCTCAGCGGCCCGCCGGCCGGCGACTACGTGCTGCGCTACCGCTTCCGCGATGCGGCCAGTGGCGCCGTGGCGATCAGCGAGCAGCCGTTCAAGATCGTTCCGTAATAAGGTTTTCCACAGGCAGGCAGAGAATTGTGACAAGCCGGAATCCAAGCTTTCCAGCGGCTTGACGGTCAATTATGACAGCGACATGACAACCCCAGCCAGGTAAGGGGCATCCATGCTTTCGCTGTTTCGCAAACTCATGCCGCGCGAAGACCGCTTCTTCGATTATTTCGAGCAGCATTCCCGCACCGTCGTCGGCGCCGCCGAAGCCCTCCGTTCGGTGCTCGCGGGAGGGCCGGATCTGGAAAAACACTGCGACCGCATCGTCGAACTGGAAAACCAGGCCGACGACATTACCCGCGAAGTGCTGCTCGCCGTGCGCCGCAGCTTCATCACCCCCTTCGACCGCGGCGACATCAAGGACCTGATCCAGTCGATGGATGACGCCATCGACATGATGCACAAGACCGTGAAAACCATCCGCCTCTACGAGCAGACGCAGTTCGAGCCCGGCATGCGGGAGATGGGCGAGACCGTCGTCAAGGCCGCGCATCTCATCGCCGAGGCCATTCCGCTGCTCGACAAGGTCGGCGTACACGCCACACGCCTCAGCGCGATCGCCGAAGAGGTCACCCGCGTCGAGGGCCGCTCGGACGAACTGCACGACCAGGGCCTGAAGAACCTCTTCAAGCAATACGGCAAGACCGACCCGATGGCCTATATCATCGGCAGCGAGATCTACGGCGAACTGGAAAAGGTGGTCGACCGCTTCGAGGACGTGGCGAACGAGATCAGCGGCATCGTGATCGAGAACGTCTGATGGAGGCCACCCTCGCCCTACCCCTGCTGGTCGCGCTCGTCGGCATCGCGCTGCTCTTCGACTTCCTGAACGGCCTTCACGATGCGGCGAACTCCATCGCCACCATCGTCTCGACGCGCGTGCTGCGCCCGCAATATGCCGTGATGTGGGCGGCCTTCTTCAATTTCATCGCCTTCCTGTTCTTCGGCCTGCATGTCGCCGAAACGCTCGGAAAGGGCATCATCGATCCGGGCATCGTCAGCCCCCTCGTCATCTTCGCGGCCCTGATGGGCGCGATCATCTGGAATGTCGTCACCTGGATCTTCGGCATTCCGTCGAGCTCCTCGCACGCGCTGATCGGCGGGCTCGTAGGTGCCGGCCTTGCCAAGACCGGCTTCGACGCCGTCGTCTGGAGCGGCCTCATCAAGACGGCGAGCGCGATCTTCCTGTCGCCGGCGATCGGCTTCTTCCTGGCGCTCGTCCTTGTGCTCATCGTCTCCTGGCTTTTCGTGCGCCAGACGCCCTTTGCCGTCGACCGCACGTTTCGCGTCATGCAGTTCATCTCGGCCTCGCTCTATTCGCTCGGCCATGGCGGCAACGACGCGCAGAAGACCATGGGCATCATCGCCGTGCTGCTCTTCTCGCAGGGCTATCTCGGCAGCGAGTTCCACGTCCCCTTCTGGGTCGTCATCAGTTGCCAGGCGGCCATGGCGCTCGGCACCCTGATGGGCGGCTGGCGCATCGTGCACACGATGGGCTCGAAGATCACGCGCCTCAACCCAATGCAGGGTTTCTGCGCCGAAACCGGCGGAGCGATCACCCTCTTCGCCGCCACCTGGCTCGGCATCCCGGTCTCGACGACCCACACGATCACCGGCGCCATCATAGGCGTCGGCGCCGCGCGCCGCGTCTCGGCGGTGCGCTGGGGCCTCGCCGGCAACATCGTCATCGCCTGGATCGTCACGCTGCCTTCGGCCGCGGCGATTTCGGCGCTGTTCTACCTGACGTTCAGTGCTATCGGAGGCTAGGCGTTTCGCTGCGGCGATAAGAGACCAGCGATTGACGTTCCGGTACGGTCCATTAAATGAGACTGATGGAACCCGCGCGGTTTTTTCAGAACTGGCATTGGAAAGCTATGAACGACAAGGTTTTTGACACCCTGACCGGCATGTATTTCACGGTCGACGACCCCGATGGCAGCTATGGCACCGGTCAGGTCATCCGTCTTGCCGCCGAGGGTGTCTATTTCGTACGCTTCGACGGCAACGAAGTGACGCTGCCCCTGGAACTCGCCTCCATAGGCGAGATGCTGGAGACCACCGACGAAGAGTTCAAGCTCTGGCGGTTCTTCGACACGATAGAAGAGCGGGACGCCTGGATCGAATGGCTCGATGCCCCCTCCAAGCCACGCGTCATCTCGCTGGTAAAGCCGACCAAGTAGGCGCTAATGGCGGAAGCGTTTCCGCTTCCGCCGTTCACCCATTGTCAATCGCTTAGAACAGATCCGGGCCGTGCTTGATTGCATGAAGCGGCTGGACGAAATCCTGCGTCGCCAGGAAATCGAAGCTGTCGGAATGCGCGGCGTTCGACGCATCGTCAAAGGCGGCGGCACGCGCGGCAAGACCGGCGTCGTCGTGGCCGGCATCGGGGGCCGCGAGCTTCTTGAACACGAAGGTGTCGCCGTCAGCGTGCTCGCCTGCCTTCTTGTTAAGGCTGGTGAACTTGACCTGCAGCTTGTTGAAGAGTTCGGCCGTCTTGCCGGATTCGAAGAAATACTTGTCGGACTTGTCGTAATAATCGCCGAAGGCCTTGAGGTTGAACTTGGCCGTGCCGATCACGTCGCCGCCGCCATCCACGGCCTTGAACGTCACCACGTCGCCGGCGATCTTGGTCGAGGTGATGGTCATCTTCTCCGTGCCGAGGGCATAGACCATCTTGAACTTGCTGAAATCGCCATCCTTCTCAAGGTTCAGGCTGTAGTTGAACTTCGTCTTGAAGCTGTCGGTATAGGTGGCATTGATGGCGATGCCGTTCTTCGTCTGCGCGGTGGAATAGGCCAGGGTGCTGTTATAGCCCTCCGCCTTGATTTTCAGCGTCAGGCTCGTCGTGGTCTTGCCCACCTTCATCAGAATGTCGGTGGTGCTGTCGCCGAAGCTGCTGTCGACCTCGACGGTCGCCTTCAGCGTGGTCGAGGTCTGGCTGTACTTCGTCACCTTGACCGTAAAATCACCGACGCCGATGGACCCGTAGGTCTTCTGGAAATAGGCCTTGGTCAAATATTTTGGAAATTTCATTCCCGCCCCCAATGGTATCCCACGTTGAAACATCGGGCGCTAAAAAAGCGAAAGCATTTTTAGCTGGCAAGAGAGCTTCTCTACTTTGCTTGCGTTCCGGCCACCAAGAAAAGCAAGTGTTGCGCGGCCGGCACATTTTCGAATGCCAGCAACGGTGGCAGGATCATAAAGCGCAGAACTCCACCCGTAAAAGTCCAACCGCCCGCCACTGCATCTGCGTCGGCAGGCGAATCAGGTGGCGGTGAAATCGTATACTTGCATCGGGAAAAGTCTGGTGCGGGCGGCGGGGATCGAACCCGCACAGCCAAGGCCGAGAGATTTTAAGTCTCTTGCGTCTACCAGTTTCGCCACGCCCGCATAGCCTGCTTTTCGAAGAGTCAGCACGCTTCGTCAATAGGGCGTTTTGCAAAGGCTTGTATCGGTCGCAAAAAGGGCGCGGCCCTCACAAAGGACCGCACCCCCATTTTTCGGTGACGCTTCAGGAAAACGTCAGGCCGAAAGCTTGCCTGCGATCTTGGCGACGTGGGCGCCCTGGTAGCGGGCGGCTTCGAGTTCGATTTCGGAGGGCTGGCGCGAGCCGTCGCCGCCGGTGATCGTGGAGGCGCCGTAGGGCGAGCCGCCCTTGACTTCTTCCACGCCCATCTGGCCCTGGAAGGCGTAAGGCAGGCCGACGACGACGAGGCCGTGGTGGAGAAGCGTCGGGATGAAGCCGAGGATGGTCGATTCCTGGCCGCCGTGCTGGGTGGCCGTCGAGGTGAAGACCGAACCGACCTTGCCGACCAGCTTGCCGGCCATCCACAGGCCGCCCGTCTGGTCCCAGAAATTGCGCATCTGCGAGGCGACCGTGCCGTAGCGCGTGCCGGCGCCGACGATGATCGCGTCGTAGTCGCCGAGTTCTGCAACGGTGGCGATCTCGGCCTTCTGGTCCGTCTTGTAGTGCGAGGCCTTGGCGACCTCATCCGACACCAGTTCCGGAACGCGCTTGACGGTCACCTCGGCACCGGCCGATTTTGCGCCTTCGGCCACGGCATAGGCCATGGTCTCGATATGGCCGTAGGCCGAGTAGTAAAGAACCAGTACTTTCGCCATCGTGGTCTCCTCAGGTCGAAGTTGCTTTCCGCTTGATCGCGGCGTCAGCTTGGATGTAGCACTTTGGGGGATCGGCGACAGAAGCCGCACGGTCGACAGACTGTTCACCCGCCATTGACAATGTCGCCCGGCACGGTCGCCATTGCTAGACGAAATCCAGAGAGCGCCCATGAGTTCCAGCCCCATCGCCACCGCCGCCATGCTCGCCATCGGCGACGAGCTTCTCTCCGGGCGCACCAAGGACAAGAATATCGGACAGCTCGCCGACGTGCTTTTCCTCGTCGGCATCGACCTGAAGGAAGTGCGCATCGTCGGCGACGACGAGGAGGCGATCGTCGAGGCGCTGAACGCGCTGCGCGCCCGCTACACCTATGTCTTCACCTCCGGCGGTATCGGCCCGACCCATGACGACATCACGGCGGACGCGATCTCCAAGGCTTTCGGCGTGCCCTGCCTGCACGATCCGCTCGCCATGCAGCTGCTCGGCGCCATGTACGAGCGGCGCGGCGTGGAGTTCAACGAAGCCCGTAAGCGCATGGCCCGCATGCCCGAGGGCGCCGTGCATATCGAAAATCCGGTTTCCACCGCGCCGGGCTTCAACATCGGCAATGTCTATGTGATGGCCGGCGTGCCGCAGGTCTTTACCGCCATGCTGAGCGCCGTCGTGCCGACGCTTGCGGGCGGCGTGCCGATGCTGTCGCGCTCCGTCGCCTCGCCCTTCGGCGAAGGCGATATCGGCAGCGCGCTTGCCGCGATCCAGAAGAACCATCCGGAAACCAGCATCGGCTCCTATCCGCGCTTTTCCGAAAACCGCTTCTCGACGGAGATCGTCATCCGCAGCCGCGAAGAAGCACCGGCAGAAGCCGCCGAACGTGATATACTCCAGATGATCGCCGAAATCGCCGTGGCCAAGGCCGCCTCTTGATTCGGATCAAGGTTTTGCCGCGGCGACAGGCGCAGGTTTCCGACGAACCAGACAGGAGGCCGAAATGACCTACAAGACCATCGTGGCAGTGCTGAGCGCTGCCGATGACGCCGGCAAGGTGACGGACCACGCGCTTGCGCTCGCGCGCAAGACCGGCGGCCACGTCATCGGCATCCACGCCGAAGCGCCGGTCGTCGTGACGCTGATCGCGCCCATGGAATATCCCGATCCGAATGCCGTGCTGGACCTGCAGGAGCGCGCCCAGCGCCAGTCGCGCGAGGTCGAGCAGGCCTTTCGGTCGCGCTGCGAGCGCGACGACATTTCCTATGAATGGCGGCTCTTCACCGGCACCGCCGGTTATGCCTCCGCCGGCATCATCGATAGCGCCCGCGGCGCCGATATCGTGCTGGCCGGCCAGTTCGATCCGGATATCGACGGCCCATCGCGCGAAGACATCGAAGACCTGCTCTACGAGAGCGGCCGCCCGGTCTATCTCGTCGCCAATGCGCCGGCCGGCCCGGAAACCATCGAGCGCGTGCTTCTGGCCTGGAACGGCTCGCGCGAAGCGGCCCGCGCCGCCTTCGACGCGCTGCCCTTCCTGACGGCGGCGAAAGAGGTCGAGATCTTCACCATCGACCCGCCGGAAAATTCCATGCAGTCACGGGATTTCTGCGGTGCCGAGCTTGCGGCGACACTCGCCCGCCACGGCATCAAGACGACGGTCGCCTCCGGCTCGTCCGACGGCCATTCGGTGGCGGATGCGATCAACCGCCGGGCGACGGAAATCGATGCCGGGCTCATCGTCATGGGCGCCTACAGCCATTCGCGGCTGCGCCAGCGCCTGTTCGGCGGCGTTACCAGCGCCATGATGCGCGGCGCGCGCGTGCCGACGCTGATGTCGAGGTAGCCCGACTTCGTTGTGGATCGCCCGGCGCCAAGGCCGGGCGGTGATTTCTTTGGGCGGCGAAGTGCTTTAAACAGAGGGAATCTCTGTTTTTCTGCCATCAGGAGCCACCCCCATGTCGTTGCCCGACAAAGCCTTCCCCGTTTCCTGGGACCAGTTCCATCGCGACGCGCGCGCGCTCGCCTGGCGGCTGGCGGATGGCGACCGCGAATGGAAGGCGATCGTCTGTATCACCCGTGGCGGCCTGGTGCCGGCGGCCATCGTCTCGCGCGAGCTCAACATCCGCGTCATCGAGACGGTCTGCGTCGCCTCCTACCATGACTATGTCTCGCAGGGCGAAATGCATGTGCTGAAGGGCATCTCGCCCGAGCTGTCGCAGCAGGGCGGCGAAGGCATCCTCATCGTCGACGACCTGACGGATACCGGCAAGACGGCCGCCGAAGTGCGCGCCATGCTGCCCAAGGCGCATTTTGCCGCCGTCTACGCCAAGCCGAAGGGCCGTCCGCTGGTCGACACCTTCGTTACCGAGGTCAGCCAGGACACCTGGATCTATTTCCCCTGGGACATGGGCTTCACCTACCAGGAGCCGATCGCAAAGGGCGCGCGCGGCTGATATTTTGCGAAGGCGGCTTGAAAATGATTCAATGCTGCGCCGCAACAGACTGATTTGACGATTTTTTTCGTGAAAAGCCGGCGGATGGGCCAAGCCTGCCCGCCGGCTTAATCTTTCCGCAATGCCTCCAACAGATAGTGCTGATATGGCCCGCCGACGTGGCGCGTGCCCTTTCGATCCCTTCAGGCGGTAGATGCGCGGTCTGCGAATTCCCACATCCGCATCGGCGACCCTTCTCCTCGCGGCCCTCTTCTCCCCGGGCCAGGCGGCGGCGGAGGATATCCGCACCATGGCCGTCACGGAGTTCGTCGAAAATAATGTGCGGCCCTGGCTGACCGAGCCGGCCATCCTCAACGCCGTCATCGCGCAGAACGCCGCGCATGCGGCGATCGACCAGGCAGGGATCGACGCGCTCGATGCGCGCTGGCGCGCCGAGCTCTTCCACGCGGAGCGGCCGATGATCGAGGCCCAGCTATCCAATGCGCTCTCGCTCACGCTGAAGGGCCGGCAGCGCGCGGCCGAGGGGCTGATCACCGAAATCTTCGTGATGGACAATCGCGGCCTCAATGTCGGCCAGAGCGACATCACCTCCGACTACTGGCAGGGCGACGAGGCCAAGTGGCTGAAGAGTTTTGGCACGGGCGCGCTCTATATCGAGGACGCGGAGCGCGACGAGTCCACGCAGCTCATGCAGGCGCAGGCGAGCCTGCCGATCACCGACCCGCACACCGGCGCCATCATCGGCACGATCACCGTCGGCGTGAACCTCGACGCGCTTTGACGCGCACGGCAGAGAATCACTTTATCCACGGATCACAACTCGGCCGCGATCGCTATTCCCTGAAGTCGGGAGACCTTAAAGACCCCTGAATTTTACCTATTATTTTTTTCACTTGTCCACAGCTATGCGTGCCGCCGTGCGCCCGTTCGGGGTGAACCTGCTGGTTTTGCAGGCTTCGCAGGATGTCCCCATTTTCCACAGGGGCAGGCACAAGATATAGGGTTCAAACTTCCGTCACAAACCAGCCCTTGACGGGAATCGCCCGGATGAGGTTAATGAAATCCAAGTTGCGGCGGCGGCTGGACCGTATTGTTACGAGGTCGGTTCTCATCACGAAATCGCGTTTTCTGCGCATGTGGCCGGGTGGATGATCCGCTCGCCGCATAAGGGTTTTTGCGCCCGATTTCCTGACGCGCCATTGCAGCAGATGGGGCTGGAAAAAAGAACCTGTTGATACTATATTTAGTATTTGCAGCCATACTCAGCACAAGATACAGGACACTCGAGATCATCGGGTTTCCCGCACGGACTGGAAGATTTGGGCTGGCTGCAAGAGCATTGCGGCCGGACGGGGATAATTGCGCCCTGTTTTTGAGGCAGGATGCGGCAGCAGAGGACAACGGACAATGCGCATAGAACGTCGTTTCACCAAACCTGGCCAATCGGCCTATGCGGAGATCGAATTCCGCAAGGCCATCAGCGAGATCAAGAACCCGGACGGCTCCATCGTCTTCCGGCTCGCCGATATCGACGTGCCCGCGCAGTTCTCCCAGGTCGCTGCCGACATCCTGGCCCAGAAATATTTCCGCAAGGCGGGCGTGCCCGCGCGCCTGAAGAAGGTCGAGGAAAACGACGTTCCTTCCTTCCTGTGGCGTTCCGTTGCCGATGCCGACGCCCTGAAGCTGCTCCCCGAGGGTGAGCGCTACGGCTCGGAAACCGACGCGCGCCAGGTTTTTGACCGCCTCGCCGGCACCTGGACCTACTGGGGCTGGAAGGGCAAATATTTCGCCTCCGAAGAAGATGCGGCTGCCTTCAAGGACGAGCTTGCCTATATGCTCGCCACGCAGCGCGTCGCGCCCAACAGCCCGCAGTGGTTCAACACCGGCCTGCACTGGGCCTATGGCATCGACGGCCCCGGCCAGGGCCATTTCTATGTCGACCCCTTCACCGGCAAGTTGGTGAAGTCGAAGTCGGCCTACGAGCATCCCCAGCCGCATGCCTGCTTCATCCAGTCCGTGGAAGACGATCTCGTCAACGAGAACGGCATCATGGACCTGTGGGTGCGTGAAGCCCGCCTCTTCAAGTACGGCTCCGGCACCGGCTCCAACTTCTCGTACCTGCGCGGCGAAGGCGAAAAGCTTTCCGGCGGCGGCAAGTCCTCCGGCCTCATGAGCTTCCTGAAGATCGGCGACCGCGCCGCCGGCGCCATCAAGTCCGGCGGCACGACGCGCCGCGCGGCCAAGATGGTCGTGGTCGATATCGACCATCCGGATATCGAGGCCTACATCAACTGGAAGGTCAAGGAAGAGCAGAAGGTGGCGGCGCTCGTCACCGGCTCGAAGATCGTCGCCAAGCACCTCAAGGCCATCATGAAGGCCTGCATCAATTGCTCGGCCGATGGCGACCAGTGCTATGACCCGGCGGCAAATCCGGCCCTCAAGCGCGAAATCCGCGCTGCCAAGAAGGACCAGGTTCCGGAAAACTACGTCAAGCGCGTCATCCAGTTCGCCAAGCAGGGCTACAAGGACATCGAGTTCAAGACCTATGACACGGACTGGGATTCGGAAGCCTACCTCACTGTTTCGGGCCAGAACTCCAACAACTCCGTCTCGCTGAAGGACGACTTCCTTCGCGCTGTCGAAAACGACGGCGACTGGAACCTGACCGCCCGCAAGGACGGCCGCGTGATGAAGAAGCTGAAGGCCCGCGACCTGTGGGAACAGATCTCGCATGCCGCCTGGGCATCGGCCGATCCGGGCCTGCACTTCAACACGACGATGAACGACTGGCACACCTCGCCGGCCGCGGGCCCCATCCGCGCCTCGAACCCGTGCTCGGAATACATATTCCTCGACGACACGGCCTGCAACCTCGCCTCGCTGAACCTGCTTCAGTTCAAGGATGCGGCCACCAAGAACATCAACATCGCCGACTACGAACACGCCGTCCGCCTCTGGACCATCGTGCTCGAAGTCTCCGTGATGATGGCGCAGTTCCCGTCGCGCCAGATCGCCGAACGCTCCTACGAATACCGTACGCTCGGCCTCGGCTATGCCAATATCGGCGGCCTGCTGATGTCCTCGGGCATCCCGTACGACTCGACGGAAGGCCGCGCCATTGCCGGTGCGCTCACCGCCATCATGACGGGCGTCTCCTATGCGACCTCCGCCGAAATGGCGAGCGAACTCGGTCCGTTCCCGAACTTCACACCGAACCGCGACAACATGCTGCGCGTCATGCGCAACCATCGCCGGGCCGCCTACGGCGAAACCACCGGTTACGAGCAGCTCTCGGTCAACCCGGTCGCTCTCATCCATGGCGATTGCCCGGACCAGACCCTCGTCATCCACGCCAAGGCTGCCTGGGACAAGGCCGTGGCACTCGGCGAGAAGCACGGCTACCGCAACGCCCAAACGACTGTCATCGCGCCGACCGGCACGATCGGCCTCGTCATGGACTGCGACACGACCGGCATCGAGCCCGATTTCGCGCTGGTGAAGTTCAAGAAGCTCGCCGGCGGCGGCTACTTCAAGATCATCAACCGCGCCGTTCCGGAAGCGCTGCGCACGCTCGGCTATTCCGAAAGCCAGATCGCCGAGATCGAGGCCTATGCGGTCGGCCACGGCAACCTGAACCAGGCGCCGGCCGTCAACCCCGGCTCGCTGAAGGCCAAGGGCTTCACCGACGAGAAGATCGAGGCGGTCAGCGCCGGCCTGAAGGCAGCCTTCGACATCAAGTTCGCCTTCAACCAGTGGACGCTCGGCGCCGACTTCCTGAAGGAGACGCTGAAGGTTTCCGACGAGCAGCTCTCCGACATGTCCTTCAACCTGCTGGAGCATATCGGCTTCTCGAAGAAGGACATCGAAGCCGCCAACATCCACGTTTGCGGTGCGATGACGCTGGAAGGCGCGCCGTTCCTGAAGAACGAGCACCTCGCCGTCTTCGATTGCGCCAATCCCTGCGGCAAGATCGGCAAGCGCTACCTCTCGGTCGAAAGCCACATCCGCATGATGGCGGCCGCCCAGCCGTTCATCTCGGGCGCTATCTCCAAGACGATCAACATGCCGAACGAGGCGACCGTCGAGGATTGCAAGAACGCCTACATGCTCTCGTGGAAGCTCGCGCTGAAGGCGAACGCCCTCTACCGCGACGGTTCCAAGCTGTCGCAGCCGCTCAACTCCTCGCTGATCGAGGACGAGGACGACGAGGATGATGCCGTCGAGGCCCTGATCGCAGCACCCGCTGCCGCCCAGGCCGTCACCGTCACGGAAAAGATCGTCGAGCGGATTGTCGAGCGCCTGATCCGCGACCGCGAAAAGCTGCCGAACCGCCGCCAGGGCTACACCCAGAAGGCCGTCGTCGGCGGGCACAAGGTGTATCTGCGCACCGGCGAATTCGGCGATGGCCGCCTCGGCGAGATATTCATCGACATGCACAAGGAAGGGGCCGCCTTCCGCGCGATGATGAATAACTTCGCCATCGCCATCTCGCTGGGTCTCCAGTATGGCGTGCCGCTCGAAGAATATGTGGAGGCCTTCACCTTCACCAAGTTCGAGCCGGCCGGCATGGTGCAGGGCAATGACGCGATCAAGAACGCCACGTCGATCCTCGACTACGTGTTCCGCGAACTCGCCGTCTCCTATCTCGGCCGCCACGACCTCGCCCATGTCGACACCTCGGACTTCTCCAACACCGCGCTCGGCAAGGGTATCCAGGAAGGCAAGACCAACCTGATCTCCACCGGCTGGACCCGCGGCCACAAGCCGACGCTCGTCCAGGGCGGCCAGGGCGGCGAGCGCGCGCTCGGCGAACCGAAGGGTGCGGCAACCGCAGCGCCCGCCAAGGCATCCTCCGGCAGCAACGTTACCTCGTTTGCCGGCAATGCCGCGCGCAAGCTGGAGCCGGCCGTCGCCATCTCCACCTCCGAAATCGTCGCCTTCAAGCGCGATTACGAGGAGCGTGCCGCGGAAGTCGCGGACGAAGTCGCCGAGGAGGCCACGGACGGCGCAGTCGAGAGCGTCACCGCCCTCTTCTCCGACAAGGCCGCCGCCGAAGCCGCCAGCGCCAAGGCCGACGCCAAGAAGCTCGAAGCCGAACGCCGCATGCGCTCGATCGCCCAGGGCTACACCGGCAACATGTGCTCCGAGTGCCAGAACTTCACGATGGTGCGCAACGGCACCTGCGAGAAGTGCGACACCTGCGGCGCCACGAGCGGCTGCAGCTGATTACAGCACCCCATGACATTTCCTTCCGGGCAGGCAACTGCCCGGAAGGGGTTTTCGGAACAAAGTAGAAACACACGACGACAGGGAAGCCGAGCAAGACGTGAGCGGAAAAACATCCCGCATCCGGGCGACCCGCCTGACGCTGCTCAGCCGTGGCGCGACCGCGTCCAATCAGCAGCCGCGTTTTTCCTCCAACGAGCCGCTCCTTGCCAAAGAGCTTGAACGCGCAACACGGCTCGCGCGTGACATTCCCGCCTTCGAAGACGTGTTGCATGCCCCCGAGACCAGCGCGGCCGAGACGGCCGCGGCCTTCTCATCGAAGCCGACGCTTTGTGAGGCGCTTCGGGATGTCGACTATGGGCGCTGGAACGGGTTGGCGGTTGCCGATGTCGCAGCCGACGATCTCCAGCACTGGATGGCGGATCCGTCGGCGGCGCCGCATGGCGGTGAAAGCTTCGAGCAGGTGCGCGAGCGCGTGGCCGCCTGGCTGGATGGCCTGCATGGGACGGGGGGACGCCGGTTGGCCGTCACGCATGGCATCGTGCTGAAGATCGTTCTCGCGCATGTTCTCGGCGCGCCGCTGACGTCGATCTGGCGCGTCGATGTCGAGCCGCTCGGGTCGCTTTCGCTGACGAGCGATGGCCGGCGCTGGGCCTTGCGGCATTTCGGGTCGGCGGCGTAGCCGTCAGCCCGCTGCGGCCAGGGTCGCGGGATTCTGCCATTCGGCGGCGGCGTGGCCCGGTATATCCGCGTCCGTTTCGGCTCCGTCCGAGACACGGTCCAGAACCTCCCGCCATTGCGACACCAGGCCAAGATAGGTGCGGCTTCCGAACCGTTCGGCGAGCCGATATTGCTGGCGCAGCGTTATGCGCACCGTCGCGCGGCTGAAGCGGTCGGATTGGGCGGGGAAGTGATCGGGTTCCATCCGCCTTGCCAATGCGTCCAGCACCGCCTTGCGCAGGAGCGGCAGGTCCGGGCGGGCGAAGCGCTCGAAGAGCGCCTGGAACCGGGCATGGGCGTCGATGTCGAATTTCAGGTCGCGGCCGAGCGTATCCATCACGGGATTGGCCGGATGGAGATAACCGAGCGGTACGTGATATTTCGGGATCGGCGTGTTGGCCGAATGGGTGCGGCCCGACCGCAGCAGATGCGGCAGCAGGTGCGTGTGCGGCCCGGCGGGCGAGACGCCGCCGGTCTCCGGCCCGCCGATCTTCTGAAAAACCTCGATGCGGCCGATCCGGGTCAGCGCCACCCGATGGGGATGGGCCGCCATGAGGGCGGCGCTCACCGGATTGCCGGGCTCGAAGAGGCTGCGCCCCGCATGGGCGCGCAGGAGGGCGATCAGGTCCGTGTCCGCCGTGCGGATGCAGAAGTCGCATTGTGGCAGCGCCAGCCCGATATCGAACAGCACCGCCTTCCGGTCGGCGGGACGCACCGCCTCCGCGTCGGCCCCAAGCTCCGTCAGGACCTTGCGCCCCTCCATCGCCGAATCCCTTTCGGGCAGGCAGAGCGCCACGCCGTGGCTCCAGCGCTGCGGCTTCGCGCTGAGCGTCTCATAGGCGACCGGAACGACCTGATCGACCATGTCGGCGTTCAGCCGCATGGCGCCGCGCGATGTCGCGCGCACGAACATCGTCGGCGCGTCGGCCTCCAGATATTCGCCCCAATCCTGGTGGAACTCGGCGACCGCCCCGAAGGAGCCCATGCTCCACCCTGCCCTCGCATCGACGAGGTGGTCTATCAAGACATCCCGGAGATCCGCCATGATCGTTTCATCCTTCATCCGTGATTTGCGTGCGCCGGCGGAAACCTCCGCCGGCGCACCCGGCCGTCAGGCGGCCTTCAACAGGTCCCCATGCGGGTCGAGCACGAATTTCGTGGCCGCTCCCTGGTCGAAACTCTCGTAGCCCTGCACCGCATCGTCGAGCGCGATGATCTTCGCGTTGACGATGTCGGCGATCGGCAGCCGGTCGTGCAGGATTGCCTGCATGAGCTGCCGGTTGTACTTCAGCACCGGCGTCTGGCCCGTGTGGAAGGACTGCGCCTTCGCCCAGCCGAGGCCGAAGCGCAGCGACAGGCTACCGACCTTTGCAGCACTATCGACCGCGCCGGGGTCCTCGGTGACATAGAGGCCGGGAATGCCGATGGAGCCGGCTGCCCGCGTGATCTCCATCATCTGATTCAGCACGATGGCCGGCTGCTCGCCGCCCGCATGGCCGCGCGCCTCGAAGCCCACGGCATCGATGGCGCTGTCGACCTCGTCGGTGCCGACCACGTCGGCGATCATGTCGCCCAGCCGGTCGCTCTTGGAAAGGTCGATCGGCTCGAAGCCGACCCTTGCGGCATGCGCCAGGCGATCCTTGTTGAAATCACCGATCATCACGACCGCAGCACCGAGGATGCGCGCGGAGGCGGCCGCGGCCAAGCCGACCGGGCCGGCGCCGGCCACATAGACCGTGGAGCCGACGCCGACGCCCGCGCGCACCGCACCGTGGAAGCCCGTCGGCAGGATATCGGACAGCATGGTGAGGTCGCGGATCTTCGCCATCGCCTTGTCGCGGTCGGGGAATTTCAGGAGGTTGAAATCCGCATAAGGGATGGTGACGTAACGCGCCTGGCCGCCGATCCAGCCGCCCATGTCGACATAGCCATAGGCGCCGCCGGCGCGCGACGGGTTCACCGTCAGGCAGACGCCGGTATCCTGCGACTTGCAGCAGCGGCAGCGCCCGCAGGCGACATTGAACGGCACGGACACGATATCGCCGACCTGCAGCATCTCGACGTCGATGCCCTTCTCGATGACCTCGCCGGTGATCTCGTGGCCCAGCACGAGGCCGGGCATGGCCGTGGTGCGGCCGCGCACCATGTGCTGGTCGGAGCCGCAGATATTGGTGGAAATCACCTTGAGTATCACGCCGTGCTCGATGCGCCGGCCATCCGGCGCCTCCAGCTTGGGGTCGTCGATGTCGCGCACTTCCACCTTGCCGGGGCGCATGTAGACGACGCCTCTGTTCCTGCTCATATCCGTCTCCTCCTCAGTTGAACGCCTTTCCGGCCCGCTACTGCGCGGGCAGGATTTGCTCAGAACGCCGGCGCGCATCGCCAATGGGCGAATGCGGACCGTGTCTTTCGACGAAAGGATGGAAAAGAGGAGGAACAGGGCGGCCCGAACGAGACGCCTATTCGCCTCTCGATCGCCCACCGCAATCGGTCGAGTCTTGGGTTCAAGGCTGGTTTCCGGGCTCCAGAACCGTCCTTCCGGACACTCTCGGCGCCTTCCCAGCCTGCTTGGCCAGTGGCATTTGCCGAGATTTTGGTTCCGCTACCGTTGCGGGGGCAGCGCCGGTTTTAGACCGGCTTCCCAATTATCCATCCCGACAAAGCCGGGATGGCACCCTGAACAGGCCCAACAAACCACGCGCGGGACGAAATGACCTTCGGGAATACGACATCCTCGATAGAAGCAACGACACGGCCCGGCCTTGCGGCCGGGCCACGCGTTGTTACTGCGCCGCCCGTCGCAGTTCGGAGGCGGCTGCCACCATATTGACGAGGGCGGGCCTGACCTCCTCCCATTTGCGGGTCTTCAGGCCGCAATCGGGATTGATCCAGATCTGGCGATCCTGAAGGCGCTCGCGGGCGAGCGACAGGAGATCGGTCATCTCTTTCACCTCCGGCACCCGCGGCGAGTGGATGTCGTAGACGCCTGGGCCGATCTCGTTCGGATACTCAAAGTTCCGGAAGGCATCGAGCAGTTCCATCTTCGAGCGCGACGTCTCGATGGAAATGACGTCGGCATCCATAGCAGCGATCGCGGAGATGATGTCGTTGAACTCCGAATAGCACATGTGGGTATGGATCTGGGTACCATCCGCCACGCCGCTTGCGCAAAGGCGGAAGCATTCGACGGCCCAGTCGAGATAATGCTGCCAGTCCTTGTGGCGGAGCGGCAGGCCTTCGCGAAGCGCCGCTTCATCGATCTGGATCAGCTTCGCGCCGGCCTTTTCTAGATCGACGACCTCGTCGCGGATGGCGAGCGCGATCTGCCGGCATGTCGCGCTGCGGGCGATGTCGTCGCGCACGAAGGACCAGTTGAGGATCGTCACCGGGCCGGTCAGCATGCCCTTCACCGGCTTGTCGGTGAGGGACTGCGAATATTGCCACCAGCGCACCGTCATCGGGTTCGGCCGCGAGACGTCGCCGAAGATGATCGGCGGGCGGACGTAGCGCGAGCCGTAGCTCTGCACCCAGGCATGCTGCGTGAAGGCGAAGCCGGACAATTGCTCGCCGAAATACTGCACCATGTCGTTGCGCTCGAATTCGCCGTGCACGAGCACGTCGAGGCCGATCTCCTCCTGCCAGCGGATGGCGGTTTCCGTTTCCTTCTGCAGGAAGGCTTCGTAGTCCGCATAGCTCAGGGTGCCCTTGGCATGGGCGGAGCGTGCCTTGCGCACGTCGCTCGTCTGCGGGAACGAGCCGATCGTCGTCGTCGGGAACAGCGGCAACCTGATCGCCGCCGACTGGATCCGGCGGCGCGTTTCGAAGGCGCTCGCGCGCGTCTTCATGCCCACGTCGATGCCGGCAATGCGGCCCTGCACCAGCGGGTCGGTCACCTTCGGCGAAGCGGCGCGGGCGGCGATGGCCTGCGAGGCGTCATCCAGGGCTTGCCGGACGGCATCCCTGCCCTGTGCCAGGCCCTTGCCGAGCGTCGCAAGCTCGCCAAGCTTCTGCGTCGCGAAGGCAAGCCAGGTCTTGAGGTCGGCGTCGAGCGCCGTTTCGAGATCGAGGTCGATCGGCACATGCAGCAGTGAGCACGAGGCGGCGATTTCGACCGCACCGGCGCCGCGGGCGGACACGACCGGGGCCAGCCGGTGGAGGATGGACGCGAGGTCCGCCCGCCAGATGTTGCGCCCGTCGATCACGCCGAGCGAGAGAACCTGGTCCGCACGCACGGCCTGCACGACCGCGTCGAGCTGTTCCGGCGCACGCGCCAGATCCACATGAAGGCCGGCGACCGGCAGGGCGGCGACTGCGGAAAGATTGTCCGCCAGCGCGCCAAAATAGGTCGTCAGCATCAGCTTCAGGCCGGGCGCCGCCCTGGCGAAGCCTTCATAGGCGAGTTTGAAGGCATGGCGCTCGCCCTCGGTAAGGTCGAGCGCGAGGATCGGCTCATCGACCTGAACCCAGTCCGCGCCCGCCTCGCCCAGACGGCGGAACAGCTCCTCGTAGACCGGCAGCAGCTTCGCCAGTAGGTCGAGCGGCTTGAAGGTGGACGGCCGCGCCTTCGCGAGCTTCAGGAAGGTCACCGGGCCAAGCACGACCGGGCGCGTATGGATGCCGAGCGCCTTGGCCTCCAGGAAGTGGGCGACCGGCTTCTGCGTGGTGAGGCGGAAGACCTGATCCTCGGAGACCTCCGGCACCATGTAGTGGTAGTTCGTATCGAACCATTTGGTCATTTCCAGCGCGGGAACGCCGTGGCCGTGATGGGCATGGCCGCAATCGGCAGGACCATCACCCTGGCTGCCGCGCGCCATGGCGAAATACAGCGAAAGCGGCACGTCGCCGCCGTCCCAGCCGTAGGCGGCGGGAATGGCGCCGACCATCACCGCCGTATCCAGCACATGGTCGTAGAAGGAGAAATCGTTGGAGGGAATCCGCGTGATGCCCTGGTCGCGCTGAAGCGCCCAGTTTTCGGCGCGCAGCTTTTTCGCCGTTTCGAGAAGGTCGGTCTCCGCAAGCTTGCCGGACCAGAAGCCTTCGAGCGCGAACTTCAGTTCACGATGGCGGCCGATGCGCGGGAAGCCGAGGGAGGCGACCGGGAGAGATTGTTTGGACATTGTCATACCCCATTGGTTTGTGGGGGCATGGGTTAAGCGGACGCGTGCAGGCTCTGCCGTTGCCGGCGAGATGCAGCAACCACCGGGACACCCCGCCCGTGGACGTTCTGTTGCCTTGGCAGGTCTCCTGGCTCGCGGGTCGTCGCCGCTGTCCGTCTTCCCAAGGCTTTCGCCTCAGTGACATTGTTGGACAGCAACTCGCCGCTCACAGTTGCGGGGGCAGCCCCGGCTTTGCCGACGGATCGACGCACCGGATTCCCTCTTAGCCCTGGGACGGACGGACCACCCCAGGGAACCACGACGCGGCGACTTGGCGCGATATCGCCGGCAATGTCAAGCTACATAAAGAAATCTTTATGTCTTTATTTATCGCCCGACTTAACGCAGCGTGCAGTCCTCGCCCATGATGTCATTGCAGCGTCGGGATGTGCGGGGTACATGCAAACCTCCCGTTACGGGAATCGACCTCCCGCGAATCCCGTGATGCAGAAGGAACAGTCGATGCCGATAGTGCCGCGCCGGGGACCGATCGCCCTTGCCTACCGTGTCCTCGTCCTGCCGGGCGTCATCGCCTATCTCTTCGCCGTCAGCATCGTCGTGCTTGCCGGGGACCGGTTCTGGCTGGTCGATCTGCTCACCTTCGCCTGGCCCTATATCGTCGCCGCCGGCGCGCTGCTGGTCGTCGCGGCCGTCGTGACGCGGCGCCTGAAGGCGATCGTGATTGCGCTTGCCGGGCTCGCCATTGCCCTCATACCGGCGGCCGACGTGCCGACTGCGCGCGCCTCTGCCGCGACGAGCGGCCTGAAGGTGCTGACCGCCAATCTCTATGTGCGCAACCGCGAGGACCCCGCCGTCTTCATCGATCTGCTGCGCCGGGAAAAACCCGATATCGTCGTGCTGGAGGAAACGACGGCACGCTGGGAGCAGGCGCTTTCCGCCTCAGGCCTGTTCGCCTATGAAAGCAGCGTCGACACCCGCATCCGCGACAGCCTGAAGGTTTTTTCGACGCTACCGATCCGGGCGGAGACGGAACTGAAGCGTGCCTTCACCGAGGAGCGCGCCTACAAGCAGCCGCTCCGGCTGGAACTCGACATGGGCGGCAAGCCGATCTTCCTCTATGCCTTCCACCCGGAGACGCCGCGCCGGCTCTGGCAGTGGCGCGACCGCAACGACTATCTTTCGGCCGCCGCCGACGCCGTGAAGGGCGATCTCGAAAAGGCGCCGGTCATCGTCGCCGGCGACTGGAACACACCGACCTGGTCGCCCTTCTTCCGCAATTTCTTGAAGCAGGCCGGCCTTGCCTCCACGGCGGGCGGATGGTTGCAGCCGGTGACGCGCTTCAGCCTGAAACTCGATGCGCTTGCCTATATCGGCGCCTCGATCGACCATGTCGCCGTCTCGCCGGATATTTCCGTGCGCGCGCGCCGCGTCGGCCCGTCTTTCGGCTCGAACCACCTGCCCGTCATCGCCGAACTCACCCTGCCCGAGACCTGAAAGCCTCTCGTCTCGACGGGAAAATGCCCTATCTTGGAAGAAAGCAACACGGGAGATGACGATGCCGACCGAGAAGGACAGCCCGAAGACCTCGCTGGAAGCCGAGCGCGCCCGGCAGAAGGACAAGGACGCCAAGACCGAGCAGGATGATTATCTGGAAGAGGCGCTCGAAGAGACCTTTCCGGCGAGCGACCCGATCGCGCCCGGCGACGTGAAGGATCACGCGAAGTGAGGCAGCGATGAGCGCCCGCTTCCTGTTCACCGGCCCGGAAGACGCCTCCACCACCCTGCTTCTCGCGCATGGCAGCGGCGCGCCGATGGATTCGCCGGCGATGACCGCCGCGGCCACGGCGCTTGCGGCGGAAGGCCTGCGCGTCGCACGCTTCGAGTTCTCCTATATGGCCGCCCGGCGCACCGAGGGCAGCCGCCGGCCGCCGCCGAAGGCCGAAACGCTGAACCCGGAATTTCTCGACGTCGTCGCGGCGCTCGCGGCGAAGGGGCCGCTCGTCATCGGCGGCAAGTCGATGGGCGGACGCGTCGCCAGTATGGTGGCTGACGATCTGTTTGCCGAGAGCCGCATCGCCGGCCTTCTCTGCCTCGGCTATCCGTTCCATCCGCCGGAAAAACCCGCGCAGCTGCGCACCGCCCATCTGATGGGCCTCAAGACACCGGCCCTCATCTGCCAGGGCACCCGTGATCCCTTCGGCACCAAGGAGGAGGTGCCGGGTTACGGCCTGCTGGACAGCATCCGCGTGCTCTGGCTGGAAGACGGCGACCATGATCTCAAGCCGCGCAAGAGCATCTCCGGCTTTTCCGCCGCCGACCACCTCGCCACCATGGCGAAGACGGTGAAGGCCTGGACGGAGCCACTTGGCTAACCCCTGTTCCATGCGGAACAGCGCACAACACGGTCCCATGCGATTGTTCAGTCACTGGATGGAACGAACCATCCCAACCGAACCAGAAGGGACCCCATCATGCGCAACTTCATTCTCGCCGCCGCTGTCGCTCTTACCGCCGTCGCTTCCTTCGCCGCCCCCTCGCAGGCCGGCTATTACAGCTACGACTACCAGCCCTATTGCGTCATCAAGAAGATCAAGAGCTACGACTACTACGGCAACCTGATCATCAAACGCGTCCGCGTCTGCCACTGAGCGCTGCCCCGATCTGGGGTCGATTGGAGTGCGGCTGCCGCCGGCAGACGGCCTCACGGACGTGATGAAGCCCGGATGCGATCCTCGCATCCGGGCTTCTCTCTTTTTTAGTTATTACCGACCTGGCCGGCCCAGCTCTGGGTGTTGGTCTCGCCATTGAGGAACGGCAAGGCAGTGCTGACGAGCGCCGGGGCCGCGAAGGTCTCGTAGTGGGTCAGGCCCGGCAGAATGGCGAGGCGGTTCTTGGCCATATTCTCCCGCATCCAGCCGGCATCCCGCAGCCCGCCGCCGAGCTTCTGGTAAAATTCGACGATGTGCTCCGGGCGGATCATGTCGCTATCGCCGAAGATCAGCATGACCGGCATGGAAAGTTTCGCCACCGCATCGGAGGCGTCATAGTCGCCGCGCATCGCCGCACCCATGGCGTCGAGCAGTTTCGGGAATTCCGAGACATCCGGCGCGACGGCGGCGTAGGATTTGTACATCGGCGTTTCCTTCATCATCTCGGCCATGGCGCCGGAAACCGCCGCCTGCTGCGGCAGCATTTCCGGGAAGAAGCCGTTCCGCGCGAAGGGTGCGGAGGCGATGACGAGGCGGCGCACCTTATCGGGTGCCTGCGCCGCCATCTGCAACGCGACGCCGCCGCCAAAGGAATAACCAAGGACGTCGACCTTGTCGTAACCGAGCTTTTCCACCAGCTCGGCCATGTCCGCGCCGATTGCCGGGATATCGATCGGCCGGTTGCCGAGCGGCGTGCGGCCGTGGCCCTGGAGATCGACGCCGATCACCTGGCGCTTGTCCTGCAAAGTTTTCAGGTTGGCGCCGAACATCTCGATCTGGCCGAGGCCGCCATGCAGCAGCAACAGCGGTTCGCCCTCGCCGCGGATCTCATAGTAATAGTTGATGCCGTTCACCTCGAGATGGCCCGCCTTGTCCGGCACGCCGGCCTCGCCCTGCAACGGGTTTTCCTTGATCTCTTCAGCCAGGACGGCGGCCGCCGGCACGAAGGCGGCAAGGGCGGCGGTCACCAGGGTGATGATGGTCATTTTGGGCATGTCTCTCTCCTCGGGGTTCTGACCGGCAGGCCCGCCGGTTTCATGCCTCAAGGACGACGGCCCCATGCCCGCGCCGACAGGGCGGCGTGATTTTTTTTGCAAAGGGCTTGAGAAACGGATTCAAGCGGCTGCCGGATTGATTCCGGTTTGGCTCGCAACCATTTGAAAACAATATGCTATCGAAGAATGTCGGCCACCATTGGCACGGAAGGGAACATTAACCGGCGCATGCGAACATTAGCGCAAAACCAGATACATCCGGGCAGGCCATGGCACACAGCTTTTCCTACACGCATTACGATCTCGACATGCAGCGCGGCGGCACGACGATCGAGATCACGCTCTCGGCGGTCGCCAATGTGCGCCTGATGAGCCACGCCAATTTCGACCTGTTCAAGAATGCCCGCCAGCACAAATTCCTCGGCGGCGTCGCCAAACAATCGCCGATCCGGCTGAAGATACCGGAAAGTGGCCACTGGCATGTGGTGGTCGACATGGAGGGGCATACGGGCAAGGCGGAATCGTCGATCAAGATCGTGCCGCTGGCGCCGCAGAAGCCGCCGCAGCGTTTCAACGCAGCTTCCTAGCTTCGTTCCTTGCGCAGCTTCGCCCACCATTCCAGCCGCTTGCGCAACTCCCGTTCGAAGCCGCGCTCCGGCGGGTCGTAGAAGGTCCGGCGGCCCATCTTTTCCGGAAAATAGTCCTGGCCGGAAAAGGCGTCCGGCTCGTCGTGGTCGTAGCGATAGCCGTCGCCGTAGCCCTCGCCCTTCATCAGCTTGGTCGGCGCGTTGAGGATGTGTTTGGGCGGCAGCAGCGAGCCGTTTTCCTTCGCCGCGCGCATCGCCGATTTGTAGGCGGTGTAGACGGCGTTGGATTTCGGCGCCGTCGCGATGTAGATGCAGGCCTGCGCCAGCGCCAGCTCCCCTTCCGGCGAGCCGAGAAAATCATAGGCGTCCTTCGCCGCATTGCAGACGACGAGCGCCTGCGGATCGGCAAGGCCGATATCCTCGACGGCCATGCGCACCATGCGGCGGCAGAGGAACAGCGGGTCCTCGCCGGCATCCAGCATGCGCGTCAGGTAGTAGAGCGAGGCATCCGGATCCGAGCCGCGCACCGCCTTGTGCAGGGCGGAGATGAGATTGTAGTGGCCGTCCTGCGACTTGTCATAGACCGGTGCGCGGCGCTGCACGATGCGGAAGAGATCGTCCTGCCCGAAGGTCTCGTCGGCGCGCGCCGCGCGCCAGACTTCCTCCGCCAGCGTCAGCACCGCCCGCCCGTCGCCATCCGCCATGCGCAGCAGCGACATGCGCGCCTCCTCGTCGAGCGGCAGCGGCTTGCCCTCGCTCGCCTCGGCGCGCTTCAGAAGCTCCTCCAGGCTGGTCTCGTCATGCGGCTTGAAGGTCAGCACCCGGGCGCGGGAGAGAAGAGCGGCGTTGAGCTCGAAGGACGGGTTTTCCGTGGTGGCGCCGACGAGCACGATCGTGCCGTCCTCCATGACCGGCAGGAAACTGTCCTGCTGGGCGCGGTTGAAGCGGTGGATCTCGTCGACGAAGAGCAGCGTCTGGCGCCCGCCCATGCGGCGCGCGCGGGCGGCATCGAACAGCTTCTTGAGCTCGGCGACGCCGGAGAAGATCGCCGACGTCTGCTCGAAGGCGAGCCCGGTTTCGCCGGAAAGAAGCCGCGCCACCGTCGTCTTGCCGGTGCCGGGCGGCCCCCAGAAGATCATCGAGCCGAGCGAGCCCGCCTCGATCATGCGCGAGAGCACGCCGTCCGGGCCGGTCAGGTGTTCCTGGCCGGAGACTTCGCCGAGCGTGCGGGGGCGCAGGCGATCGGCAAGAGGCCGCTTCGCCGCCATGTCCTCCGGTTCACGCGGGGCGAAGAGGTCGCTCATCGGAAGAACTGGCGGATGCGCTGGCCGTCACGCTCGATCTCGACGCGCCAGATGGACGGGTCCTCGTTGACGAGGGAGGCGAGATTCTCGGTCGAGGCGACCTGCGTGCCGTTCAGCTCGATGATGATGTCGCGCGGCTGCAGGCCGATGCGCGCGGCCGGCGAGCCGCGGTTGATCTCCGTCACGACGACGCCGGTCGTCACCCGGTTGGTCGGCATGCGCAGCTCCTCAGCGACGCGCGGCGAAAGATTGGCGACCACGGCGCCCGAGAAAGGATTGCGGCCTTCGATCAGACGTTCGTCGCGCGGCGTCGTTTCCGGCGCGCGGTCGAGCGAGAGAGTCAGCTCCTCTTCCTTGCCGTTGTTGACGACCGTGATGCGCGCCGTGCCGCCAATGCCGACGGTGGTGAGGCGATAGCCGAGCGCATCGGGATGTTCGACGGAGACGCCGTTGACGGCGGTGACGACCTCGCCCGCCTTCATGCCGGCCTTTTCCGCCGGGCTGCCGGCCTGCACCTGCGAGATCAGAGCGCCGCGTGCCCGCTCCAGGCCGAGCGCCTCGGCGACTTCAGACGTGACCGCCTCGAAGGTCGCGCCGATGAACGGGCGGTCGAAGCTGGCACTGCCGTTTTCGGCGCTGGCGACGAAGGTCTTCACCAGATTGGCCGGGATGGCGAAGCCGACGCCGTTCGAGCCGCCGCCGCGCGAGAAGATCGCGGTGTTGATGCCGATCAGCTCGCCGTTCATGTTGATCAGGCCGCCGCCGGAATTGCCGGGATTGATCGAGGCATCCGTCTGGATGAAGAAGCCGAAATCGCCGGAACGGACCTGGTTGCGCGCGAGCGCCGAGACGATGCCGCTCGTCACCGTCTGGCCGACGCCGAACGGGTTGCCGATGGCGAGCACCAGGTCGCCGACCTGCACCGCGTCGCTGTCGCCGAGCGGCAGCGCCGTGAAATCGGCATCCGCCTTGATCTTCAGCACTGCAAGGTCGACGCGCTCGTCCTTCAGCACCACCGTGCTTTCATATTCTCGGCCATCCGCCAGCGCGATCTTGATGTCGCTGGCCCCCTCGATCACATGGTTGTTCGTCACCACGATGCCCTTGGAACCGACGATGACGCCCGAGCCGAGTGACGACTGCTTTTCGCTGCGGTTCGGCATGCGCTGGCCGAAGAACTCCTCGAAGAAGGGATCGCCTTCGAAGATCGAGCGGCGCTCGACGACGCGTTCGGCATAGACATTCACCACGGCGTTCTCGACCTGCTTGACGAGCGGCGCGAAGGAGAGTTGCATCTCCGTGCGCGACTGCGGCACGGTGCGCTCTTCGGCGGTTGCGGGCGCGACCAACGCGAGCGCAACGACGAGCGGGGCGGCAAGCAGGATGCGGACTTTCGGCATGGACGAGTCTCCTTCGTGTCTGCGCCACGATCAGATAGGATTTCGCGGGAAAAAAGGCAAACTGCGCCGCGCCGGACCGAATGATGAGCGTCACGCGCAACGCACGAAAAAGTGGTCACCGGAAATCTTTTGCGGCCGTTGAAACAACACGAGCCTTGTTTACGTAGGAACCAGGGAAAGCAACCAACAGATCGAGCCCCCACCATGTCCTTCTACCGCCCGCCCCGCGTCCCCGCCTCGCAGATCACGCCGGAACACTGTTTCCTCAGCCGCCGCTCCTTTCTCGCCGCAGCGGCGGGTGGTGCACTGGCGGCTGCGGGCTCGGCCGCTTTCGCAGCGCCGCTGACGGCGTCCAAAAGCCAGTATATGGTCGACGAGACGCTGACGCCCGAAAAGGACGTGACCAGCTACAACAATTTCTACGAATTCGGCACGGGCAAGGGCGACCCGGTGGCCAATGCGACGGACTTCAAGCCGACGCCGTGGACGGTGAAGGTTGACGGGCTCGTCGGCAAGCCGAAGGAATTCGGGCTGGAAGAGCTGCTGGCCCTGCCGCTCGAAGAGCGCGTCTACCGCATGCGCTGCGTGGAAGCCTGGTCGATGGTGATCCCGTGGATCGGTTTTCCGCTTGCGGCGCTCCTCGACAAGGTCGAACCGCTGGGCGACGCGAAATACGTCGCCTTCGAAACCGTCGTGCGGCCGGAGGAAATGCCGGGCCAGTCCGGCTTCTTCCAGCCGCTACCCTGGCCCTATGTCGAGGGTCTGCGGCTCGACGAGGCCCGCCATCCGTTGGCGATCCTCGCCGTCGGCGTCTACGGCAAGACGCTGCCGAACCAGAACGGCGCGCCGATCCGCCTCGTCGTGCCTTGGAAATATGGCTTCAAGGGCATCAAGTCGATCGTCCGGATCACCCTCACCGACAAGCAGCCACCCTCCACCTGGAACCTCTCCGCCTCGAACGAATACGGCTTCTACGCCAACGTCAATCCGGAGGTGGACCACCCGCGCTGGAGCCAGGCGAGCGAGAACCGCATCGGCGAAGGCGGCTTCTTCGGCGCGAACCGCCGCCCGACGCTGCCCTTCAACGGCTATGCCGAGGAGGTCGCGGGCCTCTATTCCGGCATGGACCTTCGGGCGAATTTCTGATGGCGAGCCTGCCCGCCCTGCCCCGTAAATATCATGCGGCGTCGATCTGGCTGCTATATGCCGTAGGCTTCTTGCCAGCGGCCTATGGCTTCTATCTCGGCGCGACGGGCCGCCTGCCCGGCAATCCGGTCAAGGAATTCGAGCACCTGCTCGGCCTCTGGGCGCTGCGTTTCCTCGTCGCAACGCTCGCCATCTCGCCGATCCGCGATCTCTTCGGTATCAACTGGGTGCGCTATAGGCGGGCGCTCGGGCTGCTCGCCTTCTGGTACGTGCTGATGCACTTCCTGACCTATATGGTGCTCGACCAGTACCTGAATTTCGCAGCCATCATCACCGACATCGCCAAACGGCCGTTCATCACCATCGGCATGGCAGCCTTCGTGATGCTGATTCCGCTGGCGCTGACCTCGAACAATTGGTCCATCCGAAAACTCGGGCCACGCTGGGTCAGGCTGCATAGGCTCGTCTACGTGATTGCGGCCTGCGGCGCGCTGCACTTCGCCATGGCGGTGAAGGTCGTGGGGCCGGAGCAATGGCTCTATATCGTCCTCGTCCTCCTGCTTCTCGCTTATCGATTGATACGGCCCATATTACGCGGGAAGAAACGGGCAAGGCCGCAGGCGACCACCGTTCGCGGGCAGGAACGCTCGGCCTAGCCGAGGCCATTCATTATACGATGAAGAGCTTCGGCCCTGCCTGCGGCGATCCCTCCACAACGCTGCTGACGACCCGGTTGCGGCCATTGCTTTTTGCGAGATAAAGCAGCCTGTCGGCGCGGCTGATCGCATCATGGATGCTGTGGTCGCCCGCCGCGGTTACTGCCACGCCGAAGCTGGCGGTGATCGAGCGGTCGATGCCGATGCCGCTCAGGTCACGCTCAGACAGCGCAATGCGGACGGTGTTGGCAAGCGTGTGGGCGTCCTGCAGGCGGCAGTTCGGCAGATGGGCGATGAACTCTTCTCCTCCGAAGCGCGCCACGGCAACGCCCGGCCAGGAGAGCGTGCGCAGCAGGGCGGCAACCTCCCGAATGGCTTCGTCGCCTGCGGCATGCCCGAACCGGTCGTTGATCGACTTGAACCAGTCGATGTCGGCAACGATGATGGCGGCCTCGCCCTTTGCGGCGCGCGCATTCTGGCCGATAAACTGCTCGAAGCCACGGCGGTTGAGAAGGCCGGTCAGCGGATCTTCCTCCGCCGCCTTCCGGTGCCCCTCGACAATGCGCAGCGCCACCGATGCAAGCGCCGTCAGGGCCATCAGCAGCGCGCCGATGGTCGCCGTGATCTGCATGACGAAGGCGTAGGACGAGCCGATGAATTCGTCCATCGCCAGCGTGCCGGCCATGACGAAGAATACGACCGTGCGCACGGACGTCTCCAGCACCACGAAACCCACTGCACCGAACAGCGCGCGATCGATCCAGCTGCTCGACCGGTGCCACGAGGATGCAATCGCGACCAGCAGCAGGGCGCAGCAGGCGACATCGCTGATGAAGAGCTCGAAGCGCAGGCTCTCTGCGGCGAGAACCGCGTAGCCGATACCGGCATAGGCGAGCGCGGCCATGGCAAGGCGGGCGCCTACAAGGCGGGGCGCGTCGAAGTGGGTGACGAGAGCGTGGCCGTAGAGGAGGAAGGCGCTGAGGAAAGCGGCATCCGCCGTCAGCGCCACCACGAAGACCGGTGCGACGGCTTGCAGAAGCGGCGCGAGGAAGCCGATCGCGGCACAGAGGTAACCCGCGCCCCAGAACAAGGCGGCGCGATTGCCGAAGCGCGCCACGACGAGGAATGCGACGCCAAACAGGGTGAGAACCATCGGCAGCAGATATGCGAAATTCTCGGCCATCACTCAAACTCGATTAAACTCCGCCAGAACTTTAAATCCCGGGGCTAAAGACAATCCGTAGGAATATGCTTTCCAAAATCTTTCCTCAGGATTTTGACGGTGCGTCAGGCGTTAACCGCCACCGCCGCGCCTACCACCAATGAGATATTCCCGGCGACGGATGGATAGCTGGCGCGACAGAATCGCCCGATCCATCCTGACACCATGGAAACGCTCGAAAACCAGCGCACCTTCTGGAACACCTGGAACGCCGACAACCGGGAAGACCGGATCAGCGAGGTCTCGCGGCGCCAGGCGGAAGTCATCACCGGCTGGCTCGACGAGCAGCCGGGCCGCAACCTCGATATTCTCGAAGTCGGCTGCGGCACGGGCTGGTTCTGCCCGCAGCTCTCCCGATATGGCCGCGTCACCGGCACGGACCTTTCCGACGACGTGCTGCGCCGCGCGCAGACCCGCTGGCCCGGCGTCGGCTTCATCGCCGGCGATTTCGCGACGATGCCGTTTGCGGACGCCAGTTTCGACGTCATCGTCAGCCTGGAAGTGCTCTCCCATGTCGCCGATCAGGAAGCCTTCGTCGCCCGCATCGCCCAGCTTCTGCGCCCCGGCGGCATGCTGCTGCTCGCCACGCAGAACAGGACCGTGCTCAGCACCCATTGCAAGATACCGCCGCCTGCCCCCGGACAGCTGCGGAACTGGGTGGACCGGTGGCAGCTCGACGCATTGCTCCGGCCGCATTTCAACGTGGAAAACCTCGTCTCGGTCACGCCCATCGCCCACAAGGGGTTTCGCCACATCCTCGCCGGACGCAGGCTGAACGCCCTTCTGGGACCTGCCGTGGGCCATGCATGGCGCACCATCATGGAACGGCGCGACTGGGGCTGGACGCTGATGGCACGGGCGCGAAAGCCGAAATAGCCGCAAAGAAAAAGGCCAGGGACATGCCCCGGCCTTTTTATTCAATCCCGTAACCCTGTGATCAGGCTGCTTCGGCCTGCGCTTCGGCTTCCGTGCGAGCGAGGTCCTTCGCGCCCTTTGCGGAAGCGTCGCGGTCAACGAATTCGATGACGGCGAGCGGGGCGTTGTCGCCACGACGGTAGCCAGCCTTCATGATGCGAAGGTAGCCGCCGTTGCGGGTAGCGTAACGGGTTGCGATGGCGTCGAACAGCTTGGCGACGACAGCAACGTCACGGATCTGCGAGATCGCCTGGCGGCGAGCGTGCAGGTCGCCGCGCTTGCCGAGGGTGACGAGCTTCTCGACGATCGGGCGAATTTCCTTCGCCTTCGGCAGCGTGGTGACGATCTGCTCATGTTCGATGAGCGAGGCAGCCATGTTGGCGAACATCGCCTTGCGGTGGCTGGCAGTACGGTTGAGTTTGCGGCCCGAATTCTGGTGGCGCATCTCGGTTCTCCTTCACATGCAGGCTGAAAACCTGCCGTTTGATGGTTAATATTGGTCTTCGTAACGCTTGGCGAGATCTTCGATGTTCTCGGGCGGCCATGCCGGCACTTCCATGCCGAGGTGCAGGCCCATGGAAGCGAGAACTTCCTTGATTTCGTTCAGCGACTTGCGACCAAAATTCGGGGTGCGAAGCATTTCGGCTTCGGTCTTCTGAATGAGATCGCCAATGTAGACGATGTTGTCGTTCTTCAGGCAGTTCGCCGAACGGACGGAAAGTTCCAGTTCGTCGACCTTCTTGAGGAGCGCCGGGTTGAAGGCGAGCTCGGTGACCGACTCTTCTTCGGCTTCCTTCTGCGGTTCGTCGAAGTTGACGAAGACCGAGAGCTGGTCCTGAAGAATGCGGGCCGCGAACGCGATCGCATCTTCGCCGGTGACGGAGCCGTCGGTCTCGATGGACATCGTCAGCTTGTCATAGTCGAGAACCTGGCCTTCGCGGGTGTTTTCCACCTTGTAGGACACTTTCTTGACCGGCGAGTAGAGGCTGTCGACCGGGATGAGGCCGATCGGCGCGTCTTCGGAACGGTTGCGGTCGGCCGGGACGTAACCCTTGCCGTTGTTGACCGTGAACTCCATGCGGATTTCGGCGCCCTCGTCGAGGGTGCAGATCACATGATTGGGGTTCAGGATCTCGATGTCGCCGACCGTCTGGATGTCACCAGCCGTTACGACGCCCGGACCCTGCTTGCGCACGACCATACGCTTGGAATCGTCGCCATCCATCTTGATGGCGATTTCCTTGATGTTGAGCACGATATCGGTCACGTCTTCGCGGACACCCGGGATCGACGAGAACTCGTGCAGCACGCCGTCGATCTGCACGGCGGTAACAGCCGCACCGCGCAGCGACGACAGGAGAACGCGACGCAGCGCGTTGCCGAGCGTCAGGCCGAAGCCCCGCTCCAGCGGCTCGGCAACAAGGCTTGCCTTGGTGCGGCCGGAGGAGGAGAACTCCACCTTGTTCGGCTTGATCAGTTCCTGCCAGTTTTTCTGGATCATATGTTTTGCCTTCCGTTCGCCGCCACCATCCAATCGTGACGGCCGAGCCCTGAAGATCCGCGAAAGCCGGAAACCGGCTTCCGCAGCAATTCGAATGCGATGATCAGACGCGGCGCTTCTTGCGCGGGCGGCAACCGTTGTGCGGGATCGGGGTCACGTCGCGGATCGACGTGATCATGAAGCCGGCAGCCTGGAGGGCGCGCAGAGCCGATTCACGGCCGGAACCCGGACCGCAGACTTCGACTTCCAGCGACTTCATGCCGTGTTCCTGGGCCTTCTTGGCGCAGTCTTCAGCAGCGATCTGGGCAGCGAACGGGGTCGATTTACGCGAACCCTTGAAGCCCTTTGCACCGGCCGACGACCAGGCAATGGCGTTGCCCTGTGCGTCAGTGATGGTGATCATTGTGTTGTTGAACGAAGAATTGACGTGAGCAACACCCGAGGTGATGTTCTTGCGTTCGCGACGGCGGACGCGTGCGGCTTCCTTGGCCATGGATAGTCCTTTCGTTGATCTCGACACCGCCGTAGTTCCAGCGGCTCCACCGGGCGGGGGCTTGGCCCCTGCCCTGAATAAAATTTGCACACCGGCCCGAGGGCGTCGCGTGCGGCGATATCGTCACTGCCGTAGTGCCAGCAGCTCCACCGACCGGGACAAAGGCTTGGCGCCAAGCCCCGCTCGAAACTCAAAAGAGGCCGGCGCGACGCGCCAGCCTCCTGTTCCCCGTTTCCGGGAAATTACTTCTTCTTGCCTGCGATGGCCTTCGCCGGGCCCTTGCGGGTACGGGCGTTGGTGTGCGTGCGCTGACCGCGGACCGGAAGGCCACGACGGTGACGCAGACCACGGTAGCAACCGAGGTCCATGAGACGCTTGATGTTCATCGAGGTCTCGCGACGCAGGTCACCTTCGACCTGGTAGTCGCGGTCGATAGCTTCGCGGATCTGCAGGATTTCTGCGTCCGTGAGCTGGTGAACGCGACGATCAGCCGGGATACCGACCTTCTCGATGATTTCCTGTGCAAACTTCGGGCCGATCCCGTGAATGTAACGCAGCGCGATGACAACGCGCTTCGCAGTCGGGATGTTGACGCCAGCGATACGTGCCACGCCTGTTCTCCTTGCTTCCAGTTGCCATCCGGCAAGTGGTCTTCTTCATTTGAAGCGGCTCCAAAGCCGCGTCGCTCAGTTGATGTCCGTGACACGTCGAAAACGACCGCACCCGGACTTCGTTCTTTGAAGTCCGCGCCGATCGCAATGGTATGTCGCGAGTTGGCGCTGTCATAAGGGGGAATCGGCTAAAAAGTCAACTCCCCGGCAGATCCTTTTTCGGATTCCAGGCTGCAAAGCAACCGCTTCACACTTTTCCCGGAATTGCTCCTATCAGGCGTTCTCCAGGATTCCGGCAATCTCTGCCGTCACCACGTCGACATTGGCCATGCCGTCGACCGTCTGGAGCTTGCCCGTCGATGCGTAGTAGCTCGACAGCGGCGCGGTCTTTTCGCGGTATTCCGTCAAGCGGCGCTTGAAGGCTTCCGGATTGTCGTCGGAGCGAACCGTGCCGCCGGCGGCGACCGTTTCGGCCACGCGATTCTCCATGCGCTTAACCAGCGCATCTTCATCCACCTTCAGCTCGATGACGGCGTCGAGCGCGATGCCCTTGCCGGCGAGGATCCGGTCGAGGGCTTCGGCCTGCGGAACCGTGCGCGGGTAACCGTCGAGGATGAAGCCCTTGGCACAGTCGGCCGAATCGATTCGGTCGGACACGATCTCGTTGACGATGGCGTCGGAGACGAGCTGGCCGGCGTCCATGACGGCCTTCGCGCGTTTGCCGACATCCGTGCCGGCGGCAACGGCCGCCCGCAGCATGTCACCCGTGGAAAGCTGCGGAATACCGTGCCTCTCCGTCAGGAGCTTGGCTTGCGTTCCCTTGCCAGCGCCCGGCGGCCCCAGAAAAATCAGTCTCATCGTCCCCTCTTTCCTCCACGCAGCTTCGACTTCTTGATCAGCCCCTCATACTGCTGAGCAATCAGGTGACCCTGAATCTGTGCTACAGTATCAAGGGTCACGCTGACAACAATCAAAAGCGACGTACCACCAAGGTAGAACGGCACACCTGTCTGAGCGATGAGAATTTCGGGAAGAATGCAGACGAACATCAGGTAGGCCGCGCCGATCACCGTGATGCGGGTCAGCACGTAGTCGATGTATTCCGCGGTGCGTTCGCCCGGACGGATGCCCGGAATGAAGCCGCCATGCTTCTTCAGATTGTCGGCCGTATCCTTCGGATTGAAGACGATGGCCGTGTAGAAGAAGGCGAAGAAGGCGATCATGCCCGCATAGAGCAGCATGTAGAGCGGCTGGCCATGGCCAAGGGCGGCGATGATGGCGGTCGCCCAGGTCGGCAGCTCGGCGGTGTTTGAGAAGCCTGCGAGCGTCGCCGGCAGCAGCAGCAGCGAGGATGCGAAGATCGCCGGGATGACGCCTGCGGTGTTGAGCTTCAGCGGCAGGTGCGACGTATCGCCCTGGAACATGCGGTTGCCCACCTGTCGCTTCGGATACTGGATCAGAAGACGGCGCTGGGCGCGTTCCACGAAGACGATGAGCGCGATGACGACGACGGCCATGACGACGACGGCGAGAATCACGCCGATCGACAGGGCGCCGGTGCGGCCGAGTTCGAGGGTGCCGGCGAGCGCGCCCGGAAGGGCGGCGACGATGCCGGCGAAGATGATCAGCGAAATGCCGTTGCCGATGCCGCGCGAGGTGATCTGCTCACCCAGCCACATCAGGAACATCGTGCCGCCGAGCAGCGAGATGACGGTGGAGATGCGGAAGAACCAGCCCGGATCGTTGACGAGCCCTGCCCCGCTTTCGAGGCCCACAGCGATACCGTAGGCCTGCAGCGTGCCGAGCAGCACCGTGCCGTAGCGGGTGTACTGGTTGATGATCTTGCGACCCTGTTCGCCTTCCTTCTTCAGCTGTTCCAGCGAGGGAACGACCGAGGTCATCAGCTGCACGATGATCGACGCGGAAATGTACGGCATGATGCCGAGCGCGAAGATCGCCATGCGCTCGACAGCGCCGCCGGAGAACATGTTGAAGAGGCCGAGAATGCCGCTGGACTGGCCCTGGAAGGCCTGGGCGAAGGCATCGGGATTGAGGCCCGGCAACGGGATATAGGTGCCGAGGCGATAGACGAGCAGCGCGCCCAGCGTGAACCAGAGACGCTTCTTCAGATCTTCCGCCTTGGCGAAAGTCGAGAAGTTGAGATTAGAGGCAAGTTGTTCCGCTGCCGAAGCCATGCATTTCTCCGCGAAGCCGATCCGGCGGCGGGGAGCCCGGCCAGGTCCGGAATGGCTGATCCGTTTGGCACAGGCGCCCGGCCCTCCTCGGACCGTTTGCTCATGCTGAAATTCGTCGTGCCCGTCTGCCGTTGCGGCAAACTCGGCGGATGGAGCCTAAACCGGTTGAAACGCGGATTGTCAAGCAATCCCGGCCTCACCCTGGTTTTAAATTCCGGACAACAGCGGGATGGGGTTCCCGGCCGTCGTTGTGAGGCTCACATATGGGAGCAAAATCGCCCGGTGTGAAGCACACCGGGCGAAGATTTCGTCGAATTATTCAGCGGCTTCCGCTGCTGCGAGAAGCAGCTTGATCGAGCCGCCGGCCTTTTCGATCTTCTCGATGGCGGGCTTGGAGGCGCCGGCGACTTCGAAGGTCACCTTGGCCGTCAGTTCGCCGTCGGCGAGGATGCGAACGCCGTCCTTGACGCGGCGGATAACGCCAGCGGCCTTGAGAGCGGCGGCGTCAACCGTTGCCTTGCCGTCGAGCTTGCCGGCGTCGATGGCGACCTGGATGCGGCCCAGCGACACGATGGCGAAGTCGGACGAGAAGATGTTGTTGAAGCCGCGCTTCGGCAGGCGACGGTAGATGGGCATCTGACCGCCTTCGAAGCCGTTGATGGCCACACCCGAACGTGCCTTCTGACCCTTCACACCGCGGCCGCCGGTCTTGCCGGAGCCCGAACCGATACCGCGACCTACGCGCTTACGGTTCTTGGTAGAGCCTTCGTTGTCCTTGATTTCATTGAGCTTCATGATCTATCCCCTCACTTCTCGTCGACGACGCGGACGAGGTGCTGGACGGCACGGATCATGCCACGGACAGACGGGGTGTCTTCCAGCGTGCGAACCCGATGCATCTTGTTAAGGCCCAGGCCGACAAGCGTTGCACGCTGTACGGCCGGACGGCGGATGGGGCTGCCGATCTGCTCGACAGTCACCGTCTTCGTTGCGGTTTCTTTCTTAGCCATTGTTCAAACTCCCTTATTCTTCGGAAGCGACGCCGGCGGACGCACGACGGGCCTGCAGCGTGGCATACTTCATGCCGCGCTGTGCCGCGATGTCCTTCGGGTGCATCTGGCTCTTGAGGGCGTCGAAGGTCGCACGGATCATGTTGTACGGGTTCGACGAACCGGTCGACTTGGCGACGACGTCATGAACGCCGAGCGTTTCGAAGACGGCGCGCATCGGGCCACCGGCGATGATGCCGGTACCGGCCTTGGCCGAGCGAAGCAGAACCTTGCCGGCGCCGTGGCGGCCATGCACGTCGTGGTGCAGCGTGCGGCCCGAGCGCAGCGGTACGAAGATGAGGTCGCGCTTGGCGGCTTCGGTGGCCTTCCGGATGGCTTCCGGAACTTCACGAGCCTTGCCGTGGCCGAAGCCGACGCGGCCCTTCTGGTCGCCGACGACGACGAGAGCTGCGAAACCGAAACGACGGCCGCCCTTGACGACCTTCGCGACGCGGTTGATCGCGACGAGCTTGTCGACAAACTCGCTGTCGCGCTCTTCGCGGTTCTGGCGGTCATCGCGACCGCGCTTTTCCTGTGCCATTGTCCTTTTCCTTTTTCTTTTCCGGGTGCAATCGGCAGATTGACGAAAGTCGCCCCCATTCAGGGAATGGAAGCGACCAATACCCAACTGAGCTGACCGGCAGGCGCTTTACGCGCCCAGCCGAAAGATCAGAAGCTAAGACCACCTTCACGCGCAGCTTCGGCAAGAGCCTTGATGCGGCCGTGATAGATGAAGGCGCCACGGTCGAAAACGACCTCCTTGACGCCGGCCTTGGCGGCACGCTCAGCGATGAGCTTGCCGACGGCAGCGGCTGCTGCCGTGTCGGCGCCCGTCTTCAAAGACGAGCGCAGATCGGTGTCGAGCGTGGAGGCGGACGCAAGCGTCGTGCCGGCCACGTCATCGATGACCTGTACGTAGATGTTCTTCGACGAGCGATGAACCGACAGGCGCGGACGGCCGTTGGCGACCGCCTTGATGGAACGGCGCACGCGGTTGGCGCGGCGCACGAGAGCTTCTTTCCTGCTAGCCATTTCGCGTGATCCTTACTTCTTCTTGCCTTCTTTGCGGACGATCCGCTCTTCGGCATACTTGACGCCCTTGCCCTTGTAGGGCTCGGGGCCACGGTATTCGCGGATTTCCGCTGCGACCTGGCCGACCTGCTGCTTGTTGATGCCGGAGATGATGATTTCCGTCGGCTTCGGTACAGCGATCGAGATGCCTTCCGGCGTCTGGTAGACCACGTCGTGGCTGAAGCCGAGTGCGAGCTGCAGGTTCTTGCCCTGCAGCGACGCGCGGTAGCCGACGCCGTTGATTTCGAGCTTGCGCTCGTAGCCGTCCTTCACGCCCTTGAAGATGTTCTCGACCATCGTGCGGGACATGCCCCACTTGGAACGAGCATCCTTGGACGTGTTGATCGGCTGAACGACAACTGCGTTGTCTTCGAGCTTCACCGAAACTTCGTCGTTTGCGACGAAGAACAGTTCGCCCTTCGGGCCCTTCGCGGTGACCGTCTGACCATCGACGGTCGCGGTGACACCAGCGGGAACCGGAACGGGCTTCTTACCGATACGAGACATTGTTTTATCCTGTCTGTTCGTTATGGAGATCCTTGCTCAGTCTTAGAAGACCGAGCAAAGAATCTCGCCACCAACGTTCTGTTCGCGTGCCTGGTGATCGGCCATCACACCCTTCGGGGTCGAAAGGATGGTGATGCCGAGGCCGTTCGCGACCTGCGGAATGGACTTGACCGAGACATAGACCCGGCGGCCCGGCTTGGAGACGCGGTCGATCTTGCGGATCACGGACGCGCCTTCGTAGTACTTGAGTTCGATGTTCAGCTCGGCCTTGCCGTTGCCGAATTCGACTTCCGAATATCCGCGGATGTAACCTTCGGACTGAAGGACGTCCAGAACGCGGGCGCGCAGCTTGGAAGCCGGCGTCGAAACGCTGGACTTGCGGCGTGCGGCGCCGTTGCGGATGCGGGTGAGCATATCGCCCAGAGGATCAGTCATAGACATGTGCCCGTCTCCTTACCAGCTCGACTTGACAATGCCCGGCACCTTGCCGGAATTGCCCAGTTCACGAAGCGCAATACGCGACATTCCGAGTTTGCGATAAAAGGCGCGCGGACGGCCCGTTACTTCGCAGCGGTTGCGGATGCGGGTCTTGGAACCATTGCGCGGAAGTTCGGCAAGCTTCAAGGTCGCCTTGAAGCGCTCTTCGATCGGAAGAGCCTGGTTCTGGATGATGGCCTTCAGGCGGGCACGCTTAGCGGCCTGGCTGGCAACCAGTTTGCGGCGGCGCTTGTTCTTTTCAACTGCGCTCGTTTTCGCCATAACAGTTATCCTTCTTTACGCTTGTCGTTACGGATCAGGCGCGGAACGGGAAGTTGAACTCTTTCAGAAGAGCCCGTGCTTCGTCGTCCGTCTTTGCCGTCGTGCAAACGATGATGTCCATGCCCCACATCTGATCAACCTTGTCGTAGTTGATCTCCGGGAACACAATGTGCTCCTTGATACCCATGGCGAAGTTGCCACGGCCATCGAAGGACTTCGGGTTCAGACCACGGAAGTCGCGTACGCGGGGCAGCGCGATGTTCACGAGGCGATCCAGAAATTCATACATGCGGGCGCCGCGCAGCGTAACCTTCGCGCCGATCGGCATGCCTTCGCGCAGCTTGAAGCCGGCGATGGAGTTGCGGGCGCGCGTGATGACCGGCTTCTGGCCGGCAATCGCTGCGAGGTCGCCAGCCGCTACGGACGGCTTCTTCGAATCGCCCGTCGATTCACCAACACCCATGTTGATGACGACCTTGTCGAGACGCGGGATCTGCATCTCGTTGGCGAAGGAGAACTGCTCCTGAAGCGCCTTGCGGATACGCTCGACGTATTCCTTCTTGAGGCGCGGCTCATACTTGGTGTCAGCCATCGATCGACACTCCCGAACGCTTTGCTACACGAACCTTCTTGTCGCCCTCGACCTTGAAACCGACGCGGGTCGGCTTGCCGTCCTTGGGGTCGGCGATCGCGATGTTCGACAGGTGGATCGAGGCTTCCTTGGTGATGATGCCGGCTTCCTGGGTCTGGGACTGACGCTGGTGACGCTTCACCAGGTTGATACCCTTGACGACCGCACGGTCTTCCTTCGGCATGACCTGAACAACTTCACCGGTACGGCCCTTGTCCTTGCCGGTGAGCACGACGACCTTGTCGCCCTTACGAATCTTCTGCATAGCCATCGCTCCTTAGAGTACTTCCGGAGCCAGCGAGATGATCTTCATGTGGTTCTTTGCGCGGAGTTCGCGCGGAACCGGTCCGAAGATACGGGTGCCGATGGGCTCTTTCTTATTGTCGATCAGGACGGCTGCGTTGTTGTCGAAACGGATAACGCTACCATCGGGGCGGCGGATGTCCTTGGCGGTGCGAACGACAACCGCCTTCATCACGTCACCCTTCTTCACGCGGCCGCGCGGGATGGCTTCCTTGATCGAGACGACGATAATGTCGCCGACCGAAGCGTACTTACGCTTGGAGCCGCCCAGCACCTTGATGCACATGACACGACGTGCGCCGGAATTATCCGCGACGTCGAGGTTAGTCTGCATCTGAATCATGTCAGGTCGCCTTCTTGTTTTACCGGACCGGTTGGGTGTTAGCCCCCTGTTCCAGCTTATGGAAATACGTGTTTTCGCGCGGGATGGTCTTTTGTCAGGGTGGTTTCCACTGATCGGCGAGCCGATGGGACCTTCCGTGCGCTCAAAGCAAAAGACGCTCGTGATTCCGAGCGTCCTTGCGCTGCTTCATACAGGTTTTCGCGCCGAACACAAGGGCCCGGCGCAAATTCCGATGTTTTTAGGCGTGGGCCGATACGACGGTCCAGCGCTTGTCCTTGGAGATGGGTGCGCATTCCTCGATGGAAACGACGTCACCGACCTTGTACTGATTGTTTTCGTCATGCGCCTTGTACTTCTTGGACCGGCGAACGGTCTTCTGAAGCAGCGGGTGGGCAAAGCGGCGCTCGACGCGAACGACAACGGTCTTTTCGTTCTTGTCACTGACTACAGTGCCCTGCAGAATGCGTTTCGGCATCGTTTTCGGTCCTTAGGCCTTGGCTTCTGCCGCCTTCTGGCGGGCAATGGTCTTGACGCGCGCGATGTCCTTGCGGACTTCGTTGATGCGCGAGGTCTTCTCGAGCTGGCCAGTCGCCTTCTGGAAGCGCAGGTTGAACTGCTCTTTCTTCAGCTTGGCAAGCTCATCGTTGAGCTGGTCGGCGCTAAGCGCGCGAACGTCTACGGCTTTCATCCTACTCGCTCCTTACTCTGCAATGCGCTGTACGAAGCGCGTCTTGACCGAGAGCTTGGCCGAGCCGAGACGAAGCGCCTCGCGGGCGATCTCCTCGGAGACACCGTCGATCTCGAACATCATACGACCAGGCTTGACCTTGGCCGCCCAGTATTCGACCGAGCCCTTACCCTTACCCATGCGGACTTCGGTAGGCTTGGCGGTGACCGGCACGTCGGGGAACACACGGATCCACACACGGCCGGCACGCTTCATGTAACGCGTGATCGCGCGGCGGGCCGCTTCGATCTCGCGAGCGTTAACGCGATTCGGTTCCTGAGCCTTCAAGCCGAACTCGCCGAAAGCGAGGTCGGAGCCGCCCTTGGCGACACCCTTGATGCGGCCCTTGAACTGCTTGCGATACTTGGTACGCTTTGGCTGCAACATTTTTTTACTTCTCCGATATTGGCTGCCAAACGCGACTGTTACGCGTTTTCACGACGACGGTCGCCACGATCGCCGCGTTCACGGCTGGCGGGACCCTGGCTGTCACTTTCGCTTGCGCGACGCTCCGAAGCCATCGGGTCGTGTTCAAGGATTTCGCCCTTGAAGATCCAGACCTTGATGCCGCAGATGCCGAATGCGGTTTCGGCTTCAGCCGTACCGTAGTCGATGTCCGCACGCAGCGTGTGAAGCGGAACGCGACCTTCGCGGTACCATTCCGTACGGGCGATTTCCGCGCCGCCGAGACGGCCTGCGCAGGTGATCTTGATGCCTTCGGCGCCAAGACGCATCGCGGACTGAACAGCGCGCTTCATCGCACGGCGGAAAGCCACGCGGCGCTCGAGCTGCTGGGCGATCGACTGGGCAACGAGGGTTGCGTCGACTTCGGGCTTGCGCACTTCAACGATGTTGAGGTGCGTTTCCGAGTTCGTCATCGCGGCGAGCTTCTTGCGAAGCTTCTCGATGTCTGCGCCCTTCTTGCCGATGATCAGACCCGGGCGAGCCGAGTGGATCGTGACGCGGCACTTCTTGTGCGGACGCTCGATGACGACCTTGGCGATACCGGCCTGCTTCAGCTCTTCCATGACGAAAGCGCGGATCTTCAGGTCTTCGTGGAGCAGCTGGCCGTATTCGGCATTGTCGGCGAACCAACGGCTGTCCCAGGTACGGTTGATGCCGAGGCGGAAACCGATTGGATTAATCTTCTGGCCCATTATGCGGCCTCCCCTTTGGCTTCGACTTCACGGACGACGATCGTGAGATGCGAGAAAGGCTTCTCGATCCGCGATGCGCGGCCGCGGCCACGAGCGTGGAAACGCTTCATGACAATCGACTTGCCGACATACGCTTCCGCGACGATCAGCGAGTCCACGTCGAGGTCGTGGTTGTTTTCTGCGTTGGCGATAGCGGATTCCAGCGTCTTCTTGACGGTCTCGGCGCTACGCTTGCGCGAGAATTCAAGTTCGGCGAGCGCCCGGTCGACCTTCTTGCCGCGGATCAGCGCAGCAAGCAGGTTGAGCTTCTGGGGGCTGACGCGGATCGTGCGCGCGATGGCCTGCGCCTCGTTATCCTTCAGCCGACGTTCGGCTTTAGCCTTGCCCATCGTTACTTCCTCTTCGCCTTCTTGTCCGCGCCGTGACCGTAATAGGTCCGGGTCGGAGCGAATTCACCAAACTTGTGGCCAACCATGTCTTCGTTGACGGCCACCGGGATATGCTTGCTGCCGTTGTAGACGCCGAAGGTGAGACCGACGAACTGCGGCAGGATCGTGGAGCGACGGCTCCAGATCTTGATCACTTCGCTGCGACCGCCTTCACGAACCTTCTCAGCCTTCTTGAGAAGATAGCCGTCAACAAACGGGCCTTTCCATACTGAACGAGCCATTCCTGACTACCTCTCTTACTTCTTCTTCAAGTGGCGCGAGCGCATGATGAACTTGTCGGTCGACTTGTTCGAGCGGGTACGCTTGCCCTTGGTGGGCTTGCCCCACGGGGATACCGGGTGACGACCACCGGAGGTGCGGCCTTCACCACCGCCGTGCGGGTGGTCGACCGGGTTCATGACGACGCCGCGGTTGTGCGGGGTCTTGCCGCGCCAGCGCGTGCGACCGGCCTTGCCGTCGTTGATGTTGCCGTGATCCGGGTTGGATACGGCGCCGATCGTGGCGAGGCAGGACGAGTGAACCAGACGCTGTTCGCCCGAGTTCAGGCGAAGGATCGCCATGCCCTGGTCGCGGCCGACGAGCTGAACGAAGGTGCCGGCGGAGCGGGCGATCTGGCCGCCCTTGCCCGGCTTCATCTCGACGTTGTGAACGATCGAGCCAACCGGGATGTACTGCAGCGGCATGGTGTTGCCGGGCTTGACGTCAACGGCCTTGTCGGACGCGATGACCTTGTCGCCGGCTGCCAGGCGCTGCGGTGCCAGGATATAGGCTTGCTCGCCGTCAGCGTAGTCGATCAGCGCGATGAACGCGGTGCGGTTCGGGTCGTATTCCAGACGCGCGACCGTGCCTTCGACGTCGAACTTGCGACGCTTGAAGTCGACGAGACGGTAGGTACGCTTGTGACCGCCGCCGATGAAGCGGGCGGTGATGCGACCCAGGTTGTTACGGCCACCGCTCTTGGAGAGACCTTCGGTCAGAGCCTTTACGGGCTTGCCCTTGTAAAGGCCCGACCGGTCGACGATGACCAGCTGGCGCTGGCTCGGAGTGGTCGGGTTGTAGCTTTTCAATGCCATTTTTCTGTTTCCTCTTTAGCCGAGTGCCCGATTAGAGCCCGGTGGAGACGTCGATGGACTGACCGTCAGCGAGCGTGACGATAGCCTTCTTGACATCTCCCTGCCGGCCGGCGAAGCCGCGGAAACGCTTGATCTTGCCCTTGCGGACGAGCGTGTTCACAGCCGTGACCTTGACGCCGAAGAGTGCTTCCACTGCAGCCTTGATTTCAGGCTTGGAAGCGCGCTTGGCAACGTTGAAGACGACCTGGTTGTTTTCGGATACCAGCGTCGACTTTTCGGTGATCGAAGGAGATACGATCACATCGTAGTGGCGAAGATCCGTCATTTGAACCGCTCCTCGAGGGCTTCTACAGCAGCCTTGGAGAGCACGAGCTTGCCGCGGCGCAGGATGTCGTAAACATTGATACCCTGGATCGGAAGAACATCCACGTTCGGGATGTTGCGGGCTGCGAGCTTGAAGTTGCCGTCAAGTTCCGAGCCGCCGATGATGAGGGCATTGGTGAGGCCGAGCGAGGCGAATACGCCGGCGAGAGCCTTCGTCTTTGCTTCGGCAGCAACCAGATCGTCGATGATGATCAGGTTTTCAGCCTTCAGCTTGGCCGAGAGCGCATGACGCAGGCCGAGCGCGCGAACCTGCTTGGGCAGGTCGTGGGCATGGCTGCGGACAACCGGGCCGTGGGCCTTGCCGCCGCCGCGGAACTGCGGTGCACGTGCCGAATGGTGACGAGCGCGGCCCGTACCCTTCTGCTTGTACATCTTGGCGCCCGTGCGGGAAACCTCGGCGCGGGTCAGCGACTTGTGGCTGCCCTGCTGCTTCTTGGCGAGCTGCCAGCGAACGACGCGGGCAATGATGTCTTCGCGCGGCTCGAGGCCGAAAATCGCGTCGGAGAGGGAGACCTTGCCGGCGTCCTTCCCCTCGAGGGTCGTGACTTTGAGATCCATGATCAGGCTCCCTTACTTGACTGCGGCGCGCACAGCGGCCGGACGCGGCGCGTCGGACGGGGTGCCGGACTTGACGGCGTCACGAACGACGATCCAGGCACCCTTGGAGCCCGGGACTGCGCCCTTAACGAGGATGAGACCACGCTCTTCGTCGGTCGAGACGACTTCGAGGTTCTGGGTGGTGACGCGCGTCTGGCCCATGTGACCAGCCATGCGCTTGCCCTTCCAGACCTTGCCCGGGTCCTGGTTGTTACCCGTCGAACCGTGCGAACGGTGCGAAACGGACACGCCGTGCGTTGCACGAAGACCACCGAAGTTGTGGCGCTTCATGGCACCGGCGAAACCCTTACCGATCGTGGTGCCGGTAACGTCGACGAGCTGACCTGCGACAAAGTGGCTCGCGGTCAGTTCCGCGCCGATGTCGATGAGGTTGTCTTCCGAAACGCGGAACTCGACGAGCTTGGCCTTCGGCTCGACGCTTGCAGCGGCGAACTGGCCGCGCAGTGCCTTTGCCGTGTTCTTCACCTTGGAGGTGCCGGCGCCGAGCTGGACGGCCGTGTAGCCGTTCTTGTCCTGCGTGCGCTGGGCCACGACCTGGACGTTGTCCAGTCGCAATACTGTTACAGGGATATGCTCACCTGCGTCATTATAGACGCGAGTCATCCCTACTTTCTGTGCAATCACACCTGAACGCATGGTTCAATCCTCTTAGAAGTCCTGTCGGGGTATTCCCAAAGCGAGGGAGCCCCTTCATGCCTCTTGGTTTAAGGATTCCACTCGGGCCTCGAAGGCCGTCGGGTTTCCCGTTTTTAGAAGACGTCGGCTAATGCCACGTACCTTCCTTGTTATTTCGGCTTACGCCGGACTTAGAGCTTGATCTCTACGTCTACACCGGCCGCAAGGTCGAGCTTCATGAGAGCGTCAACGGTCTGCGGGGTCGGATCTACAATGTCGAGCAGGCGCTTGTGCGTGCGCATCTCGAACTGTTCGCGGCTCTTCTTGTCGACGTGGGGCGACCGGTTGACCGTGAACTTTTCAATACGGGTCGGGAGCGGAACGGGGCCGCGGACGCTTGCGCCGGTGCGCTTTGCCGTCGACACGATCTCGCGCGTGGAGGCATCAAGGATCCGGTGGTCAAACGCCTTGAGGCGGATGCGGATGTTCTGGCCGTTCATACGACTTTTCCTTAGTTCGTTATCCGCGCGATTCTCTTGGGAATACGCGCTTTTTGATTCTGGCGGTTCCATAAAGGAACGCACACGAAAACACAATTGCCGAAAGGCCAGTCCGCTAAATTTTCAAAGACCGGAGGGGCAGGGTTGAACCCCTGCCCTTCCTTTTTCAGCGGCCTAGGGCCTTACGTCTTACTCGACGATCGAAGCCACGATGCCGGCGCCGACGGTGCGGCCGCCTTCGCGGATGGCGAAGCGCAGCTTTTCTTCCATCGCGATCGGAACGATCAGCTCGACGGCAACCGTGACGTTGTCGCCCGGCATGACCATTTCCGTGCCTTCCGGCAGCGAAACGATGCCCGTCACGTCCGTCGTGCGGAAGTAGAACTGCGGACGGTAGTTCGTGAAGAACGGCGTATGACGGCCGCCTTCTTCCTTCGTCAGGATGTAGGCTTCAGCCATGAACTTCTTGTGCGGCTTGACCGAACCCGGCTTGCACAGGATCTGACCACGCTCGACGCCGTCACGGTTCACACCGCGAACGAGAGCACCGATGTTGTCGCCGGCCTGGCCCTGGTCGAGCAGCTTGCGGAACATTTCAACGCCGGTAACGGTGGTCTTCGAGGTCGGGCGGATGCCGACGATCTCGACTTCTTCACCGACCTTGACGATGCCGCGCTCGACGCGACCCGTCACAACCGTACCGCGGCCCGAGATCGAGAACACGTCTTCGATCGGCATCAGGAACGGCTGGTCGATCGGACGCTCAGGCGTCGGGATGTAGGCGTCGACAGCGGCCATCAGCTCGCGGATCGCGTCTTCACCGATCTTCTTGTCGGAATCTTCGAGAGCGGCCAGAGCCGAACCCTTGACGATCGGAATGTCGTCGCCCGGGAAGTCGTAGGACGACAGCAGTTCGCGCACTTCAAGCTCGACGAGCTCGAGGAGTTCGGCGTCGTCGACCTGGTCGACCTTGTTGAGGAACACGACGATTGCCGGAACGCCGACCTGGCGGGCGAGCAGGATGTGCTCGCGGGTCTGCGGCATCGGGCCGTCAGCAGCCGAGCAGACCAGGATCGCGCCGTCCATCTGGGCAGCACCGGTGATCATGTTCTTGACGTAGTCGGCGTGGCCGGGGCAGTCGACGTGGGCGTAGTGGCGGGCCGGCGTCTCGTATTCGACGTGTGCCGTCGAGATGGTGATGCCACGAGCCTTTTCTTCCGGAGCGGCGTCGATCTGGTCATACGCCTTGTATTCGCCGAAATACTTCGTGATCGCGGCCGTCAGCGACGTCTTGCCATGGTCGACGTGGCCGATCGTGCCGATGTTTACGTGAGGCTTGTTGCGCTCAAACTTGCTCTTTGCCATTTCCGGCTCTCCGTTCCTTGTCCCGCGAAGGGAAATTCATACAATTTTCTTAAGGGCGTACCCCGGTCACTTCTGACCGGAGTACTTTGCCTGGATTTCCTGCGCGACGTTCGACGGAACCGGCGCATAGTGATCGAAGGTCATCGTGTACTGGGCGCGGCCCTGCGACATCGAGCGCAGGTTGTCCACGTACTTGAACATGTTGGCCAGCGGCACGTTGGCGGAGATCACGACGGCGACGCCGCGCGATTCCTGGCCCTGGATCTGGCCACGACGGGAGTTCAGGTCGCCGATGACGTCGCCGACATAGTCTTCCGGTGTGACGACTTCGACCTTCATCATCGGTTCCAGCAGCTGGGCACCGGCTTCACGCGAGGCTTCACGGAAGCAAGCACGCGATGCGATTTCGAAGGCGAGGACCGACGAGTCGACGTCGTGGAAGGCGCCGTCGATGAGCGTCGCCTTGACGCCGAGCATCGGGAAGCCTGCGAGCGGACCCGAGGACAGAACGCTTTCGATACCCTTCTGAACGCCCGGGATATATTCCTTCGGAACAGAACCGCCGACGATCTTGGATTCGAACAGAAAGTCTTCGCCTTCCGGGTTCGGTTCGAAAACGAGCTTCACGCGGGCGAACTGGCCGGTACCACCGGTCTGCTTCTTGTGCGTGTAGTCCTTCTCGGTCTTGCGCGTGATGGTCTCGCGGTAGGCAACCTGCGGGGCGCCGACATTGGCTTCGACCTTGAACTCGCGACGCATGCGGTCGACGATGATGTCGAGGTGAAGTTCACCCATGCCTGCGATGATCGTCTGGCCCGACTCTTCGTCGGTCTTGACGCGGAAGGACGGGTCTTCGGCGGCCAGGCGGTTGAGGGCGAGGCCCATCTTTTCCTGGTCGTTCTTGGTCTTCGGCTCGATCGCGATCTGGATGACCGGCTCGGGGAATTCCATGCGCTCGAGGATGACCGGCTTCAGGGGATCGCAGAGCGTGTCGCCCGTCGTCGTGTCCTTGAGGCCGGCGAGAGCAACGATGTCGCCTGCAAAGGCTTCTTCGATGTCTTCACGCGAGTTGGAATGCATCTGGAGCATACGGCCGACGCGCTCGCGCTTTTCCTTGACCGTGTTCATGACCGACGTGCCCTTTTCGAGCTTGCCGGAATAGATGCGGGCGAAGGTGAGCGAACCGACGAAGGGGTCGTTCATGATCTTGAACGCAAGCATGGAAAGCGGCTCGGCGTCGTCAGCGTGACGCTCGATTTCGGCTTCCGTCTTGACGTCGATGCCCTTGATCGCCGGGATGTCTGCCGGGGACGGCAGGTAATCGACGACAGCGTCGAGCAGCGGCTGAACGCCCTTGTTCTTGAACGCCGTACCGCAGAACATCGGGTGGAACTTCACGTCGATGGTGCCGCGGCGAACGAGCGCACGGATCTGCTCGTTGTCCGGGTAGTTGCCTTCGAGGTAGGCTTCCATCGCGGCCTCGTCGATTTCGACGACGGTCTCGATGAGCTTCTCGCGGTATTCTTCGGCCTGGGCCTTCATGTCTTCCGGGATTTCGACGACGTCCCACTGGGCGCCGAGCGATTCATCGCGCCAGACGAGAGCGTTCATCTCGATCAGGTCGACGACGCCCTTGAACTCGGTCTCGGCGCCGATCGGCAGCTGCATGACGACCGGGATCGCGCCGAGGCGCGACTTGATCATGGATACCGAGCGGTAGAAGTCCGCGCCGGTCTTGTCCATCTTGTTGCAGAAGATCATGCGCGGAACGTTGTACTTCTCAGCCTGACGCCAGACGGTTTCCGTCTGCGGCTCTACGCCGGCGTTGGCATCGAGAAGGGCGATCGCACCGTCGAGAACGCGCAGCGAACGCTCGACTTCGATGGTGAAGTCGACGTGGCCGGGGGTGTCAATGATGTTGAAGCGGCGGGTCTTGCCGTCACGGCCCTTCCAGTAGGTCGTGGTGGCAGCGGACGTGATCGTGATGCCGCGTTCCTGCTCCTGCTCCATCCAGTCCATCGTAGCGGCGCCGTCATGGACTTCGCCGATCTTGTGGGACTTGCCGGTGTAGTAAAGGATACGCTCGGTCGTCGTCGTCTTGCCGGCGTCGATATGCGCCATGATACCGAAATTTCGGTAGTCTTCGATTTTATATTCGCGAGCCATCTGGGACTCCTTTCGAGACGTCTAGTTTCGGTTACCAGCGGTAGTGCGAGAAGGCACGGTTGGCGTCAGCCATCTTGTGCGTGTCTTCGCGCTTCTTGACGGCGCTGCCACGGTTATTCGCTGCGTCCATGAGTTCGCCGGAGAGGCGCTCGACCATGGTCGTTTCGTTACGCTTGCGGGCAGCTGCGATCAGCCAACGGATTGCGAGAGCCTGGCGGCGCTCCGGACGAACGTCGACCGGAACCTGGTAGGTCGCACCACCAACGCGGCGCGAACGCACTTCGACGTGCGGCGCAACGTTGTCCAGAGCCGAATGGAACACCGTGACCGGGTCCGCTTTAGCCTTGCCCTGAACGACATCGAAGGCGCCGTAAACGATCGTTTCGGCGACGGACTTCTTGCCGTCCAGCATGATGGCATTCATGAACTTGGTGACTACGAGATCGCCGAACTTCGGGTCCGGGTTGATCTCGCGCTTTTCTGCTCTATGGCGACGGGACATACTTTTTGTCTCTCAAACTTGTAACTGATCTGACCAGCGAAATGGCGCCGGTTGACTTATTATTTCGGACGCTTCGCGCCGTACTTGGAGCGGCGCTGCTTGCGGTTCTTGACGCCCTGGGTGTCGAGAACGCCACGGATGATGTGGTAACGAACGCCCGGCAAGTCCTTTACGCGGCCGCCACGGATCATGACGACGGAGTGTTCCTGCAGGTTGTGGCCTTCGCCCGGAATGTAGCCGATGACTTCGAAGCCATTGGTCAGGCGGATCTTTGCGACCTTACGCAGAGCCGAGTTCGGCTTCTTCGGGGTCGTCGTGTAGACGCGGGTGCAAACGCCGCGCTTCTGGGGGTTTTCCTGCAGAGCAGGAACCTTGTTGCGCTTTACCGACGCCTGGCGCGGCTTGCGGATCAACTGGTTTACGGTAGGCATTCAACCATCCCTATCAATTTCGATCGATACCCTTGCGGGCAGTTACTTGGCCACACGCGTGTTCATGCGCAATAAAAGGCCGATCCGCTTTTGCGGATGACCTTCATAGGCAGAGGACGCGATAACCGCGTCATGCGTGCAGCATTCATGTTCTCAACGTGCGTCGAGCCCTGTTTGAGGCGAACTCCAGAACGAGTCGTTCCGAACCAGCCAGCCTCACATAGGCTCTGATAGCGGGCGGTCTACTGATTAAAGGGCGAAAGGTCAAGGGGCGGCGCGAAAGAATCCTGCCCGGGAATGCCTGCTTTGCCTGAGAAGCAGGGCTTTCAGGGTGCGCCCCCTGCCCTCTTCGCGGTGATTTTCAGACAACCAGCCTTCGCCGATCTGCATTAAGAAAGCATGAACAAGGAATCAACCGGAAGAGTCGCTCTGCGCTAATTACATCCACCGATTCTCTTGCAGCGCGGCTTTTGACGGGATCGTGATTTTTGCGATTGGGTCCGACCGCCCTACCCTTTATAGAGCTTGCATCATTTCATCCCGAAAGGAGCCTGCCATGGCCAGTGCCGACAACGACAACAATACGCTCGACGACCCGATGGTCTTTATCATCATCGGCAAGGCCTATGAGCGCGACGGCGACGAGGGCATCGACATCCACGTCATGCTGCGCGCGCCGGACGACGACAGCGCCGTGCGCGAGGCCCTGAACGCCCTTTCGGAGGAAGGCTTCCTCGAAGCTGACCTCGACCAGATCGGCACGCTGAACGACGTGCCGGACGAGGAGCCGCATGCGTCCGCCTATCGCGGCGCGCTCGAAGGGGAAGTGGCGATCATCCGCTTCGCGTGACGCCGGTTCCTCGTCAGCCTGATTGCTCCCCTTGGCAGAGGCGTGTCGCCCGCCTCTGCCGGCAGCACGGGGTAGTAGGCTCCTATCCGTTCAGGTGAGGTTCTACGCCCTATTGGCGGGTTATCAGCCTCCAGAGGCTCGGGCATGGTGGTCGACATGGTCGCTCAGCCTGTCCGGCCTGGCCTCACGGGGGAAAAGATGACCGTTTCCGACACAGCGACAGCGGTTGGCGAAAAGAATGATTATTACGACAAGACCTATTTCGACAAGACGTTCGAACACCAGCGCTATGCAGCCTATTTCGATCGCCTGAAGTTCGAGAAATTCGTCGGTCCGTCGGACCGCGTGATCGATTTCGGCTGCGGTGGCGGCTACATCCTTTCCAGCCTCGATGTCAAAGAGCGCGTTGGTGTCGAGGTCAACGAGGCGGCCGCCGCGGCGGCCCGCAAGAACGGCATCCGGGTCTTCGGCAGCCTTGAGCAGATCGAGGACGGCTGGGCCGACACCATCATTTCCCACCATGCCCTTGAGCACGTCGACGACCCGCTCGGCATGGTGCGGCAGATGTTCGCCAAGCTCCGCAAGGGCGGCAAGGTGGTGCTCGTGACGCCAAACGAGTCCTTCAAGATAGGCTACCGCGAGGACGAGCCGAACTTCCACCTGTTCACCTGGTCGCCCAGCAACCTCGGCAACCTGCTGAAGCGTGCCGGCTTCACCGGGATCGCCGCCTCGCCAGTGCATCATCGCTGGCCGCGCTACTGGTGGATCGTCGGCCCCATCGTCGGCAAGCGGATGATGAACCTCATCTGCATCGCCTATGGACGGGTGATGACGGGCGTCAGCCAGGTCAGGGCGATCGGCTACAAGCCCTAGGCGTGCCCCGTCTCGCAAAAACAAAAAGCCGCCCGAAACGCTCGGGCGGCTTTTTCATTGTCAAAAGAACGACAGCTTATTCGGCTGCGGCGTTCTCGCCGCCGGCGAGGTCCGCCAGCATCGGGGTTGCAACGCCTGCACCCGTCGACTTGCGGCGCTCGTCGAGGATCATCTCGTCGCGAGCCGTCGCGATGCGGCGGATCTGGGTCATGGTGCCGCCCGTACCGGCCGGGATGAGACGGCCGACGATGACGTTTTCCTTGAGACCCTGCAGGCCGTCGGTCTTGCCGGCGATCGCAGCTTCCGTGAGAACCTTGGTGGTCTCCTGGAAGGATGCGGCCGAGATGAACGACGGGGTCTGCAGCGACGCCTTGGTGATGCCGAGGAGGACCGGATCGCCGTAAGCCGGCTTCTTGCCTTCCTCGATCAGGCCGTCGTTGACGTCTTCGAGCTCGATACGGTCGACGTTGTCGCCGACGATATAGGTCGAGTCGCCGGCATCCGTGATCTCGACCTTCTGCAGCATCTGGCGAACGATCACCTCGATGTGCTTGTCGTTGATCACAACGCCCTGCAGACGGTAGACTTCCTGGATTTCGTTCACGAGGTAGGAAGCGAGTGCTTCCACGCCCTTGATCGCCAGGATGTCGTGCGGCGCCGGGTTGCCGTCGAGGATGTAGTCACCCTTTTCGATGTAGTCGCCGTCCTGAAGGTGGAAGGGCTTGCCCTTCGGGATCAGGTATTCGACCGGCTCGACACCGTCTTCCGCCGGCTCGATCATCACGCGGCGCTTGTTCTTGTAGTCGCGGCCGAAGCGAACCGTGCCATCAATCTCAGCGATGATGGCGTGGTCCTTCGGACGACGGGCTTCGAACAGTTCGGCAACGCGCGGCAGACCACCGGTGATGTCCTTGGTCTTGGCGCTTTCGAGCGGCGAGCGGGCAAGAACGTCACCCTGGGAGACCTTCTGGCCCGGTTCGACGGACAGGATCGCGTCGACCGAGAGCAGGAAGCGGGCTTCGCCACCGCGGGACAGCTTGGCAACGGCGCCATTCTTGTCCTTGATGATGATGGCCGGCTTGAGGTCCGTACCGCGCGGCGTCGAGCGCCAGTCGATGACCGAACGCTTGGTGATGCCGGTGGATTCGTCCGTCGATTCCAGAACCGAGATACCGTCGACCACGTCTTCGAAGTGAACGGTGCCCTCGACTTCCGTCATCATCGGACGGGTGTAGGGGTCCCACTCGGCGAGACGCTGGCCGCGCTTCACCTTGTCGGCATCGTCGACGAAGATCTTCGAACCGTAGGCGACGCGCTGCGAGGAGCGTTCCACGCCGCGCTCGTCCAGGATCTGGATCGCCATGTTGCGGCCCATCGCGACGAGAACGCCTTCCGAGTTGCGCAGCATGTTGCGGTTCTTGATCTGCACCGTGCCCTCATACGAGGCTTCCAGGAACGACTGGTCGACCACGGTCGCCGTGCCGCCCAGGTGGAAGGTACGCATGGTGAGCTGGGTGCCCGGTTCACCGATCGACTGTGCCGCGATGACGCCGACGGCTTCGCCCATGTTGACGGGCGTGCCGCGTGCAAGGTCGCGACCGTAGCAGACGCCGCAGACGCCGGTCTGGATTTCGCAGGTCAGCGCCGAGCGGATGCGGATCGACTGGATACCAGCCTTTTCGATCTGGACGACGTCGGCCTCGAGGATCATCCGGCCCGCATCGACGATGCGCTCACCCGTGACCGGGTGATCGATATCGTCCAGCGCGGTACGGCCGAGCACGCGGGTGCCGATCGAAGCCACGACCTGACCGGCATCGACGATCGCCGTCATCGTGAGGCCCGTTTCCGTGCCGCAGTCGACATGCGTGACGATGCAATCCTGCGCGACGTCGACGAGACGGCGGGTCAGGTAACCGGAGTTCGCGGTCTTCAAGGCGGTGTCTGCGAGACCCTTACGGGCACCGTGCGTCGAGTTGAAGTACTCGTTAACGGTCAGGCCTTCCTTGAAGTTCGAGATGATCGGCGTTTCGATGATCTCGCCCGACGGCTTGGCCATGAGGCCGCGCATGCCGCCAAGCTGACGCATCTGGCTCGGAGAGCCGCGGGCGCCGGAGTGCGACATCATGTAGATGGCGTTCATCGGCTTCTGGCGGCCGGTTGCGGGGTCGAACTCGACGGCCTTGATGCGGGCCATCATGTCTTCCGCGACCTTCTCGGTGGCCTTGCCCCAGGCATCGACGACCTTGTTGTACTTTTCGCCCTGGGTGATCAGGCCGTCATTGTACTGCTGCTCGTATTCCTTGACCAGGTTTTCGGTGTCGCCAACGATTTTCACCTTGGTTTCCGGAATGACCATGTCGTCCTTGCCGAACGAAATGCCGGCGCGGCAGGCGTGGACGAAGCCGAGCTGCATGATGCGGTCGCAGAAGATGACCGTGTCTTTCTGGCCGCAGTGACGGTAGACCGAGTCGATCATCTTGGAGATGTTCTTCTTGGTCATTTCCTGGTTGCAGATGTCGAACGGAATGTTGCCGTTCTTCGGCAGCAGTTCGCCGATGATCATGCGGCCGGGCGTCGTTTCGAAGATCTTGGTGTAGGGCTTGCCTTCACCATCGACCGACTTGTAGCGGCCCTTGATCTTGGCGTGCAGCGTGACGACCTTGTTTTCCAGAGCGTGGTGCAGTTCGCCCATGTCGGAGAAGGCCATGCCTTCGCCCGGCTCGTTCTGGTTCTGGATCGACAGATAGTAGAGACCGAGAACCATGTCCTGCGAAGGAACGATGATCGGCGCGCCGTTTGCCGGATGCAGGATGTTGTTCGTCGACATCATGAGCACGCGCGCTTCCAGCTGGGCTTCCAGCGAAAGCGGAACGTGAACAGCCATCTGGTCGCCGTCGAAGTCGGCGTTGAAGGCCGTGCAGACGAGCGGGTGCAGCTGGATGGCCTTGCCTTCGACCAGCGTTGGTTCGAAGGCCTGGATGCCCAGGCGGTGCAGCGTCGGTGCGCGGTTCAGCAGAACCGGATGTTCGCGGATGACCTCGTCGAGGATATCCCAGACTTCCGGCTTTTCCTTTTCAACGAGCTTCTTGGCCTGCTTGACGGTCGAGGAGTAACCCTTGGCGTCGAGGCGGGCGTAGATGAACGGCTTGAACAGTTCGAGCGCCATCTTCTTCGGCAGGCCGCACTGGTGCAGCTTCAGTTCCGGACCGGTCACGATGACCGAACGGCCGGAATAGTCGACGCGCTTGCCGAGCAGGTTCTGGCGGAAGCGGCCCTGCTTGCCCTTGAGCATGTCGGACAGCGACTTCAGCGGACGCTTGTTGGCACCCGTGATGACGCGGCCGCGGCGGCCGTTGTCGAACAGGGCGTCAACCGATTCCTGAAGCATGCGCTTCTCGTTGCGGATGATGATGCCCGGTGCGCGCAGCTCGATGAGGCGCTTCAGACGGTTGTTGCGGTTGATGACGCGGCGGTAGAGATCGTTCAGGTCCGACGTCGCGAAGCGGCCGCCGTCCAGCGGAACCAGCGGACGCAGGTCCGGCGGGATCACCGGGACGACCTTCATGATCATCCATTCCGGACGGTTGCCGGATTCCATGAAGTTCTCGACGATCTTCAGGCGCTTCATCAGCTTCTTCTGCTTCAGATCCGAGGTGGTCTCGGCCAGATCCGAACGCAGATCGCCAGCGATCTTCTCGAGGTTCATCGAGGCGAGCATCTCGTAGATGGCCTCGGCGCCGATCATCGCCGTGAACTGGTCTTCACCATATTCATCGACGGCGATCATGTATTCTTCTTCGGAAAGAAGCTGGTTTTCCTTGAGCGCGGTCAGGCCCGGCTCGGTCACGATGTAGTTCTCGAAATAGAGAACGCGCTCGACATCCTTCAACGTCATGTCGAGCAAAGTCGAGATGCGTGAGGGAAGCGACTTCAGGAACCAGATGTGGGCGACGGGCGCGGCGAGCTCGATATGGCCCATGCGCTCGCGGCGAACGCGCGACAGCGTGACTTCGACGCCGCACTTTTCGCAGATGATGCCCTTGTACTTCATGCGCTTGTACTTGCCGCACAGGCACTCGTAGTCCTTGATCGGGCCGAAGATGCGCGCGCAGAACAGACCGTCGCGTTCCGGCTTGAACGTGCGGTAGTTGATCGTTTCCGGCTTCTTGATCTCACCGTAAGACCAGGAAAGAATCTTTTCCGGAGAAGCGATCGAGATCCGGATAGAATCGAACGTCTGCGCAGGCACCTGCGGGTTGAAAAGGTTCATGACCTCTTGGTTCATGCCTATCTCCTTCGTGGGCCATTGGCCCTCTGCTTAGCAAGCGATTGCGGCGATACCCGGGTGCCGCAAGCCTGCTTGAAACGGATGAGCCGCCCCTGCCCGAGCGGGCGGAGCGGAAACGGTGCGCGCCCTGGAGGCGCGCACCCGATCATGATTATTCCGCGGCGTCCGGAAGCTGGCCGGCTTCGTTGGCTGCGTCGAGCTTGGAGTTCTCGAGTTCGACCGACAGGCCGAGCGAGCGCATTTCCTTGACGAGAACGTTGAAGCTCTCCGGAATGCCCGCTTCGAACGTGTCGTCGCCACGAACGATCGCCTCGTACACCTTGGTGCGGCCCGCGACGTCGTCCGACTTCACGGTCAGCATTTCCTGCAGCGTATAGGCGGCGCCGTAGGCTTCGAGCGCCCAGACCTCCATTTCCCCGAAGCGCTGGCCGCCGAACTGCGCCTTGCCGCCCAGCGGCTGCTGGGTAACGAGCGAGTACGGGCCGATCGAACGGGCGTGGATCTTATCGTCCACAAGGTGGTTCAGCTTCAGCATGTAGATGTAGCCGACGGTCACCTGGCGGTCGAACTGGTCGCCGGTCCGGCCGTCATAGAGCGTCGACTGGCCGGTGACCTTGAGGCCGGCCTGTTCGAGCATCTCGTTGACGTCCTTCTCGACGGCGCCGTCGAAGACGGGGGTCGCGATCGACACACCACGACGGGTCTGTTCCGCGAGGCGGACGATGGACTCGTCGTCATACTGCTTGATCGGCTCGCCCTTCGGGCCGGAACCGATGACGCTGTCGATGACATCGCGCAGCGGCTGGATTTCGGCACCTGCCTTGTAGGCGTCGAGCATCGCGCCGATCTGCTTCCCCATGCCGGCGCAAGCCCAACCGAGATGCGTCTCCAGGATCTGGCCGACGTTCATGCGCGAAGGCACGCCCAGCGGGTTCAGAACGACGTCGACATGCGTGCCGTCTTCCAGGAACGGCATGTCCTCGATCGGAACGATGCGCGAAACCACACCCTTGTTGCCGTGACGGCCGGCCATCTTGTCGCCCGGCTGGATCTTGCGCTTCACAGCGACGAAGACCTTGACCATCTTCATGACGCCCGGGGGCATTTCATCGCCGCGCTGGACCTTTTCGACCTTGTCCATGAAGCGCTGTTCAAGGCGCGACTTGGATTCGTCGTACTGGCCGCGGAGCGCTTCGATCTCGCCCTGAACCTTCTCGTCCTCGACGGCGAACATCCACCACTGCGAGCGAGGATATTCGGAGACGACGGCGTTCGAAAGCTCGGTACCCTTCTTGAAGCTCTTCGGGCCGGCAACGGCGACGTTGCCACGCAGCATGTCGATCAGGCGGCCGTAGACGTTACGGTCGAGGATCGCCTGCTCGTCGTCGCGGTCCTTCGCGAGACGCTCGATCTCTTCGCGCTCGATCGCCATCGCACGTTCGTCCTTCTCCACGCCGTGGCGGTTGAAGACGCGAACTTCGACGACGGTGCCGAAGGTGCCGGGCGGCATGCGCATGGAGGTGTCGCGCACGTCGGAAGCCTTTTCGCCGAAGATGGCGCGCAGAAGCTTTTCTTCCGGCGTCATCGGGCTTTCGCCCTTCGGCGTGATCTTGCCGACGAGGATGTCGCCCGGCTGAACTTCCGCGCCGATGTACACGATACCGGCTTCGTCGAGGTTCTTCAGCGCTTCTTCCGAGACGTTCGGAATGTCGCGCGTGATTTCTTCCGGACCGAGCTTGGTGTCGCGGGCCATGACTTCGAACTCCTCGATATGGATCGAGGTGAAGACGTCATCGCGCACGATGCGTTCGGAAAGGAGGATCGAGTCCTCGTAGTTGTAGCCGTTCCACGGCATGAACGCGACGAGCGCGTTGCGGCCGAGTGCCAGGTCGCCGAGGTCGGTCGACGGACCGTCCGCGATGATGTCGCCCTTGTTCAGAACGTCGCCGACGGTGACCAGCGGGCGCTGGTTGACGCAGGTGTTCTGGTTGGAGCGCTGGAACTTCTGCAGGCGGTAGATATCGACGCCCGACTTCGACGGATCGAGGTCTTCGGTGGCGCGGATAACGATACGGGTCGCGTCGACCTGATCGACGACGCCGCCGCGGCGAGCCGCGATGGCAGCGCCCGAGTCACGGGCAACGACCGGTTCCATGCCGGTGCCGACGAACGGGGCTTCGGCCCGCAGGAGCGGCACGGCCTGACGCTGCATGTTCGAGCCCATGAGCGCGCGGTTCGCGTCGTCGTTCTCAAGGAACGGGATGAGCGCGGCTGCGACCGAAACGAGCTGCTTCGGCGAAACGTCCATCAGGTTGACCGTGTCGCGCGGCGCGAGCATCACTTCGCCCGAGTGACGGCAAACGACGAATTCTTCCACGAACGAACCGTCCGAGGTGAGTTCCGAGTTTGCCTGGGCGACGTAGTACTTCGCTTCTTCCATGGCCGAGAGGTAGACCACTTCGGTCGTGACCTTGCCGTCCGTGATCTTGCGGTACGGGCTTTCGATGAAGCCGTACTTGTTGACGCGGGCGAAGGTTGCGAGCGAGTTGATCAGACCGATGTTCGGGCCTTCCGGCGTTTCGATCGGGCAGATACGGCCGTAGTGGGTCGGGTGAACGTCGCGGACTTCGAAGCCTGCGCGCTCGCGGGTCAGACCACCCGGGCCAAGAGCCGAAAGACGGCGCTTGTGGGTGATTTCCGAAAGCGGGTTCACCTGGTCCATGAACTGGGAGAGCTGCGAGGAACCGAAGAACTCACGAACCGCGGCGGCTGCCGGCTTCGCGTTGATCAGGTCCTGCGGCATCACCGTGTCGATCTCGATCGAGGACATGCGTTCCTTGATCGCGCGCTCCATGCGCAGCAGGCCGAGACGGTACTGGTTCTCCATCAATTCGCCGACCGAACGCACACGGCGGTTGCCGAGGTTGTCGATGTCGTCGATCTCGCCCTTGCCGTCGCGCAGTTCGACCAGCATCCGGACCACGGCCAGGATGTCGTCCTTGCGCAGCGTGCGGACCGTGTCGGCGACGTCGAGGTCGAGGCGCATGTTCATCTTCACGCGGCCGACGGCGGAGAGGTCGTAACGCTCCGCATCGAAGAACAGCGTGTTGAACATGGCTTCGGCCGAATCCATCGTCGGCGGTTCACCCGGGCGCATGACGCGATAGATGTCGAACAGCGCGTCCTGGCGGTTCTCGTTCTTGTCCACGGCCAGCGTCGAGCGGATATAGGCGCCAACGTTGATGTGGTCGATGTCGAGGACCGGGATCTCGTCGAAACCGGCCGACAGGATGACCGGGAGGGTCTTCTCGTCGATTTCGTCGCCGGCTTCGAGGTAGATCTCACCCGTCGAGAAGTTGACGATGTCTTCGGCGAGGTAGTTGCCGTAGAGCTCGTCATCGGTCGCCTTGAGGGCCTTGAGGCCCTTTTCGGAGAGCGTCTTCAGGAGGCGCGGGGTCAGCTTCTTGCCGATTTCCACGACGACTTCGCCGGTGTCGGCGTCCACCATGTCCGAGACGGCCTTCTGGCCTTTCAGCGCGTCCGGATTGAAGGGCACGCGCCAGCCTTCGCCGTCGCGCTGGTAGAACGACTTCGTGTAGAAGGTCGACAGGATTTCTTCACCGTCCATGCCGAGTGCCATGAGCAGCGACGTGACGGGGATCTTGCGGCGGCGGTCGATACGCGCATGCACGATGTCCTTGGCGTCGAACTCGATGTCGAGCCAGGAACCGCGATACGGGATGACGCGGGCAGCGAAGAGCAGCTTGCCGGAAGAGTGGCTCTTGCCCTTGTCGTGGTCGAAGAACACGCCCGGCGAACGGTGCATCTGGGAGACGATGACGCGCTCGGTGCCGTTGACGATGAACGTACCGTTGTCGGTCATGAGCGGCATGTCGCCCATGTAGACGTTCTGTTCCTTGATGTCCTTGATCGACTTCGCGCCTGTATCCTCGTCGATATCGAACACGATGAGGCGCAGCGTCACCTTGAGGGGCGCTGCATAGGTCAGGTCACGCTGGCGGCATTCCTCGACGTCGAACTTCGGCTGTTCGAACTCGTAGGAGACGAATTCGAGCATGGAAGCGCCGGAGAAGTCGGTGATCGGGAAGACCGACTTGAAAACGGACTGGAGGCCCTCGTCCGGACGACCGCCGGCGGGCTCTTCAACCATCAGAAACTGGTCGTAAGATGCTTTCTGAACCTCGATGAGGTTCGGCATGACTGCGACTTCAGGGATTTTACCAAAAAACTTGCGTACGCGCCTACGACCGTTAAACGAAAGGGTCTGAGCCATCGTCGCTCCTTCAAAATTTGCATCCGGGCCTGCAACGGACGGGGTTCGCTGGCCAGTCGATCCCGTCTATCATGGGTTTGTTCAATCTCGTCTTGCCGCCTAAGCCACGGGCCGGATTGCCCGATCGCCTGGGTAGAAGACCATCCTCTTGAAGAACCCATTACCCAAAAGCCGGTTTTCGCGGCTTTTGGGTAATCAGTTCGGAGGAATCATCAATGGGAGAGGGTTTTCACCCTCCCCCATCGCATTCCGGTATTACTTAACGTCGACCTTGGCGCCGGCGTCCTCAAGCTTCTTCTTGAGGTCGGCAGCTTCGCCCTTCGAGACGGCTTCCTTGACAGCCTTCGGAGCGCCTTCGACGAGGTCCTTGGCTTCCTTGAGGCCGAGGCCGGTGATGGCGCGGACTTCCTTGATGACGTTGATCTTGTTGGCGCCGGCCTCAACGAGGATGACGTCGAACTCGGTCTTTTCTTCTTCGACCACAGCAGCAGCAGCGCCACCGCCAGCAGCAGCGACGGCTACCGGTGCAGCAGCCGAAACGCCCCACTTCTCTTCGAGCAGCTTGGAAAGCTCAGCAGCTTCCAGAACGGTCAGCGAGGAGAGGTCTTCTACGATCTTTGCGAGATCAGCCATTGTCATAGTTCCTTATATTCGGTTCGAACTGGTTAGTTTGATTTACAGCGAAAAACCGCCTCAAGCGGCTTCGTCCTTCTTGGCGTAGGCGGCGAACACACGAGCAAGCTGGCTTGCCGGTGCTGCAACGACCGTGGCGACGCGCGTGGCCGGGGCTGCAAGCAGGCCCAGGAGCTTTGCACGAAGCTCGTCGAGCGAAGGCAGGGTCGCAAGCGACTTGACTGCATCAGCGTCGAGTGTGGTCGCACCCATGGCACCACCGAGAACAACGAGCTTGTCGTTGGTCTTGGCGAAATCCATGGCTACCTTGGGAGCAATCATCGGATCATTTGCGTAAGCAATGAGCGTCTGACCCTGGAAGAGATCAGACATCCCTTCCGACTCCGTACCCTGAAGGGCAATTTTGGCCAGGCGGTTCTTCGCGACCTTGACGGTACCGCCCGCAGCACGCATCTTCGTACGAAGATCGTTCATCTGTGCGACGGTGATACCGGCGTAGCGGGCCACGACAACCGAACCGGAAGCCTTGAAGACTTCGTTCAGCTCCGTGACGAATTCGCGTTTTTCCGCTCTTTCCACTGTGCCTATCTCCAGTTGACAGGACCGTGACTTCTCACGGGACCTGCCGGGTTTACCTTTGCCGCCAGGGATCCGCTTCAAAAGGGATCCCGAGCGACGCTCGAGGATCCTGTCCCCCCGCGCTCGACCGGATGGCCGCGACACAAGGTAAGGTAGGTTCGAACCGAATTTCGGCGTCATCCGACGCGGAAGAAATCCAGGTCTCACCCCGTCTCATGCAGGCTAAAGTGATTAAGGGATAACCACCTGCAATCTCGGACAGGAGTTCCGGGTTGCCCCGGAAATCCCCGGCCAGACAAGGCCGGGAATTCTGTTGCGGTTCGGCCGGAGCCGAGCCGTAAATTAGGCGACGGTTGCCGGGTCGATCTTGACGCCCGGGCCCATCGTCGAAGAGATGGCTACGCGCTTGACGTAGTTGCCCTTGGCGCCCGTCGGCTTGGCCTTGATGACCGCGTCGGCGAATGCCTTGATGTTTTCTTCCAGAGCCTTGGCGTCGAAGGAAGCCTTGCCGATGCCGGCGTGGATGATGCCAGCCTTCTCGACGCGGAACTCGACAGCACCGCCCTTGGATGCCTTGACGGCGCCGGTGACGTCCATGGTCACGGTGCCGACCTTCGGGTTCGGCATCATGCCGCGCGGGCCGAGAACCTTACCGAGGCGGCCGACGAGCGGCATCATGTCCGGGGTGGCGATGCAGCGATCGAAATCGATCTTGCCGCCCTGGACGATTTCGACGAGGTCTTCGGCGCCGACGATGTCTGCACCGGCAGCCTTGGCTTCGTCAGCCTTGGCGCCACGTGCGAAGACGGCGACGCGAACGTCACGGCCCGTGCCGTTCGGCAGGTTGACCACGCCGCGGACCATCTGGTCTGCGTGACGCGGGTCGACGCCGAGGTTCATGGCGACTTCGATGGTTTCGTCGAACTTGGCGACGGCACGCTCCTTGACGAGAGCGATGGCGTCGGAGAGGGCGACGAGCTTGGTCGGGTCGATGCCTTCACGGATCTTCTGGAGACGCTTTGCTACCTTGGCCATGATCAACCTACCACTTCCAGGCCCATGGCGCGGGCGGAGCCCTCGACCATTGCCATCGCGCCTTCGATATCGGCGGCGTTGAGATCCTTCATCTTGGCTTCGGCGATCGACTTGATCTGAGCCTTGGTGAGCTTGCCGACGGTGGCACCCTTGCCCGGGGTCTTCGAGCCGGAGGTGATCTTGGCTTCCTTCTTGAGGAAGTAGGTCACCGGGGGCTGCTTCATCACAAATGTGAAGGACTTGTCCTGGTAATAGGTGATGACGACCGGAATCGGCATGCCCTTTTCCATTTCCTGCGTAGCCGCGTTGAACGACTTGCAGAATTCCATGATGTTAATGCCACGCTGACCAAGCGCCGGGCCGATCGGCGGGGACGGGTTTGCCGATCCTGCCTTGACCTGAAGCTTGAGCTGGCCTGCAACTTTCTTAGCCATTTCTCTCTGCCTTTCAGAATGCGACCGGTTTCCCGGTCCATGATGCCGGTCCGAAGACCGGCGGCTGCGGTTGCGTGGTGCGGATTTCTGGCGCCCGGCTTATAAAGGCGACTGTCCTTCCACGCGATCGGCGGAAATCTCCGCCACCAACCCTCTGACGAGGGCCGGATTTCACACAAGCAGCGCCCCGAAGGACGCCGCCGAAATCAGATTTTCTCGACCTGGGCGTATTCCAGCTCGACCGGGGTGGCGCGACCGAAGATCGACACTTCCACCTTGAGGCGCGAACGCTCCTCGTCGACGTCCTGAACGATGCCGTTGAACGACGCGAACGGACCATCGGAAACGCGAACCTGCTCGCCGATCTCGAAGGAGACCGAGGGCTTCGGACGATCGACACCGTCCTGGACCTGCGACAGGATGCGATCAGCCTCGGAATCAGGGATCGGAACCGGCTTGTTGTCGGAACCGAGGAAACCCGTGACCTTCGGCGTATTCTTGATGAGGTGGTATGCCTCGTCCGTCAGGTTCGCCCGCACCATCACGTAGCCCGGGAAGAACTTGCGCTCCGAATCGACCTTGCGGCCGCGACGCACCTCGACGACCTTTTCGGTCGGCACGATGATCTTCTCGAACAGGTGCTCAAGGCCCTTCTGACGCGCCTTGTTCTCGATGTCCTCGGCGACCTTCTTTTCGAAATTCGAATAAGCGTGGACGATGTACCAACGCGCAGCCATGTTCATCTCCAACCAATCAAGCGCTAGCGCTGAGGACGAGGCCGATCAGCCAGCCCATCAACTGGTCAGCAGCAAAGAAGAACACTGCCGCAAGGAAGACCATGACAAAAACCATGATGGTCGAGATCATCGTCTCGCGCCGCGAGGGCCAAGTCACTTTCGCCGTCTCGGAGCGTACCTGCTGCAGAAACGCAATCGGATTCGTTTTCGATGCCATTGAATGTCCACGCCATTACGGCGCGTAAAGCTGAACTATCAGCCCCACGCACCGCGTGTCTGTTTTGCCCTACATAAAGCCCGATTCCCTTTTTAACAAGAGGCAACCGGGCTTTTCGCGAATTTAGACGGTCGAACGCCGTCACGCCATCCCCTCCCCGTCGCTGCAAGTCGTCCGCGCTGTCCGGTTTGGAATGGCAGGGGCAGCAGGGCTCGAACCTGCGACCTGCGGTTTTGGAGACCGCCGCTCTACCAACTGAGCTATACCCCTAGATGCTTGCCGCTCCTGAACGAAACGCCCGTCGCCGGCAAGGCATGGCGTCTTTACGGCGCACGGATCGACTTGGCAAGCCCGAAGACGAGATTTTTTCACAGTTTAACAACGCAGCGCACAGCCTGCCGCCCCTCACCAGGCGAAACGGAGACGCGCCCGGATGGTGCCGGTCAGGCCGGCCTCCTGCCGTCGCACGGACGCGCCGAGATCGAGCCCCTCGAAGACCCTCTGCTCGATGCCGAATTCCGTCCCGATCCGGCGATCACCACTCACGGCCGTGCCGGCTGCGACGAAGGAGGTTCCGGTCGGTAGCGCCTGGAGCTGCGCCTTCTGCACCATGCGCACCGAGCCACGATAGCCGTGCCGCACATTCGCGTCGGCCGACACGGACGGCGTGACCACCACGTCGAAGGAGGGCGACGCCATCCAGCGGCGCGAGACGCCGGCGCTGGCGGAGACACGCCCCGTCAAGGGATTGTAGCCCGCCGTCGCGCTGCGCTCGATGCCGGAATGCCCCTGCCCGCGCAGTTCCGCCCAGAGCCTTGCATTGTCGCGCGTATCGCGTATTCGGCCGGTGGAGGACGTTGTGATGGAGACATCGACGCCCGCGCTCATCTCGGCAGCGGTCGCGGCCTTGGCGCCCATGCGCAGGCGATATGCATAGCTGGAGAGTTTCGCCGGCGACCATATCAAAAGAGAATCATCAGCCTGGGCTTCGGCTGCCGGGAGAATCAAAAGAATCGTCGAAACAGCGAGCGCTGCGCGCGCCGCGCGTGCAAATGCCTTCATGGGAGTGCGGGCCTGTTTCCGGTTGCCGTGATGCGCGCGGCATGACCTCGTGTCCGCCACACGCAGAGGCGCCTCCGCAAGATACCGGATCGAAACGATCCACCGGCGCCGGACCCGGGCGTACAGCGCCCTGGTCGTGTCGCTCGAAGCGACGTGGCAAACCTACCCCCTGGTGCCCGCCGTCTCCATCCCCAGAACTGGCGAGTTATGCCCGGCGGCTAAAACAGTCCATGCAAAAGAAAAAGCCCCGCGGTTTCCCGCGGGGCTATCAATCAGGTCAAAGACCTAAAGCTTACTCGACGATCGAAGCAACGATGCCGGCGCCGACGGTGCGGCCGCCTTCGCGGATCGCGAAGCGCAGCTTTTCTTCCATCGCGATCGGAACGATCAGCTCGACGGCAACCGTGACGTTGTCGCCCGGCATGACCATTTCCGTGCCTTCCGGCAGCGAAACGATGCCCGTCACGTCCGTCGTGCGGAAGTAGAACTGCGGACGGTAGTTCGTGAAGAACGGCGTATGACGGCCGCCTTCTTCCTTCGTCAGGATGTAGGCTTCAGCCATGAACTTCTTGTGCGGCTTGACCGAACCCGGCTTGCACAGGATCTGACCACGCTCGACGCCGTCACGGTTCACACCGCGAACGAGAGCACCGATGTTGTCGCCGGCCTGGCCCTGGTCGAGCAGCTTGCGGAACATTTCAACGCCGGTAACGGTGGTCTTCGAGGTCGGGCGGATGCCGACGATCTCGACTTCTTCACCGACCTTGACGATGCCGCGCTCGACGCGACCCGTCACAACCGTACCGCGGCCCGAGATCGAGAACACGTCTTCGATCGGCATCAGGAACGGCTGGTCGATCGGACGCTCAGGCGTCGGGATGTAGGCGTCGACAGCGGCCATCAGCTCGCGGATCGCGTCTTCACCGATCTTCTTGTCGGAATCTTCGAGAGCGGCCAGAGCCGAACCCTTGACGATCGGAATGTCGTCGCCCGGGAAGTCGTAGGACGACAGCAGTTCGCGCACTTCAAGCTCGACGAGCTCGAGGAGTTCGGCGTCGTCGACCTGGTCGACCTTGTTGAGGAACACGACGATTGCCGGAACGCCGACCTGGCGGGCGAGCAGGATGTGCTCGCGGGTCTGCGGCATCGGGCCGTCAGCAGCCGAGCAGACCAGGATCGCGCCGTCCATCTGGGCAGCACCGGTGATCATGTTCTTGACGTAGTCGGCGTGGCCGGGGCAGTCGACGTGGGCGTAGTGGCGGGCCGGCGTCTCGTATTCGACGTGTGCCGTCGAGATGGTGATGCCACGAGCCTTTTCTTCCGGAGCGGCGTCGATCTGGTCATACGCCTTGTATTCGCCGAAATACTTCGTGATCGCGGCCGTCAGCGACGTCTTGCCATGGTCGACGTGGCCGATCGTGCCGATGTTTACGTGAGGCTTGTTGCGCTCAAACTTGCTCTTTGCCATCTCTTTATTTCCTACTGAACGAAAGTTGGGCTAACCGGCCCGTCCGGTTTGGCAGGCGTTTAAGGCTTTCGCAACGAATGCGCAAGCGCTAAATGCACGGGAAAATCTGCCGGAAACGGGCTTGGGTGAGCCGGATAGCCGTTAGATCGTGACGCTGAATCGCTTTTTCAAGGCAGGGCCTTAGGCCGCATGCCCGTTCCCCGTCCGATGCGACGCGGGTCCGATTCGCTCCGCGGTCGCCTCCCGCCTGCGATCCGCGCAGCGACCTACCCAGCGTTACAGCGACTACGCCGAACGGATGCGGCAAATATCCCCTTGCTCAGGTACGCCCCTGCATAGCGCGCGCTAAAGTCGATCGCTTATTTTCCAATCAGCGGGAGGACATAATGGCGATGATCTGGGGCGAAACTCTCGAAGTTGTCAGAGCCAAAGGCAAAAATATTAAAGGCACAGAGGAAGCCGACGACCTGAAGGGCGGCGAAAATAACGATACCATCCGAGGCCTGGACGGCGACGATGTCTTGAAGGGTAAAGGTGGAAACGACATCATCGACGGCGGCAAGGGCCATGACAAACTCAGGGGCGATGACGGCAACGACAAGCTGGCCGGCGGCGCTGGCAGGGACAAGGTCGAGGGCGGAGCAGGCAAAGATGTTGTCTCAGGCAATGCCGGAAACGACAAACTGTTCGGCGACAAGGGAGCCGACACCCTGTCGGGCGGAAGCGGCGATGACGCTCTCAGGGGCGGTCAGGGCAACGATGAGCTATCCGGCGGCGCGGGCGTCGACACCTTTGTGTTCGGCAAGAAGGAAGGCAATGACGTGATCCGTGATTTCAAAGACGGAACGGATTTGATCGACCTGCGCGAGCAGACTTTTAAGGTCAGCGAAGACAAAAACGGCTTTGCGGTGCTGGAACTCTCGGGCGGCGGCACCGTAACGCTGAAAGGCATCGACATGAACGATGTGGACCCAGACTGGTTTCTCTAGGCAGAAGCCGCGCACTCAGCCTGGGAGGTCGCCATGCAAGCCCATTTGCTTTCCGCCTTGAAAAGAGCGCCTCCCCACAGCGCCTGTCGCATCATCGGCCTTTTGGCGATGATCGCGACAACGCCGATCCTTGCGCAGGATTTCGATGCGAGTGGGCCGACAGGCCCGCGGTCAGGCCAGGAAGACGCGCAGAAGGAAATCAACCGGTTGCACGCCATCATCCGGGAACTCGAAAGCGAGATTTCCAAACTGCGCAACGAGACCACGGAGAAGCAGACTTCGGCCGGCAAGAGCGACCTGATCGGCACCTGGCTCGGCAACGTCTCCTGCGGCCGGCGCCAGTTCACCATCACCTTTTCCGTCGACGAGCAGTTCGGCCGGGTCGGCAAGGGCAAATGGGCCTATAGCGGCGCCGCCAGGGGCACGGACGAGGCGCAGATCAGCCCGATGGCGACGGAGGACGGCCCGAATTCCTACGCCCTCGTCACCGCGCGGTCGGATACCTACGACTATGTCGTCCAGATCGACGGAAACACCATCACCGGCAAGGCCAACAACCAGAAATGCCAGATCTACCTGGAGCGCGGGTAGGCATCGAGTCCGCGAGCAAACATTATAAAAGACGGGAAAATATTGGAGCGGGTAGCGGGAATCGAACCCGCGTATTCAGCTTGGAAGGCTGCTGCTCTACCATTGAGCTATACCCGCGGGGGTCTTGATCCATCTGACAGAATGGTGGAGGGAGTTGGATTTGAACCAACGTAGGCTGAGCCAACGGATTTACAGTCCGTCCCCTTTAACCACTCGGGCATCCCTCCATATTCCGTCGGGATCAAGCGACCAGTTCGACCGGCGGGCAGTGCCTCGCGGCGGTGCCTTCGATCTGGCGGGGTATATGACGGGCGCAATTCATCCTGTCAACACGACGTCACGGAAAAAATTACGAAAAATCGCATCGTCCCCAGGCTGCGTCCGGGCTGCGCCATTTGCGCGCCGTCCCTCCCCAGCCTATAAGACCGCATGAGCAAAGACGATACCGGCGGCAAGTCCGCGAAAGACACCCATTACGCCAATCTGCGCCGGGCGCACCGCGACCAGCGGCGCGAGCGCGGCGAAATCCCGACGCCGAAGGACGACCGCCGCCGCAAGCCCGCCGACGGCTGGAAGGCACCGGCGCTCGCCCCCGACCAGGTCCATCTCTACGGCCTGCACACGGTGCGCGCCGCCCTCGACAATCCCGAGCGGAAGATCATCAAGCTTTCGGTGAGCCTGAACGCCGCCCAGCGGCTGGAGCTGCCGGATTTCTCCACCCTGCCCTACCCGGTCGAGACCGTGCTTCCTTCCGATCTCGACAAGGTGCTCGGCCCGGAAGCCATCCACCAAGGCGTGATGCTGGAAACGCGGCCGCTGCCCGCCCGCCGGCTGGAGGCGCTGAAGGACAGCCCGCTGCTGCTGGTGCTCGACCAGGTGACAGACCCGCACAATGTCGGCGCCATCATGCGCTCCGCCGTCGCCTTCGATGCCGGCGCCGTCATCACGACGCAGCGCCATTCGCCGACCGAATCGGGCGTACTGGCCAAGACGGCGTCGGGCGCGCTGGAACTTATTCCCTATATCCAGGTCACCAACCTGGCCGATGCGCTGGAAGAGTTGCACAAACTCGGCTTCCTGACGATCGGCCTCGATTCGGAAGGACCGGAACCGCTTGAAGGCGCATTGTCCGGCGAGCGCATCGCGCTGGTCATGGGCTCGGAGGGCAAGGGACTGCGCCAGAAGACGCGCGCCACCTGCAAGATACTCGCCCGCCTCGATATGCCCGGCGCGATCAAATCGCTCAACGTCTCGAACGCGGCAGCGATCGCGCTCTACGCCACGCAGCGCCACCTCCTCAGCTAAGCGATCATCCGACACGCAAAAAAGGCCCGCCGGTCTTCACCGGCGGGCCTTTTGTATGGGGAAGCGTGACGCTTAGCCGACGAGCCGCAGCTTGACGCCGCCGGAAATCGTGCGTTCGGCTTCGGAAATCGCTTCGATCTTCGAATCGGGGCTGAGGTTCAGGCCTTCCGCGCGGACGATCTCGATATCGGTGACGCCGAGGAAGCCGAGCACAGTCTTCAGGTAGCTTTCCTGATGGTCCATCACGGCCGCCGGGCCGGCGCTGTAGTGTCCACCACGCGTGGAGACGATGATCACTTTCTTGCCCCCGGCAAGGCCCTTCGGACCCTCTGCGCTGTAGCTGAAGGTCTTTCCTGAGACGGCGATGCGATCGATCCAGGCCTTGAGCTGGCTCGGCAGGGAGAAGTTGTACATCGGCACGCCGAGGACGATCGTGTCGGCGGCGAGGAATTCTTCGAGCACGGCGGCACTCTCGGCAACGTCAGCGGCGATCTGGGCGTCGACATCTTCCGGCTTGGCGTTGGCGGCCATCAGGTGGGCGCCGGAAAGATGCGGCAGCGGGCTGGCGACGAGGTCGCGATAGGTGATGGCGGCATCCGACTGCTCGGCCTTGATCTGGGCTGCGACGGCAGCGGTCAGGCGGCGGGATACGGAATGATCTCCGAGAATGCCGGAGTCGATATGGAGGACGTTCATGGTTCAGCACCTTTGTTCGGTTTGGGTGCAAAACATATGTTCTGAAAACAATCGCGTGATTAGACGGCAAAAATCCAATTGACCGTTTCAAATAGGAAACAATAATAGGCGCAATCATTGGAGATGGCACCATGCAGGACCTGAACGACCTCGCGCTCTACGCCGCCGTCGTGCGGCACAAGGGCTTTACCGCGGCGGCGAATGCGCTCTCCGTGCCGAAGTCGAAGATCAGCAAGCGCATCGCGGCCCTTGAGGAGCAGCTCGGCGTGCGCCTCATCGAACGCTCCACCCGCAAGCTCAGCATCACCGATGTCGGCCAATCTTTCTACGAGCGCTGCGAGGCGGTGCTGTCCGGCGTCGAGGCGGCCGAGGCCGTCGTCGCCGTCGCCAAGGCGGAGCCGGCCGGCACCGTGCGCTTGTCGATGCCGCCGGGCTTCGCGCCGATGGTCGCCGACGTGCTGCCGAGCTTCATGAAGCGTTATCCGCAGGTGCGCCTCTCCATACTCACCACCGGCCGCCCGGTCGATCTCATCGAGGAGCGCATCGACATCGCGTTACGCGTGCGCGACGGCTACGACACCGACCAGTCGCTGGTGGTGCGACGCTTCGGTGGCACGCGGCGCTATCTCGCGGCCAGTCCGCGGTTCCTGGAGCGCCACGGACCGATCGATTTCGACACGATCGCCCGCGTGCCGACGCTGTCCATGCAGGAAAACTCCCCGCGCGCCATCTGGACGCTCATTCATGCCAACGGCGACGTGCGCGACATCTCCCATTCGCCGGTGCTGCTCTGCTCGGATTTCAGCGTTCTGGAGCGCGCGACGATCGAGGGCGTCGGTCTCGGCATGCTGCCGGACATGCTGGTGGAGCGCGGTTTTCGCAGCGGCGTGCTGACGCCGGTGCTGCCGGAGTGGTCGAGCGCCGAATCGACCGTGCACGCCGTCTTCACCTCCCGCCACGGCATGCTGCCGGCCGTGCGCGCGCTCATCGACCACCTCGCGGAAAACCTGCCGCGCTCCATGCTGCGCTGCCAGGAAATCGTGCCAAGAGCCGCCACCGACAGCAACTGGTCGATCTGACCCTGGCCTTTTTGCTTTACAGCCGCGGAAAATATGCTAACTCCCTCGCAGAGTGCCCTTATAGCTCAGTTGGTAGAGCACCTGATTTGTAATCAGGGGGTCCCGGGTTCGAGTCCTGGTGGGGGCACCACTTATTCTCCAAGCACTTAGCCGTTGAACCGGCGTGAAAACCTTTTCGCTTTGCGGCACTCGTGATGAACCCGCGATTGATGATCGTCGGTAATCTGCTGCACGTGTTGCCCAAGCCGTTGCGCGAAAACAGAGCCTCCTGAGGTAGACACTACCTCAAATAGTGAGCTTGCCGCGCAAAAGGAACGCATTATCGTGAAGTCAGATCGATCATCGCGGATTGACCCGGACTGGTTGACTGCGAAGGTCTGGAGCATACGCCAAAGCACAGCGTAACCTGTGAGCCGTTCCTCAAATCTTATCCAAAAAGAGGCCCTCGGCCTCGGCATGCTCAGCGTCCCGATGGCCAAACGGCGGCGGTGCATCGCAGCGTACCAATGGCGGCAAACGAACCCGGAGGAGTGCAGGTAATGGCGAAGAGCGGCCTTGTCAGTTCAATTGGCTTCCTCTTCCTTGTCCTTCTCTCATGGCCAAGTGCCAGTGCGGCGGCCGATCTTCCGGTGCTCGTCGCCGACACCTGCACGGAAATTCCTGCCTCCGTGGACGTAGAGCCAAAGCGTGTTGCGCTCGTGATCGGCAATTCGGCCTATATAGGCGGGATACCGGCACTCAGAAACCCCGGCAACGACGCAAACGGTGTCGTCTCGGCACTTCACAAGCTCGGTTTTTCCATCTTCGCATTGGCGGACGGAACGGGAAACGTCATGCGGGACTGCATCGCGCGTGCGAAAACGGCAATCTCTGAGGACGCTATCGCCATCATCTACTATTCCGGTCACGGCATCCAAGTCGACGACCGCAACTACATGATCGCGACCGATGCGGCCGCGGACGGCACGCTTTCGGACGCTTATGTCTATATCGACGATGTCATCGACGCCGTGAAAGAGAACGCGGCATCTGTCATGGTGTTTCTTGATGCCTGCCGCAACAACCCGTTCGCGCCGGAAGACGCAGAGGGACTGTCTGTCTCCACCGGGCGTAGCCTCGAGCGCGGTCTGAAGAAAGTGACCTCGAACGACACCCAGGCCCGCCAGCAGGCAAAGGGGATTTTTGTCGCCTACTCGACCTCTCCCAACGCAATCGCTACCGACGGCACCGGCAGCATGAGCCCGTTCACCGAGGCATTTGTGGCCTCGGTCGGCAAGCCCGGTTATTCCGTCCAACGGGCGCTGAGCGAGGTCTCCAAGAGTGTTGGGGAAGCGACGGATTGGTCACAGACGCCCTGGATCAAATCTTCTTTGACGGCCGAGATCATGTTGAACGGCGGACTGACGGAAGAGCAAGCGGTGACCCTGTCCGACAAGCACGCCGGCGAATCCCACCGCCTGCTCTCCTCCGGCGACGTGCCAGGCGCGATCTCCGAGGCTCTCAAGGGCCTGCCGCTCCCACTCCCCGCCGATGCGGAAACAAGGTTTGCCAAAGCGCATCTCGCTCTGGTGGCCGCGACGCGTTCGACGAGCTACCGATTGGGACCAACCGAAGGGGGATGGACCCCAAGCGGCTATTCCCCGATCACAAACCGTGTCGTGGGCAGCGCATGGGGTGAGGTGCGCACCCTGTCGCTCTGGGATACGGGCAAGGGTATCAAGATTGCCGATCTCGCGTCTATCAATCAGAACAGTCCGGACTTCAACGCGTCGCTCTCCCCGGATGGCCAACGCATAGTGGCCCATGTCAGCCCCGGTCAGGTGATCGTTGTGGACGCCCTTTCGGGAGTCACTCTGCGAACGATCACGCTGCCGGGGGTTGGCGATCCGGACAACCAGCTCGCGTCGCTGCACTTCGGCCCGGACAGCCGAACGCTGGTCGCCCTCTCCTCTCATCTGAAGGATTTTGCGTATCAGTCTGCGGTACAGATCTGGAATATGGAGACCGGACAGCAACTCAAGAGTTTTGCTTTTAAGGACATATTCGCCGGCAACCCTGCTCTCTCGCAAAATGGCTGCTATGCGGCCGACGCAAATGTCGACCTTCGCGTTTCCGCCATTGCCTTCCTCTGTACCTTCAATACCACCAGGATAGACGGCAAAGAGCCGATGGTCATGATCTTCGGCAAGATCGATCTGCATTCGGGCACATTGGTGTCATATGGCCAACTGCCCACCGGAGGCCAGGAACAGCTGGGGGATTTTAGGTTTCGGGACGATGCGAACAGAATTGTTGCCCAGCACTACACGGACAGCATTTATAGCCGCGTCCTTCTCAACACAGAGACTGGCAAACTCGTCGGAGAGCGCGTGCCGGCAATCATGTTCTCGACGTCCTATTCACCCGACGGAAGCAGGTTCTTCGGGGGCGAAGGGAACAGGATCGAATTCTATTCCGCCGACACCGGCGAGCACGTCGGTGGGCTCGATGGCACCACGGGAGGTTTTATCTATCCCGCTGTCTTCTCTGCGAACGGAGTGCTTCTCGGCCAGCAATTCGCAACCGGGGACGTTTGGTGGGTGCCTCCGAAGGGCGCGGATTTGGTAGCTGCGGCGCTCGCCCGTCTGGATGACGCCGGGCGCGGGCGTAAGATGGCGCAAAGTCTGGCATTCAAGGTTTCGGATTGACGGCCTCTTCAAAGGATGCCGCCACGATGCCGAAAGCGGCTCCCCTTCCAAAGCACCTTTAAATTGTCTAGGCTCTCCTTCTCTGGACGGAGGGGCGATGTTTCAGTTTTTCAGGTCACGCAAGGTTGTGACGCCCGCCTCGCCTGTGCGGGTTCCAACTCCCGCTAAAGTGACAATGCCGCCCGAGGGCGTCACGCTTGAGATTGCCGAAACAGCGACCCTTAAAAGCAAGCTGATCATCGCGGGCGAAGGCCATGTGATCACGATCGGCGCCGGGTCGCGTGTGCGCGGCTCGATCCGCCTCAAGGGTCGCAACCACCGCATCACGATTGGGCAGGATGTCGACCTGAACGACCACATCACCATGCGCGGCCAAGACAATCGGATCACAATCGGCAACAAGGTGGCGATTGGCGGCGACATGACGATCACAGGCACCGGCAAGTCGATCGATATCGGCAACGGTACGGTTGCACGCGACACATATATTCTCTGTCATGAGGAGCAATATGTCCGAATAGGCCGCGCATGCCTGTTCTCGCGTAACGTCGAAATCCGCACGACCGATGCCCATGCCCTGATTTGCCGCGAAACCGGCGAGCGCCTCAACCCATCGCAGCCCATCGAGATCGGTGATCACGTCTGGCTGGGCGTCGGCGTGCTGGTCAGCAAGGGCGCGAAGATCGCCGAGGATAACGTCGTGGGCGCCAAGTCCTTCGTCGCCAAGCCATTCCTCGAAAGCGGAACGGTCATTGCCGGCGTCCCGGCCAAGGTCGTCAAGCGCGGCGTGACATGGCAGCGGGACACCAGGGAAAAATACGATCCCGACGAACTCGACGGATGGCGGGCGCTGGCCATTCCCCTTTCCCTTTATCTCTCTTCGGGATTGCTTCCCTTCGTCGTCTAATCCGGCACCCCCAGAACGATCAGCACGCCTTTGCGCCGCTGGATATGCTGCGCGCCACCGACCTGATCCCCGCAACGTAAAGACGAAACTATGATTGAAGGTTGTCGTCGAACACCGCTATGCACGTGCTCCATCCTCACCTAGAAATCCGTGTGAGGCCACGCAAAGGAGAGCGCGATGGGCAATTGGAGGTCGACGGGAGGGAAGGATACGCTTCTGGATGCCCGGCTGAATACGGGGAGCTGGAACGGGAAGCCGATCTACATTCATGTTACATCGCAGGAAGGGCATACCGGCATCGATACGGCCGGCAAGATCAATGCCACGCCGAAGAAGGACCGGAGAGGACCGGCGGCCAAGAACGGCATATATCTCAATCCGGTCCAGCAGACGTTTTGCCCGAGCGAAGCCTTCACCCTGCTTTTCTTCGAGGAAGAGAAATACCGCAACAGCGCAACCCATTGCTTCGTCTTCTCATTCCTGAAGCAACCGGGCGCCAGTTCCTTCAAGGAAGATGACATATCCAACGGCAGTTGGGTGAAGGAGCTGATCTACTTCGACAACATCACCTATTCGCAAATCGACATCCTGTATAAAGGCCCAAATCCCTTTGCCGCCCTGCGGCTCCAGAATCACCCGAACCCCAAGGTTCAAGCGGCATTCGGCTGACGCTTTACGGGGTTTCTTGCCGCGCCGGGCGGACTGGCCTATAGGCGTTCATGACAAGGCCGGTGCCGCCCCAAGGTTGGCAGCGGCGCAGAAGCATTTTGCGGAGGTATGGACGTGGCGGCAGGTAAGGACGCGATTTCGAAGGTGACGGTCGAAAAGCGCATCGACGGAAAGTACTTCTTCACGCTCACCTTCCGCGGCGTCACCTATCCGGTCAAGGGTCCGTTCGCCAATCCGATGCTGGCGGCTGCCGCCGGCCAGGCCACGCTCAAGGCGATGGAAGCGCGGGCCGGAGCGCCCAAGGCCTGACGGCCACGCCCGTTACAGCGACACTGTCATATTTTTCAGATGCGCATGCCGTAAAGGCATGCGACAAAGACCGGCCCTGCGCGCCTGGCGCGCTCAAGGCTTCTCTAAAGGATGCGGATAGGCGGCATGGCGCGTAATTTCAATTCCCTCTCCTTCGTCGCCTCGCAGGCGCCCGAAGCGCAGGAAGCGCGCGATGAGCTGGTGTCGATCTATGGCAATGCCGACCCGGAGGAGTCCGATGTCATCGTGGCGCTCGGCGGCGACGGCTTCATGCTGCAGACGCTGCACACGACGATGAACACCGGCAAGCGGGTCTACGGCATGAACCGCGGCTCCATCGGCTTCCTGATGAACCGCTACGACCCGAAGGATCTGCTCGACCGTATCGAGGGTGCGGCGGAAAACGCCTTCCGGCCGCTGGAAATGATCACCAACGACGCGAGCGGTCTTGAGCGCCGGGCGCTGGCGATCAACGAGGTCTACCTGTTTCGCCAATCCTACCAGGCGGCGAAGCTGCGGGTCAGCGTCGACGGGCGGGTGCGGCTGGAGGAGTTGATCTGCGACGGGCTGCTGCTGGCGACGCCGGCCGGCTCGACGGCCTACAACCTTTCCGCCCATGGTCCCATCCTGCCGCTGGAGGCGCCGCTGCTGGCGCTCACGCCCGTCAGCCCTTTCCGGCCCCGCCGCTGGCGCGGTGCGCTGCTGCCCAACAAGGTAACGGTCGACATCCAGGTGCTGGAGGCGGAGAAGCGGCCGGTCAATGCGGTGGCCGACAATACCGAGGTGAAATCGGTGACTTCGGTGCGCATCGCCGAATCGGCCGGCCTTTCCGCACGCATTCTGTCCGATCCGGATCATTCCTGGTCCGACCGGATTCTTGCCGAACAGTTCGATTATTGACACTGTTACCCAGCTTCGGGACAGGAGTTTTGCCATGACGCGGCACGCACTTGCCACCGCCCTCACCCTGCTGTTTCTCGCCGGAGCGCCTGCCTGGGCGGAAGGCGAACCGCCGGTCGCGGAAACCATCACCTTCGTTGTCAGCACCGGTTTCTGGGAAGAGCCTGCGGAGGATACGGAAGAGGACGCTGCCAAGCAGGACACCGCCGATGCGGCCAAACTGGCCGAGATGCGCCGCGGCTATTACAAGCTGATCGCCGTGCGCCAGCCGGACGGCACGGCCGAGGTCCATCTCCAGCAGATCGAGGCGACCGCGGCCGGCCCGAAGATCGCGTCCTCGACGGTGCTGGAGGAGTTTTCCGCGATGAAACCCTATGTGACGGACATAAGGCCGGAAAATTCGACAGGGATCACCACCCAGCCGGGCCTCTTCGCCACCGTCTACCTGAAGACTGACCCGAAGGCCGCCGAGCCGGAAAGCTGGACGGTGCTGATCGACGATCTCGGCGACATCAAGATCGAGCGGGCCACCAACTGAAAACGGGCGCCGAGGCACCGGCTTATTGTGATGGTGACCTCTCCTCCCCACCGTCATCCTCGGGCTTGACCCGAGGATCCACGCCCCATGGCACACCCTGAATTTGTGATGTGGATCCTCGGGTCAAGCCCGAGGATGACGGTGGGTGGTTTAGGCGACCAAAAAACGGGCGCCGAGGCGCCCGTTCTTATCTCATTTTCTGAAGTGCTTAGTTCAGGTCGTCCACGACCGCATCGGCGCCGCCGTTCACGCGGTGGGCAAGGGCCGCCTCCATGAACTCGTTGAGTTCGCCGTCGAGCACGTCCGAAGGCGCCGTGCTTTCGACGCCGGTGCGCAGGTCCTTGACCAGCTGGTAGGGCTGCAGCACGTAGGAGCGGATCTGGTGGCCCCAGCCGATATCCGACTTGGAGGCGGCTTCGGCGTTGGCGGCCTCTTCGCGCTTCTTCAGCTCGGCCTCGTACATGCGGGCGCGCAGCATGTCCCACGCCTTGGCGCGGTTCTTGTGCTGCGAGCGCTCCTGCTGGCAGGCCACCACGATGCCGGTCGGGATGTGCGTGATGCGCACGGCCGAATCGGTCGTGTTGACGTGCTGGCCGCCGGCGCCCGACGAGCGATAGGTGTCGATGCGGCAGTCGCTCTCGTTGATCTCGATGACGATCGAGTCGTCGATGACCGGATAGACCCAGATCGACGAGAACGAGGTGTGGCGGCGCGCATTGCTGTCATAGGGCGAGATGCGGACCAGGCGGTGCACGCCCGATTCAGTCTTCAGCCAGCCATAGGCATTGTGGCCCTTGACGAGCAGCGTCGCGGACTTGATGCCCGCCTCTTCACCGTCATGGACTTCCAGCAGCTCCACCTTGTAGCCCGAACGCTCGGCCCAGCGCGTGTACATGCGCAAGAGCATGTTCGCCCAGTCCTGGCTTTCCGTGCCGCCGGCGCCGGAATGCACTTCGAGATAGGTGTCGTTGCCGTCGGCCTCGCCGGAGAGCATGGCTTCGACCTGCTTGCGCGCGGCCTCGTTGCGGACAGCCTTGAGCGTGTCTTCGGCTTCCTTGACGATCGCCGCGTCGCCCTCTTCCTCACCGAGCTCGATGAGTTCGATATTGTCCTTGAGCTGCTGCTCGATGAGCTTCACGGCATTGATGCCTTCGTCCAGCTGCTGGCGCTCGCGCATCAGCTTCTGGGCTTCCTGGGCATCGTTCCAGAGGTTGGGGTCCTCTGCTTTGTTGTTCAACCAGTCCAGTCGTCTTACCGCCTGATCCCAGTCAAAGATGCCTCCTCAGCAGGCTTATGGCCTGCTTGATTTCGTCGACGACGTTCTCGATTTCCGCGCGCATGTCCGCCTTCTTCTTCGATGCTAATTCGGTGGCCGTGAAATAGAGAGGGCGGGCGCGGATGTAAAGCCCCGCGCCCGCCCTCGCAAAGGGATCAGCCGTGGATCAAAACAGGCCGCCGCTGCCGCCGGTCACCGCCTGGTTGGCCTGCGGCGAGTTCTTCAGGATCTCTTCGGGGCTCGCGAATTCCTCGCCGCCGATGACCGAGAAGACGTCGGCCGGGCCGGTGCCGGGCTTGAAGGCTTCCATGATGGTGTCCGGCTGGCCTTCGGAGGCCTGCATGCCGGTCTTGCGGTTGACCGCGATGAACTGCATGCCTTCCGGCACGATGAACTTCGTCGGGCGCGTGCCTTCGAGGGCTGCGGTCATGAATTCGTTGAAGATCGGCGCCGAAAGCGAGCCGCCGGTGGCGCCGCGGCCGAGCGGTGCGGGGTTGTCGAAGCCGATATAGAGGCCGGCCACGAGGTCCGGCGTGTAGCCGACGAACCAGGCGTCCTTCTCGTCGTTTGTCGTGCCGGTCTTGCCGGCGGTCGGGCGATCGAGCTTGATCTTGCCGGCGGCGGTGCCGCGCGTGACGACGCCTTCCATCATCGAGGTGATCTGGTAGGCGGTCATCGGGTCGAGCACCTGCTCGCGATTGTCGACCAGCGTCGGCTCGTCCTGCTTCTCCCAGTCGTTGGCGTTGCAGTTCTCGCAGGTGCGCTCTTCGTGGCGGAAGATCGTCTTGCCGTAGCGGTCCTGGATACGGTCGATCAGCGAGGGCTTGATCTGCTTGCCGCCGTTGGCGAGCACGGAATAGGCCGAGACCATGCGCAGCACGGTCGTCTCGCCGGAGCCGAGCGACATGGAGAGCACCGGATACATCTTGTCATAGATGCCGAAGCGCTCGGCATATTCGGCCACGAGGTTCATGCCCATGTCGTTGGCGAGCCGCACGGTCATTAGGTTGCGCGAGCGCTCGATGCCGAGGCGCAGCGTCGAGGGGCCGGCAGAACCGCCACCGTAGTTCTGCGGGCGCCAGACCTGACCGCCGGCGACGATCTCGATCGGCGCGTCCATGATGACGGAGGCGGGCGTATAGCCGTTGTCGAGCGCCGCCGCGTAGACGAAGGGCTTGAAGGACGAACCCGGCTGGCGCATCGCCTGCGTCGCGCGGTTGAATTCCGACTGCGCATAGGAGAAGCCGCCGACCATGGCGAGCACGCGGCCGGTATGCGGGTCCATGGCGACGAGGCCGCCCTGCACCTTCGGCGGCTGGCGTAGGCGATAGCCGCCGCCTTCCGTCGGTTCGACATAGACCACGTCGCCCACCGTGAAGACGCCGGCCGGCGATTTCGCCGTCTTGCGGTCGCCCTTGGCCGAACGATAGGCCCATTTCATGTTGTCGGCCTCGATCCGGCCGGTCACGCGCTCCTCGACGACCTTGCCGGAAGCGTCCTTGCTCGGCTGGAGGCCGATATCGGCGCCGCCGTCATCGACGGCCAGCACGACGGCCAGCTTCCATTCCGGCACATCGGCAAAGGCGTCCACCTTGGCAAGCTCGATGCCCCAGTCCCCGCCGATCTCGATCGTCTTGATCGGGCCGTGGAAGCCGCGGCGTTCGTCATAGGTCAAAAGGCCATGCTGCAAAGCCTTGCGGGCCGCGACCTGGATGCGTGGATCGAGCGAGGTGCGCACCGAAAGACCACCCTCGTACAGCGCATTGTCGCCGTAGCGCTCAATGATCTGGCGGCGGACCTCTTCCGAGAAATATTCAGAGGCGAAGAGATAGGAACCGCGATGGCGCGGCGTCACGCCGAGCGGCTGAGCCTTGGCTTCCGCGCCGTCGCTCTGGGTGACGTAGCCGTTCTCGACCATGCGGTCGATGACCCAGTTGCGGCGCTCGATGGCGGCTTCGGTGCGGCGGAAGGGATGGTAGTTCGACGGACCCTTCGGCAGGGCCGCGAGATAGGCGGTCTCGGCGATTGTCAGCTCGGTTACCGACTTGTCGAAATAGGTGAGTGCCGCGCCGGCGATGCCGTAGGAATTCAGGCCGAAGAAGATCTCGTTCAGGTAGAGTTCGAGGATGCGGTCCTTCGAATAGGCCTGCTCGATGCGGAAGGAGAGGATCGCTTCCTTGACCTTGCGGTCGATCGTCTGGTCGGAGGAAAGCAGGAAGTTCTTGGCGACCTGCTGGGTGATCGTCGAGGCGCCCACCGGGCGGCGGCCCGAGCCCATGTTCTGGACGTTGACGACGATCGCGCGGAACAGGCCCGTCACGTCGACGCCGGGATGCTGGTAGAAGTTCTTGTCTTCGGCCGACAGGAAGGCCGCCTTCACGCGATCCGGGATGGCCTGGATCGGCAGGTAGAGGCGGCGTTCGCGGGCATATTCGGCCATCAGCGCGCCGTTGCCGGCATGCATGCGCGTCGTCACCGGCGGCGCATAGCTGTTCAACACCTCATAATCGGGAAGATCCTTGGTGACACTTCCGAGATAGAGCGCGACCACGGCCGCCAGGCCGAGGAAGAAGACGGCGCCAATCCCGAAGAAATATCCAATCAGTCTGATCATGAGCCAGTTACCGATGCCTTATGTCTTAAATTTCATCGGGCAGACCCGCTGCCCGGCCTTGCGCCGCTCAGTCTTCCAGTCGAAGACGAGTCGCCCCCATTTTCTCGCTCCCGTCTAGCGATCGGAATGTGAGGAAAATAGGGCTTACAGCATGCATCCCGGCTTCGCCACCGCACAATGGCGGCCTCTGTCACTTTTCCGGCACAGGAACACTAACACGTTCCCCGCCCGCGCGCCTGCGGCATCGCGCGAAAAGCTTAACCGCCATTGGCGACGACAGTCGTGCGGTACTCCTCCACGGCCTTGGCGACGAGGCCCGCGACCTTCTTCTGCCAAACCGGATCGACGAGCAGCTTTTCGTCATCCTTGTTCGACATGAAACCGAGTTCCAGCAGGATCGACGGCACGTCCGGCGCGGTCAGCACGCGGAAGCCGGCATGGCGGTGCGGATTGTTGATCAGCAGCACCTCGTTCTTGAAATTGCCGACGATGCTCTGGGCGAGATTGATGGAGAAGGCCTGCGTCTCGCGCCGCGTCAGGTCGAGCAGGATATCGGCGACCTCGGCCGGTTCGTCGACGAAGGAGATGCCGGCGATCTGGTCCGAGAGGTTTTCGCGCTCGGCGAGGCTTGCGGCCAGGCTGTCGGAGGCCTTGTCGGAGATCGTATAGACCGTCGCGCCGCGGATATCCTTCTGACGCAGCGTATCGGCATGTATGGAGATCAGCAGGTTCGCCCCCTCGCCGCGGGCAAGCTGCACACGCTGCGAAAGCGAGAGGAACTCGTCCTTGTCGCGCGTCAGGATCGCGCGGGTGCCCGGGAGCTTGTTCAGCGCCTCGGCAAGTTCGCGGGCGAAGGCGAGCGTGACGTGCTTCTCCTCCGTCTTGGTGACGCCGCCGCGCGCACCATTGTCGATGCCGCCATGTCCGGCGTCGACCGCGATCACGAATGGCCCTTCCGCCTTGCTGCCGGGCAGCATGACGGGCGCCTGCTCGCTGGACGCGGTTGCGGACGCCTCCTGCCAGCTCTGCTTTTCCATATTCGCCTGGAAGACCTGGTCGGTGACGATCGCCGTGTCGACGACCAGCCGGTAGCTTGCCGCCCCCTGCTCTTCCTGCACCTCGGCCAGCACGACGCCGATCGGCCGCGAGGCGGTCAGCACGATGCGCGAACGGCCGGCGGCCATGGTGCCGTAGCGGATGTCGGAAAAGATGCCGCGCGCCTCCAGTTCCTCCGCCTTGATGCCGAAATCGGTTTCCGGCAGGTCGATCAGCACGCGGTAGGGATTGGAGACGTAATGAACCTTGAATTCCGGCTTGCGGTCGAAATCGATGACGAGGCGGGTGCGTGCATCATCGCCGGCTATGCGCGCGGCAAAGGCGAGCAGCGGCGCGGCCGAAGCGGAAACGGCAAGCGCCGGCGTGACGATCGCGGCACAGAGAAAGACGGCGATCAGGCCGGCAAAAAAGCGGAACGAATGTTCAGTCAAGACGCGTAGCATCACCCGGACAGCCCTCAAACGCGTGGAGACCGCGCGATGCGGTGCAGGACAAGGCCCATAGATGCCCTCTTATGGTTAACGAAAGCTTGGCGCGCCGAGAGACCGGCGGACGAAGGGGCCAAGATCACCGCAAATCCATCAAGATTATGACGCTTTTGGCTTTTCCCTTGCCATTGTGACATATCCGCCATAAAAGCAAAGTCAGGGAAAAAGATCAGACGGGATAGAATCGCCTTGAGCAGGCAGCCACTCCTTCGGGACTTGGCGCCGAACCGGGCCTTCATCCGCCGTCATACCCACTTTTTCCCGGCCGATAAGATCGCGTAAGCCGGCGGTGGCCGGAACAGTCAAGGTGGATTTCCACCAAAAGCCCTTACCCAAGGGCAACTTCATCGGACCTTTCAAGGTCTATGGCACTGGCATTCTCGTTGGACGTTGATGTTGTCACAGCGGATTTTCTCAGAGGGTAACAGGCACCGGGACGCTCGCGTACCGACCTCCCTCCGTCCGCTAACCCCTCACCGGGGCCTGACGGGAACTTACATATTCGGCGCAGCCCTCTCCTCTCCCGGCACCTCCCTTTCAGGGAACGGTTCGCCGCCAGGATCGCGCATGCGCCGAGGAGCACAATTTACATGGCAGAGAAAATGCTTATCGACGCGTCTCACGCTGAGGAGACGCGCGTCGTTGTCGTACGCGGAAACCGCATAGAAGAATTCGACTTCGAATCCGAACACAAGAAGCAGATCCGCGGCAATATCTACCTTGCCAAGGTCACGCGGGTAGAACCGTCGTTGCAGGCGGCCTTCGTCGATTACGGCGGCAACCGCCACGGCTTCCTGGCCTTCGCCGAAATCCACCCGGATTATTACCAGATCCCGCTTGCTGATCGCCAGGCCCTGCTCAGGGCCGAGGCCGAAGAGCACCGTCGCGACGACGACATCGAACAGGTCGAGACCGGAACGTACCTTTCCGATGATTCGGAAACGGAAACCACCGAGGCTGAAACCACCGAGACCGAAACCGTCGTCGAAGCCGCTCCGGTCGAGGTTGTCGCCGAAGCCGAGGTCGTCGAGGCTGTCGCCGCTCTTGAAGAAGCTCCGGCCGAAAAGCCGAAAAAGCCGCGCCGCACCCGCAAGGCCAAGGCAAAGACCGAGGATGCGCCGGCAGCCGACGAGGCCGCCGCGCCCACGGAAAGTACCGATGACGAGACGCCCGGCGGCGCGATGGCCATGGCCGTCGATGCCGACGAAATCTCCGAGCCCTCCGACCGCAAGCGCGGCCGTCGCCGTCGCGATGACGACGACGATGATGACGACGGTCATCCCGGCGAGGAAAAGGAAGTCATTGAATCCGTCGGCGCCGAAGACGCGATGGAAGAGGTTCCGGACCGCGTGCAGCGCAAGCCGCGCAAGCAGTACCGCATCCAGGAAGTCATCAAGCGCCGCCAGATTCTGCTCGTGCAGGTCGCCAAGGAAGAACGCGGCAACAAGGGCGCTGCTCTCACCACCTACCTGTCGCTTGCCGGCCGCTACTCGGTTCTCATGCCGAACACCGCGCGTGGTGGCGGCATTTCCCGCAAGATCACCAACCTGCAGGACCGCAAGCGCCTGAAGGAAATCGCCCGCAGCCTGGAAGTTCCGCAGGGCATGGGCGTTATCCTCCGCACCGCCGGTGCCAACCGCACCAAGGTCGAGGTCAAGCGCGACTTCGAATATCTGATGCGCCTGTGGGAGAACGTCCGCACGCTGACGCTCGCCTCGACGGCCCCCTGCCTCGTCTACGAGGAAGGCTCGCTCATCAAGCGCTCGATCCGCGACCTTTACAACAAGGACATCAGCGAGATCGTCGTTGCCGGCGAGGAAGGCTACAAGGAAGCCAAGGGCTTCATGAAGATGCTGATGCCGAGCCACGCGAAGGTCGTCCAGCCTTACCGCGACGTGCATCCGATTTTTTCACGCTCGGGCATCGAAGCCCAGCTTGACCGTATGCTGCAGCCGCAGGTGACACTGAAGTCCGGCGGCTATATCATCATCAACCAGACCGAAGCGCTCGTCTCGATCGACGTCAACTCCGGCCGCTCGACGCGCGAACACTCCATCGAGGAGACCGCGCTCCAGACGAACCTGGAAGCCGCCGAGGAAGTGGCGCGCCAGCTTCGCCTGCGCGACCTTGCCGGCCTCGTCGTCATCGACTTCATCGACATGGAGGAGAAGCGCAACAACCGCTCCGTCGAGAAGCGCCTCAAGGACCACCTCAAGAACGACCGCGCGCGCATCCAGGTCGGCCGCATCTCGCATTTCGGCCTGCTCGAAATGTCGCGCCAGCGCATCCGCGCGTCCGTTCTCGAATCGACCATGCAGACTTGCCCGCACTGCAACGGCACGGGCCATATCCGCTCGCAGTCGTCGGTGGCGCTGCATGTGCTGCGCGGCATCGAGGAATATCTCCTCAAGAACACCACGCACAACATCTCGGTGCGCACGACGCCGGACATCGCGCTCTACCTGCTCAATCACAAGCGCGGCACGATCATCGACTATGAAAACCGCTTCGGCGTGCAGATCATCATCGAGGCGGACGCCCATGTCGGCGCGCAGCATTTTGCGATCGACCGCGGCGAAGCCGTCGAGAACCCGGTCAAGATCGAGCAGATCCTGCATTTCGAGCCCGAGCCGGAAGACGACGATGTCGTGATCGAGGAGGAGATCGACGAGGAAGACGAGGAAGAAGCACGCCCGGCCGCGGCCGCGCAGGCGTCTGCCCCGACCGCGTCGTCCGCCGCCGCTTCCGATGATGGCCGCAAGCGCAAGCGCCGCCGCCGCCGGCGCGGTCGCCGTGAAAATGGCGAAGGCACCGACACCGCCTCCTTCGGCGGTGAACAGGCCGGCGACGAAGACGTGCTCGACGACGAAGATGCCGAGGGTGACGAAGGTGTGGATGCCGCCGATGCGGACGCCCAGGCCGGCGAAACCTCCGAGCAGCGCCGCAAGCGCCGCCGTCGCGGCAAGCGCGGTGGTCGCCGTAATCGTCCCGAGGATGGTTCGGTCGAAGCCGGTGCCGAAGATGGCGAATCCGACGACGCCGATGGCGATGCGGACGAAGCCGATGAAGTGACGAGCGTCGAGGTGGACGTGGCCGAAGTGGCTGTTGTCGCCGAGGAAGCACCCGTCGAGGCTGTCGCCGAAGAAGCGCCCGCCAAGCCGAAGCGTGCCCGCCGCAGCCGTGCCAAGGCAACCGACGAAGCCGTCACGGACGAGGCTGCCCGCACGGCAATCGAGGCGCAGCCAGAAGCCGCACCGGCTAAGGCAGCCGAAGAGGACGTCGCTCCGGTCGAACCGGAAGTCGAGGTGGCCTCGGCCGATCTCGAAGAGCCGGCCAAGCCCGTGCGCGCCAACCGCGACCTCTCGAAGATCGCCTCCGAACCGGTGGTCAAGTCTTCGACGGCCAAGGAAACCACGCCGGACGACGATCCGGACAAGCCCAAGAAGGGCGGCTGGTGGCAGCGCCGCGGCTTCTTCTAAGAAGCGCCCTACCTCAAGAAATCCGAAGGCCCGGCATCGTCCGGGCCTTTTTCTTGCCCGCTGGAATCGGGTGGTTCCCTGCCCGCCGGTCTGCGACACCGCGATCGTCAGAAACCAGCAAGGGAGAAACCCATGACCCGCCTTACCGCCAAGGTCGCCATCATCACCGGCGCAAGCTCCGGCATCGGCCGCGCCGCCGCGCTTCTTTTCGCTCAGCAAGGCGCAAAGCTCGTGCTATCGGCCCGCGGGCGCGATCGGCTGGACGAGGTCGCCGACGAGATTCGTTCCGGCGGCGGCGCGGTCGTCACCATTGCCGGCGACGTCAGCGAAGAAACCCATCACCGGGCGCTGGTCGATGCGGCGCAGCGTGAATTCGGCAGCCTCGACATCGCCTTCAACAATGCCGGCACCACCGGGCCGGTCGGGGCGCTGCCCGATCTCGCCCTGGCCGACTGGCAAGAGGTGCTCGGCGTCAACCTGACCAGCGGCTTCCTGGCCGCCAAATACCAGCTGCCGGCCATGGAAGCGCGCGGCGGCGGCACCATCGTCTTCACCTCGACCTTCGTCGGTTACACGGCGGGCTTTCCGGGGCTCGCAGCTTATGCGGCATCGAAGTCGGGCCTGATCGGCCTCGTGCAGGTGCTCGCCTCCGAATATGGCACCAAGGGAATTCGCGTGAACGCGCTGCTACCCGGTGCCACGGATACGCCGATGGGGCGCGAGGTGGCGAATACGCCGGAAGCGCGTCAATTCATTGCGGGGTTGAACGCCTTCAAGCGCATTGCCGCGCCGGAGGAAATCGCGCGGGCCGCACTCTTTCTGTGCTCGGACGCCTCCAGCTTCACCACCGGAACGGCCATGCTCGTCGACGGCGGCGTGTCCATCAACCGGGTCTGAGAAAGCGATTCACCTGGCTGCGAGATTGAGTCCGCTCCTGGTCGCAAGACCCTGAAACGGAATCGTTTTTCGCCCTCAAGCCAGCCAACGCGCGAGGCGATCGGCCGCCTCGTTCATCTCCTCGAAGGAGCCGGCATAGGAGAAGCGCATCGTGTGCTGGCCGTCCTTCGGGTCGAAGTCGATGCCGGGCGTCGCCGCGACATCGGTCTCGGCCAGCATGCGCCGCGCAAAGGCCATGCTGTCATTGGTGAAGCGGCTGACATCGACATAGGCGTAAAAGGCGCCGTCCATCGGCGAGGCGATGGAGAAGCCGAGCTCCGGCAGGCGCTTGACCAGGAAGTCGCGGTTCACCCGATAGGCATCGCGATAGACGTTCAGCTCCGCCTCGGCGCCGAGTGCTGCCTCCGCCGCGATCTGCGAGAGTTCCGGCGCGGAGATGTAGAGGCTCTGGGCAATGCGCTCGACCGGGCGCACCAGCGCCTCCGGCAGCACCATCCAGCCGATGCGCCAGCCGGTCATGCAATAATATTTCGAGAACGAGTTGATGATCACCGCCTCGTCGCCGAATTCCAGCGCCGTCGCCTCTTCGCCGACGAAGGTGAGGCCGTGATAGATCTCGTCCGAGATGAAGGCGATGCCGTTGTCGCGGCAATAGGCGGAGAGCGCCGCCAGATTGGCGCGGCCGGTCACTGTGCCGGTCGGGTTCGCCGGACTTGCCAGCAGCACGCCGTCGATGCGGCCATGGGCTTGCAGGGCTTCGGGCGTCAGCGTGAAGCCATTGTCCGCATCGACCTCGATCTCCACCGTCTCGATGCCGAGCGCCGCCAGGATGTTGCGATAGGCGGGATAGCCCGGACGCGCGATGGCGACACGGTCGCCGGCATCGAAGAGCGCCAGGAAGGCCAGGTTGAAGCCGGCGGAAGAACCCGTGGTGATGGCGATTCGGCCCGGATCGACGGAAACGCCGTGACGGCTCTTGTAGAAATCCGAGATGGCGCGGCGGAGCGACAGAAGTCCGAGCGCATCCGTATAGCCGATGCGCCCCACATCGAGCGCCCGGCGGGCCGCTTCACGCGCGGCTTCCGGCGCCGGATGCACCGGCTGGCCGACGGCCATGGAGATCACCGGGCGACCGCTCGCGCGCCGCTTCGTCGCCTCGGCAAGCACGTCCATGGCGTGGAAGGGTTCGACGGCGCCGCGCGACGAGAGTTTCATGAGCCTGCCTTCCGGTTTTCAAGATCGTGCCTGTGTGCCGCAACACGCCCATATTCACAATCCCGCGAGGGCCGAAAATCCGCCGCTTTTGCCCTATCGTTTGCGCTTTGCCGGCCATAAGGTCGTTGAAAGCACCCACGTCCGCATTGACGCGCGGGTGCCGCCAATGGCACTCATCGGCGCATCACGACGAGGACAGCACAGACATGACATTCAAGACGAAGCTCGCGGCCACCGTCGCTCTCGCACTCGCGGTTGCAGCCCCCCTTCCCGCGCTCGCCCTCGACGATGCGCAGAAGAAGGAGATCGGCGAATTCATCAAGGAATACCTCGTCGAGAACCCGGAAATTCTGGTGGAAGTGCAGGAGGCCCTGCAGAAGAAGCAGGAAGCCCAGCAGCAGGCCAAGGCCCAGGGCGCGATCACCGACAACGAGAAGGCGATCTTCTCCTCGCCCTATGACATCGCGCTCGGCAACCCGCAGGGCGACGTCACGATCGTCGAGTTCTTCGACTACAACTGTGGCTACTGCAAGCGCGCGCTCTCCGACATGGATGCGATCCTGAAGGAGGACAAGAACGTCCGCTTCGTGCTGAAAGAACTGCCGATCCTCGGCCCCGATTCGCTCGCCGCCCACAAGGTGAGCGCTGCCGTGCGCGATCTTTCGCCGGAAAAGTACGGCGAATTCCACCGCACGCTGCTTGGCGGCGAAGGCCGGGCGACGGAAGAAAGCGCCATCGCGCTTGCCGCCGGCATGGGCCTTTCCGAGGCGGACATCCGCAAGACCATGGCCGAGAAGCCGCATGACGACGCGGTGCGCGAAGCCTATTCGCTGGCAAACGACCTCGGCATCACCGGCACGCCCTCCTACGTTCTCGGCAACGAGATGGTATTCGGCGCGGTCGGCGCGGACGACCTGCGGGCAAAAATCGCCAATGTGCGCGCCTGCGGCAAGGCGAGATGCTGACGGACGCCATCTTCTTGCCACGCTCACCGTATTCAGCCTGTGCTGCTTGTGGACATCGCCTCTTTCGACCGGCAAAGCCCCTGCCCTTGGGGCTTTCCCTGCGGGAACCGCCGGTCTATAGGTAATCCTCTATCCAGCATGCGGAATTGCGAATGGCTTCACCCCTTTTTGTGCTCAACGGCCCCAACCTGAACGCACTCGGCAAGCGCGAGCCCGGTATCTATGGCGGGCATACGCTCGCCGATATCGAAGCGCTCTGCACGGCCGAGGGCGAGAAGCTGGGCTTTGCCGTGGATTTCCGCCAGTCCAATCACGAAGGTGACCTGGTCGACTGGATCCATGAGGCCGGCGACACGGCCGTCGGCATCGCCATCAATGCCGGTGCCTATACCCACACCTCGATCGCGCTGCATGACGCCATCCGCGCCATCAAGATCCCGGTGGTCGAGCTGCACCTCTCCAATGTGCATGCCCGCGAAGAGTTCCGCCACAAATCGATGATCGCGCCCGCTGTGAAGGGCGTCATCTGCGGTTTCGGGGCGCACAGCTACATCCTCGCGCTCCACGCGCTTTCGTCCATCACGAAATAAGAAAAAACAGAGGCTCACTTCCATGGCTGACAAGAAACAGGGCATCGATCAGGGTCTGATCCGCGATCTCGCCAACATCCTCAACGAGACGGACCTGACCGAGATCGAAGTGGAGCAGGACGACCTGCGCATCCGCGTCTCGCGTGCCGGCACCCCGCAATATGTCCAGGCGCCGATCGCAGCTCCGGCCGCCTATGCTGCGCCAGCCGCAGCGGCAGCCGCCCCGGTCGTCGTCGACGCGCGCAACAACAAGAACGCCGTCACGGCCCCGATGGTCGGCACGGCCTATCTCTCGCCCGCCCCGGGCTCGCGCCCCTTCATCGAGGTCGGCGCGACGGTCAAGGAAGGCCAGACCATCCTCATCATCGAAGCCATGAAGACGATGAACCAGATCCCGGCGCCGCGCTCGGGCAAGGTCACCGAAATCCTCGTGCAGGATTCGAGCCCGGTCGAGTACGGCGAACCGCTCATCGTCATCGAATAAGGTGGCTCAGATGATCTCCAAAGTCCTCATTGCCAACCGCGGCGAGATCGCGCTCCGGGTCCTTCGGGCCTGCAAGGAGCTGGGCATCGCCACGGTTGCCGTGCATTCGACGGCGGATGCCGACGCCATGCATGTCCGCCTTGCCGACGAGAGCGTGTGCATCGGCCCGCCGCCCTCGCGCGAAAGCTACCTGAACATCCACCAGATCGTCGCCGCCTGCGAGATCACCGGCGCCGACGCCGTGCATCCGGGCTACGGCTTCCTGTCGGAAAACGCCAAGTTCGCGGAAATTCTCGACGCGCACGGCATCACCTTCATCGGCCCGACGGCGGAACACATCCGCATCATGGGCGACAAGATCACCGCCAAGAAGACGGCGGAGGCGCTTGGCATCCCGGTCGTTCCGGGCTCGGAAGGCGAAGTGAAGCCCGAGAACGCGCTGGAAATCGCCCGCCAGATCGGCTTCCCCGTGCTGATCAAGGCAACCGCCGGCGGCGGCGGCCGCGGCATGAAGGTCGCGAAAAACGAGGACGATCTCGAGGAAGCCGTCTCGACGGCCCGGTCCGAGGCGCTCGCCGCCTTCGGCAACGATGCCGTCTACATGGAAAAGTACCTCGGCAAGCCGCGGCATATCGAAATCCAGGTCGTCGGCGACGGCATGGGCAATGCAGTGCATCTGGGTGAACGCGACTGCTCCCTGCAGCGCCGCCACCAGAAGGTCTGGGAAGAGGCGAACTCCCCGGCCCTCAACGTCGAGCAGCGCATGAAGATCGGCCAGATCTGCGCCGATGCCATGATGAAGCTGAAATATCGCGGCGCCGGCACGGTCGAGTTCCTCTACGAGAACGGCGAGTTTTATTTCATCGAAATGAACACCCGCCTCCAGGTGGAGCACCCGATCACCGAAGCGATCACCGGCATCGACCTCGTGCACGAGCAGATCCGCGTCGCCTCGGGCGCCGGCCTTTCGGTGCGCCAGGAAGACATCGTCTTCTCCGGCCACGCCATCGAGTGCCGCATCAATGCGGAAGACCCGCGCACCTTCGTGCCCTCGCCAGGCACGATCACGCATTTCCATGCGCCGGGCGGCCTTGGCGTGCGCGTCGATTCGGGCGCCTATCAGGGCTACAAGATCCCGCCCTACTATGACAGCCTGATCGGCAAGCTCATCGTGCACGGCCGCACTCGCGTCGAATGCATGATGCGCCTGCGCCGCGTGCTCGACGAGTTCGTCATCGACGGCATCAAGACGACGCTGCCGCTGTTCCAGGACCTGATCGGCAACCAGGACATCGCCAACGGCGATTACGACATCCATTGGCTGGAGAATTATCTGGCCGATAAGACCGACGCCTGAGGGGCGTCGGTTATGGCAGGGCGTCGCGGACGGCACCCGGAAATCACGCCGGAACTGCTTTTGCGCGCCTATTCCATCGGGCTCTTCCCGATGGCCGATTCGGCGGACGACCCGGAGCTCTTCTGGGTCGAGCCGGACATGCGGGGCGTCATTCCGCTGGATGAGTTCCACGTCTCGCGCAGCCTTGCAAAAACCATCCGCAAAAACCCGTTCGACATCCGCTTCGACACCGCCTTCGACGCGGTGATGGCCGCCTGCGCCGAAGCAGCACCCGATCGGCCATCGACCTGGATCAACGCAAAGATCCGCTCGCTCTACGGAACGTTGCACCGCATGGGCCATGCCCATTCGGTGGAAGCATGGGAGGGCGATCGCCTCGTCGGCGGCCTCTACGGCGTCTCGCTGGGCGCGGCCTTCTTCGGCGAGAGCATGTTCTCCCGCCGCACCGACGCTTCAAAAATCTGCCTCGTGCATCTCGTAGAGCGGCTCAAGGCCCGCGGCTTCCGCCTGCTCGACACGCAGTTCACCACCGAGCACCTGAAGTCGTTCGGCGCGATCGACGTGCCGAAGATCGAATACGAGGACATGCTGGCGAACGCGCTGGCGTCACCATATCTGGCGTTTTGAGACGATGAGTTGTGCGGTGGGGCATGGATCCTCGGGTCAAGCCCGAGGATGACGGAAGAAGAGAAGCAGGACAAACATAGAAACGGTGCCGCATGCCGCACCGTTTGACGGAGGTCGGCCACACTCCCTCCCCTCCGTCATCCTCGGGCTTGACCCGAGGATCCACGCGGCAAACGCAAGCTTCACAAAAGGGAGAGGCCCTATTCGGCCCTCGTCTCGGCATCTTCCGGCGGCGGTACGTCGGACTTGGCCTTGCACTCGATGAGCCAGACGTCATAGACGGGGTGCTCGACGGCGTTGAGGCCGGGGCTGTCGGCAAACATCCAGCCGGTAAAGATGCGGCGGATCTTGCGGTCGAGCGTGATTTCGTCGACCTCGACGAAGGTGGTGACCTTCTGCGCCTCGGTGTCGTCGCGGCTGTAGCAGACCTTCGGCGTCACCTGGAGCGCGCCGAACTGCACGGTCTCGCCGATATAGACGTCGAAATTGGTGATGCGGCCGGTGATCTTGTCGATGCCGGAGAAGACGGCGACCGGGTTTTCCACCCGCGCAGCCTGGGAAAGCACGGGGGTCGCAACGACGCCGACGACCGCAAGCGCGACCGAAACGAACCGCCGTCCGGCGTTTGCCCGAAAAAACCCGAATGTCATGAATGCCGTCTCCTGCGATCTGCACCGGTTTTCGCCGGCCGCTTGGAGCTACCGGCGAATTGTGGCCAAATCGGTATCAGTTGCCCGGCGTCCAGGCGTCGTAGTCGCCCGTCACGCGGGGGCGCTCGCCGGCAACGGCGATCGAGCCCGGCGGGCGATAGGCCTGCGCGCTGCCCGTCCCGTTCGGACGGTGCGGCTTTTCCCATTCGCGCGCCTTGTAGGTCTCGTCGGCGGGGGAAACATCCGTGCGGTGGTGCATCCAGCCGTGCCAGCCCGGCGGAATGGCGGAGGCTTCGGCATAACCCTTGTAGATCACCCAGCGGCGCGTGCGGCCTTCGGAATCCTTGGCCGTGCCCTGGTAGTAGACATTGCCCAATTCGTCTTCGCCGACCTTGGTGCCGAAGCGCCAGGTGTGAAAACGGGTGCCGATCGTCTGACCGTTCCACCAGGTGAAAATCTGCGTGAGGAGGTTCATGGGCTGGCGTCCTTGGCAGGGCCATGCCGAAAGCGCGGCCCGCGACTGAATATTCTTCCGCTTATGGCGCGCGGGCGCCGGAATGTCCAGCGATTCCCACGCCTTCGCACACGCCTTTTCGCCGCAGTCAGGCGCCGAGCGGCTTCTCGTAGACATGCAGCGGCACGCCGGAAACGTCGTCCGCCGTGTGTTTCGACTCTCCGACCTTGACGAAGCCGTGCGCCGCATAGAAGGCGACCGCCGCATCGTTGCGCGGATCGACTTCGAGGATCATCGCATTGGCATCGGGAAAGCAGGTTTCGAGCTCGGCGAACATGTCGCGGCCGATGCCCTGGCGCTGGTAGCGCGGCAGCACGTAGAGCTGGTGCAGCAGCACGGTCTTCGGCCGCTCTTTCCACATGGCCGCAAAGCCCATGCCGGCAAGTTCCTTGCCGTTGTCGGCCACGACGAATTCCGCGTCCTTGCGCTCCAGCCGGTTTTTGAGCGCCGGCACGGCATGCCAGCGCGCGGTGATCTGGCTCACCTTGTCGGCACCGTAAAGCGCGTCATAGGTCGCGTGCCACGTCTCGGCCAGCAGCGCGCTGACCTTGACCAGATCGCCCTCGGACGCCGTGCGGACGAAGAACATCGAAGAACCCTTTGTTTTGAAGTAATTCCGAACGGAAAACCGCTTCACACTTTTCCTGGAATTACTTCAGTCCTCCAGGCCGAGCTTGGCCTTGACGAGGGCCTGCACGGCCTGCGGATTGGCCTTGCCGCCCGTCGCCTTCATCACCTGGCCGACGAACCAGCCGGCAAGCGTCGGCTTGGCCAGAACCTTGGCGACCTGGTCAGGGTTGGCGGCGATAATCTCGTCGACCGCCTTCTCGATGGCGCCGGTGTCCGTCACCTGCTTCATGCCGCGCGATTCGACGATCTCGGCCGGCTTGCCGCCTTCGGTCCAGACGATCTCGAAGAGGTCCTTGGCGATCTTGCCGGAGATGGTGCCGTCCTTGATGAGGTCGATGATGCCGCCGAGCTGATCGGGCGAAACCGGAGTCTCTTCAATGGCTTTGCCGTCTTTGTTCAAGGCGCCCAGCAAGTCGTTGATCACCCAGTTGGCGGCAATCTTGCCGTCGCGGCCGGCGGCCACGGCCTCGTAATAATCGGCGATCGCCTTTTCCGAGACGAGCACCGAGGCGTCGTAGACGGAGAGGCCCAGATCCTTGACGAAGCGGATCTTCTTGTCGTCCGGCAGTTCCGGCAGGTCGGCGAGCAGCTTGCCGACGAATTCGTTGTCGAATTCCAGCGGCAGCAGGTCCGGATCGGGGAAATAGCGGTAGTCGTGCGCGTCTTCCTTCGAGCGCATGGAGCGCGTCTCGCCCTTGCCCGGATCGAAGAGACGGGTTTCCTGATCGATCGAGCCACCATCCTCCAGAATACCGATCTGGCGACGGGCTTCGTATTCGATCGCCTGGCCGATGAAGCGGATGGAGTTGACGTTCTTGATTTCGCAGCGCGTGCCGAAACCTTCGCCAGGACGGCGCACGGAGACGTTGACGTCGGCGCGCATGGAGCCCTCGTCCATGTTGCCGTCGCAGGTGCCGAGGTAGCGCACGATGGAGCGCAGCTTCGTCATATAGGCCTTGGCCTCGTCCGACGAGCGCATGTCCGGCTTGGAGACGATCTCCATCAGCGCCACACCCGAACGGTTGAGGTCGACATAGGACATGGTCGGATGCTGGTCATGCATCGATTTGCCGGCATCCTGCTCCAGATGCAGGCGCTCGATGCCGATCTCGATGTCTTCAAAGTTTCCCTGGCGGTCGGGGCCGAGCGAGATGACGATCTTGCCCTCGCCGACGATCGGGTCCTTGAACTGCGAGATCTGGTAGCCCTGCGGCAGGTCCGGATAGAAGTAGTTCTTGCGGTCGAAGATCGAGCGGTGGTTGATCTGCGCCTTGAGGCCGAGGCCGGTGCGCACGGCCTGGCGCACGCATTCCTCGTTGATGACGGGCAGCATGCCGGGCATGGCGGCATCGACGAGCGAAACGTTGGCATTCGGCGGCTTGCCGAACTCGGTGGAGGCACCGGAGAAGAGCTTGGAATTGGAGAGAACCTGCGCGTGCACCTCCATGCCGATGATGACTTCCCAATCGCCGGTGGCGCCGGGAATGAAGCGTTTCGGATCGGGGGTGCGGACGTCAACGAGGGTCATGGCAGGCTCTTGGCTGTGGTGTCTTCGGTTGCTGTCTCGGTAGAACATATGGGCATGCCGCGCAAGGTTTTCAGCGGGTGCGGCGCGCCGTCGTTAGCCAAGCCGCAAGGATGATCGGCTAAAGACAGGCGATGAGCACGGCAACAACGATTCTTATCATTTTCCTCCTCGTCAACGTCGTGACGTTCTGCGTCTTCTGGTGGGACAAGGAGGCCGCGCGGGATGGTCATTGGCGTGTTTCCGAAGCGCGGCTGCTGCAATTCGCGTTCATCGGCGGCAGCCTCGGCGCCTTCGCTGCACAACGGTTGCTGCGGCACAAGACGCGCAAGGAGCCGTTTCGCACGCAGTTGATGGCGATCCTGATCCTGCACGCGGCGCTGATCCCGGTGGCGCTGATCTTCGGCCCTTCCCTGTACCAGATGCTGCGCGTCGGTTGATATCACCCTCTCGCCAGCAAGGTTGACATGCAGCGCTTTTCGTAACTATTATTGTTACATGAAAAGAAACAGCCGCCTTTCCGCCGTGCTTCACGCACTCATGCACATGGCCGAGCGCGACGCGCCGATGACCTCGGACGATCTCGCGCTTTGCCTCGATACCAACGCCGTCGTCGTGCGGCGCACCATGGCCGGGCTTCGCGATGCCGGCATCGTGCAATCCGGCCGCGGCCATGGCGGCGGCTGGCACTTCGCCAAACCGCTTGCCGAGATCTCGCTGCTCGACATCTACAATGCGCTCGGCGAGCCGATCGTCTTCCAGATCGGCCCGGCGACGGAAATGCCAGGCTGCGTGGTCGAGCAATCCGTCAACCGGGTGATCGGCGATGCGCTGAAGGATGCGGAAGCAATCCTGATGGCGCGCTTTGCCGGCACGACGCTTGCCGATCTCGCCGCCGACTTTCGGGTGGCGGTAAAACACTGCCGGGCCGATACGGGCTGACGGCAGCCAACTCCAAGGACCCGCATCGAACGACCGGCACCCGCCGGGCGGACGATGCCGCACGTTCCATGAAAGGATCTACCATGATCGAAGATGCCATCATCATCGGCGGGGGCTTTGCCGGCCTTTCCGCTGCCATGCAGCTCGCCCGCGCCCGCCGCCGCATCACCATTCTCGACACCGGCGAGCCGCGCAACCGCTTCTCCCCGCATTCGCACGGCTTTCTCGCGCAGGATGGCCGGCCGGGGCGCGATATTCTGGCGGATGCCCGCCGCCAGCTTGCCGCCTACGAGACCGTCACCTTCCGCGACGCGCCGGCCGAAAAGCTGGAGGGCGAGATCGACGGCTTTTCCATCCTCACCGGCGATGGCGGGAGGATCGACGCCCGGCGCGTGCTGCTCGCCACCGGTTTCGAGGACCAGCTGCCGGATGTTCCCGGCCTTGCCGAGCGCTGGGGCAAGACGGTGCTGCATTGCCCCTATTGCCACGGCTATGAGGTCGGTGGTGGGCCGGTCGGCGTGCTGGCCCGCACGGCGGATGCCGCGCGCTTCGCGACGCTCGTCGCCGATTGGGGCGGCGTGACGCTCTTCACCAACGGGACGCCCGAGCCGGACGACGCAACCCTCGCCTTGCTGGAACAGCGCGCCGTAAAGCTGCGGCCGGGCCGCGTCACGGCCATCGCGGACGGGCCGAACGGCATGCTCTCCGTCGAGACCGGACCGGGCATTCCGACGCTGGTCAAGGCGCTCTTCGTCATGCCGGAAGCGCGGGTGCGCAGCGCGATCCCCGGCGATCGCGGCCTCACGCTGAAGGAGACCGCGGTCGGCAAGATCATCCAGACGGACGAGACCGGCCAGACGTCGCTTCCCGGGCTTTATGCCGCCGGCGACATCGCGCTCGGCCCGGGAAACATTACGCTAGCCGCCGCCGATGGCGTGAAGACGGGCGTCATGCTGCACCATTCGCTGATCTGGACGACGCATTGACGTTCGCGGGCGTCCCGGTTATTTCGGGACATCCGACTAAATCGGATTCCACCTTTTCAAGGCGGAATCCGATTTAGGAATGTTCGTTGAGTATGTCGTTCTCGCAAAACCGCAAACACTTTTGCGCGACATGCTTGTGGAGTTTTGATGTCCAACTCGTCAGAGACCTGCTGAGGACCCTGCCCGCTCACCAATGCGCGCAGGGTCAGAAAAAACGATGAATCCTGCCACCTGACCGGTGGCGGAACGTTTTTTCGCGTTCATTCGAACGCCAGACGGATTTCTCAAGACAATGGACATTTCCCGCGCCGAACAGCGCATTCTCCACCTGCTCGCCCAGGGCGGCCGGATCGACATCGAAAAAGACGAAAACCGCAAGATTGTCAGCGTCGCCTGCATCACGCGGGATGGCTGGCGTGCCAGCGGGCTCGATATCGAGCTCTTCCGCAAGCTGAAGCGCCGGCGCAGCATCGCCTCCTCCGGCGGCAGGCCCTACCGCATCACGCAGCGGGGGCTGGAACTGGTGCGCTCGCAACTGGACAACCAATAGAAAGACGGGAGGCGCGGTGAAAGCCCCGTCTCCCCCTCAAAACCCGTCCGGCCCGTAGCCGATCGGAGCATCCTCAACGAGCTGCCGGCGCAGGCCGATCGATTCCACGTCCCTGTCGAGGCGCTCGGAATAGTCGACGGAAAGCCAGCTGACGGAATAGCCGTGCTTCTGGAAGAACCCCACGGCCGCCGTGTTGCGCGCATGGGTCTGGAGGCGTGCGGCCTCGAAGTCGGCGGCGATGATTTCCGCCTCCATGACCGCAAGAAGCGCCGCGCCGACACCCTTCTTCTGATGAAGCGGATCTACCCAGAGGTCGGTGATCTCGTCGTCGAAAGATTCGCGCGAGGCCCAGCCGGCAAGCCCGCCGTCGAACTCGGCCACGCTCACCCGCAGCCAATGGCGGGCGAGAAATTGCTGGAAGGCATTGCGGGCATGGTCGCGCCGCACTTGGAGATCGGCGACACCGACGACGGCCTGTTCCCAGGCCCGAACGCCGATTTCGACGATGGCCGGAACATCCTCCTCACGGGCGTTGCGAACGGTGATCATGCCACCATCAAAGCATTGCACCCCGCCCTTGGCGAGAGAGCCAAAGGTCTATCCACGGAGATGATGGGGAGCGTTGTCGCAAAACGGAACCGCCCGGCCTTGCCGGCCGGGCGATCCCTTACTTGTCGCGGAGCTGAACGATATCGTTCATCAGACCCGCCGTCCCGTTGTGGATCGTCAGGCGCTCCACCTTGCCGGCGATGGCTTCGAGGGCTTCGAGCTCCTTTAGCCGCAGCATCACCGGGTTTTCCGCCATCACCTTTGCCGTGTTGAGCAGCGAACGGGTGGCGTTCGTTTCCTCCCGGCGGCGGATGATGTTGGCTTCGGCCTGCTTTTCCGCAGCGACGACCTGGTTCAGGAGGTCGCGCATCTCGCCCGGCAGGATCACGTCCTTGAGCTCGATGGCCGAGACCTCGATCCCGATCGCCGCCATGTCGGCGCGCACCTTCTCGGCGGCTTCCGCGTTGACCGTCACCTTGCGTTCAAGGATCTGGTCGAGCGTCAGCGTGCCGAGCGTCTGGCGGAAGGCGAACTGCAGCGCCCGGTACAGGGCATCGGCAAAGTCCTTCACCTCCGAGACCGCCTTCAGCGGGTCGGCGACGCGGTATTCGGCGGAAATGTTCACCCGGATCGTGACCTTGTCCCGGGTAAGCAGTTCCTGACCGGTCACGTCGAGCGACTGTCGCTTCAGGTCGACCACGCGCACCTGGATCGTCTTGCCGACGTTCCAGAAGGCATGCATGCCCGGCTCCAGCGTGCGCTGGTGCATCCCGTCGACGAAGAGCAGGCCGACCTGACCGTCATTGACGATGAAGGCCGTCGTCAGCTCCGTGCGGCGGGCGCGCGTCAGCCGGCGCATCAGCTCCGGATCGATGTCGAGCCGATCCTTGAGATCGACGCGCGTCTCGGTCCACGGACCTGCCGCGTTCCACACCACGAGCTTCTGGTTCGGCGCAAGCACCGAAAAGAGCTCGCCGTCGCGCTCGACGACCGCCACCTCGCGGCTTGCCGTCCGGAAGACCGTCAGTTCGCGGGTTGCCACCTCCGGGAGCGTGTCGAACAACGGCTTCTCATAGGCGGAAGTGAAGGCCGGGCGGTTCACGTCGTGGCGCTCCGTCTCAAGCATGCCGCGGCGGTTCGGCAGGGCGTGTTCGCCCGGTCCGAAAATGCCGAGTACCTCTCCCCTGTAGAGGGCGAGCACGCGTTCGTTGGCCTTCACGAGGACGCGCTGGCGCCCCAAAATCATATCGAGAAACGTCGTCATTGTTCTTGCTCCTTCGGATCATACGCTACGTCACGAACCGATCTTCCTCTCGTTGATGATGTCGTTTGGCATCGGCAAGTTGTCTTGTCAGTTCCCCGAGAAACCCTGATCGCCCGGGGAACCCGCGGGCGGGGCATGCGAATAGTGATCCGAGGACCGGATGACGGCCATCGGCGGTGGGCTTTCGGGAGAGGACCGCACGGCCTTTCGGCGGGCTCGGGAGCGTCACGCTCCCTCGCTGGCCGGAAGGCGGCTTGGCCGTCACCGCGAACCGGACCGCAAACGTCCGGCGTTGGGCTTTCCGGGTTTCCCCGGTCCGCCGTCCGCAGTCCGGTCCCCGGACCGGATATCGAGACAGCTTGGAAGGCTGTTTGGAGAAGGATTCGAACCTTCCACAGTCAGATTAACAGTCTGATGCTCTACCACTGAGCTATCCAATGGAGCAGACAACGGGAATCGAACCCGCGACCTCCGGAGGCATGTCCGGTGCTCTACCGCTGAGCTAGGTCCGCAAACCAGTCTTCATGGTGCGGCATCCGTACACGACGACGGCAGGGCCGCCTCGCGCGGGAGGAGCGTGAAACTCCATCCGTTGACATCCGCACCGGCTGAACGACCGGGAGGGCGCGTTTATTCTCGACTTATGCGGGGATCAAGCGAAAAAGACACGGGCACGCCTCTCGTAACGGCAGGTGTTGCCGTTACGACACGTTTTTGCGATGACCGTTGTGGGGGGCGAAGGCGCCCCTTACCACCACTTGTTCGGCGTGAAGCGGCCGGCGGCCTTTTCGATGACATGCGCGGTCTTGAAGAGGATTTCCTCCTCGAAGGGCTTGCCGATGAGCTGGAGGCTGAGGGGCAGGCCCTTGTGGTCGAGACCGGCGGGGACCGAGAGGCCCGGCAGGCCGGCCATGTTCACCGTGACGGTGAAAATGTCCTGGAGGTACATCTTGACCGGATCTGACGCGAGGTCCTCGTCGGCGATGCCGAAGGCCGAGGACGGCGTGGCCGGGGTGAGGATCGCGTCGACGCCGGCGTTGAAGGCGAGTTCGAAGTCGCGCTTGATCAGCGTGCGCACCTTCTGGGCCTGGAGATAATAGGCGTCGTAGTAGCCGGCCGACAGCACATAGGTGCCGATCATGATGCGGCGCTTGACCTCGGTACCGAAGCCGGCCGCGCGCGTCTTCTCGTACATATCGACGATGTCCTTGCCGTCGATGCGCAGGCCGTAGCGCACGCCGTCGTAGCGGGCGAGGTTCGACGAGGCTTCCGCAGGCGCCACGATGTAGTAGGCCGGAAGGGCGTATTTCGTGTGCGGCAGGGAGATGTCGACGATCTCGGCGCCGGCATCCTTCAGCCAGGCGATGCCCTGCTGCCAGAGCGCCTCGATTTCCTCCGGCATGCCATCCACGCGGTATTCGCGCGGAATGCCGATGCGCATGCCCTTCAGCGACTGGCCGAGCGCGGCTTCGTAATCCGGCACAGGCAGGTCGACCGAAGTCGTGTCCTTGGCGTCGACGCTGGCCATGGACTTCAAGAGGATCGCGGCGTCGCGCACGTCGCGGGCGATCGGGCCGGCCTGGTCGAGCGACGAGGCGAAGGCGACGATGCCCCAGCGCGAGCAGCGGCCATAGGTCGGCTTGATGCCGACGGTGCCGGTGAAGGCGGCGGGCTGGCGGATCGAGCCGCCGGTGTCCGTCGCGGTGGCGCCGGCGCACAGGAACGCGGCGACGGCTGCGGCCGAACCACCCGACGAGCCGCCGGGCACGAGATCGAGGTTGGAGCCGGTGGCACGCCACGGGTTCTTTACCGGGCCGTAATAGGACGACTCATTGGAGGAGCCCATGGCGAACTCGTCCATGTTCAGCTTGCCGAGCATGACGGCGCCGTCGTTCCAGAGGTTCTGGGTGACGGTCGATTCGTATTTCGGCTCAAAACCGTCGAGGATGTGGCTGCAGGCCTGGGTGTGCACGCCTTCGGTGGCGAACAGGTCCTTGATGCCGAGCGGGATGCCTTCCAGCGCGCCGGCCTGGCCGGCAGCGATGCGGCCGTCGGAGGCCTTGGCCATGTCGCGCGCCTTTTCCGGCGTGACGGTGACATAGGCATTGATCGCCGGGTTCGCCGCCTCGATCGCGCCGAGATAGGCGTCCGTCAGCTCGACGGCGGTGATCTCCTTGGCGCCGAGCTTTTCGCGGGCTTCGGCAATGGTCAGGCGGGTCAGATCGGTCATGGTGCGGTCACTTCGGGTCAGGCAGCGATAAGCTGCTTTTGGTAAAATACGGAAAACGGTGAAGCCGGATAGTCGAGCACGGGGCCGCAGCGGGTAAAGCCGGCCTTCTCGTAGATCGCCCAGGCCGCCGGGTGCTGGTCGCCGGTTTCGAGAACGAGCGTCGTCAGTTCCTCTCGTTCGGCGGTCGCCAAGATTTCGCCGAGGATGCGCCGGCCGATGCCCTGCCCCTGCCAGGCCGGCCGGGTGAACATGCGCTTCACCTCGCCCGTGGTCTCGGAATGGCGCTTCAGCGCGCCGCAGCCGACAACGGTGTCGCCGTCGCGGGCGATCCAGACCGTGACGGTCGGCTCGGCCATCTGCTCGACGGTGAGGTGGTAGCAGGCCTCCGGCGGCGACAGAGCGAGCAGGACCGTGTTCAGCTCCGCGATCAGCGTGCGAACCTCATCCTGCAACGGGCTTTCGACGGCGATGGTGACGGCCAAGGATTACTCCACAACCTTCGGAACCTGGAAGAAATTGCGGTCGGTGGCCGGCGCGTTGGCGACGATGTCATCGGCCTTGCTGCCGTCGTTAACGACGTCTTCGCGCTTGCGCATCACCATCGGCGTGACCGAGGTCATCGGCTCGACGCCCTCGACATTCACTTCGGAAAGCTGCTCGACGAAGCCGAGGATGCCGTTCAGCTCGCCCGTCATGCGGTTTGCCTCTTCCTCGCTGACAGCGATGCGGGCAAGGCGCGCGACGCGCTTCACGGTGGCTAGATCTACGGACATGGTAAGCTCCGGTGGGAAATTTCCTACCCGCTATAATGACCAAGCCCAAGGGGCGCAACGGGGGAATGGCCCCTTCCACGCCCCCTCGCCCGTTTTCCGGCGGCTCAGCGCGAGACGACGCTGCCCACGCCCGGCACCTCGATCTTCGCCGATGCGCCGTCCATTGCCTGCACGAAGAGATCGGCCGTCTGGTCGATGATGCCGAAGGAACCGTAGTGGCAGGGAATGACGGTGTCGAACTTGAAGAAGCGCTGGCAGGCGAGCGCCGCCACGGCGCCGCCCATGGTGAAGCGGTCGCCGATCGGCACGAGGCCGATTTCCGGCTGGTGCAGTTCCTGGATCAGCGCCATGTCGGAGAAGACGTCCGTGTCACCCATGTGGTAGAGCGTCGGATCGTTCTCGAAATGCAGCACGAGGCCGTTGGCGCTGCCGAGCGAATGGGAAACGCCGTCTTCGGTGATCTGCGCGGAGGAATGCAGCGCGTTGACGAAGGTGGTGGAAAAGCCGTCGAAATGCACGGTGCCGCCGGTATTGCCCATTTCGAGCTTCTCGACGCCCTTGTTGCCGAGCCAGGACGCGAGGTCGGCATTGGCCAGCACCGTTGCGCCGGTTTCCAGGGCGATCTGGATGGTGTCGCCGACATGGTCGCCGTGGCCGTGGGTGAGCAGCACATGGGTGAGGCCGGCGACGGCGTCCTTGCGGATCGATTCGTCGAAGGCGGGATTGCCGGTGAAGAACGGGTCGATGAGGATCTTGGCTTTCGCCGTTTCGATGCGGAAGGCGGAATGGCCGAGCCAGGTAATCTTCATGGAGGGTCTCCTGTTTGAATGTTTGCAGAATATAGGCCCGGCGATTGTCGTTTCCATCCGCCGCGCGATCGTTATAAGCGTGGCTTTCGAGATGGAGCAATGTCCTCACAAGGAGCCCACCATGGCCGACGACGATTATATCTACGACGAAGTGACAGGCGAATGGCGCCCGGCTTCCGAGATTGCGGCGGAGAAGGCGGCGGGCAACATGGTGCGCGATGCCAGCGGCACCGTGCTTGCAGATGGCGATTCGGTCGTGCTGATCAAGGACCTGAAGGTGAAGGGCGCTGGGCAGACGCTGAAACAAGGCACCGTCATCAAGACGATCCGCCTTACCGAGAACCCCGAAGAGATCGACTGCCGGCACGATGCCATCAAGGGCCTGGTGCTGCGCACCGAATTCGTCCGCAAGCGCTGAGAAGGGTCTGGCCATGGCGACGCTGACACTGGAAGAACTGGCAGGCATCCTCGCCCCCGGCCAGCCGATCGCCGGCCTCGACCTCGGCACCAAGACCATCGGCCTTTCGGTTTCCGATCTCGGCCGCAGGCTCGCCACGCCGCGGCCGGTGCTGAAGCGCGTGAAATTCACCCAGGATGCCGAAGTGCTGCTGGCGTTCGCCGCCAAGGAGAACGTCGTCGCCTTCGTCATCGGCCTGCCGGTGAACATGGACGGCAGCGCCGGCCCGCGCGTCCAGGCGACGCGCGCCTTCGTGCGATCCATGGCCGACAAGACCGACGTTCCCTTCGTCTACTGGGACGAGCGGCTGTCGACGGTGGCGGCGGAGCGAACGCTGATCGAGATGGATGTCTCGCGCAAGAAGCGGGCCGAACGCATCGATTCGGCCGCCGCCTCCTTCATCCTTCAGGGCGCGCTGGACAGGCTTTCGTCGCTGGCAAGGGCGTCCGAGGACGACTGACGGCGGGCCTGCCACCAGGCCCAGATCTTCTTGCGGCGGCGGAATGCGATGAGGCCGAGCACCAGGAAACTGTCGAAGATGATGGCGCGCAGCACGAGCGGTGGCAGGTCTTCCGGCGGAATGCCGAGGATGTGGCCGTAGATCTGGAACACCAGGTCATGCGCATCGCGCGTCAGCATGAAGACGCCGAAATTCATGTCGTAGTAGGAGAGCCCGTACCAGCTCCCCAGAAGCGCGATCGGGCCGGCCCACAGGAACAGGAACCACTTCATGCCGCCCTCCTCTTCATCACGAGAAGGTCGCCGGCCGCGAAGATGATCTCGCTCACCGCCACGCCCGCGACAAGCACGAGAAGCGGCACGGCAATATCCACCGCCACGAAGCAAAACAGGGTCGTCATGACCGAAATCCGGGCCGTTCTGGCCATACTCAGCACTCGCTCACATGGTTAACACCAGGTAAACGCCACCTTCACCCGTTAACCCTGATCGCGCAACGTAAACCCTTCATTAAGGTTAATATCCACACGGCCGCCGGCGGGCCGGTGCCTTGCCAGACCCGCCAAGGCATGGAATGAGCGAGGATCATCCCTCTGCCGATCCGGTTCCATGCTCCCCATCTTCGAAAGCATCCTCCCCGTCTTCCTGCTCGTCGTGCTGGGAACGCTGCTCAAGCGCTGGCGGCTGATCGACCGCGACATGTGGAATGGGCTCGAACAGCTCGGCTTCTTCGTGCTGTTCCCCTGCCTGCTGTTCACGACGCTCGCCAATGCGGAGTTTTCCGGCATCGCCGCCGGCAGCGTGGCGCTCGGCTCCATCGGCTCGGTGACGCTCATCGCCCTGCTTCTGGCCATTTGCTGGCCGCTTTTTCGCGCGGCGAACGTCTCGGGGCCGGCCTATACCTCGATCTTCCAGACCTCGACGCGCTGGAACGCCTTCATCGCGCTTGCGATCGCCGAAAAGCTCTATGGCCCGCAAAGCCTCGCGCTCGTCGCGCTGGTGGCGACGCTGATCATCATCCCGATCAATTTCTACAATATCGGCATTCTCGTCTGGTTTGGCGGCGGCACGCGCAGCCTCAAAACCTTCCTGCACAAGATCGTCACCAATCCCATGATCATCGGCTCCGTGCTCGGCGTCGCCGTCAACCTTGCGGGAATCCGGATCTACGATCCTCTGATGCAGGCGGCGGAACAGGTTGCGGACGCCTCGCTCAGCCTCGGCCTCATCATGGTCGGCGCCGGGCTGAAGCTCGCCGATGCGCTAAGGCCGCGCCCATTGGCAATGTTGCCCGTCGTGCTGAAACTGCTCTTCATGCCGCTGGTGATGACGGGGGCCGCCTATGCGCTCGGCATGCGCGGCGAGCCGCTGCTGACGATCGCCATGGGTGCCAGCGTACCCACCGCGATGAACGGCTATGTGCTGGCCAAGCAGATGGGTGGCGATGCACCGCTCTACGCCGCCGTCGCGACGCTCCAGACGATCGCGTCCTTCTTCACCATCCCGATGGTGCTGGCAGCGACCGCTTACCTCGCCGGCGGATAGAGCAGGTCGACGATGTAAGCCGAATCGAAGCGCGAATCGAGCATGCCGTAGGTCGAGCGCCAGCCGGAGGCGAGGCGCGTTTCGAGGAAGGCATCTGCGATGCGGCCGGCACCGGCGCGGTAGAGTTCGGCGGCCGCCGAGGCAAGCGCCAACTGCTCGACGAGCATGCGGGCGGCACCCTCGTCGCGCTCGCAAAGCGACAATGCCGCGCGCAGCACGTCCACCGTCTTCTTGCCGGCCGAGCCGAGGTCGCGGGCGAGCCCCGCGAAAAGCATTTCGAACAGGTCCCTGCCCCGGCCGATGACGCGCATCAGGTCGAGCGCCATGACATTGCCTGAGCCTTCCCAGATCGCATTGACCGGCGCCTCGCGGTAGTGCCGGGCGATCGGGCGTTCCTCGACATAGCCGCTGCCGCCGATGCATTCCATCGCCTCATAGATCAGCGCGGGCGCGATCTTGCAGCACCAGTATTTCGTCACCGGGGTCATGATGCGGGCGTAAGCGGCGTCTTCCGCACTGTCGCGAGCCTTGTCGAAGGCTTCGGCGAGGCGCAGCGAAAGCGCGGTCGCGGCGGCAACGTCCAGCGCCATGTCCGCCAGCACGCGCGTCATGATCGGCTGGGCGACGAGCGGCTTGCCGAAGGCATTTCGGCCGCGGGTGTGGTGCACGGCCTCGGCAAGCGAGGCGCGCATGATGCCGGAAGAGGCCAGCGCACAATCGAGCCGCGTCAGCGTCACCATGTCGAGGATGGTGCGGATGCCGGCATCGGGCGTGCCGAGCAGGAAGCCGAAGGTTTCGGAGAACTCGACCTCGGAGGAGGCATTCGAGCGGTTGCCGATCTTGTTCTTCAGGCGCTGGAAGCGCAGGCCGTTGGTGGACCCATCCTCCAGCAGGCGCGGCACGAGGAAGCAGCCGACGCCCTCGCGGGTCTGTGCCAGCATCACGAAACCGTCGCTCATCGGCGCGGACATGAACCACTTGTGGCCCGTCAGCCGGTAGATACCCTCGCCGAGGCGTTCGGCCGTCGAGGTGTTGGCGCGCACATCCGTGCCGCCTTGCTTTTCCGTCATGCCCATGCCGATGGTGACGGCGGTCTTCTGCATGGCGGGCTTGTTGGTCGAATCGTATTTGCGCGACAGGATCTTCCGGCCCCACTCGCGCTGCACCTGCGGCGAGGTGGAGAGTGCGGCGACCGAAGCGCTGGTCATGGTCAGCGGGCAGAGATGGCCGCATTCGAGCTGTGCCGTCAGGTAGAAGCGCACGGCACGCGCCCGGTGCGCCCTGCCCTGCTCGTCCGGCACGTTCTCCCACAGCGAGGAATGCAGCCCGGTCGCCATGGAGCGACGCATCAGCGCGTGCCAGGCCGGGTGAAAATCGACGACATCCAGACGCTCGCCGCGCGGCCCGTGCGTGCGCAGCTGCGGCGGGCTCTCGTTCGCCATGCGCGCGAGTTCCTGGGCTTCCGGCGAGGTCACGTAGCGGCCGATCGTGTCGAACTCGTCGCGCAGGCCCTTCGGCATCGCGTCCGTAGCATCGACCAGCAACGGGTCGGAACGATAGGCGTTGATGCCCGACCAGAGCGGCGGCTGGTTGAGATCGGCGAATTTCTGTTCGGTGCGGGTGTCGCGAGTCATGAGCGGGTTCTAGCCCAAGTCGCGGCGGGGCGAAACGGGGCGTTGCGGCCTGTGGCACCTCGACGCTCATAAAAGCGTGGGAATGCATGACGGCCGCCGCTCTCAGCCTTGCCGCGGCGGAACCGACACTCTATAGACCCCGCGTATCCACGACAGTTGAGGCGGAGTTTTATGGACTTCTTTCCGCATCGCCACCTTCTCGGCATCAAGGGTTTGACCGAGCAGGACATCACCCTGCTGCTCGACCGCGCCGACGAGGCGGTCAAAATCTCCCGGCAGCGGGAGAAGAAAACGTCGACGCTGCGCGGCCTGACGCAGATCAACCTGTTCTTCGAAGCCTCCACGCGCACGCAATCCTCCTTCGAGCTTGCCGGAAAACGCCTCGGCGCCGACGTGATGAACATGTCCGTCGGCAATTCATCGGTGAAAAAAGGCGAAACGCTGATCGACACGGCGATGACGCTGAACGCCATGCATCCGGACGTGCTGGTGGTGCGCCATTCCTCCGCCGGTGCAGCCGCGCTTCTGGCGCAAAAAGTCTCCTGCGCGGTGGTCAATGCCGGCGACGGCCAGCACGAGCATCCGACACAGGCACTGCTCGACGCGCTGACCATCCGCCGTGCCAAGGGCAAGCTCTCACGCATCATCGTCGCGATCTGCGGCGACGTGCTGCATTCGCGTGTCGCCCGCTCGAACATTCTACTGCTCAACGCCATGGGTGCGCGCGTGCGCGTCGTCGCCCCAGCAACATTGCTGCCTTCGGGCATCGCCGACATGGGCGCCGAGGTCTACCACTCCATGGCGGAAGGCCTGAAGGATGCGGATGTCGTGATGATGCTGCGCCTGCAGCGCGAGCGCATGTCCGGCGCCTTCGTGCCCTCGGTGCGGGAATATTTCCACTATTACGGGCTCGACGCGGAAAAGCTGAAGGCGGCGAAGGACGATGCGCTGGTCATGCATCCCGGCCCGATGAACCGCGGCGTCGAGATCGCCTCGGAGATTGCCGACGGGCCGCAGAGCGTCATCGAGCAACAGGTCGAAATGGGCGTCGCCGTGCGCATGGCCGTGATGGAAACGCTTCTTCTTTCGCAGAACCAGGGACCCCGCGCATGAGCCGCTCGACCGTCCTCAAGAACATCCGCATCCTGGACCCCTCGCGCAACGTCGATGAAAACGGCTCGATCGTCATCGTCAACGGCAAGATTGCCGGGATCGGAAGTGGCGCACAGAACCAGGGCGCGCCAGAAGGTGCCGAGATCGTCGACGGCAAGGGCCTGATCGCCGCTCCCGGCCTGGTCGACGCTCGCGTCTTCGTCGGTGAGCCGGGCGGCGAACACCGCGAGACGATCGAATCCGCTTCGCGCGCGGCGGCGGCCGGCGGTGTGACGACCTTCATCACCATGCCCGACACCGATCCGGTGATCGACGATATCGCGCTGGTCGAATTCGTGCTGAAGAACGCCCGCGACAAGGCGATCGTCAACATTCATCCGGCCGCGGCCCTTACCAAGGGTCTGAAGGGCGAGGAAATGACCGAGTTCGGCCTGCTCCAGGCCGCCGGCGCCGTCGCCTTCACCAATGGCCGCAACCCGATGCACAACGCGCAGGTGCTGCGCCGCGCCATGACCTATGCCCGCGAGTTCGGCGGCGTGATCGCGCTCGAAACCCGCGACAAGTATCTCGGCGCCGGCGGCGTGATGAACGAGGGGCTGCTGGCAAGCTGGCTCGGCCTTTCGGGAAGCCCGCGCGAGGCGGAACTGATCCCGCTCGAACGGGACCTGCGCATCGCCGGCCTCACCCGCGGCGCCTACCATGCCGCGCAGATTTCCGTGCCGGAATCGGCGGAAGCCGTGAAGATCGCCCGCGAGCGCGGCGCGAACGTCACCTGCGGCATCTCGATCAACCACCTGACGCTGAACGAAAACGACATCGGCGAATACCGCACCTTCTTCAAGCTCTCGCCGCCGCTGCGCGGCGAAGACGACCGCAAGGCCATGGTCGATGCGCTCGCCCGGGGCGAGGTCGACATCATCGTCTCCGCGCATGATCCCCAGGACGTCGACACCAAGCGCCTGCCCTTTGCCGATGCGGCGGATGGCGCGATCGGGCTCGAAACCATGCTGGCGGCGGCGCTGCGGCTGCATCACAGCGGCGAAGTCCCGCTGATGCGCCTCATCGATGCGCTCTCCACGCGCCCGGCAAAAATCTTCGGCCTCGATGCCGGCACGCTGGCACCGGGCGCGCGCGCCGATATCGTGCTGATCGACCCGGACGAACCCTGGCTTGCCACCAAGGACACCTTCGTCTCGCGCTCGAAGAACACGCCTTTCGAAGATGCCCGCTTTACGGGGCGCGCGGTTAGCACCTATGTTGCCGGCAAACGGGTGCATTCGCTGGCTTAGGCGTCTGCCCCCTCGCCCGCCGGAAGGGACGATTCCGGCGGCGGCATATCAAGGCATGGTTTCGGGGGAAAACTGACGTGTCCGACATCTTTACCTGGCAGCTCGGCGCCCTGCCGACGCTTGCCGCGCTCGCCTTCGGCTATCTTCTCGGCTCCATTCCGTTCGGCCTGATCCTGACCCGCATGGCGGGGCTGGGCGACGTGCGCCAGATCGGCTCCGGCAATATCGGCGCGACCAACGTGCTGCGCACCGGCAACAAGAAACTCGCCGCCGCAACCCTGCTGCTCGATGCGCTGAAGGGCACGGCGGCGGCCGCCATCGCCTCGCGCTGGGGACTGGACGCCGGCATTGCCGCGGGCTTTGCCGCTTTCCTCGGCCATCTCTTTCCCGTCTGGCTCGGCTTCAAGGGCGGCAAGGGCGTCGCGACCTACGTCGGCCTCCTGCTCGGCCTCGTGCCGGTCATGCTCGCCGTCTTCGCAGCCGTGTGGATCGGCCTTGCCTATCTCACGCGCTATTCTTCGCTTTCAGCCCTAGTTGCAACTGCGGTATCTCCGGTTGTATTGTGGTTTCTCGGTCACGAGAAGGTGGCGCTGCTCTTTCTCGTGCTCACCATCATCACATGGTGGAAACACCGGGCCAATATCAGCCGCCTGATGAGCGGCACCGAAAGCAAGATCGGCAGCAAGGGATAGCCATGCACGACCGCAGCGCAAGGACACGGGGAATTGCGCTGACGGAAAGACAGAGGATCGCCTGGCTGCGCCTCATCCGCAGCGACAATGTCGGGCCGGTCACTTTTCGCGAACTCATCAACCATTTCGGCAGCGCCGAGACCGCTTTGGACATGCTGCCGGAACTCTCCCGCCGCGGCGGCGCGTCGCGCGTGATCCGCGTCGCGAGCCAGGCCGAGGCGGAGCGCGAGCTGGACCTCGCCGACAGGCATGGCGCCACCTTCGTCGGCATCGGCGAGCCGGATTATCCGCCCCTGCTGCGCCAGATCGTCGGCGCCCCGCCGCTCCTTGCCGTCAAGGGCAATTTGAATGTCGCGTCGGCACCGGCCGTCGGCATTGTCGGCGCGCGCAACGCCTCTATCTCCGGCATGAAATTCGCCGGCCTGCTGGCGCGCGAGATTGGGCGGGCCGGCTATTCCATCGTCTCTGGTCTCGCGCGCGGCATCGATACCGCTGCCCATCGCGCGAGCCTCGACACCGGCACGATCGCTGCCATGGCCGGTGGGCTCGACAAGCCCTATCCGCCGGAAAATATCGGCCTGCTCGGCGAAATGACCGATGGGCAAGGCCTTGCCATCAGCGAAATGCCCTTCGGCTGGGAGCCCCGCGCACGCGACTTCCCGCGCCGCAACCGGCTGATCGCCGGCATGGCGCTCGGCCTGGTGGTGGTGGAGGCGGCGGTGCGCTCGGGCTCGCTGATCACCGCGCGCAACGCCGCGGATTTCGGCCGGCTGGTCTTTGCGGTGCCGGGCTCGCCGCTCGACATGCGCTGCGAGGGCACGAACGGCCTTCTGAAGGACGGCGCGACGATCACGACGACGGCCGACGACGTGCTGGAAAGCCTGCGGCCCCTCTCGGAGCCCGACCTCTTCACCCCGCGACCGCATGCCGGCGAGCCGCCGGAGGATACGCCGCCGGCACTCCGCCTACCGCCAAGCGACGGCGAGCGCGAACGGATCGCGGAAGCGCTGAGCCAGGTGCCAGCCGAGATCGACGAGGTCATCCGCCATACCGGCATCGCGGCGGCGACAGTCTACCTCGTGCTCCTAGAACTTGACCTTGCCGGCCGGCTTCAGCGGCATGGCAATGGCGGGGTCTCGCTGACCCCGGAGTGACAGCGGCCGTATGCCGGCCAGGATGTCCCCCGCCTCCACATAGGCCATCTCGATGAAATAGCGCAGCATATCCGCGCCTTCATTGTTCGCGACGGTCCGTAACTCGGCCAGCATCTGGCGGGTGTAAGCGATGTTCTCCTCTGCCGTATGAGGTGGGAGAGCGGGCTTTGAAGGTTTCGAGTTCATGGCTTATCCGTTGTGCCAATGATTCAGAATCACCGTTAGGTTGTAATTCCTATGCCTAGGAAACGATACAACGATTATTTATAATTGCAAGAATTGATTGATCGCGTATCGGTTGTATCGCGTTGCATCCCACTTATTTCAGCCCTACCTCTTGACCGGAACGCTTTGTCTGTTCATGTCGAGACACGACTTTCCGGCGCATTGCGCCCGTTTCGCCGGCACCCAACCGCGCGGCACCCGGTACTCAGAGAAAAATGACGATGAATGTTGTAGTTGTGGAATCGCCTGCCAAAGCCAAGACGATCAACAAGTATCTCGGCCCCGGTTACACCGTGCTCGCCTCCTTCGGCCATGTGCGCGACCTGCCGGCCAAGGACGGCTCCGTGCGTCCGGACGAAGACTTCGAGATGACCTGGGAAGTGGACAGCGCCTCCGCCAAGCGTATGAAAGACATCGCCGATGCGGTGAAATCCTCCGACGGCCTCATTCTCGCGACCGACCCGGATCGCGAAGGCGAAGCGATCTCCTGGCACGTTCTCGACGTCCTGAAGAAGAAGCGTGTCCTCGGCGACAAGCCGGTGCAGCGTGTCGTCTTCAACGCCATTACAAAGTCGGCCGTGCTCGAAGCCATGCGCAACCCGCGCGATATCGACATCGCGCTGGTGGATGCCTATCTCGCCCGCCGTGCGCTCGATTATCTCGTCGGCTTCAACCTGTCGCCGGTGCTGTGGCGCAAGCTGCCGGGCGCACGCTCGGCCGGCCGCGTGCAGTCGGTGGCGCTGCGCCTCGTCTGCGACCGGGAATCCGAGATCGAACGTTTCGTTTCGGAAGAATACTGGAACCTCTCCGCCCTTTTGAAGACGCCGCGCGGCGACGAGTTCGAGGCCCGCCTCTCCTCGGCCGAAGGCAAGCGCCTTCAGGCGAAATCCATCAACAACGGCGAAGAGGCCAACCGCCTCAAGGCACTGCTCGAAGGCGCGACCTACCGGGTCGAGAGCGTCGAAGCCAAGCCGATGAAGCGCAATCCTTCGCCGCCGTTTACGACCTCCACCCTGCAGCAGGCCGCCTCCTCGAAGCTTGGCTTCTCCGCCTCGCGCACCATGCAGGTCGCCCAGAAGCTCTATGAAGGCATCGATATCGGCGGCGAGACCGTCGGTCTCATTACCTATATGCGTACCGACGGTGTGCAGATGGCGCCCGAGGCGATCGATGCCGCGCGCCAGGCCGTCGCGGAACAGTTCGGCGCGCGCTACGTGCCGGAAAAGCCCCGCCTCTATTCCACCAAGGCGAAGAACGCGCAGGAAGCCCACGAGGCGATCCGCCCGACCTCCTTCGATCGCACGCCGGACCAGGTGAAGCGTTATCTCGATCCGGACCAGCTCCGGCTCTACGACCTCGTCTGGAAGCGCGGCATCGCCAGCCAGATGGCATCGGCCGAAATCGAGCGCACGACCGTCGAGATCGAGGCAGACAATGGCGGCCGCAAGGCGGGCCTGCGCGCGACCGGCTCGGTCATCCGCTTCGACGGCTTCATCGCCGCCTATACCGACCAGAAGGAAGACGGCGAGCAATCGGACGACGGTGACGACGATGGCCGCCTGCCGGAGATCAACGCGAAGGAGGCGCTCGCCAAGCAGAAGGTGAACGCCACCCAGCACTTCACCGAGCCGCCGCCGCGTTATTCCGAAGCCTCGCTCATCAAGAAGATGGAAGAGCTCGGCATCGGCCGTCCGTCGACCTATGCCGCCACACTCGCGACGCTGCGCGACCGCGAATATATCCTCATCGACAAGCGCAAGCTGATCCCGGAAACCAAGGGCCGCCTCGTCACGGCCTTCCTGGAAAGCTTCTTCACACGCTATGTCGAATATGACTTCACGGCGGATCTCGAAGAAAAACTCGACAAGATCTCGGCCGGCGAACTCGACTGGAAGCAGGTTCTCCGCGATTTCTGGAAGGATTTTTTCGCCCAGATCGAGGACACCAAGGAACTGCGCGTCACCAACGTGCTCGATGCGCTGAACGAGGAACTGGCGCCGCTGGTCTTCCCGAAGCGCGAGGACGGCAGCGATCCGCGCATCTGCCAGGTCTGCGGCACGGGGAAACTCTCGCTGAAGCTCGGCAAGTTCGGCGCCTTCGTCGGCTGCTCGAACTATCCGGAATGCAACTTCACCCGCCAGCTTTCCGCCGACAATGGTTCGGACGCGGAGGCGAATGCCTCCAACGAGCCGCAGAGCCTCGGCAAGGACCCGCATACCGGCGAGGAGATCACCCTGCGCTCCGGCCGTTTCGGCCCCTATGTGCAGCGTGGCGACGGCAAGGAGGCGAAGCGTTCGAGCCTGCCCAAGGGCTGGACGCCGGCAAGCATCGACCACGAGAAGGCGCTCGCACTTCTTTCGCTGCCGCGCGATATCGGCCAGCATCCGGAAACCGGCAAGATGATTTCCGCCGGCATCGGCCGCTATGGACCGTTCCTGCTGCATGATGGCGGCTACGCCAATCTCGAAACCGTCGAGGACGTGTTCTCGGTCGGCCTCAACCGCGCCGTCACCGTCATCGCCGACAAGGCGTCGAAGGGTCCGGGCGGTCGCTCGCGCGGCACGCCGGCGGCGCTGAAGACGCTCGGCGACCATCCGGATGGCGGTCCCATCACGGTGCGGGATGGCAAGTACGGCCCCTATGTGAACTGGGGCAAGGTGAATGCCACCCTGCCGAAGGGCAAGGCGGCCGACAGCGTGACCATGGAGGAAGCGCTCGTACTGATCGCCGAAAAGGCCGGCAAGACGCCCGTCAAGGGCGGCAAGGCCAAGGCGACGAAGGCCGCGAAATCCGACGACGCCAAGGCGGCAAAGCCGAAGGCGAAGGCGAAACCCAAAACCGCAGCCAGCAAGACCGCAGCCAAGGCGAAGAAGGCCTGACGACATGACGAGGGAACCACGCAGCCGGGCAGGACAATCCAAGCGGCCCGGCCGCGCGGGTCGTGACGTGCCGCCGACGGACAATATCCCGATCATCCACGGCGTCCTGCCGCCGCGCGACGTGCTGCTGCGCTTCATCGCGGAGAACCCGGAACAGGCCTCCAAGCGCGAGATCGCCAAGGCCTTCGGGCTGAAGGGCGAGACGCGCGTCGAGCTGAAGGCGCTGCTCAAATCCTTCGAGGAAGACGGGCTTCTGGAAAAGCGCCGCAAATCGCTTGTAAGACCCGGCGCGCTGCCCCCTGTCGCCGTGCTCGACATCACCACGCGCGACGTGGATGGCGAGTTGATCGGCCGCCCGGCGGAATGGCTGGACGATGCGGGCGTGGCGCCTGCCGTGGCCATCCGCCAGTCCACTGTCGGCAGCAAGGGCAAGGCGCCCGTCGCCGGCCTCGGCGACCGCGTGCTCGCCAAGATCTTCCCGGCGAAGGAACGCGGCGGGCCGGCCTATACGGCGCGCATCATCAAGGTGCTCGACAAGCGGAAGAATTCCGGCATGGGCGTGTTCCGCGCCGCGCAAGCGGGCGGCGGCGGGCGCATCATGCCGATCGATCGCCGCGGCGAGGAGATGGAGGTCGACGCCGAGTTCACGGCGGGCGCCAAGGATGGCGACCTCGTGGAGATCGATGTCGTTCGCATGGGCCGCTTTGGCCTGGCGAAGGCGCAGATCAAGAGCGTCGTCGGCTCGGTGGCCTCGGAAAAGGCGATCTCGATGATCGCCATCCACGCCCACGGCATTCCGCATGTGTTCCCCGATGCCGTGATCCGCGAGGCGGAGGCCGCCGGTGCGGCCACCATGTCGCATCGCGAGGACTGGCGCAGCCTCCCCCTCATCACCATCGACCCGCATGACGCCAAGGACCATGACGACGCGGTCTATGCCGAGCCGGACACGTCTCCCGACAATCCGGGCGGCGTGATCGTCACCGTCGCTATCGCCGATGTCAGCTATTACGTCCGGCCGAAATCCGCGCTCGATCGCGAAGCGCAGAAGCGTGGCAACTCGGTCTATTTCCCGGACCGCGTCGTGCCGATGCTGCCGGAGCGCATCTCCAACGATCTCTGCTCGCTGAAGGAAGGCGTCGACCGTCCTGCGCTCGCCGTGCGCATGGTCTTCTCGCATGAAGGCCGCAAGGCGAGCCACACCTTCCACCGCATCATGATGAAGAGTGCGGCGAAGCTCTCCTACCAGCAGGCGCAGGCGGCAATCGACGGCGCGCCGGACGACAAGACCGGACCGATCCTCGACACGATCCTGAAGCCGCTGTGGGAAGCCTACCGCATCATGACGGTCGGCCGGAACCGTCGCCAGCCGCTCGAACTCGACATGCCCGAGCGCAAGATCCTGCTGAAGCCGGATGGCACGGTGGACCGCGTCCATGTGCCGCCGCGGCTCGATGCCCACAAGCTCATCGAAGAGATGATGATCCAGGCGAATGTCGCGGCCGCCGAGACGCTGGAGAAGAAGAAGCAGGTCCTGATCTACCGTGTGCACGACGCGCCCTCGCTTGCCAAGCAGGAGGTGCTGCGCGAGTTCCTGCAGACGCTCGACATTTCGCTCGTTAAGGGCGGCAGCATGCGCTCCAACCATTTCAACGGCGTGCTCGCCAAGGCGCAGGACAAACCGTTCCAGCAGATGGTCAACGAGATGGTGCTGCGCTCGCAGAGCCAGGCGATCTACAGCCCGGAAAATATCGGCCATTTCGGCCTCAACCTGATGAAATACGCCCATTTCACCTCGCCGATCCGCCGCTATGCGGACCTGATCGTGCACCGGGCGCTGGTGGGCTCGCTCGGGCTCGGCGAAGGCGGCATCACGCCGGACGAGGAAGCGGTGCTCGACGACATCGCGGCCGAGATCTCGACCTTCGAGCGGCGTGCCATGGCGGCCGAGCGCGACACGGTCGACCGGCTGATCGCCCATCACCTTGCCGGGCGTATCGGCGAGGAATTCGACGGCCGCGTCTCGGGCGTCACCAAGGCGGGACTATTTGTCACCCTGCCGGAGTATGGCGCCGACGGCTTCGTGCCTATATCTTTGCTGGGACGCGATTACTTTATCTACGACGAGGCCCATCAGGCGCTTTCCGGCGAAAAAACCGGGCTTGGCTACCGCCTCGGGGATATGGTGCGCGTGAGGCTCGCGGAAGCGGTGCCGCTCGCCGGTTCGCTCCGGTTCGACATGTTGAGCGAGGGACGCAAGATGCCGACGGCAGTGCGCTCCTTCCACAAGTCGGGCCGGCGCAAGGGCAGCGAACCGCGGCGCCAGCCGGGCACCCGCCCTCCCCGCGGGAGACGTTAGGCCGGTCAAAAGTGCCGGCAGGAAGGACTTGGACATGCAGGCGAACGAGACCAGCAGCACGCTGCAATTCGGCGATACCGCGAGTGCCGCGCCAGCGGAGCGCCCGCTCGGCCGCGCCATCAAGCGCGGCATGCTGAACCGCTGCCCGGCCTGCGGCACCGGCCGCCTCTTCCGCTCGTTCCTGAAGCCGGTCGACAACTGTGCGGCCTGCGGCGAGGACTATACGCACCAGCGCGCCGACGACCTGCCGCCCTATCTCGTCATCACCATCGTCGGCCATATCGTCGTCGGCGGCTACATGATGACGGACCTCGTCTGGCCGCTCTCCACCTGGCAGCATCTCGCCATCTGGACGCCGATCACGCTTATCCTGGCGCTTCTCATGATGCAGCCCATCAAGGGCGGAACGATCGGCCTGCAATGGGCGCTGAAGATGCACGGGTTCAACGACAAGCCCGCCGAGGCGGAGGCCGCTCCAGCCTATGGCGACCGGACGGCATGACATCTGTCCGGCCTGTCGATGCAGCCTCGATCCTGCTTCTTGACCGGTCGGGGGCCGGCGTGCGTGTGCTCGTCGGCCGACGCAGCAGCAAACATGTCTTCATGCCTGACGTCTACGTCTTCCCCGGCGGCCGGCGTGACGCCGGCGATCGCCTGGTCTCCATCGCCAACCCGCTGAACCCGCTCGCCAACGAGCGGCTCGCGCTGAAGGCCGGCACGCGCTGTTCCAATTCGCGGCTGCGCGCGCTCGGCGTGGCGGCGGTGCGCGAACTCTACGAAGAGGCCGGCATCCTGGTCGGCGCACCGCTCGCCGAGCCTGCGGAAGGCGTGCTTCCCTTCCGCCCCGACCTTTCCCACCTGCGCTTTCTCGCCCGCGCCATCACGCCCGCCGGCATGGTGCGGCGCTTCGACACACGCTTCTTCACGCTCTTTGCCGACGAGGCGGGCGTCGATCCGGCCGGCGCCAAGGCCAGCCATGAGCTGGAAGATCTGCGCTGGGTAGATATTTTTGACCACAAGGGCATCGACATGCCCGACATAACCGTATTGATCCTTGAAGAGCTTAAAAAAAGCATTCAGGAAGACAAGTCTCTGCCCTTCGGAAGGCCCGCGCCGCTGTTCTACGCCCAGCGCGGGCGTCACCTACGGGATATTCTTTGAGGATCGATCGCATATGACGCAGCCGCAATCCGGCACCTCCGGCCCGGTGGAGAGCATCCACTGGAGGTCTCTCATTGCAGCCGTCGCCGCCATTTCCGCAGTCGGCATCGCCATCGGCCTCGGCCTGCCGCTGCTCTCCATCATCATGGAAAAGCGCGGCATCTCGTCTACGATGATCGGCATCAACTCCGCGATGGCGGGCGTCGCCGCCATGGCCGCAGCGCCCTTCACCACGCGGCTTGCCCATGCCTGGGGCACGTCGACGACGATGCTGCTTGCCATCCTGCTTTCCGCCATCAGCGGCCTCGGCTTCTACTATATCGAGAATTTCTGGCTGTGGTTCCCGCTGCGCCTGGTCTTCCACGGCGCGATCACCACGCTCTTCATCCTCTCGGAATTCTGGATCAACGCCGCCGCCCCGCCCCGCCGGCGCGGCCTGGTGCTCGGCATCTACGCGACCGTGCTGTCGCTCGGCTTTGCCACCGGCCCCCTGCTCTTCTCCATCCTCGGCAGCGACGGCGTGCTGCCGTTTGCAGTCGGCGCGGCGATCATCCTGCTTGCGGCGCTCCCGATCTACATCGCGCGTGCCGAAAGCCCGATCATCGACGAGAAGCCGGAGCTGCATTTCATGCGGTACGTGCTGCTCGTGCCGACGGCAACGGCCGCGGTCTTCATTTTTGGCGCGGTGGAAGTGGGTGGTCTTTCGCTCTTCCCGATCTACGCCACCCGTGCCGGCTTCAGCGAGCCGCAGGCGGCCCTGCTGCTCACCGTCATGGGCATCGGCAACATGGCGTTCCAGATCCCGCTCGGCATGCTCTCCGACCGCATGAAGGACCGCAGGAGCCTCTTGACGATCATGGCCGTCATCGGCCTCGTCGGCGCGCTCTCGCTACCGCTGGTGTCGCAGAACTGGGTGCTGATGGCCGTGGTGCTGCTGGTGTGGGGCGGCTGCGTCGCCGGCCTCTATACGGTCGGCCTCAGCCATCTCGGCTCGCGACTCGTCGGGGCGGACCTCGCGGCCGCCAATGCCGCCTTCATCTTCTGTTATGCGGTGGGCACGGTGGTGGGTCCGCAGGCGATCGGTGCGGCGATGGACGTCTCCGGCAATGATGGTTTTGCCTGGGCGATCGTGTCCTTCTTCGGCTTTTACCTGGTACTTTCACTGGCCCGGATCGTTTTCCGACCGAAACGGGCTTGACTTTTCGGGCGCGATTTGTAGTTTCCGCCCAGATTTAAGCCGTGGAGCAGACTGGCTGTCCGCGGCTTCGTTTTTCATAAAGGCAGGACGACCATGGCCAAGGCTACCACCATCAAGATCAAGCTGCTGTCGACGGCCGACACCGGTTTCTTCTACGTAACGACGAAGAACAGCCGCACGATGACGGACAAGATGACCAAGACGAAGTACGATCCGGTCGTCAAGAAGCACGTCGAATTCAAGGAAACCAAGATCAAGTAATCTTGGCAACCCTTTCGGTTCGCAAAGGCGCTGGGCGGAAACGTCCGGCGCCTTTCCTTTTGGGCCGGGTCGCTGCAAACTCTTCAGAGATTCGCGAATCAAAAACGCCGCTCCCTTCACGGGAGCGGCGCTGAACGGGGGTCGGCCAGATACGACGACGGCACGAGGATTCCGTTTGTGTCGTAACCAGCCGACCGACCCCACGACCCAGGAGATGCGGCGGACCTAGCATCATGGGGTAACCGGTTGTGCGGGCTTGTTTGCCGCCCATGAGTTGAACATCGCGCGAAAAAGAAAAAAAATCAACGAATTCTTAACGCTCCCCTCGCCGCTCCTTGTCTCATAGTTAACCGCGGCGGCGACACTTGTCTCATTGGGTTCCAGTTACGTTATGGATCACAACAACGGCGGGTCCACGTTACGTCAACCATAGCGCGAACCACCCACAACCCTGATAAAATGCCGCGAAGCCACACGGTTAGATTGCAGCCAGCACAACCCGTTGATAAGGCTGACCAAAAATAAATAGTAGGATTTATAGCGAAATTTCGCCGCGGGCATGAGCCGCAGGGGCCCGAAATCCGCCTTCCGGCTGCGTTCGGGACCCGCCCGGACTTCAAGCCAAATGGCCGGAGTGCAATCTGGCCTGTGGACAACCTATCGCCAGATGCCGGCGAACCACCCGAATCAGGCGGCGGCAGCCACGACGCGATTCCGTCCGGAGCGTTTGGCCTCGTAGAGCGCGGCATCGGCGCGCTTCAGCAATGTTTCCGGGCTGTCGCCCGAAGGCAGCGCGGAGGCAAGGCCGAGCGAGGCGGTGATCGGCAGGAAGACATCGGTGCCGGGAATGCGGAAGGGCTCGCGCTCGACGATCGTGCGAAGGCGCTCCGCCACGCCCGCCGCCATCTCGGCCGACGTATCGGGCATCACCAGGACGAACTCCTCCCCGCCGTAGCGGCAGGCGAGATCGGCGCCGCGCACGGCGGAGCGCACGCGGTTGGCGAATTCGCGCAGCACCGCGTCGCCGGCATCGTGGCCGTAGGTATCGTTGACGAGCTTGAAGCGGTCGATATCGGTGATACAGACCGACAGCGGGCGGCCACGCGCGGTGGCGCGGTCGATCAGCAGCTTCATGTGATTGTCGAGGTAGCGGCGGTTGTGCAGACCCGTGAGGCCGTCCGTCACGGCCAGCTCGATCGTCTGGCGCACACTGGCGCGCAGGCGGTCGTTGCAGCGCTTGCGGCGGATCTGGGTAAGGCTGCGGGCGATCAGCTCGTTCGGGTCGATCGGCCGCATCAGGTAGTCCGTCACGCCGAGATCGAGCGCGCGCACGATCAGGTCGTCATGGCCCTGCTCGGCGATCAACAGCAGCGGCAGGAAGCGCGTGCGCTCCAACGAGCGCAACTGCGAGCAGAGCCGCAGCGGATCGTAATCGTCGAAATTGGCGTTGACGATCACCAGTTCGTAATTGCTTTCGGCCGCCTGGAAGAGGGCCGCCTGCGGATCGGACGTGCAGGTGACGTCGGCGATCGGTTTCAGCGCGCGGGAAATCCGCTCCTGCGAGCTCGCACGGCTGTCGACGAGCAGCACGTCGCCCGCCTCGTCGCCCATCACATTGTCGAGCCCCTCCTCCATGGAGATGGCGCGGGCGGTCGCGGCGCGCATGCGCAGCTCGTCCGTCAGCGTCTTCAGCCGCACCAGACTTTTCACCCGCGACATGAGCTGGAGGTCGTTGACCGGCTTGGTCAGGAAATCGTCGGCGCCGGCCTTCAGGCCGCGTACGCGGTCCGACGGCTGGTCGAGCGCGGTTACCATGACGACCGGGATATGCGACGTGCGCGGATTGGCCTTCAGCCGCTCGCAGACCTCGAAACCGTCGATGCCGGGCATCATGATGTCGAGCAGGATGAGATCGACCTGGGTGCGCTCGCAGATCGACAGTGCCTCATAACCGTTATCGGCCGTCAGCACGTCGAAATATTCCGCGAGCAGCCGCGCTTCGAGCAGCTTCACGTTGGCCGGAATGTCGTCGACGACGAGGATGCGTGCTGTCATGGCCCTGGTCTCTACCTCATGCGTCGCCGAGATAGGTCTTAATGGTTTCGATGAATTTCGGAACGGAGATGGGTTTCGAGACGTAAGCCTCGCAGCCACCCTGCCGGATACGCTCCTCGTCGCCCTTCATCGCGAAGGCTGTGACGGCGATCACGGGGATGACATGGAGCTCGTCGTCCTCCTTCAGCCACTTGGTGACTTCGAGACCCGAAACCTCCGGAAGCTGGATGTCCATCAGGATCAGGTCCGGGCGGTATTTTCGTGCCAGATCAAGGGCTTCCATGCCATTCCTGGTCTGGATGGTGGTGTAGCCGGACGCCTCGATGAGGTCCCGGAAGAGCTTCATGTTCAGCTCGTTGTCCTCGACAATCATCACTTGCTTGGGCATTGTGCGTCCCTGTTCCTCTCACCGGCCTTGCAACCCTCCGGAAGATCGATAAGTTGCGGCAAAGCCGAAATCACCCAGCCTGACCGCAGCCACGTTAGCGGCACTTGGTTGATTAAAAGGTAAATTTCCCGAGGGAAAACGATGAAAAGCCAAAAAGATACACCCGCGACGGCGGAGGCGGAAGCAACCGCTGTCGCCATCCTCGGCTGGATCGCCGGCGAGCCGGAATTGCTCTCGCGTTTCCTCGCGCTGACCGGCGTCGCGCCCACCGAAGTGCGCAACGCCATCAACGATCCCGGCTTTCTCGCCGGCCTCGTCGATTTCCTGATGGGACACGAGCCGACGCTGCTCGACTTCAGCGCCGCGACGGGCATCACGCCGGAGACGGTCGTGCGCGCCCACGCGATCCTCTCCGGACCGTATGGCGACACCGATTTCTGAGGGAATAAACCGGGTGTGCGACACCGCGCGTCCAGCCTGTGCGTCGTCATGCTTTCAGCCCCGGTTCCTCTTGAGACTCGCCAACTTACGCAGTAATGTCGCGATGTTCAATATTTGTTCCATTCATGAGCACCGCCGCACAGCGTTTTCCGGGCTTCTGTCGTGACTGCCTTTCCGGGCAGCCGGCCAATCTGCGCCGTTGCCGCGCCTGCGGCAGCCCCCGCCTCGTCTATCATTACGAACTCTATGACCTGACGCTCGCCCATATCGACTGCGACGCCTTCTATGCCTCGATCGAGAAACGCGACAATCCGGAGTTTGCCGACAAGCCGGTGATCATCGGCGGCGGCAAACGCGGCGTCGTCTCGACCGCCTGCTACGTCGCGCGCATCCACGGCGTGCGCTCGGCTATGCCGATGTTCAAGGCGCTGGAGGCCTGCCCGAACGCCGTCGTCATCAGCCCCAACATGGAGAAATATGTGCGGGTCGGGCGCGAGATTCGCACCATGATGCAGGAGCTGACGCCGCTCGTGCAGCCGCTCTCCATAGACGAGGCCTTCCTGGAATTGCGCGGCACGGAGCGCCTGCACCACGATCCGCCAGCCCGCGTGCTCGCGCGCTTTGCCGAGCGCGTCGAAAAGGAGATCGGCATTACCATCTCGATCGGCCTCTCCTATTGCAAGTTCCTCGCCAAGGTCGCCTCGGACATGCGCAAGCCGCGCGGCTTTTCCGTCATCGGCGAAGCGGAGGCGCTCGATTTCCTGCGGGACAAGTCCGTGCGCCTGATCTGGGGCGTCGGCAAGGCCTTTGCCGAGACGCTGGAGCGCGACGGCATCCGCACCGTCGGCCAGCTCCAGACCATGGAGGAAACCGACCTGATGCGCCGCTATGGCGTCATGGGCAAGCGCCTCTTCAACCTTTCGCGCGGGCAGGACGACCGCGAGGTGCATCCGAACGACGCCGCCAAGAGCGTTTCGGCCGAAACCACCTTCTTCGACGATATTGCGGGTTATGACGAACTGGTCACGCATCTGCGCCGCCTGAGCGAGAAGGTCGCCTCGCGGCTGCGGAAATCCGGCATTGCCGGCTATACGGTCGTGCTCAAACTGAAGACCGCTGATTTCAAGGCCCGCACGCGCAACCGCAAGCTCGAAGACCCGACCATGCTCGCCGACCGGATTTTTCGCACCGGCCTCGACTTGCTGCGCAAGGAAGTGGACGGCACGAAGTACCGGCTGATCGGCATCGGCGTCACGGAGCTTGCCGATCCCGGCCGCGCGGACCCGCCGGATCTCGTCGATCCGGCCGCGAGCCGCCGTGCTGCCGCGGAAGCCGCGATGAACACGCTGCGCGACAAGTTCGGCAAGGCGAGCGTGGAAACCGGCTATACGTTCGGCAAATCCGGCCCCGAACGCTTTCACGAAAAGTTGACCTTCAAATCCGCCGGGAAAACCGACACCCCCACCGAATAAATCCCGAAGAACCAGCGTTCTGCATTGCATCGGGTTGGCACAGATCGGGGGATCGCCAGCTGCATCAAGCCTTCTTTAAACTGGATGCACTAAGCTCCCCTTCGGTTTGTATTGCGTACGGATGGGTTACATGAAGTTTCGCCTCGCTACTGGCATGAGCATATTGGGCCTGATGCTGAGCTGCGCCACGGCGCTCGGCGGAACGCTCGAAGGTCCCCTCCAGATCATGGTGTCGAAGGACCTGCAGGAACTGAAGATCTATGATGGCGGCGTGATCGTCGCCACATCGCGCGTCTCCACCGGCAAGGCCGGCCATTCGACGCCGACCGGCATCTTCTCCATCCTGGAAAAGAAGCGCACGCACTTCTCCAACCTCTATGACAGCGCGCCGATGCCCTTCATGCAGCGGCTGACCTGGTCCGGCATCGCGCTGCACGCCTCCAACAGCGTGCCCTCCTACCCCGCCTCGCATGGCTGCGTGCGCCTGCCGAACGATTTTGCCAAGACGCTGTTCAGCGTCACGCGGCGCGGCGGCCATGTGCTGATCACCGACCGCGAGATCGCCCCGCAGCGCATCGTGCATGCCGCGCTGTTCAAGCCCGTCGTCGTCGTGCCGGATACGCCGCTCCTGTCGGAAGCGGGCCTGCGCCCGTCGCTCATCGAGGCCGGCGACAAGAGCGTCGAGGTGGCGATGACCGATCCGAAGCCGGAGATCGTCACGCCCATCGTACAGAAGACCGAACAGGACCCGATCCGCATTCTCGTCACGCGGCGCGGCGAGCGTGAAATGCTGGTGGACCTCCAGCGGCTTTTGACCTCGCTCGGCTACGACGCCGGCATTCCGGACGGCCTGCACGGCAAGCAGACCGTCACCGCCATCCGCGCCTTCCAGCTCGCCGAAGGCCTGACGGAAGACGGCGTGATCTCGCCGGAACTGGTCGCTGCCGTCTATGCCAAGGCCGGCAAGGGCACGCCGCCGAACGGCCAGATCCTGGTGCGCCAGAAATTCAAGCCGCTGATCGAGGAGCCGATCACCATCCGCAATCCGGAAATCGCGCTCGGCACCCATTTCCTCATCGCCCGCGAAGTCGATGCCGACAAGGGCAAGGCCGATTGGTACGGCGTGAGCATGGACAACCAGCTGCCGCAGGGCACGCTGAAACGCCTCGGCATCACCACCGAGGCCGACGCTTCCGCCCCTGACGCGCTGACGAAAACCCTCGACCGCCTCGACATTCCGGAAGACATGCGCAACCGCATTTCCGGCCTGATGGGCGAAGGCGCCTCGCTGTCGATCTCCGACACGGGCCTCGGCCCCGAAACCGGCGACGGCACGGACTTCATCACGGTCACCCGCAAGGTGCAGAAGGCGGACGCTTCGATCGTACAGGGCAGCAAGAAGAAGAAAAAGAAGAAGGTCTCGTCGGTCACGGTCGTCAATTAACCCGCGACCTCTGGCGCAGCATAGGGCCACCGGGAACCGGTGGCTCTTTTCGGGCGATCATTCGCCGAGGCGCTTCAACAGTTCCTCATAATCGCCTTCGGCCGTCGCCAGCCAGGCGGTGTCGCCAGCGGCGCGCAGACGCTCGATCCTGCTTTGCATGAAGGATTTTGCGTCGTCCATGCGGCCGAGTTCGTAGGCGAGCACGCCGCGCTGGAACAGCATGTCCTGGATGGTTTCGAGGTCGTCCTCGGCCTCCGCGATCTCCAGAACACGGACGAGATAGGGCTCCGCCTCCTGCTTGCGGCCCATGGCATGCAGATTTTGCGCGAGGTTGGTGAGCACGGTTTTCAGCTTCGGATGGCTCTTGCCGAAAAGCCGCTCGCCGCGCGACAGCACATCCTGGTTGAGCGCCAGCGCTTCCTCGTAGCGCTTGGCCTCGTGCAATTGGAAGGCCTGCTTCTCGCGCACGCCGGCGCGCTGGTCGTCGCTATATCCCGAGTAGACGTCGGCAAGCAGCGCGGCCTTGCCATATTGCTCGGCGGAAAGCGCGTGGCTGGCGCTGTTGCCGGGAATTGTCGCATAGGCGCCCAGCAGTTCCGCATGAACATAGCGGTCCATCAGCCGTCGGCCGAGCGGACGATCGTCACCCTCGCTCAAGGTCTCCAGCTCCTCCAAGGCCGCAATGCCGTCTTCATAGCCGAGAAGCGCCGAGCGTACCGTGACGCGGCCCATCATCGAGAGAATTTCCCGCCGCTCATCGAGAAGCTCCCGCTTTTCACCGACATAGCTGCGGAGCACCTTCAGTTCGGCCATGGCATCCGTGCCGCTGAACTGGACCTCTTCATCGTCGAGCCGGCTGCTCATCAGAGCAACCCGTTTGCGCAGCTGGGCATCATCGCTCGGTGCGCCCAGCGCCTCGATGGTGACGGTGGTGCGATCGGCCATGGCGATGGACGGGAGGCCGGCGACGGCGAACAGGCAGCACAAGACAGCAGTTCGTAATCGCATCCGTTTCCCCGGCTCCCTGTTCATCGGCAACAGATCAGGAATTTGTGGCCCGGACCCCGAAGGTCAAGGGTGGGCCTGCCGCTTCCACGCCCTTAAACAAAAATTCCACAAACGTCGTCAGGCTGGCCGGGCCAAGAGGCCCGTCGCAAGAGCCTTGAACGCTTCGACAGCTTTGGGAAGCACCTCTTTCGGTTCATCGCTCGCCGCAATCCAAAGCGCAGCGTTGAACGCCATGCTGCTGAGGAGACGGGCGGCGGCCTCGCCATTCACGGGCTTGAGCATTCCCTCCCCGATCAGCTTTTCCACTTTCGCCTGCGTGACTTGCAGGCATTCGCTCTGGCTCGGCCATTGCGAGGGGTCTCCCAGCACGGCAGGCCCGTCGAGCAGCACGATGCGCTGCACCTCGGGATCGAGCGCCATCTCGATATAGGCCGCGCCTTCGGCCAAGAGGCCACCCCAATCGTCTCCCGTGCGCTCCCCGATTTCCTTGGCGCGCGTCGCCATGTCGGAATCGATCTGATGGACGACTGCGGCGAGAAGCCCGCGCTTGTCGCCAAAAATATTGTAGAGCGCGCCCCGCGTCAGCCCGACATCGGCGGTCAATTCGTCCATGGAGGCGGCGGAATAGCCCTTCTTGCCGAAGGCACGGCGCGCGGCGCCGATCAGCTTGACGCGGTTTTCCTCCATCATCTCGATGCGCCGATTCACGATTTCATCCTTATTTTTGATATACGGCCCGTATATGAACTTGACATCTGCGCCATGCGCGCCCAATTTCATATACGCAACGTATACGAAATTACAGCGGCTGTGAAGCGATGCTGCTCCGTCAGCCGCCCCTACAAACAGAAAGAGAGACCGAAATGACCCAACGCGAAGCAATTTATCCGGCTGGCCGGCACGCCCTCTATGACGAACACGAATATTCGGCGGCCATCAAATCCGGCGATCTCCTGTTCGTTTCCGGACAGGTCGGCAGCCGTGCAGACGGCACGCCCGAACCCGATTTCGCACAGCAGGTGCGCCTCGCCTTCGAAAACCTCAAGGCCACGCTGGCGGCAGCGGGCGCCACGCTCGACGACATCGTCGACGTGACATCGTTCCACACGGATCCCGAAAAGCAGTTCGACACGATCCTGGCCATCAAGCACGAGGTCTTCAACACGAAGCCCTACCCGAACTGGACCGCCATCGGCGTCAACTGGCTCGCCGGTTTCGACTTCGAGATCAAGGTCATCGCCCGCATCCCGGCGGCGAAATAACTAGACCAGCTCCACATCCAGCACGCCCGGTGCGGAGCGCATGGCGGCAGCGATTTCGGGGGAGATGCGGAAACGCTCGTTGAGCTCGACCTCGATTTCGCGCTGGCCATTGTCCTTGATGACGATGAACGAGACCAGGCCGTCGCCCTTGGTGTTCAAGTGGGCGGCGATGGAGCGCAGCGGGCCGGAATCGCGCACATAGACGCGAAGCGCCTTCTGGGTCTGGAGCGATTCTTCCTCCAGCGAGCGCAGCGTCTGGATGCGCAGGCCGATGCCTTCCGGCCGCTCCTCCGCCTGCACGGTCATCACCAGCGATTTGCCGGCCTCCAGCAGGTCGCGGTACTGGTTCAGCATTTCCGAAAACAGCACCGCCTCGAACTGGCCGGACGAATCGGAGAAGGCGACGATGCCCATCTTGTTGCCGGTGCGGGTCTTGCGCTCCTGCTTGGAGGTCACCGTGCCGGCAAGGCGGCCGGCGGTGGCGCCGCGTTTCACGGCGATGGCGAAGTCGGCAAAGGTCTGCACCCGCATCTTGGACAAGATCGGCGCATAGGTGTCGAGCGGATGGGCCGACAGGAAGAAGCCGAGCACCTGGAACTCGCGGTGCAGCTTTTCGGAGGCAAGCCATGGCGTGTAGGACGGCAGCGTGATCACCTCCGGCCCGGTCGCAGCCCCCATGCCGAAGATGTCGCCTTGCCCGCTGTTCTTGTCTTCCTGCGCGCGCTGCGCATAGCCGAGCATGCGGTCGAGGCCGGCAACCATGGCGGCGCGGTCATGGCCGAAACAATCGAAGGCGCCGGCGACGATCAGGCTTTCGAAGACGCGGCGGTTGACGAATTTCGGGTCGATGCGCAGGCAGAAGTCTTCCAGGCTCTTGAACGGCGTATCGCCGCGCACCTGCACGATGTGCTGCACGGCCGCCTCGCCCACGCCCTTGATGGCGGCGAGCGCGTAGTAGATGCGGTTTTCGCCGGTCTCGAAATGGGCAAACGACGTCTGCACGGAAGGCGGGATGACCGCGATGGCGAGACGCCCGGCATCCTGGCGGAAATCGTTCAGCTTGTCCGTGTTGGACATATCGTAGGTCATCGACGCGGCCAGGAATTCGACCGGGTAATGCGCCTTCAGATAGGCCGTCTGGTAGGAAACGATGGCGTAGGCGGCGGCGTGCGACTTGTTGAAGCCGTAGTTGGCGAATTTGGCGAGCAGGTCGAAGATCAGGTCGGACTGCGGCTTCGACACGCCGTTCTTCACGGCGCCGTCGACAAAGCGGGCGCGCTGTTTGTCCATCTCCTCCTTGATCTTCTTGCCCATGGCGCGGCGCAGAAGATCGGCTTCGCCGAGCGAATAGCCGGACAGGACCTGGGCGATCTGCATCACCTGTTCCTGGTAGACGATAACGCCCTGCGTTTCCTTCAGCAGATGGTCGATCATCGGATGGATCGACTCGATCTCCTCCTCGCCGTGTTTGCGGGCGTTGTAGACCGGGATGTTCTCCATCGGACCCGGGCGATAGAGCGCCACGAGCGCGATGATGTCCTCGATGCAGTCGGGCCGCATGCCGATCAGCGCCTTGCGCATGCCGGCACTTTCCACCTGGAACACGCCGACCGTCTCGCCGCGCGACAGCATCTCGTAGGTCGGCTGGTCGTCCAACGGCAGGCTTTCGAGCTTCACCTCGACATCGAGCTTGCGGATGAAATCGACCGCCGTCTTCAGGACGGTCAGCGTCTTCAGGCCGAGGAAGTCGAACTTGACGAGGCCGGCCTGTTCCACCCATTTCATGTTGAACTGGGTGACCGGCATGTCGGAGCGCGGATCGCGGTACATCGGCACGAGCTGCGAGAGCGGCCGGTCACCGATCACGATGCCGGCGGCGTGCGTCGAGGCGTGGCGGTAGAGGCCCTCGATCTTCTGGGCGATGTCGAGCAAGCGCGCGACGACCGGCTCCTTCTCCGCCTCCTCCTGCAGCTTCGGCTCCTCCTCGATCGCCTTGGAGAGCGGCGTCGGGTTGGCCGGGTTGTTCGGCACGAGCTTGCAGATCTTGTCGACCTGGCCGTAGGGCATTTCCAGCACGCGGCCGACGTCGCGCAACGCAGCGCGCGCCTGCAACGAACCGAAGGTGATGATCTGCGCCACCTGCTCGCGGCCGTATTTCTGCTGCACGTAGCGGATCACCTCTTCGCGGCGGTCCTGGCAGAAGTCGATGTCGAAGTCGGGCATCGAGACGCGTTCCGGGTTGAGGAAGCGTTCGAAGAGCAGCGAGAAGCGCAGCGGATCGACGTCGGTGATCGTCAGCGCATAGGCGACGAGCGAACCAGCACCCGAGCCACGGCCGGGTCCGACGGGAATGTTCTGCTGCTTGGCCCATTTGATGAAGTCGGCAACGATGAGGAAGTAGCCGGGGAACTTCATGCGCTCGATGACGCTGAGCTCGAAATCCAGCCGCTCGCGATAATCCTGCTCGGTATAGCCGGGCGTCAGGCCGAGCAGTTCCATGCGGCTTTCGAGGCCCTCCACGGACTGGCGGCGCAGTTCAGCAGATTCGGCGCGGTCCGCCTCCTCCGGATCGTCCGTCGCGCCCGTGAAGCGCGGCAGGATGGGGCTGCACGTCTTCAATACGAAGGAGCAGCGCCGGGCGATCTCGACCGTGTTCTCCAGGGCCTCCGGCAGGTCGGCAAAGAGCTTTGCCATCTCCTTGCGGCTCTTCAGATAGTGGTCGGGCGACAGGCGGAAACGGTTGTCGTCCGAGACCATGGCATTGTGCGCCACCGCCATCAGCGCGTCATGCGCGTCATAGTCATCGGGCGCCGGGAAGAACGGCTCGTTGGTGGCGACCAGCGGCACGTCTTCCGCATAGGCAAGCTCGACCATGCGGCGCTCGTGCTGCTTGTCGTAGCGGCCATGGCGTTGCAGCTCGATATAGAGCCGGTCGCCGAAGACGCGTTTCAGCGCATGAAGGCGCGCGCGCGCCACCGCCGGCTGGCCGGCGAGGATGGCCATGTCGACCGGGCCGCCATGGGCGCCGGTGAGCGCGATCAGCCCGTCCATGCCCGCTTCCAGCCAGCTATAGGCGATGCGGATCGACTGATTGCCCTCGCCCCCGAGATAGGCGCGGCTGACGATCTCGACGAGACGCGCGTAACCGGCATCGGTCGCGGCAAGCAGCACGATCGACGGCAGCTTTACCAGTTGCGCCTGCCCGCCGCGCCGTTCACCGTCGCCCTCGTCTTCCATGTCGATCGACAGCTGGCAGCCGATCAGCGGCTGGATGCCGTCGCCGATCGCCTTCTGCGAAAATTCCAGCGCGGCGAACAGGTTGTTCGTGTCGGTGATTGCGATCGCCGGCTGCTGATCGGACGTCGCCTTGCCAATGATCTTCTTGATCGGCAAGGCGCCTTCGAGCAGCGAAAAGGCCGAATGCACGCGAAGATGCACGAATTGCGGCGTCTCCGCTGCCGCGCCGCCATCCATCTTCCGAGCTTCGTCCGCCATGCGCATCTTCCTTCCGGTCAAGGCAGGAAGCTTAAACGGATTCGCACCGGTCTCGTCCAGAAGGTTATTGCCGTTACACCCGATTTCCACGCGCGAGCACGCGTGGGCGAGAGGCGATCGGCTTCAAAGAATGAAATGCGGGCCGTCAGATTCCGAAGAGGATGACGGAGAACGTGGCGACGAACATGGCCATGGAGGTGAATGCAGCAAGATCACGAAGAAAATCGGTCATTGTGGCTCCCTTTCCTTTTATGTTTTCATTTTGTTCTATTCTTGTTCTCATGTCAACAGCTTTCCACAGGCCCTCTGGACCGCCGTTCGAAGGCGCAATATGGTCGCCTCGCTCACATGGAGGAAAAGAGATGAAGTCGTTGATTGCCGCCCTTCTGCTTTCGGCCAGCCCGGCTGCCCCTGCCGCCGCCGCGGATTTCCCGGCCGAGCGCATCATGGCCATGGCGAGCGGCGACTGGAACAAGGACGGCACGCCGGATCTCGCCCTGGTGGCAACGCCGGGCGACGACAGCGGAGACGACAACGGGCTCTACATCTACGTCGCCAAGCCGGAGGAAAACCGGCTGACGCTGGCGCTCGCCCTGCCCAGGACGGTCTGGGGCAACCTGACCATGTTTGGCCAGGAGCCGGAGCTCGCGGCGCTCGCCAACGGCTCCTTCACGCTCACGACGAAAAACGATTCGATCGGCCGCGACCGCTGGCGCCAGACGCTGACGATCGCCCACCGTAATTTCGATTTCATCGTCGCGGGCTACACCTATTCGTCCTACGACACGCTCGACACGGACGCCGTCAGCGATTGCGACCTTAACGTCTTGACCGGCAAGGGCAAGGCGCTTGGCCAGCCGATCACGGGCAAGGCGCAATTCGTGCTGCTGAAGGACTGGAACGACGAGATCGCCCGCTCGATCTGCGGGCTGGACAATTAATCAACGGCCGGGAGGCTTCAGGCGAGCTCGCGCACGAGGCCGTCCTCGATCGTCACGCGGCGATCCATCAGGCCGGCGAGCTCGTGATTGTGCGTGGCGATGAGCGCCGCAAGGCCGGACTGGCGGGCGAGCGCTTCCAGCGCCTCGAAGACGTAGCCGGCGGTTTCCGGGTCGAGGTTGCCGGTCGGCTCATCTGCCAGCAGCAGGAGTGGCGCATTGGCGACGGCACGCGCGATGGCGACGCGCTGCTGCTCGCCGCCGGAGAGTTCCGACGGGCGGTGCTCGGCGCGATGGCCGATGCGCATATAGTCGAGCAGCTGGGCGGCGCGTTCGCGCGCCTCCGCCTTGGTGAGGCCGCCGATGAGCTGCGGCATCATGATGTTTTCCAGCGCGCTGAATTCCGGCAGCAGATGGTGGAACTGGTAAACGAAGCCGATCTCGTTGCGGCGGATCGTGGTGCGCTCCTCGTCGGCAAGCTCGGCGCAGGAATGGCCGTTAACGAAGACCTCGCCGACATCCGGCTTTTCGAGCAGGCCGGCAATGTGCAGCAGGGTCGACTTGCCGGTGCCGGAGGGCGCCACGAGTGCGACGGTCTCGCCGCTTTTCAGCGTGAAATCCGCGCCTTTCAGGATCGTCAGCAGGGTCTCGCCCTGGCCGTAGTGCCGTTCGATGCCCCTGAGTTCCAGTGCGTTGCGCGCGTTCATGGCGTTCTGTTCCTATTCGTACCGCAGGGCCTGGACGGGATCGAGCTTGGAAGCGCGCCAGGCGGGGAAGATGGTCGCGAGGAACGAAAGCGCCAGCGCCATGACGATGACCGTGACCGTCTCGCCGGCATTCATGTCGGCCGGCAGCTGGCTCAGGAAATAGAGTTCCGGATTGAACAGCGTCGTGCCTGAAATCCACGAGAAGAACTGGCGGATCGATTCGACGTTCAAACAGACGACGACGCCGAGCGCGACGCCGGCAAAGGTCCCGACCGTGCCGATCGCCGCCCCCGTCATGAAGAAGATGCGCATGATGGCGCCGGACGTGGCGCCCATGGTGCGCAGGATCGCGATGTCGCTGCCCTTGTCCTTCACCAGCATGATGAGGCCGGAGATGATGTTGAGCGCGGCGACGAGCACGATCAGCGTCAGGATCATGAACATGACGTTCCGCTCGACCTGCAGCGCCGAGAAGAAGGTGCGGTTGCGCTGGCGCCAGTCGGTTATGTAGATCTGCCGCCCGGCCGCCGCCTCGATCGGCTGGCGCAGCTCGTCGACCGCATCGGGATTGGTGACGAAGAGCTCGATCGACTGCACGATGCCTTCGGCATTGAAGTAGAGCTGCGCCTCTTCAAGCGGCATGTAGATGATCGAGGCGTCGTATTCCGACATGCCGATCTCGAAGATCGCTGAGACCGTGTAGGTCTTGACGCGCGGGTTGACGCCCAGCGGCGTCACGTCGCCTTCGGGTGCGACGAGCGTGATCTGGCCGCCGGCGCTCAGCCCAAGCTGCTCGGCCATGCGCGAGCCGATCGCCACGCCGCTGCCAGAGGCGAAGCCGACGAGGTCGCCTTCCTTGAAATTGTCCGAGACGGCCTTCATCTTCGCCAGATCATCGGCGCGGATGCCGCGCACCAGCGCGCCGGTGCCGGCCCCGGCCGTGCCGGAGGCCAACGTCTGGCCCTCGACGAGCGGGATCGCCATCGTGACGCCCGCGACGGCGGAAAGCCGCTCGGCGAGTGCGGCATAGTCGTTCAGCGGCGTGTCGATCGGCTGGATGATCATGTGGCCGTTGATGCCGAGGATGCGCGAGATCAACTCCGTGCGAAAACCGTTCATGACGGCCATGACGATGATGAGCGTGGCGACGCCCAGCATGATGCCGATGAAGGAGAAGCCGGCGATGACCGAGATGAAGGCTTCCTTGCGCCGGGAGCGCAGGTAGCGCCAGGCGACCATCCGCTCGAAAGCGGAGAACGGGCGGTTTTTCTTGTAGGCTTGAGCCCCGGTTGCAGATGCACCGCTCGCTGCGTCAGCCATGGTCCCTCCCGTTGCCCCGGCGCCGGCACGCCGCATCAATTACCGGACGTCAGGCGGTTGATCGCCGCCTCGATGGTCAGCGTCTCGCGCGCGCCGGTCTTGCGGTCCTTGATCTCGACTTCGCCGTTGGCGACGCCGCGCGGGCCGGCAATGACCTGCACCGGCGCGCCGATGAGGTCGGCCGTGGCGAACTTGGCGCCTGCCCGCTCATCCTTGTCGTCGTAGAGCACGTCGATGCCGGCCTTCAGCAGTTCGGCGTAGATCTTCTCGCAGGCCGCGTCGCAGGCATCGTCGCCGGACTTCATGTTGATGACGATCGCCTCGAAGGGGGCGACGGCCTTCGGCCAGATGATGCCGTTCTCGTCGTGCGAGGCTTCGATGATCGCCGGCACGAGGCGCGTCGGGCCGATGCCGTAGGAGCCCATGTGCACGATGTGCTCCTTGCCGTCCGGCCCCTGAACCTTGGCGCCCATGGCTTCGGAATATTTCGTGCCGAAATAGAAGATGTGGCCGACCTCGATGCCGCGGGCGGACAGGCGCTCGCCTTCCGCAACCGCCTCGAAGGCGGCGGCGTCGTGCATTTCGGAGGTCGCGGCGTAGCGCGAGGTCCACTTGTCGAAGATCGCCTTCAGGCCTGCGACGTCCTCGAAGTTGGTGTCTTCGGCCGGCACGTCGAAGTTCAGGAAGTCCTTGTGGCAGAAGACTTCCGATTCGCCCGTATCGGCGAGGATGATGAATTCGTGGCTGAGATCGCCGCCGATCGGGCCGGTATCGGCACGCATCGGAATGGCGCGAAGGCCCATGCGCGAGAAGGTGCGCAGATAGGCCGCGAACATGCGGTTATAGGCGTGCACCGCGCCTTCGCGGTTGAGATCGAAGGAATAGGCATCCTTCATCAGGAACTCGCGCGAGCGCATGGTGCCGAAGCGCGGACGGATCTCGTCGCGGAACTTCAGCTGGATATGGTAGAGGTTGAGCGGCAGGTCCTTGTAGGACTTCACATAGGACCGGAAGACGTCGGTGATCATCTCCTCGTTCGTCGGGCCGTAGAGCATCGGGCGCTCCTGGCGGTCCTTGATGCGCAGCATCTCCTTGCCATAGGCGTCGTAGCGGCCGCTTTCCTGCCAGAGTTCGGCCGACTGCAGCGTCGGCATCAGAAGCTCGACGGCGCCGGCGCGGTTCTGCTCCTCGCGGATGATGGCGTTCACCTTGTCGAGGACGCGCTTGCCCAGCGGCAGCCAGGTATAGATGCCCTGGGACTGTTGCTTGACCATGCCCGCACGCAGCATCAGCCGGTGCGAGACGATCTCGGCCTCCTTGGGGTTTTCCTTGAGGATGGGCAGGAAGAAGCGGGAAAGGCGCATATCGGGTTCCGGACTGACTGATCCGCCCTATTCGGGGAATCGGGCAAAATGACGTTGATTTTGATGCGTTCATAAACGCTTCGCCTGAGGAAGGGAACCCGGCAGGCCCAGCCCGTGCATCGAGTCGGCGCACTGTCCACCGTCACCGACGGATGCGACAAATGTGGCGGAAAAATGGGGGCGTCAATAACAGAAATTGCGTGCAGGTTGTCAATGGAAAAATTTTATTCCAGTGTAGCAAAAATGCAAAAAAAGCGGATGACAACGCCTAAGCTTTGGGCTAGTTTCAGGCCACAAAACAGGCAAGAAGTACAAATTCTTGCCATTTCGCGGTCAAGTCTTGGGAGGATCAGATCTTTGGCGCGCGTAGACGCTGCCACCGCACAACGGATAAAGATCACGCGATACCTGTAAAACAAGGCTTTCAGCCTTGTTTTTTTTTGCCTTTTGCCAAGCCGGCGCCTCCATTGATAAGCCCGCCTGCCGGGTCCATGCGTCAAAGCCGCACACCTCCCCGCTCCTGCGACACTCCGCCTCACGCGGGGTAAAGCCAGCCGCGCTGCGATGCGCCTCGCGGGGTGCTTATGCGCCGTTTTTTCGGGGTTTTTGCCGGTCATTATGACAGGGGGCAAAGAAAGACTTTTCCAGCTATGCCCGGCGGGGCTGGAAAATCATGCTTCCGGCCGTTGCGAGACCGTTAACCTTTGTGGCGGCCGCCTATTTAAAATCCGGCATGAATTGCGGGATGGAGTCGATGCCGTAGCCCAGCCGCACCGACAGCACGTACCAACAGCCGTAGACCACGGCGGAGACGATCGTCGTGATCAGCATTACGCGGCCGCCCCGAAAACGTGCCGGCGCGCTTTCCACCGTGCCGGGCACCACCTCCTCGGCTTCGGCCTGCGTCTTCAGCCCGAAGGGCAGCACGGCAAAGAGCGTCATCCACCAGACGATGAAATAGACGGCGAAGTAGGAAAACCACTGCATGGATGAGACCCTCGTGCGACAGCCGGTCTTTTACGCCGGTCGGACGGCAAGTTCAAACGGCGTGAGGGCGGCGTGCTGTCACACCTCTTCGAGCTCGACCAGCGTACCGAAAAAATCCTTGGGATGCAGGAAGAGCACCGGCTTGCCATGGGCGCCGATCTTCGGATTGCCGTCGCCCAGCACGCGTGCGCCGCTCGCCACCAGCCGGTCGCGGGCGGCGAGGATGTCATCCACCTCGTAGCAGATATGGTGCATGCCGCCGGCGGGGGATTTTTCGAGGAAGGCGCTGATCGGTGAAGCGTCACCGAGCGGCTCCAGCAGTTCCACCTTGGTGTTCGGCAGTTCGACGAAGACGACCGTCACGCCATGCTCGGGCAGCGCTTGTGGAGCGGAGACGTTTGCGCCGAGCGTATCGCGGTAGGTCGCCACGGCGGCGGTCATGTCCGGCACGGCGATGGCGATGTGGTTGACTTTGCCGAGCATGGGGTCCTCTTCATCCGTACAAGCAGCAAGGCAATCATACGGGCCGAAGAGTGAACCGGCGACGTTGCGGCCCGCCGATCTCCCCCCTTGAGGGGGGGAGTGTTCATGTTGGACTCGCGAGGCGTTTTCTTGCGAGGAAGATGTCGAGTGTGATCTGGAGCATTTCGAG
>NZ_JBXAFY010000009.1:0-234976 GCF_058793575.1 Shinella sp. GW835-FHT14H05 | reverse complement strand
TCCCAGACGTCATTCAGACCCGGGGAGTGTGACATTCCAACTTTGCAGAAACAGGACATTCTAACTTTGCGGCTACACCCATAAGTCGGATAAGATAGATTATGGAACTAAATGATATGCCGAAACGCCCAAAGACGCTGGAAATCCGGTTTCCGCCTTGACCCGGCACCTCTCACAGCCTTAAGCGAAACGGCAGACGGAACCAACAGCGAAAGCCTGCACCGATGAGCGAGTTGCGCATTCTCTCCGACGCCCACATTCCGGAACTGCCGAACCGCTACAACGGCAAGGTCCGCGAGAATTACGACCTGGCCGATGGCAGCCGCATCATCATCGCGACGGATCGGCTCAGCGCCTTCGACGTCATCCTGACGGCCATTCCCTATAAGGGCCAGGTGCTGACGCAGACGGCGCGCTACTGGTTCGAGGAAACCGCCGATATCTGCCCGAACCATGTGCTGGCCTATCCGGACCCGAACGTCGTCATCGGCACGCGGCTCGATATCCTGCCGGTCGAGGTCGTTGTGCGCGGTTATCTCGCTGGAACCACCAGCACCTCGATCCTGACGAAGTACCGCAAGGGCGAACGCCAGATGTACGGCATCACCCTGCCGGACGGTCTTCGCGACAACGAGAAACTGCCCGAGCCGATCATCACGCCCACCAGCAAGGCCTTTGACGGCGGGCATGACGAACCGCTTTCCGGCGAGGAAATCCTTGCCCAGGGCCTGCTGACGGCCGAGCAATGGGAAACGGTGTCGCGTTATGCGCTGTCGCTCTTTGCACGCGGCCAGGCGCGCGCCGCCGAGCGCGGCCTCATCCTCGTCGACACCAAATACGAATTCGGCACGGACAAGGACGGCCGCATCGTGCTGGCCGACGAGATCCACACGCCGGATTCGAGCCGCTACTGGATCGCCGAGAGCTACGAAGAGAGTTTTGCCAAGGGTGGCCGCCCGGCGAGCTTCGACAAGGACTTTGTGCGCGCCTGGGTCACCGAGCGCTGCGATCCCTACAAGGATCCGATTCCGGAAATCCCGCGCGACCTGGTCGAGCAGACCTCGAAGGTTTACATCCAGGCCTTTGAACAGATTACCGGAAAGACCTTCGTGCCGGATCTCTCCGGCGCGACCGTGCTGGACCGTATCCGCAAGAATCTGGCACCTTACTTCGCCTGATCGTCGGCGAGTTCGACCTCGAAACTCAAGCCATCAAACGCCGGTTCCACATGGGCCGGCGTTTCTTTTTGCACGGTGTCGTAGTCGAGCGGCACATGCATATGGGTCAGGATGGCGCGCGCCGGCTTCAGGCGTTCGATCCATTCCAGCGCCTGGCTGAGCGACAGATGGCTCGAATGGAAGCGATATTGCAGCGCATCGACGATCAGCACGTCGAGGTCTTTCAGCCGTGGGACCGTCTCGTCCGGAAAGTCGCTGATATCACTGCAATAGGCGATGTCACCGATGCGAAACCCCAGCGAATGGATCGAGCCGTGCACCTGGAGCAGGGGCTGAAACACGATCGAGTCCCCTGCTCCCGTTATCGTCACCGGCGCGTCCATCGGCTCGATCAAGTTCTCCGTCACGATCGGCGGATACATGCTGCCCGCCGGCGTCTTCAGGCAATAGCCGAAACCCTCGCGGATACGCTCCATGGTGATGACATCCGCCCAGATCGGCACCTGCTTGCGATTGAGCAGCACGAAACCGCGGATATCGTCGATGCCGTGGATATGGTCGGCATGGGCATGCGTGTAGAGCACCGCATCGATGTTCTCGACGCCCGCGGCGATCATCTGCGTGCGGAAATCCGGCCCGGTATCGATGACGACGGTGGTGCAGCCGAGCGGCCCGAACTGCTCGACGAGGAAGGCCGCGCGGGTGCGGCGGTTTTTGGGGTTGGCGGGATCGCAGGCACCCCAATCGCCGGTGATGCGCGGCACGCCGGGCGACGAGCCGCAGCCGAGAATGGTGAAGCGTCGCCGGTAGACCACCGCTACACCCGCGGCATCTTCGAGAAGACGCGGAAGGCGTTTTCGGTCGTGATGCGCGCGATCTCTTCCGCGCTGACGCCAATGGTCTCGGCGAGCACCGCGGCGGTGTGCGCCACATAGGCCGGCTCGTTGCGCTTTCCGCGGAACGGTTTTGGCGCGAGGTAGGGGGCGTCGGTTTCCACCAGCATGCGCTCGAGCGGCACGGTCTTGGCGATATCGCGCAGCTCTTCCGATTTCGGGAACGTCAGAATGCCGGAAAACGAGACATAGCCGCCGAGCTCGACGCCGATGCGCGCCAGGTCCGGGCCGGAAGAGAAACAATGCAGCAGGAAGGGGAAGGCGCCCTTGCCCGTTTCCGCCGTTAGGATCGCCGCCATGTCCTCATCCGCCGAGCGGCTGTGGATGACGAGCGGCAGGCCGGTCTCGCGCGCGGCGGCGATGTGGTTGACAAGGCCGGTCGCCTGCGCGTCGCGCGGCGCGTTGTCGTAGAAATAGTCGAGGCCCGCCTCGCCGATCGCCACGACACGCGGATGCTTCGAGAGCTCGACGAGCTCCGCAACGGAGACATCCAGCTCCTCGTCCGCATTGTGCGGATGCGTGCCGACCGAGCAGAAGACCGACGGGTATTTTTCGGCGATCGCCAGGATCGTCGGGAATTTCCGCACCCGCGTCGAAATCGTGATCATCTGCTTGACGCCGGCCGCGTGCGCCCGCGCGACGATGTCGTCGCGCTCCGCTTCGAAATCCGGAAAATCCAGATGGCAATGGGTGTCGATCAGCATCGCCGCGTCAGGCCTCGGGCGCCACGTAGCGCGGGAAGACCGGCGTCGGCGCCTCCAGCGGCGTCCCGCTGACAAGACGGCCGGCCTCGCCGAGCGCCGCGAAATCGCGCTTTTCGACGGGGGACGCGACGAGATCGAGCATCTTGCGGCTGGATTTCGGCATGAACGGCTGCAGCAGGATCGCGATCTGGCGCACGACTTCCGCCGTCACGTAGAGCACGGTGCCCATGCGGACCGGATCGGTCTTCTTCAGCGCCCAGGGCGCCTCGCCGGCGAAGTAGCGGTCGGCCTCCGAGACGACGGCGATGATCGCGGCCAGCGCCTTGTGGATCTGCTGCCGGCCCATTTCCTCGCGGGTCAGCGCATAGAGCGCATCGACGGAAGCGAGCATCGCGCGGTCGGCGTCGGTGAGTTCGCCGCAGTCGGGCACCTTGCCGTCGCAGTTCTTCACGATCATCGACAGCGAGCGGCTGGCGAGGTTGCCGATGCCGTTGGCGAGGTCGGAATTGATGCGGGTCGCAATGCCCTCCTCGCTGTAGCTGCCGTCCTGGCCGAAGGAGACCTCGCGCAGGAAGAAGTAGCGGATCGGGTCGAGGCCGAAGTGGTTCACCAGGTTGACCGGATCGACCACGTTGCCGAGCGACTTCGACATCTTCTCGCCCTTGTTGAGCAGGAAGCCATGCGCGAAGACGCGTTCGGGCAGCGGCACGCCGGCCGACATGAGGAAGGCCGGCCAATAAACGGCGTGGAAGCGGATGATGTCCTTGCCGATGATGTGGATGTTCGCCGGCCAGTATTTTGCCAGCGGGCCTTCCGGGTCCGTCAAGTAACCGGTCGCAGTGATATAGTTGGTCAGCGCGTCGACCCAGACATACATGACATGCGCCGGATCGCCCGGGACCGGAATGCCCCAGTCGAAGGTCGTGCGCGACATGGAGAGGTCCTTGAGGCCGGACTTCACGAAGGAGATCACCTCGTTGCGGCGCTCGGCCGGGCCGATGAAGTCCGGGTTGTCCTCGTAGTGCTTGAGGAGCTTGTCCTGGTAGGCGGACAGGCGGAAGAAATAGCTCTCCTCCTCCACCCATTCGACAGGCGTGCCCTGGGGTCCGTAGCGCACGCCGTCGTCGCGCTTTTCCGTCTCGTTTTCCTGGTAATAGGCCTCGTCGCGCACGGAATACCAGCCGGCATAGCTGTCCTTGTAGATGTCGCCATTGGCGGCCATGCGGCGCCAGATCTCGGCGCAGGCCTCGTAGTGGCGCTCTTCGGTGGTGCGGATGAAATCATCGTTCGACGCATTAAGAAGAACGGCCATATCCTTGAATTCTTTCGAATTCCGATCGGCAAGCTCCCGCGGGGAAATGCCCTCCTTGCGCGCCGTCTGCTGCATCTTCTGGCCGTGTTCGTCCGTTCCCGTCAGAAAGAATACATCGCGTCCATCGAGCCGCTGGTAACGCGCCATGGCATCCGTCGCGATTAGCTCGTAGGCATGGCCGATATGCGGCTTGCCGTTCGGATAGGAAATGGCGGTCGTGATGTAGAAACGGGACGTGTCGGTCATGGGTGCGTTCTGTCTTCGGTTGTGCAATGCCGCAAGGTATTAGACCATGCGGGCGGAGAGGGAAACAGCAAGTTGACTTAAAGCGAGGCGCGGATGTCGTCGAGCACGCTGATGATCGTCTGTTTTCGATCGAGATTATAGGCCTGCGCAACGGTGATGCGCTCGTTGAGCAACGAGGCGAGCTGGGCGAGGCGGTCGGCGCGGGAAATGTCGCCGGCAAGGGCGGCGGCGCGGGCGGCGTCGGTCACGAAATCGGTGGCGTGCTGGCAGAAGAAGGAGAAGACCGTGTCGCTGTCCTTTGCCGAAAGCACGTCGGCAAGCTTGTGCACGTCGCGGCGCGGCGGCTCAACCGGGGCCGCGACGATGGTGCGAAAAGCCTCGACGATGTCGAAGCCGCCGTAGTTCACCAGCTTCAGCGCCTCGGAAACACTGCCCCGGGCGGCGGAGAGCACATCCCCTGCCCGCGGGCCCGAAGGTGCAGCGCCGAGGCTTTCCAGCGCGGCGGCAAGGTCGTTTTCCGAAAGCGGCGACAGCGTCAGCGGCAGGCAGCGCGAGCGGATCGTCGGCAGAAGCTTTCCTGGCGCGTGGGTCAAGACGAGGAAGAGCGAGCGTTTGGGCGGCTCTTCGAGGATTTTCAGGATGGCATTGGCGGCGTTGCGGTTCAGGTCATCCGCCGGGTCGATGATGATGATGCGCCAGTTGCCGGTGCCCGAGGTCTGCGCCAGGAATTTGCCGGCCTTGCGCACCTCGTCCACTGTGATGGCCGATTTCATCTTGCCGGTTTTCTCGTCGACCGGGCGGGAGAGATGTAGCAGGTTGTGCGAAGCGCCGGCCGCCAGCTGGCGGGTGATCGCGGCTGCGCGCGATGGGTCTGCCATGGTCTCCGGCGCCTCTGCGGGCTCCGGGTGGTGCAGAACGTGGTTTGCGAAGCGGAAGGCGAGCGTCGCCTTGCCGATGCCCTGCGGCCCCTCGATCAGGATGGCGTGATGCCCCTTGCCGGAGCGATAGGAGCGCGCCAGGAAGGCTTCGGCCTCGGCGTGGCCGAAAAGCTTCGTCTGCTCGGCGGGATGGACCGCGCCGTCGAGAATGCCTGGCCGCTCGTCGCTCACGAGACATGCTCCGGCCGACCCTCGGCCGTGATCGGCAGCAGCGTCTCGACGATGGAAAGCACCTGCGCCGCGATCACCTCCTGCGTCTCCGTCGCATCCACCACGCGGCAGCGCAGCGGCTCGCGCTCGGCGATGTCGAGGAAGGCTTCGCGGCGTTTTTCGTGCGTTTCCAGCTCTTCCTTCTCGAAGCGATCGGGCTCGGCGCTCTCGCCCGCCCCGGTGCTGCGCTCGCGGGCGCGTTCCAGGCCGATGGCGGCCGGCAGGTCGAAGATGATCGTGCAATCCGGAACGACGCCATTAATGGCCACGCGCTCCAGCGCCTCGATGAAGGGTTGCTCCAGATTGCCGGTGATGCCCTGATAGACGCGGGAAGAATCCATGAAGCGGTCGCAGAGCACGACGGTGCCCGCCGCAAGCGCCGGGCGGATGACCTGCTCGACATGATCGCTGCGCGCGGCGGCAAAGAGCACGGCCTCCATGCGAATGCCGTACGGCTCCGCCGCTCCCGAAAGCAGAACGTGGCGAACGGCTTCCGCCCCCTTGGAGCCGCCGGGCTCGCGCGTCATCAGCACGGTGAGGCCGCGTTCACGCAAGGCTGCCGCCAGAAGCCGGATCTGCGTCGACTTTCCGGCGCCCTCGCCGCCTTCGAACGTGACAAACAAACCCGGTGCGGCAGACAAATCCTACTTCCATTTCCCTGGCAATGTCCGGCAAAGGCCGGGATGACTCGGGATCACTACTAACCCATGTTTCCGGCCGGCGAAACGCTTTTCGCCCCGCTTCGCCCTTTCAAATCCAGAAGAAGAAGAGTTCGATCAGCGCATCGAGCGCGCGCACCCGCAGCGTGCCCTCGCCCACCGTGCCTGCCGTCTTCACCGGCACCTCGCGCAAAAGCTGCTTGTCGTTCCAGATTTTCAGCGTGCCGACCGCCTGCCCCGGCGTCACCGGCGCGCGCACCGGCCAGCTATAGACGACGCGCGCGACGAGGCGCTGCGAATTGTCCTTCGGCAGAAACACGTCCACCTGCTCGCCGGCGACCAGCGGCACCGTCGAGGCATCGCCGCCATAGACGCTCGCATCCGCAATGGCCTCGCCCTCCTTGAACAGCGTGCGCCGTTCAAAGGAAGAGAGCGCCCATTCAATGATGCGGCGGGATTCCTCGATGCGCGTCTTTTCGTTTTCCAGGCCGCCCATGGCGAGCAGCAGGTGTTTGCCATCCCGGTTGACCGCCGCGACGATCGAATACCCGCCCTCCTCCGAAAAGCCGGTGACGAAGCCCGTTACGCCGATATTTAGCGCCAGCAGCGGATTGCGGTTGCGCTGCTTGATCTTGTTCCACTCGAATTCCGGTTCGAGATAGTAGCGCATATGCTGCGGATAGGTGGTCTGCAGGTGGCGCGCGAGCAGCACCATCTCGCGCATCGTCACCTTGTTTTCCGGGTTCGGCAGGCCGGTCGCATTGGCGAAGTTCGATTTCACCAGCCCGAGCGCCCGCGCCTCCTCCGTCATGCGTTCAGCGAACGCGCTCTCCGAGCCGGCAATGCCTTCGCCCAGGATGATGCAGGCATCGTTGGCGAACTGAACCGTGACGCCGCGGATCAGGTCCTCCACGCGTACATTCGATTTCAGCGCGGCAAACATGGTGGAGGTGCGCGACGGCGCGCCGCCGGTCCGCCAGGCATATTCGGTCACGGGATATTGCGTCTCAAGCGTGATGCCGCCCTCGGCAAGCGCCTTGAACACCGTGGCCATGGTCATAAGCTTGGCGAGCGAGGCGGCCGGGACCGCATCGTCCTCGGCGCGGGCGAACAGAACCGTGCCGGTTTGCGCCTCGATGAGATAGACCTGCTTCGCCTTAACGTCGAAGCCGGCTTGCGGCGCCGCGGACTGGGCGTGCGCAACGCTGATGAAGAACAGGGAAAAAACGACGACGGCGAAAAGGCGGCGATGCATGGCGACTCCGGGATGTCGTCACACTCCCACAGCCGCCTGCATTGCGCAAACGGCTTTGGGGACGCGGGCGATCAGCCCGCGTTGTCGGCGAGTGCGGAGAGCGGCGTGAGTTTTCCGTCGATCGTCAGGATGGCGTCGAAGGCGCCGGCCGCGTCGCGCACGCGCTCGTCCGCATAGGCGGCGGCATAGCTCGGCTCGGTCGAAAGGTCGGGCACGAAATTCGGCCGTTCCATCGGCAGCGGGCCGATTTCCGGCAGCATGACGAACTGTCCCATCGCCTGGAAGGCGTCCGTCGTCGGCGTTGTCTTGGCGAGCGCCGTCATCGTGCTCTGTTCGGGAACGGTAAGCGTGCCCTCACCCACACCCGGCAGCGCGCTGTCATCGGCGGAAGCCACCATCACGCCCGTCGCGATCTGGCCACCCGGATCGACCGCCGGCACGCGAGAGCCCTTGGTGACGTACGATGCCATCAGATAGGGCATGTCGTTGCCCTCGAGCGGCGCCTTGCCGACATATTGCACGCGCACCTTGGCCGTGCCGGTGCGCTTCATGTCGAGCAGGTCGGCGGTCTTCGAGGAAACGTCGATCACGCGGCCTTCATGGAACGGGCCGCGATCGTTGACGCGAACGACGACTGACGTGCCGTTCTCCATGTTCGTGACGCGGGCATAACTCGGCAGCGGGAATGTCGGGTGCGCGGCGGAAAGATGGTAGCGGTCGTAGACCTCGCCATTCGCCGTCCTGCGGCCGTGGAAGGCGGAGCCGTACCAGGATGCGAGGCCGGTCTTGTTATAGCCGGGCTCTTCGCGCGGCTTGTACCACTTGCCGCGGACCTGATAGGCCTTGCCGAGCTGGTAGCGGCCGCCGCCCTTCGGCACGGCCTGCCCGTCCTCGACGACGCGCGGGCTCGCCTTCACGCCATATTCGGATTCGGAGAAATATTCCTTGCCGCGCACCTTCTTCTTGGTGGGCGCCGGTGTCGTCGTGGCACAGGCCGCAAGGCCCGCACAGACCAGCGGAATAGCCAGCAACCGCAGGCCCATGCCAAACCGGGTCACGTTCTTCTCGAAGTTTTTATGTCCCACGCCGCTATTGTCCCCGACGGTGCGCCAGTCAACCTGCCTTGCCCCTGCAAGCCGGCCGTCAATGCCACTCAGTAAATAACAGTACGTTAATCATGCCAATAACATGGCAAAATTGCGAATGGATAGGAAGCCCACCGCCAGCTTCGATGAATTATGGTTTCCATATGGTTAAAACGCCCGCGTTGCTGTCCGCGAGCTTCGGCCACATCGGCGCGGTTCAAAACTTCAGGATGTCTGGATATGCAGCACGTCGAAGAGCTGTTCGGGATCGCGCACGCCGTGTCGGTACAGCGTGATGATCGAGCGCGCCAGCGATCGCTCCCGCGCCTCGTCGAGCCCGGGGCTCTTGGCTGCCGTCAACCGGGTGAAAACACCTTTCAGGATATCGAGATCCTGCGGTTCAAACATGCCGATATGCGTGGGGTCTCGAAGCACGTCCATCGCTGCCTCCCCTTATCTCGCATCCAGCCGACAAATCGCTTTGGGCTGCACGGGAATTCTAGGATGACAATGCGTCAGCAACAAGTCGGGAAAAGTAGCAGGGTAATGGCGGAAGAGGTGTCCGATTGTTTTCGTAAGTTTTTGAAAATGGCGACGGTCTTTATCTTCGCGTGCGGTCCGGTGGCTCTAAGCAGTGGTTCTTTATGGCAGCATGCTTTCTGAAGACCTTGTCGAACTGAAAGAGCTTTATGATGCTGCCACCTGAGGAAGAGCCTCACGGTCTAACTTGCCTTGGGGCTTTTTCGCTGATGAGTAACCTGGGGCGGTGTTGCACAAGGCCAGCCTTGGTACTACCGAACATTTCGTGATGGCCAATCCAAAGCATGGGACATGATGGCACGTCGAAGTCAATCTGAACCCCTTATAGTCCGATACGGAAGCCGAATGGAGGCTCTTGGGCCAGAAGCGACCAAACCAATTGATCACAGGGGGTGCATAATGTCAGACGAAGCAATAATGGACGCGGAACTGCTGCGTATTGATCCGAGCATCGAAGAGTCAGTGACCGTGAGAATTGGCCAAATCACGATCAAGGCCTTTGCAAGTGTGTGCCCATATGAGTTGCAAATCGGACATATTTATCCCGTCAGACTGTACATGGTCTCTTTTGATCATATGCCTTTCCGTGAGGTGAGTGAGGAGACCGGAGAGACGATTGTGAAGATTAACGATGCTTGGGGATATACTGTAACTGGGAGGCTGGGCAAGTCGGAACTGTCTTCAGGACATTTGAAACTGCTCGATGACGGGCACTTGGTTGATATGGAATATCTACGCGGATGCAAACTTGAGTTCACCGTGGACAGGCTGGATATCTGGTTCCTATAATTGCGTATTATTGCCTTTGAGTGAGACGGTTTTCGCGATCAGCAGTTCGTGAAAGCTGGCACTCACGTACGATTTTAGGGCGACTCGACTAGCTTGATATATGGTGATACGGAAATCAAAAAATAATCGTATAAGTATCTGATTTTATTGACAATTGGCGGAAGAGGTGGGATTCGAACCCACGGTAGACTCTCGCCTACGCCGGTTTTCAAGACCGGTTCCTTAAACCACTCGGACACTCTTCCCTGTCGATGAAGGGTGCTCTTTTCCCGGTTTTTGGAAAAGTCGCAACACCGGGTTTCGGGCCGGTTTGCCGCCCCTTCAGGCGATGCGGCTTTTTAGCAGTTTTGCCTGTCTCGTCAATGCCGGATGACGACCCTTGATTTGAACACAATGCCCCCCTATATCACCGTCATCGGCCTTGCTGATGAGCGCTGGAAAGCTTCTGCCGCTCGCGATGGCCGCATCACCTGATGCTTTTGACCACGGATGTACTGGCACGGGTGAACAGGTGATGATGAGGAAGGTCGGTGCGGTTTCGCCCCGGCCTTTTTTATTGCCGGAACAATCGGGCGGCGGGAACTGTTCTGGTCCGTCACCAAGGAGGCTGGCCATGGAACAGACATCCACCGCAAAACTCGCCGCAGACTATCTCCGCCTCGGCGGCCGCCGGCTCGCGAAGATCGACGACAACCATGTCAGCACGCGGCAGTGGAAACACGAGACGCGCGCGGCAGAGGCCTATTGGAACGCGCATATCGCGCCGCTCGATGAGAAGCGCCGGGACGAAGTGATTACCCATCTGCCGACGATCAACGAGGTGTGAGCGCGCCGAATGCGCGCTCGCTGCCCCATATGTTGTTGAAATGCCTCAGCCGGCGGGCGCTGGCCACATGCGTGCGCACTATTTGTTAGCAAAAAGTTACTTGCCCACACTCCGCCACGATCTTCACCATGAGATGCGGCTGCGACCGGAACCAAAGCACCGGATTCGCCATTATCGTGCCAGTTAGAAGGAGTGCACAGATGAACAAGAAGCTTGGAACAGTCCTCGCGCTGAGCCTTGCGCAGGCTCTCGCAACCACGGCTGGCGCGGCGGACATGGTTATCCGCGAGGAAGCACCCGTCTCCGTCGACCGCGGCGATCGCGATGGCGTCAAGATCGGCATGCTGACCTGCGATGTCGGCGGCGGCGTCGGTTACGTGCTCGGTTCGGCGAAGTCCGTTGATTGCGTCTTCTCGTCGACCCGCGGCGAGCATGACACCTATTCCGGCGTCATCCGCAAGATGGGCGTCGACCTCGGTTTCACCACGCAGGGCCGCATCGTCTGGGCGGTCTTCGCACCGACGGCCGGCTACCACCAGGGTTCGCTCGGCGGCCTCTACCAGGGCGCCACGGCGGAAGCCACGCTCGGCTTCGGCGTCGGCACCAACCTCCTGGTCGGCGGCACCTCCGGCTCGATCCACCTGCAGACGATCAGCGTCAGCGGCCAGATCGGCCTGAACCTTGCCGCCACCGGCACGTCGGTGACGCTCACGCCGCAGGGCTGAGACACGAAACGGGCGGCTTCGGCCGCCCTTTTCCATCTGGATGCGCGGCGGCGATCTGCTAGATTTCGAGGCAGAAGGAGATCATCATGGTCCGGATAGTCCTCGCCTGTCTCGCCGCCCTTTCGCTTGCCGCCTGCACCGCGGGTTATTCCGGCGGCGTCGAGCCCATTCGCGGCAGCATCACCTATAACGGCCAGCCGCGCACGAAACTCACCAAGGCACCGATCGGCAGCACGTTCGAACACACGTTCAATGACCAATATGGTCGCCCGGTCGTCGAAACCTATCGCATCCAGCCGGATCGTTCGTTACTTCTCATCCACCGCTATGTGCGAATCGAGTATTTCTGACGCGACGACGGCAACGGAGACGGACCATGCTGGAAAGCACCGACATCGAACTGGAAGACGAACGGCTGAAGCAGCTCGACATCCTGGCCGAAGAGCGCGCCATGACGCCGACGGAACTGCTGGCGCATTACACCTCCGGCTCCTTCGGCTTCCATGAGGCGGTGCACACCACCTCGATCGTGCTCGATCTCGTCGATGACCAACTGCTCCACCACCCTGCCATTGCCGGCAATACGGAATGGTTCCGCCTTGCGGCGCGCGCCAGCGAATCGCTGTTCAACCTCTACCAGGCGATGGGAGCGGCCCAACTCGCAACCAAAGCGGCGGATGAGGGCATGCGGCCGGAAGAGCTGAACGCGAGCAACGACGACTGAAGCGTCGCGTTCTTTCCGATTCGCGTCTTGCGCGGGGCAGCGGGCCGCCCTACCCTATCCTCTTGAATTCCCACGGAATCAGGATAGACGCGCTTGCCCCATGCGACACCGCTGATCGCCACGCTGGTTGCCGGTATCTGCCTCGCCTTCCTCGCGGGGCTGGTCGCCCACCGTTTTCGCCTGCCCCCGATAGCCGGCTACCTTTTGGCCGGCGTGGTTATAGGTCCCTTCACGCCGGGCTTCGTCGCCGATCAGAAACTGGCAAACGAACTGGCGGAAATCGGCGTCATCCTGCTGATGTTCGGTGTGGGCCTGCATTTTTCACTGAAGGACCTTCTATCGGTGCGGGCGATCGCCATTCCGGGCGCGCTCGGCCAGATCGTCGTCGCGACCTTCTTCGGCCTGCTTTTGGCGCTTGCGATGGGGTGGTCCGCAGGCAGCGGTTTCGTCTTCGGCCTGTCGCTCTCCGTCGCCAGTACCGTCGTGCTGCTGCGCGCGCTGCAGGAGCGCCGCATGGTGGAGACGGAAAAGGGGCGCATCGCGGTCGGCTGGCTGATCGTCGAGGACCTCGTCATGGTGCTGACGCTCGTGTTGCTGCCGCCGCTTGCCGGCGTGCTGGGCGGCACGGCGCAGACCGCGGATGTCGATCCGGACCTGACGCGGGCGCTGGGCATCGGCGCGGTCTGGACGGCGGTCGGGGTCACGGCGCTGAAGGTCTCGGCCTTCATCGCACTAATGCTGGTCGTCGGCCGCAAGGTCATTCCGATGATCCTGCATTACGTGGCGCATACCGGCTCGCGCGAGTTGTTCCGGCTTTCGGTTCTGGCCATTGCGCTCGGCGTCGCCTATGGCTCTGCAAAACTCTTCGGCGTGTCCTTTGCGCTCGGCGCCTTCTTTGCCGGCATGGTGCTGGCGGAATCGCAGCTCAGCCAGCAGGCCGCGCGCGAAACGCTGCCGCTTCGCGATGCCTTCGCGGTGCTGTTCTTCGTCTCCGTCGGCATGCTGTTCGACCCGGTCAACCTCGTCGAGCGGCCGCTGGCGATCCTTGCGACCTTCGTCACCATCGTTTTCATCAAGTCGGCGGCTGCCTACCTCATCGTCAAGGCCTTCGGTTATCCGCGCACGATCGCGCTCACCATTGCCGCGAGCCTGGCGCAGATCGGTGAATTCTCCTTCATTCTCGTCGTGCTCGGCGTCGGCCTGGACCTGTTGCCGGCCGTGGCGCAGGACCTCGTTGTCGCGGGCGCGCTGTTCTCCATCCTCGTCAACCCGCTGCTCTTCATGGCGGTCGACCATTACGGCGCAAAACTGGATGCCGCAGAGGAGACGGAGGGCGGTGAGGATGCGGCCGCACAGCCGGAGGAACCGGACGAAGACGAGCCGGAGCCGACGACGCTCAGCGACCACGCGGTGGTGGTGGGCTACGGTGGCGTCGGCAGGCGCATCGTCGAGCGGCTGCGCGGGGCCGGCATTCCGCTCATCGTCATCGAAGAGCGGGCGGGCGTTGCCGAAGCGCTGCGCGAACAGGGCATCGAGGCGATCGGCGAGCCGGCGGGCAATCGCGGTGTGCTGGCGCAGGCGAATATCGCGGGCGCGCGCTGGTTCGTAGCCGCCATTCCGGACGCCTTTGCGGCCGGCACGCTCATCGAGCAGGCGCGTTCTGCGAATGGCGCACTCGCCATCGTGGCGCGCGCGGCCTCCCAGGCGGAGGCGGACCATCTGCGGCAATTCGGCGCCAATCACGTCATCATTGCGAAAGACGAGCTTGCCGCCGCCATGTCCGAGCAGTTGCTTGCCTTGGAGGCAACGAGAAAACCGTCTGAAGAGGCGGACACGCAGGGCGAACTGAATCTGGCTGCACCGTCTCAGGGCGAAGCATCGGCATAGCTGTCGGAAGACGCTCCCCTGCTAAGGGCGTATACCTGAACCCCGCTATCTTTCTTCACGCAGCGCCTCGACGACGCGCTCCCGGCCGACCTTGATGACGTTCTCCATGGCGCGTCGGGCGCCACCCTCATCCCGCTTGTCGATCTCCTCGACGATGCGGATATGGCTGGTTGAGACGTCAGCGATCTGGCCGCGGTCGGCCGCGGGCGAGGAGAGCTTGAAGGCACCGACGAGCCCGGCTTCGATGAGGCTGCCGAGCGTGCGCAGGAAGGGATTGCGCGAGGCTTCGAGCACCGAGAGGTGGAATTTCAGGTCCGCTATGGCGAGCGTTTCCGCCGTGTGCTCCGGATCGCCCATGGCGACGGCAAGGCGCATCATCTGGCTGATATCGGCCTCGGAGGCATGGCGCGCCGCAAGGGCCGCCGCATGCGGTTCGAAAGCCAGGCGCACTTCGGAGAGATGCAGCAGAAAATCCTCGTTGACACCGACGGCGAAATACCAAGTGAGGATATCGCTGTCGAAGAGGTTCCACTGGGTGTTCGGCGTCACCCGCGTGCCGATGCGCGCGCGCGGCACGACGAGGCCCTTGGCCGCGAGCGTCTTCATCGCCTCGCGCAGGACCGTGCGGGACACCTTGAAGCGGGCGGCGAGATCGGCATCGCCGGGCAAAGTCGCGCCGACCGGATACTCGCCGGCGATGATGGCTCTTCCGAGCTCGTTGACGACCTGCGCGTGGCTGGTGCGCGTGTTCATCCCGCTGATCACGGTCTCAAGCAAACCCCTGCGCAAGTATGTCCCCTCCTGCGCCCCAAAACACCCATTTTGTTCCGGGGCAGTCTGGCAGGTATAAAGTGCGTCGCCGATTCCGCAAAGTCTGTTCGCGTCATCCCGCTTTCACAATGAAAAAAGGCGCCTCTTGCGAGGCGCCCCTGTATCGTCGTGGGTCGGAGCCCTTACTTCGGCAGCTGGTCGTCGACGCCGGCGATGTAGAAGTTCATGCCGAGCAGTGTGCCGTCGTCTGAGACGGCGCCGTCAGCCAGCCAATCCGAGCCGTCCTGCTTCTTGATCGGGCCAGTGAAGGGGTGCAGTTCGCCGGAGCGGATCTTGGCTTCTGCCTCTTCCGCAAGCTTCTTCACGTCGTCCGGCATGTTGGTGTAGGGCGCCATGGTGAGGATGCCGTCCTTCAGGCCGTCCCAGACCTGCTCCGACTTCCAGGTGCCGTCGAGAACGGCCTTGGTGCGCTTGATGTAGTAGGCGCCCCAGGTGTCGACGATGGCGGTCAGCTGCGTTTCCGGGCCGGCCTTGATCATGTCGGATGCCTGGCCGAAGGCCTTGATGCCGCGTTCGGCGGCAACCTGCATCGGCGCGGTCGTGTCGGTGTGCTGCGTCAGGATGTCGACGCCCTGGTCGATCAGCGCCTTGGCGGCGTCGGCTTCCTTGCCGGGGTCGAACCAGGTGTTGGCCCAGATGACCTTGACCTTGAAGTCCGGGTTGATCGACTGCGCGCCGTGCACGAAGGAATTGATGCCCATCACGACTTCCGGGATCGGGAAGGAGGCGATGTAGCCGGCAACACCCTTCTGGGACATCTTCGCGGCGATCAGGCCCTGGATGTAACGGCCTTCATAGAAGCGCGAATTGTAGGTCGCGACGTTCGGGCCGGACTTGAAGCCGGTCGCATGTTCGAACTTCACGTCCGGGAATTTTTCGGCAACCTTGACGGTCGCGTCCATGAAGCCGAAGGACGTGGTGAAGACCAGCGCGCAGCCGGAACGGGCCATGCGCTCGATGGCGCGCTCGGCATCCGGGCCTTCCGGCACGTTTTCCAGGAACGGCGTTTCGATCTTGTCGCCGAATTCGGCCTGGAGGGCCTGGCGGCCGATGTCATGTGCCTGCGTCCAGCCGCCGTCGGTCTTGGAGCCGACATAGATGAAGCAGATCTTTGTGGCGTCCTGGGCGTTGGCGGCTGCGGCAAAGCCGAGAACAGCGGTCGAGGTGGCGAGAGCGAGAATGATTTTCTTCATTTTATCCTCTGTGGTTAGAAGTGGTTGCTTTTTCTTGTTTTCCTATCGATCGGGCACGAAGGGCTTGCCGAGCGAGGCGGGCGTGTTGATCAGCGTGGTGCGCCGATTGTGCGATATCAGGACGAGCACGATCACCGTGGCGGCATAGGGAAGCGCCGACAGAAACTGCGAGGGAATGCCGATGCCGAACGCCTGGGCGTGTAGCTGGCTGATCGAGACCGCGCCGAAAAGATAGCCGCCCGCAAGCAGCCGCCAGGGCCGCCACGAGGCGAAGACGACGAGCGCCAGCGCAATCCAGCCGCGCCCGGCCGACATGTTCTCCACCCATTGCGGCGTATAGACGAGCGAGAGCTGCGCACCGGCAAGCCCGGCACAGGCGCCGCCGAACATCACCGCGAGATAGCGCGTGCGGATGACATGGATGCCGAGCGCATGCGCCGAGCCATGGCTGTCGCCGATGGCGCGCAGCTTCAGGCCGGCGCGGCTCTTGAACAGGAACCAGTTGACGCCGATGACCAGCGCGATCGACAGGTAGAAGATCAGGTCCTGCTTGAAGAGTAGCGGCCCCAGGAACGGAATATCGGCGAGCAGCGGGATGACGATCGGTTGCAGCTTGATGCCCGACATGCCGACATAGGGCTCGCCGATCTGGCCGGAAACGCCGAGGCCGAGAATGGTAAGCGCAAGGCCGGTCGCCACCTGGTTGGCGACGAGCGTCAAGGTCAGGAAGCCGAAGAGCAGCGAGAACACCGCGCCGCAGGCAATGCCGGCGAGAATGCCGATATAGGGCGAGCCGGTGGCCTGCGTGGCGGCAAAGGCGAGCACGGCGCCCATCACCATCATGCCCTCGACGCCGAGATTGAGCACGCCCGACCGCTCGGTGACGAGTTCGCCGAGGGAAGCCAGCACCAGCGGTGTTGCGGCGGTGATGACGGTCAAGAGGATCGCTTCGATGATACCCATCAGTGCGCGCTCCCTTCCGTGGTCTGGCCGAACCGCGAGAAGACCAGCCGGATCTTGTACTGGATCAGCGTATCGCAGGAGAGCACGAAGAACAGCAGCAGCCCCTGGAAGACGCGCGTGACCTTGTCGGAGACGCTGAGCGTCAACTGCACCGCCTCGCCCCCCACATAGGTCAGCGCCAGGAACAGGCCGGCGGCGATGATGCCGAGCGGATTGAGGCGGCCGAGGAAGGCGACGATGATGGCGGTAAAGCCATAGCCGGGCGAAATGATCGGCTGGAGCTTGCCGATGGTGCCGCTGACCTCCGAAATGCCGGCAAGCCCGGCAAGCGCGCCGGAAAGCAGCATCGAGAACCATATCATACGCTTAGACGAGAAGCCGGCAAAGCGCCCTGCCCGCTCCGACTGGCCGAGCACGGTGATCTCGAAGCCTTTCAGCGTGTAGCGCATCATGATCCACAGCCCGACGGCGGCGATGATGGCGAAGGCGAAGCCGAGATTGGCGCGGCCCGAGGAGATGAGTTCGGGGAGGATGGCCTCCGGCACGAAATCGCGCGTCACCGGGAAGTTATAGGCATCGGGGCTGCGCCATGGCCCGCGCACCAGCCAGTCGAGGAAGAGCTGGGCGATATAGACCAGCATCAGGCTCGTCAGGATCTCGTTGGTGTTCATATGCGCCTTGAGGAAGGCGGGAATGGCGGCATAGAGCGCGCCGCCGATCATGCCGAAAATCAGCATCAGCGGCAGGACAAGTGACGAGTGCCAGTCGTGGAAGACAACCGGCACGATGGCGCCCGCAATGGCACCGGCGATGAACTGCCCCTCGGCGCCGATGTTCCAATTGTTCGAGCGGTAGCACACCGAGAGCCCGGCGCCGATCAGGATCAGGGGTGCCGCCTTGATGGCGATCTCGTGCAGCGACCAGATGTCGAGCAGCGGCTCGATAAAGAAGGAGTAGAGTGCCGCGACCGGGCTCTTGCCGATGAGCGCGAACATGATGCCGCCGGCTACGACCGTCAGCGCCAGCGCCAAGAATGGCGACAGGATGGAGAAGAGCGTCGAGGGACTGGCGCGCTTTTCAAGTTCAATGCGCATGGGCCACCTCGCCGCCTTCCGTCTTGCCGTACATGCCGCCCATCAGCAGACCGATCTTTTCGCGGGTCAGGTCATGAGCCGGGTAAACATCCGACAGCCGCCCTTCGCTGACGACGGCGATTTCCGTTGCCACTTCAAAAATCTCGTCGAGATCCTGGCTGATCACCAGCACCGCCGAGCCCGATTTCGCGAGATCCACGAGCGCCTGGCGGATGCGGCTCGCCGCTCCGGCGTCCACGCCCCAGGTCGGCTGGTTGACGATCAGCACGGCCGGCTGGCGGTCCAGTTCGCGTCCGACAATGTACTTTTGCAGGTTGCCGCCGGAAAGCGAACCGGCCGCCGGGTCCTCGCCGCTCTTGCGCACGTCCATCGTCTCGGAAATGCGCTTGGAGGCGATGCGCACGACAGCGTGCTTGATAATGCCGAGAACACCGCCGGCAAGGAAGGTTTTCCGGTCCGACTGGTTGCGCGCCAGCACGAGATTGTCCGACAGCGGCAAAGCCGGCACCGCGGCGTGGCCATGGCGTTCCTCCGGCACGAAACCCGCACCCATCAGGCGCCGCGCCGTGATGCCGAGATTGCCGGCCGCCTTGCCGCGGATGGTGACGGCGGAGGCTTCTGCCACCGGATATTCGCCGGAGAGCGCATCGAAAAGCTCGCCCTGGCCATTGCCGGCAACGCCGGCGATCGCCAGAACCTCGCCGCCGCGCACCTTGAGACAGACATTCTTCAGCGTAACGGCAAAGGGTGTGCGCGCCGGAACACTCAGATGACTGGCTTCGAGCAGCACCTCGCCCTTGGTGTTGGTGCCGGCGGCCGTCACCGAGGCAACGTCGCTGCCGACCATCATCCGGGCAAGCGAGGCCGGCGTTTCCTGGCGCGGATCGCAGGCGCCGGTCACCTTGCCGTGGCGCAGCACGGTCGCGCGGTCGCAGATGCGCTGCACCTCTTCCAGCCGGTGGCTGATATAGAGCACCGAGCGGCCCTCGGCCTTGAGCTTGGCGAGCGTCTCGAACAGCCGGTCGGCCTCCTGCGGCGTCAGCACCGAGGTCGGCTCGTCGAGGATGATGAGCTCCGGGTTCTGCAACAGCGCGCGCACGATCTCGATGCGCTGGCGTTCGCCCACCGAAAGGTCCGCGACATGGGCCTTCGGATCGAGTGGCAGGCCGTAGAGATGCGACAGGCGCGAGGCCTCTTCCGCGACCTTTGAGAGCGAAATGCCGGGGCTCAGCGACAGGGCGATGTTTTCGGCGACCGTCAGCGCCTCGAACAGCGAAAAATGCTGGAAAACCATGCCGATGCCGAGGCGGCGTGCAGCGCCGGGGCTCGGGATGCGCACAGGCTCGCCCTTCCACAGGATCTGCCCGCTGGTCGGCGAAAGCACGCCGAAGAGCATTTTCACGAGGGTGGATTTTCCGGCGCCGTTCTCGCCCAGCAGGGCGTGGATTTCGCCGGGCCGGATATCGAGATCGATGCCGTTGCATGCGGCAAACGAACCAAAAAGTTTCGTCAGGCTGCGGACAGCCAGCAACGGGCTGCCCTCGGACGCTCCAACGGCTGACACTCTGCCCCTCTTTCCTGCGGTCTCAGCCCTTGCCGCCCATTCGGGTCGTGTCAGGGAATGAGCAACGTCGTTCCACTCGTTTTTCTTGCTTCCAGATCCGTGTGCGCCCGTCCTGCCTCGGACAACGGATAAGTCTGATTAATATTGATACGCACTTTGTTGCTTTGCACAATATCAAAGAGCGAGTTTGCACATGCATCGAGCGCATCGCGCGTCGGGATGTAGGCGAAGAGCGTCGGCCGCGTCGTGTAGAGCGAGCCCTTTTGCGACAGCAGGCCGAGGTTGAAGGCATCGACCGGGCCGGAGGAATTGCCGAAGCTGACGAACAGGCCGCGCGGCTTCAGGCAGTCCAGTGATTGCGGGAACGTGTCCTTGCCGACGGAATCGTAGACGACATCGACGCCTGCCCCACCGGTCAGTTCGCGCACCCGCGCGACGAAGTCTTCCTTGCCGTAATCGATGACGTGGTCATAGCCATGCGCCAGCGCGAGGTCGATCTTCGCCTGCGAGCCGGCCGTGCCGATCACCGTGGCGCCGAGCGCCTTCGCCCACTGGCCGGCAATGAGGCCGACGCCGCCCGCGGCCGCATGGAACAGCAGCACGGTGCCTGGCTTCACCTGGTAGGTCTGGAGCAGCAGATACTGCGCCGTCATGCCCTTCAGCATCATTGCGGCTGCCGTTTCGAGCGAAATGCCTTCCGGCACCTTCACCAGATGTCTGGTCGCGACATTGCGTTCCACCGCATAGGCGCCATCCGCCGAGGCATAGGCGACGCGGTCGCCGATGGCGAAATCCGTGACGCCGTCACCGAGCGCCGTGATCGTGCCGGCGCCTTCCTTGCCGGGGACGAAGGGCAGCTCGGTCTTGTAGAGGCCGGTGCGGAAATAGACGTCGATGAAGTTGAGGCCGATGGCGGCCTGCTTGATCTGCACCTCGCCGGGGCCGGGTGCGGCAAGCGGCACATCCTCCAGCTTCAGGACTTCCGGTCCGCCGAGACTGCGGATGACAATCGCCTTGGTCATGCTGGTTCTCCCGAGAGTTGGCTACCGCCCGAGGCTGGGAAAGGCCTGCAGGACGGCGCCGATGACATAGAGATAGAGCCCCGTCGCCACGACACCCCAGACCACCCAGGCCGGCGTGTCGAAATGCAGCAGAAGCGCGTAGCCGCTGAGCAGCGCCCACAGGAAGAAGACGCCGAGATTGATCGCCCTCAGCCGCTCGACGCGCACGGGATGCAGGAAATTGATCGGCATGAAGGTGAGGAAGACGGAAACGAAGACGATGATCGATGCCGTCAGTTCGCTCGCCTGGATGACGAAGAGCGTGAACACCACCATGTTCCAGACGACGGGAAAGCCGGAGAAGAAATATTCGTCCGTCTTCATGCCCATGTCGGCATAATAGATGGCGCTGGAGACGACAATGGCGCCGGCCGCCACGAAGGACCACGGTTCGCCGATCATGCCACTCTGGTAGAGCGCAAAGGCCGGCAGCAGCACGTAGGTCACGTAGTCGATGACATTGTCCAGCGTGTCGCCGGACCAGTTCGGCAGCACTTCCTTGACCCGCACTTTTCGCGCGATCGGCCCGTCGATGCCGTCGACGACGAGCGCCAAGCCGAGCCACCAGAACATGTCGACGAAACGGTGTTCGGCTGCCGCCACGACGCCGAGAAAGGCCAGGAACGACCCGGATGCCGTCAGGATATGGACGGAAAAGGCACGGATTTCCGCGTAGGGCACGCGCTTGTAGTTGAAAAACTTCATCGCCTTTGGCTGTCCATCCCTTGAGGGGCTTTCATCGGCCGCGGTTTGCCGAACACGCCCTCTTACGCGGTCACTGCCGGTAATATGCATTGATTGCCCGGCATCGCCAGTGAAAATCGGCTGCCTGCCGGGCGGTTCCGGCGCCTGCGCCGATTCATCCCATGGAAATTGCCTCTTTGCGGGCCTAGTCTTCCCGCAGTAGAAGCAGCCAAACCTGTGGGTAACGCTTCGCTGTCTGAGAGGTCGGTCATGAAGGAATTCGATATCGCGATCGTCGGCGCCGGCCTTGCCGGCAACCTCGCGGCATTGGCGCTCGCCGATTCGGGGCGCAGCGTCGCGCTGATCGCCCCGCCGACGCGCGCCGCCGATGGCCGAACGACCGCGCTGATGGACCAGTCCATCGCCTTCCTGAAGGCACTCGGCCTGTGGGACGAGATCGCGCGCCATGCCGCGGCCCTCGAAACTATGCAGATCCTCGACGGCACGACGCGGCTCCTGCGCGCGCCGCCGGTCGCCTTCCGCTCCACCGAGGTCGGCCTTCCCGCCTTCGGCTACAACATCCCAAATGCGCCTTTCCTCGACGTGCTGAACACGCAAATCGCCGCCCGCGAGAATATCGTCCGGCTGGAAAGCGGGGTGACGGCGGCCACCGCCTTCGAGCACGGCGTCGAACTCGTGCTCGACGATGGCGAACATGTCACGGCACGCCTCGTCGTCGGCGCAGACGGCAAGAAATCGAAGATCCGCGACAGCGCCGGCATCGCCGTCAGCGCCTGGTCCTATCCCCAGGCCGCCCTCGTGCTCAATTTTGCGCATGAACGGCCGCACGGCAATGTCTCGACGGAGTTCCACACGGAAAGCGGCCCCTTCACACAGGTCCCCCTTCCCGGCCGCCGCTCCAGCCTCGTCTGGGTCCTGCCGCCGAAGGAAGCGGCGCGGCTGCGCGAACTCCCCGCCGCCGATCTTGGCCGCGCCGTGGAGGAGCGCATGCAATCCATGCTCGGCAAGGTCACCGTCGAGGGCACGCCGCAGAGTTTTCCGCTCTCCGGCATGACGGCCCGGCATTTCGGCAAGGGGCGTTTCGTGCTGGTGGGCGAAGCCGCCCACGCCTTCCCGCCGATCGGCGCCCAGGGCCTCAATCTCAGCCTGCGCGACATCATGGCGCTGAAGGACCTCATCCAGGAGGGCGATGGCGGCATCGGCGAGCGTTTCGATCGCAAGCGACAGGCGGACATCCGCACGCGCACCATGAGTGTCGACCTGCTCAACCGCTCGCTGCTGTCCGATTTCCTGCCCGTGCAGTTCCTGCGCTCGGCGGGCCTGCACCTGCTTTCGGCACTCGGGCCGCTGCGCAGCATCGTCATGCGCGAAGGCATCGAGCCCGGCGGCTCACTCAAGGCATTTCGCGACGGTTTACGGGAACGGGTCGCCCGCAAGCAGGCCTGACTTGATCAGGTAAAGCAGGATGGTCACCGTCGCGACGGACAGCACCGTCGTGATCAGAATCGTCGCGGAAGCCCGCTCCTGCCACACGCCATATTGCTGGCCGATGACGAAGACATTCGTCGCTGTCGGAAGTGCGGCGAGAAGGACCGCCGTGAACACCCAGACCGGATCGAAATTACCGGCAAGGCCGAGCACGAAATACATGGTGACCGGCAGCAGCAGGAGTTTTGCCGGCACGATATAGCCGATCTCCATCGGCACGCGTTTCAAGGGCCGCAGCGCCAGCGTGACGCCCATGGCGAACAGCGCGCAAGGGGCCGCGGCCTGCGCCAGGTAGTCGATCAGCCGTTGCAGCGGCGCCGGCGGCTCGAAGCCGGCAAAGGCCGCGACAAAGCCCGCGGCCGTGGCGATGATGAAGGGATGCGTGACGATCTTGTGCACGATGCCGCCGGCAATCTGGATCGCCGGCCGCTTTTCCCCGCCGGCCAGCGCCATCAGCGCCGGCGCGACCATGAAGTGCAGCATGTTCTCGAAGCAGAAGACCAGCGCCACCGGCACCGCCGCCGGCTCCCCGAAGGCCAGCAGCGCCAGCCCCGGCCCCATATAGCCGATATTGCCATAGGCGGCCGCCAGCCCCTGGATCGTCGCCTCGCCGATCGTCGCGCGCCGCAGCCAGAGCCCGACGGCGAAGACGAGGCCGAAGATCAGGTATGTCGCGCTGATATTGGCGACGATGAAATCGACGCGGGTCAGCTGCTCGATCGGCGTCTTGGCCACCAGCTTGAAGAACAGCGCCGGCAGCGCGATGTAGATGATGAAGGTGTTGAGCCAGCCGAGCGCCTCGACCGGCTGCCGGGTGATCTTCGCGACCACATAACCCAGCAGGATCATGCCGAAGAACGGCAGGACCAGTCCGATGATGTCAGCCATGCGCCGTCGTCTATTCCCGCTTGCCGAGGATGATGTTTCGACCTAGCCGATTTGCGAGAGAATGGGAAACGTTTGCTGGAACCAGATGGCGACCGCGCTGATATAGCCGAAGATGAAGGCAAGGCCGGTGAGGATGAGCAGCACGCCCATCGCCTTTTCGACCGTGCCGAGATGGCGACGGAAGCGAACGAGGAAGCGCATGAAGGCGCCGGAAAAACCGGCCGCGATCCAGAACGGCACCGCAAGCCCCAGCGAATAGACCGCCAGCAGCGCCGCCCCGTCGCCAACCGTCTCGCGCGCCGCCGCCACGCCGAGGATCGCCCCCAGCACCGGCCCGATGCACGGCGTCCAGCCGAACGCGAAGGCGAGCCCCATGATATAAGCGCCCGACGCCGTCGCCGGCTTGCCGCCGCCCTGGAACCGTGCCTCGCGGGCAAAAAGCCCGATGCGCAGCAGCCCGAGGAAATGCAGCCCCATCAATATGATGATGACGCCACCGATCTGCGCGAGAATGTCGAGATGCCGCCGCAGCACCATGCCGATCGTCGAGGCGCCAGCCCCAAGTGCCACGAAAACCGTCGCAAACCCGAGCGTGAAACAGAACGCCGCCAACAGCACCGCGCCGCGCGTATCCCGCTGCACCGCCACCGCATCGTTGCCTCGGAACTGCTCGACCGAAATGCCCGCCATGTAACAGAGATAGGGCGGCACGAGCGGCAGTACGCAGGGCGACAGAAACGAGAGCGCCCCGGCCAGGAGTGCGCTCAACAGGGAAATATCGGCGATCGACAAGGGCTACTCCGCGACGGCAAGCCGGAACCGGCCGAGCCCACCAACATGGCCTCGCCCGCTCCCGCATTTGCGCCTTCTGATATCCCCCGTGCCCCCCTCCTGCCAATCACCTTTTGGAGAACGCGGCGAAATGCAGCAAAACCTGTTTTTCGCCGCATTTTCCGGGTTGACCCGGCAAACCCTCCTGCATATGTTCCGCGCACTTCCGCGGGGCTCCATTTGCACCGCCTGGGAGCGCGTAGCTCAGCCGGTAGAGCAACTGACTTTTAATCAGTAGGTCCAGGGTTCGAATCCCTGCGCGCTCACCACCGAGGTCTCAATAAAATCAACGCTGTAGACTAGGTAATTCAACGTAATTCTTGCGCGCATTTACCGCCGTTTACCTCGGTTTTGCGAGAATTTACGGCACATGATTGGCACATGGCACACGGAAAGCCGCCCTTCACTTTCGAGTCAGTCGGCTGCGCAGACTCAACGCCTCCGTTTTGCCGTCGTCAGATCTTTGTCATTGGCCTGATCTCTCCGCGCTGCTGCCGCGGCCTCCTCTTTCTGAATCTCGCGCTCAGCCTGCAGCCAATGGCCGAGCGTCCGGCCATCGAGTGAACCTTCCTGCTGCCACAGTTCAAAAGCCCTCGCCTTGATGCGCTGTTCTCGTTCGTCGCTCATGGGCTTCACCGAAGGCCGAAGAATGACAGAACGGCGAGGACAACAACGACTAGGCCGACGAGATAAATGATGTTGTTCATGATCGCTCTCCTACGTTTGATCGATGGCTTTCGAAACGCTGCCAAACCAAAGTTGTTCCCTTGCGGAACCCAGCCGCCTCTGCGCCGTTTCCTTTCCCCCACAGGAGGACGTGCAATGGCAATCGAGAACGCACCGACGGATAAGGGCAAGGAAGGCGCGAGGGGCCTCCATAAGTCCACACGGGCCGAAGAGCGCAAGGTTGAAGCCGAGAAGGGCTCAGATCTGGCCAAGGGCGCGGATCGCTTCGAGGAGCGCTCTAAGAGCTCAGACGGCAAGAGCGCTGGCGACAAGCAGCGCTAAGAGGAAAGGCCCGCTTTTTAGGCGGGCCTTTTTATGAACTACCAAGTCTGGCGGCCGTACCAATCGTCGACGTCTTTCGTGGCCTGATCCTTCGCGTAGCCGTAGCGCTCCTGGATCTTGCCTTCCAGCTGGTCGCGCTTGCCGTCAATGACGTCCAGATCGTCGTCAGTGAGCTTGCCCCACTGCTCTTTGATCTTGCCCTTGACCTGCTTCCAATTACCTTCAACACGGTTCCAGTCCATCGTGGTCTCCTTCATTAGGACGTTGATGGAAAAAGAATGCGTGAGGGACGATTTTGATCCTTCGGCTAGCTCGGGTTAGGCGTCTTATCGTCGCCGTGAACAAGGTGATGCAGAGTCAGCCCGGTATTCCACGAGATCCTGGCCACCATGAACATGGTGGGATTCGCCTTGCCCTCCAGGATCGAAATATACGAAGGCGCTGTGATGCCGCACAGCTTCGCGAACTCCACCTTGTTGAGCCCGCGACGGACCTGCTCTCGCTCCATTACAGCCGCCATGTTCCGCACGACCAAGCGCGCGAGTTCGGTCTCAAGGCGTTCTCTTTTCGCCGCGGTCATTCCTGCCGATCCCGAAGGCGAACGCCACCTTCGATAAATTCGATGCCGGCCGACTCGAGGGCCGCTATGACCGCTGCGACGTTGTTGCGCATGCCAGGCATCGCGCCTTTAGCAGCCTCCATGCGCCGCAATGTCGGTGCAGAAATTTTTGCCAAGTCAGCTAGGTCCACTTGTCCCAAGTCCAGCAGCACGCGGGCCGCAGCGATCTGCTTGCCCGAGATGTGATTAAATTCGCTCACAATGATAAAAAGCGCTTGACGCGTCCCCAGTTAATGGTAATTGTTATCGCATTGAGCGAAACTAATCAAGAGGAAGGACCACCAGCAATGGCCACCACCACGCACGACTCTCTTACGGATAGAAGGCTCGAACCGCGCCGGCTGTTGCCGAGAAGACCTATCGCAGATCTTCCCGACGACCGGTCCGATCCAAGGCTCGCTTATCTAGAATGGCTGGCCATGGAAGCAAGAATGCTCCGTATCGAACTTTACGGTGACGACTTCGGCGACAGAGAATTCACGCCCTGCAATACTTTCGCAAAGACCTTCCACTTTCCGCCCGGCGTTGATTGGCGCGATGTTCCGAAGCCATCAACGCGGGCCGCGAAGGTTCTGGCGGCCGCGGGGGTAAAAGTAGCAGCATAAGTTTCCAATCCGCCGAGAGACGGATGGCGGGTGTCGCCGCGGCGCTTGAACCGTCGCCGGCGGCACCCACCAGTTGAGCCGACCCGGCCCCGCATGTCCCGGTAGGCCTTGCCGCTGCGCGCCCGAGGGGGCTTTGTCGCGCGGCCTTTTTCTTACCAGGAGGCCGCCGCCCACCGAGCGCTGGCATATGAAGACCGTCCGCCTTCACTGGCGGGCGGCTTTTACGTTTCATTTTCCAGGATTGCCTGCCGGACGTCTTGGCCGCCTCATCGCCGGAACAAATTCGCGGCCTTTTCATTCTTGATGCTCTAATTCACAGAAAAGGGAGCACCCCCATGAAAACGCTTGCCGACATTTTCGAGCACACACTGCAGGACGTCTATTACGCTGAAAACGCTATCACGAAGGCGTTGCCGAAGGTGGCAAAGGCTGCGAAGAGCGCCGAGCTCAAAAAAGCGGCCGAGGCGCATCTTGCGGAAACAAAGGAGCAGATCAAGAAGCTGGAGCAGGTCTTCCAGTCGATCGGCAAGAAGGCTTCCGGTGAGAAGTGCGACGCCATCGAGGGGCTAATCAAAGAAGCCGATGGCCTGATGAAAGAGGCGGAAGGCATCGCGCTCGATGCCGGCCTGCTCGCTGCCTGCCAGGCTGTGGAGCACTATGAGATCGCACGTTACGGTTCGCTCCGCGAATGGGCCAAGGACCTCGGCCACGACGAAGCGCACAAGCTTCTAAGCGAGATCCTTGACCAGGAGAAAGCGACCAACAACAAGCTGACGAACCTCGCCGTCACGTCGATAAACAAGACGTCGGCCGCCAAGAAGGCTGCGTAGTCGCTTCTTGCCGGCACCGGACTTTAATAGCCGCTCGCCCCATCAAGGCGGGCGGTTTTTCTGTTTTTCGCACGATGAAATCTTGAATCGCGAAAACTCCAAATCCATATCGGAGGCGCCAGATTCGCATTTGAAAGGAGGATTCCGATGCTGGCTGAGATTTACTTCGCTACCCCACTTTATGTGCGCTTTTCCAATGGCACTGCCCGCACTTTCCACGGCGTCCACGATGCGCTCGACTTTCTCGAAAACGAATGGCCACTACGCAACGGAGAGCGCTATAAGCGCGCTTGCGAAAGGTGCCGCGCCGCGCTGCAGTTCCGCACGCCTGCCCACGTGGCGCGCGAGGCGTTTGTTGCTGCATGCTTGGAGGCCGGGATGCCTGTTGAGGGGCTCCCGCCCGTCTGGCACCGCTCCGGGCCGTCTGCGCCACCAGCTATGAGCGCCTAACCGTGTTGCCGTCCGCCTCCACTCGAGGCGGCCGGCTTTTCAATTAATGACCCAACGCAATCTGGCATCGGTCGAGCAGGTTATCGCCATCGACCGGGTTTTCCTGATAGACTCGGAGCACAAAAAGAGCCAAATCCTCACGTTCCCGCGCTTCGAGGCGGTCAGTTGCAAGGTGACCAACAACTTCAGCGATTACTTTGACTTCGTCAGGCTGGAAAATGCCTTCACGAGACAGTTTATCTGGAAGATCCACCGGGCCCTCCTCCTGTGTCGGGGCGAAAGGGGTGACCTCCCTGCCGGTGACGCCCTATACAACTGCCACCGATGAGGGAAGTATGCTCCCCGAATATGACATTGACAAGTCGTGCAGGCCCCGAGCATGCTACCGGAACCTTTCCGCCTATTCGTGGTTTGACACTTGCACCAGTCGCCAACTGAGTGCTTCCCCCCAAACTACGGGCGCCGACCTCCCAGTGGCGCCTTTTTTTTGCTTAGCGCCGGCAGCGGTGTTCCTATACGCTGGCTAAATGACTGAGAGCATCGGCAACATCCTGAACGTGGTTTCTATCGAGGGCGGTCTCCGCCTGGAAATCGCAAGCCCGAGTGGTGAACTGCTGTCGGTAAACTTGGTGGGAGATGGAGCGCGCGACGCGTTGATCTCGATGTATTCCTGCCTTGAAGATCCTGAAGCCGCTGGGCTTGACGCACTCGATCAGCAGCCTGCGGTATTCTTATTGGATCCCCAGGTCTCTGGAAAGCTCGATGAGGCATCCCGCCTTCACCTGGCATTTAAGGGCAAGGGCTTACCGCCGTTCAGGGTTGCCCTTGATCGTCGCCGGATGGCGGCAATGCTGTCCAGCTTGCTAAACAACATAGTCAGCCCGAAAAAATCTCACTAGGCTCAGAAACTTGTCGGGAAGGCATTCTTCGGCTTCAATGGTTGAAAACGGAACCCTGAGCGTGAACAAACCTGACATGGCAGTAGAGCGCGACAAGCGCATAGTCGCCCTCCGCGACCAGGGTTGGACATTCAATGACATTTCCCGTGATCTGGGAATCTCCGTTGGATACGTAAACATCCTCTACTATCAAAACTGCGCGAAACCTGGAGACGAGGACGTTCCGGATGTAATGTCGGTGACGACCGCCCGAGAGGTAAGGGCGCTGCTGGGCGTCTGGCCATCGCCGGCGACGGCGGAAATCGTATCTTCGCGCATGATGGAGTTGCTCCGCAAGTCTCGCAGGCGGCGAACCCTTGGGGAAGTCACCCGGTGGCTGGAGAGCCAGGGGTTGGGTTGGGGTCATCCGGCGGGATGGAAGCCGTAAAAGGCTTCGCAGCGTCGCGAATAGAACCGCTTGCATCCTCGATGGGCGATTGGTTTATGCCCAGGCCGCACTTCTCAAAGTTGTTTGATGAGGTGTAAATCAATTTTAAGAGCAGCATGTGTATGGTTTGGACCTGCGTATCATCGAGGCTGCGCATGGCCGATATAACAGTGAAAGTGTACAGGATAGACGGGGACCGGGAGCTAATTGCGATCATCCCATTGGACAGTACGAACGGGCTTTCTGAAGTTGAATTCATCGCAGTTGCGATGATCGTACTCAAGACGACTGGGCGGTACGCCGACTCCGAGATCGAGGGTTTCCGTTATCGGTTCGAGCACTTGCAGACTTCGAAACCATGCAACGACTGAGCCTGGAGGCTTGCGAGGCACGTCGGTCGGCGTAAAATGAAATGATCCGGTAAATGAGGAGGCGTCTAATGCGAGAGCTCAATTTACCTAAAAAGCCGTTTGGGCTGCGAAGAGATACACAAGGTGATTGGGAGGTTTTCGATCGCAATACGGGTAGATCAGTCGTTTGCGACGGTCGGCTGATGTCAGGCCTCTCGCTTGATGAAGCAGACATGGTCATGGACGTTCTAAACGGCGACCATCCCGTGGTCCATATAGCGACCTTGCATTAGGTCCCCATGATCGGAACACCCAACACGGGAATGGCGGTGTTTGTAGCCGAGCTGGTGAAAGCCGCTAATGGGTCAGCGAAAATGACCGAAGACGAAGCGCGCCGTTTGCTCGGACGCGCTTACGTTACTATTGTGGAGGCGCGAGAGCAGCTTTCTACCCATCGCGACCAGCCCACGGCGAGTACAGCAATCAGTTTGGCATCGGCCACGGGGCTGGTCGGCGCCCTGTCAGACCAGGACGTCAGAGCACTTCTCCTCGACGCCGCCGAAATGATTCGCACCATGAAGATTCTATTGGATCGCGAAGCCGATACGTAGGCGAAGTGACTTTCCGTGGAACAATTGCCGCAGACCGCGGTATGGTGAATGTGGCTAAAAATGCGGACCCCATCCTCCTCCTGAGCGTACCGCCATAGGGCGACCGGTCGACTTTCAAACGCAAACCTGACCACACCGCTAGTGGCGACGGCGTGCGAACTGATTAAGAAGGATTGACCAGGACTCGGCGTCAACCCTTGCCATTTCCCATAGAAGACAAAGCTCCCCGTCCACCTGTATTTCGACCGGGCCTTTCGTCCTGGCATCCACAACATGCCAAGTGCCGTTTTCGTCTTGAGCTAGGTGATAGCGCGACAAGCTTTCCATACGGGAATTATACTCCCGGTACGGCGAAATCCGGAATGAATATTACTCAAGTCTAATGTAAAGTGAACGTCCACTAAACGATTAGAGAGCGATTAAGGAATTGCCGCGGTGCACTACGTCTTTCGGACGAGGCGCACAAGGTGATCTGGGTGACGCGTCATGCCATTTCGGGACATTCATCTCCGCGTCCCTCGCCAACGCCTTCGTGCTCGCGAAGATGCGGAGGGATTGAGGACGCTTCCCAGTCTAGACGCAACCGCGGCCAACCCACCTCTCAGTCACGCCGTCTTCACAGTAGTGCTTGATGTCGAACTTCTTGTTGACGACGCCGATCGCTGCACAGATTGCCGAAGTCATGTCGCGACCGTATTGTGAATCTGGAAGTCTAAAGCATGGAAGGAAGATTGGGCCTTCATCCGTAACTGGCACCAGAGAGAGTGAATGCATGTCAGGGTGGTGCCTTGCCCGAAGGGTCGCGGCTTCATATGATGGCATGAAATATCCATTTTTAGGAGGGGAAAGGGATGCACACGGGGACCAGTTCGACGGGAGCGCTGCTTCGAACTAGCATCCACACAGTCAATGCTCTCTCGAGCAACGGCGTCAGCAGCTTTGAGACCAATGTCAAAAGTGCCCTCGCCGACTGGCTGGAATGGAATCCCAGCGCGCGTGGTGACGATATGGTCGAAAAGATCCAAACTACTTGCAGCGATTTTTCCGACTATCTGCTGAAGGCCGGGTATTTGCCAAAGAAAGAGAAAATAGATGCATTGAAAGGTGCGGCGATATCGGCCGTTGAAGCATTCGAGGCGAGATTCGGCGATAACTAAATCCCCGCCGCCAACGCCTCTTGCTCGCCGGCGCAGACCTCGACCCAACCCTCCTCACGGCTGATCCGCCGATATGCCGCGAGGCCATCCTGGACGAAAGCGGGCCACAATTCGGCCGGCAACTGCACGGCTTGGCGGCCATCTCGCAGCAGGGGCGGACGAACCGCGAGCTTGCCATCCGGCCGCTGCACGACAGCACAGCCCCGGATGGTCCACCCGTCGATTTCGACGTCGAAGATCGTCTTGGCGCCGCGAGAACCTTTGCGCATGTTTCCGATTCTGATCATGTCATCTCCCCATAATGCGCCACCGCAACGCGCAGCAGTTCCGCCTCCTTGAGTGCCGTCAACGGCGCCGGTCTGGTATCGCCTGGCGTACCGATCCGGGGCACCGACAGCACATAGCCGTCGCCACGCCTGATCAGCGCGCACCCCGGCAATACCAGGTCGCCGACCGTAGCTGTGAATGTCGCGGCAATCCGTCCACCGGACGGATTCATGTTGGTGATCTTTATCATTGAAATTCCGTATTCATTGGTAACGTTCGCGCAAGCGAAGATGGAGATGGTGCGCGCTGATTGTTCATCGGTCGGGAGGGTGCACCGTGGAGGAACGAGCCAGTGTTTTCAATTCCGGAACGGAACGAACCGCCTGGTCGATTGCCGCCCGTCACTTGGCCGCGGGCCAAAAGGACCCCGTTAAAATGATCTGCGAGGCAATCGAGGAAGAGCGCCGTCGCTGCGTCGACTTATTTGTCGCAGCGACTGGAGACCGGGCAGCCGTCCCTGTGTTCATGGTGGATCCGGATTGCGATTGGTAGCTACGATGGGCGGCTGGAGGGAACTATATCGCCTCCGGTGAGTTTCTCGCAGAGAAGCGAGGGGCCTTGGAGATGAGTACACGCCTGACACTGGACGAGATAGTGGCCCGCCTGCGCCAGCTAGCCGACGAGGCAAGAGAGCTGAGCGACCGGATCGAAGAGCGACGCAGTGCTCTCGATGAGGAACCTGAAGACATGCCCAACCAGTCCCAGCTTGCGTGATTGCCCCCCCCTGGGTCGGGTCCCTTTCCAGGCTAAAAACGACCACTTGCGGGTCGTGAGGCCCGGCCTTGCTCCAGGCATAGCCCGGCAACCTCGGCAACGGGTTGCTGCCGTGCCGCGTTGCCGGGTTTTCAGCGCATTGAGGGTGTTGCCGAGCCGTTGCCCCGCCTAGTTCTCGTCCGTGCGCCCATAGCGCCTGGTTTTAGCCCATTCCGCAGGCGTGGCGGGTGTGCCTTCAGGGGCGTTGTCTGCGACCCGGCGGCTACCTCCTTTGGACACTTGACCTCCCTCACGCGACGCTGTTTTCTACGTGCCGATCGGAGGTGGGTCATGGATTATGATTGGACAGGGCAGAGAACCCGGCGCATGAAAACCGCGCGGCGGGCCGTTGCTGCGACATTTTTCCTAATGCCGCTGCTGGCGGTTGCCGCCGCGCTGTTCAATTTCGCCGGCTGATGACTTAGTCGGAATACGCCGACTCCACCGCGGCCTTCACACGTTGACCCAACTGAGACGCGGCAGCGTCTACCGCCTCCTGAGGCGACGATATATTGCTGATCGAGACCGGCGCGTGGACGTTGACTACCGGCTGCTGACGATTGACGTCACGCACCTCCTGCACGCCGCGAGACGGCTGTAGCAGTTGAACGATAGTGCCGGCATCAAGCGACATCGGCTTGCTGTTCAACCCGCCCATCAACTGGTCTACCGTCTTGGGCATTCCACCGGTCTGTTGCGGACCCGCGAGATATGAGTCCATGCTTGCCGCACGACCACCGTCATCGTCTGCGGACGGCTGAAGGGGAACGACGGTATCCTGGAACCACTTCGAAGGCGTGGTGATCCGCTCATCTAGCCACCTGTTAAGGCGACCAGCATCCTTGCGGTTCTTCGCATAGAGCTCTTCCACACCCTCTTTAGTAGAGGGTATGCCGGCGACTTGATCGACCATCTGGAAGGCCGCGAGCAGGCCCTTCCAACCTATGCCCCAACTACCGGGTTTGTTGTCGGGCGCCGGCTTGTTTTTGCCATCTCCCGGCACGTTTGGAATCGGAACGTCTTTTAGGATTCCGCTGATCTTGCCCACGGCCCTCATGATGCCGATCGCGGTCGTGACGCCGGTGATCTTGGCGAGAGCGGTGGCAAGGGTAGTGATTGCACCGGCAACAAGCGCGATGCCCCCAGCCGCGAGGGTGAGTTTCAGACCCTTGCCGGCTATGTCGCCCAAAAATTGTGCGATTGGGTTGTTCTTCAAATCTTCATTGAATTCACGGATTGCCTTCCCGTATCCCTCGAACTTCGCGAAGATTCCGCCAATTCGATCGGCAGCTCCATCTGGATCGACCTCACCGAACAGGAGGTCGCCTAAGCCCTTAATTCCTTCCTTGACGCCGCCCTTATAGCCGAGCCCCTGCATCAAGCCGGACACGCCAGCACCCGCCTCATCGAAGATCGAGGCCCGATCCCCGAGCGTATCGAGCACTTCACCAATGGCGGTGGTGCCTTCCTTGATTGTCGGGAGCCAGCCCTCGCCAATGTCCTCGAAAACGAAGTCTATTTTGTTCCGCAGGATCTGCAGGGCATTGCCGGTTGTGCCGGCGCGAGCGACGAACTCCTTGAAGGCCGAGCCGGTATATTTGCTGCGGTCCGCCACAGCGAAGAGCGCCTGATCTAGCAGCCCGATATTGCCAACAAGCGGCAAAAACGCCTTCGCCTCGTCCCCGAAAAAGTCGGAGAGGAGGGAAATGTGCCGATCCTTCGGAGCCTTTGCGATGGCGCCAAGAACCTTCTTCAGTGCCCCAGGGGCGTCTTTTTGCATCTCCTTGGCGATGGTCGGAAGATCCAGGCCAAGGGCGCGGGCCGCGTCCTTCTGCGACTTCTTCGCGGAGCCGCCCCGCGTCATCGCCTTCACAACATTTTGCATCGCTGTGCCGGCCGTGGAGGCGTCTGCCCCTGCGGCAATCATGGCCGAGCCGAGCGCCGCCACCTCTTCTTTCGCGAAGCCGCCCATTTCGGCTAGGGAGCCAACGCGCAAAAGGTACTCGGTGATTTCGCTGGCCTTGGATGGCATGCCATTTGAGAGATGATTAATCGAGTCGGCCAAGTCACCGGTTTCGGCAACCGTCAAACCGAACTGCGTCTTCAGCTTCGCCAAGCTCTCGCCCGCCGCGTCTGCCGACATATCGAACGCGATAGCGACCCGGCCGGCCATCAGCGAGAAGGCCTGAAGGTCATTGGTCGCGACGCCGCTTTCCGCCGCTGCCGCGTACAGCGCGGCAATTTCCGTGCTCGCCATCGGCAGTTCGCGCGACATGAGCTTGATGGAGCGCGCGATCCCGGCAAGCTGCTCATCCGAACCGTCGACGACCTTTTTCACGTCCGCGAAGGCCGACTCGAACTTAATTGCCGCGCCGACGGTCGCACCGATGCCTTCGCGCAGCCCGACATAACCGGCCCCGAATGCCAGGACTGAACCGGTTATACCGCGGAGGGGCGAGAGCATGGCCGTCTGCTGACGTTGCAAGCCGGACAACACCCCCTGGATACGGCGCGCCGGACCCGTGACGCCATCCAGAAGAGTAAGTTTGAGGACGCTACTCAGTGAGGCCATGCTCGAGGCTCCTTACTTCTTGTCGTTGTAAGCTTTGATGTGCTCGGTCACGCCGCCGAGGACCGCCTCAATGTCGTCAGCGTCGATCTCATCAATGATGCGGCGCGGAAGGCCGGAGAGCCGTTCAAGGATCTCGAGGACATTTTCGCCCAGGTTATTGAGGTCCCCAGTAGCGAAGAGGGTTGCTCCTCGCATTAGGACCGGGAAATCGCTCATTTTGATCTTGCGGAGCGAGATCGAGCGGATGATTTCCGGGCCGTTCGCGACGGGCACGGTGAGTTTGATGCTAGTCATTTCGTCTCCATGAAGAAGCCCGGCTCGAAGGTCGGGCGATGGTGGGGATGATGGATGGGATGGCGGGCGCGGAACAAAAGTTGGCGGCCGGGATTTCAGCGTCAGATTTTTCAACCCGACGAGGTCTGCCATGCTCGATCGCGTAAGACGTCTTAAGGACACCGACAGCACGCTTGTCGCCGCCGCGACGCTGATTCTCGCCGGCTTGGTGATGATCGGAATACCGCCATACATTTTGCTCGGCAGCTGAGAAGTGGCCGAGTTCCGGGTCGGCAGCGTTTCCCGATCTGGACAGGATATATGGTTCCCAGCGGCCGAATGACGGATTACGCAAAAGTGTCCGCAGTGGTAACAAGTGCGGACACCTCAATGTCCGCGAATGTTACCGGTCCTTCGCCAGCTTCAGGACGCCGAAATGACCCAAATGAAGCTTGTCGGTTGCGGCCACATCGACGACCCCGTACTGGTTAAGCACAAGTAATCCTTTAGCTTTCCAGACGGTGACAGTTTTGCGGCTGACTCCGCGATACCGCGCGTAAACGCTCTGTTTGCAGAACGCGGGCGGTGGGTTTTGAGCAGGTAACAAGTTGTTACCCCCTTTTCGAGCTAGATAATTTTCGAATCCTCGCGGCTGCGTCACCGCCCGGAGGAACGAAATGAGAACGGTCCCTGTCCTGGGGGGCTACCGGTGGCGCCGGGCGAACGCGTTTTGCTCGGCGACGATTTTCGCCCACCCGGTCAGCTCAACCTTCGGCTTCGCCTCCTCCGGCTTCACGGCAGGCGCGAAGCCCATTGACTTATTCATGGCCGCGACAACTCGCGCCCACGACTCCTTGGCCTCGGCTACCTTCTTTAAGCCGCGAGGCGAGGCCGCGGCACGCGCATGCACGGCCTGCATCCGTGCTTCATACTTCTCATCGACATAAGCGAAAGGCGCTGCACGGCGGTCGGCTACGGCAGTGGCGAACCGTGCCGCTACCGCTTCGTCGGGTGTGTACCACGTCTCCGCCTTCATGATCGTGCGCGCCGCTGTCTCGGTGATCCCTGCGCGCTTGCCATACACCTTGGCGTACGCAACGGCATGCGCTTCCAACTGCTCCACCGTCTTCTGATGCGCAGCCGAGTCGCCGATCGTGATATTCATCGGCTCATGAATCATAAGGATCGATCCGTCGAGCATAGTGATGGTGTCGCCCGCCATGGCTATCAGGCTGGCGGCCGAAGCGGCAATGCCAATGATTTCGACATGCACCTTGCCGCGGTGAGCGGCGAGGATGTTGTAGATCGCGCTGCCATCGACGGCGATGCCGCCACCGCTGTTTATGGTGACGGTGATATCACCGCTGTACGGCAGCGCGGCGCGGACGGTCGTCGGGGTGAAGTCCTCCCCGACGACGCCAAACAGATCAAGACGCAAGGGCGGTCTCCTTTGGGGCAAGGCTGTATTCAAATTCCGGGCTGCGCTCGGCGCGCTTCGGCGCGGGCTTCAGTTCGGAGACAGCCTGCGCTGCGGCATCGCGTTGGTCGTACGAGGGCGTCCAGAACGGCGTGGCGCCGGCGTCGAGCGCGGGCAGCATAATCTCGCATCCCAGAGGGGCGATGTTGTACCCGCTCTGGTCGGGGAGGATTTTCGAGCGGCGGAAGGGCTTGCGCACAACCTCAAGGAACCCGTGCTCGGTCTGGACCACGCCGTATGTCAGTGGGTTTTCGACGGTATCAGAGCGATCGGTCATCATGCCACGGCGATGCTTGTCATGCGCGCGAACGTGGCGTTGGAGTTCGTCGCGAACGGGCCGCGCGCCATCGATCTCGCACCACATCCAGACCGCGTCTTCGCCGAGCACTTCTCGGTAAAGTTGGTGCTGCGAACGGCTGTGTTCGGGGCCGAGCAGCGGGGGTTTTCCTTCGGGGCGATCCTCATTCGCAGCCTGCACGGCGATCGATGCGGCAGCGACCTCGGCGAGAAGGTCGCGGATCTGGAGGGCAGCCTTCGGATATTCCCGACGCAACCGCTTTTCGGCGGCTTCGCTAGCGGTCTTGGCCTCGTCGTACTTCCGCTGGCGCTGGTCAGCGGCTTCGGTCTCGAGCGCGATTTCATGATCCCGCTCGAGACGGTGGATGCGAGCGCGCGCTTGATCGACGTCGATGCCGGCTTCCGTCTTCGCATCAAGGAAACCACGCAAGGACTTCTTGTCCGCTGACAGCAAGTTGGCGTCGTATTGCTCTTCTGCTGCCGTTACGGCGGCTTCGGCAGCTTCCAGTTCGGCCTTTGCCTTTTCGATGGCGGCGGCAATGTCTGTGCTCGACGACTTGCCGAGCAACTTATTTAAGATTTTGCTCATGTTGTTCCTTTTCACTGGTTGACGAGCCGGCGCCGCAGATCTGCAAGAGGCAGATGGACAGCGGTGCTGGCGGGCTTTTCATTGCTGGTGATGATGGGGCCGCCGGCAGGGCGGTGGACCCAGATCGCATCGGCGCCGGAGGTTGCGACTTGCCGTGCTACGGGCAACACCTCATGCGGCCGGCCCAGGTGGTGGCGGAAGAGTTCGGCGGCGATGGCGATGGTGAGCGCCTCCACGCGATTGTAGTGCCGGGCTTTGCCGCGAACGGCCCCGATGTGGAATGCTGGGGCGCGGCAGAGCCATTGCCGGATGGCTGCTTCCGACAGGCCAAGAAGGCCTGCAAGGTCGCTGTTGGCGAAGGTCACTTCGGCCTCCTTTCAGTGACGGGCGATGGGCGTCACGGTTTTGGGTGGTAAAAAAAAGACCACTCCCAGAAGGGAGTGGCCAGGAGTTCGCGGCGAGCGTTGGTTTAAACCCCAGAATTTCAGAAACTGGCCCGGTGCGCGGAAGACGCGCGCACTCGGGAGACCACCGCCGGCAAAGGAAGGAAACGGCGGCGATTGTGAAATTATCTCTTCATTTAGAAGCCGAACGGCGCGCCACGATATGGACTCTACGCCGCGACTTTTTTCGATTTTTTGTTGTCGTTCGCCGGCATCAAGGCCAGCGCGGCTTTTCCGGCCGCTCGAATCAGCCGCTTACCGGCGCGATCGGGACGTGTTGTTTTCACCTTGTGCGCGTCCGCAACGTCGGTCAGGTCACCACGCGCCAGCATTGTCTCGATTGTCAGCAAGACGTCATCCGGTAGGTCCGGAGCGGCCTCGGGTTCACGCCAGATTTCGGGAACCGAGAGCCCCTGCTTCCCGCCGCCAACGCGGCCAAACCATGTCGTAGATTGAGCGACACCATCAGGACAGCGAGTGACGGGCTTCCCCTCCATCTGCTCCGCCAACCAGGCGCGCAGCGTCGCCTTCTCTTCCGGTATCTCTACGCGGGAATGACCGGCCGAGCTGTACACTTGAGCCGGCACCGGCGTGCCGCGACGGCGAAGATGGAAAGCCAAGCACTCGGACTCGTATAACTTCTCCATCGCCGCATCGCGATCATTGCGCGGACGGTCGTTCCAGGAGCGCATGTAGCGCTCGACCTGCCAGCAGATAGGAACCCGGCTGCCCTTACGCGGCGACTGTTCTTCTCTCGGAAGCTGGACGACGCCCTTCTCGTCGAGCCAGTAGGTGAGCAGGCCCTGCTGCGCTGCCGTCGAGTCCACGTTGAACACGGCGCGGCCCAGACGGTAGCGGGTGCCGCCGACGCGATGTTCTTTGTCCGCTGCTGGTAAGCCGGACCGCAAGGCGCCGGTGCGAGCAGCCAGCCTGCCCTTGGGGACGATGGCGCGTCCATCATTGGCCGCTTCCACAAGGTCATCGATATGCGGGTGAATGCGCATGCGGTCATCACTGCTGCCGAGGTCGTCCGCTCCGTCGCCATTGTCCCGATAGATCGGCTGGAAGCCGCCCATTATGTTGGCGATGGCCGCCACGGCTTCGGGGTTCCGCTCGGCGAGCCATGAGAGGGCCGGATATCCGCCGCGGAAGCGCTCAGGCGCGTTGTCATTGGCGGGTTTGGGGCGGTAAGGCTGAAGGGTCTTCGAGATGGACCAGCCTCGCCACGGTTCGCCAGCATGGGTGGCGCTGGATGCGAATTTGGCGTGTCCGATGGTGATCATGCTGCTTCCTCCTCGTCGTCGTACCCGTACCGGCAAAATCCTGATGCGGTACGGCGTATCTAATTGATATTTCTACGTAATCACTGCCGTACCATGAAATGTGCCCCCCTAGAGAAAGGAGAGGTACGGTACGGGTTGATCTCGACCATGGGACAGGAGGGGACGAAGTCCCCCCTCTGTCCCAGTATATTGGTTTGCTTTAAGTGAAAAAATTCAGCGGTACGGCTTCAAGCTGTTGAAATAGAATGATTTTTAGACACGCCGTACCAACATCATTGTTCCTGAGTACGCGGTTTCGCAGTACGATCCTGTTTTTGCCGTGCTCGTTCGACGAACGCCTTGGTAGACCGAGCTTGCGCCTCCTGCTGGTGCAGGTCGGCAGCCGCAGCTGACGCCGCTTCCTCCCCCTTTTTCGTGAGTTTCCATTGCTGAAGCTCGTAGACAATGAACTGCACACGCTTGAGGCGATCGGTAGAGTTCTGCGCCCGCTTCTTGTCGGGCTCTCCCTTCGCATTCGTCCAGGCATGAAACTCGGCGAGTTCCCGTAGCGAACGATTCCCGTTTTGTCGGATGGCTAGCAGCATCACCTTGTCGTCGCGGTTGTCTGTATCAGACCGCTGCGCCACCTCTTCATCGCCGACAGGTGCAGCCATGACGGTCGGGATCGGCCGTCCCTTGCTGTCCACCAGCGCCGGAGCGCTTATGGTCTTCAGATCGAAGGTGAGCGGCAGGAAATCAGGGCCACGATGTTTACCTTGCCAATGCATGACAGACATCTCGCCTCGTTTCGCTAGGGTCAGGTTGCCGTCGACCTCGTTCAGAAACGCCCCGCCGCCTCGCGGGAGAAGGTTGTCGGAACCAGCATTCTTGACGGGATGGCTTGCAGCAAGAATGGCGGGGCGCCACTCGAGCTTGGCCAACTCGCGGAGTTGGCGGGCGTAGTTCCCCATCTCCACGTTCGAATTCTCGTCCGAGCCGGTGAAATAGGCTGCGGTGGTGTCGACGATGATCAGATCCACGCCGCCGAGGTCGCGCGCACGCTCTCCAATGTGCCCCAGAAACTCCGACACGGAAAACACGCCGCGGATGAAATGCACGTCGAGTTCGTCAGCATCCAGAGCATGTTCGTGAAGGAGGCCGATCCACCTCATAGTAACGTCGTCAGGATTCTCGCCGGCGAAGTAAAATACTCGCCCGCCCTTCGTTTCGCGTCCCGCAAATGGTGAGCCTAGCGCCGTGCAGAGTGCAAGCAAGAGCGCGACGGCCGTCTTGCCGGACCCTGTCTGCCCCGTGAGTGAATACAGAAAGCCGGATTGCATGATGCCGTCGACCGCGTAATCCGGCGGCACGAAACCGCGGACGAAGTCGCCGCTGTGGATGAGTTCGGGACCAGCGGGACGGTTGTCATTGGCCGGTGCAGGGATCGCGGCCTTGGCGAGAGCCTGCAACTGCTCAGCGGTGTGGCCGGCCGCCAGCCAGTCGGTCACGTCGCCCTTGTCCGGCAGCCCCGGAAGCACGACGCGCTTGACCGTGGCGATGCCCTGTAGCAAGGCAATGACCTTGTCAGCCTTTTCGGCGCCGGGCAAATCTTTGTCGGGGATCACGAAGACAGTCCGACTCTTCAGGGGCGAAAGGTCCGACGGCCACGAGCCGTTCGGCGCTGTCGTGGCGAGCAGACCGACGGCGATCAATGCATCGACGTCTTTCTCGCCCTCAACGACATAGACCGGTTCGCCGGGCCGAGAGGCTATTTCTGGCCACCTATAGATGATGGGATCGGGGCGCCCTGAGAGCCAGCCTCCCTTGCCGTCAGGCTGGCGCTGAAGGAAGGTCTTAGATTCGGTCGCGTGCTCATAGCGCAGCACTTGAAATAGCACTTCGCCGTCCGGCGTCGCATAATCGTATTCGGCCCTGGCCGAATACCCCTGCCGCGTCAGGTGTCCGTCGTAGAATGCCCTTGGGGTATCCTTGGATTTCAGGAGGCCGGCGTGCGCGATCGGCCCCTCTGCCTTCTGGCCTGGCGCGAAGGCGGGCTCGCCGCAGCGCTCGAGGACCCAGTCCTTCATAGCCACCGGATCTTCGCCGCTGAAGCAGTTCACGAGCAAACCGCGGGGAGCGGACGGGTCAATGGTGATGGAGATTTCCGGAGCACCCTTCTTGTGGCCAGGAGCATGGGCAACGATCCGGCTAGTTCCCGCGATGACCTTGCCACCGATCGCCTTGGCGACGGTATGCGGATCGAGGTAGACTTTAGGCTGCGCGGCTGCGGTCATGGGCGGTCTCGCTCCTGTAGGCATCGATGAGAATGGACTTGAGCTCAGCAACTGCGGCTGGCGCAAAGCTCAACACGGACAGACCGCCTGCGTTCGGGGAATAGACTCGAAGATCGCCATTGCCGGCGCGTACGAGGCGCAGGCCATTGACGCGGATCTCTGGTGTCACTTGAACACAGGCGACCGCCAGCGTGTTGCCGGTCCCGTCGAGCCGGTTGATGGATAGAACTTCCAATGTTTCCTCCTGTCTGCGCGCACGACGGCGCTGCCCGCCGACTGTTGCCGGCGATTTTGAAGAACCGGCATAATCGGCGCCGGATTCAGCTTGCTTATTTCGATCTCAGAGACGGCAGATCTTTAAGCCGCGATCGTCCTCGCAGTTTCCGATGCCCAGTCTGACCAATGCTCGGCCGGGCTGCCTTCGAGGTAAGCGGGCAGGATCCGCTCGATGTCCTGTGCAGATGGGAACGAAACCTCCGCTACCGCCGCCTCCACCTGCCCTTCGATATCGGCCTCCGCCAGAATGCGCTCACGGATGGACTCGCGGAGAAAGTCGCTGGTGTCGTCTATGATCGTATCGAGCACATAGTCGGTGGGCGGGATTACCTTCTCGACACCGTGCTCTTCCATCTTGCGGTCGAGCCATGCAATGAACTGGGGCATGGTCATCGCGTTTAACTCGAAGCGCTTACCTTGTAGCCATGCCGTCCAGTCAGTGCCATCGATCCGGTTCTTGATGTAATCGGCGACCGGAGCGGTCTTCCCGTCTTTCTCGCGGTCTTCTGGATCGAGACCCATCTCGTACGCCTCCCAGGGCTCGAGACCGATGTTGATGATCTCGACCTTTCTGCGCCCCCGCGCCCGCGTTTCCTCCTGCAGCGTCTGGAAGATCATAGTTCCAAAGGCGTCGGCATCGTGCGCACAGAACACCGTGATGTCTTCCTCGGCGTCGTCCGCGAGCATGTCCAGGAAATCTCGCACGGCTCGAGTGCTGAAACCCTTCGATGTTAGCAACGCACAATCATAGCGCTCAGGCCATTCTGCCGACTTGAGCGCTTCGAAGAAGCCCTCCTTCTCGATGAAGAGCACCTTGTTGAAGGCCCACTTCGGTCGGCGATAACCTTCGACGGTCAATGTGCCGATCGGAAACTCCAGCCCGGTATGCGGATGATAGAGCGTGCCACGAGCGTCGCGATACATGCCAGGTATCATCCCCGTGTCTTCCTCATAGGCCGTGATGATCGCGTTGAAGTTGCCGTATGTGGGCTCGGCACCAAGTTCCGAAATGATGTATGGTCGAACCGCGTAGTAGAGCTGACGGCAGTTGAATCGGTACTTCCCGTCATCGCTGACCTTGGCAATCGCTTCATCCACGACGGACAGCACGATCTCCTTCTGGGAGCGTTTCGCGGGAGCCTTCGGCGCCGCTCGTTTGGCACGCTTGACGGCCGACTGGATGGCGGCCGCGATCTCCTTGACGAACGGCGTGAGATCCGGCTCCTTTCCATCGGTGGTGATGGGCACATGAGGGGCGATGATGTTGAAGACGATATTGTATTCGCCCCGCTCTGCATCGAACCTGTGACCCAGACCGCAGCCGTGGATACTGACAATCTTCTTGTTCCTGTAACCTCGGATCTCACCTGCGATGGGAGTCCGATTCACAAAGGCGCTGATAGAGACTCTGTCCTCGGAGGCCCCATGATACTCGCACCACGCTTCTACTACGAAGGGTATTTCCGCCTTCGGATTGCGTGCGCCGATCTGTACCGACCCCATTTCTACAGCGTGCCATTTCGGCAGCGAGTCAACCTTGCCCACGCTTCCGAGACGCTTTGGCGACACGGGCTTCGCATGGGATCGAGCTGCGCCCAATAGGGCTACGGCCTGGTCGCGATCAAGTGACGCGCAAGGCATGCCTTTGAACGTTTCGGCGATCAGGCCAGCCTTTGCGCCCGAGCACCCATCCAACTGCGCAATCAGTTCACGTACAGGGCGCTCGCGGCCTGCCTGTAGTAGCTCGAAGAAATGATCGGCGTCATACCAAAACGGTGAAGCTTTCCCGCCGTAGGACTCTCCTGCGACCATGCGGATAGCCTCCTCGCCCCATCGCATTGCCAGGGGGTCGTGCGGCATGTCCTGACCGAAGGAAATACAGACGCGTGTGCCGATCGGATAAACGGCCAGCGAAGATGACACCGATGTGCCGCCATCATCTCGCGGTGTAAGGCGATGCTCCGCGTTCCGCGTGGTGACGGTTAGCTTCCCGCCGGAGGCCAGCACGGCACCTGCGACGACACGAAGGCCGTTGCCCAGCGCACCACGTTTCGGTAGTCGCCAGAGCTTGGACGACACCATGGGTCGATTGATCGAGAACATGCGCGCGATATCGGTCGGGCTTCCTTCAATGCCCGGACCATCATCCTCTATCATGTAGGTATCGGTGTCATCGACATGAATAGATGCCTTGCCACCAGCATCAAGGGCATTGTCGACGAGCTCCTTCAATACGAGACGGCGTAGGTGGCGCACGGGGACACCGGCCTTCTGGGACAAGGTTCCGATCGAACGGAACAGAACCCAGTCTTGGCGCTCAAATTGAAATTCTGGTATTTTCGAAGAGGGGATTAAGCTTGCTGAATTCTGGTTTGCCGCAACCGGAATTTCAAAAAGCTCTGGTGCGGGCAGGCTCATGCTGCTGCCCTTCCCTGCTCATCGAGCCATTTGGTGAGAGCGGATCGGCGTGCCGCAACGGTGCCGCCCAACTTAAAATGCGGCAACAGCCCGTCATATGTCAGGCGATATGTCTGCCTAGCGGAAATTCCCAGGTAGTCGGCGATGGCCTTGGCGCCGAGCAACAGGTCGCCAGAGATATTGTCGTTAGACGGAATCATGGTGTCTCCTCTGCCGAGGTCGGTACAGAGTCCGAACGTCGGTCCAATAGCGTGAAATGAGAAGGTTCGGTAACCGACCGATGGTCGGGTTGAGTTGCGACACGCCATTCACGGCGCGGTCCTTAAGGACCTCAGCTATCGAGGAGAGGGCTTACCTTGCGAGCCTCACCTCGGCGGGAACCACCCCGCGAACACGAATCCACCATAGAGATTCGAATATGCGCCTTATAGTTGAATTTGACATCGTTTGTCAAGCCTTTTCTTTCTCTCCGTCATGTGCCATTGTGTGCCGGAATTTTCAGGAGGTCAAAGTGGCGAAGATAAAGAAGCGGTCGTGGACCAATGCCAGCGGCAAGCACGAGGCTTGGCAGATGGACTTCACCGACCGACACGGAAAGCGCCATCGCGAACAGTTCAACCTTAAGCGCGATGCCGAGAATCGCCTGGCCGAATTGCAGGGAACCACCCGAGCCGGCACTTACCGTCCCCTCGCGGACAAGGCTGACGTGGCTAAGGCATGCGAGGCGTTCTGCGCCTACATGACCGATCGCCGTGACCGCGGTGAGAAGGTCACGGAGACCTACCTGCGCACGACCCGCCAGCACTGCGAGAACTGGATTGATCCAGCCAACGAATATGTCCTTCGTCGACAAGGTTTGGAGCGGAAAGACACGATCGGCTTTAAGGGTGGCATCGGTGCGATCAAGCTGCCGGATCTGACCGCCGCGCGAGTGATCAAGTTCCGCGATGAGATGCGAAAGCATGGCGCCGGCGTCGTGACAACCCGCCGCGTTCTCGGAACGCTGTCGCGGATTTTGAAGCATGCGGTTGAAAGCGATCTCGCAACCATCAACGTCGCCAAGGGAATCCGCGTCATCGGCACGCGCGATGAGGACGGTGAGAAGGTGACACCTCCATCGAAGGCCGATATCGCAAAGTTGCTTGCCAAGGCGGAAGGCGGTGCCAAGCTTCGCGTAACCTTCGCGGCGACCACTGGCCTTCGCGCTTCGGAGCAGTGGGCGCTGCAATGGAAGCATGTCGATCTCGACAAGGCGCTGGTGAAGGTCGAGCAGCGTCTTGATGCCTTCGGCGGGATCGACGTCACCAAGAGCGCGGCCGGGAAGCGGAACGTCCCATTGGGGAAGGCCATGGTAACCGCGCTCGCCTGCCATCGCGACACAGCCAAATTCACGGCCGATGAAGATTACGTGTTCCCCGACAGCCGCGGCAACTTTACCCGCCACACCAACCACACGAAACGCTTATGGAACCCGCTGGTAAAGGCTACTGGGATCGAGCCGATTGGATGGCACGCCCTTCGCCACTTCGCCGTCAGCACCTGGATTGAGGCCGGTCTCCAGCCGAAAGCGGTGCAGACCCTTGCGGGCCACGCGAGCTACGCCATTACCATGAACAGGTACGGCCATCTGTTCCCCAGCGACAGCCACCACGAGGCCTTCGACAGGCTAGCAGAGGCGCTAGCATGATTGGCACATACGCGGCACACGGCACGCTGAAGCGCCTAATAAACCAGCATTTACCTTTTGACTTTTAATCAGTAGGTCCAGGGTTCGAATCCCTGCGCGCTCACCACATAAAACTTAGCAGATTGTAATTTAGAGAAATAACTAGTGGGCGTTCCCCGCATTCGGTGGGTTTTCGACACGTTAGCTTCCTTCGGGAGTCGCTGTTGTGGCGATGCCACTATACAAGCAATGGTCGGCCATTCACGTACTGGTCTGAGGCGGGGAATATTGTAACGATCTGCGGGTTCGTGGTGGACGTTGCGTTGATGACGACCACTGCCATGGTGCAATCCATGGATTTGACGTTCCCTGCATCGATTGCCCGGCCATAAAACCCATTCGGGATCGGCGATACAGCCAGAAACCGCGTGTTTGGATCAGTGTTGTTCTCGCGAAGTTCGCAATGCTCCGATCCTATCACCTGTTGCACCAGGCCCAGAATATCGTCCTTTGCCGCCATGCTTTTCTGCGGAACGACGATTTCTCTGCCGCGAAGCTTTTTGCCGAATTCGGCCTTCTTTTTCGCTCCTACTTTCAGCAGAGCCGCGCGAATTGTTTTGTCGAATAGATTGCTTCTGTTTAGGTCGTCTGAGGATTTTATGGAGATGTTGGCGATTCTCTTAAAATATCCTTGCGGATATCCCGTCTGTCCCGCGGCCTCATATGCACTTTGCTTGGAAAAATGCTTCTCCATGGAATGCTGGTTGCCTCTGATTTTTTCGAACATCTCGCCAGCATTGCACGCCAGTAGGGCCTTTATAGCGGCCTCTGCACTCGAATATCTGATGGTCATACTATCCCTCGCATTATGACTTTGAATTCATACGCGCGGCAGACCCTTAGCGGGGTCGCGACAGCCCGAAGGTCAACAAAAAATATGCTTTAGACAAGTCAAAAAATATGCGGTGGCCACAGGCAGGGCCACAACCTATCGCATGCAGAAATCGGCCCGCTAAGCCCTTGTCAGTAGATCGTGTATTTCAACAATCCCAGTGACCAGTTCACGCTGCGGTTTTCGGTATCCCTTGTCCAGGTCTGCTTCAGCGTGCCGGCGATGTCGGCGATGGTGGTGCGGGCGTCGAGTTCCTTGGTCAGGCCGTAATCGCTGGGCGCGACCTTGGTGAGGTCGACGTCGTCGGCGACGACGATGGCGACGAGCACGTTTTCGCTCGGGCCTTCTGCCTCGAAGTCGAAGCCGTAATAGTCGTCCGGGATGGTCATCGGCATGTTTGCGGTGAGCGGCGTGATCTTCTGGGCCGATTCGTTCGGGAAGATCTGGGTCGCCTTGCCGTCCTTGGCGACGTCGTAGAGGATGAGGTGGCCGCCGGTGCTGCTGGTCACGGTGATCTTGAAGACGTCGCCGTGTTTCAGGTAGTCGGAGGAGAGCACGACCTTGACGTCGCCGGTCTCCGGCTTGCCGAGGATGTCGCCGACGGCGTCGACCGGATCGGCAGCGACATAGGCGGTCTGCTGCGTGTTCTCGACCTTCACCTCCTCGACCTTGCCGTAATCGGGCGTCTGTTGCTGCGTCTGCTGGGCGGTGGTGTCGGCGGTGGGTGTCACGGCGCTGGCGCCGAGCAGCGCGTAGTTGACCTCCAGTTGGGGATCGAGGCCCTGGCACTGGGTCTGTGCGGCGCAATAGGTCTGCGACTGCTTCTTCACATATTCCAGCAGTTCGGCATTGGAGACGATGCCGTTGCCGTTGCTGTCACCGGCGGTGATGTCGTGGCCGTTCACATAGGAGAGCGTGAAGACGCCGTGGCGCTCTTCCGGCGGCAGGCGCGTGTCATCCCAGGCGACCTGGTAGGAGGACGCGGCACTCCAGGCTTCCACGCCGTTCTGCTTGGCGATGTCGGGCTTGTCGACCACGGCGACGTCGATGCGCAGGCCGCGCATCTTCACCGCATCCACCGGCTTGGCGAAGGGACGCGGCAGGAAGCGCGCGCTCTCCAGCGATTCGCCGACATCCGTCGAGAGCGAACGCGAGATCGTGCCGGAATGGCAGGCGTCGATGACGATGGAGACAGCGCGGTCCTTCAGCTTTGCCAGCATCGCGTCGATCTCGTCGTCGAGAATGACATTGGTCCAGTCGCCATCGCCGGCGGCGATATCGAAGGTGGAGAGCGCCTCGTCGAGCCCGTCCTCCTCGTCGCCGCTGGTATCCTTCACCTGGAGGCCATGGCCGGAGAAGTAGAAATAGACGCGGTCGCCCGGCTGCGTGCCGTTGACGAGCCATTCGTCGATGCTGGCGAGGATCGCGGCGCGGGTCGCATCCTTGTCAAGCAGCACGCGGATCGCTTCCGGCGCAAAGCCCTGTTTTTCCTTCAGCAGCTTTTCGATCAGCGGCACGTCGTTCTTCGGCCCCTCGAGGAACATCTTTTCAGGCAGCGTGGCATAGGTGCCGATGCCGATCAGCAGCGCCTTGTCGGCGGCTTCGGCGCCTGAAAACAGGCAGAGCGAAAGGAGAAGGGCTGCCGCGTAACGGATCATCAGAGCGTTTCCCGCGTATAAAGAGGTTGGATGGCGACGCTCGCCTCCTTGCCGTCGAGCCGCGTCAGAAGCGCCTGCAGCAGGGTTTGCGAGGTCACGGTACGGTCGGCGAGCACCGCGCCGATCGCATCGACCGGCTCGGCGGTCCAGATCGTGATGAGGTGGTCGGCGCCGAAGGGCTTGACGATCTCGACATCGGTCAGCTTGAACTGCGAACTGCTGGTGCCGGCCGCCTGCATGTCGAGGAACTGCACCTCACCCGTATTGGCGAGGTTGAAGACCAGCATGTTCGGATAACGGCCGGGCGGCGCGTCGAAGCGCAGGCGCGTGCCGGCGGCATAAATGTCCTTGACCGGGGTGAGCGAAACGGAGCCCGGATTCTGGCTTGCCAGCGCCTTCAGGAAATCGAGCAGGACATATTTGTCGACCACGGACTGGATGCGCTCCGCATCGACATTTTCCGCCGCGACGTCGCCGTTCGGCGTGTAGAAGACGCCGCTTGCCACATCCCAGCGGAAGGGCGTGCCGGTGCCGTCGGCATTCTTCGGCTTGTCGCCGGCGCCATCGATCTGCAAGGCGATGTTGCCGGTCCAGCCGAGGTCTTTTGCGGACTTGATGGTCTTTTCCACGACCGGCGTCGTGGCGCCGTTGTCATTGTCGGCCGTTTCGGTCGTCGTGCCGTTGTTGACCGGAATGCCGCGCGTCAGCGTGACGACGACTTCGCTTTCCGAACGGGCCACCTGCGGCATGAAGTTCGGCACCTGCAAGGCTTCCGAGCGGTTTTTCACGTTCGAGAAGATGTAGTCTTCGAGCTCGATGCGCGTGATGATGCCGTTGCCGTCGCGGTCGGCGCTGCCTTCCACCGCACGGGCGAAACTCCAGCTGAGCGCGCCGCGCGGCTCGCCGTCGATGATGACCTCCGGCGTCGGCTGGCTTTCCAGCGAGGCGGCCAGAACCGTCACCTGCTTGAAGTCGATGTCCTTGAGGTTCGCGCCGGCGATCGCCTCCTGCGAGGGCGGCGCGAGCTTGACCGTGACGGCGGGCGCCAGCCGGGTCTTGCCCGTGACCGAGCGGCTCATGCCCCCGGAAAAGCAGCTGTCGGAAACGAAGAGCACATGCACGCCCTTGCCTTCCGCTTCGCCGAACCAGGCGTTCATCTCGTTGTCGACGATGATTTCCTTGGAGGTTTCCTCGTAGCGGTTGCGGTCGAAGCCTGGCAGCTGGAGGAATTCGTCGAGACCGTCCGCCTCGTCGCCTGCGATGAGCTCGGGCATCTGCGCGCCGTGGCCGGCATAGGTGAAGATGATCGTATCGCCGGAGGCGGCCTGCGCCACCATGTCGGTCCAGGCCTTCCGGATATCGTCCTTGCGTGCCTCGGCGTTCGTGAATTTCGTGACCGTGAAGCCCGCCGCGCTCATCGAGCGATAGACGTCCTCGGCGTCGCGCACGGCGCCATCGAGGCTGACGTCGTTCGGATATTGGTCGACGCCGACGACGAGCGCGAAAGTCTGCGCCGCGAAGGCGGGACCCGGCAGGGCGACGGCGAGGGAAAGCGCCAGCAATCGAGGCAGCATTTTCATCATTCCACGTCCACTTCCACGCGGCGATGCAGCTGGTTCATCGTATCCGTATCATAGGCGCTGGCATCGTCCGGCTTGAAGGGCTGGTCCTCGCCCTTGCCTTCGGTGGTGATCGCGCCGGCATAACCGGCGGTGGAGAGATAGGATTTCAGCGTCTCGGCGCGGGCAAGCGACAGCTTGTAATTGGCATCAGCCGAGCCGACGGGGTCGGTGTGGCCGATCAGCTTGATCGAACCGGGCTTCATCGTCTTCAGGCATTCCGCAAGGTCTTTTGCGGCCTCGACGCCCTCGGGCGTGAAATCCGCCGTGCCGAAGACGTAGCGCACCGGCGTCGACTTCTTCTTGATCTTCACGCCGCGGAAGGAGACCTTGCAGCCGCCGCGCATGGCGAGCTGCACCGGCCGGGGCGAGGCAAGCCGCATTTCGCCCGCGAGCTTGTCGAGCCGCAGGATGTACTGCTCGTCCGGCGCCATCCAGTCCGGCGTCATCGTCTCGTTCGAGCCGTCTTCCAGCGCCAGCTGGTAGAACCGCGCAGCCTGTTCGTAGTCCTTGCGCTCACGGGCGAGATCGCCGAGCGCGTCATAGACCTGCCAGGGGCCGCCATACTGGCGCTGGAGGTCTTCCAGCTCCTGCTGGTGATCGGCGAGTTTTCCGCCATTGCCGACGGTGGTCGCGATGCGGTTGAAGGCGGTGAGCGAGGCGACGCGGCCGGTCAGCGTGCGCTCGTTGGCGCTGCAATTGGCCGTGCTCGCGGTCTCGGCGATCGAGCGGGCCTTCTGCTCGTCGCCCGCATTGAACGCTTCGGTGACGCCGGTGTAGGCATCGCAGGCGGCAGCGGCGGGTGCTGCTCCGGCCAGTGCGAAGACTGTCGACGCAAGAGCAATTCCAGCAAAAGTGCGAAGCGGTTTTGCGCCCGCTATCGCGTCAAAGCAAAGAGATCGCAGCAGCATTGTCGGTCCAGCCCTCATGTCCTCGTGGAAAAGATCAGGCAGGGATCCAAAGGACCCCTGCCCGGTTTGTCACTTGATCTCGAAGGTCACCATCTGCAGACCGCTTGCCCCGTTGTCCTTCTCGGCCTGCTTGGCGAGATTGATGGCGAGGCCGCGCGTCAGCGGCTGCTTCGAGTTGGCGACCAGTTCCTTGGCTTTTTCGGCCGTCAGTTTCTGGTCGCCGAGACCGCCGATCTTGCAGAAGGCGATCATCGTTTCGCCGGGCGACGGCGAATCGAAGGTCAGGTTACCCGTTCCCGGTTGCGGGATCAGGCGTTTTTCGCCGGCATTCAGCGTCGTCGAGCCGATCATCACATCCGGCACGATTTCGACATTGCCGGTGTCTTCGACATACATCAGCTGAAGTTCGCAGGCGTGGTTGGTGCTGAGTTCGAAGCTCAGATAATCCCCAACCTTGGCGCTTGTCGATGCCACATGCACGGCAAGTTTCACCTTGTCGGCCTGCGCCTTGTCGTCCTGCTTGTAGGCGGGCACGGCATAAGCCGTGTTGGCACTCGCCCCGGCATACTGGTCGCCCGTTGCCTGGCCCTGAGTTGCCTGGCCCTGGCTCTGCTGCTGGTAGGCGTCGTTGTTGACGGCCTGCTCCTGCTTTTGTTCCTGCTTCTGCTCGGGCTGCTGGTAGCCGGCATTGTTGTCGACCGGCTGCTGGTAGTTGTTGTCAGCCGTCTGCTGGCCCGCATTGGCGGCGTTCGCATCCGGGTTGACGCCGCGCTTCAGCGGATCGAGCTGGAGAAGCGGCTGGAGCATGAAGGCATATTGCTCCTCGACCTCGACGCGCGGGATCGTGGAACCGGCTTCAAGCGTTGCAACCCAGTCGAGGCCGATGCGCAGGGCATTGACGTCGGTGAGGCGACGGATGTCGGAGGAGAATTCCTCCGGCGTCATGTCGAACTCGGCGGCAAGCTGCTCGAAGTTCAGCTCGTCCTCATACTTGTCGGCGAAGTAGGTGAAGATCTCGGCACCGCCGGGAGCCTTCAGGCTGGTCAGGCCGCCACCCGAGGTCGGCTCGGTGATGCCGAGACGATCGAGGGCCGCGACGAAGCGGTCCGTGTCACGCTTGTAGACCTCGTTCAGCTCCTCCTGCGGCACGTAGACGGCGAGCAGCTCGTCCTGCTGGTCCTTGGAGAACAGCGTGGACGTCTCGATATGCTCGCGCAGCTGGTCGCGCTTGGAAAGGATGCCGTCGAAGTGGCAGTCGAAGCACGAGCGGGCATTGATGATCTCGACGCCCTTGCCGATCGGCCGCTTGCGGAAGGAGACGATCGCCGTCGGGCCGATGTCGAGCTGGTCGCCCTTGTCGGTCGAGAGATAGTAGCCCTGCATGCCGTTCGGAAGCGAGAAGATCATTTCGCCGCCGTCATGGTCGAAGGGTTCCAGGCCGGCCTTCAGGCGAATGCCCTCCGGACCCGCGGGGAAGCGCTTCAGCACCTGCTTGCCGACGTCGCCGGCAAAGTCATAGGACTTCCAGTAGTAGCCGCCGAACGGCATATCGTGGCGTTCCAGCATGCGGTTGTGGTCGGACACACCCGAGGAACCATCCGCAAAGCCGGCCCGCACAATACGGCGGCGTTCGATGTTCTGGTTGACCGGCACCCCGAAGCGCTTTTCGAGCTCGGCGATGTTGGTCGGCAGCTTCATGAGGCGGTTATAGACCTTCGGCCGTGCGCCGTTGCTCATGAACCAGTCGACACGCATGATCGGCAGCTGCGTCTGCGTTGCCTTGGCAAGCGAGTGAAGCTGCGCATCGCTCGTCGGGTCAACGCCGTAGAAATACTCGTTGATCAGGAAGTTGTAGTCGTCCTCGCTCCATTCGAGATCGCGCAGGTCGACGCGCACGAGCAGGCCGTCGGTCCCTTCGACTTCTTCCGGAAGCACGAGCTCCGGCCCGTAGGAGAGCGAGTTGAGCAGTTTCTTGAAGCCGCCGGCGAGAACCTTCATGCGCTTCAGGAAGGTCTCGTGCGATTCGCAGCTCATCATGCCGTTATACTGGTCGCGATAGCTGAAGTAACGCATGAACGGCTGGTCGTGTTCGTCGACCTTGGAGATGTCGCGCAGCGCCAATTCGACGAAATCGAGGTATTTCAGCATCGGCCGCGAGCGCTTGGCCTCCGTCGCGGCGACTGCCGTCGGGATATCCGACTGGTTCAGCGAGTTGATCCAGGTGGCGAGGCTCTGCACTTCTTCGTCGCTAGGACGCTTGCCGAGCGGCATGCGGCCGCTGGTGACGCTGGTATAGAGCAGCGACTTGGCGGCGTCGCCGGGCGTCACGAAGGCCGGATTGGCGGCGATCGAGGCAAGGTCGCCCGCCGGGAAGGACCCTTGCGAGCTTTCGCCCGGGCCGTGGCAGTTGCGGCAATATTTGCCGATGAAGGCATCGGCGGCGGAAGCGGATTCCGCGTTGCCACCGCCAGCACTCAGCGCCGTTTCAGGCGTCGATTCGCTGCAGACAGGCGTTTGGCTCTGCTCGACAGGTGCCTCTACGGGTATCTCGCGATCCGCAAGGAACGCGTACATGGCCTGCTTGTCCTCATCGGGCAGCGTCGAAAGGCCTTGGGCGATTCGACGCATGACCGGATCGGACAGCGGCGAACCGGAGAGCTTCTTGCCCTCGTCAATAAGCCCCTTGGTGAAGACTGTATGCGAAGCAAGACCGCTGATGCGGGCCTTGGTGATATCGGGCGCGACCGCGCCGGTCAGGCCCTTCTCGCCCTCATAGGCGCGGGTGAGATCAAGACCGTAGGTCGTGGTGCGCGGCGTGTGGCAATCGCCGCAGCCGCCGACATTCTCGATCAGGTAGCGGCCGCGCTCCATCTGCGTTTCCTCGCGCGGCTGGAAGGCCTGCACGGTGAAATGGCTGCGCTTCCAGAGCGTGATCGTCGTCTGGCGGCTGAAGGGGAACGCGATCTCGTGTTCCTTCGAGGCGGCATCCGATTGCGGCAGCGAATCGATGTAGGCCTTGATGTCCAGCACGTCCTCCGGCTTCATGCCGCCGTAGGAGGTATAGGGCATGACCGGGTAGAGGTTGTCGCCGTTCTTCTTGAGGCCGACCATCACGGCGTTCAGGAAGTCCGCATTGGACCAGCCGCCGATGCCGTTCGGATGGGCGGAAATGTTTGGCGCGAAGAACTTTCCGATCGCCGTCTGCATTTCCATGCCGCCCGAAAGCAGTTCGATATTGTCGCCCGAGCCATGGCAGGCGCCGCAGCCGGCGGCGCCGAACAGGATCTTGCCGTTATCGGCATTCGCCTGGTAGGTGCCGTAGGCATCGGCCGCGAACTGGTCGATGGCATAAGCCCCCGCGGGACAGAAGATCGCCAACGCAAGGCCGAGAGCGGCGGCAAGCCGGGCACCCGAACGGACGAATGATGTCTTGAACATGCGCATGGCTTGTTCCCTTCGCTCCAAAAGGCCGGCGAACCGGCTGGAAATCCATTTCTTTCACACAATTCCAAAGGCGAAACCGCTTTGCGCGCTTTCGCCGAAACTGCTCTACCGAAACTCGAAACGCTCGAACTCGACGCGGCGCGGCGCCTTGCCGAGTTCCCTCAACCCCTTTTCGATCGCCAGCCGCAAGGGCGGCGGTCCGCAGAACCACAGGTCTGCTTCTGCCGGATTCATGCTGGTCCCCGCCACGAGCTTCGTCGCATCGAAGCGGCCGTCGACCGCCGAATTGTGCAGGACGAAGTTGAAGTTCTCGAGCTTTTCCGCCTGCGCGCGGAACGTGTCGAGGCCGATCGCCTCCGCCCCGTCGCGCACGCAGTAGACCATGTGGATATCCTGCCCCTCGTCGCCCTTCAGCCGGCTCGCCATGGCGAGGAACGGCGTGACGCCGATGCCGCCGGCAAGCCAGATCTGCTTCTTGCCGCCGCGCTTGTGGTTGAAATGCCCGTAGCCGCCTTCGAGCGTCAGCGCATCGCCGACGGCGACGCCCTCGCGCAGCGCCTTGGTATAGTCACCGAGCGGCTTGATGGCGAAGCGAACCGAACCGTCCTCGTCGATGCCGGCGATGGTGAAGGGATGCGGCTCGCGCAACCCCGCCTTGTTGACGCGGAAGAAGCCGAACTGGCCGGGCATGGCCCTGAGCTTGCGGTTGATCGGCCTTGCGGAAATGATCGTCGCGCCCTCGTGGCGCTCGACATTCACCACCTCGTAGCGGCGGGTGCGAAGCCAGGGCAGCAGCTGCGTATAGGCGTAGCTGACGATGCCGACGGCCGCGAAGAGGTTCAGGTAGGTCGCGAGGAATGCCGTGCCGTCATAGGGCCGCTTGATGAACATCTGGTGGAAAGCCACCATAACAAAGAGCAGGCCGATGAAGCGGTGCGTGATGCGCCAGTATTGATAGGGAATCTGGAAGCGCGTCTTCGGGATCACCTTCACGATGCTGAGGATGAGCAGGAAGACGAAGCCGTAGAAGGCCCACTCGCCCATGGTCGCTGCGAGGATGTTCAACCCGCTGGTGACGGCAAGGCCCTGGAAATCCGGTGCAATGAAATAATGCACCAGGATAAGACAGAGCACTGCGATGCCGATCTTGCGATGGAACTGGTAGATGCGGTCGAGCCCGCCGAAAAGCCGCTCGATGAAGGGCGGGCGCGTCGCCATGAACTGAGCGATCCCCATGGCGACGAAGGCCATGGACGAGGCCATCAGCGAAAAAGTCGTGCCCGCATTGGTATGGCTGACGGCCGGCACGGCCAGCAGGCCGGCGAAAACGATCAGGATTGTTGCGATGATGGAACCCGCAGTCAACGTATGCCCCCACAATTCAACTGGACGGTCCGAATTCCAGGGGCATGCTGGCAAGGCCCATGACGTTCGTCAACCGCATTCGTCCTATCGACGCGTGGGCGTCCGGCTTTATTCGGGTTGGTTTCGCATGCGCGGGAAGAAGGTCGGAAAAGGTCACCCAGGGAACATCAGGAGCGCGAAAACAGACGCAAAAAGGGCGCCTCGCGGCGCCCTTCAATCTGCGGTTTCAAAAGTGCGGCTACTTGCCGAGCCGCTTGATATCCTCGCGCGCCCTGTCGGCGAGCGGGTGTTTGGGATGGCGCGCGATGAAAAGCTCGAGCGCGTCGCGCGTGCCCTTGGACTTCAGATTTTCATATTCCCCCTGTACGGCTTTTTCCGGATCAGACGGTCGCGCCATGATGCCGCCGGTGCCTTCCGGCGCCTCCCCGGCTGCGGCGAGGACAAGGCAAGTCGTGGCGACAATGGTTATCTTCGAGAACAATTTTAACCTCCGGTCGAATAGCATTCGGCGATCATCCGTTCTGTGCTACGAGGTGTCCATCCCATCATGGGCGGAGTGGATGTTCAAGCATCGTCAGAATCGGAGTGAATTGCGGTCTATCCAAGGCACGCAAACAAAACGTCCAGCATAGTAGGAGAATTTTGACATGACAGGCACTGGTAAGGTCATCAAGACCATCAACAAGACTGGCATAACGACCATTGACGGCGTGTTGTCCGGCTCCGCCTGGTCAGGATCCCTGACCTATGCTTTCCCGACGTCGTCGAGCGCTTACGATTACACGGGCGAACCCAATAGCGGCTTCGGCACGATCTCCTCCCTTCAACAGTCGGCCGCCCGCTTCGCGCTGGACACGGCCTTCGGCAATGCCGCCAACAACGGCTTTTCCGTCGAGGGTTTCACCAACCTGGCGGTCTCGCAGGGCAGCACCACGACAGCCAACCTGCGCTTTGCCGAATCGGACATGCCGTCCACGGCCTGGGCCTACTATCCCGGAAACAGCAGTCAGAGCGGCGATCTGTGGTTCGGCCGGCAGTTCGACTACCGCTCGCCGGTCGCCGGCAACTATGCCTGGGCGACGATGCTGCACGAGATCGGCCATGCGCTCGGCCTCAAGCACGGCCATGAATTCGAAGGCAGCTTCCCCGCTTTGCCCGCCAACCGAGATTCGATGGAATATTCCATCATGACCTACCGCTCCAATGTCGGCGGGCCGGCGGACGGCTACCGCAACGGCGAGTTCGATTACGCGCAGTCCTACATGATGTCCGACATCGCCGCCTTGCAGCGCATGTATGGCGCCGACTTCACCACCAACGCGACGAACACCGTCTACAAGTGGAACCCGGGCAGCGGCGATACGCTCGTCAACGGCAAGGTCGCCATCGATGCCGGTGCCAACCGCATCTTCGCGACCATCTGGGACGGCGGCGGCCGGGACACCTACGACCTGTCTTCCTACAAGAACGGCGTCAACGTCGACCTGCGCCCCGGCTCGCACTCGAAGTTCAGCGACGTCCAGCTGGCGCTCCTCAACTTCGAAAGCGACACCTATTCGCGCGGCAACATCTTCAACGCTCTGCTCTTCAAGGGCGACACGCGCTCGCTGATCGAGAACGCCAAGGGCGGCAGCGGCAATGACGTGTTGCGCGGCAACCAGGCCGCCAATTCGCTCCAGGGCAATGCCGGCAGCGACAAGCTCTTCGGCATGGTGGGCAATGACAAGCTCGACGGCGGCAGGGGCGCCGACCAGCTCACCGGCGGCGCCGGCGCCGACGACTTCGTGTTCAAGAAGGGCTACGGCCGCGACACGATCCTGGACTTCAAGAACAATATCGACGACATCGACCTGCGCAGCTACAATTTCGCCAGCGTCAATGCCGTGCTCAACAAGGCAACGCAGGTCGGCGACGACGTGCACATCAAGCTTGCCAGCACGGACATCCTCATCCTCGACGACTTCAAGCTGAAAGATCTCGACGCGCGCGACTTCCTGCTCTGATTTCCAGCAACAATCCGAGCACAGCACGGCCGGAACCCCTGAGGTTCCGGCCTTTTTTATTGCTCGCCATCACGCAAAACGCCTCTGATATATCAGCGCATTGGACATCCGTTTTGCGACATGCAACCATGTGATATATCAATTGGGATTCGAGAATGAAGGAAACCGCGGCGTCGCAAGCCCACCTCGCCTATCTCGCCCTCGAAGGGCTGATCGTCACGCTGAAGCTGAAGCCGGGTTCGCTGGTCACCGAACGCCAGCTCATCGAGCTCGCAGGCCATGGCCGCACGCCGGTGCGCGAAGCGATCCAGAAGCTGGAATGGCAAGGCTTGATCGCCGTGCGCCCGCGCGCCGGCCTGCAGATCACGGCAATCCGCCCGGAGGATCATGCGCATGTCATGGCGACGCGCCGGCAGCTCGAACCGCTCGCCGCCGACCTCGTCGCCCGGCACGCGAGTGACGAACACCGCGAACAGCTCGTCGCCTGCGCGCAGACGATGACGGCCTGCTCGATCCATTCCGACATGGAAGGGTTTCTTGCGGCCGATAAGACCTTCGACGAGATCATGGAGCAGGCCTGCCCCAACCGCTTCGTGACCGCCGCGCTCGCCCCCTTGCAGACCCATGCGCGCCGGCTCTGGTTCGCCCGCGCCGACAATAGGCAGATGGACCGGGCGGTGGATCTGCATGTGAAGGTCATCCGCGCCATCCGCAACGGCGACGGCCCGGCGGCGGCGACCGCGATGGCCGATCTGCTCGATTCGCTGTCCGCCTGAAACGAAAAAAGGCGGCCCGAAGCCGCCCTTGTTATCCCATATGGCCTTCGCTCAATCGACGAAGGCCCGCTCGATGACGAATTCGCCGGGCTTGTTGTTGGAGCCCTCAATGAGACCTGCCTGTTCCAGCAGCCCCTTGGTTTCCTTCAGCATCGCCGACGAGCCGCAGATCATGCCACGGTCCACCGCAGGATCGAAATGCGGCACGCCGAGATCGGCGAACATTTTTCCGTTGCTGATAAGGTCTGTGATGCGGCCCTGGAACGGGTAGTCCTCGCGGGTCACCGTCGCATAGTGGCGCAGCTTGTTGCCGACGACTTCCGCCAGGAATTCGTGGTTGCGGATTTCCTCGACGAGGTCGAAGCCGTATTTCAGCTCGGAGACTTCGCGGCAGGTATGCGTCAGGATGACTTCGTCGAATTTTTCATAGGTTTCCGGATCGCGCATCAGGCTTGCGAAGGGCGCAATGCCGGTGCCTGTCGAGAACATGTAGAGCCGCTTGCCGGGTGTCAGCGCATCGAGCACCAGCGTGCCGGTCGGCTTCTTGCGCATCAGCACGGTGTCGCCCGGCTGGATCTGCTGGAGATGCGAGGTCAGCGGGCCGTCCGGCACCTTGATCGAGAAGAATTCCAGCTCCTCGTCCCACGACGGGCTTGCGATCGAATAGGCGCGGTAGACCGGCTTTTCGCCGACCATCAGGCCGATCATGGCGAACTCGCCGGAGCGGAAACGAAAGCTCTCGGGGCGCGTCATGCGGAAGCGGAACAGGCGATCCGTATAATGCTGCACGCTCGTCACCGTCTCGGCGAATACGCCGGCGGGAATGGCGGGCACGAAATCTTCGGTCTTGGCAGGTGCGTTCATTTCGGGATCGATCCTGGCTGCGTCGGAAATTCTTGACGATAGGCAGATATTACATGTTGAGCGGCAAAGGAAGGTATTCCGTTCCAATGCGCCGATTGGCCGCGCATCTCTTTTCTAACAACGCTTGGCGGTCGTTTTTATTCCGGCGCGAGCCTAAAATACGATTGCGGCGTTTCGCCGGTCGAGAGCGAAATCAGGCCCGGCGCCGCCAACTGTAGGAACCGGCATCTTCCGATGCCCGCGCCGTCGGCTGGTAGTGGTTGTCGATGCCCGGCAGCCGGTTTTCCGCAAGCCGCTTCAGCGCGGTCGCGTTGGTCACGGCAAAGCTGTCGATGCCACAGCGCAGCATCAGCGGGATCTGGTCGATCAGCACGTCGCCGACCGCCCTCACCTCGCCGGTGAATCCAAGCCGCGAACGCAGCAGCGACGCATGGCTGAAGGCGCGGCCGTCGTTGAAGGCCGGAAAGGCGACGGCGACCAGCGCCAGCCGGTCGAGATGGCCTTCCAGCTTGCGCACGTCATCCGCCGGGTTGATTAGCACGCCGAGGCCCGTTTCGTCCGTCTTCGCCAGAAAGTCGTCGAGACAGAGCACCGCCTTCTCGTTCGAGCCGGCCTTGACCTCTTCGGTTTCGAGGATCCAGGGATCGTCGGTCACGAAGCCGGCTTCGTTCCAGATTTTCGTCATCGCCAAACTCCTCAGGCTGCCGCGGCCGTCTTATCACCGTAGAGCGCATCCTTGAAGGGCTGCGGTCCGACGCGGCGATAGGCATCGAGGAAGATTTCGGACGGATCGAGGCGCAGGCGCAGATAGGTGTCGACGATGACCTCGACGGCATCCGTCACCTTTTCCGGCTCGAAACCGCGGCCGATGATTTCACCGATCGACGTGTTCTCGTCGCCGGAGCCGCCGAGCGTGATTTGGTAAAGCTCCTCGCCCTTCTTCTCGACGCCGAGCAGGCCGATATGGCCGACATGGTGATGGCCGCAGGCATTAATGCAGCCGGAGATTTTTATCTTCAACTCGCCGATCTCGGCCTGCCGCTCGGGCGCGCCGAATCGCAGCGACAGTTCTTGCGCGACGGGGATCGAGCGGGCATTAGCCAGCGCGCAATAGTCCAGGCCCGGACAGGCAATGATATCCGTGATGAGACCGGCGTTCGCCGTCGCAAGGCCGGCGGCAACGAGGCCGCGGTAGATCGGCTCCAGGTCGGCCAGCGCCACATGCGGCAGGATCAGGTTCTGCTCGTGGCTCACGCGGATCTCGTCGAAGGCGTATTCCTCCGCGATGTCGGCCACCGCCTCCATCTGCACGTCCGTCGCATCACCCGGAATGCCGCCGATCGGCTTCAGGGAGATCGTCACCATGCCGTAGTCGGGGTGCTTGTGCGGCTGCACGTTCTGCTGCACCCAGCGGGCGAATTCCGCATCCGCCTTCTTCCACTGCGCAAGGCTCGCCCAGCCTTCCGCGCGCGGCGCCAGTTCCGGCGGGGCGAAATAGGCGGTAATGGCAGCGATGTCCTTTTCCGGTAGCTTCAGCTCGGTGTTTTTGAGTTCGGCGAACTCGACCTCCACCTGCCGCGCCAGTTCTTCCGCACCGGTCTCGTGCACGAGGATCTTGATGCGCGCCTTGTACTTGTTGTCGCGCCGGCCGTGCAGGTTGTACACGCGCATGATCGCGGTCGTGTAGGACAGGAGGTCCTCTTCCGGCAGGAAGTCGCGGATCTTCTTGGCGATCATCGGCGTGCGCCCCTGCCCGCCACCGACATAGACGGCAAAGCCGATGCGGCCGTCGTCGTCCTTCTTCAGGTGCAGGCCGATATCGTGCACCTGGATGGCCGCGCGGTCACGCTCGGCGCCGGTGACGGCGATCTTGAACTTGCGCGGCAGGAAGGAGAATTCCGGATGCACGGAGGACCACTGGCGCAGGATTTCCGCATAGGGCCGCGGGTCGGCGACCTCGTCGGCGGCGGCACCGGCAAAATGGTCGGCCGTGACGTTGCGAATGCAGTTGCCCGACGTCTGGAGCGCATGCATCTCCACCATCGCGAGATCGGCCAGCGCATCCGGCAACTCGTTCAGCTTCGGCCAGTTGTACTGGATGTTCTGGCGCGTGGTGAAATGGCCGTAACCGCGGTCATATTTGCGCGCGATATGCGCCAGCATGCGCATCTGGCGGCCGTTCAGCGTGCCATAGGGAATCGCGACGCGCAGCATATAGGCATGAAGCTGGAGATAGACGCCGTTCATCAGGCGAAGCGGCTTGAACGCGTCCTCGGCAAGCTCGCCGGACAGGCGGCGGCCGACCTGGTCGCGGAACTGCTCAACGCGGTCGGAAACAAAGGCGTGGTCGAATTCGTCGTAGCGATACATGCAGAGATCCTCAAGCCGCCGGTGCGGCCGTCGCGGTCAAGCCGGAATAACCGGCGGCATAGACAATGGTCGGGCCTTCGGCGCGGATGCGTTCGCGCATGCGCAGCGGCCGCAGCACACCATCGACTTCTTCGACGTCGACGACGTTGACGTCAACCACTTTGTTGTCGGCCAGCGCCTGCTTGCCGGTGGCTTCGAGCGCATCGACTGCCTCCTTGTGGCGCGCCACGAAGGCGGCCTGGAGCTGCTCGTTCCAGGTGCCGGCGGCATCCAGCCAGACGGAAATGCCGTCGGAAAGGCGGTTGGCTGTCAGAACCTTGTCGGCCATGTCATGCTCCCAATACTGCTGTGCTGCGCACGCTCTCGCGGATGGCGAGCGGTGCGGAATGTTCGAAATTGGCGCCGGCGACGGCGTCGCCGATGATCACCATGACCGGACCGGAAAGCTCGTCGCGATGTTCGAGCCCCGGCAGGTCCTTGAGCGTGCCGTGCAGCAGCCGCTTGTCGCGACGGCTGGCATTTTCCACCACGGCGACCGTGGTTTCCGCCGGCAGGCCGGCATCCATCAGGCGCGCGGCAACGGAGGCCGCGACGGTACGGCCCATATAGACGGCGACGGTGGCGCCGGAAATCGCAAGCCGCGCCCAGTCCGGCAGCACGGCGCCCGTCAGGTCGTGGCCCGTCGTGAAGACCAGGGACGAGGCGACGCCGCGCAGGGTCAGCGGCAGTTCGAAATCGGCGGCGGCGGCGAAGGCAGAGGTGATGCCCGGCACGATCTCATAGGTCACGCCCGCCTGGCGCAGGGCCGCCATTTCCTCGCCGGCACGGCCATAGACCAGCGGATCGCCGGATTTCAGCCGCACGACGCGCTTGCCGGCCTTGCCGAGCTCGACCAGCAGGTCGTTGATCTCTTCCTGCGACTTGGAATGACAGCCCTTGCGTTTTCCCACGGACAGGCGCTCCGCATCGCGGCGGCCCATGTCGACGATCGCCTGCGGCACCAGCGCATCGAAGACGATGACGTCGGCTTCCATCATCACGCGCTGGGCGCGCAGCGTCAGCAGGTCTTCCGCACCCGGGCCGGCGCCGACGAGCCAGACATGGCCGGCGGCCTTGCCCTGCGAATTCAGCAGCGTGTTGGCAGCGTGGCGGGCGAGATCGATATCGCCATTGTTGACGGCATCGGCGACGGCGCCCTGGAAGAAGCGGCGCCAGAAGACGCGGCGGGTCACGCCGCGCGGCAGCAGGCGATCGACGGCCTCGCGGTAGCCGCTGGCGAGGCTTGCCAGCCGGCCAAGCGACGGCGACAGGATCTGGTCGACCTGCGCGCGGATCATCTGCGCCAGCACAGGGCCGGCGCCTTCCGTGCCAATGGCGACGGCGACGGGCGCGCGGTTGACGAGCGCAGGCGTGAAGAAATCGCAGTAATCCGGCTGGTCGACGGCATTGACCGGAATGCCGAGGGTTCGGGCGGCCGTCGAGATGGCGCGGTCAGCGGCCGCATCGCCCGTTGCGGCGAAGACGAGCGTCGCGCCGGCAATCGCCTCGCTGGAAAAGGGTTCGCGGACGAGCACGAGGCCCTTGTCGGCGATGAAGCGGGCGAAATCGGCTTCCGGCGCTTCCGCCAGAACGACGATCCGGGCATCCGTGTTGAACAGCAGGCGGGCCTTGGCGAAAGCCTCGTCGCCTTCGCCCACGACAACGACCGTCCTGCCGCTCGTGCGGAAGAACGCCGGGAATGTCGAAAGCTTCTGCTGCGGTTCAGTCATGGTCACGTCCGTTGGGAGTGTGCGCACTATCGCGAAAAATGACCATAAACGAAAGAAACATAAATCCTGAACCTTATGGAGGTGCGTATTGTTTTGCTCGCACCTCCCGCATTTTGAGCATAAGTCACCGGCCGCCCTTGCCTGCCCGCCGCGCCGACCGGTAAGGATGCGCCATAAGACCAACCGGGATTCCCATCATGGATCAGGCTGCCCTCGCAAAGCGCCTTCTCGACGTCATCGAATTCGACATCCTGCCGCTGACGCGCGATGGTGTCGCCGCCGGCAACAAGGTGTTTGGCGCGGCGATCCTGAACAAATCTGACCTCTCGCTGGTGCTAGCCGAAACCAACAACGAGACGGAAAATCCGCTCTGGCACGGCGAAGTGCACACGCTGAAGCGCTTCTACGAACGGGCGGAAAAGCCGGATACGAAAGACCTCGTCTTCCTCTCCACGCACGAGCCCTGTTCCATGTGCCTTTCGGCCATCACCTGGGCCGGCTTCGACAATTTCTATTATTTCTTCAGCCACGAGGATTCGCGCGACGCCTTTGCCATCCCGCACGACCTGCGCATCCTGAAGGAGGTTTTCCGGCTTGATCCCGGCGGCTATGCCAAGACCAACGCCTTCTGGCGCTCAGCGGCGATCGCCGATCTCATTGCGACCTCGGATGACGCCGCAAAGGCGGACCTTCAAAAACAGGACGCCGAAATCCGCGCCGCCTATGACGGATTGTCGGAAAGCTACCAGTCCGGCAAGGCCGGCAACAGCATTCCACTGAACTGAGTGATGGCGATGGAACCGAGCCGCGAGATTGAACGCCTGATCGAGATCATGGCGGCGCTGCGCCAGCCGGAGACCGGCTGCCCCTGGGATGTCGTCCAGACCTTCGAGACGATCAAACCTTATACGATCGAGGAGGCCTATGAGGTCGCCGATGCGATCGAGCGCAACGACATGGACGACCTCTGCGAGGAGCTGGGCGACCTGTTGTTGCAGGTGGTTTTTCATGCCCGGATGGCGGAGGAGCGCGGCGAATTCGATTTCGGCAGCGTCGTCGAAGCCGTCACACGCAAAATGATTCGCCGCCATCCGCATGTCTTCACCCGCTCGGATGCGGACACGCCCGAGGCGGTGAAGCTGCAATGGGACGACATCAAGCAGGCGGAAAAGCGCGAGCGCAAGGAACGGCGCGCCAAGCGCGGCCTGCCGGAGGATCCGTTGCGCGGCCATCTCGGCTCGGTGCAGCGCTCGTTCCCGGCGCTGGTCGAGGCCCTGAAGCTTCAGGAACGCGCCGCCAAGGTCGGCTTCGACTGGTCGGAACCGGCCCCCATCCTCGACAAGATCGAGGAAGAAATCGGCGAATTGCGCGAGGCGCTGCGCAATGACGACGAGGCGGCTGTCGCCGACGAGCTTGGCGACCTGATCTTCGCTCTGGTCAATATCGGCCGCCATGTCGGCGCCGATCCGGAAATGGCGCTGCGCGGCACGAACACGAAATTCCGCAACCGCTTCTCCCATATCGAGGACAGCCTCGCCGCCAACGGCGAAAGCCTCGAAGCGGCGACGCTGGAGCGCATGGAAGAACTGTGGCAGGCCGCCAAGCAGATCGAGCGCAGCCTGGATAACGCATCGTCAACAGAATGACGTAACGTCAGCGTTCCCAGTCTTCGCGTGCAGTCCTCTGGCCAATGCCGAGGCGGCGGTCGAGTTCGGCGGCTTCGGTTTCGGTCAGCCGCAGTTCCAGCCGCACATTGCCGTCTTCCATATCCTCGCGATGATCGACGATCGAATGATCGTAAATCCACGGCAGCAGCTGTAGCTGCATCACCGGCACGACGATATCGCGATCGACGAGCACGCCGGAAAGCCGCTGGTTGATCTCGGCGAGCAGCGTATCGACGCCCTCGCCCGAGATCGCAGAGACGGCGATGACGTTCGGCTGTGTTTCCGCCTTCTGCACGAGCGCGGCGCGCCCCTCCGGCTCCAGCCGGTCGATCTTGTTCCAGACTTCAAGGATGCGCTCCGCGCCGTCCTTCTCGTCGATGCCGAGATCGGTAAGAATGCGAAGAACGTCCGCCGATTGCGCGCCGTTGTCCGGGTCGGACATGTCGCGCACATGCAGGATGAGATCGGCTTCCAGCACCTCTTCCAGCGTCGCGCGGAAGGCGGCGACGAGATGGGTCGGCAGGTTGGAGATGAAGCCCACGGTATCGGACAGGATGACCGTGCGGCCCTGCGGCAGCTTCATGCGGCGCAGCGTCGGGTCGAGCGTGGCGAAGAGCATATCTTCGGCCAGCACGCCTGCCCCGGTGATGCGGTTGAACAGCGTCGACTTGCCGGCATTGGTATAGCCGACGAGCGCCACGATCGGATGCGGCACCTTCTTGCGCTTGGAGCGGTGAAGCTGGCGGGTGCGGCGCACCTGCTCCAGCTCGCGCTCCAGCTTGATGATCTTGTCCTGCAGCAGCCGGCGGTCAGCTTCGATCTGCGTTTCACCCGGACCGCCCATGAAGCCCGCACCACCGCGCTGGCGTTCAAGGTGGGTCCAGCTGCGCACCAGCCGGCCCTTCTGATAGTTGAGATGCGCAAGCTCGACCTGCAACGTGCCTTCCTTGGTGGAGGCGCGGCGGCCAAAGATTTCCAGAATGAGGCCCGTGCGGTCGATGACCTTGGCGTTCCATTCCTTTTCGAGATTGCGCTGCTGCACCGGCGTCAGTGGATGGTCGACGATCACGAGGCCGGCGTCGTTTTCATCGAGCGCCGCCTTGATCTCCGCGATCTTGCCGCTGCCGAGCAGCGTGCCGGGCTTCGGCTGGCTGACGGGCACGAGCGCCGAATGGGTGATGGTGAGGTCGATCGCCCGCGCAAGGCCGATGGCCTCTTCCAGCCGTGCCTCTTCGGAGCGCGCCATGGCGCCCTGGTCGGACTGGCCGCGTGCGCCCTTCAACACGGGGGCTATCACGACAGCGCGCATATCGTCCCGGTGCTTTTCAGCCTCCGGAACGATGGAATCCTTGTTTGAATCGGATTTTTTAATTTTCGTGGGTCCTGTCAGGAGCCGCTTTCCTCGGTCTCGAACATCTGCAACGGCTGGCCCGGCATGATGGTGGAGATCGCGTGTTTGTACACGAGCTGCGAATGACCGTCGCGACGGAGCAGCACACAGAAATTGTCGAACGACGTGACAACCCCAGTCAGCTTGACCCCGTTGATGAGAAAGATCGTGAGAGAAATCTTTTGCTTGCGAACGGTATTAAGAAAAAGATCCTGCAGGTTCTGAGAACGTTCCGCCATCGCGCCGCTTCTTTCTGATTGCCGGCCCTTGAGACCGGTTGCCTGAAAATAAATTGTCCCCTTGCCCGGCAGAAACTGCCGGACCGTCGATTTTGGTATCAAATCGCAGTCTTCTCCGCAACGGCGAAAAAGGCTTCGCGGATTTTCTGCGCCGCCATGCCGGGATGGCCGTTGGCGATGGTCACGCCATCGACGGAAACGACCGGCAGGCAGATCGTCGTGGCGCCGGTGACGAAGATTTCCCGCGCCTCCAGCATCTCCGCAACGGAGAATCGACGCTCTGTGACCGGCAGGCCAAGCCTTTCCGCGACATCCATCAGCGTCCTGCGGGTGATGCCGCTAAGAATGCCATGGTCCGCGGGCCTTGTGACGAGGTTTCCGGCCTTGTCGACGATCCAGAGATTCGTCGCGCCACCCTCGGTCACATTGCCCTCGCCGTCCACAAAAATCGCCTCCTGCGCCCCCGCCTCCTTCGCCTGCTGGCGTGCCAGCACGTTCGGCAGCAGGCCGACGGTCTTGATGTCGACCCGGCCCCAGCGGTTGTCCTTGACCGTGATCGCCTTGATTCCCGCCGCATATTTCGCGGCATTCACCGCCGGGTTCAGGCTCTTGGCCGTAACGACCAGCGAGGCCCGCACATCCGGCGACGGAAAGACGTGGTCGCGCTTGGCGACGCCGCGCGTTACCTGGAGATAGACCATGCCGTTAACGACATGGTTGCGGCGCAGCACCTGCCGCATGATTCCCGAAAGTGCTGCGCGCGGCATGGGCGGGCGGATGCGGATTTCACTAAGCGAGCGATCAAGCCGGTCGAGATGGCGCGTCAGATCGACGATAAAGCCGCGCTGCACCTGGCAGACCTCGTAGACCGCGTCCGCAAAGACAAAACCCCGGTCCTCGATATGCACCGCGGCATCGGCATGGCGGACATATCGGCCGTTGACATAGGCGATACGCGGCATCGGAGATCCTAGAAATACTGAATGCTGACGCGGAAGAGCTGCTCGACATGGCGCACGGCCGCGGCGGCGGCGAACAGCACGACGCGATCCTTCGCCTTGATCTTCGTCTCGCCATCCGGGCGGATCACCGTCTTGTCGCGATAGATCGCGCCGATGCGAATACCGGGCGGCAGTTCAAGCTCGCGTAGCGGCTTGCCGACAAGCGGGGAAGTCTCCAGCGCTTCCGCCTCGATCACTTCCGCAGACCCCTTTTGCACCGCATAGACCGAGCGGATCCGGCCCTTGCGGACATGTTGCAGGATGCCGGAGATCGTCACGGCGCGTGGATTGATATGCGCATCGATGCCGAGCGTCTTGGTGAAATCCTGGTAGCTCGGATCGTTGATCAAAACGAGGTTCTGCTTGCAGCCAAGTCGCTTGGCCATCACGCTGCCCAGGATGTTGATCTGGTCGTTGTTGGTCAGCGCGACGATCAGGTCAGCATCCTGGATATCGGCCTGGAGCAGCATCTTCTGGTCGAGCGCCGAGCCATGCAGCACGACGGTGTTGCGCAGCTTGTCGGCAACCGCCACCGCGCGCTCGCGGTCGTTCTCGATGATCTTCAGCCGGGTCTTCGGCTGGTAATCCTCGATCGCCTTGGCGACGAAATAGCCGATATTGCCGCCGCCGGCGATGACGATTCGGGCTGCTTCCTGCTCCTCATGGCCGAACAGCGCCAGTGTGCGCCGCACATGCCCCTTGTCGCAGACCACATAGGCGAGATCGCCGGAATGCAGCTGGTCCGAGGAATTCGGCACGAAGAGCTTTCCACTGGAAAAGATGCCGGTAACGGTGGCGTTCAGGTCCGGAAAGAGTTCACTCAGTTGCTTCAGCGGCGTCTCGACGACCGGGCAGTCCTCCATGCACTCGATCGCGACCATGACGATGCGGTCGTCGGCAAAGCGCACGACATCCGTCGCGCCCGGGAAGGAGATGCGCCGCAGCACCATCTTGCCCACCTCGACTTCCGGCGAGATGGTGACGTCGATCGGCATGTGTTCGCGCGAAAACAGGTCGGAATATTCCGGCGCGAGATAACTTTGCGACCGAATGCGCGCGATCTTGGTCGGCACATTGAACAGTGAATGGGCCACCTGGCAGGCGACCATGTTGATCTCGTCGAACAGCGTAACGGCGATCAGCATGTCCGCCTGGTCGGCGCCGGCCTTCGCCAGCACCTCCGGATGCGCGCCATGGCCGACGATGCCGCTGACATCCAGCGTCTCGGTGATAGCGGCGATCAGCGACGGCTGCGTGTCGATCACCGAGACGTCGTTGCCCTCCTCCGAGAGACGCTCTGCGATACCGTAACCGACGCGACCGGCGCCGCAGATGATGACCTTCATGCCCAAGAATCCCTCAAAACCCTGAGGGCCTTATACGCCAAGCGATTTCAGTTTGCGATGGAGCGCAGAACGTTCCATGCCGACGAATTCGGCCGTGCGGGAAATGTTCCCGCCGAAGCGGTTGATCTGGGCGATGAGATAGTCGCGTTCGAACATTTCGCGCGCCTCGCGCAGCGGCAGCGTCATGATGTGCTGGTCGCCCTGCGTCGAAATCTTCGGCAGCATGTCGCCCACTTCCGTCGGCAGCATGTCGGCGGTGATCGCCGTGTCCGGACCGTCGCTGCGGGCGAGAATCATCAGCCGCTCGATATTGTTGCGCAACTGGCGGATATTTCCGGGCCAGTCGTGCGCCTGGAGAACGGCCAGCGCGTCGTCGCCGATTTTTCGCGCGCGGATGCCAGCCTGTTCGCTGATCTGGCGCATGAACATGTCGACGAGGAAGGGAATGTCCTCGCGCCGCTCGGCGAGCGGCGGCACGCGCACCGGCACCACGGCGAGGCGATGGTAAAGATCCTCGCGGAAACCGCCCTCGGCGATCAGGCTTTCGAGATTGTAGGCGGTGGACGAGATGATGCGCACATCCACCTTCACCCGCTTCGAGCCGCCGACGCGCTCGAACTGCTGGTCGACCAGCACGCGAAGGATCTTGTTCTGCGTCTCGCGCGGCATTTCGCCGATCTCGTCGAGATAGAGGATGCCGCCGTGCGATTCCTCCAGCGCACCCGTCTTGCGCGACTGGCCGGGCGTGCCCTCGGTGCCGAAGAGGGCAACCTCCATGCGCTCCGGCGTGATTGCCGCGGCGTTGAGCACCACAAACGGACCGGCCGCCCGAGTGGATTTGCGGTGGATCATTCGCGCCACCAGCTCCTTGCCAGACCCGGAGGGGCCGAGGATCATGATGCGGCTGTTGGTCGGTGAAACCTTGTCGATCGTCTGGCGCAGTTGCGAGACGGCGACGGAGGTGCCGATCAGCTCGGCCGGATCGCCGGAGCGCTTCTTCAGCTCCGTCACCTCGCGGCGCAGTTTCGAATTCTCCAGCGCCCGCTCGGCGATGAGAATCAAGCGGTCGGCCTTGAACGGCTTCTCGATGAAATCATAGGCGCCGCGGCGGATCGCCGAAACCGCGGTCTCGATATTGCCGTGACCGGAGATCATCACCACCGGCAGGTCGGGATGGCGGCTCTTGATCTCGTCGAGCAACGCGAGCCCGTCGAGCTTGCTGCCCTGCATCCAGATGTCGAGGAAGATGAGGCGCGGCACGCGGTCACTGATGGCGGCCAGCGCACTGTCGCTGTCAAAGGCCGTGCGCGTCTCATGGCCCTCGTCGGATAGAATGCCGGAGACGATCTCGCGAATATCCTGTTCGTCGTCCACCACAAGAATATCAGACGCCATGGCTCACTTCCTTGCTTTTATTGTCTGCATCGACGGCCGCCGTTTCCTCGTAGGGCAGGATCACGCGGATCATCGCCCCATGGCCGTTGTCGAATTCCGCAGGCGCGTCATGCAGTTCCAGCTGCCCGCCATGGTCTTCGATAATCTTCTTCACGATGGCGAGGCCAAGCCCCGTGCCCTTCTCGCGCATCGTCATGTAGGGTTCGAGAATCCGGTGCCGGTTCTCCATCGGCAAACCCTTGCCGTTGTCAATCACATCAACGACGAACCGCCGTCCTGCGTCGTCGGGCGTCGCCCGCACGAGGACCTTGCGCTCGTCGCGCGTCACGTCCGGAGGCAATGCCTCGATCGCCTCCACGGCGTTCTTGATGAGGTTGCCGAAGGCCTGGCCGAGCATGCGCGCATCGAACAGACCTTCGAGCGGCTCGTCGCCAAAATCCTTGCGGAAGACGACATGGTTGTTGCCCATCTCGCGCAGGAAAACCGCATCCTTCAGGATGTTGCGCAGGTCTGACCGTTCCTTGGTCGGTTTGGGCATGCGCGCAAAAGCGGAGAATTCATCGACCATGCGGCCGATATCTTCGACCTGGCGCACGATCGTATCCGTACACTGGTCGAAGACCGCGCGGTCTTCCTGGTCGATCTGCTTGCCATAACGCCGGCGAATGCGCTCGGCGGAAAGCTGGATCGGCGTCAGCGGGTTCTTGATCTCGTGCGCGATGCGCCGCGCCACATCGGCCCAGGCGGTCGAGCGCTGGGCGATGACGAGATCGGTAATGTCGTCGATGGTCACGACGTAGGAATCCTTGGCGTCCTTCGCCTCTTCGCGCGTCACCTGCACGTTCAGCGTCCGCTCCTTGCCGCCGTGCATGATGTTGATCTGCTTGCGGTAATTGCTCCGGTGGCGGGTGGAGCCCTCTGCCAGCACGGCCGCGATTTCCGGCGCCACGTCCGTCAGCGGCTGGCCGATCAGGTCGTTGGCATTGCGCCCGAGCAGGATTTCCGCCGAGAGATTGGCGATCGTCATGCGCCCGTCGTCCTCGACACCGATGACGGCGGCCGTGACCCCCGACAGCACCGCTTCGATGAAGCGGCGGCGGTGGTCGACCTCGTCCTTCGCGTCGAGAATCTGGTCCTGCTGCGCGCGGATTTCCGCGATCATCTTATTGAAGGTGCGCGAAAGGTTACCGACGTCGCCATCCGCCGTGCGCACCGGCACGCTGACATCGAGGTTGCCGGATGCCACGCTGTCGGCAGCGCCGATGAGTTGCCGGATCGGCCGCACGATACGGTCGGCGACCGCGATCGCCGTCCAAATCGCGGCGAGCAGCACGATCAGCGCGAAGCCGAGATAGAGCACACCGAAGGCGATCTGCAGGGTCGTGCGCCCGGCTTCCAGCGCGCGGTACTCCGCCGTGTTCTCCTCCATCAGCCGCATGGAGCGCATGACTTCCGGATCGACCGTGCGGATCGTATAGAGGAAGGCGTCGGGAATGTTGTCGAGCTTGATGATGGCGCCGACGAGGTTGGTCGTGCCCGGCGGGATCAGCGTCGGCTGGCCGGCCGCGGACGCCTTCAGCGCATCTTCCGGCACTGCCGGCAGCGGATTTTCGATCTGGATGTTCGCCTGCAGAATGGTCGAGCCATCGGCGCGCAGCAGGAAGGCGCCGAGCATGTTGCGCCCCCGCGCCTGCCGCGTCATCAACTCGATGAAGCCGGTGCGGTCGAGGCTGTAGAGCTGGCGGTTGCGGTCGAGGTCGTTGGCCATCGAGGCCGTCTGGCCCTGCAGATAGCTCGCATTTTCCAGCACATAGGCTTGCGCCACATTGAGCGACGAGCTGACGATCGACTGGGTGCGGATGGAGAACCAGCGGTCGAGGCCGACGTCGAGCGTGATGGAGGCGAAGATCGCCACGAGCACCGCGGGCGTGATCGCGACGATGGAGAAGAGCGCCACGATGCGCACATGCAGCCGCGCGGCCGCACGGCCACGGCTGCGGGCGCGCAGCAGCCGCAAAATCTCGCGGCCGATAAGGAACATCAGGCCGACGATGAAGACCGCATTGATCGCCGCCGAGGCGATGACGACATTGGCTTCCGGCTTGATCGGCGTCAGGCCGAGCAGGATGAACAGGGAGATCGTCGCGGCAACGAGCGCGCCGCCCGCAAGCACCAGGCCCGGCAAGGCGAAGGAGGCGCGCCGGTCGGCACCCGTTCCCTTCTCATTTCCGCTCGAAAGCAGGCTCACGCCGTCCGTCATCTGCCGCATCGCTTCCCCACCGTACACCCTGGAAAGGTGCCGGCGTTGTTCTCGTGTTTTGGGAGTAGCGCCGACCGCGCGAGGAACCGGCCGCTTGTCGCACCCGGATCCATGACGATCAGGCACGCGGACCTATTCGGCCGCAAAACCCCTCTGTTACCCTCAAGCAACAGATTGTGGCCAAAATGCAACGCCGCTTGCCGTTAAGTCAAGCAGAGCGCGAACTTCTGTACACAGATACACCCAGTTCGCGAATTTTCTTGCGCAGCGTGTTGCGGTTGAGGCCAAGCAGGTCGGCGGCCTTGATTTGGTTGCCGCGCGTGGCGGTAAGTGCGGCCAGAATCAGCGGGTATTCCACCTCGGCCAGCACGCGGTCATAGAGCCCGGCCGGCGGCAGCCCATCGCCAAAACTCGAAAAATACTGCCGCATGTTTTCCTCGACCGCCTGCGAGATCGAGAGCGAGCCGCCGCGCACCACGGTCTTTTCGATCGGGCTGTCGGGAATATCGGCGCGCAGCTCCGTCTCGATGATCTCGCGGGAGATGACATCCTGCGGATAGAGCGCGGTCAGCCGGCGCACAACGTTTTCCAGCTCGCGCACGTTGCCCGGCCAGGGATGCGCCTTCATCAGCTCCAGCGCCTCCTGGTCGAAGCGCTTGGCGTCGAGCCCTTCCTTCTCCGCCTGCTGCACGAAATGGCGCACGAGATCGGGAATGTCCTCTGCGCGATCACGCAACGGCGGCAGGCGCAGCGGCACGACGTTCAGGCGGTAATACAGGTCCTCGCGAAAAAGGCCCTGGTTGATAGATTGCTTCAGGTCTTTGTTGGTCGCCGCCACGATACGCACGTCGGTGCGGATGGGCGTGCGGCCGCCGACGGTCGTGTATTCGCCCTGCTGGAGCACGCGCAACAGCCGTGTCTGCGCGTCCATCGGCATGTCGCCGATCTCGTCGAGAAATAGCGTGCCGCCCTCGGCCTGCTCGAAGCGGCCGGTCGAGCGCGTCTGCGCGCCGGTGAAGGCGCCCTTCTCGTGGCCGAACAGTTCCGATTCGATGAGGTCGCGCGGGATCGCCGCCATGTTGATCGCGACGAAGGGGCCGTTGCGGCGCTTGCCATAATCGTGCAGCGCGCGGGCGACGAGTTCCTTGCCGGTGCCCGATTCGCCGGTGATCATCAGCGTCAGGTCCGTCTGCATCAGGCGGGCGAGCACGCGGTAGATTTCCTGCATCGCCGCCGAGCGGCCGACGAGCGGCATGCCGTCCTGCGTGTCGTCGTCGAGGCGGGCGGGCTTGCGCTTCGGCTCGGACAGCGCCCGGCCGATGATCGCGATCAGTTCGGTGAGGTCGAACGGCTTCGGCAGGTAGTCGTAAGCGCCCTTCTCCGAGGCCTTGATCGCCGTCATGAAGGTGTTTTGCGCGCTCATTACCAGCACCGGCAGGTCCGGCCTCGCCTTCTTGATGCGCGGCAAGAGGTCGAAGGCGTTTTCGTCCGGCATCACGACGTCGGTGACGACGATGTCGCCCTCGCCGGCGGCAATCCAGCGCCACAGGGTCGCCGCGTTGGAGGTAATGCGCACGTCATATCCGGCGCGGCTCAGTGCCTGATTGAGAACCGTGCGGATCGCGGCATCGTCATCGGCAACGAGGACTGTGGCGCCTGTCATCAGATATGTCCTTTGGTCTTGGGAAAGTCGTCTTCTTCGCTGACGCCGCGCGACGCGGGCATCAGCACGCGGAAGGTGGTGCGGCTACCCTGGCTGTCGCATTCCACGATGCCGCCATGGCCGCCGATGATTTTTGCAACGAGCGCAAGGCCGAGGCCGGAGCCGTTGGTCTTGGTCGTGATGAAGGGATCGAAGAGATGCGGCAGCAGGTCCGATGGCACGCCCGGTCCGTTGTCGTGCACGCAGAATTCCAGCGGCAGCGAAATCTTCTCCCGCGTGCCGGCCACCGAGAGCCGGATGCCCGGCCGATAGGCGGTGGTGAGCTGGATCTCGCCGTCCGGCCGGTCGCCGATCGCTTCCGAGGCGTTCTTGATGAGGTTCAGGAAGACCTGCACGAGCTGGTCGCGGTTGGCGAAGACCGGCGGCAGCGACGGATCGTAGAGCTCTGTGATCTTGATGTTGCGTGCAAAACCCGCCCGGGCGACGACCTTCACATGGTCGAGCACGGCATGGATGTTGAGCGGCACGCGGTCGACCGGACGCTCGTCGGAAAACACCTCCATGCGGTCGACCAGCGAGACGATGCGGTCGGTCTCCTCGCAGATCAGCCGCGTCAGCGCGCGGTCCTCGTCGATGACGGAGGTTTCCAGAAGCTGTGCGGCACCGCGAATGCCGGACAGCGGGTTCTTGATCTCGTGCGCCAGCATGGAGGCGAGCCCCGTCACCGAGCGCGCCGCACCGCGATGGGTCAATTGCCTGTCGATCTTGTCCGCCATGGAGCGTTCCTGGATGACGATCACCACCGAACCCGGCTCGGTCGTCACCGGCGCCACATAGATATCGACGAGCTTTTCCGCCCCCAGCCGCGGCGAGGAAAGGTCGACACGGTACTCGCTGACCGGCGCCTTGCGCTCGCGCACCTGGTCGATCAGCGTCAGCAGCGGGCTGCCGAAGGGAATGACGGTGGAGACGTTGTGGCGGGCGAGATGGCTGGCGCTCGCTCCGAAAAACGATTCGGCCTCCCAATTGGCAAAGGCGATCAGGCCGCTCGCATCGACGAGGATCACCGGGTTCTGGATGGCGTTAAGCACGGCGAGCGCCAGTTCGGGTGCTGCGGCATGCGGCTCTGCGGTCTTTCCCGTCATGCAGCCTCCCCGAGTTTCACGGTTTCAGCGCCGAGCAGCGCGGCCGCCAGGCGATCGGCGACGAAATCGCTGTCGCGCGCCGTCATGATCTCCGCCTTTGCCGCGCCCGGCAGGCCCGGCGCAAAACGCTCCAGATACCAGCCGACGTGTTTTCGCGCATGGCGCAGCCCTGCCTCGACGCCGTAGAAATCGAGCATCATGCGGTAGTGCTCCACCGCGACCGCTGCAATCTCTTCCGTCGAAGGATGCGCCGCAGCGCCGGCCAGCACCGCGGGATGCCACGGCCGGCCCTGCGCCGAACGGCCAATCATCACGGCATCGGCCCCGGAACGCCGCAGGATCTCCTCGGCGTCCGCCGCCGTTTCCACGTCACCGTTCGCAATGAGTGGAATCGTCAGAACATCACGAACCGCGCGGATCGCGTCCCAGTCGGCCCGGCCTTCGTAGAACTGCATGCGCGTGCGCCCGTGCACCGTGATCATCGCGGCCCCCGCCGCCTCGGCGCGCTGGGCGATGTGCGGCGCATTGATCGAATCGTGATCCCAGCCAAGCCGCATCTTCACCGTCACCGGCACCTTCACCGCGTTCACGGTCGCCTCGATCAGGCCCAATGCATGGTCGGGATCGCGCATCAGCGCGGAACCGGAATAGCCGCCGATCACCTTCTTGGCGGGGCAGCCCATGTTGATATCGATGATGTCGGCGCCCTCGCCCTCGGCAATCTTTGCTGCCTCGGCCATCCAATGCGCCTCGCGGCCGGCAAGCTGCACCATATGCGGCCGGATGCCGCAATTGCGGATGCGCGACCAGCTTTCGCGCGCGTTCAGCGCCAGTTCGCGGCTCGCTACCATCTCCGTCACCACCAGCCCCGCACCAAATCGCCAGGCGAGATCGCGGAACGGCAGGTCCGTCACGCCGGACATCGGCGCCAGCACGACCCGGTTCCGGAGGGTCCGGCCGCCGATCGCAAGGGGCGCTGACAGGGTGGGGATCGTCAAATGCTCATCTTTCAAGCAGGTCATCTCTCTGCACTATTTTTAGCCATTGTTGTCGTTCTTGCCAAGCCGCAATCACATCGGACTGCAATTTTCCGCGGGACGCTGGAATTGCGCCTTCCTTCCGGCTAAACCAACCAAAACGCTTTGAAATGGGAGATGTAGAACCGAAATGCTGGCGGAAAAGACGCTATCCTGCGGCGTGGTGATCGTTGCCGCCGGGCGCGGCGAGCGGGCGGGCAGCCACGCCGAAGGCCCCAAGCAGTACCGCCGCATCGGCGGAAGGCCGGTCATCTCCCATACGCTCGATCTCTTTGTCAATTGGCAGCCGGCCCGGCGTATCGTGGTCGTGATACACAAGGATGACGAGACGCTGTTCGAGGCGGCCCGTGCCGCTGCCCTCCCCGCCGGCGACCGCCTCACCGTCGTGCATGGCGGCGCGACGCGCCAGCAATCCGTGCTCGCCGGCCTCGAAGCGCTCGCCGACGAGGACATCACCCACGTCCTCATCCAGGACGCCGTGCGCCCCTTCGTCGAACCCGCCATCCTGGAGCGTACGCTAACCGCCTTCCACAACGGCGCGCGCGCCGTGCTGCCCGCCGTCGCCGTCGCCGACACGCTGAAACGCGCGGACGCCAATGGCAATGTCGCCGAAACGGTCTCCCGCTCCGGCCTCTTCGCCGCCCAGACGCCGCAGTCCTTCCACTTCGCCACAATCCTCGAAGCCCACCGCCGCGCAAGCGTCTCCGGCCACAGCGATTTCACCGACGATGCCGCCATTGCCGAATGGGCGGGCGTGCGCGTGCATCTCGTCGAAGGCAGCGCCGGCAACGTCAAGCTTACATTGCAGAAGGATATCGCCATGGCCGACCAGCGCCTTTCCCACGGCCTGCCGGATGTGCGCACCGGAAACGGATACGACGTGCACCAGCTCGTCGAAGGCGACGGCGTGACGCTCTGCGGCATCTTCATCCCGCACGACCAGAAGCTCTCCGGCCATTCCGACGCCGACGTGGCCCTGCATGCGCTGACCGACGCCCTGCTCGCCACCTGCGGCGCAGGCGATATCGGCGACCATTTTCCGCCGTCCGACATGCAGTGGAAGGGCGCAGCCTCGCGCATCTTCCTCGAACACGCCGCGGCCATCGTGCGCAAGAACGGCGGCACGATCATGAATGCCGACGTCTCGCTGATCGCCGAAGCCCCAAAAATCGGCCCGCACCGCGAGACGATGCGCAAAAACCTTTCCGACATGCTCGGCATTTCGCTCGATCGCTGTTCGGTCAAGGCCACGACCAACGAGAAGATCGGCTTCGTCGGCCGGCGCGAGGGCATTGCAGCCATCGCCACCGCCACCGTCGTCTACAGGGGAACCGACGCATGAGCATCTGGCCGAAGGACATCGAAGACACCGCCCGCGGCATCGTCGCCGATCTCACCGAGCGCAAGCTGTTGATCGCCACCGCCGAATCCTGCACGGCAGGCCTCATTGCCAGCGTGATCACGGAGATTCCCGGCTCCTCGAATGTCTTCGACCGCGGCTTCGTCACCTATTCCAACGAGGCGAAGCGCGAGATGATCGGCGTCGCCAATGCAACGCTGAAGGCGCACGGTGCCGTCTCACGAGAGACCGCCCTCGAAATGGCCCAAGGCGCAATCGGAAACTCCGGCGCCAATATCTCGATTGCCGTGACCGGCATCGCCGGCCCCGGCGGCGGCACGGAGGAAAAACCGGTCGGCCTGGTTCACCTCGCCGCCGCGCGCACTGGCTACGAGACGCTGCATCGGGAAATGCGCTACGGCGATATCGGCCGCAGCGCCGTCAGGCTTGCGACGGTGCGCACCGCGCTGGAAATTCTGATCGAGATATCGCAGGGTTAATTCGGGCAGAGCGAATAGATGTTCATGGCGAAATTCGCCTCATAGAGCGCCGTATCTCCCCAGAAAGCCTGGCCCGCTGGAAAATTCTTCGCGAGGAACGCATCGACGAGCGCCCTCTGCTTTTCGGCGAGCGCCTTGTACTCCGGTGTCTTGCGCTTTTCGCTCACGCATTTCGTGAAATCCGGAATGGGGCTTGTCCGCTCCACGAAGAGCGCCTCGAAATCGCTGGAACTCAACGCCTTGCCGGTCTCGAGGGCAGCAATCTTGCGGGCCGCCTGTGCGGACAGCACGATATCGAACGTCTCGACATGGAAGAAATCACCGAGGCGCCGGTCCTCGTCGCCGAGTTCAGCCCCCTCGACGGTGTAGGCCTTGCCGACAAGCTTGTAGCCGCTCACCTCGAAGGCTAGACGCGCCGAGACCTTCACTTTCAGCGCCTTCTCGCGCTCCGGGTTCTGGTCCTTGAAGAGCGGAGGCTGCAGCGTCTCCGTGTCCACGATGCGCATTTCGCCGCCGACGTCGATCGCCGCCGGATCGGAGGAATAGGCATGGCGCGCGTTGTAGAAGGCCAGCATTTCCGCTTCACGGGTGGGGAAGAAGGCGCGATCCAGATAAACCGGATTTCGAGGCAAGCCGTCCTCTCTGCCCTGGATTGTCATCTTCACATCCGGCCCGATACGATAACTGCCGGCGAGCGGCCGGTTCTGGTCGTCGAGAAGAAGAATGTAGTCTCCCGGCGCTTCCTGCGCGGCCGCAGGCGTGCAGATGAAGGCGATCAGGACGAAGGGAGCGAACCGGGTGATCATGACCCGGTAACGGGCGAGCCGATCGAAAAATTCAGCCGGCGGTATAGATCGCCGCCGCCCGCTTTTCGAAAGCGTCGGTGAACATGCGGAAGGCGCGGTCGAACATCGAGCCCATCAAGGCACCCAGAATACGGCTCTTGAACTCGTAGTCGATGAAGAAATGCACGTTGCAGCCGCCATCCGGCAGCGGCTCGAAGCGCCAGCGGTTGTCGAGATAGCGGAACGGCCCGTCGAGATATTTCACGTCGATCGCGCGCTCCGCCCGGTTGAGCAGCACCTGCGTGGTAAAGGTCTCGCGGATCGCCTTGTAACCAACCGTCATGTCGGCGACGAGCAGTTCCTTGCCGTCGCGCTCCCTGCGCGAGCGCACGGCGAGCCCCTCGCAGAGCGGCAGGAATTCCGGATAGCGCTCGACATCGGCGATGAGGTCGAACATCTGGTCGGGCGTATGGGGAACCGGGCGGCGCGTTTCGAACTGAGGCATGGAGGGCCAATTAAGCGGGAGCGCCCAGAAGATCAAGAAGACAGCGCATTTCCGCGTGGCTTTTCAGCTGCAAAACCGGAACGTCCGGCCCACGCCTTTGCAACTGCAGGAGAATTTGTGGCACCGTGCGCTTCTCGAAATTCCAGATATAAGACAGGAATTCTCTGTCGGGTATTTGTTCGAGACAACCTTCGGCCATCTCCGGTCGGGTTTTTCCGGAATACCGGAAACCTCGCCTCGTCACGCCAAGCAGACACCTCCAGCGAGGAAGACGGACCCAGATCACCATATTCGTGCGCGGCAGTCTCAAATCGAACGTCGATTGTCCGGTCCCATCCATGAGCCAGCGCGCTCGCGCGACCGTTTCCGTGATCAGCACCCTCTCTTCGGCCTTGTCGCGCTTTACCCAGCCCGGCAACCAATAGAAATCACGGTCCATCGAAACATAGGGTAGGCCAAGACGCTCGCACAGGCGGTTTGACAGCGTGCTTTTCCCGCCGCCCGAACAGCCGATGACCAGAACACGGTGGGCAGACTTCAGCCGCTCTGCTGCGTCCTCGATCGAAACGTAAACCGTCATCGCCATCCCCCGAAACGAAAAGCCCCGCCGTCTTGCGACGGCGGGGCTTAAAGGAGGTTCGCGGAAAAGTCTATTCCGCGGCGGCCAGAACCTTGCGCTCGCGGGCGGCGCGAAGGCGGGCGAAATCATCGCCGGCATGGTGCGAGGAGCGCGTCAGCGGGCTCGACGAGACCATCAGGAAGCCCTTGCTATAGGCGACCGTCTCGTAGGACTTGAACTCCTCCGGCGTCACAAAGCTCATGACCGCGTGGTGCTTGCGGGTCGGCTGGAGATACTGACCGATGGTCAGGAAGTCGACATCGGCGGTGCGCAGGTCGTCCATCAGCTGAAGCACTTCGTTGCGCTCTTCGCCGAGGCCCACCATGATGCCCGACTTGGTGAACATCGTCGGGTCCAGTTCCTTCACGCGCTGCAACAGGCGAACGGAATGGAAGTAGCGCGCACCCGGACGAACCGTCAGGTAGTTGCCCGGCACAGTCTCCATATTGTGGTTGAAAACGTCCGGCTTGGCGGCGACGACGCGCTCCAGCGCACCGGGCTTCTTCAGGAAGTCGGGCGTCAGGATTTCGATCGTCGTCAGCGGCGAAGCGGCACGGATCGCCCAGATCACCTTTTCGAAATGCTCGGCGCCGCCATCGGCGAGGTCGTCACGGTCCACCGATGTGATAACGACGTGCGAAAGGCCCATCTGCTTGACGGCCTTGGCGACGTTTTCCGGCTCCGCCATGTCGAGGGCGTTCGGCTTGCCTGTCGCCACGTTGCAGAAGGCGCAGGCGCGGGTACAGATCTCGCCCATGATCATGAAGGTGGCGTGCTTCTTGTCCCAGCACTCGCCGATATTCGGGCAGCCCGCCTCCTCGCACACCGTCACCAGCTTGTGGGAGCGCACGAGATCGCGCGTCTCCTGGTAGCCCTTGGAGACCGGTGCGCGCACGCGGATCCATTCCGGCTTGCGCAGCACTTCCGTGTCCGGCCGGTTGGCCTTTTCCGGATGGCGCACCCGCTTGGCATCGGGCGAAGGATTGGTGCGGTCGAGAATCGTGACCATGTCGTTTCCACTTTCCTGGCGGGCTCAAGCGCCTGCCCTGCGGACCCTGAAAGAGTGAGCCCGCCTCATGTGGAGGCGGGCTTTAGCACGTTCAAGCGTTCAGCGCACGCCCATAGGCATCCAGCACGCTTTCCTTCAGCGTTTCGGAAATCGTCGGATGCGGGAAGATCGTGTGCATCAGCTCTTCCTCGGTGGTTTCGAGGTTCATGGCTATGACGAAACCCTGGATCAGTTCGGTGACTTCCGCGCCGACCAAATGCGCGCCGAGCAGTTCGCCGGTCTTCTTGTCGAAGATCGTCTTGACGAGACCCTGGTCTTCGCCGAGCGCAATGGCCTTGCCGTTGGCGACGAAGGGGAAGCGGCCGACGCGGATGTCGCGGCCCTGTTCCTTGGCCTTGGCTTCCGTGAGACCGACGGAGGCGACCTGCGGATGGCAATAGGTGCAGCCCGGGATCTTCGACTTGTCCATCGGGTGCACGTTCGGCAGACCTGCGATCTTTTCGATGCAGATGACAGCCTCATGCTCGGCCTTGTGGGCGAGCATCGGCGGGCCGGCGACGTCGCCGATCGCGTAGATGCCCGGCACGTTCGTCGTGCCGTAGCCGTCGATGGCGATGAAGCCGCGGTCGGTCTTCACGCCGATCGCTTCAAGACCGATATTTTCCACATTGGCCTGCACGCCGACAGCGGAAATCATCCGGTCGGCGGTGATCTTCTCGACCTTGCCGTCCTTCATCTCGACATGGGCGGTGATCGAGTTGGCACCCTTCTCCACCTTGGTGACCTTGGCCTCCAGATGGATCTTCATGCCCTGCTTTTCGAACTGCTTCTTGGCGAGCGCGGAGATTTCCGCATCCTCGACCGGCATCACCGTCTTCATCACCTCGACGACCGTCACGTCGACACCGAGCGTGCGGTAGAAGGAGGCGAACTCGATGCCGATGGCGCCCGAGCCCATGACGAGCAGCGACTTCGGCATCTCTTCCGGCTTCATCGCTTCGAAATAGGTCCAGATCAGCTTGCCATCCGGCTCGATGCCCGGCAGCGCGCGCGGACGGGCACCCGTCGCGATGACGATATGCTTTGCGGTGTAGGTGCCCTCGGGCAGCACGTTTTTCGGCAAAGGCGCCTGCGGCTGCTGGATCGCCTTGGTCGTCTTGGACACGACGATCTCGCCCGGCTTGGTGATCTTTGCTTCACCCCAGATGATGTCGACCTTGTTCTTCTTCATCAGGAAGCCGACGCCGCCATTCATGCGCTGGGCGATGCCGCGCGAGCGGGCGACGATCGCCTTCAGATCCGGCGTCACGGAGCCTTCGATCTTGATGCCGTAGTCGCCCGGATGCTGGGCGTAATGAAAAATCTCGGCGGAGCGCAGCAGCGCCTTGGTCGGAATGCAGCCCCAGTTGGAGCAGATGCCGGCGAGGTGCTCGCGCTCAACGATGGCCGTCTTCAGGCCCAACTGGGCGGCGCGGATCGCGGCGATATAGCCGCCCGGACCCGAACCGATAACGATGACGTCGTAAGTCTGAGCCATGTCGTTTCCTGCCTTGTTTTTTCGCGCGGGCACAAACACCGCGTCTATGTTCTCTTGTTTACAGTCCGAGCATCATGCGCACGACGGGCTCCAGCCCGCGGCCAATCGCCCGCGTGTTTTCCGCATCGAGATGCACGCCGTCGAGCGGCGTCGTCTGCGCCACCGAACCGGCATCGAAGAAGCCGCAGCCGGTCTCGTCCGCAAGGTCCGCATACAGCGTCGCCAGCATCGCCGATTGCTCGACGCCGCCGGCAAACATCGCCGCGAAAGCGGTGTTCGCCGTCTCGCAGATCGGCGGCGGCGAGACGAGCAGGATCTCCGGCCCCTCCTGCCCGCCGAACGACCAAGCATGGTGGCGCACCAGATCCACCAGCCGCTCCATGCCCTGCACCGCGCCAAAGGCCGTGCCGCAGATCACCGGCTTCATGTCATTGGCGCCGAGCAGGATGATCACGAGGTCGATCGGGTCGTGGCTGTGCAGGATCGTCGGCAGGATGCGCGCGCCATTGCGGTCGCAATCCGCCAGGTGATCGTCATAGGCGGTGGTGCGGCCATTGAGGCCCTCGGCAATGACGGTGACCTCCGGCCCCAGCGCCTTGGCGAGCACGCTCGGCCAGCGATCCTCGAAGGAATGCCGGTCGAGCGTTTCCGCACTGTAGCCCCAGGTGAGACTGTCGCCGTAGCAGAGAACCGTTTTCATGGCCGCACTCCGCTATCAGACGAGCATCCCCATCGGGCTTTCGATGTAGCGCTTGAAGGCGCCGAGCAGTTCGGCACCCAGCGCGCCGTCGACGCAGCGGTGGTCGGTGGAGAGCGTGACCGTCATCGCGTTGACGATGACCATCTGGCCCTTCTTGACCACGACCCGCTCCGTGCCGGCGCCGACCGCCAGGATCGTCGCATGCGGCGGGTTGACGACGGCGGCGAAATTCGAGACGCCCATCATGCCCATGTTGGACACCGCAGTCGTGCCGCCCTGGTACTCTTCCGGCTTCAGCTTGCGTTCCTTGGCCCGCTTGCCGAGATCCTTCATCTCGTTGGAGATGGCCGACAGGCTTTTGAGCTCGGCCTTGCGGATGATCGGCGTGATCAGGCCGCCCGGGATCGACACGGCAACACCGACATCGGCGTGCTTGTGCTTGACCATGTTGGTGTCGGTCCAGGAGACGTTGGCATCCGGAACATCCCGCAGGGCAAGCGCTATGGCCTTGATCACCATGTCGTTGACCGAGAGCTTGTAGGCCGGCTTGTCGTCCTTGCGCGGTGCGGAATCGTTGATCTGGGCGCGCAGCGCCAGCAGCGCGTCGAGTTCCACATCGACCGAGACGTAGAAGTGCGGGATCGTCTGCTTGGATTCCTGCAGGCGCTTGGCGATCGTCTTGCGCATGCCGTCATGCGGCACGAGTTCGTAGGAGCCCTGCTCGAACAGCTTGAGAACGGCCTCTTCCGACATGCCCTTGGGGGCTGCGGCAGGGGCGGCCGAGGCGCCAGCAGCCGGGGCTGCGGCAGCGGCAGGCTTTGCACCGCCGGAGGCGACCGCCTTTTCCACGTCGCTCTTCACCACGCGGCCATGCGGACCGGAACCGGTGATCGCCTTGATGTCGATGCCGGCATCCTTGGCGATGCGGCGGGCGAGCGGCGACGAGAACAGGCCGCTGCCGTCCTTGGCAGGCGCCGAAGCAGCAGCAGCCGGCGCCGCAGCAGCGGCCGGCGCTGCGGCGGCGGCAGGCTTTTCCGCTTCCTTCGGCGCTTCGGCCTTGGCTTCCGCCTTCGGGGCCTCGGCCTTTGCCGAACCACCGCCGGCAGCGGCTGCCGAAACATCTTCACCGTCGGCGGCGAGGATGGCGATCAGGCTATTGACCTTCACGCCTTCCGTGCCCGCCGGAATGATGATCTTGGCGACAACGCCCTCGTCGACGGCTTCGACTTCCATCGTCGCCTTGTCGGTCTCGATCTCGGCGATGACGTCACCGGATTTCACGGTGTCGCCTTCCTTGACGAGCCACTTGGCGAGGTTGCCCTCTTCCATGGTGGGCGAGAGGGCGGGCATCGTAATGTTGATCGGCATGGATGCGCCCTCCCCTTATTTGTAGCAGACGGTTTTGACCGCCTGGACGACTTCGCCGACATTCGGCAGCGCCAGCTTTTCGAGGTTTGCGGCATAGGGCATCGGAACGTCCTTGCCGGCGATCGTCAGGATCGGCGCATCGAGATAGTCGAAGGCCTGCTGCATGACGCGGGTCGCGATCTCGGTGCCGACGGAGGACTGCGGATAGCCTTCCTCGACGACGACGAGACGGCCGGTCTTCTTGACCGATTCGATTACGGTCGGCAGGTCCATCGGGCGGATGGTGCGAAGGTCGATCAATTCGACGTCGATGCCGTCCTTCTCGAGTTCCGCAATCGCCTTCAGCGCATAGGTCATGCCGATGCCGAAGGAGACGACGGTGACGTCGCTGCCCTTCTTGTGGATGCGCGCCTTGCCGATCGGCAGCACGAAATCATCCAGCTTCGGCACTTCGAACTGCTGGCCGTAGAGGATTTCGTTTTCGAGGAAGATGACCGGGTTCGGATCGCGGATCGCCGCCTTCAAGAGGCCCTTGGCGTCGGCAGCCGTGTAGGGCATGACGACCTTGAGGCCGGGAATGTGGCTGTACCAGGCGGCATAGCACTGCGAGTGCTGGGCCGCGACGCGCGCCGCTGCCCCATTCGGGCCGCGGAAGACGATCGGCGCGCCCATCTGGCCGCCCGACATGTAGAGCGTCTTGGCGGCGGAGTTGATGATCTGATCGATCGCCTGCATGGCGAAGTTGAAGGTCATGAACTCGACGATCGGCTTCAGGCCTGTCATCGCCGCACCGACGCCGACGCCGGCAAAGCCGTGTTCGGTGATCGGCGTATCGATGACGCGGCGGTCGCCGAATTCCTGGAGAAGGCCCTGGGTGATCTTGTAGGCACCCTGATATTCGGCCACTTCCTCGCCCATGACGAAGACGTCCTGGTCGCGGCGCATTTCTTCCGCCATGGCGTCACGCAGCGCTTCGCGCACCGTCGTCATCACCATTTCGGTGCCGGCCGGAATATCCGGATCGGCGGCAGCTTCGGTCTTCGGCGCAGCCGGAACGGGTGCTGCGGCAGCCGGTGCCGGCTCGGAAGCCTTGGGCGCCTCGGCTTCCGCCGGCTTTTCGGCGGCCTTCGGTGCGGCAGCGGCATCGGCGCTTTCGCCGTCCTGCAGCAGCACGGCGATCGCCGTGTTGACCTTGACGCCCTCGGTGCCGGCGGCGATCAGGATCTTGCCGATCACGCCTTCATCGACGGCTTCGACTTCCATCGTCGCCTTGTCGGTTTCGATTTCGGCGATCACGTCGCCGGACTTGACGGTGTCACCCTCGTTCTTGACCCACTTGGAGAGCGTGCCCTCCTCCATGGTCGGAGACAGGGCGGGCATGAGAATCTCGATTGGCATTTTTCGTCCCTCCCCGGATTTACAGCAGGATGTCGGTGTAGAGCTCGGATGCATCCGGCTCCGGATCGGCCTGCGCAAAATCGGCGCTGTCGGCGACGATGTCACGGACGTCCTTGTCGATCTTCTTGAGATCGTCTTCGCTTGCCCACTTGTTTTCCAGAAGACGGGCGCGCACCTGCTCGATCGGGTCGTGCTCGGAGCGCATCTTCTGCACTTCGTCCTTCGAGCGATACTTCGCCGGGTCGGACATGGAGTGGCCGCGATAGCGGTAGGTCTGCATTTCGAGGATGACCGGACCCTTGCCAGCGCGGCAATGTTCCACGGCCTCGTCGGCGGCAGCCTTCACCGCGCGCACATCCATGCCATCCACCTGGAAACCGGGGATGTTGAAGGACGCGCCGCGATGCGAGAAATCGGTCTGGGCGGAGGCGCGCGAAACGGACGTGCCCATGGCGTAGCGGTTGTTCTCGATCACGTAGACGACCGGCAGCTTCCAGAGAGCCGCCATGTTGAAGCTCTCGTAGACCTGGCCCTGGTTGGCAGCGCCGTCGCCGAAATAGGCGAGCGAAACATTGTCGTTGCCGCGGTAGCGGTTGGCGAAGGCGAGACCCGTGCCGAGCGAAACCTGTCCGCCGACGATGCCGTGGCCGCCGTAAAAGTTCTTTTCCTTGGAGAACATGTGCATGGAGCCGCCCTTGCCCTTGGAAAGGCCGCCGCGACGTCCGGTCAGTTCCGCCATCACGCCGCGCGGGCTCATACCGCAAGCGAGCATATGGCCGTGGTCACGATAACCGGTGATGACCTGGTCACCTTCCTTCAGCGCCAGTTGCATGCCGACGACGACAGCTTCCTGGCCGATATAGAGGTGACAGAAGCCGCCGATGAAGCCCATGCCGTAGAGCTGGCCGGCCTTCTCCTCGAAACGCCGGATCAACAGCATCTCGCGGTAGGCTTTGAGGTCGTCTTCCTTGGAGAATTCGGCGATGGTGCCGCCGGTGAAGTCTTTTTTGACAGGCTTAGCCGCTGTCTTGCGGCTGGACGTGGACGCGGTTTTACGCGGAGCCATGCGTTCCTCCCTATGTTTGCCTCTTGTTGGAAACCATAGGGGAGAAATTCCGCATCAGCAATGCCATAAATGCATGGCTTATATTCTTTGTAAGTCGCTGATTAGTAAGGGAGATTTACGATTAACCTGATTTCAGTTAATCCACACTCCTAGTGGAAAATCACGATTTCGTCGGCTCTGGACATGTTGAGATAGGAGCGTGCTTTTTCATCCAGCATGTCGCGCTCCAGCGAGCCGTCGCTCATCAGAGCCACTTCTTTTTCCAGGATTTGGCGCTGACGCACGAGTATGTCCAGGCGCGCCTGACGCTCCACTCTCTGCCGTTCGAAATCCTCCATCCCCCTGAGGCCGAAATCGCCGTGCACGGAATGATAGCCGAAGTAGGAAAGGAATGCGACCGTAATTACCGGCAGGGTAAGCCGGCCGAATTTCCGCTTTTTATGATGTTTGGTCCACATGCAAGTGCCCCGATACGCAATACGGATTTCATACTAGCGCCAAGGGGTTAACCGATCATTGACCATGATGGGCGGGGCGCGGAAAAAGCCATGCGGCACGCAGCGCGAGACGGGCAGCGTCGTGCGCGCAGCATGGATCCTCGGGTCAAGCCCGAGGATGACGAAGGAGAGGTGGTGAGGACAAGAAGTAGGAGAGAGAACTCGTCGAGAGATCGGACTTGAGGAGGCCAGAGGATATCTCCAGATGCCCGCGATACCTAGGCGCGCACGGAACACTGCGCCGCATGCCGCACCGTTCGCTGGGGGGGGAAACAGTCCCTCCCCTCCGTCATCCTCGGGCTCGACCCGAGGATCCACACCCCTCCCGCGACGAGAAAAAAGACCCCTCAGGGCGCTTAAAAAACAAAACCCGCACCTTGCGATGCGGGTTTTGCCATTTTGGAGAAACTGTTTGTCGATCAGCCGCGCAGGATGCCTCGGCCGGCAAATTTCGCCTGCGGACCGAGCTGCTCCTCGATGCGGATCAGCTGGTTGTACTTGGCGGTACGGTCGGAGCGGGCGAGCGAGCCGGTCTTGATCTGGCCGCAGTTCGTGGCGACCGCGAGGTCGGCGATCGTCGAGTCCTCGGTTTCGCCCGAACGGTGCGACATGACGGCGGTATAGCTCGCCTTGTGCGCGGTCTCGACGGCGTCGAGCGTTTCGGAGAGCGAGCCGATCTGGTTGACCTTGACGAGGATCGAGTTGGCAACGCCCATCTTGATGCCGTCGCGCAGGCGCGCCGAGTTGGTGACGAACAGGTCGTCGCCGACGAGCTGGACCTTCTTGCCGATCTTGTCGGTCAGCGACTTCCAGCCGTCCCAGTCGTCTTCCGCCATGCCGTCCTCGATCGAGAAGATCGGGTATTTTGCGGCAAGTTCCGCCAGGTAATCGGCCATGGCTTCCGGCTCCAGCGTGCGGCCTTCGCCTTCGAGCACGTATTTGCCGTCCTTGAAGAATTCGGTCGAGGCGCAATCGAGCGCGATATACATGTCTTCGCCGGGCTTGTAGCCGGCTTTCTCGATCGACTTCATGATGAAATCGAGGGCGGCCGGCGCGGATGCGAGACCCGGCGCGAAGCCGCCTTCGTCACCGACATTGGTGTTATGGCCATCGGCAGCGAGCTGCTTCTTCAGCGTGTGGAACACTTCCGAACCCATGCGCACGGCGTCGCGGATGTTGTCGGCGCCGACGGGCACGATCATGAATTCCTGGAAGTCGATCGGGTTGTCAGCATGCGCGCCGCCGTTGATGATGTTCATCATCGGCACTGGCAGGATGCGGGCGTTCGGGCCGCCGACATAGCGGTAGAGCGGCAGGTTGGCGGCTTCGGCGGCAGCCTTGGCGACGGCGAGCGACACGCCGAGAATGGCGTTGGCGCCGAGGCGGGCCTTGTTCGGCGTGCCGTCGAGCTCGATCAGCGCCTGGTCGATCAGGATCTGGTCTTCGGCTTCGAGCCCGCCGACCGCTTCGAAGATTTCGCCGTTGACGGCGGCGACCGCATTTTCGACACCCTTGCCGAGGTAGCGCTTGCCACCGTCACGCAGTTCGACGGCTTCGTGCGCGCCGGTCGAGGCGCCCGAGGGAACGGCGGCGCGGCCGAAGCTGCCATCTTCCAGATGCACGTCCACTTCGACGGTGGGATTGCCGCGGCTGTCGAGAATCTCGCGGCCGATGATGTCGATGATAGCGGTCATGGATATCGTCCTGTTTCTGGGTTTATAAATCGATTAAAATCTCTCTTAATCGATGATGCGGAAATTACAATGGCTGAGCCGCGACGAGCGGCAACGGATGACACGCCTCTGTGTCATCCGTTTGAAGCCGTCACGCCTTGGTGATGTCGTCGAAGGCGATGAGCTTTTCGAGAAGCCGCGGCATGTCCTTCAGGTGCACCATGTTCGGGCCGTCCGAAGGCGCGTTGTCCGGGTCCTCATGCGTCTCGATGAACAGGCCGGCAACACCGACGGCGACCGCTGCACGGGCCAAAGTCTCGACGAATTCGCGCTGGCCGCCGGAAGAACCACCCTGCCCGCCCGGCTGCTGCACCGAATGGGTCGCATCGAAGACGACCGGCGCGCCGAGCGAGGCCATGATCGGCAGCGAGCGCATGTCGGAGACCAGCGTGTTGTAGCCGAAGGAGGCGCCGCGTTCGCACAGCAGCACGTTCGGATTACCGCTCTCGGTGAATTTCGCCAGCACGTTTTTCATGTCCCAGGGGGCCAGGAACTGGCCCTTCTTGACGTTAATCGTGCGGCCGGTCTTGGCGGCAGCGATGAGCAGGTCCGTCTGGCGCGACAGGAAAGCGGGGATCTGCAGGATGTCGGCAGTTTCGGCGACGATCGCGCACTGCTCTTCCGTATGAATGTCGGTCAGCACGGGAAAGCCGTAATCCTTCTTGAGGTCGGCGAAGATTTCCATGGCCTTTTCAAGCCCGATGCCGCGCTTGCCGGACAGCGAGGTGCGGTTCGCCTTGTCGAAGGAGGACTTGTATACGAGGCCGAGGCCGAGCTTGTCGCAGAGTTCGACGAGCGTGCCGGCGATCATGTAGGCATGGTCGCGGCTCTCCATCTGGCAGGGGCCGGCGATCAGCGCAAAACGCTTGTCCTGGGCAAAGGTGACCTTCTTGGCGCCTTCGCCGACGACGACTGTGGTATTGGCTTTCATCTCATTCTCCGAAGACAAAAAGGACGCCCTGCCCCGGTGCCGGTGGCGCCAGAAGGCGGTTGTCCCGTTGATGGAAGGTGACACCGCGCTCCGTCAGCAGGCGGTGACATTCCGATAGATTCTCGACAGTGAACACGACCGCGCGTCCCTTGAGTCCGCGATCCGTGCCGGCAAGCGGCGAGAGACCGTAAAACCCTTCGAGCCCCGCATCGTTCAGCACCGTGATGCGGCCGCGCGGCGTATCGACGGACATGCCGAAGGACAGGGCCTCGACCTCGCGTTCGTCGGCCGCTTCCTGCACGAGATACTGGAAATCGGTCGGGTTCTGCTCCGAGAGCACGACTTCAGACAGGGCGATCACGCCGTTTTCATGGCTTTCCAGCGCCTTGCGGTCGGAGGGCAGCGGCAGGATGCGCTGCGAGGCGAAGAAGAAGAAATCTGGGCTGCGCAGGTCGGCAGCAAAGGCCAGGCGGAAGCTGCCGGTCGCCGACGTGCCGTCGGGCAGCAGCATATCGCGGGAAAACTCCAGAACCTCGCCGCCGGAAATGCCGGACGACGTGTAGCGCTGGTCGTCTTCCCAGGCATCGCCGCTGGCCATGGCGATGGCGGAAAAACCTTCGATACCGCGGCGGAAACGAAAGGCCTGGTCGCGCGCGACGAAGACATTGCCGCCGCGCGCGGCCTCTTCGCATTCCTCGCGATTGGCGATGCCGAGCGGCTCCAGATAGCTGCCGTCGGCGAGGAAAACGCAACAGTTTTCCGTGCCGAACGGGTGGCGGGCATCCTTGGCGACGGTGAAGCCGAGCGCCGTCAGGCGTTCACGGGCAATTCCGAGGTCGGACACCGGCAGCACCAGATGATCGATCGGGCGGGGCGTTCTCGAACTCACGGTCATGGGTAAAAATCCGGTCGTGTTTCAGGCGCCTCGTGCTTTGCCTGCTTTCCGCCCGCAATGCAAGCACCAGCGCCGCGCGCGGCGGGCCGCTGGAACTTTTCCGTCGCCCGGCCATTCCGGAAGACCCCTCTTGACCGGAGCACTCCCATTCTCAAGAACAACGAGATTACTCGGCAGCGCGATCTCCACGAGTCACGCCCTGTCTGGGCCGGTTCGCCGCGCATTACGCTCCGCACCCGCAAGAAGCCCGCCCGTGACACCTATGACGTCATCATCGTCGGCGCCGGCATTTCCGGCGCGCTGATGGCGCATGCGCTGGCGGACGGGCGCCGCTCCGTGCTCGTCGTCGACCGCCGCCGCCCGGTGCATGGCAGCACGCTCGCTAGCACCGCGATGATCCAGCACGAAATCGACATTCCCCTGCATGTGCTCACCGGCATGATCGGCGAGGAGAAGGCGCGCCGCGCCTGGCAACGCTCGGGACGCGCCGTCGAGCAACTGACGCGCATCGTCGCGGACCTCGACTTTTCCTGCGGCTTCGAGCGCAAGAAGACGCTGTTTCTGGCTGGCGACGAATATGGCAGCCGCGCCCTGCGCACGGAGCTCGACGCCCGGCACGCCGCCGGCATCAAGGCGGATTTCCTCGACACCGCGGCACTTCGGGACGGCTTCGCCATAGACCGCACCGGCGCGATTCTCAGCGATATTTCCGCCTCCGCCAACCCGGCCCAGATGGCCGCCGGCATCCTGCGCGCCGCCGTGTCGCGCGGCGTCGAGGTGGTCAGCCCGCTGGAAATCACCGACGTGCGCTCGACAACCCAAGGCGTCTTCCTCGCCACCGCCGACGGCAAGATTGTCTCCGCCGGCCATGCCGTCTTCTGCTCCGGTTATGAATTCCTGGAAGCCGTCGCGCACAAGGACCACGCCATCATCTCCACCTGGGCGATCGCCACCCCGCCGGCCATCGACCTGCCCGACTGGCTGAAGGAATGCATCGTCTGGGAGGGCGCCGATCCCTATCTCTATCTTCGCCGCTCCCGCGACGGCCGGCTGATCGCCGGCGGCGAGGACGAGGAGGACGAAGAGGCCTTCGCCTCGCCGCAGAAGCTGAAGAACAAGGCCAAGATCATCCGCAAGAAGGCCGAAGCCCTGCTGGGCTTTTCGCTGCCGGAGCCCGACTATTCCTGGGCCGCACCCTTCGGCACCACCCGCACCGGCCTGCCGCTCATCGGCCGCGTCCCCGGCATGGACAATGTCTTTGCGGTCATGGGGTTCGGCGGCAACGGCATCACCTTCAGCCAGATCGCCGCCGAGATCGTGTCGTCGGAAATTGCCGGCCACGGTGATGCGGATGCCGACCTTTTCGCCATCCGCAACGCCGATTCCTGACGATCGGCAGGATCACCGGCGCGATATTCCCCTTCCGTCGAATGGTTGGGTGCGCAACCGGCCGCGGCCGGACTGATCGTCAGGAGCGGAAGCGCTTGCGATATTCCCCGGGCGTCAGCCCGACGATGCGGGCGAAAACCTTCCGGAACGCGCCGGGATCGACATAGCCGACATCGACGGCGACGCTCTCGACAGAACGCGTGGTGAATTGCAGCATCTCCTGCGCCTTTGCCACGCGCAGCCGCTGGCAATAATCGGTCGTCGTCAGCCCCGTCGCCTTGCGAAAACGCCGCAGGAACGTGCGCGCCTCCAGCCCAGCCTGCGCGGCAAGCCCATCGAGGCCGATCTCCTTCGCCTCGCTCGCCTGCAACCAGTGCTGCACCTTCAGGATTGCCGCGTCGCCATGCAGCAGGCGCGGCGAGAAGGTGCTGTAGTAGCGTTGCTCGCGGCCCGGCGGGTCGATGACGAATTGCCGGGCGATCTCCAGCATGATCGTCGGCCCGAGAAAACGGTCGATCAGTTTCAGCCCCAGATCCACCCAGGCCATGACGCCGCCCGCCGTGAAAATATCGCCGTCGTCGTTGAGCAGGCGGTCCGTATCGACGTGGACATCCGGAAAGCGCATCTCGAACGTCTCCGCGATCACCCAGTTGGTGGTGATCGTGCGGCCGGCCAGAAGCCCGGTCTCGCCGAGCAGGAAGGCGCCGGCGCAGATCGAGGCGAACTGGATGCCGGAGGCGTGGCATTCACGCAGCCAGGCGGCGAAAGGTGCTGCATCCTCCCGCCGGATCGGATCGCCAAGTGCGGGCGGCAGCACGAGCACGCAGGGCCGCGACGCCCCGTCGATGGCGCCGCTGGCGTCGATGCGCACCGGCGCGCCGTCCTCCAGCCGCCAATGGCTGACCACCAGCGTCGGCCCCGCCCGGCCCTTCTCGCCCGCCAGTTCCGTCGCCGAATTGAACAGATCGGTCATGCCGAGCACGGCGGCCATCTGCACACCGGGATAAAGCACCAGTCCGATCTCGGCCGCGTCTGCCATGTCACTTTCACCCTGTATTATGTCGGTATCGCCAATGGCGAGACATGGCAGGGCAGAGGCACAATGTCCATGACATCAAGCAGCAGGGAAAGGACACCCCATGAGCAAACGCGCCGTCATCATCGTCGACCTCCAGAAGGACTATCTCGCCACCGGCAATTTCGCGCTGACCGGCATCGACGCCGCCGCCGCCAATGCGGCCCGCGTCGTCGAGGCGGCCCGCGGCAAGGGCGACCGGATCGTGCATGTCCACCACATCGCCAAGGACGCCGATTCGCCGCTCTTCGCCCCCGGCACGGATGGCATCAATCCGATCCCGGCCATCAGGCCGCAGGATGGCGATACCGTCATCGTCAAGAACTATCCGAACTCGTTTCGCGAAACGACGCTGCAGCAGGCCTTGCAGGCGGACGGCATCGAGGAGGTGGTGGTCGTCGGCGCGATGAGCGACGTCTGCATCGATGCGACGGCGCGCGCGGCGGCCGATCTCGGCTACGGCCTCACCGTCGTGCACGATGCCTGCGCCACGCGCGACAAGGCCTTTGGTGATTCGGTCGTGCCGGCCGCCCAGGTCCATGCCACGATCATGTCGGCGCTGGAATTCGGCTACGGCAAGGTCACGACGACCGCAGATTTCCTCGCATAGGCCTGGAAAACCGGACGAAAACCGTCACCTCCGCCCTCGGCGGGGGTGGCTGCCGCCTGTCCGCCGACGCGCTTCAGGCCGCTCCAGGGCGGCCCGTCATTCCCGTGTCATGTGACAATGGTGTTTCTTCCCGCGTGAATGAACCCGGCAGCCGCCAGCATGGCCCGGCGCCCTTCGGAGTACGCGTGAATGGACATGGCTCAGGCCTTCGCCCTTGCCTCGGGCGCTCTCGTCGCCACCAATGCCGCAAGCATCCTTATCGCCGGAAGGCGGCTGAAAGCCGTCGATGCCGCTCCGCCGGAAATCGAGGAAAAGCCGCCGGTATCGATCGTCGTTCCCGTGCGCGGCATCGAGAACTTTTCCGCCGAGACGCTCGCCCGCGCCTTCCGCCTGACCTGGCCGGACTATGAACTGCTGTTCTGCGTGGCGCATGCCGGTGATCCGATCATCCCGGAAATCGAGAAGACGGCGGCGGCGCATCCGCATGTCGCTGCCCGCATCCTGATCGGCGACGACCGCATCAGCGCCAATCCGAAGCTCAACAATTGCGTCAAGGGCTGGCAGGCGGCGCGCCACGACTGGGTGGTGCTCGCCGATTCGAACGTGCTGATGCCGCCGGACTATATCCAGCATCTGATGGGCGGCTGGCGGATCGATTCGGGCCTTGTCTGCTCGACGCCGCTCGGCTCGCGCCCGGACGGGTTCTGGGCGGAGGTGGAATGCATGTTTCTCAACACCCAGCAGGCGCGCTGGCAATATGCCGGTGAGGCGATCGGCCTCGGCTTCGCGCAGGGCAAGAGCATGCTCTGGTACAAGCCGATGCTGGACGCAAACGGCGGCATCCATGCGCTGAACGCCGAGATCGCCGAGGATGCCGCCTCGACGAAGCTCGTGAGCCGTCTCGGCCTGAAAGTGCACCTCGTCTCCTCGCCCTTCGAGCAGCCGCTTGGGCGGCGCACCGGGCAGGAGATCTGGTCGCGCCAATGCCGCTGGTCGCGCCTGCGCCGCGTCACCTTCCCTGGCTTCTTCACCCCGGAAATTCTTCTGGGCGCCCTGCCGCCGCTGCTGCTGGCGCTGGTCGCGGCATTGATCGGCGACGCAACGCTCGCGCCCGCCGCCCTCCTGGTGCTGGCCGCCATCTACCTGCCGGAAGTCGCCCTTGCCTTGGCCAAGGGCTGGCGGCTTTCCGTCTGGTCGGTGCCGGCGATGATCGTGCGCGATTGCATGATGCCGGCCGTCTGGCTGCGAAGCTGGGTCGGCGGCAATATCGACTGGCGCGGCAACACGATGACGATCGGCACGACCGCCTGCGAATTGAAGGAAGCGCCGGCGGGCTCGTAACCCGTCAGCCTTTCACCCGCAGACCGTCCAGCAAGGTCCGGAACCCGCGGACCGCCCGCTTCGACGTCTCTTCCGGCGTCTCGGACTTGGCGATCCACAGTGCCGCATGGCTGCTCGCCCCGTTGATCAGGCGGGCGGCCGTTTCCGTGTCGATATCGGCCATCACGCCGTCGCCCTTCAACTGCTCGATGCTGTGGCTCAGCGCCGCAATGCAGCCATTGCTGGTCGGCCATTGCGAGACGTCGCCGAGCACCGCCGGCCCGTCGCGAAACATGATGCGCTGGATTTCCGGCTCCAGCGCCATCTCGATATAGGCGACGCATTCCTCGACGAACCCGTCCCATCGGCTCGGTGCCCCGGCCGAAATCGTGTGCAGCCGCGCCGTCATCTCCGCGTCGATCTGCTGGATGACCGCCTGGAGCAGCCCCTTCTTGTCGCCGAAATGATGATAGAGCGCGCCGCGCGTCAGCCCCGCCTCCGCGGTGAAATCATCCATCGACGCCTCCGCATAGCCGACGGTGCCAAAGGCAAACCGCCCCGCGGCAATCAGCTTGGCTCTCGTTTCGGCGATCATTTCCTCGCGCGGCTTGCGCATGGCAGCTCCTTTTTACATACGCCGCGTATTTTATTTGACATACGCTGCGTATGCAACTATCTCTTCGACATACGCCACGTATGTAAGTGGCTGACCATTCATTTGCGAGGAGCAGGCCATGGCCAACCCGTATAAAGAGATTTTCAGCGTCCCAGGAACCGTGGGCTTCTCCGCCGCCGGTTTCCTCGCACGCCTTCCCATCGCCATGGCGCCGATCGGCATCGTCGCCATGCTGTCGCAGACGCGCGGCGAATATTGGCTCGCCGGCGCCGTCTCCGCCACCTTCGCGCTGACCAACGCCCTCATCTCGCCGCAGGTCTCCCGCCTCGTCGACCGCTACGGCCAGGCGGCGGTGCTCACCCCGGCAACCATCGTCTCGGTCGTCGCCTTCCTGCTGCTGATTGCCGGCACCAACCAGGGCTGGCCGGTCTGGACGCTCTTCGCCAGCGCCTTCCTCGCCGCCGCCATGCCGAGCATCCCTGCCATGCTGCGCGCCCGCTGGAGCGAGATTTTTCGCGATCGGCCCGAGCTCAACACCGCCTTCGCCTTCGAATCGGCCGCGGACGAGCTGGTCTACATCGCCGGCGCCTCGCTGTCGGTCGGCCTTGCCGTCGCGCTGTTTCCGGAAGCCGGCATGCTGATCAGCACCGCCTTTCTCGCCGTCGGTAGCTTCTTCTTCCTGCTGCAACGCGGCACGGAACCGCGCATACACTATGTCGCCGGCAGTAAGCCGCAGAAATCGGCGATCCGCCTGCGCCCGGTGCAGATCATCACGCTGGCGCTGATCTTCGTCGGCTCCACCTTCGCCACGGCTGAAGTGAGCGCGGTCGCCATCACCAAGGAACTCGGCCAGCCGAATGCCGCAAGCCTCGTCATCGGCGTCTATGCCATCGGCTCCTTCGTCGTCGGCCTCGTCCTCGGCGCGCTGAACCCGAAGATGGCGCTGCAAAAGCAGTTGTTGATCGCCGTCGCCGTGCTGGCGCTGACCGCCCTGCCGCTGCCCTTTGCCGGCTCGGTGCCGCTGCTGGCCGTCGCGGTCTTCGTCAGCGGCATCGCCATCTCGCCGACCTTCATCACCGCCTTCGGCCTGGTCGAGCGCCGCGTGCCTGGCGCCATGCTGACGGAAGGCGTCACCTGGGTCACCACCGGCATCGGCATCGGCATGGCACTCGGCGCCTTCGTCGCGGGCTGGGCGGTCGATAATTTCGGTGCACAGAACGGCTTCTGGGTCTCCGTCGCCGCCGGCATCGGCGCCCTGCTGACCATCAGCCTCGGCCAGCGCACGCTCGCCGGAGAGGATTGCGACGACAGCGTCTGCCCGCTGGTGCAGGCCGCCGAGTAGCCCTCGCCCCTGAACACAAAAAGCCCGGCCTGCGCCGGGCTTTTCAGTTTTGACGATGGCGTCAGATCACCTGGCCGCCGGACACCTCGATGCGCTGGCCGGTGATCCAGCGGTTGTCCTCCGACAGAAGGCTCGCGATCATCGGGCCGATATCGTCCGGCACCCCGACCCGGCCCAGCGCGGTCATGTCGGCGAACACCGTGTTGAGATCCGGCATGTCGCGCACCGCACCGCCCAGGAAATCGGTCTCGATGGCGCCCGGCGCCACCGTGTTCACCGCAATGCCACGGCTGCCAAGCTCCTTCGCGAGATAGACGCTGAGGATTTCCACCGCCCCCTTGGCCGCGGCATAGGCCGAGAAGCCGGGATAGGAGACGCGGGTGAGACCCGTCGACAGATTGACGATGCGCCCGCCATCGGCAATCAGCGGCAACAGCGCCTGCGTCAGGAAGAACACGCCCTTGAAATGCACGTCGACCAGGCTGTCGAACTGCGCCTCCGTCGTCTCGGCAATCGCCGCCATGTCGCCGTGGCCGGCATTGTTGACGAGATGGTCGAAGTTCTCGCGCTGCCACGTCTCGGCGAGCGCCTTGCGCAGCGCTTCGACGAAAGCCGCAAATCCGGCAACCACGCCGGTATCGAGCCGCAGCGCGACGGCCTTGCGGCCCAGCGCCTCGATTTCGGCGACGACGATGCGCGCATCCTCCTCGCGGCTCCGGTAGGTGATGATGACGTCGCCGCCGCGGCGGGCGATGCTGAGGGCGGTATTGCGTCCGAGGCCGCGGCTGCCGCCGGTGACGAGAGCGATCTTGGTCATGGGAAACTCCTTCGGTTGGAATGACCGATTGATACCAAGCGCCCCCGCCGCCGGTCGTTACCGGAAGCTCGCCGATCCTTGCCTGATCCTCCAAACCGATTTACGCGGGCGCCGGACGCCGCTAGGATGCCGGCATGACAGAGACGCTCCTTGCCACCGTCCGCCGCTATGTCGAGGCCAATGCCGATGCCACGGGCATCGCCCGCACACCCGTGCCCGGCCTCACCACCATTCGCACCACGCAGCCCACCGGCCTCGACTATATGATTGCCCGCCCGCTGGTCTGCCTCGTGCTCCAGGGCAGCAAGCATGTGACGATGGGGGCGAACAGCTTCACCTTCCATGCCGGGGATTCGCTGCTGATTACCGCGGACGTGCCGACCGTCAGCCAGATCCTGCAAGCAAGCCCCGAAGCGCCCTACCTCTCCCTGGTGCTGGACCTGAACCCAGCGGTCATCGCCGAACTCTGCGTGGAGATGCAGGCAACGGCCGCGCCCGGCGGGCTGGCGATACGCTCCGCACCGACGGACAGCGAGGTAAGTGACGCGGCGCTGCGCCTGATGCGCTTGCTCGATCGTCCGGCCGCCGTGCCGGTGCTGCATGCGCAGCTCGTGCGTGAACTGCATTACTGGCTGCTCGAAGGCCGCCACGGCGCGGCCATCCGCCAGCTCGGCTATCCGGATGGACAGGCACAGCGTGTCGCCCGCGCCGTCGCGCTGCTGCGGGCGGAGTTCGCCCAGCCGCTGCCGGTGGACAAGCTCGCCGCCATTGCCGGCATGAGCCCGTCCTCCTTCCACCAGCATTTCCGCAACGTCACTTCGCTCTCACCCTTGCAATTCCAAAAGCAGTTGCGGCTGATCGAGGCGCGGCGGTTGATGCTGTCGCAAGGCGCCAATGCCAGCACCGCCGCCTATGCCGTCGGTTATGAGAGCGTACCGCAGTTCACGCGCGAATACCGCCGCATGTTCGGCCTGCCGCCGGCGCAGGAAACCCAGACAGCCCGCAGCCTCACGCTGGAATCGGCCTGACGCAAAAAGCCCGGCACAAGGCCGGGCTTTTGTCATTCTCCCATATCCGGTGTCAGACGAGCCGGCTCTGCTCCAGCGCCGCTTCCACGAAGCTCGCGAAAAGCGGGTGCGGATCGAGCGGGCGGCTCTTCAGTTCCGGGTGATACTGCACGCCGATGAACCACGGGTGATCCGGATATTCCACCGTCTCCGGCAGCACGCCGTCCGGCGACATGCCGGAGAACACCAGGCCGCAGCCTTCCAGCCGGTCCTTGTAGTCGACGTTCACTTCGTAGCGGTGGCGGTGGCGTTCGGAAATATCCGTCGAGCCGTAGATGTCGGCGATCTTCGTGCCGCCCTTCAGCGAGGCGCGATAGGCGCCAAGGCGCATCGTGCCGCCAAGATCGCCGGAGGCCGAGCGCTTTTCCAGCTCGTTGCCCTTCACCCATTCCGTCATCAGGCCGACGACCGGATCGGCGGTCTTGCCGAATTCGGTGGACGAGGCCTTCTCGATGCCGGCGAGGTTGCGCGCCGCTTCCACGACCGCCATCTGCATGCCGAAGCAGATGCCGAAATAGGGCACCTTGCGCTCGCGGGCAAAGCGCGCCGCATTGATCTTGCCCTCGGAGCCGCGCTCGCCAAAACCGCCGGGAACGAGGATGCCATGCACCTTCTCAAGGTACGGCGCCGGGTCTTCTTTCTCGAAGACCTCCGACTCGATCCATTCGAGCTTGACCTTGACGTGGTTGGCGATGCCGCCGTGGTAGAGCGCCTCGATCAGCGACTTATAGGCATCCTTGAGGCCGGTATATTTGCCGACGATGGCGATCGTCACCTCGCCTTCCGGCGTCTTGATGCGATCGGAAACCGTCTGCCAGGCTTCAAGCCGCGGCTTCGGCGCCGGCTCGATGCCGAAGGCGGCGAGCACTTCGTCGTCCAGGCCTTCCTTATGGTAGGCGAGCGGCACGTCGTAGATCGAAGCGACGTCAAGCGCCTGGATGACGGCGGTCGCGCGAACGTTGCAGAACAGCGAGAGCTTCTTGCGCTCGGCTTCCGGGATTTCGCGGTCGGCGCGCACCAGCAGGATATCCGGATGGATGCCCATCGCCTGCAACTCCTTGACGGAGTGCTGCGTCGGCTTGGTCTTGAGTTCGCCTGCGGCCGGAATGTAGGGCATCAGCGTCAGGTGGACATAGACCGCCGTGCCGCGCGGCAGGTCGTTGCCGAGCTGGCGGATCGCTTCCATGAAGGGCATGGCCTCGATGTCGCCCACCGTGCCGCCGATCTCGCAGATCACGAAGTCGTAGTCGTCATTGCCTTCGGTGACGAAGTTCTTGATCTCGTTGGTGACGTGCGGAATGACCTGCACGGTCGCGCCGAGATAGTCGCCGCGGCGTTCCTTGTCGATGATGTTCTTGTAGATGCGACCGGTGGTGATGTTGTCGGTCTTGGTGGCCGAGCGGCCGGTGAAGCGCTCATAGTGGCCGAGGTCGAGGTCGGTTTCCGCACCGTCGTCGGTGACGAACACCTCGCCGTGCTGCGTCGGGCTCATGGTGCCCGGATCGACGTTCAGATAGGGGTCCAGCTTCCTGAGGCGCACGCGATAACCGCGGGCCTGAAGGAGAGCTCCGAGTGCAGCGGCGGCAATGCCTTTTCCGAGGGAAGAAACCACGCCGCCTGTGATGAATACATATCGCGCCATGGGAGTCACCGGATACCTTTTCAAAATCGATTCCGCCACCGAAAAATCACCTTGGGCGTGATTTCGGAAGACGCAATCGTCGTTTTACACAAGAAGAAGGCCGGTTGGATTTCGCCAACCGGCCGGTTTGTTTTTCAGCCCCTGCGGCTTACTGGCCGCTCGGGACGCCGGAGTTCTGCTCCGTACCCGTTGCGCCACCGGTCGTGCCGGTGCCCGTCGTCGTGTTGCCCGTGCCGGTCGTGGTGTTGCCCGTACCCGTACCCGTACCGGTCGCAGCGCCGCCTTCGGTCGGAACGGTGTCGGTGCCGGTCGTCGCAGGCGTCTGGTTGTTGTTCTGCGTGCCCTGGTTCTGCTCGGCCCCGCCGAGCGCGTCGAGGACGCCGCCCGTGCCGGTCGTGCCCGGAATACGGTCGAGAATGTCGGTCGGCTGCGTTTCGTAACGGGCGAGGATGCCCATGCCGAGCGCCAGCACGAAGAACAGTGCGGCCAGGATCGCGGTGGTGCGCGTCAGGGCATTGGCCGTGCCGCGGGCCGACATGAAGCCGGAGCCGCCGCCGATGCCGAGGCCGCCGCCTTCAGACCGCTGGATCAGCACGACGCCGATCAGCGCGACGACGACCATGAGATAGATGACGAGCAAGATGGTCTGCATGTTTCAGGATCCCGGCCAGACGGCCCAAATTTCAGGTTTGCGGCTCAATATACCAAGCCGCGCACCATTCCAAGCCCTTACCGGCCAATCCGCCCGCCCTTTTGCGGGCAGGCCATTGGCGCCTCAGGCCGTGAGCTCTTCGTATGCCCGGTAGATGGCAAGGAAGTCGTCGGATTTCAAGCTCGCGCCGCCGATCAGCGCACCATCGACATTGGTCACACCCATCAGTTCCTTGGCATTGCCCGGCTTCACCGAACCGCCATAGAGAATGCGCATCGTGGCGCCCTCGCCGGCAAAACGCGCCGTGAGTTCCGCGCGCATGAAGGCATGCGCCTCCTCGACGTCGGCCGCCGTCGGCGTCAGCCCGGTGCCAATCGCCCAGACGGGCTCGTAGGCGATCACGGTGTTTTCCGCCGTCGCACCATCCGGCACGGAGCCGGCAAGCTGCGTCTTCAGCACGTCCAGCGTTTTGCCGGATTTGCGCTCGTCGCCGGTCTCGCCGATGCAGACGATGGCGACGAGGTCGTTTGCATGCGCAATCTCGGCCTTGGCGCGCACCAGCGCGTCGCTTTCCTTGTGGTCCGTGCGGCGCTCGGAATGGCCGACGATGACGTGGCTGCCGAAGCAGTCGGCGATCATTTCGGCGGAAACATCGCCGGTATGCGCGCCAGAAGCCTTTTCATGGCAATCCTGCGCGCCGATAAGCAGCGGGCTATCGTCGCAAAGCGCCGTCGCCACATACAGCAGCGTTGCCGGCGGGCAGATCAGCGTCTCGACCTTTTCGGAAAGCGGTCCCTTCACGCCTTCGGCCATCGCCTTGATCTGGTCGAGCGACGCGCGCGTGCCGTTCATCTTCCAGTTCCCGGCAACGAGCGGGGTTACGTCCGGTGTCATGAGGCCTCCCTGTCCTTAAAGATTGTTGGCTTGCGGCGTAGCAAATCGAAGCCTACTGCGCAAACAGCCAGTTGAGCGTTTCGCGCCAATCGGTCATGCGCACCGGCGTGCCGTGGCCGCCGGTCTGGAACAGCACGAAGCGCGCCGGGATGCCCGCCTTCCTGAGCTTGCGGAAGACGGCGATCTGGTCGTTCGCCTGGTAGACGCTGTCGCTGTCGCCATGGGTGAAGAAGACCGGAAGCTTCGCCTTGAAGGCCGCGGTCTTGGCATAATCGCCATCCGCCGCCCCGCCCATCAGCACCATGCCCGAGAGGCTTTTCACCGCCACCGGATCGCGCGCGACGCGGGCGCAGATGAAACTGCCCATCGAGGCGCAGGCGAGGATGACCGGCGCATCCGGCGAGAGCGCCTTGGCGGTGAGGATGAGGCCGGAAATGCGCGCGGCCCCCTTGTCGTCGAAGGAGGGCACGCTCGCCGCGTAATAGACCCCGCCACCCCGCACCGCGAGGTTTTTCAGCCGGTTGAAATTGCCGCCAAAATTCCAGTCGTTGTTGCCGAGCCGCCGGTCGCCGCCGCGACCGTGGATGAAGATGACGGTGAAGGCCGCCCCCTCGCCCTTGCCGGTCATCGCCACGTCGATCGGCCCGGCCGGCGTGTCGAGCGTCGTATTCTTCTGCGCCTTCTTCACCGCCGTCGAGACATAGGCCGATTTCGCCCGGCGCTCCGGCACCTGGTCGCGCCCGTTGATATCGCGCATTTCCTGGTAATCGACGACGCTGAGCGCGCCGTCGTCGGACGTCTCGATCACCGTGCCATAGCGGAAAAGCTCGTCCTTCCAGGGGTTCAGCGTCAGCGCCGCCGCATCCTGAACCGCAAGCGCGGTGAAAACCGCGGCGAAAACCAGCCGGCGAAGGCAATGAACTGTGGACTGAGGCATGAACTGTCGTTCCCTGGGGCTGGCGATACTTGCCATCCGCCTGCGCGCAACGCAATCCTCGCCCAGCGGTTGGCGCGGCCCGGCATCGCGAAAACCCACGGAATCTGGCAGAGTCGCGAGTGATTCGCCCGCGACCTCATTTGTGCCAAACCCCGATCTTCCCGGATCGGCGGGAGAAAATGGCAAACGGAACAAAATCTGAACGGCCCATGCAAGACGACAGCAACGACCTTTTCGCCAACGTTCCCCCTCAACCCGCCGCCGCGTCGCCCGCACCGGCGGAAAAGCCGGCTGCCGCGCCGCCGCGCGAGGCGCGCGCCGTCCAGCCCATCAGCGAGGGCTCCGGCGGCTATGATGCCTCGGCGATCCGCGTGCTGGAGGGCCTGGAGCCCGTGCGCATGCGGCCAGGCATGTATATCGGCGGCACGGACGAGAAGGCGCTGCACCACCTCTTCGCCGAAGTCATCGACAACTCGATGGACGAAGCGGTCGCCGGCCACGCCAACTTCATCGACGTCAACCTCGACGCCGAGGGCTACCTGACCGTCACCGACAACGGCCGCGGCATCCCGGTGGAAAACCATCCCCAGATGCCGGGAAAATCGACGCTCGAAGTCATCCTCACCGTGCTGCATGCCGGCGGCAAGTTCGACGGCAAGGCCTACGAGACCTCGGGCGGTCTGCACGGCGTCGGCGTTTCCGTCGTCAACGCGCTGTCCGACCATCTCGAAGTCGAGGTCGCCCGCAACAAGAAGCTCTACCGCCAGCGCTTTTCGCGCGGCAAGCCGGTCGGCGGCCTGGAAGAGCTCGGCGATGTGCACAACCGCCGCGGCACCAAGGTACGCTTCCACCCCGACCCGGAAATTTTTGGTGCCCACGCCCGTTTCGATCCCGGCCGCGTCTTCCGCATGGCCCGCTCCAAGGCCTACCTCTTCGGCGGCGTTGAAATCCGCTGGAGCTGCGACCCGTCGCTGCTGCTGGAAGGTTCGGAAACGCCGGAAAAGGCGGTCTTCCATTTCCCCGGCGGCCTGAAGGATTATCTCCAGGCGACGCTCGGCAAAGACTACACCGTCACCCGTGAAATCTTCGCCGGCAAAAGCGAAAAGTCCGGCGGTCACGGTTCGCTCGAATGGGCGGTAACTTGGTACGGCGGCGATTCGCTGATCCACTCCTATTGCAACACCATCCCGACGGCCGACGGCGGCACGCATGAGGCGGGACTGCGCATCGCGCTCACCAAGGGCCTCAAGGCCTATGCCGACCTGACGCAGAACAAGCGCGCCAAGGACATCACCACGGACGATGTGATGATTTCCGCGGTCGGCATGCTGTCCGTCTTCATCCGCGAGCCGGAATTCGTCGGGCAGACGAAGGACAAGCTCGCGAGCGTCGAGGCCCAGCGCATCGTTGAAAACGCATTGCGCGACCCCTTCGACCACTACCTCGCCGACAATCCGGGCGAAGCGGCCAAGCTGCTCGAATGGGTGATCGAGCGCGCGGAAGAGCGCATGCGCCGCCGCAAGGAAAAGGAAGTCAGCCGCAAGACCGCGGTGCGCAAGCTGCGCCTGCCGGGAAAACTGGCCGACTGCTCGCAGAATTCCGCCGAGGGCGCCGAACTCTTCATCGTCGAGGGCGATTCGGCCGGCGGCTCCGCCAAGCAGGCGCGCAACCGCGCCAACCAGGCCATCCTTCCCTTGCGCGGCAAAATCCTCAACGTCGCCAGCGCCGGCCGTGAAAAGCTCGGCGCCAACCAGCAGATCTCCGATCTGGTGCAGGCGCTCGGCTGCGGCACGCGCACGAAATATCGCGAAGAGGACCTGCGCTACGAGCGCGTCATCGTCATGACCGATGCCGACGTCGACGGCGCGCACATCGCCTCGCTGCTGATCACCTTCTTCTATCAGGAGATGCCGGATCTCGTGCGCGGCGGCCACCTCTTCCTCGCCGTGCCGCCGCTCTACCGCCTCAGCCAGGGCGGCAAGACACTCTATGCCCGCGACGACCCGCACCGCGAGGAGCTGATGCGCACCGAGTTCAACGGCCACGGCAAGGTGGAAATCGGCCGATTCAAGGGTCTCGGCGAGATGCTGCCGGCGCAGCTCAAGGAAACAACGATGGACCCGAAGAAGCGCACGCTGCTCAAGGTCGCGATCGACGACGTCGACTTCGAAGGCACCCGCACCGCCGTGGACGACCTGATGGGCACCAAGCCGGAAGCCCGCTTCCGCTTCATCCAGGAGCGCGCGGTCTTCGCCGACAACCTCGATATCTGAGGCATTGCCGCCTTATTTTCGCGGCAATGCCTGCCTCTAACCGGCAGCAACGAAGGCGGAAAGGACGGCCATGAAAGCTGCGCTCATCGTCATGACGATCATGGGCTGCGACGACAGCGCGACCCAGTGCCACTATATCGATACGGTCGGCAAGAGCTGGCAGACCGTGGCGCTCTGCGACGCGCAGGCCGAGACCTATATCAACCGCCACCAGGACAAGAACTATCCGGTGATCGTCGCCGTCTGCGAAAGCTCCGGCGACCGCATGACCGCGGATGTGGCAAAGCCGACGCCCGAGGCCAAGCCCGCCGAAACCGCGACCACGGCCGAAGTGCCCACACCGGCCGAGACCGCAGAGGCCAAGCAGGGCCTCGCCGCCCGCACGCTGAATTTCGTCAAAAAGGCCATCCCCGACAAGGCCGCGCTGAAAAGCGCCGTCACAACGCCGGTGCGCTATGCGGAGGACGGTTATTCCTGGGTCGTAAAACGCTTCGCGGACTGATCAGGCCGCTTCGCGCGCCGCAATGAGCGCGTAGCTGCGCGCCGTCTGGCGTTGCTCGGCGATTGCCAGCCGCTCGACCAGTTCCAGCATGGACTGGCAGGAGGCATTGCCCGCCGCCCGCGCACGCGACAGCAGGTGCTCGGACACCGAAAGCCCGTCATCCTCGCCCTTCGCCTCGCGGCGCCAGAGCATGGTCGCCTCGGCGAAGAGCGCGCTGATATCCCGGCCGAGCCCGGCCGTTTCATAAAGCGCCCGCACCGCCGCCTCGCGACCATCCGACAGGATGGAGCGGACGCGCCGCTCCGCCTGCCCCGAAAGATTGGTAATCGCCGAGGCGAAGAATTCGACGCGGCCGGTGCAGAGCGCATGCATGAGGAAGACGGGCGTCAGCCGCCCCGTCAGGCGCAGGTGCTCGACCAGGGCCGGCATTTCGGCCGCGGCCACCTCGCCCACCATGCCGATCGTCGCCACGTCGCAGGCTTCGCGCGTGATGCGCTCGACGCGGCCGGTGCCGACGGCGGCCTGGATGAGCCCGAAGCCGGCCAGCGCCGTGCCGATCTTCTCGACCAGCGCATGGCGCGCATCGCTCGGCAGGTCCTCGCGGTCGAGCAGCAGCGCGCGGATTTCCGCATCGTCACCGAGACGGTCGGCGATGCGTGTCAGGCTGCGCCGCGAAACCACCGCGCCTTCGTTTTCCAAAAGGGCCAGCACGTCCGGCACCTCGCCGATCTCCGCAAGCGCTGCCGAAACGGCGCGCGAGACGAAGGAGCGGTTGGCGATCAGCATGCGCGTCACGTCATTGCCCTTGGCGGCCAGATCGACGAGATCGGCATCCGTCAGCAGCGACGAACATAGAATGATATGGGCGGCGATTTCCGGCTGGTCTTCCGCCAGCGGCAGGATCACGGCGCGCGGCGCATCCTCGCAGTCGGCCAAGGCTTCGGCCAGTGCAAGCCGCACTTTCGGCGCCGGATCGTCGAGCAGGAAGATCATCGCCATCTCGGCGGCGCGGCGATCGTCTGCACAGATCCGCGACCGTGCGTAAGCCCGCGCCAACACACTGGCCGCCTTCGCCCTGTCGGCGGCCCGGGCTGTCTCGACCCAACGGAGGAAAGCATGAACGATCAATGGACGCCCCAAACGCCTGCACCACAACTGCTACGGAAAACACGCTAGCGGCAAAGTGTTTAAGATTGGTTCACCATATCCGTTAACCGGATGGTCGTTGCCATACCCGGCCGCAAAGCCTTATGAAAAGCCATGGAAAAGCTGCCCCACGCCCTGCTTGAGACCGCCCCGCCCCCCACAGGACGCGGCGCACTGGTCTGCATTGGCGACTCAGGCATCGAGAGTCGTTTTGTCGTCGTGCACCCCGACGCCAGCCTCGAAACGCTTCGCCAAGCCATTGCAGGCGGTGCCACCGGCATCGCCCTCACCGGCTGCCGTACGGGTGCCGACATCCAACGGCTGGCCGTCCTGTTGTCCGCAGCCGAAGCGGAGGAAAACCTCGCCGAAGGCAGCGCCCCGATTCTCGCGATCACCGACGGCATCCTGCCGGCACCCATGTCGCCGCAAGGCTTTTCCGGCAAAACCACACGGCTAGCCGGTCTGGTTTGGGACCAGAGGGGCCTTGTAAAAACCCTCGCCGTAGAACCGACCCGAACCGAAAGCGACGAATGGACCACCGCCTTCGCCGCAGCCCGCGCCGCCGTCCTGCTCACCGCCGCAGCCGCCGGCATCCCAGCCTACGATTCGGCCTCGGACCTCGCTGGAGAGCTTTTCGCGACGGATTGCGAACGCTCACGGGCCGATGGCTTCTTCGGCCGGCTCACAAGCGACCCGGCACAGATGGCCATCATCCAAACAGTGTACGCAGGTGGCCGTGGATCCTCGGGTCAAGCCCGAGGATGACGGAGTGTGTGGGAACGGCCGGCGAACAGCACCGTCATGCGAGGACGACGGCATTGCGGGGGAACAGCGGGCAAAACAGCACGGTCGCGCGGGATTCATCAAGGGCGTCGGGTATATCGATAGACGCACTACCCCGCGCCGCGGCGCTCCCCGGATACAGGGCACCACCTCTCCCCCGTCATCCTCGGGCTTGACCCGAGGATCCACCCTCACCCGACCTTCGGCCGCCCCATGGCGAAGACATCCGCCCCGCCGTCGCAATAGTCCATATAGCCCATCCGGCCGAGCGGACGTGCAACCGCCATGTCGATCCTGCCGTCGCGCAGGATTTCCGGGCTGATGTGGATGCCGACGACCTGGCCGAACACCACCCAGTTGTCCGATTCCCGCCCGTCGAGATCGACAGGCCGCAGGATCTGCGTCGCGCGGCATTCGAGCGCCGCATAGGCCTCGCCGACATAGGGCGCATCGACGAGACGGCCGGTGACCGGCGTGAGCTTGGCGATGTCGAATTCATCGACGCCGTAAGGAACGGCAACAGAGCTCGCATTCATCTCTTCGGCCAGATGCCGGCTTGCCAGCGAGCAGGTGAAGACGCCGGTCCCTTCGATATTCGTCACGCTGTCCTTGTGGCCGCTCGACGAGAACATGACGAGCTTCGGCCGGTCGCTGACCGCGTTGAAGAACGAATAGGGCGAGAGGTTCAGCCGCCCATCCGCCGCCTTGGTGCCGATCCAGCCAATCGGCCGCGGCGCAACGATCGCCTTGAAGGGATCGTGCTTCAGGCCGTGGGCGTTGTCCGCCGTCTCGTAGAACAGCGCGTCAGGTGTCATCGCCCACCCATGTGACGATCTCGGCCAGTTCCGGCCGCGGCCGTTCGGTCGGCGGTACGGTCGGCGTGCCGATATGGATGAAGCCGGCGATCTTCTCGCCCTCGTTGACGCCGAGGATCGCATAGGCGCGCGGGTCGTAGGCATACCACTCGGTCAGCCAGTTCGAGGAGAAACCATGCGCGTTGGCCGACATCACCAGGTTGAGGCAGACGGCGCCCGCCGACATGAGCTGCTCCCATTCCGGGATCTTGAAATGCGGTGCGGCACGGCTGACGACGGCAACGACGACCGGCGCGCGGGTCAGCCGCGTGTTTTCCACCTTCACCATCTCCTCGGAAAGCTCCGGCTTGTCGCCGATCGCGATCTTGGCGAGCGCCTCGCTGATGCGCCGGCGCTCCTCGCCGCGATAGACGATGAAGCGCCAGGGGGCGAGCTTGCCGTGGTCCGGCACGCGCGAGGCGAGCGTCAGCATCGCCTCCACTTCGCCCTTCGAGGGGCCGGGTTCGCCCATCTGGAAGGCAGGGATCGACCGGCGGGTCGAAAGATAATCGATCAGCTTGATTTCGGTTTTCATCGGGAGGGAGTTCCAATATCTTGGCCCGCGGATGCGGCCTTGAAAATGCCATTAGCCGGGTCTTCAAGTGGAGCCTTACAGTCAGGAAGTCAACCGTCCCCATGCGCATGCCGCCCCATTCCGCCCCCCATTTCGGCATTGCCGTGAGCGTCGCAATCGTGACCCTTCTCTCGTCGTTCGCACCGGCTCGCGCGCAGGAAGCGCTGGACAGTTTCTCCCAGATCGGCACGCCGCTGAAGAGCGGCAAGCTCACCTCGTTCAACCCGATCGTCACCGGCGAGGCAACGCCGGACAACCTGCGTGACGTGACCTGCGAGGCGCTGCTGACCAAGGACGGCAGCCCCATGCAGCATGGCCTCACCTGGCGCGTCTTCTCGCCCATCCCGGGCGCCGACGGCAAGCTGCCGCTGCTCGCCACGTCCGAGGGCGGCTCGGCCGCGTTCCAGCTGGTGCCCGGCGAATATTTCGTCAACGTCGCCTTCGGCCGCGCCGGCGCGACGAAGAAGCTGCTGGTGCCCACGGACGGCGATGTCGACAAGCAGGTCATGGTGCTCGATGCCGGCGGCATCATGCTGAATGCCGTCTCCGGCTCCGACGTGCGCATTCCGCCGAAGGAATTGAGCTTCTCCATCTTCGCCGCCGAAGTCCGCGAGGATGGCGAGCGCAACCTCGTCGTCGCCGAGGTGAAGCCGAATTCCGTGGTGCGGCTCAACGCCGGCACCTACCACGTCGTCTCCGACTACGGCACGGTCAATGCCGTGATCCGCGCGGACATCCAGGTGGAGGCCGGCAAGCTGACGCGCGCGACGATCCAGCACCGTGCTGCGAAACTGACGCTGAAACTCGTCTCCGAACCCGGCGGCGAGGCGATCGCCGACACGGCCTGGTCAATCCTCACCTCTTCGGGCGACACGGTCAGCGAAAGTGTGGGCGCCTTCCCGACGCTGGTTCTGGCGGAAGGCAGCTACATCGCCGTCGCCCGCAACAAGAACCGCATCTACCAGCGCGATTTCGCGGTGAAGGCCGGCGTCAATACCGATGTGGAAGTGCTGCTCGATGAAAACGCCAACGAGCAGAAGGCCGCCGCTGAAGATGTTGTGGACTAACCAGCCCGCCGCATGAAGGGTTTTGGCTTCGGCAGCGGCGCCATCGCGAAGACGGCTTCGTAGAGCCGCGCCATGATGTTCTTGCGGTCGCCCGCATCGAGCTCCGCCCAGGGAATGACGCCGCCGATGCGCGCGGCGATCGTCGAGCCGGAGAGTTTCTGGAACTCGCGGATCAGGAGCGACAGGCGCAGTGTCATCGAGACCTTGCTCGCCAGGTGGAAGAGCCGGCCGTTCTGCCCCTCGAAGAAGACGGGGATGACGTTTGCCTGCGCCGACTGGATGAGCTTTGCCGGAAACATCTTCCACGGCAGGTCTTCCGCGCGGCCGAAAACCTTCTTCGCCGTCGCCACACCGCCCGCCGGAAACACGATCACCGTGGTGCCCTCCTTCAGGAGCCGCACGGCTTCCGCCCGCGTCTTCATGTTGAGCGCAAGCGCCTCCTTGGTTTCCTCGAAGGAAACCGGCAGCGCATAGGGCTGCATTTCCGGCACTTTGAGCAGATCGTTGTGGATCATCACCTTGAACGGCCGGCCGAGCTGTTCGGCGAGCGCCAGCACTGCGATGCCGTCGCCGATGCCGAACGGGTGGTTGGCGACGATGACGACGGGGCCTTGCGGCAGGTCCGGCGGCGGCCAGGAGCCCTGCACGCGCAGCCGCACATTGATGAGTTCCAGCATGTCGCCGAAGACCCGCGCGCTGTGCCCGACGATGGATTTGCGCCAGATGTCATAGAGCCGGGCGTAGCGGTTACGACCGGCGAGACCTTCCATGGAGCGGATGAACCATCGTTTGAGGCGCGGATCGTTTTCGTTGGCGTAGGAGAGTTCCTTGAACCGCACGGTATTCCCCAAAAAGATAATCCCGCACTAGCTAGCACGGGATCATTACAGTTTTCCGACAATCGGCGTAAACGCTCACGCCTTGCCGAGCTTGCGCTTCAGATCTGGGGCCATGGCTTCGAGCGTCAGCGCAGCGATCGCCTCGTCGAGCGACATCGCCGTCTGGTTCTGCGAACCAAGCCGGCGGATGTTGACGGAGCGTTCCTCCGCCTCCCGCTTGCCGCAGACCACGATGACCGGGACCTTGCTGACCGAGTGCTCGCGGACCTTGTAGTTGATCTTCTCGTTGCGGAAGTCGGTCTCGACCGTCAGGCCCGCCTCGCGCAGCAGGTCCGCCACCTCGCGGCCATAGTCGTCGGCATCCGAGGTGATGGTCGCGACCACCACCTGCATCGGCGCGATCCACAGCGGCATGTGGCCGGCAAAGTTCTCGATGAGAATGCCGAGGAAGCGCTCCATCGAGCCGCAGATGGCGCGGTGGATCATCACCGGCTGCTTCTTGTCGGAGTTCTGGTCGATATAGAAGGCGCCGAACCGTTCCGGCAGGTTGAAGTCGACCTGCGTGGTGCCGCACTGCCATTCGCGGCCGATGGCGTCCTTCAGCGTATATTCGAACTTCGGCCCGTAGAACGCACCCTCGCCCGGCAGGATGCCGGTCTTGATGTTGTTCGACTGCTGCTGGATCGTGTCCAGCACCTGCTTCATCACGCCCTCGGCACGATCCCACAAGTCGTCGGAGCCGACGCGCTTTTCCGGACGCGTGGAGAGCTTGATCGTGACCTCCTCGAACCCAAAGTCCTTGTAGACGGAGAGGATGAGGTCGTTGATGCGCAGGCATTCCGCCGCCATCTGCTCGTCGGTGCAGAAGACGTGGGCGTCGTCCTGCGTGAAGCCGCGCACGCGCATCAGCCCGTGCAGCGCGCCCGAGGGCTCATAGCGATGCACATTGCCGAATTCCGCAAGGCGAACAGGCAGTTCGCGATAAGACTTCAAGCCATGCTTGAAGATCTGCACATGGCCGGGGCAGTTCATCGGCTTCAGCGCGAAGACGCGCTCGTCGTCGGTCTCGTCGCCGGCAACGGTCACCTTGAACATGTTGTCGCGATACCAGCCCCAGTGGCCGGACGTTTCCCAGAGCGACTTGTCGAGCACCTGCGGCGCGTTCACTTCTTCATAGGTCCCGGCGAGACGACGGCGCATATAGGCGACGAGCGTCTGGAACATGCGCCAGCCCTTGCCGTGCCAGAAGACGACGCCCGGCCCTTCCTCCTGGAAGTGGAACAGGTCCATTTCGCGGCCGAGCCGGCGATGGTCGCGCTTTTCCGCTTCGGCGAGGATGTGCAGGTAGCTGTCGAGCTCCTCCTGCGTGCGCCAGGCGGTGCCGTAGATGCGCGTCAGCATCGGATTGTTGCTGTCGCCGCGCCAATAGGCGCCCGCGACCTTCATCAGCTTGAAGGCCGTGCCGATCTGGCCGGTCGCGGCCATGTGCGGACCGCGACACAGGTCGAACCAGTCGCCCTGGTAATAGATCTTGAGGTCCTGCCCCTCGGGGATCGCATCGACCAGCTCGACCTTGTACTTCTCGCCCTTGGCGGCAAAGACGTCCTTGGCCTTGTCGCGCGACCACACTTCCCGGGTGAACGGCTTGTTGCGCTGGATAATCTCCTTCATGCGCTTTTCGATCTTCGGCAGATCGTCCGGCGTGAAAGGCTCGTCCTTGGCAAAGTCGTAATAGAAGCCGTTGTCGATGACCGGACCGATGGTCACCTGCGTGCCCGGCCAAAGCTCCTGCACCGCCTCCGCCATCACATGGGCGGCATCATGGCGGATCAGCTCCAGCGCGCGATCGTCCTCGCGGGTGACGATCTCGATCCTGCCGTTCGAAACGGTCTCGGAGAGATCGCGCAGCTCGCCATCGAGCGCAATCGCAATCGCCTTCTTGGCGAGCGACTTGGAAATCGCCTCGGCAACATCACGCCCGGTCGAGCCCGCGGGATAGTCGCGGACGGAACCATCGGGAAAAGTGAGGGAAACGGGTGCAGACATCAAAAAATCTCCTATCCAGTCCCGCCAACGAATGCGGGTGGTATGCGAGGGTAAAGCCGGAATGCCGGCGCGTGCGTCGCGCGGTATAAGGGGAAAATAGGTGGATTGGAAGAGGTTAGCAAATTGCAACTTTTTTGATCGTTTTCGCTAGGCGCAAGCGTCACTTAAATATTAATTAAGCTTGAGAGAGAACAAACTTCTATTTGTAAAAATGAGATATCTCTATAATTTATTCTCCTATTACGAAATGCGAACTGAATTTGCACGGCGGCGTTGAAGATTCGAAAAAATCATCTAGAATTGTGAGTGGCAAGTCCTTGTTAAACATAATTAAGCAGTTAATTCATGGCCTCACCTCGGACCCGATTGATACGATTGCTAGATAAAGGGTTTTATCCGGCGGAGCTTCCCCCACCGTTCAAAACTCGAAATTTTTCTACCATCAAAGATAATATGGTGCCGCAAAACAATTATAGCGGTAGCACAATTTTTTTTGATGGCGCTACATTTCGCGGTCCACTAAGGACATTTGGCGTAATAAATCCAATTAACTACCTTTTACTTAGCAAATTTATAGCGGAAGCTTGGGGAGATATTTCCAAAATATTTAGACTTAGCAATTCTTCAGGCACACGCCCCACTTTTCCAGCCTTAAATGCCGAAGGTCGCGCTATTGAAACTGGGTCTCTCGCAGTTAAACGCAAAAGTCAGCAACACTTGGCAAGTGTATACCCGGTGATTCTTGGCCTAGATATCAACAGATTTTATGGCTCGATCTACACTCACTCTATACCTTGGGCGGCACTAGGAAAGCGCGATGCAAAATTTAGGCATAAAAATGGGACTTTACGAGGTCATTGGAGCGACACACTCGACAGGCTAGTTCGTAATTGCAATCAACAACAGACTATAGGAATACCAATTGGACCCGATACATCTCGTATCATTTCCGAATTGATACTATCAAGAATTGACTCTGAGCTTACCTTATCTGGATCAAAACTATTATCGTCGCAAATTTACCACAATATTGATGATTACCAAATCGGGTGCATGGGACTAGGAGAGTCTGAGGACGCACAAAGCCAGTTTGTTAGGACAATAAGTCGCTACGAGCTACGTTTAAACGACTTTAAAACATCAGTAGATCATGGAATTTCTTTTTCCCCTTCGAATTTTCAACGAAATTTTGATTGCTTATCGGAGCAAACAGGACAAAAATTTGTAGAGCATTTTTTCGAAATACTGTACACTCAGATTCAGCTACACCCAAATACAAACGTTTTGGGCTATGCTATTAAGCGTTTTGCTCGAATTCTTGCTAGAAACCAAGAGCATCGCCTAGTTCGCGAATATTTTCAAAGGCTAATTTTTGCTGCGCCCCAGCAAGCTAAATGGATTTTACCTCTTTTGCTCGGCATCTATCGCGTTGACGGCGTCAACGCCGAAGTCCGTCGCATAATCAGTTGGGGAGTCGAAACCTGCGTGCGTCGTAATGATGTTGGCAGTCTCATATGGTTTTTGTATGCGGCAATATTTCTGGAGATTCGCCTCTCAGCGATGCTCTGCAATTTGTGTTTAGGAATGTCCAATGAATTAATAGACTTGATGCTATACCATGGAAGAAGTAAAAATCTATTTATATTCTCAGTTTCCGACATGAGAAACCGGTATATAAGTAGTAATTTCTCCTCTACAGCTTGGCTGCCTATTTATGAGATTGGACGACGCGGTTGGGATGCGACAGCAGCATTCAATAAGATTGGCACTCAAGATGACCACGACAATTTATATCAAAATATCAATAATCATCAAGTTGAATTCTATATTACTGACCAAGATTATTTTGAAGTAAGTGCTTTTCAAGGATGGAATTTAAAGCAAAGCCATTTTGAGGGTGAAGAAAACTACGACGATGAGCTTTCGCCATGGCTCAGAAGTATGTGGGAAGACCAACTGGAGAACTATTGATATTTGTGCTCATTGCCAGCCAGCTAATTAATTATCTCGGAGAAGGGTACCAAGCGATGGGAGAGCCGGACGATCCGCTCTGCCCCGTCAGCCGAGCATCGCCGCGAGGCCGTTGACGGTGTTGGCGTTGCGCAGCGTGCCGATGCCGAGCTTTTTGGTCGTCAGGTGCGAGAGCAGTTTCGTTTCGCTCGGCTTGCCGCGAAAGTCGATCCAGAGGTCGCCGTCGACGAGGGCGAGGCGCAGTTCCGGGGCGGCCAGCTTTTGGAGTTTTTCGAGGGCCGCGGGGCCGAGCGGTTCGCGCATCACGCGCACGCAGACATTGGCGCCGTCGTCGCCTGGGAAAGGCCCGGAAAAAGGATTCCCGGCGGCGAGCCGTTTCCAGGCGTCGGCCCGGCGCAGGATGATATCGACATGTTTGGCGAATGTTTCGCGGAACGCCGTTTCCAGCCGGTTTTCCAGCGTCGAGAGGGTCGCCTGCGGCGCATCGAAGACGAGGTTGCCGGTCGCGACCAGCGTGCGGGGATTGGCAAAGCCGAGCCTCTCGGCCATCGCCTTCAGCTCCGCCATCACGACGCGGCGGCCGGGGCCAAGCACGATCGAGTGCAGGAGGGCGACATGGCTCGTCATGCGCGCCAGACATCCCGTGGGGCAGCGTGCGCGGCGCGGCAAAAATCCATCGGCACGGTCACGGCCTTGCCCCTTCCCGGCTTTTTGCAACGCGCCACAGCCGCCACGGCGCCCACCAGCGAAAGCGGTTCTCCAGCGCTTCCGGCACGGGATCGAAGCCATGCGTGCCGCCGGGGCCGCAGCGGGCGACGCGGAACAGCGCGAGGAACCCACCCTGCCACAGGCCGTGGCGGGCGATCGCCTCGTAGCCGTATTCCGAGCAGGTCGGCAGGTGCCGGCAGCCATGGCCGATGAAGCCGGAGAGTGTGAGCTGGTAGAGCCGGATGAAGCCCATGCCGGCAAGGCGGCCCGGCGTGCGGCGGAACGGCCCCGGCCAGTTGCGGCCCCTATAGGCGAGCCGCGCGCCGGCATGCCGGCAATCTGGGGCGTCGCACACCGCGCCTCACCCCGCCTTTTCCAGCCGCTTCGCCTCGATCTGGCCGATGGCATCCACCACGGCATCGAAGGTCAGCATGGTGGAGGCGTGGCGGGCCTTGTAATCCTTGACGGGTTTCAGGAAGCGCATGTCCTCGAAGCGGCCGTCCGGCCCCTCGCCGTCGGCCTTCAGCATGGCGAGCATTTTTTCGCGCGCGTCGCGGATTTCCGCGGTCGTCGCCCCGATGACGTGGCGCGCCATGATCGAGGAGGACGCCTGGCCGAGCGCGCAGGCCTTCACCTCATGGGCGAAATCGGTGACGCGGTCGCCCTCGAGCTTCAGGTAGATCTTGACGCGCGAGCCGCAGAGCTTGGAATGGGCGCCGGCCTCGGCATCCGCATCGGCCAGCGTGCCGATGCGCGGGATATTGCCGGCGAATTCCAGGATGCGGCTGTTGTAGATATCGTCCATCATGGCCCTGTTTTTCGCATTTTTTGCGGAATCTTCAATGATCCGAGGAGATTATTCCGGTGTCGTCGGTAAAAAAGCATGCCGCGTCGCATCGCGCCTCTTTCGCAGCCGTCCTTCGATACTATATGATAACTCGTATTGGGGTGAGCGTTTTGCAAGATGCGAGGCGACCACCTGTTGTTTGGGAAACCGTGCCGGACGGTCTAGTGCACTGAGAAGCCGAGACCCGAAAGCCCCGGAGCCCGCCGACGGAACCCAAGCCTGCAGGGTTAGGCGAATGGCCAGTGGCGAGTCCGATATACAGGTCAGGTAGCCTGCAGAAAGGTCATTGGGTCCATGGACGCCATAGTCACCAATTTTCCGCGTGTCGACGATCCGTCCGGCCGCCCCTCGCAGAAAGAGGCGGAGGATGCCGTTCGCGTCCTGCTTCGCTGGGCGGGCGACGATCCGGAGCGCGAGGGGCTGCTCGACACCCCTGCGCGCGTCGCAAAATCCTATCGCGAGCTTTTTTCCGGCTATGACCTCGCCGCCGAGGATGTGCTGGGCCGCACCTTCGAGGAAGTTGCCGGCTATGACGACATGGTGCTGGTGAAGGACATTCCGTTCTTCTCGCATTGCGAACACCATATGGTGCCGATCATCGGCAAGGCGCATGTCGCCTATCTGCCGAATGGTCGGGTGCTGGGTCTGTCGAAGATCGCCCGCGTGGTGGAAATCTTCGGCCGCCGGTTGCAGACGCAGGAAACCATGACGGCGCAGATCGCGCGCTCGATCGACGAGACGCTGAACCCGCGCGGCGTGGCCGTGATGATCGAGGCCGAGCATATGTGCATGGCGATGCGCGGCATCCAGAAACAGGGCTCGACAACGCTCACCACCACCTTTACCGGTGCCTTCAAGACCGAACCGACCGAACAGGTGCGGTTCATGACGATGATCCGGAGCTAGGCGACAAGCCGGCTCCGCGCGACGGAGCCGACAGCCATGCCGATCACCTTCAAATCCCCGTCCAAGGACAAGGCCGAGCTCGAAACCGGCCCGGATTTCACGCCGCGCTTCGACGAACACGGCCTGGTGACGGCCGTGGTCACGGACGCCAAGGACGGCGAATTGCTGATGGTCGCCCACATGAACGCCGAATCGCTGGCGCTCACGGTGGAGACCGGCATCGCGCATTACTGGAGCCGCTCGCGCAACTCGCTCTGGAAGAAGGGCGAAACCTCCGGCAACCTCCAGACGGTCGTGGAGCTGCGCACCGATTGCGACCAGGATGCCGTGTGGCTGAAAGTCTCGGTCGCCGGCCATGACGCGACCTGCCACACCGGGCGCCGCTCGTGCTTCTACCGCACGGTTTCGACCGGCCCGGAGGGCGCGGTGCTGACCATTACCGGCGGCGAACCGCAGTTCGATCCGGCGGCGATCTACGGTAAAAATTAAGCATCTGCGCGGATTCCGTTCAGTTCCGGCACGCATTCACCAATTGGCAACCGGTCGGGACGCCTAATGCACGCCATGGCGGCCTCTATCCCCGCCACGGATCAGGACCATGGAACCCAATCGCTGTAGTGCGTCACGACCGGTTTCCAACGCCGCCCCGCAGGGGACGACGATCCGACGGGCAAGCGCCCGCCTTCCGTTTCGACAGGACGCACACGGGAAACTCCGCAGACGGGTTTTTCTCGCCAAAGTTCCCCGCGTCACAGTCTGCATCTATCCTGTCATTTATTGTGTAGCGGATAGGCCCGAGGCTCTGGAACTGATTGCTTCGGCGCGAATTCCTCTTCGTAACGGAGGCCCGGCATGCTGAACTGGAGTTTCAATCGTAGTCTCGTAACAGCGGATGCATCAGATCCGGGCGGCCCTTCCATGAACGACATGTCTCACATTCCCGCGCCGGCCCAGCCGCGCAAACCCAAGATCGCTCTGGCGCTGGGCGGCGGTGCCGCCCGAGGCTGGGCCCATATCGGCGTGCTGCGGGCGCTCGACGAGGAAGGCATCCCCGTCGGCATGATCGCCGGCACCTCGATCGGTGCCCTCGTCGGCGGCTGCTACCTCGCCGGCAAGCTCGACGAGCTGGAGGCCTTCGCCCGGTCGCTCACCATGCGGCGCATCGCGAGCCTGCTCGATTTCACCATTCGCGGTTCCGGCCTGTTCGGCGGCATGCGGCTAACGAAGCGCATGCAGGAGCATCTGGAAAACCTGTCGATCGAGGATCTCGACCGGCCCTTCGTGGCGGTCGCGACCGAAGTCAACAGCGGTCACGAGGTCTGGATCAACAGCGGCTCGCTGATCACCGCCATCCGCGCCTCCTATGCGCTCCCCGGCATTTTCGAGCCGATCAAGTGCAACAACCGCACGCTGGTCGACGGCGCGCTGGTCAATCCCGTGCCGGTTTCGGTCTGTCGCGCGCATGAGGAGCCGCTGGTCGTCGCCGTCAACCTCAACTACGACCTCTACGGCCGCTCGGCGGTCATCAAGCACAGCGCCAGCCAGCAGAAGATCGACGATCACAAGCAGGAAGACAGTGCTGCGCGCCTCGGGCTGACGAGCGTCATGGTGCAGTCCTTCAACATCATCCAGGACCGCATTTCCCGTGCACGCCTTGCCGGAGACCCGCCGGATCTCTCGCTGCATCCCAAACTGTCGGATATCGGCCTTTCGGAATTCCACCGCGCCGGCGAAGCGATCGACCGCGGTTACCTCGAAGCCAAGGCGCGGATCTTCGAGATCAAGCGAATGCAGGAAGCCGTGCTGATGCGCTGAGCGCTTTCAGCAGCCAAAGACACGTGCGGGCGGAGCGATTGACATCGGTCCGCCCGAAATCGTTCCGGGTTTGGCGATTATCCGGAGATGTAGGCCTTGATGGCCTCCGCTTCGTGCTTGATCGCCCTTATATGGGACTTCACCACGTCGCCGATCGAGATGATGCCGACAAGGCGCCCTTCCTTTTCCACCGGGATATGGCGGGCACGCAGCTTGCTCATCATTTCCATGAGACCTTCGACGGTCTGGTTCTCGTCGCAGCGATGGACGTTGCCCCACATGATGGAGGAAATGGGTTTGTCCAGGCATTCCGCCCCGTTGCGGGCGACGGCGGCGACGATGTCACGCTCGGTCACGATGCCGGCGATGCGGTCGTTGCGATCGACGATGACGATGGCGCCGATATGGTTTTCATGCAGATAGACGGCAGCCTGCTTGACTGTGAGCTGCGGGCCGCCCGTTACGACGTTGCGGCCTTTTTCGTCCAATATCGTCTTTACATACATGCGTACCTCCCGTGTGCATCATAACGCAGAGAGGCGGGACACCCGCGCAGGGATGCCCTGCCAGTAACCGGCGCGACATCCGCTTCCTCCCGCGTGATACCGCTCCCGTTCCGGTGTGCATGTGCGAACCGGAACACGTCCATGGTGCGCCACGATAGAGGCGATTGCAAGACCGCTAATGGACTATCGTTAATCCCGGCGGCTTTCGGCCACTGCGACGTCGAACAGCGGGAAGAACAGGAAGCCGAAGAGGAAGCCGCCGATATGCGCCTCCCAGGCGATCGCGCCGCCGGCGACAGAGCCGAAGATCTGGCCGAAGCCGATCAAAAAGTTCGTCAGGAACCAGATGCCGGAAAAGACCAGCACGGAGCGGTTGGAGAGCGCTTCGGGGATGCTAAGGCGGCGGTTGAGATGGGCGAACTGCCGGCTGATACGGCCGCTCGGCGAGAAGACGAAGCGGGCCGCCGCCCCCATCAGGCCGGACACCACGCCGGAAGCGCCGACGACGAGAATCATCGCCCCCCAATGCAGCGCCGCGTGAAAGGCAACGGCGGCGATGGCCGAGAGACACCAGAAGAGAAAGAAGCGCCAAAGGCCGATGCGCCGCACGACCGGCGCGCCGAAGGCGACCATCCAGAAGGCATTGAAGATCAGGTGTTCCCAGCTGCCATGCAGCAGCGAATAGGTGACCGGGCTCCACAGCCAGCCAAGATCCTGCTCGGAAAAGGGAATGGAGTAGCGTCCGGGAATGAAGGCGAAATGCAGGAGCACCAGCTCGTCCGCCTGGGCGGAGATCAGATAGGTGCGTACGACATGGATGACGGTGAGCAGGGCCAGAATCGCGACGAGGCTGCCCGGCAGATTGAATGCCGGCTCCCGCTTGCGGAGGTCCATCCCGCCGCCCTGCACTCCACCGCCGTCATCCGTCATGACCGATCCACCAAATTCATAAAATACGAGTCGCGCTTATACAGAGAAAAGAAAGGCCGTGCAGCTTTCGCTGACGGCCGGTGCCCCCAATCCCCGGGGCTGAAATGATGTGCAGTAAACCATTCCCTCGTGGAGGGATGGCCGGATGTTCCTCCAAGCCGGCCGACGATGCAATCGAAAGCATTGGTTAACCTTAACGGCGCTCTGGCACGAAACTCGCTCCTCTCTTCGAAAAACCACCGTCCGCACGGCCTTTCGTGCCGGAACGGAACAGAATCGATTGGAAGCGCGCATGCAGACGAAGGCCGTCACGGCACTTTATGATTACTGGACACGGCAGCGGGGCGACCGCGCCGTGCCGCTGCGCAGCGCCATAGAGCCCGCCGACATCGCGCCCATCCTGCCCGATGTCTTCATTCTGGAACACAACAGGCTGGACGATCCCCGCTTCCGCCTCGCCGGCACGCGCCTCTGTGCGCAGTTCGGGCGCGAGCTCAAGGGGTCCGGTTTCGACAAGCTTTTCGCGCCGGACCTGCGCAACCGCGTCGCCCGGATCACGGAAAATGTGATGGCGCATTCGGCACCTGCCGTCATGCAGATCGCGCTGGTCGACGGCAGCCTGGACACGACGGAGGCGGAAGTCGTGCTGTTGCCGCTTGCCACCAAGGGCAAGGCGGCAGACCGCATCATCGGTGCCTTCGCGCCCCTGCCCGGCCAGCGGCAGCCGCTTTCGGCCTTCCGCTATGCGACGTTGGGCGCGCTTTCGGTCATCGATCCGAGCCGGGCGAAGAATCTCGGCGGCAACCGGCCGGCTGTGCCGATGCCAACCTCGATCATGGCGGTCCGGCCGGCCGGCCTCGGCCAGACGATGAGCCGCGTGCTGCATCTGAGGATCTTCGAGGGCGGTCGCCAGGGTGACGATGGGTAAGGCAGAAACGCCGGACTACAACCCGAAACGCCTCTAAGTTGTCGAAATGCACGCGTGTAACGACTTTTCAATGTGTGGGAAAACCTTCTGTTAACCCCGAAAGATTAAGAGTTGGAAAGAGATAAGATCATCAGGCACGCGCGCACATGTATTCATTCCAGCAAGCATCGCCCGCCGTCCGGAAACCGCAGCCCGATCAGCGCAGCTTCCAGCGCGTCTCGGTGAACCTGCCCGGCCGCCTGATGCTGGCCAATCACGAAGAATATGAATGCACCGTGCTCGACATGTCGCCGGGTGATGCCAGCTTCATCTGCCTGGGTCGTCCGCGCATGGGCGAACGCATCATCGCCTATGTCGATCATCTCGGCCGTATCGAGGGCACGGTTGCCGCGCTCAGCGACGCCGGCTTCGCTATTCTGCTCAATGCGACGGACCGCAAGCGCGAAAAGCTGGCGGCACAGCTCACCTGGATCGCGAACAAACACGAGCTGGGCCTGCCGGAAGACCGCCGCCACAACCGCCTGACGCCGCGCAACACCAGCACCGACCTGACGCTCGACGACGGCCGGCGCTACCCCTGCCGCATCATCGACCTTTCGATGTCCGGCGCGGCGGTCGATATCGACGTGCGGCCGGCGCTCGGCACGCCCGTGCAGCTCGGCCACATGAAGGGCCGCGTCGTGCGCCATTTCCAGGAAGGCGTCGCCATCGAGTTTTCGTCCGTGCAGTCGAAGGATGCGCTGACCGCATTCCTGTAGCATTTCGGGACGGCCACAGGTCGTATTGTACCATGAGGGCCCTGCGGGGCCCTTTGCTGTTTCAGGACGAGACAGCGCGCCCTTCTCAAAAATAATCGCAAAAATATTTTTGGCCACCAAAAGCGCCTTTGGCCCCCTTCGCACGACGAAAGGGCCTTTGTAGCCCCATTGCCCATAGCAATGCCGGCCCTCGTCAGACGTGCTCCAACGGCATCGCTCCGCATTATCGCACAGAACGGCATTTTGACCCCGGCCGGAAATTTCTTTGGAATCAACATATTGCGCTGATCGCACCGGGATCGGTCCAAACGAAAATTCATTCAGATTTTAATCAAATGCATTTCAAGTACAACTCAAATTCATCTCGAATTTTATTCTTGTTTTATACTTATACCATCTTGATTTGAACTAAGTTATACTTCCGGTTTTCGCGCAAGCTCAAAACATCCCTGTCATTGTGACCTCATCGAACGGGGACACACACAATGAAAAAAACGATCAAGACAGGGACGTTTGCCTTTCTCTTCTCTCTGGCTGCCGCAGGCGCCGCGATGGCGCTGCCGGCCAACATTCCGCTGGCGGGCAGCACGAACCAGCCCATCGGCCACTACGAATTCTGCAAGCAGTACAGCGACGAATGCGGCCCGACCGGCAAGGACAAGGGACCCTTGGCGCTGACGCAGGAAAGCTGGAAGACGATCCTCAACGTCAACTACACGGTCAACACGGACGTGCAGCCGCTGACCGACATGGAGATCTACGGCGTCGAGGAACAGTGGACCTATCCGGACACCGTCGGCGACTGCGAGGACTATGTGCTCCTGAAGCGCAAGCGCCTGATCGAAGCCGGCATCTCGCCGTCGAACCTTCTGATCACCGTCGTGCTCCAGCCGAACGGCGAAGGCCATGCGGTGCTGACCGTGCGCACCGACCGCGGCGACTTCGTGCTCGACAACATGCGCAACAAGGTCCTGCTCTGGTCGCAGACCGAATACCGCTTCCTGAAGCGCCAGTCCTCCGCGAATGCCGGCAAGTGGGTGAAGCTGCAAGACGGTCGTGCCGACGCCGTCGGTAGCGTCAAGTAATCCCCGGCGCCAGAGCGGCGCCGCATGACGAGATTGCCCGGCGGCCCCGCCGGGCAATAAAGGGCCCGGTCAGTCCCCCAATCCCCGTCCCGACCATGGCCCTGCGGCCGGTTCTGCTGTCCCGGAACCGGCCGCTTTCTTTTTCAGCACCCCACCCCTGCCCGATCTCAACCGAAAATTAACCCTGTTGGCAGACGCTCCGACAAAGGTCGCCGTCCCTTGAAACCGGCCCCGACCAGGCACAGCGAGGGATGCGAGATGACAGTGGCAGCGACCGGCAGTGACGAACACGCCCCCCTGCTTTCCAACCGCCTGCTGACGCGCCTGACGATTTCCGTCGCGGTTCTCGCCGGCCTGACCGTCGCCATCAGCATTGCCGGCCGCATGCTCGGCGAACGCATCGCGCTTGCCGGCCATACGGAAAGCGCACAGCCGGTGGATATCGTCATCGGCCAGGACCAGATTCGCCTTCCCGCAAACACGATCCGCTTCGAGGAACAGCGCCAGACCGGCCGCGCCGAACGGGTCGATCTCTACCTGACCTGGCCCGAAATGAAGGGCTATTCCAATGCCGAGCGCGTAAAATTCAACGATGCCAGCCGCCCCGAAAACCTGATTTTCCTCAATCTTTCGCAAAGCACAATGTCGAAGGACATGTCCGGTCGGCTGGAACCGATATACAGCCACCTCTTCGACGACCGGCCCGAGCCCGGCCCGGCCGGCCTGACCCTTCAGCCCCTGAAGGACACGTCCGGTTATGGCGGCGAAGTCTTCTTCACCGGCGTGCTGCCGGACGGCGCCGATTATGCGGTGCGCTGCATGATGCCCGCCGACCCGTCGCAATCGACGAGCGCCGACTGCCAGCGTGATATCCACATCGGTCGCGATCTTTCTGTGCTTTATCGTTTTTCGAGCAGACTTTTGCCGCAGTGGCAGGCCATGGAGGCGCGCGTTCGCGACTATCTCGGCCAGTCCTTCATCGAGGACGGCCATCCTTCGTCCGCCCGCCTGAACCGATAAACCCCGTCGATAAAACCCGGCCAATCTCAGAAACCAATGATTCATCATAAACCGATTGGTAACGCTATCCCACTACTGTGCTGGGAACGGTCGTTCCGGGAAGTCCACCTCCGGATCACATGTGCAATCCAAGCATGAAGAGTAGCCTAGTGTCCCGTTCCGTATTCCTCGATTTTCTCCCCCGCTCTTGTCAGGCAATTGCCACTGCGGCGAAAGGTCTGGTGATCGTGGGGATGGTCGCCACCGTAGCGGTCGCGACCCCGGCCGAGGCCAATCCGAAATATTCCGGCATCGTCATCGACGCGAAAACCGGCAAGGTACTCTACAGCGAAGACGCCGATGCGCTGCGTTATCCCGCTTCGCTCACCAAGATGATGACGCTGTACCTTACCTTCGAGGCGCTGGAGGCCGGTAAGATCCGTCTCAACACCCGCGTTCCCTTCTCGAAGAATGCTTCAAGCGAGCCGCCGACCAAACTTGGCGTGGGCACCGGCAATTCCATCACCGTCGAGCAGGCCATGCTCGGCCTCATTACCCGTTCGGCGAATGACGCTTCCACGGCGCTTGCAGAATTTCTGGGTGGCTCGGAAGAGCGTTTTGCCCGAATCATGACGCAGAAGGCGCGTGCGCTCGGCATGACCCGCACTGTCTACCGCAATGCGAACGGCCTTCCCAATACGGCACAGGTGACGACCGCGCGCGACCAGGCCCGTCTCGGCATCGCGCTGCGCCAGCATTTTCCGCAATACTATTCCTATTTCTCGGTGCGCAGCTTCCGCTTCGGCAAGCAGACCATCAACGGCCATAATCGCCTGCTCGGCAGCGTGCGCGGCGTGGACGGTATCAAGACCGGTTATACCCGCGCCTCCGGCTACAATCTCGTGACCTCGGCCGTCGCCGATGGCCGCAGCGTCGTCGGCGTCGTCATCGGCGGCCGTTCGGGTGCGGCCCGCGACCAGCAGATGCGCAAACTCATCGCCACCTACATGCCGAAGGCCTCGCGCCGCGGCGGTGGCGACCTGATCGCCGAAACCAAGGATGCGCCGACGCTGACCGCCGAAGCCGTGACGAAAAAAACGGCGACCGCGTCGCTCGCCGGCGGCCTCGACCTGCCGGAAAACGGCCCGATCCCGACATATCGCTACAACGAAGCCCGCATCGAGACAGCCTATGCCGCAACGGCGGACGAAGGCTCGGAAGTGGTCGGCAAGCGGGCGCTCGCCGCCACGCTGAAGATCCAGCGCGACAGCGCCGTTCCGCCGGAAGACCTCACGGAACAGGGCGACACCGGCGGCGACGTCGACAAGCTCACCACCTCCTCCACCGTTGCCGCCGTTGCATCGGAATCCGTGCCTTCGGGCTGGGTGATCCAGATCGGCGCAACGCCGGACCGCGGCCAGGCGCAGGACCTGCTTTCCAAGGCGAAGGACCAGGGCGGCAAGGCGCTCTCCAGCGCGCAGCCCTTCACGGTCGCCGTCAACAGCGGCAGCCAGCAGCTCTACCGCGCCCGCTTCGGCGGTTTCGACGGCCAGGATCGCGCTGCCGCAGCCTGCAAAGTGCTGAAGCGCAAGGGTTTCGCCTGCTGGGCCAGCCAGCAGTAAAGACGATCGAGCGCGCCAGCGTGTTCGGCGCGCTTTCAAAAGACTACCGCCTTGCGCCCGCAACGGCCACCGGACAGGTTTTGCATACCGGAGGCTGCGGGGCGAAGGCAGGCGGATACCGTGAAGACGGTTCTGCCATCCTCGATTTGGTATTGCGTACGAGGCAGATCATGGCGATGAACGAAAACCAGTTCGATGTCCCCCCGGAAGCGCGCGACGAAAAGCGCAAGTCGCTGAAGGGAACGCTTCACCCGCTGCACGAGGCGGCGATGCGGATCGCGGATATCGGGCTCGGCCGTTCACGCAACAAGACGAAGGATCTCGTCGGCATGCTGCTCGCGCACGGCGCCCGTGCCTGGCGCTCTGGCCAGCCCGCCGCCGGGATCCATCTTCACGTCGGCGTCAGCGGACGTCGCCATCCTGTGCGCCTGCGCATACGCTGAGCGCCCAAATTCCTTAGAGAAGTCCGAGTTCGGCGAGTTCGCGCCGAAGCTCCAGCGGCAGGTCGGCGGTGCCGTCGCCCATGTTCTTCAGATCACGCGGCGCATCGTCGTCGGTGAGGTAGCGCCAGCCCTGGAAGGCGCGGCGCGGCTGGTATTCGGTCTCGATGACCCCCGGCCCCAGCACCAGTTCGCAGCGCGAAATGCCATCGACATCGGTAAAACTCTTCAGGCCCAGCAATGGTTGGCGTGCCTGTACCTGGCCCTTGATCACCCAATAGAGCGAACCGCCGTCGAGCAGCTCCTGGTCGCGCTTGGGGATCATGCGCGTGATATGGCTGGAATGCGGCTCCATGCCCGCCGCGATCGCGATCAGCGAGCGTTCGGACACCCATTCGCGCAGGTCCTCGATCGAGTCCGCGCCGACACAGAGTTTGATGAGATGCAGGGCCATGGCTCTTTGAACGCTCTTGCGGCGGCCGGGTCAAGGGGCCGCCGCGTCGCACTCCACAGGGAAGAAGCGGGAAGCCTCAGCACTCCACCACGTTGACGGCGAGGCCGCCGGTGGAGGTCTCCTTGTACTTCTCGTTCATGTCGACGCCGGTCTGGCGCATCGTCTCGATACAGGCATCGAGCGGCACGAAATGCACGCCATCGCCCTTCAGCGCCAGCGACGCCGCGGTCACGGCCTTGACGGCGCCCAGCGCATTGCGCTCGATGCAGGGCACCTGCACGAGGCCGGCAATGGGATCGCAGGTCATGCCGAGATGGTGTTCCAGCGCGATTTCCGCGGCATTCTCCACCTGTTCCGGGGTGCCGCCCATGACGGCGGCAAGGCCGGCGGCGGCCATGGCGGAGGCGGAACCCACCTCCCCCTGACAGCCGACTTCGGCGCCCGAGATCGAGGCATTGTGCTTGATGATGCCGCCGACGGCCGCCGCCGTCAGCAGGTAGTCGCGAATGCCGTCCTGGTCGGCATCCTCATGGAAATGCAGGTAGTAGCGGATGGTGGCGGGCACGACGCCGGCCGCACCATTGGTCGGCGAGGTGACAACGCGGCCGCCGGCCGCATTCTCCTCGTTGACGGCCATGGCGTAAACGGAAAGCCAGTCGTTGGCGAGCAGCGGGTTGGCCTTGTTGGAGCGCCACTCCTCCTGCAGCTTGTCGTGGATGGAGCGGGCACGACGGCGAACCTTCAGGCCGCCCGGCATGATGCCCTCGTTCTTCAGGCCACGGTCGATGCAGCTCTTCATGGCGCCCCAGATGCGGTCGAGGCCGGAATCCAGCTCCATGCGCGACATGGTCGCTTCTTCGTTCGCCCGCTTCATCTGGGCGATGGTCATGCCGGAGCGCCCGGCCATTTCCAGCATCTGCTTGGCGGAGGCGAAGGGGAACGGCACTTTCTTGTCGCCCGCCCGCGCCTTGCTGGCGCGCATCTGTTCGAGTTCCGTGTCGGTAACGACGAAGCCGCCGCCGACGGAATAATAGATGCGCTTCAGGAGCAGCCGGTCGTCGCGGTCGTAGGCGGAGAAGGTCATGCCGTTGGCATGGCCCGGCAGCGGGTTCTTCTTGTCGAAGATCAGGTCGGTCTTCAGCTGGAAGGCGTAGCCGGGATGGCCAGGCGGTGTGATGCGGCCGGTGCGCTCCACCTCGCCGATGATGGCGTCCATCCGGTCCGGATCGACCGAATCGGGCCGCTCGCCCATCAGGCCGAGCACCACCGCGCGGTCGGACCCATGGCCGACGCCGGTATAGGCGAGCGAGCCGTGCAGGCTCATGCGGATGGTCGCGACCTGCGCGCCGGCCGGGCGCGGCCAGTCGGACGAGAGGATGAGGTCGAGAAAGCGGTTCGCCGCCGACATCGGCCCCATCGTGTGGGAGCTCGATGGCCCGATCCCAATCTTGAAGACATCAAATACCGAAAGAAACATTCCCGGACTTCTCCTTGCCGCGGCAGGCCACGCTTTGATCCTTGAAGCTACGTTATCATGCGCCGCGCATAAGGCGATCTCCCGACATCGGGTTTTACGTGCGCGACATTGCCTTCAGGATCGGACGATAAAAACAAAAACAGCGCGCCTGGGAGAGCGCGCTGTTTATGTAAGGACGATGGCCCGGTGTTTTCAGATGCCGCCGAAGAGATAGGCGATAACCAGGACTGCGCCAAAACCAAGGACTGCACGGGCGGTGACGCCCCAGCAGGATTTCTGAACAGTGCTTTCCATGATTTCCCCGATTGGAAGAATGTCGCGATGGCGTATCCGGCCCCGCATGGCGCCCTGTTTAATGAAGATTTCATGAAACCGCAATCGCGAAAAATGGCGAAACCAAGGCTCCGGGCACATAGGAGCCCCGCGCAAAATGCATGACCTGTCGCAAAATCAGACAGTTATCGTTTCGTGCCGGCTTTTGAGGCCGCCGTCATTCCGCCCAAGGTCTAAACAAGCCTGCGGCGGCGCTTGCAAAATGCGCGATCCATGGCAAAACGCTGAGCCATGAGCACACCCGATCTCGTCGCCCTCGCCATCTTCATCCTCCTGTGGACCGGATATTCCTGGATCACGGAGCGGGCAAAGCTGTTCGACCGCGTCAGCCTCACAAGGGCGATGAGTTCGCAGCGCGCGGTGTGGATCCGCAACGCCATGCACCGCGACCTGCGCATGATCGACACGCAGATCATGGCCGGCCTGCAGAACGGCACGGCCTTCTTCGCCTCCACCTCGATCTTCGCGCTCGGCGGCTGTTTTGCTCTGCTCGGCGCCACGGAGCAGGTCTTTGCGATCTTCAGCGATCTGCCGCTGGTCTTCCAGGGCAGCCGCGCCGGCTTCGAGCTCAAGGTCGGCGGGCTCGCGGTGATCTTCGGCTACGCCTTCTTCAAGTTCGGCTGGTCCTACCGGCTGTTCAACTATTGCACGATCCTGCTCGGCGCCATCCCGATGAGCGGCGACGTGCACAAGGACCCGGCCGGCGCGGACCTCGCCGCCGACAAGGTGATCCGCATGAACATCCTTGCGGCGAAACATTTCAACATGGGCCTGCGCGCCATCTTCCTGTCGATCGGCTATCTCGGCTGGTTCATCAGCCCCTATCTGTTCATCGCGACGACCTTCGGCATCATCATCGTGCTCGTCCGCCGGCAGTTCTATTCGGAAGCGCGCCTCGCCGTTCTGGAACGCCTGGACTGACAAGGACCTTCCACCGGCCACCTTTCGGCCATCCGCCCGGCGCAAGCTTGGCGTGACATTCTCCCATGGACCAAAGCAATGCAGCGACCCCGAACCATGACGACGACGGTGATTGACGGCAATTTGGCAGAAGGAAGCGCCGCAACGCGCCGCTTGCCACGTATCCCGTTGATCGACCAGCTCCGCGCTATCGCGCTGATCGCCATGGCGATCTACCATTTCACCTGGGACCTCGGCTTTTTCGGCTATATCGCGCCGGAGACCGCCACGACCGGCGGCTGGAAGATTTTTGCGCGGGTGATCGCCGGCAGCTTCCTCTTCCTCGCCGGTTTCAGCCTCGTGCTTGGCCACGCGCAGGGTTTTCGCCCGCGGGCGTTCTTCATCCGGTTCGGCAAGATCGGGCTGGCGGCAGCGGTGATCAGCGTCGCCACCTGGTTCGCCTTCCCCGACACGTTCATCTTCTTCGGCATCCTGCACGCGATCGCGGCCGCAAGCCTCATCGGCCTTCTCTTCGTACGCCTGCCGGTCGTCGTCACGCTGCTGGTTGCCGCAGCCGCCGTTGCCGCTCCCTTCTATCTGCGCGCACCGCTGTTCGACCATCCGGCGCTCTGGTGGGTCGGGCTTTCCGTCAACGTGCCGCGCTCGAACGACTATGTGCCGCTGCTGCCGTGGCTGGCGCCGGTTTTGCTCGGCATCGCGATGGCCCGGCTTTTCATCGCCAGCCCGCTGCCGGAACGGCTTGCGAGCTACGGCGCTACGACGAAAGTCTGGTGGAAAAGCTTGCTGGAAAAAGCGGGCCGCCACAGTCTCGCCATCTATCTTATTCACCAGCCCGTGCTGATCGCGCTCGTCTACGGCTTTTCCCTCGTGGTGCCGGCGCCTGCGGCCGACCCCGTCGAGAGCTACACCAAGAGCTGCGTCAGCGCCTGCGTCAACGAACGCGGCGCCGGCTTCTGCCAGAGTTTTTGCGGCTGCACGCTCACCCGGCTGATGGAGCAGAACCTCTTCGCCGACCTGAACCGCGGCGCGATCGACGTGACGAAGGACGAGCGCATCGGTGCGATCTCGTCGCAATGCACGGCAAATGCCGAAACGGAAACCGAGCTGAAGGAATAGGATCATGAATGCCTATCGCATGAAGCCTCTCGCCTTTCCCTGGCCGCCGCTGATCTACGGCGCGGCCATAGCGGCGGCCTTCCTGCTGCAGGCGTGGTTTCCGCTGGCGGTGTCCGACACGAATATCTGGATTGCGCGCGCGGCCGGCGGCGCGTTGATCGTCACGGCGATCGTGCTGGATGTCTGGGCCATGCGCACGCTGCTCGACAGCCACACGACGATCATGCCGAACCGCTGTTCGACCCATCTCGTGACCTCCGGCCCCTACCGCTTCACCCGCAATCCGATCTATCTCGGCTATACGCTGGCGACGGCCGGCATGGGCCTTGCCATGCTCAATCCCTGGTGCCTCGTCACGGCGACCGTTGCCGCCGTCATCACCAGCATCGTGGCGATCAAGCGTGAGGAACTGCACCTGCTCTCGCGCTTCGGCATCGATTTCGAGCGCTATTGCACCGGCACGTCGCGCTGGATCTGAATGGGGATTAAGTGCCGACGCCGATCTCGGCCAGGCGCGTCAGACACGCTTCCTCGACATTGTCGAGTTCGGTCAGCGTTTCCTCGATGTCACGCCGCTTCTGGCGCAACTCCTCGCGCTTTTCACTGACCTTCGCCATCAGCAATTCGAGCTGCCCGACTTCACCCGGCGGGTCCTTGTAGACACGGATGATGTCGCGGATTTCCGCAATTGTGAAGCCGATGCGGCGCCCACGCAGGATTTCCTGGATCAGACGACGGTCGGCCGGACGGAACAGACGCGTGCGGCCGCGGCGCTCGGGATGGATCAGCCCCTCGTCCTCGTAGAAGCGCAGGGTACGGGTGGAAACCCCGAATTCGCGCGTCAGCTCGGTTATGGTATAAAACTTGTCCACGCCTGCTCCGATCTCGTCTGAGCGGGTATTTTATTGACTTTTACGTATAAGTCAATTTTTTGCCTATCTTATCGCAAACCACCACGTCGCAAGCCCGAGAAACGCAAAGAACCCGACAATGTCAGTGACCGCGGTCACGAAGACGCTGGAGGAAACCGCCGGGTCGGCGCCTGCCCGGTCGAGCAGCATGGGGATCGTGATGCCGGCGAGCGCTGCGGCGCACATGTTGATCAGCATGGCGACTGCGATGACTCCGCCGATATTGATATCGTGGAACCAGAGTGCCGCGACGCAGCCGATCACGATACCGAAGGCGACGCCATGCAGCAGGCCGACGCCGGCCTCGCGTCGCACGACGCGCCAGGCGTTGTGGATGTCGAGGTCGCGGGTCGCGAGCGCGCGCACCGTCACGGTCATGGTCTGCGAGCCGGCATTGCCGCCCATGCCGGCGACGATCGGCATCAGCACGGCAAGCGCCACGATTTCCTCGATGGTCGCCTCGAAGAGCGAAATGACGGAGGCCGCGAGGAAGGCCGTCAGCAGGTTGACCAGCAGCCACGGTGCGCGGGAGCGCACGGTCTCGATGGTCTTGTCCGACAGTTCTTCGTCGCCGACGCCGCCGAGGCGCATCAGGTCTTCCTCGGCCTCTTCCTGGATAACATCCACCACGTCGTCGATGGTCAGCACGCCGACGAGGCGGCCGTTCTCGTCGACGACGGCGGCGGAGAGAAGATCATACTGCTCGAAGAGCTGGGCGGCCTCTTCCTGGTCCATCTCGGCCGGGATCGGGTGGTTCGTCTCGCGCATGATCGCTTCGATCTTCGTGTTGCGCGAGGTGCGCAGGACGCGGTCGAGATCGATCGCGCCGAGCAGGCGGAAGGTCGGGTCGATGACGAAGATCTGCGAAAAGCTCTCCGGAAGGTCGGCATCCTCGCGCAGGTAGTCGATCGTCTGGCCGATCGTCCAGAACGGCGGCACGGCGACGAATTCCGTCTGCATGCGCCGGCCGGCCGTGCTTTCGGGATAGTCGAGCGAGCGGCGCAGGCGAATCCGTTCGGTGAACGGCAGCTTGGAGAGGATTTCTTCCTGGTCCTCCTGGTCGAGGTCTTCCAGGATGTAGACGGCGTCGTCCGAATCCATCTCGCCAAGTGCCGCGGCGATCTGGTCGTTCGGCATATGCTCGACGATGTCGAGGCGGATCGCCTCGTCGACCTCGGTCAGGGCCGCAAGGTCGAAATCGTCGCCGAGCAGCGAGACGAGCTGGCGGCGTTGTTCGGGCTGGATCGCCTCCAAGAGGTCGCCCATTTCCGATTCATGCAGCCTTGCCACGTGGCGGCGCAGAAAGAGCAGGTCGCGATCGGCGATCGCCGCGCCGACATACATCAGGAAATCCGAGCGGATCGAACCGTCCTCGGCGTAGATGTCCTCGCCGTCGAAGGTACTGTGTTCTGCCTGCCCCTTATGGATGCGGTGGTCGTCGCCGGTGTTTTCCATCGGGCCGCTCCTTGCGTCGGGATCGTCCCACCTAGCGCGCCGGCCGAGCAGAAACGACAGGGATTACGTGCAGGGTTTCCTCGAAGCGCCCCTCGCCGGGCGCGCCGCTCACCATCGTGCTAAAGCAAAGCGCGCGGCCGGTCCATCACCGAAAGCGGCAAAAGCCGGCGTGGGACAAAAATTTCGCAAGCTGTTGCAATTTCATGAAAATCACACGATTCGCGGTGCCCGGAAGCACCCGGGATTTCCCGCCTGCCGCAAACAGGCTAGGGATGGGAGCCCAGAGACAGCCGGAGAAACCATGGCGATCCTTCCCATCCTGCGCTACCCCGATCCGCGCCTGCGTTCGCCCTGCCGCAAGGTGGAGCTGTTCGATGCACGGCTGGAGACGCTCGCCGACGATCTCGCCGCCACGATGCGTGCCGCCCCCGGCATCGGCATCACCGCCGCCCATGCCGGCGTGCTTGAACGGCTGACGGTGATCGAGCTTGAAGGGCCGGGCTCGCTCCGCGTCTATGTGAACCCGGAAATCGACTGGTTTTCGCCGGAGCTGCAACGCCACACCGAGGGCAGCGTCTCCATGCCCGGCATGACGGACGAGGTGGAGCGCCCTTCCCGCATCCGCCTCACCTACCAGGACCTTTCGGGCGGCACGCACAGCGAGGAAGCCGACGGCCTTCTCTCCGTCTGCCTGCAGCACGAGATCGACCAGCTCGACGGCATTTTCTGGATCGACCGCCTCTCCCGCCTGAAACGCGACCGCCTCGTCAAGAAATACAACAAAAACAAGGGCTGACGCGGACACGGGAAACCGGCGCCAACGGAGTTCGGGCGGGCCTTGAAACGGCCCCAATTGATTCCTTGTCAATGCACGACAACAAGCCCAGTGTGGTGGCTCCAGCAGCCATTGCCACGGGCGCTGTTGTTTGAGGGTTGGTTACCCTGGCCCCAAAAGGAAGGAGGACGTCATGTCTTCCGATGCCAAACTTGCCGCTATTTCCGAAACAGACATGCAGACGATCCAGTCGGTCCTCTTCCGCGCCGGTTACGACCTCGGCTCCGGAATCGGTGACGACTACAAATTTAGCGCGGCCGCACTTCTCTTGATGCAGAAGGTTCGCACCGAAGAGACATCGGCGGTGGCGCTCGAAGCCTATCTCGACGACCGGTTCGGCCGCTCCACCAAATACAAGGTGCTCTTTGCGCCGCTCCTCCCGCGCTACGCGATCCAGGGCTTGCCAGCGGTCGCCAAGGCGCTGATGCGTCCGATCGAAAAGCGCCGCCGCACCAATCTCAAGGAGCTGAAAAGCTGGGAGAACGAGGGCGGGTCGACCAGCGGAGCATAGACATGTCTTCCCGTTTGACGATGTCGATCCTGCTCGTCGTGTTCTCGATCGGCCTCATCTGGTCCTATCGCCCGGACCAAAGCAGATATGAACGACTGAACCCCGCGGCGCTTCGCCAGCCGATTTCCGCGCAACAGGAAAGCGATGACGGAAATGACGGAACGAACGACTGAAACCGAAATCACCTTCGCCCACGCCTTCTCGCTGGATTCCCTCGTGGAGGCGTTGCAGGCGGGAACCTATCGCCTCGTCGTCGACGAAGAACTGATCGAAGGCCTCAGCTTCCCGGCCTACAGGCGGGTCGCCACGCATCTGGAAATTCCCGCGATCGCCATCGCCACGGGAAAGCGCCAGTTCCTGCAAGTCACGTCGAAGGAGATCGACGAGGCGCTCGCCGCGGACGCGGGACGACCGCCGGATGGGCCGCGCTTCGTTCCCTGATGGGAAGCGTCAATCAGCAGCAAAGGCCCGAAACAAAAAAGACCCGCCGAAGCGGGTCTCTTTTTTTGGTGCGGTCGAGAAGACTCGAACTTCCACGGGTTGCCCCACAGCGACCTCAACGCTGCGCGTCTACCAATTCCGCCACGACCGCATCGTGGTAGGCGTCGTCTTGCGGCGACGGAGGTGCATGTAGCAAAAGCATTTGGGGTGCACAAGGCTGTGTGACAAGAAAAATGGCGGAAAGCGAAACAATTTCAACAGGTCCTGTGCAAAGCCCCGGAAACCTCTGAAATCCTTGCATGATCGCCCCTATATCTGGCAGAACGGAACGAAAAGGACGGGCCTCATGCAGCGGCAGGACATCTCCATTTCCCTTCTCGCGGTTTCCGGCTCGCCGCCGGTGCGCTGGCGCATCGCGCCGGACCTCGTTCCCTACGATGTCGCCGTCGAAACCATGGAAAAAGAGGCTGCTGCGATCGCCAATGGCGAGGCCGACGAACTCGTCTGGCTGGTCGAACACCCGCCCCTCTATACCGCCGGTACGAGCGCGAATGCCGCCGACCTCATGGCGCCGGATCGGTTCCCGGTGTTTTCCACAGGCCGCGGCGGCGAATACACCTATCACGGCCCCGGCCAGCGGGTCGTCTATGTCATGCTGGATCTGAAACGCCGCCGCCAGGACGTGCGCGCTTTCGTGGCGGCGCTGGAGGCGGTGGTGATCGATGCGCTCGATTCGATGAACGTGCGCGGCGAGCGGCGCGAGGATCGCGTCGGGGTCTGGGTGCGCCGGCCGGAGCGCCCGGCCTTGGCCGACGGTTCACCCGCAGAGGACAAGATCGCGGCGATCGGCATCCGGCTGCGCCGCTGGGTGAGCTTTCACGGCTTTTCGCTCAACGTCGATCCGGAGCTCGAACATTTCTCCGGCATCGTGCCCTGCGGCATCCGCGGCTATGGCGTGACGAGCCTCGTCGATCTCGGCCTGCCGGTCATGATGAGCGACGTCGACATGCGCATCCGCGATTCGTTCGAGCGGGTGTTCGGAGACACCGTTTCGGAAGCGGACTGTCAGCCGAGCAGCCTCTCGCAGGCATAAATGATCGCATAGCCGTGCAGCACGATGGCCGCGTAGAGCCCGAAGCCGGCCAGCAGGCGCTGCGGCGCCGTCATCGGATCGAGCGCCCGGCGCGGTTTGACGCCGCCGGCGCCGATTAGGCTCAGCGCAGTGAAGACGGCGAGGCCGGCGATCAGGAGCTGGAGCGGCAAGCCGATCCTCCATCCGACCCACAGGATGGCAAGCGTCACGACGAAGCTTGCTGCCAGAAGGCTTAGACGAGCGCCAAAGATCTGCCGCAATACTTGTCCGCCATCGAACCGATGCATGGGCAAGAGATTCAACAGGTTGAATGACCCGAGAATCAGCAGGAAGATCAGCAGCAGACCACCAATGCCGCGTCCTGAGGCGTCAAGCAACGCAATGAGCGGCGGCACCAGAAAGGCCGACATACCGGCGCCCATCAGGGCGCAGACCGCCACCTCGAAAGTCGAATTATAAGGTCTCCCGCCAACGGCGATGCCGCCGAGTAGCGGCACGAAGATCATGCGCACCCGTTGGTGCCCGAAGGCCCGATAGGCCGCCATGTGGCCGAGTTCGTGCAGCACGATAACCAACGTGAGCATAGTGGAAAGCACCAATCCACGCGGGCCAAGCCCGAAGAATGGCCAGAGCAGCAGCGTCGAAAGCACGGCAAGGCCCACCTGCGTCAGCGGGTGTTCGAGAATGCCATGCACCTCGCCCTTGCCCGTCGCCAGCCACCGGTCGAGCGCCTTCATTTCCCGGCGCAGCTGGATGTAGCGGAACAGCAGGAAGGCAATGCCGCGATAGCGGTCGGTCTGCTCGACGGTGAGGGCCGTGCCGCCCGGAACCGCGCGCAGAAAACGCCGCTCCACATAATTCCGCCAGAAGGAGGCATCGAGCGCGCTGTCCTCGACCACCCGCGTCTCGCAGGCAATGCCATAGGCATCCGTCGCTTCGCTGACCGAGAGCGTGCGCGTGATCGGATCGCCGCGGCGGTCGGGATAGGAAAAGGTCTGCTTGACGCGGTCACCGGCCAGCCGCTCGCTGGACACGACCGAGGGATGCCAGTCCGCTTCAGCCCCAAGCGGGCTGACGAGGGCGGCGATGCGGCCCGGCGGTGCGTGGAAGACGCGGGTGAGTTGAAGGGTCCGCCTGCCGACCGGTGCGGCGATCAACAGCCAGATCAGCCCCAGATTGATCGTCAGAAGCAGGATCACCGAAAACGATGTCGACATGCCGTCCTCCCCGACCGTCATGGCAGGCAGAAACGACGCTAACGGCAAAGTCCTAACAAATGTTAAGAATCGGTCTCACGCAAAATCCATGATGACCGCGTCGACTGCGAGGCTCTCGCCCGGCTTGGCATGGATCGACCCGACCGTCAGGTCGCGCTCGGCCCGCAGCACGTTTTCCATCTTCATCGCCTCGACGACGGCCAGCGTCTCACCCGCCTTCACCTCCTGCCCCTCGCTGACGGCGATCGATACGACGAGACCCGGCATCGGGCAGAGCAGCATCTTCGACGTATCCGGCGGCAGTTTTTTTGGCATCAGCGCATCGAGTTCGGCAAGGCGCGGCGTGAAGACGCGGGTGCGCACGGAAAGCCCCTGCCAGTCGATGCGCAGGCCGTTCGCGAAAGGCCGGAGCTGCGCCGTCACGCGACGTCCGTCGATCGTGCCGCGCCAGACCGACGCGCCGGGACGCCAGTCGGTGGCCACGGCATCGTCGGCGGTGAGCGCATGATAGGCGTCGCCGATCTTCACCACCCAGTCCCTGCGCGCCGGCATGGTCGGGCGCAGCCGGTCGAGATGGTTTGCGCGGCGCTCGGCGTCGACGAGATGGGCGGACAGCGCGACGTGGGCGAGGATGGCGGCTTCCTCCGCGTCCGGCGCCATGGGCGCAAAACCGTCCGGATATTCCTCGGCGATGAAGCCTGTGGAAAGCCGGCCTTCCCGCCAGCGCGGATGGCGCATCAGGGCGGCGAGGAAGGGCACGTTGTGCTCGATGCCGTCGACCGTGAAACCATCCAGCGCGTCGCTCATCGCGTCGATCGCCTGGAGCCGCGTCGGCGCCCAGGTGCAGAGCTTGGCGACCATCGGGTCGTAATACATCGAAATCTCGGCGCCTTCGTAGACGCCCGTGTCGTTGCGCGCGATCGCCTCGCCGCTCTTGCCTTCAACGGGCGGGCGGTAGCGGGTGAGCCGGCCGATCGAGGGCAGGAAGTTGCGATAGGGGTCCTCGGCGTAGAGCCGGCTTTCCACCGCCCAGCCGTTCAGCTTGATGTCGGCCTGCGCCAGCGCCAGCTTTTCACCGGCGGCGATGCGGATCATCTGTTCGACGAGATCGATGCCGGTGACGAGTTCGGTCACCGGATGCTCGACCTGCAGGCGCGTGTTCATTTCGAGGAAGTAGAAATTGCGCTCGCGATCGACGATGAACTCCACCGTGCCGGCGCTCTGGTAGTCCACGGCCCTGGCGAGCGCCACCGACTGCTCGCCCATCGCGCGCCGCGTCGCCGCGTCGAGGAAGGGCGACGGCGCCTCTTCCACGACCTTCTGGTTTCGCCGCTGGATGGAGCATTCGCGCTCACCGAGATAGAGCGTCGTCCCATGGGCATCGGCCAGAACCTGGATTTCGATATGGCGCGGATCGACGATGTATTTTTCGATGAAGACCCGGTCGTCGCCGAAGGAATTTTTCGCCTCGGAGCGCGCCCGCTCGAAGCCGTCGCGCACCTCCGTCTCATCCCAGGCGATGCGCATGCCCTTGCCGCCGCCGCCGGCGGACGCCTTGATCATCACCGGATAGCCGATCTCGCCGGCGATACGCTCGGCATGTGCGCCATCCTCGATGACGCCGAGGAAGCCCGGCACGGTCGAGACCTTTGCCGCATTGGCGAATTTCTTCGATTCGATCTTGTCGCCCATGGCGCGGATCGCCTTCGGCTTGGGGCCGATGAAGATGATGTCCTCTGCCTCCAGCGCCTCGCAGAAGCTTGAACGCTCGGAGAGGAAGCCGTAGCCGGGATGCACGGCCTGCGCACCCGTCTCCTTGCAGGCGGCGATGATCTTTTCCGCGACGAGATAGCTTTCCGCGGCCGGCGCCGGGCCGATATGCACGGCCTCGTCCGCCATCTCGACATGCAGCGCGTCGCGGTCGGCATCGGAATAGACCGCGACGGTGGCGATGCCCATCCTGCGTGCCGTCTTGATCACGCGGCAGGCGATCTCGCCGCGATTGGCAATCAGGATTTTCTTGAACATGCTTTCCTCCGGCAGTCTCTAAAGCGAGTCTTAGCCACTCAACAGGAAGCGCTCAAGGCACCTCAGTCGAAGGCGATGTCCGCGGTGACCTTGCGGGTCCGGTGCTCGCGCCAGATGATGAAGAGGCCGGAAGCGACGATGACCGCGATGCCGAGCCATTTCGACGGCGTCGGGAAATCGCCGAAGATCGCATAGCCGAGCACGGTCGCGGAGATGATCTCGAAATACTGGAAGGGTGCGAGCAGCGAGAGCGGCGCCATGCGGAAGGCGCGCACGACCAGCATATGTGCATAACCCGACAGCGCGCCGAGGATGACGAGCAGCACCAGCGCGAAGGCGGATGCCGGCAGCGACGGCGCGAAATCGGCGATACCGGCCGAGTGACCGGCGAACAGCGCCACGCCCATGAAGATCGTGCCGCCGAAGCCCGCGATCGTCTGCATGGTCAGCGGTGAATCGGCGTCGCCGATGGCGCGGTTCATAAAGAGGTAGATCGAGTAGAGGAAGGCGCAGGCGACCGGCAGCAGCGCGGTCCAGCCGAAGAGCACGAAACTCGGCTGGATGACGATGAGCGCGCCGCCGAAGCCGACGACGATGGCCAGCCAGCGCCGCCAGCCGACCTTGTCGCCCAGGAAGGCCGCGGACATGGCGGTGAGGATGAAGGGCTCGACGAAATAGATCGCGAATACATCGGCAAGCGGCATGTATTTGACCGCCGCGAAGAACAGCAGGCTCGCAGCGCCATGGATAGCGCCGCGCAGCAGGTTCATCCACGGGCGTTTCGGACGAAGCGTGGCGCTGCCGGCGGCCGTGAAGATCAAAGGGATCGTGCAGACAACCTGGAAGAAGAAGCGATAGAAGGTCACCTGCCCCGGCGACATGTCGGCGAAGGTCGCCATGTATTTGGCGATCGCATCCATGCAGGGAAGCAGCAGCATGGCGACCGCCATGAGCATCACGCCCTGCATGGTGCCTGCGCCCGCCTGCTGGTTGGTGCCGGTTGCAGCGTTCATGATGCGACTCCCTCGTTCTCCCCTGCATAGCTCTTTTCCACCGGCAGGCAATGCCGGAAATCCTGCCCGGGATGCCGACGTGCGGGCGGCGCGAAGCGGCGCATTTGAGGTAGAATGCAATCCCGCATTGCCTGTAAACTCGCCTGATAAGAAATGGAGGCCGTGATGACCTTTCCCGGCGAAAACAACACCATCCCCTTCCCCTCGGGCCGCGCCGACGGCGATACGCTCGGCGGGCGGATCTGGCGCGCGCGCGATGCGCTGGCTCTGTCGCTCGAAGGCCTCGCCTCCCGCCTCGGCCTGCCGGAAGACACGGTCAGCGGCTGGGAACGCGACCATGCCGAGCCCGACACCAAGGCGATGTTCATGCTGGCCGGCGTGCTGTCCGTCTCGCCGTCCTGGCTGATCGCGGGCATCGGCGAGGCGCCGGCGGACCCGTCCGGCGACGAGCACCTGCATCCGCTGTTGCGCCAGCTCAACGAGGTCCACCGGCTTCACGACCAGACCGGCAAAGCCATCGCCGCGCTGGAGGCCGAGATCGCCAATTTGATCAAAAAAGATCAGGGCTGACTTTTTTCCATTTGCCGCACTTGAGGCCTCGGGCCGGCTCTGCAATGGTCCGCCCGAAAAGAATCCGCATGAGGAGAGACGAAGATGGACGTACGCGCCGCCGTTGCCGTTCAGGCCGGAAAACCGCTGGAAGTCATGACCGTGCAGCTCGACGGCCCGAAGGCCGGCGAAGTGCTGGTCGAGGTGAAGGCCACCGGCATCTGCCACACGGACGAATTCACCCTGTCGGGCGCCGACCCGGAAGGCCTCTTTCCGGCGATCCTCGGCCATGAGGGTGCCGGCATCGTCGTCGATGTCGGCCCGGGCGTCACCTCGCTCAAGAAGGGCGACCACGTCATTCCGCTCTACACGCCGGAATGCCGCGAATGTTATTCCTGCCTGTCGCGCAAGACCAATCTCTGCACCTCGATCCGCGCCACCCAGGGCCAGGGCCTGATGCCCGACGGCACCTCGCGCTTCTCGATCGGCAAGGACAAGATTTTTCACTACATGGGCTGCTCGACCTTCGCGAACTATACGGTGCTGCCGGAGATCGCGCTCGCCAAGGTCAATCCGGACGCGCCCTTCGACAAGATCTGCTATATCGGCTGCGGCGTGACGACCGGCATCGGCGCGGTCATCAACACGGCGAAGGTTGAGGTCGGATCGACGGCCATCGTCTTCGGCCTCGGCGGCATCGGCCTCAACGTGCTGCAGGGCCTGCGCCTTGCCGGTGCGGACATGATCATCGGCGTCGACATCAACAACGACCGCAAGGCCTGGGGCGAGAAGTTCGGCATGACGCATTTCGTCAATCCGAAAGAGGTCGGCGACGACATCGTGCCCTATCTCGTCAACCTGACCAAGCGCAACGGCGATACGATCGGCGGCGCGGACTACACGTTCGACTGCACGGGCAACACCAAGGTGATGCGCCAGGCGCTGGAATCCTCGCATCGCGGCTGGGGCAAGTCGGTCATCATCGGCGTTGCCGGTGCCGGCCAGGAGATCTCCACCCGTCCGTTCCAGCTCGTCACCGGCCGCAACTGGATGGGCACCGCCTTCGGCGGCGCGCGCGGCCGCACCGACGTGCCGAAGATCGTCGAGTGGTACATGGAGGGCAAGATCCAGATCGACCCGATGATCACCCACACCATGCCGCTCGAAGACATCAACAAGGGTTTTGATCTGATGCATGAGGGCAAGTCGATCCGCAGCGTTGTCGTTTACTGACAAGAGCGCCGCTTTTGCTGTTCTTGCCTGCCGGGAGTTGCTAGACTTCCGGCAGCATCGTTTCAGGAAGCCACCATGTCGCAGGGCATTGCCGTATCGCTGACCTTTGATGACTGACACCATGCCCACCATCTATGTCGACGCCGATGCGTGCCCGGTAAAGCCGGAAATCCTGAAGGTTGCCGAGCGCCATGGCATGCCGGTGACCTTCGTCGCCAATTCCGGCCTGCGGCCCTCCCGTGACCCGATGGTGAGGAACGTCATTGTCTCCGGTGCCTTCGATGCCGCGGACAACTGGATCGCCGATAATGTCGGCGCGGACGACATCGTGGTGACGGCCGATGTGCCGCTGGCGGTGCGTTGCGTCGAGAAGGGCGCGCATGTGACCGGGCCGACCGGCCGGCTCTTCGACAAGGCGAATATCGGCATGGCGAGCGCGATGCGCGATCTTGGCGCGCACCTGCGCGAGACCGGCGAAAGCAAGGGTTACAATGCCGCTTTTTCGCCGCGCGACCGCTCCGCCTTCCTCGAAACGCTCGACCGTCTCTGCCGCCGGGCGAAAAATGCCAAGGCGGGGCCTGCGGCATGAAGGAAGGGCCTGGACCCAGGATCTACGGACGCCATGTGCCCTTCTATGTCGGCATCGGCGCCGCCGCCTTCAGCCTTGTCGCGGCACTCTGGCTGAAGCCGGATTTCGCCATCGATATCGGGGCCGTCGCCTTCTTCCTCTGCTACCTTCTGCTGACGGGCTGGCGCGTGCCGCGCCTGACGGCCGCCCATCTCGAACATTACGCGACGGACAGCGACGAGCCGGTGGCGATCATCTTCGCCGTAACCTTCGCGGCCGTTGCCGTCTCGATGGGCTCGCTCTTTGTCGTGCTGAACCGGCCGGCTGCTTCGGGAGCCGAATTCGTCCTTGCCTTCGCCTCGGTGGCGCTCGGCTGGCTCACCATCCACACGATGGCGGCCATGCACTATGCCCATCTCTACTGGCGGCCGGGCAGCACGGAAACCAGCCCCGATGTCGGGAAAAGCCTGGATTTCCCGGGCGATGCCGCGCCCGGCGCCTATGACTTCCTCTATTTCGCCTTCGTGATCGGCATGACGGCGCAGACCTCGGACGTCGCGATCACCTCCACGCCGATGCGCAAGGTCAACCTGCTGCACGCAATCGTCTCCTTCTTCTTCAACACCGTGCTGGTCGCCGCCGCCGTCAACGCGGCCGTGGCGCTCGCCTCCTGATACAACCGGAGTTTCTTGATGAAAGTGCTTTCCCAGAACACCGCCTTCGGCGGCATGCAGGGCGTGTTCGCCCATGATTCCGAAGCCTGCAATTGCGAGATGACCTTCGCGGTCTTCGTGCCGCCGCAGGCGATCCGCGAGCCGCGCCCGGTGCTCTGGTATCTCTCCGGCCTGACTTGCAGCCATGCCAATGTGATGGAAAAGGGCGAATACCGCCGCATGGCCGCCGAACTCGGCCTCATCATCGTCTGCCCGGATACCAGCCCGCGCGGCAACGACGTGCCCGACGAGATGACCAACTGGCAGATGGGCAAGGGGGCCGGCTTCTACCTCGACGCCACGGAAGCGCCGTGGGCAGAACACTACCAGATGTACAGCTACATCACGGAGGAACTGCCGAACTTCGCAAGCCAGCACTTCCGCATGGACATGTCGCGCCAGGGCATCTTCGGCCATTCCATGGGCGGCCATGGCGCCATGACGATCGCGCTCCGCAACCCGGAGCGCTTCAAGAGCTGCTCGGCCTTCGCGCCAATCGTCGGACCGTCGACCGCCGACTGGTCGGCCCCCGCCTTCGAAAAATACCTCGGCGCCGACAAGGCCACCTGGCGCCAGTACGATGCCTGCGCACTCGTCGAGGACGGCGCCCGTTTCCCGGAATTCCTGATCGACCAGGGCAAGGCGGACGGTTTCCTGGAAAACGGCCTGCGCCCCTGGCTGTTCGAAGAGGCGATCAAGGGCACCAACATTGGCCTGACGCTGCGTTTGCAGGAGCGTTACGAACACTCCTACTACTTCATCTCGACCTTCATGGACGATCACCTGAAGTGGCATGCCGAACGCCTCGGCTAAAAGGCTTGGTATGGCGGGGGTGCATGGCTGACATGCCACCCCTGCCCTTGTCCTTGCCGCGCGGATCGGCAATATTCCGCCCGGTAGACGGCTACCGCCGGATGTTTCGTCCGGTCACGATCGCGGGGACGGCCTCGCTCCTTTGAAACGGAGTGGCACCATGCCCTGGATTCTTCTGACACTTGCCGGCCTTTTTGAAATCGGCTGGGCGATCGGCCTCAAATATACCGACGGCTTCACCAAACCCCTGCCCACGGCGCTCACCGCCGGCTCGATGGTCATTTCCATCGTGCTGCTCGGCCTTGCCGTGAAGACGCTGCCGATCGGCACGGCCTATGCCATCTGGACCGGCATCGGCACGGTCGGCACGGTGATGCTCGGCATCTTCCTCTTTGCCGAACCGGTGACGGCGATCCGCATGGGCTGCATCGCGCTCATCGTCACCGGCATTCTCGGGCTTAAGTTTGCCGCCTAACGCCGGTTGTCGAGGGCGAAAGCCCCCGGGCCTGCGGTCGTCAAATAAAGGAAGACGAAGCAGAACAGCACCGCGGCGTCACCGCGGTTGTTGATCGGGAAGAAGCTCTGCGGCGCATGCGCCATGAAATAGGCGACAGCCATGAAGCCGCAGAGCACGAAGGCCACCGGCCGCGTGAAGAGCCCGACGAGGATCAGCAGACCGCCGACGAACTCCAACAGACCCGCAGCGCCGATGAGATTCATCAGGTCGCCGAAAGGCTGCTCCGCGGGCGGAAAATTGAAGAATTTTTGCGTGCCATGCTCGATGAAAAGCAATGCTGCCATGATCCTGAGTGCTGCAAGCGCCTGCGGCTGGTAAGCGGAGAACCGATCGAACATGCGTGGACGTCCCTTCCGTTTTAGTCAGAGCGGAATGTTATCGTGTTTCTTCCAGGGATTTTCCAGATCCTTATTGCGCAGCAAACGGAGCGCGCGCGCGATGCGCTTGCGCGTCGAATGCGGCATGATCACCTCGTCGATGTAACCGCGCTCGGCCGCCACGAAGGGTGACAGGAACCGGTCCTCATACATCTTGGTGTGCGCCGCGATCTTTTCCGGATCGGCGATATCCTTGCGGAAGATGATCTCGACCGCGCCCTTGGCGCCCATCACCGCGATCTGCGCCGTCGGCCAAGCATAGTTGAAGTCGCCGCGCAGGTGTTTTGAGGACATGACGTCGTAAGCGCCGCCATAGGCTTTTCGCGTGATAAGCGTCACCTTCGGCACGGTCGCCTCGGCGAATGCGAACAACAACTTCGCGCCGTGCTTGATGAGCCCGCCATATTCCTGCGCCGTGCCCGGCAGGAAGCCCGGCACATCGACGAAGGTGACGACCGGGATACCGAAGCAGTCGCAGAAGCGTACGAAGCGCGCTGCCTTGCGGCTGGCGTCCGAATCGAGCACGCCGGCCAGCACCATCGGCTGGTTGGCGACGAACCCGACCGTCGAGCCTTCGATGCGGCCGAAACCGCAGACGATGTTCTTGGCAAAGCTCTCCTGGATCTCGAAAAAATCGCCCTCGTCGATGGTCTTGAGGATCAGCTCCTTGATGTCATAGGGCTTGTTGGCATTGGCCGGGATGAGCGTGTCGAGCGATTCGTCGATCTCCTCGACCGACTGGAAACACTCGATCGCCGGCACGGGCGACGTGTTGGACTGCGGCAGGAAATCGATGAGGCGGCGGACCTGCAACAGCGTATCGACGTCGTTGTCATAGGCGCCGTCGGCGATCGAGGATTTCGTCGTGTGCACCGACGCGCCGCCGAGCTGTTCGGACGTCACCGTCTCGTTCGTCACGGTCTTAACGACGTCCGGGCCGGTCACGAACATGTAGGACGTGTCGCGCACCATGAAGATGAAGTCGGTCATGGCCGGCGAATAGACGTCGCCGCCCGCACATGGCCCCATGATCACGGAAATCTGCGGGATGACGCCGGAGGCGAGCACGTTGCGCTGGAACACCTCCGCATAACCGCCGAGTGCGGCCACGCCCTCCTGGATGCGCGCGCCACCCGCATCGTAGAGGCCGATGATCGGCGCGCGGTTCTTCAGCGCCATATCCTGGACCTTCATGATCTTCTGGGCATGGGTTTCGGAGAGCGAACCGCCGAAGACCGTGAAATCCTTGGCGAAGACGAAGACGGTGCGGCCGTTGACCGTGCCCCAGCCGGTGACGACGCCGTCGCCGGCGATCTTCGTCTTCTCCATGCCGAAATCGGTCGAGCGGTGCTCGACGAACATGTCGAACTCCTCGAACGAGCCCTCATCGAGAAACACTTCGATGCGCTCGCGCGCCGTCAGCTTGCCGCGCTTGTGCTGCGCATCGATGCGCGCCGCACCGCCGCCCATGCGGGCGCGCTCGCGCCGGACTTCGAGCTCGTGGAGAATTTCCTTCATGATGCCTCGGTTCCTCCCGTGTCACCAAGGACTTAGCACGCGGAACCGGGGGCTTTGAAGAGGCGTTCGCCAGATCGATGACTAGACGGTCAATCGCAGCTGATCGACTGCGTCACCACGCAGGGCGCGACCTTCTTCGTCGAGCCTTCGGCCAGCGCGCGCGACCGCACCGTCAGCGCCGCCTCGGACGGAATGACGAGCGCGCGCTTCGGCGCGCCGGAATAGGCCTGGACGGAGCGCACCGTCGCCGTGCGACGCTTGCCGCCGGCATATTTGCGGCCCTTGCCGGGCCGCTTGCCATAGGAGGCCTTGCCTGCGGCGACCGGTGCCAGATGGTAGGCGAGCGCCACGCGCTTGGCGATCGCGTCGCCAAGTGCCGCCTCGCGGCCCCGGCGGGCTGGCATGAAGCTGTTGACCGTCAGCGTCTTGCGCGACGAGGCGCCGCCGCCGAGATCGGCGAGCGTCACCGTGACCTTTGCGGAACTGTGCCCATCGCCCGCCTGCTTCACGCCCGAAACGCGGATATCCATGGCGGCGCGGTCGATCTGCACCGGGCGGCGGGTCGCCTTTGCCGCGCGCTTCAGGTGTTCGCCGGTGCGCTTCAGCACCGTGTTGGGCACGCTGTCGTCACCGCTGACGACGACCTTGCGGATATCGCGGACCGGATAGCCGCTATCGGCATTTGCGGCAGCGGCGGTGGAAACGAAGAGGCAGGCGGAGAGGAGAGCGCGGACAAGGAACTGCATGAAACTACCGGTATGCGATGTCGGATTTCGGCGGCGTGCCAAAATGGTGCGGAAGTCTTAACAAAGTCTTTTCAGCGCGGGATTTCCACAAGCACGGACGCCGCCACGTCCATCTCCTCGCGGCGCAGTTCGCGACGGCGGAAGGCTTCGTCGTCCATGCCCCAATGTTCGATCTGCCAGTCCTCGTCGACATGGGCGAGCGACCAGGCCTTGTCGACATCGATCACGCCTTCGGCCAGCGCCAACGCCAGCAGCGCCGAGCCGGTGAGCGTGGTGACCGTGTGCAGGCAGGCCAGCGCCAGCGGATGGCGCCAGGCGGAAAGCGCCGCAGAAAAAGCCGCGATCGCCGGCGCCGGCTGTTCCTGGTGGATGACGCCCTCGACGAGGATGAAGCGTGCGCCCTTGGCATCGGCCGCCCAACGGATGACCGGATCCCAGCCGTCGCGCTGACGCTCGACGAGGCCTTCGGGCGAATCGGCGCGATAGCAGAGAAGGTCCGTGCCGGCGAAGCGCACGATCTCCTCGAAGACGGCGTCGAAATTGTCGGCAACGCCATCGACGGCGGTGTTGACGAGGCGGGTCACCGGCATCTTCGCCGGATCGATTTCCTCGCCCTGCCCGTCCCACTCCGCCTTCAGGCGATCGGCGATCGGCTGCGCCGGCACCGCGAGCAGTTTCTTGGTCGGCGTGCGAACGGGGCGGCCGTCGAGCAGGATGCGGAAGCCTTCTTCCGCCAAATCGGTGGAAACGTCCTTGTAGAAACGCTTCGGCAGCGGGCGCTTCATCTGGATCTGCGCGCGGCGCACCGGATCGGGGTCGCTCATCGCGTCGGAAAGGTCGCTCAGGATGTCACGCATCGGAAATCTCCAACCAGTCGAGGAGGTCGGCGGGCGTGCGCAGGATGTGGTCCGCCCCCGCCTCCACCAGTTCGGGCACGCTGGCATAACCCCAGGCGACGCCCACGGCCTTGGCGCCCGCCGCCTTGGCCATCTGCATATCGTAGATCGCATCGCCGACCACAATGGTCTGGGCCGCATCGATGCCCGCTTCGCTGCAGCATTCCGTCACCATGCCCGGATGCGGCTTGGAGGGGCAATCATCCGCCGTGCGCGAGACGAAGAAGGTCTTTTCGAAGCCATGCGAGGCGCGGATGAGATCGAGGCCGCGGCGCGACTTGCCGGTTACGGCGCCGAGGATCAGGTCGTCCTGCCGCTCCAGCCGCGCCATCAGGTCGGCGATGCCGGGGAAAAGCGGCTCCTGGAAGCCGGCCTCATTGCGCACGCCGCCATAGATAGCCTTGTAATGCGCGGTCATCGCCAGCGCCTCGTCGTCGACATGCGGCTTGCCCTGCATGCGGGCGATCGCGATGTCGAGCGTCAGCCCGATGATCGCCTTGGTCTCGGCAACATCCGGCCGCGCATAACCGAAATCGGCGAAGGTGCGCGCCATGACCTCATGGATCAGCCCGACGCTGTCGACCAGCGTGCCGTCGCAATCGAAAAGTACGAGGCGCATCAGTCGTCGTCCCCTTCCGCAGCACTCAGGTCGAAGCCGAAGAGGTTCCAGGTCTGCACCATGTGCGGCGGCAGCGGCGCGGTGATCTTGAGGCGCCCGCCGGAGGGATGCGGGATGTCGATCTGGCGGGCGTGCAGGTGCAGCTTGTTCTGCACGCCGCCCGGGAAGTTCCAATTGACGTCCGCATCGAAATATTTCGGGTCACCCAGGATCGGATGGCCGATATGGGCGGCGTGCACGCGCAGCTGGTGCGTGCGGCCGGTATAGGGCTCCATCTCCAGCCAGGCGAAGTTCTGCGCGGCCTGCTCGATGATGCGGTAGAAGGACACCGCGTGGTCGGCACCATCCTCACCGTGCTTGGCGATGCGCATGCGGTCGCCGTCGGGCGTCTGCTCCTTGACGAGCCAGGTGGAAATCTTGTCCTCGCGCTTCTTCGGCACACCCATCACCAGCGACCAGTAGGTCTTCTTGGTGTCGCGCTCGCGGAAGGCGGCGGTGAGTTTTTGCGCGGCGCCGCGCGTGCGGGCGACGACGAGCACGCCGGAGGTGTCGCGGTCGAGGCGGTGCACGAGGCGCGGCTTCTCGCCCTTCTGGCTCGTCCAGGCTTCCAGCATCTGGTCGATATGCCGGTTGACGCCGGAACCGCCCTGCACGGCAATGCCGGCCGGCTTGTTCAGCACGATGACCTTGTCGTCCTCATGCAGCAGCATGCGCGACAGGAGCTCGCCATCCGGCGAATGCCTGAGGTCGCGACCGGCGATCGGCCCGGACTTCATCTTGGCATCGACTTCCATCGGGGGCACGCGGACCACCTGCCCCGGCTGAATGCGGGTGTCGCTCTTCACGCGCCCGCCATCGACGCGCACCTGGCCGGAGCGCAGCAATTTCTGGAGCTGGCCGAAGCCGAGGCCCGGATAGTGGACCTTGAACCACCGGTCGAGGCGCATGCCCGCCTCGTCGTTGTCCACCTGCCTGTGTTCGATGCCTGCCATCTTCGCCTTCTTTCGTTGCGCCGTGCTTTAGCGCAAGAACGGGCGCAGGGGAACAGCTTAGAAAGCGCGGAAAGTCAGCGTGGTCAGCGAGCGCACGATGCCGGGAATGGAGGCGACGTGGTCGTTGATGAACTTGCCGATCTCTTCCTCGCTGTCGACATAGATCTTCAGGAGCAGATCGTACTCGCCGCTGGTGGAATAAAGCTCCGAGATAAGTTCCGTAGCGTAAAGCGCATCCGCGACCTCGTAGGTCTTGCCCGGAGCGCATTGCAATTGCACGAAAATCGGCTTCATCGGTCCTCCCGCGCCATTGGCGGCATGATTTTGTCTTGACGCAGTTCGGGACGCAAAACCGCTTCACACTTTTGCTGAAACCGCTTTGTCCGCCCGATTCCGGCGGCATTCTGCGCCTGTTATGGCGGAATTGCCCCGCCGATGGCAAGGCCGACCGAAAGTCGCACAGACTGTTAAAATTCGATGAAAATACAACCATGAAGTTTTACATGCAGGAAAGGCGCAACTGATAAATTGCACCAACTCAAACCAACCCCGTTGAACGCCATGACTCAGATCGTGACAGTCTCGCCCGCCACCGCCGCCTATGCCTCGCAGGGAATGCGACCGCAGGTGCGTGCGAACACGCTGTTCGAGGAGCGCATCCACCATTGGAGCGAAGACGCCAAGATCCGCGGCGATGCCCGTGTGCTCGCCGTGCTCAACGTCATTCATCCGCCGGCGCTCGCGCTGGCGCTCATCACTGCGCCCGGCAGCACGCCGCAGGTGACCGTCGCCGAGGCGCAGCGCCTCTATGGCGAAAACGGATCGCCCCCGCTGCCGGAAACCGTCTGATCCTCCCTAAGAAAAATCAGCCGTCCTCCAATCGTCTTGAAGGCCCCCGCCCCGGGGGCCTTTTCTTTGCTCCTTTCCCCCTACGACAAAAAATTGCTCGGCAGCGACGCAGCGCTCTTGCCAAAGCGCAGGCAAGGTCGTTATCTGGGGCCGACCTCGCTGGGAGAAACCGGTCGCCTTTTACTAGGTAAGACCGGTGCCGAAGGAGCAACCGCCCCGGAAACTCTCAGGCAAAAGGACCAGCAAGGTGCCGTCGGAACTCTGGAGAGAAGCGTGAAAACGCTCGCCGAAGGGATAACAATCTCAGGCGAAGGGACAGAGGGGGCTCAGGAGAACGGCGCAGGTGCGCCTGGATTGTGAGCCGGCGCCCGGAAGAATCATGGGCGCCCAAAGACTGGGAGGGCGCCTTTTGGACGTATCGTCAGACCTCAAGAAAACCCCGCTTCATGCGCTGAACCTGTCGCTCGGCGCCCGCATGGTGCCGTTCGCCGGCTATGAAATGCCGGTGCAATATGCGGCGGGCGTGATGAAGGAACATCTCCACACCCGCGCGGCGGCCGGCCTTTTCGACGTTTCCCATATGGGTCAGGTCACGGTGCGCGCCCGCTCGGGCGACAATGCGGATGCCGCGCGCGCGCTCGAAACGCTGGTGCCGGTCGATGTGCTCGGCCTCGGCGAAGGCCGCCAGCGCTATGCGCTTTTCACCAATGACGATGGCGGCATTCTCGATGACCTGATGATCGCCAACCGCGGCGACCATTTCTACGTCGTCGTCAACGCGGCCTGCAAGGAGGCGGATTTCGCCCATATGCAGGCGAAGATCGGCGATACCTGCGAGCTGACGCTGCATGACGACCGCGCGCTGGTGGCGCTCCAAGGGCCGCATGCCGAGTCCGTGCTCGCCGAGCTCTGGGCCGATATCTCCTCGATGCGCTTCATGGACGTGCGCGCCTGCGACCTGCACGACGCCGACTGCATCGTCTCGCGCTCCGGCTATACCGGCGAGGACGGGTTCGAAATCTCCATTCCGGCAAACCTCGCCGAAGCCGTCTGTCGCCGCCTGCTCGACCATCCGGACGTGCTGCCGATCGGCCTTGGAGCGCGCGATTCTCTTCGCCTCGAAGCCGGGCTCTGCCTCTACGGCAACGATATCGACACCGGGACGACGCCGGTGGAAGCGGCACTCGAATGGGCCATGCAGAAGGTCCGCCGCAAGGGCGGCGAGCGTGCCGGCGGTTTCCCGGGTGCCGATGTCATCCTCGACCAGCTCGAAAACGGCACGGACCGCCGTCGCGTCGGCCTCAAGCCGGAAGGTCGTGCGCCCGTGCGCGGCGGCGCCGTGCTTGCCACCGATGCCGAGGGCGAAGACGTCGTGGGCACCGTCACCTCCGGCGGCTTCGGCCCGAACGCCGATGGCCCCGTTGCCATGGGCTACGTCACCAAGGCCGCGTCCGCCCCCGGCACCCAGCTTTATGCCGGTGTGCGCGGAAAATTTCTGCCGATCACCGTATCGGCCCTGCCCTTCGTCAAGAACACCTTCAAACGCTGACCAGAAAGGTTCGTCCATGCTGAAATTTACCGAAGAACACGAGTGGCTGAAGATCGAAGCCGGCGTTGCGACCGTGGGCATCACCACGCATGCCGCCGAACAGCTCGGCGACCTCGTCTTCGTCGAACTGCCCGAGGTCGGCTCCACCTTCGAAAAGGGCGGCGATGCGGCCACCGTCGAGAGCGTCAAGGCGGCCTCCGACGTCTATTGTCCACTTGACGGGGAAATCGTCGAAGTCAACGAGGCGATCGTTGCCGACCCCTCCCTCGTCAACAGCGACCCGCAGGGCGCCGGCTGGTTCTTCAAGCTGAAACTCGCCAATGCGGCAGATGCCGACGGCCTGCTGGACGAAGCCGCCTACAAGGAGCTTGTCGGCTGATGTCTCTTCCCAAGGATTTCGCCTTTACCGATTACCAGCCCTACGACTTCGCCAACCGTCGCCATATCGGCCCCTCGCCGAAGGAGATGGAAGCGATGCTGGCGGCCATCGGCTATCCCACCCTCGATGCGTTGATCGACGACACCGTGCCGAAATCGATCCGCCAGGAAAAGCCGCTCGAATGGGGCGCGGCGATGACCGAGCGCGAGGCACTCGACAAGCTGCGCGAGACCGCCAACCGCAACAAGAAGCTCGTCTCGCTGATCGGCCAGGGTTATTACGGCACGATCACGCCGCCGGTCATCCAGCGCAACATCCTGGAAAACCCGGCCTGGTACACGGCCTATACGCCCTACCAGCCAGAAATCAGCCAGGGGCGCCTGGAAGCGCTGATCAACTACCAGACCATGGTCTGCGACCTGACCGGCCTCGACGTGGCGAACGCCTCGCTGCTCGATGAGGCGACGGCCGCCGCCGAAGCCATGGCCATGGCGCAGCGCGTGGCGAAATCCAAGGCGAACGCCTTCTTCGTCGACGAGAACTGCCACCCGCAGACGATCGCGCTTTTGAAGACCCGCTCCGAGCCGCTCGGCTGGCAGATCATCGTCGGCGATCCCTTCACCGATCTCGATCCCGTCAACGTCTTCGGCGCGATCTTCCAGTATCCCGGCACCTACGGCCATGTGCGCGATTTCACCGGCCTGATCGCCCGCCTGCACCAGACCGGCGCGATCGCCGTCATGGCGGCCGATCCGCTGGCGCTGGCGCTCCTGAAGTCGCCCGGCGACATGGACGCGGATATCGCCATCGGCTGCACCCAGCGTTTCGGCGTGCCGGTCGGCTATGGCGGGCCGCATGCGGCCTATATGGCCGTCAAGGACGCCTACAAGCGCTCCATGCCCGGCCGCCTCGTTGGCGTCTCCATCGATGCGCGCGGCAACCGCGCCTACCGCCTGTCGCTCCAGACCCGCGAGCAGCACATCCGCCGCGAAAAGGCGACGTCGAACATCTGCACCGCGCAGGTGCTGCTCGCCGTCATGGCCTCGATGTATGCCGTCTTCCATGGTCCGCAGGGCCTGAAGGCGATCTCGCAGAACGTGCACCAGAAGACCGTGCGCCTCGCCATGGGCCTGGAAAAACTCGGCTATACCGTTGAACCGGAAGTCTTCTTCGACACGATCACCGTGCATGTCGGCAAACTCCAGGGCATCATCCTGAAGACCGCCGTCGCCGAGGAGGTGAACCTTCGCAAGATCGGTGACGACCGCATCGGCATCAGCCTCGACGAGCGCTCGCGCCCCGTCACGCTGGAAGCCGTCTGGCGCGCCTTCGGCGGTGATTTCGAGGTGGCGGAGTTCGAGCCGGATTATCGCCTGCCGGAAGACCTGCTGCGCACCAGCGAATACCTGACGCACCCGATCTTCCACATGAACCGGGCCGAAAGCGAGATGACCCGCTACATCCGCCGGCTTTCAGACCGTGACCTCGCGCTCGACCGTTCGATGATCCCGCTCGGCTCCTGCACGATGAAGCTGAACGCGACGGCGGAAATGCTGCCGATCACCTGGCCGGAATTTGCGGAGATCCATCCCTTCGTGCCCGCCGACCAGGCGCAGGGCTACCGCTACCTGATCGAGGACCTGTCGCAGAAACTCTGCGACATTACCGGCTACGACGCCGTTTCCATGCAGCCGAATTCCGGCGCGCAAGGCGAATATGCGGGCCTCCTGACGATCCGCGCCTATCACCTCGCCAATGGTGACACGCACCGCGATGTGTGCCTCATCCCGACGTCCGCGCACGGCACCAACCCGGCGTCGGCCCAGATGGTCGGCATGAAGGTCGTCGTCGTGAAAGTGTCCGACAATGGCGACATCGACATGGAGGATTTTCGCGCGAAGGCCGAGCAGCATGCGGACAACCTGTCCTGCTGCATGATCACGTACCCCTCCACGCACGGCGTCTTTGAAGAGAACGTGCGCGAGATCTGCGAGATCGTGCACAAGCACGGCGGCCAGGTCTATATCGATGGTGCCAACATGAACGCCATGGTGGGGCTGGCCCGTCCCGGCGACATCGGCGGCGACGTCAGCCACCTCAACCTGCACAAGACCTTCTGCATCCCGCATGGCGGCGGCGGTCCCGGCATGGGGCCGATCGGCGTCAAGGCGCATCTGGCGCCCTACCTGCCGGCGAACCCGACGACCGGCGAGGCCGGTGCGGTGTCGGCGGCGCCCTTCGGCTCGGCCTCCATCCTGCCGATCTCCTGGAGCTACTGCCTGATGATGGGTGGTGCCGGCCTAACGCAGGCGACGAAGGTGGCGATCCTCAACGCCAACTACATCGCAGCGCGCCTGAAAGGCGCCTATGACGTGCTCTACAAGTCCGCCAAGGGCCGCGTGGCGCATGAATGCATCATCGACACGCGCCCGCTCGTCGACAGTGCGGGCATCACCGTCGACGACGTCGCCAAGCGCCTCATCGACAGCGGCTTCCACGCGCCGACCATGAGCTGGCCGGTCGCAGGCACGCTGATGATCGAGCCGACCGAGTCGGAGACCAAGGCCGAGATTGACCGCTTCTGTGATGCGATGCTGTCGATCCGCGAGGAAGCCCGCGCCATCGAGGAAGGCAAGATGGACCGGGTCAACAACCCGCTGAAGAACGCCCCGCACACGGTGGAAGACCTCGTCGGCGAATGGGACCGCCCCTATTCGCGCGAACAGGCCTGCTACCCGCCGGGCGCCTTCCGCGTCGACAAATACTGGTCGCCGGTCAACCGCGTCGACAATGTCTACGGCGACCGCAACCTCGTCTGCTCCTGCCCGCCGCTTGAGGACTACGCACAGGCGGCCGAGTAATCACGGCACGAATTTTGAGCCCCGGCCGATCCATCGGCCGGGGCTTTTTCATTTCGGGCAGGGAGGGAAAGGCTCAGGGCGAGACGGCGACGTCCACCCAGAAGCGGGTAAAACCTTCCGCGAAATCGCGGTAGCCGCTGAGCGTCGAGGGTTTGACCGCATAGGCATTGGCGCCGTTTTCGTAGGCGCTGTTGACGTCGGAGGTGTTCGAGGAGGAGGACAGCATGATCACCGGCGTCACCGCCGTGCGCGTGCGCCCGCGCAGCCGCTTGAGCAGGTCCATGCCGTTGGTGCCGGGCATGTTGATGTCGAGCAGGATATAATCGAAGGCTTCCGTCGCAAGCCGGTCGCTGGCGACTTCCGCATCGGCGACATGGGTGATCTCGATGGGGCTGCCGGCATCGCTGAAGGCGCGCATCACGAAGCGCACATCCACGGGGTCGTCATCGACGACGATCAGCTTCCTAAGCAGGCTTGCCACGATCGTTCCCCCTTGATTTCACCGGATGTGGAAACGTCACGATGAAGCGTGCGCCCGGAGCATAGCTCGTGTCAAGCGCTATCACGCCATTGTGGCTCTCGACGATCCGGCGCGCCAGCGCGAGACCGACGCCGGTGCCCTGGTAGACCGATTCATCGCGGTGAAGCCGTTGAAAAACCTCAAAAATCCGCCCCACATGCTGCGGATCGATGCCGATGCCGTCATCCTCCACGACGAAATCGATGGCGCCGTCATTGTCCCGGCTATAGACGCGAACGACGGGCGCCTCGCCGGGCCGGCAATATTTCAGCGCATTGCCGATGAGGTTCTGCGCCAGCCGCTTCAGAAGCTCCGGATCGCCCTGGATGTCCGGCAGGGCCGCGACCTCGATCCTGCCGCCGCTTTCCTGCACATGGCCTTCCAGCAGCACCAGCGCATCGCGCACCACATCGGAGAGCGCAACTGGCTTGGGCGCGGTAATGCGATAGGCGATCTGCGAGAATTCGAGCAGGCTGTCGATGATGCGGCGCATGCGCACGGCGCTCTTGCGCACATGATCGGCATAGTGCTGCAGTTCGGCAAATTCGCCGCGGTGCAGGTCTTCCGAAATCATCTCGGCGAACATGGAGAGGTGGCGCAGCGGCGCCTTCAGGTCATGCGAGACCGTGGCGGTGAACTGGTCCAGCGCCTCGTTCTTGCGGCGCAGCTCGTTCGTCTGCGCCTCCACCTGCTGCTGCTGGCGCTTCGCCTCGGTAATGTCGCGGCCGACGCTGACGACCTCGCTGACGCTTTCCCCGTCGAAACTCGCGACCGCCGTCCAGTGCATCCACATCTCGTGGCCGTCATGGTTGTCGATGCAGATTTCCAGCGTCTTGATGGGTTGCTCGGGCGTATAGTTCGCGATGTTCATCAGCTCGGCCGTCTGCTCCGGCGCGCAGGCGACGTCCGGCAGATAGCGGCCGATCAGGGCATCGGTCGTCGAGCCGACATGGCTGGCATATTTGTCATTGGCAAAACGCACCATGAGCTTCTTGTCGAAGCGCAGGATCATGTCCGGCAGGATCTGCAACAGCGAGAGATAGTCGCGGCGCTTCTCCTCCAGCGCCGCCTCGGCGCGCTTGAGGTCCGTGACGTCGACGCGCAGCGCGACGATATCGCCGGTTTCCGTGACGTGGCTTTCCGAGCGCATCCACCGGTCGCCGCCATAGGCGAAGACCGCGCCGCCCGAATCGGGCGTGCGGTGATCGAGCAGACGTTCTTCCACCAGCATCTCAGCCTCGGGCGTGCCCTCCTCGATATTCGTATAGACGCCTGCCCTGATATTGGCGCGAATGATGCTTTCGAGGCTCGCGCCCACCCGCACATTCTCCTTGGCGGGGCCGCAGCGCTCCTTGAAGGTCCGGTTGAACATCATCAGCCGCTCCTCCTGGTCGAAGACGGCAAAACCTTCCGGCATGGTGTCGAGCGCCGCATCGAAGCGCTGGCCGAGCAGGATCTGTTCGCCATGGCTGCCGCCGGAGAGCAGGCTGCGAAGGAGAAGCGCGTAACAGGCGCCGGTGCCCTCGTCCGGCACGGCGATCACATGCGCGGTCGCATCGAAGAGCGAGCCGTTGTCGTGACGGAAGGAAAAGGCGTGTGCATTCTCGCGCCCGGCAGACGCGTAGCGGGCGAGGATCGCGGCCGGAGCCGGTCCGTCGATGACGGCCGATTCAGCGGGCTTCCGGCCATCGCGATTCCAGCCGAAAGTGCGCGCAGCCGCCTCATTGAACGAGACGACGCGCGCCTCTGCATCGACGATCAGGGCCGGAAAGGGCAGGTTCTGGTAAAGTGCCGCGGCAAAGCCGGTCATCGCGCGCGTCCCCTCCCTGGCGATCCGCCGGCACCCGATCCGGGTGCCGCGCGTCGGAGACTAGGCAAATCCGGCGGCGAAGGAAAGTCGTGAGGTTTTGCAGTCCTGCGACCCCGGCATTCCGGGTTCAGCCGGCGCGCACCGTGGGCTGGCCGGCGGCAGCAAGGGCCGCAAGATCGGCGGGCTTCAACTCGACCGATTCGCCGCAGCCGCAGGCGGACGTCTGGTTCGGGTTGTGGAAGGTGAAGCCGGAGCGCAGCGTCGTCACCTCGAAATCCATCTCGGTGCCGAGCAGATAGAGCACGGCTTCCGGCGCGACCCAGACGCGCGCACCGTTGCGCTCGATCAGGTCGTCCTTGGCGTTTGCTTCGGTCACGAGGTCGATGGAATATTCCATGCCCGCGCAACCGCCCTTCTTGATACCGACGCGGATGCCCCTGGCGTCAGCGCCGGCATTGTCGACGATCGCCTTGACGCGGTCTGCCGCCGCATCGGTGAGCTTCATAACTGCAAAGGCCATGGGCCGCTTCTCCTTCGCCGACCGGGTTCAAGGCCCGGCGGTTTCCGAATCTAAATCTAGTGACCCCGCATTAAAGGATCAATACCAACCCACAGCGACCTGAGCCTCTTCCGACATGCGGTCCGGCGTCCACGGCGGATCGAAGGTCATTCGGACCTCGACGCCGGACACGCCCTCGACCGCGCCGACGGCATTCTCGACCCAGCCGGGCATCTCACCGGCCACGGGGCAGCCGGGCGCCGTCAGCGTCATGTCGATCTTGACCATGCGGTCGTCTTCGATGTCGATCTTGTAGATCAGGCCGAGTTCGAAGATATCGGCCGGGATTTCCGGGTCATAGACCGTCTTCAGCGCGGAAATGACGTCGTCGCTGAGGCGCGCCAGTTCGTCGGCGGGGATTGCCGAATGCACGATGCCGTCGCGGACGTCGATCTTGTCTTCCGTTGCGTCGAGGGACATGGGTCCACCTCCTCAGGCAAAAAACTTGCGGGCATGATCAAGCGCATCGGCGAGAGCATCCACCTCGGCGCGCGTATTGTACAGGCCGAACGATGCACGGCATGTGGAGGTGACGCCGAAGCGTTTCAAGAGCGGCTGCGCACAATGGGTGCCGGCACGCACCGCCACACCCGCCCGGTCGATGACCATCGAGACGTCATGCGCGTGGATGCCTTCCAGCTCGAAGGAGAAGATCGAGCCCTTGCCGGGCGCCGTGCCGAAGATCTTGAGCGAGTTGATCGCCGAGAGCCGCTCATGGGCATAGTCACGCAGATCCGCCTCATGGGTCGAAATGGCGGCGCGGCCGATCTTTTCCATATAGTCGAGCGCATGGCCGAGGCCGATCGCCTGCACGATCGGCGGCGTGCCGGCCTCGAAACGGTGCGGCGGGTCGTTGTAGGTGACGATGTCTTCCGTCACGTCGACGATCATCTCGCCGCCGCCCTGGAAGGGACGCATCTCCTTGAGGCGATCCATCTTGCCATAGAGCACGCCGATGCCGGAGGGGCCGTAGAGCTTGTGGCCGGTCATCACGTACCAGTCGCAATCGATGTCGCGAACGTCCACCGGCATGTGCACGGCGCCCTGCGAGCCATCGACCAGCACCGGAATGCCGCGTTCGCGGGCGATGCGGCAGATTTCCTTGACGGGTACGATGGTGCCGAGCGCATTCGACATATGCGTGATGGCGATGAGCTTGGTGCGCTCCGTCAGGCATTTTTCGAAATCTTCGATGTGGAACGCACCCGCATCGTCCACCGGCGCCCAGACCAGCTTGGCGCCCTGCCGTTCGCGGATGAAATGCCACGGCACGATGTTGGAGTGGTGCTCCATGATCGACAGCACGATCTCGTCGCCCTCGCCGATCTTCGGCATGCCGTAGCCGTAGGCGACCGTGTTGATCGCCTCGGTCGAGGATTTCGTGAAGATGATCTCGTCGACCGAGGAAGCATTCAGGAAACGGCGCACCTTTTCGCGCGCCGCCTCGTAGGCGTCCGTCGCCGCGTTGGACAGGAAATGCAGGCCGCGATGCACGTTTGCATATTCGTTCGAATAGGCATGCGAAATCGCGTCGATCACCGACTGCGGCTTCTGCGCCGAGGCGCCGTTGTCGAGATAGACCAGCGGCTTGCCATAGACCGTCTTCGACAGGATCGGGAAATCCTTGCGGATCGCCTCGACGTCATAGCCTGCAGTGGGCAAAGCGTGTTCCATCTCGTCCGTCCTTTACTAGGCGTGCTTCTCGAGCCAGGCGGCGATGACGCCTTCCAGCGCCTCGACCAGCGGCTCGTCTTCCAGCTCCTCGACGATCTCGGCGACGAAGGCGTTGACCAGCATGGCGCGCGCCTTGTTCTCCGGAATGCCGCGGGCCATCAGGTAGAAGAGCTGAACGTGGTCGATATCGATGACGGTCGCGCCATGGCCGCACTGCACGTCGTCGGCGAAGATTTCGAGCTCCGGCTTGGCCGAGAAATCCGCTTCATCCGACAGGAGCAGCGTGTTGCACGACATCTTCGCGTCGGTCTTCTGCGCATCGGGCGCCACGCGGATCTGACCCTGGAAGACGCCGCGGGCGCGATCGAAGATCACGTTGCGGATGACTTCCGTCGACGTGGTGTTCGGCACGTTATGCCCGACCGTGAAGGTCACGTCATTGTGCGTCTCGCCGCCGAGCAGGTTGATGCCGCGCAGGATGAGGTCCGAGCCCTCACCCGCCACCACGACGTGGATTTCCTGCCGAACGAGCTTGCCGCCGGCATTGATCACATAGAGGCGCAGCTTGGCATCGGTGCCGAGCGTGATGCGGATCTGACCAAGATGGGTATCGGCAAGACCCTGGCCCTGGAAGATGATCCAGGTGATTTCCGCGCCGTCGGCAAGCGAAATGTCGCTGACCGAGGTCACCAGGGCCGCGTTGTCGCTGACGGCCAGGTAGCGCTCGATGACGGTCGCCTTGGTGTTGGCGCCGAAGGTTGCCGGGAAGCGCGTGTGCGTCTGGCCGGCATTCTGGATCGCCTGGATTTCGAGCGGCGCCTCAAGCTCGGTCCCGGCCGGGAAATCGAGCACGAAACCATCGCGCACGAAGGCGCCGTTGATGCGGCCGATCGTGTCGTCGCTGTCGCGGGCGGTGAGGCCCTCCGCGGCGGTGCCGTCGGCGAGCGCATCGGCGAAGGTGCGCAGCGTCACGCCGTCGGCCGAAGCGCGGCTATCGGCAACGCCGTTGACGACCGAAAGCACCGTCGAGCCCTCGACCAGCGGGCCAACCCTGGCGGCAGATGCCGCGGGATCGAAGGCCGGTACGGCGCGCAGCAGCGCCTTGAGGTCCGTATAGTGCCAGGCCTCGACGCGGCGCGTCGGAAGGCCGGCGTCCTTGAAGTCGCTGATCAGCACGTCGCGGGCCGCGAGCACGGCGCCATCGCCCGGCAGTTCGCCGATCGCGTGGTCGTAGGCTTCGCAGAGCGCCGTTTCGGCGACGGACAGCTTCATGCCTGTCTGCATGTTCATGAGATCACTCCTTCACCGTGCTCAGGCAGCAGCATCGATGATGTCGGCATAGCCGTTTGCTTCCAGCTCATGCGCCAGCGTCTTGTCGCCGGACTTGATGACCTGGCCCTTGTAGAGGACGTGGACCGTATCCGGCACGATGTAGTCGAGCAGGCGCTGGTAATGCGTGATGACGACGACGGCGCGGTCGGGCGAACGCAGCGCGTTGACGCCGTCTGCGACGATCTTCAGCGCGTCGATGTCGAGGCCGGAATCCGTCTCGTCGAGGATGCACAGCTTCGGTTCCAGCAGCGACATCTGCAGGATTTCCGCGCGCTTCTTCTCACCGCCGGAGAAACCGACATTCAGCGGACGGCGCAGCATTTCCGGCGCGATCTTCAGCTCGGCGGCCGATTCCTTGACGCGGCGCATGAAGTCCGGCGTCGTCAGTTCCGCCTCGCCGCGCGCCTTGCGCTGCTCGTTCATCGCGACCTTGAGGAACTGCATGGTGGCGACGCCCGGGATTTCGACCGGGTACTGGAAGGCCAGGAAGATGCCCTTGGCGGCGCGCTCGGACGGGTCGAGTTCCAGGATGCTCTCGCCATTGTAGAGGATCTCGCCCTCGGTGACTTCGTAGTCTTCGCGGCCGGCGAGGATATAGGAGAGCGTCGACTTGCCGGAGCCGTTCGGACCCATGATGGCGGCGACTTCGCCGGCCTTCACGGTGAGGTTCAGGCCGCGGATGATCTCGGTGCCGTCTTCGGCGATGCGGGCGTGCAGATTCTTGATTTCAAGCATGGTTTCTCGGTCCTGCGTTCGGAGCGCTCAAACGCTCCCGTCTTGGTTTCAGAAGCCGAGGAAAAAATGGACCACCGGAAGCATCATGGCGGAAAAACCGCCGAGGCCAAGCCCCACTACCGTGCGCACCGCCAAATTCCGAACATTGGGCGCATACGCTGCCAGTCCACCGCAAACCACGGCATAATACGTCAGATTGACCGGATCCATGTCGTCTTCTCCCGATGAGAACCGCACCGTCTAATATAACGGATCACGCGGGAACTTCATCGAAGACCTGTCCGGCCGCCCGGCGGAAATCCGCCGGGATATTCCTTACCCGGTCAGCCGACCGAGCCTTCCAGCGAGATCCCGATCAGCTTCTGCGCCTCGACGGCGAATTCCATCGGCAGTTCCTGGATGACTTCCTTGACGAAGCCGTTGACGATCAGCGCGATCGCCGCCTCGGTCGGGATGCCGCGCTGGAGGCAATAGAACAGCTGGTCTTCGGAGATCTTCGAGGTGGTCGCCTCGTGCTCGAACTGCGCGGTCGCGTTCTTCGCCTCGATATAGGGCACCGTATGCGCGCCGCACTTGTCGCCGATCAGGAGCGAATCGCACTGGGTGAAGTTGCGCGCGTTCTCCGCCTTGCGGTGGGCCGAAACCTGGCCGCGATAGGTGTTGTTGGAGAAGCCGGCCGAAATGCCCTTCGAGACGATGCGGCTCGACGTGTTCTTGCCGAGATGGATCATCTTGGTGCCGCTGTCGATCTGCTGGTGGCCGTTCGACACCGCGATCGAGTAGAACTCGCCGCGCGAACCATCGCCGCGCAGGATGCAGGACGGGTACTTCCAGGTGATGGCGGAGCCGGTCTCGACCTGCGTCCACGAAATCTTGGAATTCTTGCCCCGGCAATCGCCGCGCTTGGTGACGAAGTTGTAGATGCCGCCCTTGCCGTCCTTGTCGCCCGGATACCAGTTCTGGACGGTGGAATATTTGATCTCGGCATCATCCAGCGCAACGAGCTCGACGACGGCAGCATGCAGCTGGTTTTCGTCGCGCTGCGGCGCGGTGCAGCCTTCGAGGTAGGAGACGTAGGCGCCCTCTTCCGCGATGATCAGCGTGCGCTCGAACTGGCCCGTGTTCTTCTCGTTGATGCGGAAGTAGGTCGACAGTTCCATCGGGCAACGGACGCCCTTCGGCACGAAGACGAAGGAGCCGTCGGTGAAGACGGCCGAGTTCAGCGTCGCGTAGAAATTGTCGGACGTCGGCACGACGGTGCCGAGATACTTCTTCACGAGATCGGGATATTCGCGGATGGCTTCCGAGATCGACATGAAGATCACGCCGGCCTTCTTCAGCTCTTCCTTGAAGGTGGTGACGACCGAGACCGAATCGAACACGGCATCGACGGCGATCTTCGAGGTCTGCACGCCGGCCAGGATTTCCTGCTCGCGCAGCGGAATGCCAAGCTTCTCGTACATTTTCAGAAGTTCGGGATCGACTTCGTCGATGGACTTCGGGCCGCTCTGGTTCTTCGGAGCGGCATAATAATAGAGGTCGTTGAAGTCGATCTTGGGATATTCGACGCGCGCCCAGGTCGGCTCTTCGAGCGTCAGCCAGCGCTGATAGGCCGCAAGACGCCATTCAAGCATCCAGTCGGGCTCGCCCTTCTTGGCCGAGATGAAGCGGATGATCTCCTCGGAAAGCCCCTTCGGAGCCTTCTCCATTTCGATCGTCGTCTCGAAACCGTATTTGTACTGGTCTACGTCTATCTGACGGACCTGATCGATCGTTTCCTGCACCGCAGGCATATCGTTCTCCAATCTTGCCGGATACAAGGTCCGGCAGTTTGTCAACGTCTGGCGGGACCTCCCGCCGCTTATGTAGGCGCCAAAGGCGGACTTTCCCACCTTTTGGCAAGCGAAAACTTGAGTTTCCGCAAGATTCCCCTCAGGCCGCGCGCCGTCGTGAGACGACACGCGAGAAGGCCGCAAGAAAGCGGTCCACATCCGCCTGCGTAGAGCCTGACCCCAGCGACACACGCAAGGCGCCAAGGGCCGCATCGAAACCCATGGCCGTCAGCACATGGCTCTGCCCGACTTTGCCGGAGGAGCAGGCGGAACCGGCGGAAAGCGCAATGCCTTCGAGATCGAAGGCGATCTGCCCCGTTTCCGACTTCAGGCCCGGCAGGCTGAAGAACGAGGTGTTGGCGACACGCTCGATATCCGCGCCGTGGATGATGACGTCGTTGGTCGCCATGCGCATGCCGGCCTCCAGCGCATCGCGCAGGCCGGCGATCCGGGCGTTGCGCTCCGCAAAATCGGCAGCGGCAGCACGCGCCGCCGCGGCAAAGCCGGCAAGGGCTGCCGGGTTTTCCGTGCCGGAGCGATGCCCCTTTTCCTGCCCGCCGCCGCGGATCAGCGGCACCGGCATCAGCACCTCACCGCGCGAGACGAGCGCGCCGGCGCCCTTCGGGCCGCCGAGCTTGTGCGAGGAGAGGATCAAAAAGTCCGCATCCAGCGCCTCGATATCGACCGGGATACGGCCGGCGGCCTGCACTGCATCGACGACGAACAGCCCGCCATGGCGGTGCACGATTTCGGCCGCCGATTTCACCGGCTGAACGATGCCCGTCTCGTTGTTCACGAGCATTACGGCGACCATCGGCAGGCCCTTTGCCTTGTCGTGGCCCTGAAGAAGCGTTTCCAGCGCGGCGAGGTCGACCAGACCGGCCGGCGTCACCGGAATGGATGTCAGCTTCTCGCGCGAAAACCGTCCGCCTTCGCGGATCGCCGGATGTTCGATCTCCGAATGGTAGAGATGACCGATGGCAAGCGGCGTGCGACCCATGCGGTAATGGGGCGTCAGGACGAGGTTCGCGGCCTCCGTCGCACCGCTCGTGAAGATCACATGCGCCGGGGCGGCATGGACCAGGGCGGCGACGTCGCGGCGCGCGGCTTCCACCAGCATGCGTAGCGCCCGGCCCTCGCCGTGCACGGAGGACGGATTGCCGACCGTATCAAGCGCGGCAAGAACGGCCTCGCGCGCCGCAGCCGAAAGCGGCGCGGTGGCGTTCCAGTCCAGATATGTGCGCTCTGTCTTCGTCATTCTTTATCCGTACCCGCCGGGCATCTCACAAAGCGGCGTGCATTTTTCTTGAAATTTCCGTCGGGCTTGCCTTATGACACCAATCTCACGGCGCCCGATGCGCCCATACAGTTTCGAATGGTTCTAAACTAGGTTCTAGAAAAGCTGACTGGTTTCGTCAAGACTTCAGTTGACAAGAATCCGTTTTGGAATCCGAACTTGCCGGAGTGAGAATGCCCGAAATCATCTTCAACGGACCCGCCGGTCGCCTCGAAGGCCGTTACCAGCCGTCCAAGCAGAAGAACGCCCCCATCGCCATCGTGTTGCATCCGCACCCGCAGTTCGGCGGCACGATGAACAACCAGATCGTCTACCAGCTCTTCTACATGTTCCAGAAGCGCGGCTTTACGACGCTGCGCTTCAATTTTCGCGGCATCGGCCGCAGCCAGGGCGAATTCGACCATGGCGCGGGCGAACTGTCGGATGCGGCTTCCGCGCTCGACTGGGTGCAGAGCCTGCATCCCGATTCGAAAAGCTGCTGGGTTGCCGGCTATTCCTTTGGCGCCTGGATCGGCATGCAGCTCCTAATGCGACGCCCGGAGATCGAAGGTTTCATGTCGATCGCCCCACAGCCGAACATCTACGACTTCTCGTTCCTCGCCCCCTGCCCGTCGTCCGGCCTCATCATCAACGGTGATGCGGACAAGGTGGCACCGGAAAAGGACGTCAACGGTCTCGTCGAAAAGCTGAAGACGCAGAAGGGCATCCTGATCACGCACCGCCTGGTGCCGGGCGCCAACCACTTCTTCAACAGCCAGACGGAAACCCTGATGGCGGAATGCGAGGATTACCTCGACCGCCGCCTCGCCGGCGAACTGACGCCGGAACCGGCCGCCAAGCGCATCCGCTGAGCGGCCGAAAACGTGAATACCAAGCCCGATGGTCCGCCACCGGGCTTTTTTCTTGCCTTCAATTTGCCAGCTTGAAAACTTCGAGCACCACGGCCGGCGACTCCGCCTCGCGCACGCAATCGCGCCCGGCATTCTTGGCGGCGTAGAGCGCGTCGTCGGCGCGGCGCATGGCGAAGCGCAGCGGCTCATTTGGGCCGATTTCCGCGACACCGAAGCTTGAAGTGACGCGAAGCGCCTCCGGCAGGCCGGGAACCGGCGACACCGCCCTTGCGGCCCGGAGAGCATGCGCGAAGAGAAGGGCCGCATCCTTGCCGGTGAGCGGCAGAAAAATCACGAACTCCTCTCCGCCGATGCGCGCGACGAGGGCGCCCGTCGGTGCCGCCGCCTTGAGCATCTCCCCGAATGCGCGGATCACGGCGTCGCCGCCCTGGTGCCCATAGGTATCGTTTACCGACTTGAAGCGGTCGAGGTCGCAAAGAACGATGCTATGCGGCCCTTGCCTTACGATCAACGCATCGACGCGATTGTCGAAGCCGCGACGGTTCAGGACGCCGGAGAGAACATCGACTTCCGCATTGGCCTTTTCGTCCGCCATGATTTCCAGCACCAGCACACACAACAGAACGAGGCCGATGGTGACGATGAGAACGGCTCCGATGCTTTGCGAGTACAGCGCGAACCGGCTGGAAAGGTAGTCACTGGCCACGCTGCCGGACCCGGCATGGACCGCAATTGCGGCCTTCAGCGGAAAATGTACGCTTGTCATGACCAACAGAACGATGAGCATCCGGTCAACGAAGGCATTGGCGCGTGCGCGCGACACGGCCCAGGCGCTCAAGGCGACCGCGATAGCCAGCGGTGCCTGATACGTGAAAGCATGGACCAGCGTTCCACGCGGCAGATCGTAGATCACGTAGTTAAAAATCACGAAGCCGGAAAAGAGCGCGGCCAGATGCCTACGATTGGCCTGCAAGCCGTAAAGATGACCGATGCCGACCCGAAGCATGAACGCTCCGCCGAGTATTGATGCGAAGGCCAGGACCGTCCAGAGCCTCGGTGGGGGAAAATTGGCAAGAAGAAACTCGAAAACAATGGAAAGCGACGAGACGGCAAAGGTGCCGGCAAACCATCGCGCGGCAATGCGATTGCGGCTCCTGACGGAAACCGCGAGAAAGAAAAAGCAGAAACATTGCGCGATGAAAAAGTTCGCCGCCATCAGGAAGCCCGCGCCACTCATCGGTCACCTTACGCAAGACACATTGGATAGGCATCCCGTGCGGAAAACGCGGAATGGTCCACCACGATGCTAAGAGGCCGCCGCCAAAAAAGCGTTAATCTTCAAGGGTCGGTTTCTGCAATACGCCGCCGCTGACGGGGGCCTTGACGCCGGTCGTGCCCGGGAAGGTGAGCGGCAGGCCGCGGAGAGAGCGCACGGCGAGATAGGCCCAGGCCTCCGCCTCCATGCTGTCGCCGTTGAGATTGACCGCCTCGGCCACGACCACCTCCGCCCCTTCGACCTCGGCAAGGGCTGCGAGATCGCCCATGATCACCCGGTTCAGCCGGCCGCCGCCGCAGACGACGTAGAGTTTCGGCCGCTCCGGCAGGTGGCGGGCGGAGCGCAGGATGGCCGCCGCCGTGACATGGGCCAGCGTGCGCGCACCGTCTTCAAGGCTGGCATCCGCGCCCTCCGGTGGGCGAAAATCGTTGCGGTCGAGGGAACGACGCACCGGGTCGGTGAAGAAGGCGTGGCTGAGGTAGCGATTGGCGAGGTCGGGATCGACCCGGCCCTCTGAAGCGATCATGCCGCCCTGGTCGTAGGGAATGCCGGCATGGGCCTCGACCCATTGGTCGATCAGCGTATTGCCGGGCCCGCTGTCGAAGGCGACGATCTCGCCGCCGCTGCCGATGAAGGTGATGTTGGAAATGCCGCCGATATTGACGAAGACGACCGCCCGGCCGGTGGAGCGGGAAAGGCCGGCGGCGAGTGCTGCGTGATAGACGGGAATGAGCGGCGCGCCCTGCCCGCCATGCGCCATGTCGTTCGCCCGCATGTCATAGACCACGGCGATGCCCGTCTCGCGTGCCAGAAGCCCGCCATCGCCGAGCTGTACCGTCACGCCCGCATCCGGCCGGTGCAGCACGGTCTGGCCGTGGAAGCCGATGACGTCGATATCGGCGGCCTTCAGGTCGTTTTCGGCGAGGAAGGCGTTGACGGCCTCGGCATGGCGCAGCGTGAGCTCGCGCTCGATTTCCGTAAGGTCACCCGGCCGCTCTTCGCGTCTGTCGATCGCCTTGGCGGTCTCCAAGGCACCTTGCAGGCGGCGGCGGAAGGCGGCATCGTAGGGGCGCCCCATGGATGGCCCGCGCTCGACGACGGCCTCGCCATCCGTGAGCAGCAGCGCGACATCGATGCCGTCCAGGCTCGTGCCGCTCATCAGACCGATTGCCGTCCGCAGTGCCGTCATCTCGTGCGCTCCAGAATCACTTTTGGAGTGATTATGCGGTGAAACAGTGATAAACGCCCGGCGGTCTGCCGGAAAATTGCATCCGGCCAAAAAACATCCCGTCCATAGCATTCCCGCCGAGAGAGACAGGCCATGTCCGAATTCAAGTCAGATTTCCTTCGCACGCTGAAAGAGCGCGGTTTCATCCACCAGATCTCCGATGAAACCGGCCTCGACGACCTTCTCGCCAAGGAAACCGTGACCGCCTATATCGGCTTCGACCCGACGGCGCCGAGCCTGCATGCCGGCGGCCTCATCCAGATCATGCTGCTGCACTGGTTCCAGAAGACCGGCCACCGGCCGATCTCGCTGATGGGCGGCGGCACCGGCATGGTCGGCGACCCGTCCTTCAAGGACGATGCGCGCCAGCTGATGACGCCGGAAACGATCAACAGCAATATCGCCAGCATCAAGAAGGTCTTTTCGAGCTACCTGACTTATGGTGATGGTCCGAAGGACGCGCTGATGATCAACAATGCCGACTGGCTGCTCGGCATCAACTACCTGGAATTCCTGCGCGACGTCGGCCGCCATTTTTCCGTCAACCGCATGCTCTCCTTCGACAGCGTGAAGACGCGCCTCGACCGCGAACAGTCGCTGTCCTTTCTCGAATTCAACTACATGATCCTGCAGGCCTACGATTTCGTCGAACTGAACAAGCGCTACGACGTGCGCCTGCAGATGGGCGGCTCCGACCAGTGGGGCAACATCATCAACGGCATCGACCTCGGCCACCGCATGGGCACGCCGCAGCTCTACGCGATGACCTCGCCGCTGCTGACGACCGCGTCCGGCGCCAAGATGGGCAAGTCGCTCTCCGGCGCCGTCTGGCTCAACCCGGACATGCTCTCGGCCTACGATTTCTGGCAATACTGGCGCAACACGGAAGACGCCGACGTCTCGCGCTTCCTTAAGCTCTACACGACGCTGCCGATGGACGAGATCGCCCGCCTTTCAGCCCTTGGCGGTGCCGAAATCAACGAGGTGAAGAAGATCCTCGCCACGGAAGTCACCGCGATGCTGCATGGCCGCGAGGCCGCCGAACAGGCCGCCGAAACCGCGCGCAAGACTTTCGAGGAAGGCGCAATCGCCGAAAACCTGCCGACGATCGACGTCACCGCGAGTGAACTCACAGCCGGCATCGGCCTCCTGAACCTCATCGTCAAGGCCGGCCTCGCCACCTCAAACGGGGAAGCCCGCCGCCACGTCCAGGGCGGCGCGGTGCGCATCAACGATGCCGCAGTGTCCGACGAGCGCCGCATGATCGGCACTTCGGACGTCTCCGACGATGGCGTCGTAAAACTGTCGCTTGGCAAGAAGAAGCACATCCTCATCCGCCCGGCCTGATCGGCCGCGCAGCGCCCCAGATCAAGGCCGCCTTCGGGCGGCCTTTTTCATTGGAACTCAAAGATGTTGCGGAAGACGCCGGGCGCGATGATCGACAGCGGGTTGATGGTCAGTTTCGGCTTGTCGAAGGGACCGGCCAGCTTGAAGGTGATGCCGATCAGGCCGCGGTCGTTGCCGTTGCCGAGGATGATGCCGATCAGCGGCAATTCGGCGAAGAGCCGGTTGAGGCCATAGGCGGGCATGAAGGTGCCGGTCATGTCGATGCGGCCGTTGGCGTCGCGCACGGTGCCCTGGAAGGTCGCGCCCACCGCCTCGCCGCGCACCACGCCGTTTTCCAGGCTGAGCGAGCCGCCGCCGGTGCGCACCTGCGCAAAACCGCGGGAGAAGCGTACGGCGCTGACGTCGATTTCGCGGCGCACCGCCTGGTTGAGGCTGCGCCCGTCCTCGCCGGCCGGCGTAGACACGAGCGAGCGCAGGCGCTCTTCGCCGACGAGCGAGAAATTGCGGATGTCGACGGAGCCGCGCCAGCCGCTGTTGGAGGTTTCCCGCAGGCGGACGTTCAGCAGGCCGCCGCGCATGTGGCTGTAAACATCGGCGAAGCGCGCCACCGCGCCGGCATCGCCGCTGGTGAGCTGGATGGCGTCCGAGCCGCCGTTGCGGGCAAGCTGCGCCACCACGGGCGCGCCGCCAGCCGTCACCGCCGAAAGGTCGACACCGGAAATGCGGCTGCCGGTCGTGGCATAGCGCAGGCTGACATTGGAGAGGCTTTCGCCGTTGAAACCGACGGCCCGCGACAGGTTGGCCTGCACGGTGATGCCCTGCTTGTCGCCGCCGCCTTCACCGCTGCCGGCGTTCTTCAGGCGCGCCAGCACGGAGCGCACATCGGCCGCCTCGCCATCCGCCACGACGGAATAGCCGGATTTGCCGCGCTCCAGCTTCAGCCGGAACCGATCATCGGCCGAAAGGCGGACAGTTGAAAAGTTTGCCGCGTCCAGTCTTGCCCCACGAAAGGTGAGATCGCCCGCGACATTGAAACCGTCGCCGGCAAAGCGGAAATCGGAAACCCGGGTGACGCCCTCCCTGGTGTCCGCCGTCAGCGTGACCTTGCCGCCGATGCCCGCACCCTTGGTCCATCCGATCCAGGGAATGGAGACCGCGGCAGCGCCCACATCCGCCTCCACCTGGCGCGGCCCGTCGCCGTCCTGCTCCATCCGCATGGCGATAGCGCCATCCAGCACATCCTCCAGGCCGGGCAGCAGCTTGCGCCGGTCCTTGTTGTCGAGCGTGCCGGACAGGATCGTCTTGCGCTTGATGGTGCTCGTCTTGCCGACGGGCTCGAGCAGTTCGAGATCGAGCGTCACGCCGTCGATATCGGCCTTGGCCTTCAGGTCGGCCTGCTTGGGATCGATCGCCAGCAGGCCGTGAAGGCCGGTGACCTCGCGCCCGGCAATCGGCTTGGCGACATCCACGTCGTTAAGCGTGAGTGCGGCCGTCCATTCCGGCGGCGGCGGATTGTGCGAGGAGATGACGCCGAAATGCGCCTTCACCTTCGCCTCGACCTGCCCGCTGAAATCATCCGGCGCAAAACCGGTCGCCGGCAGCGCGCGGATCGGCCGGTAGGTCACGAGTTCCGCAATCGCATCGACATTGCCGGCGACGTCGATGTCCATATCGGCCATCAGCGGCTTGGTATAGTTGTCCGGCAGCACAAAGGTGCCGCCCTTGAGCGCAACCGAGCGGCCGGACGGAAAATAGGCAGCACCGCCAGTGATCTGAATTTCGGTGCGCGGGCCCCGCAGGCGGAACTTCCCGGACGTATCGCGCAAGGGCGGGATCTCGCCCGCCACGTTCATGCGCGCGCCCTCGATGTCGAAGTCGATCTTCAGCTCGTCCGGACCGAGATGCATGGGCACGCCCGGCAGACGCTCGCGGCCTTCGGCGAGGTAGAATTCGATGCGGCCATTGGTGACGGTGCCGCCGAAGATGTTCTTGATCACCCAGCTGCGCGCGGTCTTGGCCATCCAGAACGGCCAGAACTGCTTGACGGCCGCCGATTCCAGCTCGCTGGCGATCATCACGAAGCTGACTTCCGGCGCACGATCGCTGAAGCGCATGGCAAGGGAGCCCGCGACATTGCCCTTCTCGCTGGAAACGGCCATCTGCTCGAACAGCAGGTTCTTCGTCTTCGGCAGATAGTAGCCGTTGACCTTGGCGTCGAAGCGGATCGGCGCCTCGGTGGAATCGACCGGGCGGCTGATCGCGTTGCTGAAGACGAGATCGATGGCAAAGCCCTTGTCCGCCCGGTCGGAGACGCGGTCGAGATCGATGAGGCCGCCGGTGAAGGGGAAATGCGACTGGCCGACGCTTGCATCCGGCGAGGCAAGCTCGATCGATCCCTTGTCGAAATTATAGACGGCCTTGAGGGTGGAAGGGCGCAGCTCCGCCGCAATGCCATCGCCATAGACCGCACCGGCGGCGACGTTGATGGTCAGCCCGAGCACCGGTTTCGTGCCGGCGATCTCGCGCACGGAATTGACCGAGACATCCGCCGTCGTGTCGATGCCGGCATGCACATTGCCGTTGACGTCGTTGCCGAGCAGGAATTTTGCCAGCGCCACATTGCGGATCGAGCCGTCCAGCGTGCGGATGGCCCCTTCCGTGCCCGAGGCGGTGAGGTCGATCTCGCCTTCCGAACCGTCCAGCGAAAAATGACCGTCGATCGACATGGTGCCGTCGCCGTCGCGGGTGAATTGCAGGCTGGCGATGGCGAGCGTGATCGGCTTGCCGTCCGGCCCCTGGAATGTCGCACCGAGGTCGGAAATGCTGACGGTCTGCATGCCGTTGGCGTCGATCAGGCGGTTGACGCCGTCGAGCCGTTCGAAGGTGGTTTCGAGATAGTCCGGCACGTCGGAAATGCGCAGCGCCGCGAGATCGAGCGGCTTGCTCTTCGGCAGCAGCGCCGCATTGAACATGACGCCGTCGACATCGAGCCGCGAGACGGCAAGGCGGCCGGAGGCGAGCCCCAGCGGATCGAGCACGATGCCGATCGAGTCGGTCGTCGCCAGTTCCTTGTCCGATTGCAGTTCGATGATGCGGACGTTTTCCGCCTTCAGCGCAAACCCGTTGAAGCCGGCAAGGCGCAACACGGTGTGATCGACCGACGCGCGGTAACGGGGTCCGAGCGCCTGGTTGAGGGCGGCGACGGCGCGGGCATTCAAGGTGCTGTCGAAAAGACCGGTCTCGACCAGGCCGATGAGCACGGCGCCGAGAAACAGGACGAGGGCGACGGTCGCGGCGACGATGCGGCAGGCGATGCCCGTGCGGCTGGCCTGCGCCGCATGCAGGACGATGGGTTCGTGCGCCTGTGCGGACGGCAATTCATGCAGCGGAACGATGTCCTGCTTGCGGAACACGACTCTCTCGCCGCGGATATCTCCCATCTCGCGCTTGTTTCCTTTGCCCCTGCGCGCACCCTATCCCACGGAATCGGTGCGCATCGTCCAGTGGCCGTTGGACGATTCTGTCTGCCACTATATATGCGGGAGGCCGGGTCCTTGACTCAAAAAGCCGGCCAAAGAAAGGAAATCCCATGGCAGAACTCGTCCCAGGCGCTGCGGCCCCGGACTTCACCCTCCCGCGTGACGGCGGCGGCAGCATTTCGCTCTCCGCATTGCGCGGCCGGCCCGTCGTGCTGTTCTTCTATCCGAAAGATGACACGGAAGCCTGCACGACGGAAGCGAAGGATTTTACCGCCGCCAAGGCGGATTTCGAGGCCGCCGGCGTCGCCCTCGTCGGCCTTTCGCCGGACCCTGTGAAGAAGCACGACAAGTTCGTCAAGAAACACGAACTCGACGTGCCGCTCGCCTCCGACGAAGGCCTGGAGACGCTGCAAGCCTATGGCGTGTGGAAGGAAAAGAGCATGTATGGCCGCACCTATATGGGCGTCGAACGCACGACCGTGCTCGTCGATGCCGAAGGCAGGATTGCGGAAATCTGGCCGAAGGTGAAGGTCAAGGATCATGTCGCGGCCGTGCTCGACGCCGCCAGAAAACTTTAAACCCCGCATAAGGCATTGGAATGATAAAACTTCCGCATATCGAAAGTCTTCGCGGCGGCACCACGGCGGCAATCTCTGCCGCCGATCTAGACCTGAAGACGGAGCTCGCGCAGGAGACGGCGCGCCGCTGGTTCGCCCGCACGCTTTCGATGCGCTCGCCGCGCGATCCGGTGCTGCCTTCGCGACCCGGCCGGCCGGAAAAGCCGGAGCTCATTCCGCCCAAGCACATGAAGAAGCGCTCGCTGCACACCGAGAAGGGCCGCATCGCGCTGCTCCATGCGCTCGCCCATATCGAGCTCAACGCCGTGGATCTCGCGCTCGACATCGTCGCCCGCTTCACCACCGAGCGCGTGCCGCATTCCTTCTTCGACGGCTGGATGCAGGTGGCCTTCGAGGAGGCGAAACATTTCCGCCTCATCCGCGATCGCCTGCGCGATCTTGGCGCGGATTATGGCGACCTGCCGGCGCATGACGGGCTGTGGCAGGCCGCGCACGACACGCGCAACGACCTGACGGCCCGCCTCGCCGTGGTGCCGCTGATCCTCGAAGCGCGCGGCCTCGATGTGACGCCGACGCTCCAGGCCAAGATGCGCGAGACCGGCGACGACGCGAGCGCCGACATTCTCGACATCATCTACAACGACGAAAAGGGCCATGTGGCGGTCGGCGCGAAATGGTTCCGCTTCCTCTGCGCCCGCGAGAAGAAGGACCCGTCGGCCACCTTCACGGAACTGGTGCGCACCAATTTCCGCGGGCCGCTGAAGCCGCCGTTCAACGATGTGGCGCGTGCCGAGGCCGGCCTCACGCCGTCGTTCTACCGCTCGCTCGTTTCTGTCAGCCAGAGCTGATATTTGGCGCCAGAACGCCGCCGGGAAAGGCTTTATTAACCCTAACAATGTGTAATTCCCCGCACGAGACCAGCACAACCGGTCGGGGGTATCAACTGTGGCGGAGCGTCCTGAAAACCGCATCTTCGGAAAGCGCGCGAAGCAGCATGTCGTGATCTTTGCGAGCGGCGACAAGATCCGCCACATGACCATCCGTCCCTGGATGGCCGCCGTCACGTTCTGTTTTGCCGGCATGTTCACCATCGGCTACCTCGCCGCCACCTCCTATCTCGTACTGCGCGACGACCTGATCGGCGCCACCATGGCGCGCCAGGCCCGCATGCAGCATGACTACGAGGACCGCATTTCCGCCCTTCGTGCGCAGGTCGACCGCGTCACGAGCCGCCAGCTCCTCGACCAGCAGGTCGTGGAGGAGAAGGTGGAGAAGCTGATGCAGCAGCAATCGGCCCTTTCCGCCCGTCACGGCAAGCTCGACGCGCTTTTGAACCGCGCCGAAAGCAGCGGCGTGGAGGCAACCGCTCCCCTCACCGAAGACACACCGGTGATCGACGGTCGCCGGGCGGACGCCGCCGGCGCCATCGATGCGATCATGGGCGGCGCGGGCTCCTCACCGCTGAAGACGACGCAGCTCGCCTATGCCGCTACCAGCGAATCGGTTGCCGACCGTGCCGACCGCCTGTTTTCCAAGGTCACGCTCTCGCTGAAGGATCTGGAACACGAGCAGATCAACCGCATCCAGTCCCTGACCGCCGGGGCTTCTGAAACCGCCGACGCCATCCAGACCATCCTGCGCCGCACCGGTTTCGACGTCGCAGAAGAAACGGCCGAGAAGCCGGCTACCGATTCGGATCTCGCGATCGGCGGCCCGTTCGTCGAGCCCGTCGCCTTCACGGATCCGTTCGAAGAATCCATAAACGACCTCGACGATGCGCTCGAACGCCTCGCTAGCGCCCGCCGCACCGCCCGGAAACTGCCCTTCGGCAACCCCTCGCCCCAAAGCAGCATCACCAGCCGCTTCGGCAACCGCACCGATCCGTTCCTTGGCCGGCTGGCGCTGCATGCCGGCATCGATTTTCGTGCCCGCACCGGCACGGAAATCCACGCCACCGGTGCCGGCACGGTCGTCGTCGCCGGCCGCAACGGCGGTTACGGCAACATGGTGGAAATCGACCATGGCGACGGCCTGACGACCCGCTACGCCCACCTTTCCCGCGTTCTCGTCAAGGTCGGCGACCATGTGGACGAGGCCGATCCGGTCGGCCTTTCCGGCACGACGGGCCGCTCCACAGGCCCGCACCTGCACTATGAAGTGCGCCGCGACGGCAAGGCCATAGACCCCATGCGCTTCCTCACCGCGGGCATGAAGTTGACCACCTATATGGATTGACGTAACGCAAGGCCGAGGGCCTGCGGACGGCAAAAGCATCCGCCACACAGTTCAAATTGCTCGGTGATTCACCAAATTCGCTGATTTCCTTGACTTTCCGGCACTTTCGGCATATCTGCGCTGCATCCTAGCGGCGCGTCGACCGCTGAAACCCATTGCGTTCGCAAGAACCGGAACGGAAATAGTTTTCCCTTTGACCACTTTTGCTGATCTTGGCCTGAGCCCGAAAGTCCTGTCTGCCGTCACGGATTCGGGCTATACGATCCCGACTCCCATCCAGGCGGGCGCCATTCCGCCGGCTCTGGCACGGCGCGACATCCTCGGCATCGCCCAGACGGGCACCGGCAAGACTGCCTCTTTCGTTCTGCCGATGCTGACGCTTCTCGAAAAAGGCCGAGCCCGGGCACGCATGCCCCGCACGCTCATTCTGGAGCCGACGCGCGAACTCGCAGCCCAGGTTGCGGAAAACTTCGAGAAATACGGCAAGAACCACAAGCTGAACGTCGCGCTGCTCATCGGCGGTGTCTCCTTCGACGAACAGGACCGCAAGCTGGAACGCGGCGCGGACGTCCTGATCTGCACGCCCGGCCGCCTGCTCGACCATTGCGAGCGCGGCAAGCTCCTGATGACGGGCGTCGAAATCCTCGTCATCGACGAAGCCGATCGCATGCTCGACATGGGCTTCATCCCGGATATCGAGCGCATCGCCAAGCTGATCCCCTTCACGCGCCAGACGCTGTTCTTCTCGGCCACCATGCCGCCGGAAATCCAGAAGCTGGCCGACCGCTTCCTGCAGAACCCGGAGCGCGTCGAAGTCTCGGTCCGCTCCTCGACTGCAACGACCGTGACGCAGCGCCTCGTCGCCACGCACAGCAAGGATTACGAGAAGCGCGCGACGCTGCGCGACCTCATCCGCGCCCAGGAAGACCTGAAGAACGCCATCATCTTCTGCAATCGCAAGGTCGACGTTGCCGACCTCTTCCGTTCGCTCGACCGCCACGGCTTCTCCGTCGGCGCGCTGCACGGCGACATGGACCAGCGCTCGCGCACCACGATGCTGGCCAATTTCAAGGAAAACAAGCTTACCCTCCTCGTGGCATCCGACGTTGCGGCCCGCGGCCTCGACATTCCGGATGTGAGCCACGTCTTCAACTTCGACGTCCCGATCCATGCCGAGGACTATGTCCATCGCATCGGCCGCACCGGCCGTGCCGGCCGCTCGGGCGCCGCTTTCACCCTGGTATCCAAGCGCGACGGAAAGTTCGTCGACGCCATCGAGAAGCTGATTGACCGCAAGGTCGAATGGCTGAACGGCGGCCTCGATGCCCTGCCGCCGCAGGCCGAAGGCGAGGAGCGTGAACAGCGCTCGCGTGGCGGCCGCGAACGTGGCGGTCGTGATCGCGACCGCTCCCGTGGCCGCAAGGGCGAAGCCCGCGTGACCGAGACACGCCCCGAGGCACGCCCCGCGCCCGGCATTGAGACCAGCGAGACCGAAGAGAAGGTGGAAGCCGTGAAAGCTGAACGCAAGACTGAAGGGCGGCCGCAGACTCCCGCTCGCAGCAACCCGCGGGCCGCGAACCATGCCGCCCCGCGTCCGGCCAACGACGACAACCGTGATCGTCGCAACCGCTACCGCCGTGACGACGATGACGGCCCGACGCCGCTCGGCTTCGGCGACGAGATCCCCGCCTTCATGCTGATCGCCGGCAAGGCCTGATCTCCTAGCATGTCCATTCCAGGCATCGATGTGCCAGGCCTCGGTTGCGGCCTGGCCATTTTGCGTGAGGGCAAGCTCCTGCTCTACCGGCGCCTGCGCGCGCCCGAAGCCGGCTCATGGAACATCGTCGGCGGCAAGGTCGACCATATGGAACGCGCCGTCGATTCCGCCCGGCGCGAGGCGGAGGAAGAATCGGGGCTGACGATCGGCGCCGTCGAGCTTCTCTGCATTTCCGAACAAATCATCGCGGAAGAGCGCCAGCACTGGCTTTCGCTCATCTATGTGACGGAGGACTTTGCCGGCGAGCCGCGCATCATGGAGCCGGAGAAACTGCCGGAATTCGGCTGGTTCGCGCTCGACGCCCTGCCCTCGCCGCTTTCGCGCTTCGCCGCAGATGCGGTGAAGGCGCTACGCAGCCAGATTTAGAACCGCGCCGTCGCGCCGATGATGAAGGTGCGGCCGCGGCCGTTCTTGACGCCGCCGTAGCTGTCCATCAGGCCGGCATTCGCCTTCATGTAACTCTCGTCAAAGACGTTCTCGATATTGACGAACACCTTGGCGTTCTCGTTGATCTGCCAGGAGGCATGCGCGTCGAACAGCGTATAGGCGTCGAGATCGAAGGCCATCTCCTGGTTGATATAGGCCTGCTTGCTCTTGCCGACATAACGCATGCGCCCGCCGACGGTGAGCGCTTCGTCCAGGAAGCGCACGCCGAGGTCGATCGTCGCAAAGTCGTCCGGCAGCCGGCCCGTATCGCCGCCGACGCCGGCAGCGGCACCCTCCGGCTGGTTGGTATCGGCAAGCGTCAACGAGAAGCCGGCATAATACCGGCCGGCATCGTAGCCGCCTTCGACCTCAAGCCCCTTCATGACCGTCGTTCCATCAACGTTGACCCAACGCGCGGCGCCATCCTCGCCGATGTCATAGGTGATGTAGTCGCGGATGCGGTTGTGGAAATAACCGACCTTCAGCCAGGCGGAATCGCCGGGCGTGAGCAGATCGTCCGTCGTCATGTTGACGCCGAATTCCCACCCGCGGCTCTTTTCCGGCAGCAGGTTGGGGTTGTTGTTGACCGGGTCCGAGGAGCCGTCGAAGCTGTGGCCGCCCGGATAGAACATTTCCGCCGCCGTCGGCGGGCGCGATGTGTGGGCATAGGTCACGTAGGGCTGCAGCCAGTCGAGCGGGCGCGCGGCAAGGGTGATCTTCGGGTTGACGTCGCCGCCGTCGCGCGACAGTTCTTCCATCGGGCACGGCTGGCCATCGGCTGCGCAACCATTGGTGCCCGGCGCGTCATAGCCGCTGATGCCTTCCAGCGACCAGTAATCGTAGCGCAGGCCGCCGGTCAGGTCGAAAATTCCGTGCGTGATCGTCGCTTCGCTGAAGACGCCGGCCTTGACCAGCGTTCCATCCGGATTGGCGCCGCGCTTGGCGTTCCCCTCATATTTATCGCGGCTGTAAGCTCCGCCATAGGTGAGCTTCAGTTCGGTCTCGTCGCTGAGGTCGAAGCGCATGCGGTTGGAAATGTCGAAGCCGGTCGTTGTGTTGGTGCCCTTGCGGCCGTCAAAGGTGGTGACATTGCCATTGCTGCCGTCGAATTCGAGATCGGTGATGTTGAGATAGGCGTTGATGCTGAGATCGATCAGGTCGCTGCCCGGCTGGTAGGTGTATTTCGCCGTATAGGTCTGGTTCTCGATCTGCCAGTTGTAGCCGGAGCTGCCGGGCAGAAAGTCGTTTCCGTACCAGATGACGCCGAGCGCAAGCTTGTGATCGGAATCCGGCGAAAGGTTGATCTTGAACAGGCCCGATTTCGGATGCTGGTCGCCGGCAAACGGATAGGTCACGCCGTCGCCGTTGTCGTAGGGGCTCTTCTTCGTATCACTGAGCGCGCCGACAATGCCGATCTCACCCTCGCCGCCGATATCGGTGCGCGCTGCACCCGTCAGCAGGCGGGAATAGTCGAAGCCGTTCGTGCCGGCGCGCACCGAGGTCATCACGCCATAGTCGCGGCCGGGCAGCAGCACGTCGTCGACATCGAGCGTGCGGAAATTGGCTGCACCCGCCAGCGTGCCCATGCCCTCCGCGCCGGAGACCGCACCGCGCGTCACGTCGACGCCGACCAGCATGTTCTGCTCGACATAGAGCATGTTGTCGAAGGTGCCGCCGTGGCCGGACAGGTTGCGAAAGGTCTGCGGCACGCCGTCGATCATGCTGTTGACCCGGCCCATGCCTTGTAGGCCGCGAATATTGACCGTGATGCCCGGCTGGTCCGACGGTTCGCGGGTGAAGGTGCCGGGCGAAGAGCGCAGCACCTGCGCGACGTCGCCGGCGTAATCTTCCTGGATTTTGACGCGATCGGCCTTCGAAACCGCGGCCGGGATGTCGATGATGCCATCCCCGTCGCTGTCACCCTCGATGTTGATCTGCTGGAGGTCCGTGGCGGCCGCATCCTGCGCCTTGACGGGTGCCGCGGTGGCCAGAAGCGCAAGCGCCATGGCCGTGCCCGCGAGAAGCGTCGACGCGGAAGAACGATCGTATGTCATGGAAACCTCACCGGACATTTCGTCCACGCAAACTCAGGCGTGAACCGTCCGGTAATGGACAACATGACAATATAAGTCAAGTTTGATTGCGGCGTTTTCCGGGCGGGTTTTTATCGCGCGCGCAACGCCGCCTCGTAGGCCCGGCGCACCCAGATCGCCATGACGTCGGGATCGTCGAGCGCCTCGTCGGGAATGGACCAATAGGGCATCTTCACCGGCTTGCCGCTCTTGCCATCATAGTACCATTGCCGGCTGCCGGCAGCGGAAAAGTCGGGCGCGCTTTCCTCGTCGGCCTTCAGCAGGATCTCGCCCTGCACCTCCAGCGCCAGGATGCGGCCCTCGTGATAGATGCCCTTGCCGCCGAACATGCGCTTGATCGTCACCGGCCCCAGCGCCTGGAACATCTCTTCGATCCCGTCGCGATCCATGCCCTACCCTTTCAGAACGCCGCCCGCGGCGAGCACCGCCTCCGGTGTGTCGACATCGATATGCGCCGCCTCGCCGATCTCCACGTCGACAATGTCGAGCCCGGCGCTCTCGACGATATGCCGCGCGCCGACATCGCCTTCCAGCGCGCGGATGGCGGTAAAGGTCGCGCGCGGCAGCACGACGGGATTGCCGCGCTTGCCGCCGGAGACGGCCCGCACGATGGCGTGTCCGCCGGCCGCGGCGAAGGCATCGAGCAGGAGGCGGACATCGGCGCCGGCGACATGCGGCATGTCGGCCAGCATGACCACGACGCCGTCGCAACCCGGCCCAAGCGCGGAAATACCGGCGCGAAGGGAGGTCGACATGCCATGCGCGTGGTCCGGATTGCGCACGATATCGATTTTCAACCCCGCAAGCTCCGCCTCTACTTCTTCCGCCCGGTGTCCCGTGACGACCAAGACCCGCGCCGGCTTTGCATCTAATGCCGCCTCGGTCGAGCGGCGCACCAACGCCTCGCCGTCGAAGGCGGCGAGCAGCTTGTGGCTGCCGTTCATGCGGCTGGCGCGGCCGGCGGCCAGCACCAGAGCTGCGACGGAGAGAGGCCGTTCCGGCCCGCGCAGGTCGCGCGGCTGCGGGCGGGTCGGGATTTCCGCGAGAAGACCGCCGACGCCCATTCCCGTTATCTCCATCGGCCCCGGATTCTCCCCGGCGAAGATGCGGGCAAGGATCCAGTCGAAGCCGTTCTCCTTGGGGCTGCGGGCGCAGCCCGGTGCGCCGATCACCGGCACCGTGCCCACGCGGCCGAGAACCAGCAGGTTGCCAGGATCGACCGGCATGCCGACACGGTCGACAACGCCACCCGCGGCGCGGATCGCCGCCGGGATCACGTCGTTCTGATCGGTGACGGCGGAGGCGCCGAAGACGAGGACGAGGTCGTTGTCCGCGGCCGAGCGATGGATCGCCTCTGCAAGCACGCCCGCCTGGTGCGGCACCCGCACCTCGCCCGTGAGCCGGCTACCGGACGGCTGCAGGCGCTGCTCGACCAGGCGGCGGGTCTTGTCCATGACGGAGACCTTGAGCGTCGGCAGCTCGGTTGCGACGAGGCCGACGCGGTGCGCGGCGAAGGGTTTGACCTCCAGCGCCCGGCTGGTCGCCATGACGGCCGCGGCCTTTCGCGCAAGATCGCCGGAAACGGCAAGCGGGATGATCTTGATCGTCGCCACCATGTCGCCGGCCGCGACACTGGCATGATCCGGCAGGGTGGCGATGGTGATTGCCGGATCGACCCGGTTGAACCGGTCGATCGCCGCACGGTCGGCGACAAAAAGCCCGTTCGCCGTCGCATGCAGGTTGATGCGGCCGGTCGCAGGCGGGCTGAAGGTGAGATGGTCCGGGGGGATTGCCGCGGCAATCAGCGATGCCGCCTCGTCCTCGCCGATATCGCCTGTTTCAAGCCGCACGGCGATGACGGTCGCGATGCCGGCCACGACCAGCGCCTGCCGGTCCTCCGCCGTCACCACATGCCCCTTGTGCAGCGACAGGCCCTCGACCCGCACGCCATGCGCCAGGCGCGCGCCGACAGAATCGGCAACCGGGACCTCACCGAAAATCATGGTCCGGCACCGAGCAAGGGCCGGCGGCGCAGATGCGCGACGATATCCGCCAGGATGGCGACGGCGATCTCCGCGGGGCTGGCGGCACCGATATCGAGGCCGATGGGGGCGGAGATGAGGGCGATCGCCGCCTCGCCGTGCCCGAGCGCCGTCAGGCGTTCGACACGCTTGGCGTGGGTCTTCCGGCTGCCGAGCGCGCCGACATAGAAACAGCCGGTGGCCAACGCCTGCGACAACGGGAAATCATCGATCTTCGGATCATGTGTGACCGCGACGAGCGCCGTATAGGCATCGAGCGGCCGCGCCTTCAGCACATCCTCCGGCCAGTCGGCGACGAGATCGATGCCGGCAAAACGCTCTTCGGTGGCAAAGGCCGTGCGCGGATCGATGATCGTGATATCGAAGCCTGCCACCCTGGCCATCTGTGCGAGCGCCTGGCTGATATGGACCGCGCCGATGACGACGATGCGCGCCGGCGGCAGGTGCACGTTGAGGAAGAATTTTCTCTCCTCCGCCTCCACCACGCCGGATTTACCGGAGCGCAGGGCGCTTGCAATCGCTTCGCCGAGCGGTCCCGCAACCGGATCGCCCTCGCGAATGACCCGGTCGCGCCCGTCGCCGAGATCCGTCAGGTGGATGACGGCGCGCCGCGCCGTGCGTTCCGCGTTCAGTTTGCGCAGCAGGTAGGGATCCATCAGCCGATACGCTCCACATAGACGCGGATGCGCCCGCCGCAGGAGAGGCCGACGCGCCAGGCGGTCTCGTCGGCGACGCCGAATTCCAGCATGCGCGGCTCGCCCTCGGAAATCACCTCCATCGCCTCGCCGATCACCGCACCCTCGACGCAGCCGCCGGACACGGAGCCATGGAAATTGCCCTCGCCGTCGATGGCCAGGTGGCTGCCGACGGGGCGCGGCGCCGAGCCCCAGGTCTCGACCACGGTGGCGAGCGCCACCATGCGCCCGTCGTCCATCCAGCGTTCTGCGATGGTCAGCGGGTCGAGCACGTCGTTTGCGGTTGCGTCCATCTTCATCTCCTCATGCCGCCGGCAGAAAACGCCGCGGGTCGCCGACGCCACGCGGGGCGGCGCCGGAAAGCGCTGCGACCAGATCCGCCATGGCCTCCAGATTGTGCACGGGCCGCAGGTCGTCGACATGCGGCAGCATGGCACGGACCCCGCGCGCCCGCGCCTCGAAACCCTCGAAGCGCAACAGTGGGTTGAGCCAGATCAGCCGCCGGCAGGAGCGGTGCAGCCGGTCCATTTCCGTTTCCAGCAGTTCGATGCCCTCGCGCTCCAGCCCATCGGTGATGAGCAGCACGACGGCGCCCTGCCCCAGCACGCGCCGCGACCACAGCCGGTTGAATTCCTTCAGCGTCTCGCCGATGCGTGTGCCGCCGGACCAATCGCTGACCGTCTGGCTGCATGCCTCGACGGCGAGATCGGGATCGCGATGGCGCATCGGCCGGGTGACGTTGCTGAGCCGCGTGCCGAACAGGAAGGCATGCATGCGGCGGCGGTGTTCGGCGAGCGCATGCAGGAAATGCAGGAAGATGCGCGTGTACTGGCTCATCGAGCCGGAAATGTCGGCGAGCACGACGAGCGGTGGATGCACGGTCTTCGGCTCGCGATGGCGCGGCAGGATCAGCGCGCCGCCGGTGCGCATGGCGTGGCGCATCGTGGCGCGCGCATCGATCACCACCGGCCGGGTGGAGCGGCGGAAACGGCGCGTGCGCACCTCGTCCATCGGCAACACGAGGTTGGAGATGGCGCGCTTGGCCCCGGCAAGCTCCGCCGCCGTCATCTGCGCGAAATCCGTGCGGCGCAACACCTCGCTGCCGGAAGCGGTGAACCGCGCGTCGATCTCGATATCCGGCTCGTCGCGAAGGCGCTGCTCCTGCCGTCCGAACAACGCGTCCGACACACGGGTCTCGCCCGCCTTGCGCTTCTCGCGCTCCTCATGCCGCGTGACGACCGGCGACATCAGCGCGATCATTTTCGCCGCAAGGTCGCGCGCGCGCCAAAAGAGCCGGAAGGCCTCGTCGAAGACGGCGTCGTCTTCATGGCGCTTGACGAGCGTCGCATGCAGCGCCGTGTAAAACTCCTCGCGGTCGCCGATGCCGATCGCCTGCACGGCCTCGATGGCATCCGTGACGGCCGCCGGCCCGATGCGCAGGCCGGCCTTGCGCAGCACGCGGGCGAAAAACACGATATTGTCGGCGAGGCGCCCATCCACGGCGCTCGAAACATCGCTTTCCGCCGCCATCGCCATCGCTCAGCCCGCCGCTGCCAGGCCGGCCTTGACGTCGTCGAGCAGCTTGCGGCCCTCCGCGCCGTCGATGCGCGCAATGTCGTCCTGGTATTTGAGCAACGTGCCGAGCGTGTCGGCGACCGTCTCCGGATCGAGCGCCACGCGGTCGAGTTCGGTCAGTGCCGTCGCCCAGTCGATGGTTTCGGCGACGCCCGGATTCTTGAAGAGATCGAGCATGCGCAGCTTCTGCACATAGGCTACGACCTGGCGCGACAGCGTTTCGTTGCAGCCGGGCACCTTGCGGCGGATGATCTCCAGTTCCTGGGCTGCCTGCGGATAATCGACCCAATGATAGAGACAGCGCCGCTTCAGCGCGTCATGCACCTCGCGCGTGCGGTTCGTCGTGATGATGACGATCGGCGGCTCCGCGGCACGGATCGTGCCGAGTTCCGGCACCGTCACCTGGAAATCGGACAGCACTTCCAAGAGGAAGGCCTCGAAAGCTTCGTCTGTACGGTCCAGCTCGTCGATCAGGAAGATGGGCGCACGGCCGTCCGGCGCGGAGAGCGCCTGGAGCACCGGGCGGCGGATCAGGTAGCGCTCGGAGAAGATATCGGCCTCGATGCGGCCGCGGTCGGTGGTGCCGGAGGCTTCAGCAAGGCGGATCTCCAGCATCTGCGCCGGGTAGTTCCACTCGTAGACGGCCGAGGAAATATCGAGGCCTTCGTAACATTGCAGGCGGATCAGCGGGCGGTCGAGCGAGGCGGCCAAAACCTTGGCGATCTCCGTCTTGCCGACGCCGGCCTCGCCTTCCAGGAACAGCGGCCGCTTCATGCGCAGCGCGAGAAACAGCACGGTGGCGAGCGAGCGCCCGGCGAGATAATTGCCGGCCGAAAGCATCTCCACGGTTTCGTCGATCGATTGCGGGATGTGTCCGCGCTGGTAAACCACGCCGCTCCTCCGTTCTGGAGGTCGAACTTATAGCGTGTGGTAGCCCCGGTCCATATAGAGAAGCGCCGGTTTGTGCTCGCCGGTGGAAATGCCCATCACCTCGCCGATCAGGATCATGTGCGTCGCCATGACCTTCAATTCGACGAGGCGGCAATCGAAGGCGGCGCGCGCATCCATGAGCACGGGCGCGCCGGTCACCAGCTCTCCCCAATTGCCCATGGCAAAGCGCTTTTCCGACGTCATGGCCGGATCGCGGCCGGAAAAGGCATTGGCGAGTTCGACCTGGTCGGCGGAAAGCGAATTCAGCGCGAAATGGCCGCTCTTGGAAAAGATCGCATTGTTGGGGTTGGAGGCGTTGAGGCAGGCGAGGACCATGGCCGGATTGTCAGACACCGAGCAGGCGGCGGTGATCGTTACGCCGCGCTTCTCGCCCTCGTGCGCCGTCGTCACGATCTGCACATGGCCGGCATAGCGGCTCATCGCATCGCGGTAGAGCGACGGGTCCAGCATCAATCTGTCCAACACGGCATTCTCCTTCAACACAGGAGATACATGGCGAAAGTGAAGAAAAATGTAAGCCCCGTCGTCGAATTTTCCTGTCCTGCCAGAGACAAGCGGAGAATTGCGACGATATTTTCTTTGACCCCGCCGGTGCGGCCCTTACAAAGGGCATCATCGCGATCCATGGATTGAGAATGAAGACGTTTTTCTTCGCCAGCCTCATCGGCGCCTCGGTGTTTACGGCCCTGCCGGCGACGGCCGCCGGCCTCACCTTTGCCGTCGTGGCGCCCGCGGACGGGCCGCTCGCGATCCTCGGCCAGCAGGTGCGCGATGGCGCGCGCTTTGCGGCGGAGGCGAATGGCGACACGATCGTGGAGATCGCGGAAGCCTGCGACGAGACCGATGGCGACGGGATCGCCAAGCAGATCCTGGCCGCGAACGCCGTTGCCGCCGTCGGCTTCCTCTGCACGGAAGGGCTTGCGGCCTCGCTGCCAGCGCTCGCCGAAGCAAAGGTGCCGGCCATCACGCTTTCCGTGCGCTCGGGCATCCTGATGGAGGATGCGCTGAAGAAGACATGGCCGCTCTTCCGCCTGGCGCCCGGCCCGAAGGCAGAGGCCGACAAGGCGGTGGAGGTCATCACCCGCGACTGGAAATCCGAACCCTTCGCCCTCATCGACGACGGCACGATCCATGCCCGCGAACTCGTCGAGGCCATCCGGCTGCGGCTGGAGGAGGTCGGCATGAAGGCCGTCTTCGTCGACACCTATCGCCCGGCGCAGGAACAGCAGCTCACCCTCGTGCGCCGCCTTTCCCAGACCGGCGTCACCCATGTCTTCGTCGGCGGCGACCGCACGGATATCGCGGTGATCGCGCGGGATGCGAAGGCCGAAAAGGTGTCGCTGGCGCTGCTCGGCGGCGAGGCGCTGCTCGGTGCCGATCCCAGCGTGCCGATGACCGACGGCGTCGAAGCGATCGCGCTGCCGGACTATGGCGCGCTGCCCGAGGGCGAACCTGTCGCAGCGGCCCTGAAGGCGAAGGGCATCGTCGCCGAGGGTTACGTGCTGCCCGCACACGCCGCCATTACCGCACTGGCAAGCGCGGCCGCTACGGGTGGCGACCTTGCGCAGAAACTCGCCGGCGGCCGTTTCGCGACGGCGATCGGCACGGTCGCCTTCGGCGCGGACCATGAGCTCGGCGACAATCCCTATCGCCTGCTCGTCTGGCGCGGGGGTGCCTTTGTGCCGGCCGGGACCGCGCCTGAGAGCGAATAGATGAAGCCGGGCGCCAAAAACAGCATCACCGATGTCGCCGGCCTGAAGGTCGGCAATACGACGGATCATGCCCTGCGCTCCGGCGTTACCGTCGTCGTCTGCGAAAACCCCGCCACCGCCGCGGTGCAGGTGCTCGGCGGCGCGCCGGGAACGCGCGAGACCGATCTTCTGGAGCCCCACAACACGGTGCAGACGGTCGATGCCATCGTGCTTGCCGGCGGCTCGGCCTTCGGGCTCGATGCGGCGTCCGGCGTGCAGGCGGGCCTGCGCGAGGCGGGGCGCGGCTTTGCCGTCGGACCCTTTCGTGTGCCGATCGTGCCCGCCGCCATCCTGTTCGACCTGATGAACGGTGGTGACAAGGACTGGGGGCGCTACCCGCCCTATCGCGAGCTCGGCTATGCGGCGCTCGCCAATGCGGCCGCCGATTTCGAGACCGGCAGTGCGGGTGCCGGCACCGGCGCGCTCACCGCCACCGTCAAGGGCGGGCTCGGCTCGGCCTCCAGCGTGCTGGAGGGTGGCTTCACCGTCGGCGCGCTGGTGGCGGTCAATGCACTCGGCTCCGCGACCATCGGCGACACCCGGCACTTCTGGGCGGCGCCCTTCGAAGAAGGCGACGAGTTCGGCGGCCTCGGCCTGCCGGTGCCCTTCCCCGCCGATGCCCGCATGCCGCGCACCAAACTGTCGCGACGCCCGACGGGCGTGGAAAACACCACCATTGCCGTCATCGCCACCGATGCGGTGCTGAGCAAGGTGGAGGCCAAGCGGCTGGCGATCGCCGCCCATGACGGTTTTACCCGAGCGCTCTGGCCGGCGCACACGCCGCTCGATGGCGACCTCGTCTTCGCGCTGGCCACCGGCAGGAGCGGCCGCACGCCGGCACCGGAGGATTTCATCGCGCTCTGCGCGGCCGCCGCCTCCACCATGGCCCGCGCCATCGCCCGCGGCGTGCATGATGCGGTGCCGATGCTCGGCGATGTCATGCCAAGCTGGTCGATGCGGTAAATTCGCCCGTTGTTCGCCCTCATCCGGAATGGTATGGCGACGGCAAAATCCGTGCCCACATCCTTTCTCAAGGAGCCTGACATGACCCTTCCCATCCGGATCGCGCCCTCCATCCTCGCCGCCGACTATGCCAAGCTCGGCCAGGAAGTGCGCGACGTCGTCGCGGCCGGGGCGGACTGGATCCACCTCGACATCATGGACGGGCATTTCGTGCCGAACATTTCCTTCGGCCCGGATGTCATCAAGGCGCTGCGCCCGCACACCGACGCCTTCTTCGACTGCCACCTGATGATCGCGCCGGCCGATCCCTATCTCGAAGCCTTCGCCAAGGCGGGCTGCGACAGCATCACGGTGCATGCCGAGGCCGGCCCGCATCTCGACCGCTCTTTGCAGGCGATCAAGGCGCTGGGCAAACGCGCCGGCGTGTCGATCAATCCCGCGACGTCGGAAAGCGTGCTCGACTACCTTCTCGACAAGATCGACCTCATCCTCGTCATGACGGTCAACCCGGGTTTCGGCGGCCAGAAATACATTCCGTCGATGCAGGAAAAGCTGCGCCGCGTGCGTAAAATGGTCGGCGACCGGCCGATCGACATCCAGGTCGATGGCGGCATCGCGGTCGATACGATCGCGCTGCCCGCCGCCGCCGGCGCCAATGTCTTCGTCGCCGGCTCCGCCATCTTCGGCGGCGGCCATGTTGACGCCTATCGCAAAACCATCGACACTCTGCGCAGCAATGCGGAGGGTGCGCGGGCGTGACGGTTTTCGGAAGGGCGACGATCGCGCTGCTCGCCTCCCTGCTGGCTGCGGCCGGCGCATCGGCCGGCGACTTCGCGAGCTACCAGACGCTCGGCTTCTCGCCGGACGGAAAGGTCTTCGCCTACGAGGAATTCGGCGTCCAGGACGGGTCCGGCTTTCCCTATTCCAACCTCTATTTCATCGACACGGAGAAGGATTCCTTTCTCTCCGGCACGCCGATCCGCGTGCGCATCGATGACGAGGAGGCGGACCTTGCCAAGGCGCGCGCCGAAAGCCTCGGCAAGGCGAAAAGCCTGATCGAACAGCACAAGGTGCTTTCCAATCCCGGCGCGCTGGCTGCTTTCAACCCGGTCGGCGAAGTGGGCGTCGACCGCAAGCGCCTCGAATATCTGCAATATGCCATCGAACCGACGCCCGGCGGCAGCTTTGCGCTGGCGATCGACGACATCCCGCTCGAGGTGTCCGACCGCTGCCGCGACCTGGTGATCGAGGGCGGCAAGGGTTTTCGCCTGAAGCTCGTCAAGCGCAACGGTGCGGCGGCCGATGAGGTGCTCCACGAGGACACGCGCGTTCCGGACAGCCGCAACTGCCCCCATTCCTACCAGATCTCCGGTGCCGTGACCTTCAGCCCGCTCGGCGCCGATCCGGTCCATGTCGCGCTGGTGCTCGTGCGCAGCTTCGGCTTCGAGGGCAGCGACGGCCGCTGGATCGCCGTTCCCTTCCGGCCTTGAGCATGGAACTTGCGGCAGGCACGACGGGCGCAGCCTTCCGCGAACCGACTCCAATCCTGCCCGCCCTGCCGCTCCATCTCGGCGGCGCCATCGGCTGGAGCCTGCTGATGGCCGCCTGTGCTTACATCTCGCTTGTGATGCAGGGGCGCGCCGAGACCTTTCATCTCCAAACGATCCTGTCCATCTATGCCGCAGGCGGCCTTGCCGCCTGGCTCATCGCGCTACCGATGGCGCGCCTGCTAACGCGTCGCCGCACCGTCGAGACGCGTTTTGCTGCCCATTTCGCGCTGCTCGGCCTCGGCACCGTCGCCTTGACCGCCTTCTTCTTCGCCATGGACTACCGGCTTTTCTATGCGCAATGGCACCAGCCCTTCGGCACGCGCATCTGGGCCTACCAGTTCGTCTTCACGTCGCTCGGCGCCTGCTACCAGTTCCTCGTCATGGGCCTCGGGCTCTACCTGCCGGCGGGATTGCCGCTGCTTGCGGGCGCCAGCCTGTGGCTCGCGCGTTGCATGCCCGCATACATGCGTTGAGCTTGCCGGCCATCTTTGCTAAAGCGGCGGCAACGCCCACCTGAGAAAGTCTTGAGCCGATGATCCCCCGCTATTCCCGACCGGACATGGTCGCCATCTGGTCGCCCGAAACGAAGTTCCGCATCTGGTTCGAGATCGAGGCGCATGCCTGCGACGCGCTGGCGGATCTGGGCGTCATCCCGAAATCGGCGGCCGAGACCATCTGGGAAAAGGGCGGCAAGGCGGAATTCGACGTCGCCCGCATTGACGAGATCGAAGCCGTCACCAAGCACGACGTCATCGCCTTCCTGACGCATCTCGCCGAATTCGTCGGCCCCGACAGCCGCTTCGTGCACCAGGGCATGACGTCGTCCGACGTGCTCGACACGACCTTCAACATCCAGCTCGTGCGCGCCGCCGATATCCTGCTCGCCGACATGGATCGCGTGCTGGCCGCGCTGAAGGCCCGCGCCTTCGAGCACAAGGACACGATCCGCATCGGCCGCAGTCACGGTATCCACGCCGAGCCCACGACGATGGGCCTGACGCTCGCCCGCTTCTACGCCGAGATGGACCGCAACCGCGCCCGCCTCGTCGCGGCCCGCGCCGAAATCGCCACCGGCGCGATCTCCGGCGCCGTCGGCACCTTCGCCAATATCGATCCGCGCGTCGAAGAGCATGTCTGCGAAAAGCTCGGCCTGACCCCGGAGCCGGTCTCCACGCAGGTCATCCCGCGTGACCGCCACGCCATGTTCTTCGCCGTGCTCGGCGTCATCGCCTCGTCGATCGAGAATGTCGCGATCGAGATCCGCCACATGCAGCGCACGGAAGTGCTGGAGGCCGAAGAGTTCTTCTCGCCGGGCCAGAAGGGTTCTTCAGCCATGCCGCACAAGCGCAACCCGGTGCTGACGGAAAACCTGACGGGCCTCGCTCGCCTCGTGCGCATGGCCGTGACGCCGGCGATGGAAAACGTGGCACTCTGGCACGAGCGCGACATTTCCCACTCCAGCGTCGAGCGTGCCATCGGCCCGGACACGACGGTCACGCTCGACTTCGCGCTGAACCGGCTTGCCGGCGTCATCGAGAAGCTGGTGATCTATCCGGACAACATGCTGAAGAATCTCAACAAGTTCCGCGGGCTGGTTCATTCGCAGCGCGTCCTGCTTGCCCTTACGCAAGCCGGCGTTTCGCGCGAAGACGCCTACCGCCTCGTGCAGCGCAATGCGATGCGGGTCTGGGAACAGGGCAAGGATTTCCTGGAAGAGCTGCTCGCCGACACCGAAGTGCGCGCCGCCTTGTCCGAAGAGCAGATCCGCGAAAAATTCGACCTCGGCTACCACACCAAGCACGTCGACACGATCTTCCATCGCGTCTTTGGCACCGTCTGACATCGATCCCCAAACGTGCCGGCGAAGCCCCTTCGCCGGCCGGAAACTCTGTATTAGACTTCCCTTGCGTGCAATGCCGCACGCATCCTGGGGGCTGAACATGAAGTTTCTTGCTGCCGCATTTTGTTCTGCAATTGCTTTGGCCGCATCATTCGCCGGCACCGCGCAGGCGCAAACGCCGCAATCCATCATCGAACTGCTGAAGGCCGGCTACGACATTATCAACGTGGCGCCGATTTCCGAAAGCTATGCAGTCTTCCTGCAAAAGGACGACGGGGTCGTCGTCTGCCAGATGGGCTTCAACGACGGCACCTTCTCCACCGACAAGTGCTATCCGCTGACCAAGTGAGGGCCAGAAACGGCGATGGCGCCAATGGCGCCATCGCCGCCAATGGCGCCATCGCCCCCCTCTGACGGGCGGCCTTGCGCCCTCCTCCTGGCGCTCGTTCCACCCGCGAACGTTCTATTGCGGTTCATCGACCACGATCTTGCGGTAGAGATGCCAGGTGGCATGGCCGAGGATCGGCATGACCACGGCAAGGCCGACGAAGAGCGGCACCGTGCCGATGATGAGCAGCGCCGCGACGATCAGGCCCCAGCAGGCGATCGGCACGGGGTTGACCAGCGTCGCGCGCAGCGACGTTTCCATCGCCGAGACGGCGCCGACATCCCGGTCGAGCAGCATCGGAAAGGCGATGACGGTCGTCGCCAGCACGACGAGCGCGAAGCAGAAGCCGATGGCATTGCCCGCCAGCATCAGCAGCAGCCCGTTTTCGGAACTGAAGATGGAGGCGAGGAACAGCGCCAGCGACTGCGGCGGCTCCGGCCCGAACAGGTTGGTATAGAGGATCTGCGCGAAGACGAGCCAGGCGACGAAAAGCGCCATCAGCATGGCGCCGACGGCAAGGATGGAGGGCAGCGCCGGCGAATGGCGCACCTCCAGCGCATGGCGCCAGGACGTGTCCATGCCGCGCTCTCGCCGCCGGCTGATCTCGTAGAGGCCGATGGCGAAGAACGGGCCGAGCAGCGCGAAACCGGCGATCAGCGGAAAGATCAGCGGCAGCAGGTTGGCGCCGGAACTCCAGGTGACCAGCACCACGCCCGAGATCGGATAGATCAGGCTGAGGAAGACATAGTGCGAGGGTTTTGCGCGAAAATCGTCAAAACCGCGCGCCAATGCATCCCACACGTCGGACAGCCCGATCCGGCGGATCGCCGGACGCGCCACCACGCTGTCCGAGCCTGCCATCACATGAAAAGTCGCCATGATCACGCCTCCTTGCCGGTTTGAAACCGTCACGGCCCGTGCGCGCGTGGAGGGCAATCGTCCGCCAGTACGGCCGGCCGTCATTGCATCGAAGATGGGGGATTATACACCCGGGCGGCGATTTGTCCTCCCCTCTTGACTTCAGGACTTCGTGAACGCACATGCGACCGCATGAAAGCGTCAGAAGCAGAAATCCTCATCGTTCCCGGCTACACTAATTCCGGGCCGGAACACTGGCAGAGCCGCTGGCAGAACAAGCTCGGCTCGGCGCGCCGCGTCGAGCAGGCCGAGTGGTCGAAGCCCGTGCGGGAAGACTGGGTCCAGCGCGTGGTCGAGGAAGTGGCCGCCGCGACGAAACCCGTCGTGCTCGTCGCCCATTCGCTCGGTGTCGCCGCCGCCATCCATGCCGCGCCCCATTTCGGCAACAAGGTCGCAGGCGCCTTCCTCGTGGCACCGCCGGATGTCGCCAACCCGGATATCCGCCCGAAACACCTGACGACCTTCGGGCCGTATCCCCGCGAGCCGCTGACCTTCCCGTCGCTGGTGGTCGCCAGCCGCAACGACCCGTTCGGCACCTATGAACATGCCGACGACATCGCCGCCGCCTGGGGTTCGCTGCTGCTCGATGCCGGTGAGGCCGGGCATATCAACACGGAATCCGGCCACGGCCCCTGGCCGGAGGGCACGATGGTCTTCGCGCAGTTCCTGAGCCGTCTGAAGGCCCCCGAATGAAGCTTCTATGACGAAGGTGGTATTTCGTCATTAAGAGGAATTTCATAGAAATCCTGCACGCTCTGGCTGTTTAGTTCAAGCAGGCGCCGCGTTTCATGGCCAAACCTTTCGGTTCGACCTCCATTGCCGTGCGAGAAGCGGAGCCCGAGCCGTTTTATCGCCAGCTTTTTGCGCGCTCCGGCTTCGGTTTTGCAGCGCTCGACGCCGATGGCCGCATCATCGATGCGAATGCCAGCCTGCTGCGCGCATTCGGCGTCGCGTCTTTCGCGGATCTCCCGCCTTTCACGGATTGCGTGTCGCCCAAGGATCGCCCGGCCATCGCCTTCGCCATGCGCCCGCACCTCGCCGAACAGGCGCCCTGGGAAGTGCGCCTGCTGCGGGCGGACGGCAGCGAATTTTGGGTGCTCGCCTCCTTCATCGAGCCGCCCGCCCTTCCCGGCGAGGCGTTGAGCCCGGCCATGATCGTCCAGACGATCGATGTCGACGAACGCAAGCGCAACGCGCTCGAACTGGCGGAACGGGAAAGCCGCTGGAACCATGCGCTGGAATCCGCCGGCCAAGGCGTCTGGGACCATGATTTCGCGCGCGGCGACCTCTTCTATTCCCGCCAGTGGCGCACCATCCGCGGCCTGCGGCCGGACGATCCGATTGACACCTCGCTCGACACGTGGATCCAGACCGTGCATCCGGACGACCGGGCGCATGTGCTGGCCGAAATCGCCAAGCAGGAAAGCGGCGAAGCATCCTTCAACGTCTTCAGCTACCGCGAACGGCACAAGGACGGACACTGGATCTGGATCGAGAGCCGTGGTGCGGTCGTCGAATACGGCCCGGACGGCAAGCCGAGCCGTATCGCCGGCACGGACACGGACATCACGGAGCACAAGGAAGCGGAAGAACGGCTCGCGCAGATGTCCCGCCGCCTGGAACTGGCCCTCGACATATCGCGAATCGGTGTCTTCGAGATCAATCTCAAGACATCCGACGTGCGCTGGGACGACCGCATGATCGGCATATATGGCCTCGACGGAGACCCGGATTCAGAGACCTGGGAGCGCGCGCTTCATCCTGACGATCGCCTCAAGGCCACGATGACCGTCGCCGACGGCATCTTCCGCGGCCAGGACTTCGTCAACGAGTTCCGTATCATCCGCGGCGATGGCGAGATCCGTCACGTGCGGGGACGCGCCGCACCCTATGTCGACCTCACCGGCGTACCCCGCCTCATCGGCGCGAACTGGGACGTCACCGGCGACGTGCGCCTGCAGGAAGAGCTGAAGCGCGCCAAGGATCTTGCCGAAGCCCGCAACGACGAATTGGAAGCGGCAAGGGCGCGCATCGAATATACCGCGCTGCACGACCACCTGACCGGCCTGCCGAACCGCCGCTATCTCGACGCAACCATCCAGGCCGCCGCGAAGGAGGCGCAGGAGACCGGCAGCCGGCTCGCTGTGCTGCATATCGATCTCGACCGCTTCAAGGAGATCAACGACACGCTCGGCCACCTCGCCGGCGACCAGATGCTGGTGCATGCCGCGGGCCTGTTGAACGCGTTGAAGGGACCGGATGATTTTGTCGCGCGCATCGGCGGTGACGAATTCGTCTTCCTTTCCACGGGCTCGGGTGGGCGCAACCTCGCGACGCTTGCCGAGGCGATCGTCGATGCCATGCGCAAGCCCGTCACCTTCAACGGCCATATTTGCCGCTTCGGCGCCAGCGTCGGCATTGCCAGCCTTTCGGGCGCGGCGATCGATGCCAAGCAGCTGCTCGTCAATGCCGACCTCGCGCTCTACCGCGCCAAGAACCGCGGGCGAAGCCGGCACGAATTCTTCACCAGCGATTTCCAGGCGCAGATCATCGTCAACAAGCAGACGGCCGACGAGATCCTCTCCGGCATCGAGCAGCGGCGCTTCCTGCCCTATTACCAGCCGCAGTTCTGCGCCCGCACGCTCGATATCGTCGGCGTCGAGACGCTGGCCCGCTGGGATCACCCCACACGCGGCATTCTCGCGCCCGATGCCTTCCTGAAGATCGCGGAAGACCTCGACTGCGTGGCGACGATCGACCGCATCGTGCTGGAACAGTCGCTTGCCGATTTTGCGCGATGGGAAACACAGGGGCTGGGCATCGCCAAGATCTCGGCCAATGTCTCGTCGAAACGCCTGCACGACCCGGAGCTTGCCCATTCGCTGCGCACGCTCGACATCCGCCCCAAATCGCTCTCCTTCGAACTGCTGGAATCGATCTTCCTCGACGATTGCGACCGCACCGTGCTGGAAAACCTCTCGGAGATGCGCAGGCTCGGCATCGATATCGAAATCGACGATTTCGGCACCGGCCATGCCTCCATCGTCAGCCTGATGAAGCTGAGCCCCCGGCGCCTCAAGATCGACCGCCAGCTCGTCAAGCCGGTCAGCCGCTCGCCGGGCCAGCGCAAGCTCGTCGCCACCATCGTGGAAATCGGCCGCTCGCTGAACATCGAGGTCGTGGCCGAGGGCGTCGAGACGCCGGCGCATGTCGCCATCATGCGCGATCTCGGCTGCGATATCCTGCAGGGTTACGCGCTCGCCCGCCCCATGCCGGCCGAGGCCATACCGGATTTCGTGCAGCGGCAGGAATGGCGCAGCCAGGCCGGTACCGTGCGCGACCTGCAAAATGAAGTCCGCCGCGCCATCATCCAATAGAAATGAAAAAGCCGCCCGGCATCACCGGACGGCTTTTCCTGTAGGTGATTGCAGCCGCTGATCAGCTCGCTTCGACCTGGGCGATCGCGACAGCGAGAAGCTCCAGCATCTGGACGCGGATTTCGTCTTCGCTGCGGGCAACGCCGGCAGCGTCGAAATCGGCCTTGATCTTGCGCACGACATCCTCATGGCCGACTTCCTCGAAATCGGCGGCCACGACGTCTCTCGCATAGCTGTCCGCATCGGCGTCCGTCTTGCCGAGCAGGCCGGCAGCCCAGAGGCCGACCAGCTTGTTGCGGCGTGCCTCGGCCCTGAAGCGCAGTTCCTCGTCCAGCGCGAACTTGGCCTCGAAGGCCTTTTCCCGATCCTGCATGTTGGTCATCCATGACTCCCGTAGATTCTTTTGCCCGTTGGGTTCCCCGCCCATAAATCAAAACGACGGCAAAAGTGCAACGCGAACTTTCGTGACTTCGGAAGTTCCGGGAAGGCCGGAAAACGGGGGATCGGGCGAGACGCCGATTGTTAAAGTGCAGCATTTCGTTTATGGGAGCGCAAACGAACGACACCTGCGCGGCCCCCAAGCGCGCCAACAACAGAGAAAAATCCATGAACCGTCGCCGCCGTATCTACGAGGGCAAGGGCAAGATTCTTTATGAAGGCCCTGAGCCAGGCACGCTGATCCAGTTCTTCAAGGACGATGCGACCGCCTTCAACAAGAAGAAACACGATGTCATCGACGGAAAGGGCGTGCTGAACAACCGCATCTCCGAGTTCCTCTTCACGCAGCTCAACAAGATGGGTATCCCGACCCATTTCATCCGCCGCCTCAACATGCGCGAGCAGCTGATCAAGGAAGTCGAGATCATCCCGCTCGAAGTGGTCGTGCGCAACGTCGCCGCAGGTTCGCTCTCCAAGCGCCTCGGCATCGAGGAAGGCACCGTCCTTCCACGCTCCATCATCGAATTCTATTTCAAGGCTGATGCGCTCGAAGACCCGATGGTCTCCGAAGAGCACATTACCGCCTTCGGCTGGGCGAGCCCGCAGGAACTCGACGACATCATGGCGCTCGCCATCCGCGTCAACGACTTTCTCTCCGGCCTCTTCCTCGGCGTCGGCATCCAGCTCGTCGATTTCAAGATCGAGTGCGGCCGCCTCTATGAAGGCGACATGATGCGTATCATCATCGCCGACGAGATTTCACCGGACAGCTGCCGCCTGTGGGACATCGCGACCCAGGAGAAGATGGACAAGGACCGCTTCCGCCGCGATCTCGGCGGGCTGCTGGAAGCCTATCAGGAAGTCGCCCGGCGCCTGGGCATCATCAACGAAAACGAGCCCGTGCGCGGCACCGGTCCGGTCCTGGTGAAGTAACCCTTCACCGGCCAGCCGAACATATTTGGTTTGAAGAGGAAGACATGATCAAGGCACGCGTAACGGTGACGCTCAAGAACGGTGTTCTGGACCCGCAGGGCAAGGCGATCGAAGGCGCGCTCGGCAGCCTCGGCTTCGAAGGCGTCGGCGCTATCCGCCAGGGCAAGGTTTTCGACCTGGAACTCGCCACCGCCGACCGCGCCAAGGCCGAAGCCGACCTCAAGGCGATGTGCGACAAGCTGCTGGCCAACACGGTAATCGAGAATTATACTATCGCCCTCGCCTGACGGTTGAAGGACATAGGCAATGGCAGAGGTCACGAACGAACTGCTCTACGAGGTGCTGAAAAGCATCCATGCCCGAATGGACAAATTGGACACGGGCCTTTCCGACCTTCGTAGCGAGATGATCACGATGCGCGGAGCAATCGTGACCGTGCAGCAGGACGTTCATCACATCTATTCGCGGCTGGAGCGCGTCGACCAACGCCTCGACCGTATCGAAAACCGCCTCGAACTGCGTGAACTCGCCGAGGCCCAGGCAAGGTTTGAACCACACCCATGAAGTCCGCCGTCGTCCAACTTCCCGGCCTCAACCGTGACCGCGACATGATCGCGGCGCTGACCAAGATTTCCGGCGTAGCACCGGTCACCGTCTGGCAGACGGAAACAGACCTGCCGGATGTCGACCTGATCGTCATTCCAGGGGGCTTCTCCTATGGCGATTACCTGCGCTGCGGCGCGATTGCCGCGCGCATGCCCGTCATGCAGGCGATCAAGGCGAAGGCGGAAGCCGGCGTGAAGGTTCTGGGCGTGTGCAACGGCTTCCAGATCCTGCTCGAAGCGGGCCTGCTGCCCGGCGCGCTGATGCGCAATGCCTCGCTGAAATTCGTCTGCCGCGAAGTGAAGCTGGAAGTGGCGAATGCCGAGACCGACTTCACCCGCGCTTACGACAAGGGCCAGATCATCCGCTGCCCGGTCGCCCACCACGACGGCAACTTCTTCGCCGATGCCGAGACGCTTGCCGCGATCGAAGGCAATGGCCAGGTCGTGTTCCGCTATGCCGAAGGCACCAACCCGAACGGCTCGCTGAACGACATTGCCGGCGTCATCAACGCGAAGGGCAACGTGCTCGGCCTGATGCCGCATCCGGAAAACCTTATCGAGGCCGCGCATGGCGGTTCGGATGGCCGCGGCCTCTTCGCATCGGTGCTCGACGTAATCGCTGCTTAACGCACGCTTGTTATCAAGGGCGCATGTCCATTCCCGAAAGGCTTTTCATGCGCCCTCTTCTCCCAGCCAAGCTTCTCCTGCCGCTCGCCGCCGTCGCGGCTCTGGCCGCTTGCCAGACGAAGACCCCGGCGCCGAAGGTCAATGGCGGCGCGCTGCCGACCATGGAGCGCGTGGCACTTGCGGCAAACAGCTGCTGGTTCAAGTCGGGCGACCCGGCCTTCAAGGCCTATCGCCTCGCGCCGGAGCTGAACTCCTTCTCCGGCCGCCCGCGCATCCTCGTCGTGCACCGCAATTCGCCGGAATCCCGTCCGCTGCTCGTCGTGCAGGCGGAAGGCAACCCGGCAAAGCTCGATGCCTTTGGCCCGATGATGGGCGAAGCCGTCGGCGCGCGCATCGCGAGCGATGTCCAGCGCTGGGCCGGCGGCGGCAAGGGCTGCTGAGCACCAAGGCTCAATCCCAGTAGAACGATTTCCGGACCTCGCGATGCGCCTCGGTGCGGGTGATGCCGATGTCGCGCAGCTCGTCGTCGGTGAGCTCCAGCAGGGCATGGCGCGTGCGCCGCTTCAGGCAATGGGCGCGCAAGGCGAGCCAGCCGCGATAGGCAATTGCACGCAGGGATCTACGCGGTTCGAGGCCGGATTCGGCGAATATTGTATCAATTGTCATTGTCAATTCTCCTGAAAAGCCACTGCAATAGTAGCAATCGATACATTCAAGAGATAATTGACTCTGTCGGTGGTGCAATATAAGAATTGGCACCATGACAAATTGGCTTCCCGATCTCCAGGCCTCCGACGGGCCGCTTTATGTCCGCATCGCCGACCAGATCGAGCAGGCGATCAATGCCGGCGCGCTCGCCTCGGGCAGCAAGCTGCCGCCGCAGCGCAACCTCGCCTATGACATCGGCGTGACCATCGGCACCGTCAGCCGCGCCTACAGCATGGTGCGCGAACGCGGCCTCGTCAGCGGCGAAGTGGGCCGCGGCACCTATGTGCTGGGTACGTCGGAGCACAATCCCTCCCCTGCCGTCGATCCCGTCAGCGCGAGGCTTGCCGGCACGCGCGCCGCCAATGCGCCGCCCGGAAAACTGCGCTTCGACACGACCGCAGCGACCGATATCGGCCAATCCGTAGCCGTTACCGATATTCTGGCGGCAATCTGCCGGGAGCAGCCGAACGAGATTGCGAGCTACACGCGCAATTTCCCGCGCCACTGGCTGGAAGCGGGCCAGCGCTGGCTCGGCAGCGGCGGCTGGCAGCCCGGCATCGACAGCATCGTGCCGACGCTTGGCGCGCATGCGGGCATCATCGCCGCCGTCTCCGTCATCACCGCGCCCGGCGACCGTATCGTCTTCGAGCACCTCACCTATTCCCAGGTCAGCCGCGGCACCGCCCTGCTCGGCCGCCAGACGGCGCTCGTCGAATCGGATGCCTATGGCGTGATCCCGGACGATTTCGAGCGCGTCTGCGTGCAGCAGCACCCCAAGCTCGCCTTCCTGATGAGCGCCGCGCAAAACCCGACGCTCTCCACCATGCCCGAGGACCGCCGCCGCGCCATCGCGGCCATTGCCAAGCGGCACAATGTCTGGCTGATCGAGGACAATCTCTACGGCGCCACCGTCGACAACGGCATTCCGCTGCTGGCCGAGATCGCGCCGGATCGGACCTTCCTCGTCGGCGGCCTGTCGAAAAGCGTGGCTGCCGGCGTTCGCGGCGGCTGGATCGCCTGCCCGCCGCACCTGGCGCAGCGCGTGCGCATTGCCCACAAGATGGTGAGCGGCGGCCTGCCCTTCCTGCTGGCGGAAGTCGCCGCCCGCCTCGTGCTCTCAGGCACGGCCGACGCCATCCGCAGCGCCGTCGCCGACGAGGTGCAGGCGCGCGAGGCGATCGCGCGGGAGATTTTCGCCGGGCTGGATTTTGCGTCGCATCCGCGCGTGCCGTTCCTCTGGCTGAAGCTGCCCGATCCCTGGCTGTCCGGCACGTTCCGCCAGGCCGCCTTTGCGGAAGATATCCTCATCGACGACGAGGACGAGTTCAAGGCCGGCCGCTCGGAGAAGACGTTTCACCGTGTCCGCATCGGCTTCTCGCCGCCGGAAAACCGCGAGGATGTCGTGTCCGGCCTGACGCGGCTTCGCCGTCTGCTCGTCCATGGCCCGACGGGTTACGACAGCCTCGCCTGACGGCCTCCTTCGCCTGTGATTGCAGGTCATTTTCCTGTCGCACTGCAAAGCAGCATGAGGTAAAGAGACCGCAAAGCTGCCCTCCACCGACAAGACGAGCGACGATGACCATTTCGAACACCCGCCCGATCACCCCGGAGCTGATTGCCGCCCACGGGCTGAAGCCGGATGAATATGACCGCATCCTCTCGCTGATCGGCCGCGAACCGACCTTCACCGAACTCGGCATCTTCTCGGCCATGTGGAACGAGCACTGCTCATACAAATCCTCCAAGCGCTGGCTGCGCACGCTGCCGACCAAGGGTCCGCGCGTCATCCAGGGCCCGGGCGAAAATGCCGGCGTGGTGGATATCGACGATGGCGACTGCGTGGTCTTCAAGATGGAGAGCCACAACCACCCGTCCTATATCGAGCCCTACCAGGGGGCTGCGACCGGCGTCGGCGGCATCCTGCGCGACGTCTTCACCATGGGCGCCCGCCCGGTTGCGGCGATGAACGCCTTGCGCTTCGGCGCGCCCGACCACCCGAAGACCCGCCACCTCGTGTCCGGCGTCGTTGCCGGTGTGGGCGGCTACGGCAATTCCTTCGGCGTGCCGACGGTCGGCGGCGAAGTCGAGTTCGACGAGCGCTACAACGGCAATATCCTCGTCAACGCCTTTGCGGCGGGCCTTGCCAAGTCCAATGCGATCTTCCTGTCGGAAGCCAAGGGCGTGGGCCTGCCGGTCGTCTATCTCGGCGCCAAGACCGGCCGTGACGGCGTCGGCGGCGCCACCATGGCATCGGCCGAATTCGACGAGTCGATCGAGGAGAAGCGCCCGACCGTACAGGTCGGCGACCCCTTCACCGAAAAGTGCCTGCTGGAAGCCTGCCTCGAACTGATGCAGACCGGCGCTGTCATCGCCATCCAGGACATGGGTGCGGCCGGCCTCACCTGCTCCGCCGTCGAAATGGGCGCCAAGGGCGACCTCGGCATCGAGCTGGACCTCGATCTCGTGCCCGTCCGCGAAGAGCAAATGACCGCCTACGAGATGATGCTGTCGGAAAGCCAGGAGCGCATGCTCATGGTTCTGGAGCCCGCCAAGGAAGAGGTCGCCAAGGCGATCTTCGTCAAGTGGGGCCTCGATTTCGCCATCGTCGGCTACACAACGGACGACCTGCGCTTCCGCATCCTGCACCAGGGCGAGGAAGTCGCGAACCTGCCGATCAAGGACCTGGGCGACCAGGCCCCGGAATATGACCGCCCCTGGCGCGAGCCCGGCAAGCCCTCGCCGCTGCCGGCAAACCTGGTGGCCGAGCCAGCCGACTACAATGAGGCCGTGCTGAAGCTCGTCGGTTCGCCGAACCAGTCGAGCCGCCGCTGGGTCTACGAGCAGTATGACACGCTGATCCAGGGCAATTCGCTGCAGATCCCCGGTGGCGACGCCGGCGTCGTGCGCGTCGAAGGCCATGCCACCAAGGCGCTCGCCTTCTCCTCCGACGTCACCCCGCGTTATGTCGAGGCCGATCCGTTCGAAGGCGGCAAGCAGGCCGTTGCCGAATGCTGGCGCAACATCACGGCGACCGGCGCAGAGCCGCTTGCCTCCACCGACAACCTGAACTTCGGAAACCCGGAAAAGCCGGAAATCATGGGTCAGTTCGTCAAGGCCATCCAGGGTATCGGCGAAGCCTGCCGCGCACTCGATTTCCCGATCGTTTCCGGCAACGTCTCGCTCTACAACGAGACGAACGGCATCGCGATCCTGCCGACCCCCACCATTGCCGGTGTCGGCCTGCTGCCGGACTGGTCCACCATGGCCAAGATCGGCGGCGCGAAGGACGGCGACCAGCTTATCCTGATCGGCGTCGACGGCAGCCATCTCGGCCAGTCGGTCTATCTGCGCGACGTGCTCGGCATCGTCGATGGTCCGGCGCCGGAAGTCGACCTGCATGCGGAACGTCGCAACGGCGATTTCGTGCGCTCGGCCATCCGCAACGGCCAGGTTACCGCCTGCCACGACATTTCCTCGGGCGGCCTCGTGGTCGCACTCGTCGAAATGGCGATGTCGTCCGGCAAGGGCGCCACGGTCGATCTCTCGGGTTCGAACGGCCCGGCACACGCGCTGCTCTTCGGCGAAGACCAGGCGCGTTACGTCATCGCCGTCCCGGCCGATCTCGCCAACTTCCTCAGCGCCAATGCCGAGGGTGCGGGCGTGCCGTTCCGCCGTCTGGGCACGGTGGGCGGCGATGCGCTCGTCGTGGAGGGTCGCCTGTCGCTCGCCATTGAGCAATTGCGCAACACCCATGAATCGTGGTTCCCTGACTTCATGGATGGCAACGGCAACGCCGCTGCCGCCGCGGAATAATTATAAGGGAGCAGTCCACATGCCTATGTCACCCGGCGATATCGAAGACATGATCAAGTCCGGCATTCCCGGCGCGAAGGTTGTCATCCGCGATCTTGCCGGCGACGGGGATCACTATGCGGCCGAGGTCGTCGCGGAAGCGTTTCGCGGCAAGACCCGGGTGCAGCAGCACCAGATGGTCTATGACGCCCTGAAGGGCAATATGGGCGGGGTGCTGCATGCGCTCGCCCTCCAGACCTCCATTCCGGAGTAATCCGCCATGGCCGGTCTCCTCGATGAACTCGTCTCCGGCGTGGTCGATGCGGCGCTCAAGGAAGTGCTGAAGAAGACCGGCGTGCGCAAGACAACGGCCAAGCGCACGCGCCGCAGGACGACGACGCGCAAGAAGGCCTCCGGCGGTCTCCTCGGCGACATCCTCGAAGCGGCGCTGAAGCCGGCGGCGAAGAAGCCGGCCCGGCGCACGCGCAAGCAGGTGAGCCGACGCCGCACCGCCGCCAGCCGCTCGCGCCAGCGCAGCCGGTAGGGCGCGACCATCGCGCAACAGCCCCGGAAATCGTAAGGGAGCCCCTTGCGTTTTTTCTGAGGGCCTTCTGGCAATTGTCATCCGAGATTGTTATCTAGGGCGGACGGTTCATCGCATCGGCCCTTGAAGCCGATTTGCCAAGGAATACTGCAATGAGCATCCACGATTTCATCGCAAACGAAGTAAAGAACAACGACGTCGTCGTCTTCATGAAAGGCACGCCGGAGTTCCCGCAGTGTGGGTTCTCCGGTCAGGTCGTGCAGATCCTCGACTATGTGGGTGTGGACTACAAGGGCATCAACGTGCTCGCCGACGCCGACATCCGCCAGGGCATCAAGGACTATTCCAACTGGCCGACCATTCCCCAGCTTTATGTGAAGGGTGAGTTCGTCGGCGGTTGCGACATCGTGCGCGAGATGTTCCAGTCGGGCGAATTGCAGTCCCATCTTCAGGAACAGGGTATTTCGATCAAGGGCGCTGCCTGACGCTTCACGGTCCTTCCGGCCGGCCAAGCTTTTAAAGGCGCCGCATTCCCAGCGGCGCCTTCTCTCTTTTATGGAATAAATTCTTATGTCCGGACTATCCCCCGAATCGGCCCAGCGCCTCAAAGGCATGGGCAAGATAGAATTCATTGCGCTCATGGCGCTGCTGATGGCGCTCAATGCTCTCGCCATCGACATCATGCTGCCCGGCCTGCAGGAAATCGGCGCCAGCCTCGGCGTCGAGAACGAGAACCACCGGCAATATGTCATTTCCGCCTACCTGATCGGCTTCGCCTTCGCGCAGCTGCTTTACGGCCCGATATCGGACCGGTTCGGCCGCCGCGCGCCGATGTTCTTCGGCCTCGGTGTCTATGTCGTGTCATCGCTGGCTGCAATCTTCGTGCCGAGCTTCGCGGCGCTGCTCGCGCTGCGCTTCATCCAGGGCATCGGCTCGGCCGCCATGCGCGTCATCACCATCTCCATCGTGCGCGACATTTTCGGCGGGCGCGCGATGGCGGAGGTCATGTCGCTCATCATGATGGTCTTCATGGTCGTGCCGGTGCTGGCGCCGGGCACGGGCCAGGTCGTCATGCTGTTCGGCGACTGGCACCTGATCTTCGTCTTCATGGCCGTCATGGCATCCGTCGTGTGGGCCTGGATGTATTTTCGCCTGCCGGAAACGCTGCATGCCGATGACGTGCGCCCCTTCACGGTGCGCTCGGTGCTGCAAGGCTTCCGCATCGTGCTGACCAACCGCGTGGCGCTCTGCTACACGCTGGCGAGCACCTTCATCTTCGGTGCGCTGTTCGGCTTCATCAACTCGGCGCAGCAGATCTATGTCGGCATCTACGGGCTTGGCGTCTGGTTCCCGGTCGCCTTTGCCGGCGTTGCGGCCTTCATGGCGCTGTCGTCCTTCGTCAATGCGCGGCTCGTCGGCCAGTTCGGCATGCGCCGGCTGTCGCATGGCGCATTGCTCGGCTTCCTCGCCGTCAACACGCTGTGGCTGCTTCTGACGCTCGTCTGGGCGCCGCATGTGCCATTCGCCATCTTCATCGTGCTCTTCGCGCTGTCGATGTTCCAGTTCGGCTGGATCGGCTCGAACTTCAACTCGCTGGCCATGGAGCCGCTCGGCCACGTCGCCGGCACGGCCTCCTCGGTGCTCGGTTTCATGGGCACGGCCGGCGGCACGATCCTCGGTGCGATCATCGGCCAGGCTTTCAACGGCACGGCGTTGCCCCTCGTCATGGGCTTCTTCTCGCTGTCGATCATCGGCCTGATCTTCGTGCTGATCGCCGAGCACGGGAAGCTGTTCCAGCCGCATAACCAGCCGGTTTGAAGCAGGCTCCATACCTCTCCGCCGTCATGGTCGGGCTTGACCCGACCATCCACGCTGCGGGTGCGGATGGATCCTCGGGTCGAGCCCGAGGATGACGGGAGGAGAAGTTGCAGGCAAAGAAAAAGCCCGGTTGCGGATGCAGCCGGGCCTTTTTGTTGGATCGGAAACCGCCTCAGTCGACAAAGACCTCGCGGCGCAGCATCTCCCAGCTGTCCTTGTCAGGCGCGACCAGCAGGCCGCCCTCGACATGGTGCGGCTGGTAGGGCGAGCCGTCGAAGCGGGCGGCGTAGGCACCGGCTTCCTGGGCGATGAGCGTGCCGGCCAGGTGGTCCCAGGGCATCAGCTTATTGTACATCAGGTAATGCAAGTGGCCGCCGGCGAAGGTGCGGTATTCGTGCGCCGCGCAGCGATAGTTCGAAACGAAGGCCACCTTGGCGAGGTTCGACAGGATGCGCGCGCGACGATCGCGATCGAGGAAGCTCGTGGAGGCCATGCCGGTCATCGCTTCGAGCGGCGCCGCGCCCCGCGTCTTCAGCTTGACGGCCGGGCGGTGATCGCCGGTCTGCCAGGCGCCGCCGCCCTTTTCCGCCATCACGAAATCATCGCCCATCGGGTCGTAGATGATGCCGCCGACGGTCTCGCCGCCGGAGACGATCGCCGCCATGACGCCGAAGAGCGGCACGCCGGAGGCGAAGTTGAACGTGCCGTCGATCGGGTCGACGACGATGGCAAGCTCGGCACGGCCAAGCTTCGGGAGCAGCGCCGGATCGGCCGCGACCGATTCCTCGCCGACGAAGAGCACGCCGGGGAACTGTGCCGCGACCTCTTTCTTGATGAAGCGTTCGGCCGCTTCGTCGGCCTCCGTCACCAGATCGTTGGCGTCCGCCTTGGTGCGGATGTCGCTCTTGGCGAGTGCGCGAAAGCGCGGGCGGATTTCGGCCTCTGCCGCCTGTGCAAGCACCAGCGCCAGGGCATTGATGTCAATCGTCGTCATTCGTGTCTTACCGTTTCGAGGGAGGAGAAATCGAAAAGTTTCGGGTCGAGAAGATGGGACGGGTTGGTGTGGCCGAGTGCCCGCAGCATGGCGTCCTTGCGGCCCGGCATGCGCGTCTCGATATCGGCCAGCATCGCCTTCATCGCATTGCGCTGGAGGCCGTCCTGCGAGCCGCAGAGATCGCAGGGAATGATCGGGAACTGCATGGCGGCCGCGAATTTCGCGAGGTCCTCCTCCGCCGCATAGGCGAGCGGGCGCAGCAGCATGAGGTCGCCCTCGTCGTTCAGGAGCTTCGGCGGCATGGCGGCGAGCCGGCCGCCGTGGAAGAAATTCATGAAGAAGGTTTCGAGAATGTCTTCCCGATGATGGCCGAGCACCAGCGCATCGCAGCCCTCTTCGCGCGCGATGCGATAGAGATTGCCGCGCCGCAGTCGCGAGCACAGCGAACAATAGGTCGCCCCCGCCGGCACCTTTTCCTTCACGATGGAATAGGTGTCGCGGTATTCGATGCGGTGCTCGATGCCGATCGAGGACAGGTATTCCGGCAGGATGTGTTTTGGAAAATTCGGCTGGCCCTGGTCGAGATTGCAGGCGATGAGTTCTACCGGCAGCAGGCCGCGCCATTGCAGGTCCATCAACAGCGCCAGCAGGCCATAACTGTCCTTGCCGCCGGAGACGCCGACGAGCCAGCGCTTCTGGCCCTTCAACATGGAAAAGTCGTCCATCGCCTGGCGCACCTGCCGCAGCAGGCGCTTGCGCAGCTTGTTGAAGGAGACGCTTCGGGGCGCATCCGCAAAGAGCGGATGACGGCCGTCGTCCGGTGCGTCGTCGTCGGTATCTGCAAATGCGAGGGTCATGGGTTTGCAATGCCCCGAACGCGGCTCACAATCAAGCCCCGAAGACCGACCAGCCCGTCCGCGCCGCCAGCATTTCCAGCGCCAGCGAGCCGAGCAGCGAGTTGCCGTTGTCGTTCAGCCCCGGCGACCACACCGCAACCGAGGCCTTGCCCGGCGCCACGGCGAGGATGCCGCCGCCGACGCCGCTCTTGCCCGGCAGGCCGACGCGATAGGCGAAGTCGCCCGAGCCGTCATAGTGGCCGCAGGTCAGCATCAGCGCGTTGATGCGCCGCGCGCGCATATGCGAGACGACGCGGTGGCCCGTCAGCGGGTTGGTGCCGCTGTTGGCGAGGAACAGCCCCGTCTTGGCGAGCTGGCGGCAGCTCATCGCCAGCGCGCATTGGTGAAAATAGACGCCGAGCACCAGTTCGGCAGCGTGGTCGAGCTTGCCGAAGGAGCGCATGAAATTGGCGAGCGCGAAATTCCGAAACCCCGTCGCCTGCTCGGACCGCGCCACGGCCTGGTCGATGATGATGTCGTCCTCATCCGCGAGGTAGCGCAGGAAGCGCACGATCTCGCCGATTGCCTCCTTCGGCGTATGGCCGGCCAGAATGAGGTCCGTGATCGCGATGGCGCCGGCATTGATGAAGGGATTGCGCGGAATGCCGCCCTCGTGCTCCAGCTGGACGATGGAGTTGAAGGCGGAACCCGACGGCTCGCGCCCCACCCGCTTCCAGATCGCCTCGCCATGTTTGCCGAGCGCCAGCGTGAGCGTGAAAACCTTGGAGATGCTCTGGATCGAGAAGGCTTCTTCCGCGTCGCCCGCGAGATATGTCGTGCCATCGACACTGACGACAGCCATGCCGAACTTCTGCGGGTCCACATGCGCAAGCTGCGGAATGTAATTCGCCACCCTGCCCTCACCGCGCCGCGGCGTCAGCGTCGCATGGATCTCGTCGACGATAGCCTGCAAATCCGTCATGCCGTTTCCCCCAAAAGAAAAAGCCGCCAATCTCTTGGCGGCTTTTCCAGATTTCGCAAGGTGTCGACCGCGATTAACGCGAGTAGAATTCGACGACCAGGTGCGGTTCCATGACGACGGCGTAGGGCACGTCGGAGAGAACCGGGATGCGGACGAAGGTGGCGACCATCTTGTTGTGATCGACTTCGATATAGTCCGGAACGTCGCGTTCAGCGAGGCCAACGGATTCCAGAACCGTGACGAGCTGCTTGGACTTGTCCTTGACTTCGATGACGTCGCCCGGCTTGCAACGGTAGGAACCGATGTTGACGCGAACGCCGTTGACCTTGACGTGGCCGTGGTTGACGAACTGACGGGCAGCGAAGACCGTCGGAACGAACTTGGCGCGGTACACGATCGCGTCGAGGCGCGATTCGAGCAGGCCGATCAGGTTTTCCGGGGTGTCGCCCTTGCGGCGCTCGGCTTCAGCGAAGATCGCGCGGAACTGCTTCTCGCGGATGTCGCCATAGTAGCCCTTCAGCTTCTGCTTGGCGCGGAGCTGAACACCGAAGTCCGAAAGCTTGGACTTGCGGCGCTGGCCGTGCTGGCCGGGGCCGTATTCGCGGCGGTTGACCGGGGACTTCGGACGGCCCCAGATGTTTTCGCCCATACGGCGGTCGATTTTGTACTTGGATGCAGCGCGCTTGCTCATCGCATTTCCTTTAGTCTTGTTATCGCCTGCCCGTTGCCGGACCGGCTGAAGGAAACACGCCCTCCTCTGAACCTTTTCGAGGCTCCGACAGGTTTCTCACGATCGCGACCGGAGAATCCACGGGACATGTCAAATGAAACACCGGACATTGCTGCCCGGCGTTGGCGGGTCATTAGGCGGGTTTCACAAATTTGTCAACGCGCGGCGCCCGGAAAATCCGACTATTCCGCCGCATCCTGCCGGGAATCCGTCAGGTCCGGCCCATTGGCATCGCCGGGCTTCGTCTCGCAGCCGAGATCCGGGAAGGCGACGATGCGATGGCCGGCGAGATCGCTGTGCACGACGACAAGCCCCTGCTCCTCGAAATAGCCGAGCAGACGCCGCGCACGGCGGGCAGAATGGGTGCCGTAGGCGCGCGCGATCATCGCATCCGACGGGCAGGCAAGGCCGCGCACGGCGGCCTGCGCCACGAGCAGGAACACGCCCTGCAGGTCCTCGGTGACGCTGCGGGACAGATCGAGCGCCCTCGCCCAGATCTCCGTACCCGCCGTCTCGGCATCGACGCCCGAACGCGCCACCGCCATCTTGCGCCGGAAGGCCGGCAGCGAGAGCGGCGCGCCGGGCACGCGGCGAATGCGGCAGCGCACGAGGAAATCCTGGAACAGTTCAGCATCCGCCCGGAAGGCCGCATCGGGATGACCGAGGATTTCGGCAAGCGTGCGGTCGAGCAGGTCTTCGCGCTCCTCGGCGGTAATTTCAGGCGCCGCCGCCTTCGCCGGTTCCGCCACCGGCTCCGGCCGGACGCGGGACAATTCGGCGAGAATATCCGTCGTCGGCCGCGGCGCCGGCGGCGCGCGGCGCACCAGCGGGCGTGAAAATTCCTCAGGGTCGGGCGTGAAGATCAGGTCTTCGACGTCCTGGGGTGCATCCGGCAGCGGCATCAATTTCGGACTGGTCGAACGCGCGGAGGTTTCCACGGCGCCGATTTCCACCGGCAGCGGGCGGCGCGACAGCGCGGGGCCAAGCGCCACGAAGGAGCCGCGCGGCAGGTCGCGGAACATTTCCGCCTGCCGGCGGTCGAGGCCGAGCAGGTCGGCGGCGCGCGCCATGTCGATATCGAGGAAGGTGCGGCCCATCAGGAAGTTGGAGGCCTCGGCCGCGACGTTCTTGGCGAGTTTCGCCAGCCGTTGCGTGGCGATGACGCCGGCCAGGCCGCGCTTGCGGCCGCGGCACATCAGGTTGGTCATGGCGCCGAGCGAGAGTTTTCGCGCTTCTTCCGACACTTCGCCGCCGGAGGCCGGCGCAAAGAGCTGCGCCTCGTCCACGACAACGAGCACCGGATACCAGAAGTCCCGGTCCGCATCGAAGAGCGCATTGAGGAAGATGCCGGCCGCGCGCATCTGCTCGTCGGCTTCAAGCCCTTCGAGCGAGAGCACGCAGGAGACACGGTGCTGGCGGATGCGGTTGGCGATGCCGACGAGTTCGGCTTCCGTGCGCTCGCCATCGACGACCACATGGCCGAATCGGTCCGACAGCGTGACAAAGTCGCCTTCGGGATCGATGATGACCTGCTGCACCCATTGCGCGGACTGTTCGAGCAGGCGGCGCAGCAGATGCGACTTTCCAGAGCCCGAATTGCCCTGCACCAGCAGGCGGGTCGCCAGCAGTTCCTCGATATCGAGCCTGGCCGGTGCGCCGCCCTGCACCGTTCCCATGTCGATGCCGACCTTCATGCCATTCCTCGTTTCCGTCCGAAAGACAGCCGCGGTTCTGTTGGACCGCGCGCGTGGCGGGAGGTCTATCACCGATCCGCGCGATTTGTCCGCAACAACGCGCAAAACCCACAGTTTTGCGGCAGACCCCAGATGAGGGTCAGACGAAGAAATCGACCTTTCCTTCATCGAGGTCGTAACGGGCTCCGACGATCTTCAGCTTACCGGCCTCAAGTTTGCTGGTGATGACGTCGGTGGAAATCCGCAAGCGCTCAACCACGCGCTTGACGTTTTCCCGAACGGAATTGTCCAGCAAATCCCCCTCCAGGCGGGTGGAATGCAGGACGGAGGGCAGGATCGGCGCCACCATCGCCTCGATCGCGCTGTCGTAGTCCGCACCATCCTTCACCGCCGCGACGGCCGCGGCCACCGCACCGCAGCGTTCGTGGCCAAGAACCACGACCAGCGGTACGCCGAGATGCTCGACCGCATATTCGATGCTGCCGAGTCCGACCATGTCGACCGTGTTTCCGGCGACGCGCACGATGAACAGATCACCCAATCCGCACGCAAACAGCAGTTCCGGCGGAACGCGCGAATCGGAGCATCCCACAAGCACGGCAAAGGGATGCTGCGCTTCGGCGATTTCCAGCCGGCGCTTGCGGTCGATGTGAAGAACCGGAACACGATCGGCGACGAAATCGTCATTCCCTTTTTTCAAGAGCGCCAGCGCCTCGTCCGGTGAGAGACCGGTCGGCGCGGGCGCATGCGCAACGACCGTATTGTCTGCGGCGGAGGCCGACGCTGCAAAGCCGGTGCCGAGCACAGCCGCACCACAGCAGGCGCCCTTCAGGAAAAGACGCTTCGAAAGTTTCATTTCCATGTGTTCCTCTTCAAGGCGCCGATCGCAATAACCGAACATCCAAGGCAAGTACGCCAAGATGCTCCGCAACGCCGACATCCCGTAAATTCAGGCGCCTCAACGGTTTGTGCGTGAGTTCGATTCGATTTGCAATCCAAAGCCCTGCATCAGCCGGCGGGTGGAGAAATCCGGATTGCCGGAGGTGAAGACGGCGATATCCTCGCCCGGCGCCAGCGTTTCGAGCGGCGGCACGAGGCGGCGGGCTTGGCGGGCGATGGCTTCGGCGGGATCGAGCCAGTCGACCGGCCAGGGCGCGAGCTTGCGGAAGAGGTTCGCCATGAAGGGGTAATGCGTGCAGGCGAGCACGACGATGTCCGTCTTACGGCCGTCCTGTTCGATGAAACATTGCGCGATCTCGGCGCGCACCGTGTCGTCGGCGAGCGTTTCGCCGCGGATATAGGCCTCCGCCATGGGCGCAAGGCGCTCCGAGCCGACGAGGCGCACGTCGCACTGGCTGGCGAAGGACTGGATGAGGTCGCGCGTATAGGCGCGTTTGACCGTGCCGGGGGTGGCGAGCACCGAGACGAGGCCGGAGCGCGTGCGCTCGGCGGCGGGCTTGATGGCGGGCACGGTGCCAACGAAAGGCATGGCGGGAAAGGCGGCGCGCAGATCGGCACCCACCAGCGTGAAGGCGGTGTTGCAGGCGATGACGCAGATTTCCGGGTCGTGTTCTGCGAGCAGCTTGCCGAAGAGCGCGATGACATGCGCCTTCAGCGCCGGCTCTTCCCAAGGGCCATAGGGAAACCCGGCATCGTCCGCGACATAGATGAAGTGCCGCTCCGGCATCAGCACGCGCGCCTCGCGCAGAACGGTCAGACCGCCGATGCCGCTATCGAAGACCAGGATAGGTTTGGCACTATTCGTCGTCGTCACGGGGCACCTTGGGCCGGCGGTTGCGTGTACGGTTCGGGTTCGTCGCGCCACGGGGCGATTCCGGGGTGAAACGATCGAGGCAGGAGATGATGCCGCGCAGCACCTGGATCTCCGTGCCGGTGAAGGAAGGACGCGTCAGGATGGCGCGCAGGTTCTCCACCAGTTTGGGCTTTTTTTCGGCAGGCCGGAAATAGCCGCGCGCATCGAGCGTCTCCTCGACATGGTCGAACAGGCCTTGCAACTCTTCCTTCTTGGCGGGGCGCTGGGGCAGCGCGTCGAACGGGGTGTCCTCGACGGAGGCAAGGCCGCTCTTCATCCACTCGTAGCTCATCAGAAGCACGGCCTGCGCCAGATTGAGCGAGGCGAAGGCGGGGTTGACCGGGAAGGTCACCAGCTCGTCGGCAAGCGCGATTTCCTCATTGGTGAGGCCCGTGCGCTCGCGGCCGAAGAGAATGCCGGTCTTTTCGCCGGCCCGGAAACGAATGCGCAGGTCATCAGCGGCAACGACGGGAGAACGCACTTCCTTGTAGCCATAGCGGTCACGCGCGGTCGTCGCATAGACGAATTCGAGGTCGGCGACGGCCGCCTCCAGCGACGGATAGACCTTGGCTGCCTCGATGACATGGTCGGCCTTGCTGGCGGCGGAGATCGCCTTCTCGCTCGGCCAGCCGTCGCGCGGATTGACCAGGCGCAATTCGGCAAGGCCGAAATTCGCCATGGCGCGCGCCACCATGCCGATATTTTCGCCCAGTTGCGGATGAACGAGGATGATCGCCGGTCCTTCGGCGATCAGCGTGCGTTCGCTGTTCGTGCCTGCCATACCCATATTTCCCTAGAAAAGTCGGGCTTCACTGGCACAAATGGCTGAAAATGAAAAGCGGCAGCCGCTTATTCCGGGTTTTCCTCTGCCGTGCCGCTCCCGCCATTGGCGCCTTCCTGGGCGATCTCCTGCAATTCCTTCTTCAGCGACGCGGCCTCTTCAAAGCTCGGGCGCTCGATATCGTTGATGACGGCCCGGCCGTCCTCGTCGATCACCTTGAAGACGAGCTTTTCCGGCTCCCAGTCGGTGGCGCGCTCGCCAAAGCAGTGGCTGTTGTCGAAGGTCACCGTGACGTCCTCCGCGCCGCCCGCGGGCTGGCCTTCCGTCACCGTGATGTCCTTTAGCGCGCAGCCGTCCTGGCCGCCAATGATCGGGTCGTAGTCGAAAGGCGAGCCGCCGTCGTCATAGGCGGGGTACTTCGCGGCTTCCTTGTATTTGGCCACGAAATCCTTGCTGTAGAGCCGCGTCAGAAAGTCCTCGGAGAAGTAGTCGGTATAGGGCGGCGGCGTGTCGCTGTCGGTGCCCATCTCCTGCCAGTTGGTGGTCGCCGCAGACATGATTTCCGACACCGGCGCTTTGTAGTCGGCCGCCTCGGCGGAAACGGGAAGCAGAAGGACGAGCGCAACGAGACCGAAACGCGACATGACATTCTCCATTGGGTGACGGCAGGCCCGGATGGGCGCCGTGAGCGAACTTTCCTGGAACGGAATTTTGGCGAAACTTATTCCGTCCGCCGGCGAAAATAAACCGCCTCATCCGATCGTTGGCTTTGCCTTGCCGGCCTTGAATGCTATAGGGCCAAACGGTTCTTTCAAGTCCACGATCCGGGGCGCCCAGCCCCTACAAAACACGAGGCTCTCCATGGCAAAGATCAAGGTCGCCAACCCCGTCGTCGAGCTCGACGGCGACGAGATGACGCGCATCATCTGGCAGTTCATCAAGGACAAGCTGATCCATCCCTACCTGGACGTCGACCTCGAATATTACGACCTCGGCATGGAAAACCGCGACGCCACCGACGACCAGGTGACGATCGACGCGGCCAACGCCATCAAGAAGCACGGCGTCGGCGTCAAGTGCGCGACGATCACCCCGGACGAAGCCCGCGTCGAAGAGTTCAAGCTGAAGAAGATGTGGAAGTCGCCGAACGGCACGATCCGCAACATTCTCGGCGGCGTCATCTTCCGCGAGCCGATCATATGCAAGAACGTGCCGCGCCTCGTGCCCGGCTGGACCAAGCCGATCATCGTCGGCCGCCACGCCTTCGGCGACCAGTACCGCGCCACCGATTTCAAGTTCCCCGGCAAGGGCAAGCTGACGATGAAGTTCGTCGGCGAGGACGGCAAGGAAATCGAATACGACGTATTCGACGCCCCGTCCGCCGGCGTTGCAATGGGCATGTACAACCTCGACGATTCGATCACCGAATTCGCCCGTGCCTCGTTGAACTACGGTTTGCAGCGCAAGGTGCCGGTCTATCTCTCGACCAAGAACACCATCCTCAAGGTCTATGACGGCCGCTTCAAGGACATCTTCCAGGAAGTCTTCGACAAGGAATTCGCCGACAAGTTCAAGGAAGCGAAGATCTGGTACGAACACCGCCTGATCGACGACATGGTCGCGTCCGCGCTGAAATGGTCCGGCGGCTACGTCTGGGCCTGCAAGAACTACGATGGCGACGTGCAGTCCGACATCGTGGCCCAGGGTTTCGGCTCGCTCGGTCTCATGACCTCGGTTCTGATGACGCCGGACGGGCAGACGGTGGAAGCGGAAGCCGCGCACGGCACAGTGACGCGCCACTACCGCCAGCACCAGAAGGGCGAGGAAACCTCGACGAACTCGATCGCCTCGATCTTCGCCTGGACGCGCGGCCTCGCGCACCGCGCCAAGCTCGACAACAATGCCGAGCTCGCGCGCTTTGCCGACACGCTGGAAAAGGTCTGCGTCGATACGGTCGAATCCGGCTTCATGACGAAGGACCTCGCCCTTCTCATCGGCCCCGACCAGCCGTGGCTCTCCACCACCGGCTTCCTCGACAAGATCGACGAGAACCTTCGCAAGGCCATGGCGGCCTGAGCCAGACAACCTACCGAAAGCCCGGCCTCGCGCCGGGCTTTTTCTTTGTCCGCCCTTGCGGCGGCAACCCCGCGCCCTATCCTCCCGTCCAACATTTGTGAGAGGAGAACAGCATGGCCGAGGACCTGATCTTCTATGCCAATCCGATGTCGCGCGCACGCATTGCGCGCTGGATGCTGGAGGAAGTCGGCGCACCCTATCGCACGGAATGGCTGACTTTCGACGGATCGATGAAATCGCCCGACTATCTGGCGATCAACCCGATGGGCAAGGTGCCGTGCATCCGCCACGGCAAGACCATCGTGACGGAAGCCGCCGCGATCTGCGCCTATCTTGCCGATGCGTTTCCGGAGGCCGGCCTTGCGCCGCCGACCGACAAGCGCGGCGACTATTACCGCTGGCTGTTCTTCGCCGCCGGCCCGCTGGAAATGGCTGTCTCGATCAAGGCCTTCGGGCTGGAGGTGCCGAAGGAGCGTCACCGCAGCATCGGCTGCGGCAGCTACGAATCGGTGATGGACACCCTCGCCTATGCCGTCACGCGGCATCCCTACATCACCGGCGACAGCTTCACCGCCGCCGATGTCTATGTCGGCGCCCATATCAGCTGGGGCCTCCAGTTCGGCTCGCTGGAGCCCCGGCCGGAATTCAAGGCCTATTGGGACCGGCTGAAGGAACGCCCGGCCAGCAAGCGCGCCACCGCCATCGACGACGAGGAAATGCACCGCCAGCTTGCGGCGGCGAAGGCCGGCTAGGGCGGGCCTTTACCCGCCCCGCCTTCATCAGACGGGCTGAAGCGGCAGGTGGATTTCCGTCAGCAGTTCGCTTGGCGACACCTCGCGCGGATTGTTGAGATAGGTCTCGAACATCACCTCGTCGCGGATGGAACGGCCGGAGGCCGGCAGCCAGGTGGCGTAGAGCCAGTGGTAGGCCGCGCCCATATTGGCATACGGCCCCTGGTGGCGCAGCACCGCATAATCGCCGCCTGCAAGCGTGCGGCGAACCAGCGGGGCTTCGGCGGGAACGGCGCCGTCCGCCGTAACGCAGGCGAAGGAGCGCAGCTTGTCCTCCGCCACGAGATCCGGATCGTCGAGAAAAACCCCGACCATGCGCATGTCCGGCCGAAAGATGTTGCGGGAGAACAGCGCGCCGTAAAGCGCCTCGAAGGCCTTGCCGATGCCCATATAGGACCCGGCATGGGGAACGCCGAGCAGCGTCTGTTCGGGTAGGGTGCGGATGGTGATGTCGTACATGCGGGTCGGCTCCTTGCCGCTTTGGGGTTCGAAGGCGCGATGGCCCCCCTCCCGCCGGTAGCGCGCCGGCGGCATGCCATAGGCGGCCGCGAAGGTGCGCGTGAAGGACTGGAGATTGGGGTAGCCCCATCGCGCGGCGATGTCCCGTACGGTTTGGTCGGACCGCACCAGGTCGCCCGCGGCCCGGTGCAGACGGAGCCGGCGGACGGTCGCCGCCAGCGTTTCGTTGTGCACGGCCCGGTAGACGCGGTGCCAGTGATGCGCCGAAAGGCAGGCGATCTCCGCCAGCCGGTCGAGGTCGATATCCTCGTCCAGATGATCGTAGATATAGGCGGATACGCGCGACAGACGCTTCTCGTAGCTCGCCCAGATTTCATTCTCGCCCATGCCGCACCTCTTTCGTCGGGACCCATTCAACCAAGCATGCGGCGATTTCACAAATCCTGCGCTTCTGCCTTGCCTTGCAATTTTCACAAGGCTTTGACGTCCGTCATTGCAAAAACGGGCGACTCGGCGTGAGATGCCCTCGCCGGCCAGCCTTTCTCCTTCCACCGGCCTCCTGAGGCGCCCCATGACCGATACCCTGATGCCAAAGCTCGCCAGCGTTTTCGCTGAGGGTTACGGGCCGGCGCGACTGAAGGCGGACGTGCTGTCCGGCCTCACCGTTGCCATCGTCGCGCTGCCGCTCTCCATGGCGATCGCGATTGCCTCCGGCGTCACGCCCGACCGCGGCCTCTATACGGCGATCGTCGGCGGCTTCCTCGTCTCCGCGCTGGGCGGCAGCCGCTTCCAAGTGGGCGGACCGGCCGGCGCCTTCATCGTGCTCGTCGCCGCAACGGTCGCACGGCACGGCGTCGAAGGCCTGCTGCTTGCGACATTTCTCTCCGGCATCATTCTCGCGCTTGCCGGCTATTTGCGGCTCGGCAAATTCATCAAGTTCATTCCCTATCCAGTGACGGTCGGCTTCACCGCCGGCATCGCCGTCATCATCTTCGCCGGCCAGATCGGCGAGCTCCTCGGCCTGAAGCTTGGCGGACAGGAGCCGGGACCGATCCTCGAAAAGCTCGCGGCACTCTGGGCGGCACGGCCGACCTTCAGCCCCGCCGCCTTCGGCGTTGCCGGCGTCACCATCGCCATCATCCTGCTGCTGCGGCGCTTCCGTCCCACCTGGCCCAATCTCCTCATCGCCGTCGCCATCGCATCCGCGGCAACCGCCCTCCTCTCCTTGCCGGCCGATACGATCGGCACCCGCTTCGGCGGCATTCCGCGTGGCCTGCCGGTGCCGGCGCTGCCGTCCTTCTCGCCGGACCTCGTCATCGCCGTGCTGCCCGATGCGGTCGCCTTCGCGCTGCTCGGCGCCATCGAATCGCTGCTCTCCGCGGTCGTCGCCGACGGCATGACGGGGCGGCGCCACCGCTCCAGCATGGAGCTGATCGCGCAGGGCTTCGCCAATATCGGCTCGGCGCTGTTCGGCGGCATCTGCGTGACGGGCACGATCGCGCGTACGGCAACCAATGTGCGCTCGGGCGCCACCAGCCCGGTTTCCGGCATGCTGCATTCGGTTTTCCTGCTGCTCTTCATGCTCGTCGCCGCGCCGCTCGCAAGCTACATTCCGCTTGCGGCGCTCGCCGGCGTGCTGGCGGTCGTGTCGTTCAACATGGTCGAACGGCCCGCCATCGCCGCCCTCTTCCGCTCGTCGCGGGGTGACGCGGCGGTGCTCGCCGTCACCTTCCTGCTCGTCGTCTTCCGCGACCTGACGGAGGGCATCGTCGTCGGCTTCCTGCTTGGCGCCGTGCTGTTCATCGACCGCATGGGCAAGGCGGTGAACATCCGTGAGGAGACGGTGCCGCAGATCGTGCAGGCAATCGAGAATGCCGGGGAAGACACCGGCCTGCCGGAGCGGCCCGTCGTCGCGAACGATCCGGATACGGTGATCTACCGCATCAGCGGTGTGTTCTTCTTCGGTGCTGCGGCCAGCGTCGGCTCCGTGCTCGACCGCATCGCCGACCAGCGCCGCAACTTCGTGCTCGATTGCGCGGACGTGCCATTGCTGGATTCGACGGCGGCGAGCGTGATCGAAGGCCTCGTGCGCAAGGCGGAACGCGCCGGTGTGCGCGTGTTCATCACCGGGCTCAAACCCGACATGCGCCGCATGCTGGAAGCCCACGAGCTGCATCCGCCGCGCGTCACCTTCACCGCCACGGTGGACGCGGCCATGAACGAGATTGCCGCGCGTTAGCCGATGGCGATGCCGACGGGGGAAATGACGGGTGCGCGCATGCGCTCCGCGAGATCGGCAAGGCCGGCGGTGGGCACTGCGCGCATGACCTGGTTGCGCCCACCCGCCTTCGCTGCATAGAGCGCAGAATCGGCCGCCGAATGCAGGCGGTCGAAATCCGTGCCGAAGGTGGCGACATCGGCAAGCCCGATGCTGACGGAAACCGCGATGTCGCGGCCCTCGTTGCTGATCTCGAGCGCCTCGACCTCGCGCCGCAGCCCTTCGGCGAACTGTTCGGCGCGCGCGATGTCATGCCCCGGCGCATAGAGCGCGAATTCTTCCCCGCCGAAGCGGCAGAACAGCATGTTCGCCTCCAGCCCGGTGGAAATGCGGGCGGAAAACCGTTTCAGCACGATATCGCCCGCGACATGGCCGTGTGTATCGTTGATCGCTTTGAAGCGATCGAGGTCGAAGATCATCAGGGTGCCGGGCGAACGGTCGGCCAGCCGCTTCTGCATGTCGTCCAGGAAGGAGCCGCGATTGGCGATGCCCGTCAGCGCGTCGGTGCGGGACGCCTTGCGATAAAGCGCCTCGCCGCGCTCCTTGATGAGCACCAGCATGGCGACGGCGGCGAGAATCGTATGGGCGAATAGCTCCAGCGAGAAGATCGCAAACCAGGCGGAATAGGCGGTGCCGTGCTCAATGGGTGCGGGCGCGACTATCGCCATGGGGATGCGCAGCGAATAGATGATGCCGTGCGACAGGAAGAAGAATGCTGCAAGTACGCGGGTCGGCAGCGGTTCGGTGCGGCGTTCGCGCCAGATATCCGCGCCAATCCACAACGAATAGGCGGTGATGACTACCGAGATCACGACGATGCGGTTGTTCACGTCACCCGTCACCGGCGGCACCAGCAAATAAAGAAGCGACCACGCAAGGGGACCGGCCAGCACCACGGCAGGATAGACACGGCGGCGATCGAAGACGCGGAATCCGGCCCACATCAAGGCATAACCGCAGGCGGCAAGTGCATTTCCCAGCCCAACGGTGAGGAGCGGCGGCCCGACCGGACGCAATGCAAAGAGGATGGTGCACAGCGAGCCGACCCACATGGAAAGGCACCAATACCCCGCCGCCGCCGCATGCCGCCGGTCGGTCAACCAGACCTGCAACATGAAAATCCCGACGACAGTCGTCGCCAGGAAAGTACAGATCATCAAAGTCGATATGCTGATGACGTCTTCAATCAATACACACACTCCGCACGGCCGACAGGCTAGGCGGAAACGTTGAAGACTTCGCAAACGAAAACGGCGGGCAAGGCCCGCCGTTCTACCGTGAAAAAGCTTTCGTCAGCCGGCTATGGCACCGGCGACCGCCTCGATGGCGTCGGCCGCTTTTGCGCCGTCCGGACCGCCGGCCTGCGCCATGTCGGGCCGTCCGCCGCCGCCCTTTCCGCCGAGCGCCTCGGAGGCGCGGCGCACCAGATCGACAGCACTGAAGCGGCCGGTCAGGTCGTCGGTCACGGCGACCACGGCGCTTGCCTTGCCGTCCGGCGAAACGCCGACGAAGGTGACGACGCCGGAACCGAGGCTCTTCTTGCCCTCGTCCGCCAGGCTCTTCAAATCCTTCGGCTCGACGCCGGTGACGACCTTGCCGAGATATTTGACGCCCGCGACATCGCGCACGCCATCGTCGCCGCCACTCGTGCCGCCGCCGCCAAGCGCCAGCTTCTTCTTCGCCTCGGTCAGTTCACGCTCCAGCTTGCGGCGCTCGTCGACCAGCGCCTCGACGCGGGCGAGCACTTCGCCGGGCTGCGCTTTCAGCGTGGTGGCAAGCGCCTTCACGCGTTCGTCCTGCTCGGCGAGATAGGCGCGGGCCACCTCACCCGTCAGCGCCTCAAGGCGGCGGATGCCGGAACCGACGGCGCTGTCGGACAGGATGCGCACGAGGCCGATCTCGCCGGTGGCCGCGACATGCGTGCCGCCGCAGAGTTCGACCGAATAGGGCCGGTTCGCCTTGGCGCCACGCACGCCGGTGCCCATGGCGACCACGCGCACCTCGTCGCCGTATTTTTCGCCGAACAGCGCCATGGCGCCTTCTGCGATCGCGTCGTCCACCGTCATCAGGCGGGTGGTGACCGGCGAATTCTGCACGATGATCTCGTTGGCCATGTCCTCGATGACGCGCAGTTCCTCCGCCGACATCGGCTTGGGGTGCGAGACGTCGAAGCGCAGGCGCTCGGGCGCGACCAGCGAGCCCTTCTGAGCGACGTGCGTGCCGAGGACTTCGCGCAGCGCCTCATGCAGCAGGTGCGTTGCAGAATGGTTGGCGCGCAGGCGCGAGCGGCGGGCGTGATCGACGGTGAGTGCCACCGCGTCGCCGACCTTCAGCGTGCCGTCCTTGACGGTTGCGACATGGACGAAGACGCCCTCGCCCTTCTTCTGCGTGTCCGACACGTCAAGCTTGGCATTGTCGGCCGAAATCACACCCGTATCGCCCATCTGGCCGCCGGATTCGCCGTAGAACGGTGTCTGGTTGACGACCAGTTGCACCTCGTCGCCGGCCGAGGCGGCATCGACCGCCTTGCCGTCGCGCACGATCGCCTGGACGACACCTTCGGCGGTCTCGGTGTCGTAACCGAGGAATTCGGTCGCGCCGAACTTTTCCTTCAGTTCGAACCAGATCGTCTCGGTCGCCTTGTCGCCGGAGCCGGCCCAGTGCGAGCGGGCCTCGGCCTTCTGGCGCTCCATCGCATCGGTGAAGCCGGACAGATCGACGCCGATTTCGCGGGCGCGCAGCGCGTCCTGCGTCAGGTCGAGCGGGAAGCCGTAGGTGTCGTAAAGTTTGAAGGCGGTCTCGCCATCCAGCATGTCGCCCTTGCCGAGCGTGGTCGTTGCGTCGGAAAGCAGCGTCAGGCCGCGTTCCAGCGTCGTGCGGAAACGGGTTTCTTCCAGCTTCAGCGTCTCGGAGATCAGCGCTTCCGCCCGCTGCAGTTCCGGATAGGCGCGGCCCATCTCGCCGACGAGCGTCGGCAGCAGCTTCCACATCAGCGGATCCTTGGCGCCGAGCAGCTGCGCGTGGCGCATGGCGCGGCGCATGATGCGGCGCAGCACGTAGCCGCGGCCGTCCTTTGCCGGCAGCACGCCGTCGGCGATCAGGAAAGCGGAGGAGCGCAGGTGATCGGCAATGACGCGATGGCTGGCGCGCGCCTCGCCCTCGGCCTTCACGCCGGTCGCCTCGACGGAGGCGTCGATCAGGGCGCGGAAGAGGTCGATGTCGTAGTTGTCATGCTTGCCCTGCAGGAGAGCCGCGACTCGCTCCAGGCCCATGCCGGTATCGATCGACGGGCGCGGCAGGTCGACGCGCTCTTCCTTGGTGATCTGCTCGAACTGCATGAAGACGAGGTTCCAGATCTCGATGAACCGGTCGCCATCCTCTTCCGGCGAGCCGGGCGGGCCGCCCCAGATATGGTCGCCATGGTCGTAGAAGATTTCCGAACAGGGACCGCAGGGGCCGGTATCGCCCATCGCCCAGAAATTGTCGCTGGTCGCAATGCGGATGATGCGGTCGTCGGAAAGCCCGGCGATCTTCTTCCAGAGGTCGAAGGCCTGGTCGTCCGTGTGGTAGACGGTGACCAGCAGGCGGTTTCTGTCGATGCCGAATTCCTTGGTGATCAGGTTCCAGGCAAGCTCGATCGCGCGCTCCTTGAAATAGTCGCCGAAGGAGAAATTGCCGAGCATCTCGAAGAAGGTGTGGTGGCGCGCGGTATAACCGACATTGTCGAGGTCATTGTGCTTGCCCCCGGCGCGCACGCATTTCTGCGCGGAGACCGCCGTCGAATAGGGGCGCGATTCCAGGCCGGTGAAGACGTTCTTGAACTGCACCATGCCGGCATTGGTGAACATCAGCGTCGGGTCGTTGCGCGGCACGAGCGGGCTGGACGGCACGACCTCGTGTCCGTTCTTTCGGAAATAGTCGAGGAAAGTCGACCGGATTTCATTCACGCCGTTCATATCGCGTCCTTCATCTCTGCACCGCTGCACCTGAAAACCGGCGCATTACCCACCCAATTGTCCCGCAACGACGGCGCAACCGCCTCGCCGGCTGCTGCCTATTTCCCAAACCGCACCCGATTTGGGAAATAGGCAGCGAATTCAAATTGCTACGGCGTCCTTGCGCGTCTTGTTCGACGCGCGACGCCGCAGAGTGCCCGCCCGGAAGGTCCGTGAAGGCCATCCACCCACGAATTCCGTCGAAACTGCGCGCCTGCCGCCTGTCTTGCGGAAGGTCGGAAACCTTTGGTCGCGCGCGAGAACTGAAGGCTTTTATCGCCCGCCTCGGCACCTGTCCAGACATCAAAAAACCGGCCCTTCAGGAAGAAGAGGCCGGTTTTTCGATATTCTTGCGGGCGTTGCGCGGTGATTACATCGCCGCGGCGTCGTCGTCGCTGGAATCGTTCGGATCAGGGCCACCGTTTTCCAGGAAGCGGTCGGCGATGAGGCCGGCATTCTGGCGCAGCGACGTCTCGATCTCGTTGGCGAGATCCGGATTGTCGCGCAGGAACGTCTTGGCGTTCTCGCGGCCCTGGCCGAGGCGCTGGCTGTTATAGGAGAACCAGGAGCCCGACTTCTCCACGATACCGGCCTTGACGCCGAGATCGATGAGCTCGCCCGTCTTGGAGACGCCCTCGCCATACATGATGTCGAACTCGACCTGCTTGAAGGGCGGCGCCATCTTGTTCTTGACGACCTTGACGCGGGTCTGGTTGCCGATGACCTCGTCACGCTCCTTGACCGCGCCGATGCGGCGGATGTCGAGGCGGACGGAGGCATAGAACTTCAGCGCGTTGCCGCCCGTCGTCACTTCCGGCGAACCGTAGACGACGCCGATCTTCATGCGGATCTGGTTGATGAAGATCACCATCGTGTTGGACTTGGAGATCGATGCCGTCAGCTTGCGCAGCGCCTGGCTCATCAGGCGGGCCTGGAGGCCGGGCAGGCTCTCGCCCATCTCGCCTTCGATTTCGGCGCGCGGCGTGAGTGCGGCGACCGAGTCGATCACGAGCACGTCGATTGCGCCGGAGCGCACCAGCGTATCGGTGATTTCCAGTGCCTGCTCGCCGGTGTCGGGCTGCGAGATCAGGAGGTTTTCCAGATCGACGCCGAGCTTGCGGGCATAGACCGGGTCGAGCGCGTGTTCGGCGTCGACGAAGGCGCAGATGCCGCCCTTCTTCTGGGCTTCCGCAATGGTCTGCAGAGCCAGCGTCGTCTTGCCCGAACTTTCCGGGCCGTAGATCTCGATGATGCGGCCCTTGGGCAGGCCGCCGACGCCGAGCGCGATGTCGAGGCTCAGCGAACCGGTCGGGATCGTCTCGATCTCGATGACGCTGTCCTTACCGCCGAGCTTCATGATGGAGCCCTTGCCGAAGGAGCGCTCGATCTGGGAGAGTGCCGCCTCGAGTGCCTTGCTTTTATCCACTGCTTTATCCTCTACGAGCCGCAAAGTGTTCTGTGCCATTCCGTCCACCTTTAGGTTATTGAAGCAAGACAGGCAACGAACCCGCCGATGAAAGCTATGTACACATTTTGTTCTCATTTCGCAAGGTGCATTTATCCTTTTGAATGTTTTTGTGAATCGGGGGCGTGTTCTATTTTCGTTTCGGTGGGATAAAGCCACGCAGGAACAAGGGTATACCCGCCCTGGTGCCCGGCCTTCTGGGCCGAATCGGGCGGGTGCGAAGGAAGACGATGACGGGAAAGACGATACTGGTGATGGGCGGCGCCCATGTGGACAGGCGCGGACGCATTGCCGGCGAGACGACGCCGGGGGCGAGCAATCCCGGCGGCTGGTTCGTGGAAGCGGGCGGCGGCGCCTTCAATGCGGCGCGCAACCTCGCGCGGCTGGGGCATGCGGTGCGGCTCGTCTCGCCGCGCGGCGGCGATGCGGACGGCGATATCGTCGCGGCGGCTGCTGCGGCGGCGGGTATCGAGGACACCCCCTTCACCTTCCTCGACCGGGCGACGCCGAGTTACACGGCGATCATCGAACGCGACGGCAACCTCGTCATCGCGCTTGCCGACATGGACCTCTACCGGCTGTTCTCGCCGCGGCGCCTGCAGCAGCGAGCTATGCGCGAGGCGGTCGCGGCGGCAGGCCTCATCCTCACCGATGCCAACCTGCCGGCCGAAACGCTCGGCGCCATGGCGAAGGCCGCGGCTGAAGCCCGCGTGCCGATCGCCGGCATCGCCATCTCGCCGGCCAAGGTCGTGCGGTTCGAACAAACCCTGTCCGCCCTCGCCTTCCTGTTCATGAACGAGGCGGAGGCACGCACGCTGACGGGGGCTACACCGGAAAACCCGGCCGACTGGCCGAAGGCCTTGCGCGCCGCGGGCCTTGCCGCGGGCGTGGTGACGCGCGGCGGGCGGGGCGTCATCGCTTTCGATGCGAAGGGCGCGGCGCTGGTCACGCCGCCGGAAATCCCGGCGCTCGGTGATGTCACGGGTGCCGGCGATTCGCTGGCCTCCGGTTTCGTCAGCGCCTGGCTCGCCGGGCGGGACCTCGGCGAGGCGCTGCGCCACGGCGCGGCAGCGGCCGCGATCACCGTGCGCTCGCCGCTGGCCGTGGCTGAAGAAATGTCGCAGGCGGCCCTTGCCGCCGCACTTTCTCTTGTGCCTCAGGCCGAATGGATGGCATGAGACTTTCTTGCCGAAAATTCCGCCTGAAAATTCGACCAGATTTCCGCAAGGATCCAGCATGACCAGACCCGCCTCCGCCCTCCTGCCGATGCAGTATTCGGAAGAAGTCGCCGCCGCCAAGGCGCGCGGCGCGCCGATCGTCGCGCTCGAATCGACGATCATCACCCATGGCATGCCCTATCCGGGCAACCTGGACATGGCCCGCAGCGTCGAGCGCATCATCCGCGAGGAAGGCGCCGTGCCGGCGACGATCGCCGTCATCGATGGCGTGCTGCATATCGGCCTCGACGATGCGACGCTCGAAACGCTCGCGAAGACCGAAGGCGCCATGAAGCTGTCGCGCGCGGACCTCGCCTTCGCGATCGCGGAGCGGCGCACGGGCGCCACCACCGTCGCCGCGACGATGATCGGTGCCGCGCGCGCCGGCATCCGGGTTTTTGCCACCGGCGGCATCGGCGGCGTGCACCGCAAGGCCGAAGAGACCTTCGACATTTCCGCCGACCTCGACGAGCTGTCGCGCACCGGCGTCATCGTCGTCTGCGCCGGCGCCAAGGCGATCCTCGACATCCCGAAGACGCTGGAAGTGCTGGAAACCCGCGGCGTACCGGTCGTCACCTATGACAGCCCGGTCTTCCCCGCCTTCTGGTCGCGCGATTCGGGGCTGAAGAGCCCGCTGACGCTGAACAGCCCGGCGGCCATCGCCAATTTCCAGACGGTGCGCGACCAGCTCGGCGTCGACGGCGGCATGCTGATCGCCAATCCCGTGCCGGAGGCCGACGAAATCCCGCGCGAGGAAATGGAGATCTACATCGCCCGCGCGCTCGACAATGCCGAACGCGACGAGATCGCCGGCAAGGCCGTGACACCCTACCTGCTCGACAGCCTTTTCCGCCTGACGGACGGCCGCAGCCTGAAGACGAACATCGCGCTCGTCGAAAACAATGCCCGGCTCGCGGCGGAAATCGCCGTGGCGCTGGTGGATTGACAATCCGGAGGTGGCCGGTTTGCGCCGGCCGCCTCCTCCGCTTTTATCCGACCTGGATCAACCCGCGCGTTTCAACACCCATTGGAAACTGCTCTGCCAGAGCGTGGTCGGGATTTCCTGCTCCAGAGTCTGGACGAGTGCCGCGAGGCTGACGCTGCGCAGCTTTGCGCGCCATGCCTCGTCCGCATCCCACATGACGCGGGCGACCGCGCAGGGGCCGGCCTCGCAATAGCCTTCGGGACGGCAGGGATTGTTGGCGCGGATATTGCTGCAGGCGAAGGTCCGCTCCTTGCCTTCCACCGCCTCCACCACATCGAGAAAGGTTATTTCCGCGGTCGGGCGAGCAAGGCGATAACCACCGCTCGGCCCCAGCGTCGATTCGACCAGCTTCGCCTGGGAAAGGCTCTGCAATGCCTTGGAGAGATATTCCTTCGGCAGGCCATGGAATTCGGCCAGAGCCTTGGTGGAAAGATAACGCCCGTCTGGAAGTCCGGCGAGAATGGCACAACAGTGCAGTGCCCATTCGACTTGGCTCTTGAGGATCATCAAACCCATCCGCGCAATAAGGATATTTATTATCCGTATTCTATGCTTTTTGTAAACGGCGGGGTGAGGAGATTGCAGGTACAGGGCCAAGATTCTCGCGAAGAGCTTTAGGAAAAACCGCTGACCCGGATGACCAGCGACGGGTTCTCTCGCACTTGGCTGTCAGATTTCGGTTTATGTAATTTAACCTAGTTTGCTGTCATAAGTGCCTGCCTATATGCGCAGGAAGGTTCGAAAGCATGCTTTCCTCCTGCCAGCGCACCCCGTTCTTTGTGGTCTTCTTGATCTGGTCGTTGGGAAGGCCGAAGCCTCGCGCGCAACGCGCTCCGAACCATATTGAGCTTTAGAATGGAACGGCCCGCCCTGTTTACTGCTATTGGGGTCATCAGGGCGGGCCAAACTGGTTAGGAGACCGGCAGCGTGCCGCTGAAATACGTATTGAATTGCTGCTGAGCTGCGGTCTTCACACCCTCGCGGCTGAGTTTTCCATCATTACTGGGATCATCCGAAACGTTCCGGTTGACGATTCGCCATACTGTGTCGCAGACCGCTGCGCGAACGCCCTTCAAGTCTTCATTTGTCAAAGCCATTTTCAGTCTCCTTCATATTTGGGTGACCCAATTGCCTACCCAAATCTAAGAGCGAGTAATGTTCGCTCTTAGAGCGACGGCCACATTCTCCGGCAACTCCGGGGTTATGCTTGATCGCTCGGCCATATTAAAACCGCCCAACAAGACGGGGATAATTTCTGAAGGATTTTCTGATCGGCTACCGGATTGGTGCGGGCTCAATCGCCTCGTAATTGAGAGAAGTCCGTCCACCCGAGTAAATGATGACGCACCTGAAGGAGGCTGTTCTCTCCCACAGTGCGCTCACAACGTAAATTTGACTAATCAAATACTGGGGCGGGAAACGTTGGCTTCTCAGGGCCTTGCCGATGGTCGGAGTGGAGAGATTCGAACTCCCGACCCTCTGGTCCCAAACCAGATGCGCTACCAGACTGCGCTACACTCCGTCCGTCCCGGCGAAGGGGGAGATACACGCATCCGCCGGCTGCCGCAACAGCTAATAGGCGCTTTCGGGCGCTTGTCGCGAGAAATGCGGGGACGGTCTATTGCGCCTTGCGCTGGGATTCCAGGAGTTCGTTCTTAACGCGGTTGCCGGCGCGGATGCCGAGGCGCTTGACGGTGCCACCGTTGAGTTCCAGCACGTAGTCGATCGGTCCCTGCGAATCGATGATCGCTTCCGAAAGCGGCTCGGCATTTTCCTTGATGGCGCGCACCTTGCCGTCCTTGGCGATGAACAGCATGTCGAGCGGCAGGTAGGTGTTCTTCATCCACATGAAGACCTGCCGCGTTTCGCCGAAGGCGAAGAGCATGCCGTGGTCCTCGGCCATTTCGCGGCGGTTCATCAGGCCCTGCTCGCGCTGGCGCGGCGTGACGGCCAGTTCGACCGTGAAGACATGGCTCTTGCCATCCTTGGTCACGATCGTCAGCGGCTGCTTGTCAAAGGTTTCCGCAGCGTGAGCGACGAGCGAGAAACAGAAAAAAAGCGCCATGACGGCGCTCGCGAGGCGCGCGAAGCCGAACGTCCGCGCGAGATGCCCCATCAGTGCGCCCTGTTGCCGGGAACCGGCATGTCCGGGTGGATTTCCGCGGCCATCAGGCCCTTTTCGCCATCGCCGAAGCGCGCGAGCACGACCTGCCCCGGGCGAAGCTCGGTGAGGCCGAAGCGGCGCAGCGTCTCCATATGAATGAAGATATCCTCGGTGCCCTCGCCGCGCGTCAGGAAGCCAAAACCCTTGGTGCGGTTGAACCACTTGACCAGCACGCGCTCCAGCCCGCTCGACGGGGTGACCTGAACGTGGGTCTTCACCGGCGGCATCTGCGAGGGATGCACGGCGGTCGACTGATCCATGGAAAGAATGCGGAAGGCCTGATAGCCGCGGTCGCGCTTCTGGATCAGCGCGACGACGCGCGTTCCTTCCAGAACCGTCTGGTAGCCATCGCGCCGGAGGCAGGTGACGTGCAGCAGGACATCCTGCATGCCGTTGTCCGGCACGATGAAGCCGAAGCCCTTGGCGACGTCGAACCATTTGATGATGCCGGTGATCTCGATCAGATCGACGGCGTCATTGCTCTGGTCATCACGGGTCGTGATTTCCTTTGAAGACACCCTGTCCACCATGACCTGCCAGCCCCTCGTTTACGCGTCACATGAGTTTACGGTTAACTGATTCTTGATAACCAGAATAACATTGTCCCGATGCGAATGCGCAAGCCCCTTTGAAAGTTTTGCCGGCCCTATTGGTAGGCTGCAAGGCTTGCCTGAGGCTGACAAAACCCTACTCTTTCGGACGACCCCACATTCAGAGGATTTTCCAATGCGTTATCTCCACACGATGGTCCGCGTCAAAGACGTCGACCAGTCCCTCAACTTCTACTCGACGCTGTTCGGTCTCAAGGAAGTGCGCCGCTACGAGAACGAAAAGGGCCGCTTCACGCTGATCTTCCTGGCAGCCGCCGAGGATGTCGACGCCGCGCGCGAAAAGGCCGCGCCCTGCCTGGAGCTCACCTACAACTGGGACACCGAGGATTATGCCGGCGGGCGCAATTTCGGCCACCTCGCCTATGAGGTCGACGATATCTATGCGCTCTGCCAGAAGCTGATGGACAACGGCATCACCATCAACCGTCCGCCGCGCGACGGCCACATGGCCTTCGTGCGCTCGCCGGACGGCATCTCCATCGAGATCCTGCAGAAGGGCGAAAACCTGGCGCCGGCCGAACCCTGGGCGTCGATGGGCAATACCGGCGTCTGGTAGCACCTGCCCGGCAAGTCCTGCGGGACGCAAGCTCCGGGCAAAGCTTGCGTCCTATAGCTTTGTCACAAGACCATCGTTTCGCCGTATTTGGCCGGGATTTCTTGCCTTCCGGTCGATCGCCAGCGAGAGGGGCGCCTTGGCCGATTCCGGCCGGTTTGCTTCCCGTATTGCGTTCTCGGCTCCACACGCTTCGGCCTTTACACTTTTGGCCGAAACGGTAACATCGCGGCAACCGCAGCCTGGCCCTTTGGCTTTTCTCGCTTGCGGTTGCGACTGTTTGAAGAAATGGCCCGATCGGCGGCAAGACCGAGGGCGCGAACGTCGAAAGCGGGGGAAAGCCTTTGCAGGACATGCAGGGAAAGTGGCCAGGCCTGAAGGCGCTGCGGTATGGATTGCTGCTGGCCGTGTCGGTCGCCACGCTCTCGGGCTGCGTTTCCGCAGTCTCCACGGATATGCGCGCGGAAAACAAGGCCGTGCAGGAAAATGAAGAGACGGTCGCCGAGGGCAGCACCGACGACACCACCACGCCGGTGGTGAGCGCCGACGCCGCTCAAGGCACGGCGAAGGATCCATCCGTCACGGCGGACGCCGGAGCGACGGCGAGCGGCCAGGTCGCCGGCGAAGAGGCCGGGCGCGACATGGCGGGCCTCGTCATGCAGCAGACCACGCTGAATGCCGGCCAGTCGAGCATCTATGCGAATGGCGGGCAGACCAGCACCGCCTATGCGACGCAGACGTCGGGCACGAATGCCTCGGTCAAGAGCCTCTATGCCGGTTCCGGCGAGGCGCAGGGCGCCGACCAGTCCGGCCGGTTGCCGGTCGAGGATATGCCGCAGGTCGAATCGACCGGGCAGCAGCCGCTCGAAACGCTCGGCGACGAGCAGGCCGAAGTGGTGCTGCCGGAGAACGTGCCGATCCCGAAGACCGCGCGCACGGCGCTCGTCGCGGAGGCAGCGGCCGGCAATGCGGCCGATCTTGCCCTCACGACGCCAGCCGAAGACAGCGTGACGCTGCCGGAAACGACGGCCGAGGCTGGTCTTGCCGAGACGCAGACGAAGAAGGACCAGCCGCGCAAGACGGTGACGCTCGCCTCGCTCTTCGCCAGCAAGCGCGAAGCCAAAGACCAGTTCGACGGCGATCGTTTTGCCGAGCAGCCGCGCCGCGTCCTCAACCGCGACAGCGCAAACGCGACGCGCAAGGCGTCGCTCGGCACGCTTCCCGGCGTTTCGACCGCCAATGCGCTGTTTTCGACCGATCATTCGGAATCCGAAGAGGTCGAGGACGACGCGCCGCAGTTCAAGGAAGTGGCCTCGCTTGCCGGCCTTGCGCGGCTCGCGCCGAACGGCCTGTGGCTACAGACGGAAAAGGTGAAGACCGGCTGTTTCAAGCCGGAATTGCTGCAGGTGCTGAAGACGATCGAAACGCATTATGACAAGCCGATCATTGTCACATCGGGCCTGCGCGACCTGAAACGCAACCGCGCAAAACAATCGTTGCATACGCGCTGCGAGGCCGCCGATATCCAGATCGCGGGCGTCACCAAATGGGAGCTTGCGGAATATCTACGCAGCATGCCCGGCCGCGGCGGCGTGGGCACCTATTGCCACACCGAATCCGTGCATATCGACGTCGGCCCGGAACGCGACTGGAACTGGCGCTGCCGCCGGCGCAAATAGGCTTTTGGCCTAAGCGTCTGTAATTGGTGCGCTTTCCCGCATCCGAAGCCGCCCTCAGGGCGGCTTTTCATTTTTTTGTCACAACGGCTTTTTCCCGCTTGCGGAAGCCAAAGCGCCCTTCTATAAGACGCCCACCGCACGCGCCCTTCGTCTATCGGTTAGGACGTCAGATTTTCATTCTGAAAAGAGGGGTTCGACTCCCCTAGGGCGTGCCACCCTCCCTCACCAAAATCCATACCTTCCTGCATTGAGACCATTTTGCTGTCTCGGTGAATGCATCGGGTTTTAGCTTCGGTTATCTCAATTTTTCGGCGCAATAGGAGATAGTGCTGCCAATCTGAAATCTTGGGGAAGATGCCTTCTGCGGCATAGACACAGTAGAATGAAGACGTGCGCTCGCTCGAAACGGGCACCGACAGCGCTACCACTGGATGTGCACAATGGAAAGTTTGGAAGCAGCCATCACAGAAGTCGTAGAAGGAAACATAAATTGCCTCGCTGTCGTTCTGGCCGCTAGCCATCCCAAGCTACAGGATGCGGCTGCGAAACGTCCCCAGCTAAAAGTATCCCGCTTCGCCTTAATAAGAGTATTGGAGGAGTGGCGCAGTGGCCACTGCAGTGCTGATGCCGTCCATCAATGGGCGTCATTTGTACGACGTGGCTATATTTCCGGAAACACCAGTGGAGCGCTTCATCCTATTGATATCGCGTACGATGCAGGTGACGAGGAAATGATCGTAGAAATCATCGGAAGGTTCGATGAGATCGGAGATTTAATTGATGGGGACATTGACGATAGTGAGCAGGAAGAAATGTTGAGAATCCTGAAGGCATAGCCAACAGTTTTATATCGCTCGCCGATCAATCAGACGGCTAAGCCGCCTATGGCGAGCGCGGCGGTAACTCAATGATTTTATTCGAGTCCTTTACCCCGCGCGTTCCACTTTCCCACCATATCACGCATTCATGACCGCCCGAAGCTTTTCGTGCTTGCCTTGGCGTGGAACGACATATGGTTAAGGATCGTTGAGGATTTACGGCTGCGATCTTACGCGGTCGGGAGAGAGGCCCCGTCGAGTATGGCCCAGCGCTCCGGGGTCTCGATCCGCTCAGTCGCACCGCTCGTCCGGCCCAGCATGCCGGACGAGCGGCTGCGTGTTGCCGACAACGGCAACGGAGCTGAGCCAACGGGCACCGCCGGGAGGGTCAACGGCGGCAACCTCAGGACCTTCAGCAAGGATTATATGGGAAGGCTTCCGCGAAATTGCCAGTCGTCAATTCAACGACGGCGCCCTACCCTGTGGGTTCCGGTTTCCACCGATGAAAAAGTTGCGATTTTCGCGATTTTCCGTCTTGCGCATCCGGCCGGTCCTGATTAGAAGACGCCCACCGCACGCGCCCTTCGTCTATCGGTTAGGACGTCAGATTTTCATTCTGAAAAGAGGGGTTCGACTCCCCTAGGGCGTGCCACTTCCCC